>NZ_JCAUAX010000002.1:0-1272799 GCF_059692175.1 Paenibacillus sp. J22R67 | reverse complement strand
TTGCGCGCTGTAACGATGAAAAACATCGTTAACTACCGAGGGAGTCCCCCGATACCGTGGGTCCCGCCGCTGTAGCGATGTTTTTCATCGCTAAGGCATGCTGAACGGGCCAATTGCGCGCTGTAACGATGAAAAACATCGTTAACTACCGAGGGAGTCCCCCGATACCGTGGGTCCCGCCGCTGTAGCGATGTTTTTCATCGCTAAGGCATGCTGAACGGGCCTGCTGCCCCCACAAGTTACTGCACAGGAGCCTTTTTCACAACTTGCGGCCCCTTCACCATTTCCGCTTCAAACAGAGCTTGCAGCTCCGTAATTTTTCTAGGATCGGTAAGTGCCATTTTGTCCTTAAAATACTGTTCTACAACGAGCTCCCAAGTAGGCACGATCTTCTGGGCTGTAATGGAACGGATGGCAGTCTTCAGAAGTCGTCTTTCCTTTGCATTGCTGTAGACATCTACATATTGCTGCGTCCGTTCAAAATCAAGATCTTGAAAGATCGCTTTGAACACGAGTGACGTCATCCGCGCATCATCCAGCGCTCTGTGAGCGGAGCCTTCCGCTTCAATTTGCAAATCAAGCAGCGCGGCCTCGACACTGACATCATTCGTAACATTTTTGTAGCGGATAAAGCCCTTCAATAAATCGAAATAGTCGGCATTCATCCAGTACGCATCATCCAATTTATGCATTCTCGTATCGAAAACAATACGTTTCAAATCTTCTCCGCCCCACGTAACGAGTAGAAAAGCTTCACTCCGATTCAGCCAGTCGATGAAATCCGTAATGACACTGCGAAAGCCAGCGGCGACATCGATGTCCTCTTGCGGAATACCTGTCTTCTTTTTAATAAAACCGTTCAATTTGGAGAAATAAACCGGCTTGATCAGAGATGAGAACTCATCGACCTGCTGAAGCGAGTCATTAAGGCGTACAGCCCCAATCTCGATAACTTCCATAGGTAAATCGCTCGCAAATTTTCGGCCGTTAAATTCGATATCCAAAATAATGTAGTCCATGATGCTTGCCCCCGTTCTTTCTATTCCTATCATTTTAGCAGAAAATGTTTAGGCTGCCATCTTGGCTTTTCCATAGATTGTGCTAAGTACTATGCTGAATAGCAGTCCGATAAAGGACATGATGGAAATCCATAAGTAAAGCGATTGACCGCCAAAGCTTTCATAGAACCATCCGCCTAGGTACGATGCCACGATGCCAGATACGCCGAAGAACAGCAGAGCAAGAACTGTTTGACCGGTCGCTCTCCACTCCTCAGGCACAATGCGGTATAAATATTGGATCGCCGCGGAATAAAAGATTGGAAACGTGAAGGTTTGCAGAAGCTGTAAATAAACAAGTGCATGAGGTTCCGTAATCCATGAGGACAATAGAAAGCGAATGAAGTAAAAGAAAGCAGAGAAGGCGATGATTGCAAGTTCTTTCCCTTTACGCAGCCACCAGAAACTTAACGCGAAAACAAGGATTTCACTTCCTGCCGCTAAAAACCACGCTTGTCCGATCAAGTCAGGACTGCCGCCTAATTTTCGTATATATACGCCTAAAAATGTATCATTAATTCGCTGCGGAACGGCAACAATAAAGATTAGCACCATAAACCAAATTGTCTCTTTATTTCCTAGGAAATTACGCAAGCTTTTTAATGTGATTGGTTTACCAGTCACTGGTGCATCTGGAAGTGCTAAACAAATGATAAGGCTGATGATGCCGATCCCTCCGAAAAGGTAGCCTAAGCTGTTCAAGCCTAAATATTGAATCGCGTATCCAACGGCTAAGGACATAACGGCATAGCCAATTGCACCGAAAGTCCGTATGGAACCATAACTAACACCATTTGCTTCCGCTGTTTGGAAGTTCAGGCTTTCCGTTAACGGATCTAGCGGCATTAGGAAAAAGTACAAGAACATCGTAAACAGAAGCAGCACAATGAAGCTATTGGAGGTATATAAAAAATACCCTACAAGGCTTGAACACATTAATAGAAGCAGCATGACCTTCTTAATGGTTCTGGTCCTGTCACTGATCATGCCCCATAGCGGTTGTGAGAAGATGGTAATAATTCCTCCTGTACCTATGATCAGACCGATTTTGGTCGCAGGGAGCCCTTGGGCATCTAAATAAACAGGCAGAAATGATACGAACATGGCAAGCAGGGCAAAGTACAAAAAATTAAACGAACGTAAAAGATTTGAAGAGCTCATGATGACCGTAACCTTCCTAGTTGAAATTAGCTTATGTTTGCTGTAAAACTACATTCTAACATGATGCACGAGAGATTCCAAAAAGAAAAATGTCTCAGGAGCGAAGTAGGGTTCGTCTCAGCATCCACCAATATCTAGTATTTGGAGTTGCTATGTGAATTTATGCTGCACACAGGAACTACAGGGCGTTATTTCACCGAAAAACGCTATGAGCTGGCGAAGAGAAACTGTGGTCCGCTATTTCGTTGGTTTACTGGAAATCGTGCGCAAATAGCTCAAATAAGACACTATAGTTCCCATACTTCGCTGAAACCTCACATTTTCGCCAAAATAGCGTCCTGTAGTACCGGTCCTTGAAGCGAAATAGGCTTTTTTTGCTGTGTCGGCTTTTTTTATTATCAGGAATCGGCGTTTTTTATATAACCAAATGCAAGAATTGAAGATTGCTTAGGAGGATAAGTGTCTTTATGCTAGAAAAGTTGGTACAAACCATTCTCTAGAATTTTTCTTGCATGAAAATATGTCGATGAGGTGATCGTATTGGGAAAAATGAAAAAAATACTATCGGTCAGTATGGTTTCGAGTCTGCTTGTATCCTTCGTCCCTTTTTATGAAAGCGCTTATCCTAAAGCAGAGGCTGCTACTGCCAACCTGATGAGCAACGGCGGATTCGAACAAACAACAACGATCCTTGATGCGAACTGGAATGGTGTCACAAGTCCTGCTCCGGTCGGTTGGGGACTGTGGATTCCGACAGGAAGCGGCAAAGCGCCAAATCAAACGGTGAATGTCTCCTTAGATTCAACCACCTTTCATGAAGGGAGCAAATCTATTTTGTTTGACGCTTTTGCAACAAGCAGAGTTTCTGTCAATCAGAGTGTGTTGACGGTTACGCCAGGTAAATCCTATCGACTTAAAGTGTGGGTGAAAACCGATAATGTCACGGGCACTGGCGCCTATTTTAGAACACAGTATTATAACACCAGTAAAGTTGGTGACGGCCCTGCATCCGCCAAATTGCTTGGTACAAAGGATTGGACGATGCAGCAAGTTTTCATGACGATTCCAGCAAATGTCACGAAGCTGGTGATCGAACCGTTTCTTGAAACCGGTAAAGGGAAGGTATGGTTTGATGATATGAGTTTGGAGGAATATAACGGAGTTACGGGAATAACTCTGGATCAAAGTGCATTTTCTATGGCTCAGGGGGCATCGGTGGCGCTAGCTCCAACGTTCGTTCCGGCGAATGCGGCGGACAAAACGGTGATTTGGAGTTCAACGAATCCAAGTGTGGCAGCTGTGGATAACAACGGAAAGGTAACTGGTGTGGGACTGGGCTCCGCTACGATTACAGTCTCGACGCCAGACGGCACGATCAAAGCGCAATGTCTCGTTAACATTGAATCTGCAGAGCTGTATCAAGCCTACGCACAGATGCGGGCCAAATGGTTTAATAAGCTGACAGGCGGCACAAATTATGATCCCGCTGATGCAGATATTTCCGCCAATCTAGCAAAAATTGCAGATAGCGTAACGAATGCTAGTGGGACTGGCTTCTGGGACACGCTGGTCAAATCCGCGGACCGAACGCTTGTCTGGAATGACCTTGCGAGCACGACGGATTCGGCACAAGTCACGACTTCGTACGCGAGATTAAGGACGATGACGCTCGCTTATACGCTCAAGGGCTCTAGCTTATATCATAATGAAGCGCTAAAAACGGATATTTTAAACACGCTCGATTGGCTGAACGCTAACCGCTACAACGAGTCCAAAACCGAATATGGCAACTGGTGGGACTGGGAAATCGGCGCTCCGCAAATTATGAATGATATTCTCGTGCTGATGTATGAACAGTTAACACCTTCTCAGATTACGAAACATATGAAAGCGATCGACCGATTTGTCCCTGATCCGAAAAAGCGTACGCTCAACAATGTTGTTGAAACCGGCGCCAATCTGCTGGACAAAGCGCTTGTTGTTACAATGCGGGGGATCATCGGCAATAACAGCGCAAAAATTACGCAAGGCCGCGACCCGATTGGTCCCGAATTTGTTTATGCCAATCATGGAGACGGTGTATACATAGATGGTTCGTTAGTTCAGCATACGAATATTGCGTACACGGCAGGTTATGGTGCTGTATGGCTTAGTCGGGCTGCTGATATGACGTACGTTCTTAACGGCTCCCCATGGCCTGTAACGGATCCCAACGTTAACAATGTGTATCAATGGGTGACAGACACGTTCGAACCCGTTATTTACAAAGGACTTTACATGGATATGGTGAATGGCCGAGGTATTTCCAGACAAGCATCAGGCAGCGCTAGAAGTACGATTACGACTTTACTTCGTCTAGCCGAAGGAGCACCGGCAGACGTTGCACTTTCTATTAAGCGGATGGCGAAGGAATGGATTTTGACCGACACGACCTATGCGAATTATGTGGATGGACTGCCGATTTATGAGCTAGCTTTAATTAAAGAGCTAATGAGCGATTCAACCATTGTGCCCAGAGGAGAATTGCGACGCAATCAAGTATTTGCCGGCATGGATCGTGTGGTTCATTTGCGTGATGGTTATGGCTTTGGACTAAGCCTTTTCTCGAACCGGATTTCTGCTTTTGAAAAAGGAAATAACGAAAATCTCAAGGGCTGGTACACGGGAATCGGGATGACGTTCTTATACGATCAGGATCTTAATCAGTACCGCAATGATTTCTGGCCGACTGTGGATTCATTCCGTTTGCCAGGAACAACGACGGATCAGTCGGGGAAAGGTGTGACCCCTGGCGAGTGGACCTCATACATGAACGCTAAAAATTGGGTAGGCGGTTCCTCCATCGAAGGCCTATATGGTGCGGCAGGCATGGACTTTTCCATGGATAAAGTGACAGGAAGCACGCTGCAAGGCAAAAAATCGTGGTTCATGTTCGATGATGAAATCGTTGCTTTAGGAGCAGGGATTTCGAAAGGTTCAGCAGCGAATGCGCCAGTTGAAACCATCATCGATAATCGGAAACTGAGTGACGCTGGAGACAATTCGCTTATAGTCAACGGTTCTGTCCAATCGACTCAGCTTGGCTGGTCAGGAACGATTAATCAAGTGAAGTGGGCACATTTAGCCGGTAATGTAACGGATTCAGACATCGGCTATTATTTCCCGGAATCTTCGAGCATCTATGGCTTGCGTGAAGCGAGAACGGGAAGCTGGCAAGAGATTAACAGCGGACAATCGAATACACCGATTACGCGCAACTATTTAAGCTTGGCTTTCGAACACGGTCAAAATCCGACGAATGCTTCCTATGCCTATGTCATGCTGCCGCACAAGGATGCTGCGGCAACAGAGGCATACAGTCAATCGCCGAATGTTGAAATTTTAAGCAATACAGCCGATGTTCATGCTGTGAAAGAGAAGCAGCTAGGCATTACAGCAGCTAATTTCTGGAACCCAGGTTCAATAGGAGGCATTACTGCAGGCAATCCGGCTTCCGTTATGGTGAAGGAATCAGAGACTGAGCTTTCCATCGCGGTATCCGATCCAACGCAAGTGCAGAGTTTGATTTCGCTTGAGCTGAATAAAACGGGCTTGCAGTTCGTTAGCGGTGACAGCACGATTACGGTACAGCAAACTTCTCCTGTCTTAAAGCTGGATATTCAAGTTGCCAACTCGTTTGGTAAGACGCATGTCATTACCTTCAAGAAGGACGGTGCAGCTCCGGTAACGACGGATGACGCGAAATCAGGGTGGCAGCGCACCGCGCAAACAGTTACATTAACGGCAAGCGATGCTGATAGCGGCGTACAAACAACGATGTACAGCCTTGATAATGGTGTCTTTACGGAAGGAAACACGGTTTCAGTTTCTGAGGATGGCGTGCATCAAATTCGTTATTACAGTGTTGATCAAGCCGGCAATCAAGAACCAGTCAAAACGGTTGAAGTCAAAATCGATACAAAGGGGCCAGTTATCACATCTACGGTCACGAAGGATGTTTATTGGACAGATGGTGGCATTCTAAACTTCGACGTGAGTGATGGAGGAAGCGGAGTGGTTGCCAAATCTGTTAGACTTGACGGTGCAAGTGTTAGCCTTCCCTATACGTACAAACCGTTCTCGCTTCGTATTGGTGAGCATCAAGTAAATGTGGCGGCAACGGATGCTGCAGGGAATGAAGTGGCACTGAACTATGTGCTAAAGGTGCATATGGATGTCATGCATTTGGATGAAGCAGTGCGTTATGCCTACCAACAAGGCTGGATTACGAATCAAGGCATCTATAACAGCCTGTTGATGATGGTTGAGGCTTTGCAAAAGCATAAGGATGACAACGGCGTCAAAATAGCTCTAAATGCCATAGAACAGTATGTTCGAGCTCAATCAGGTAAAAAAATCGACAGCAATTTTGCAACATTTTTGCTGAATGCCATCTCATTTTTGAAGGCATAAACATCCTAATAGGGTTTTCCCAAAAGTCATGAATATGGCGGAGGGAAAGCCCTTTCTTTTTTTTGCGGAAAGGCATTCCTACTTCTTCCAATTCATACGAGGACGGTTTACAATAGCGGAAGAGGAGTTGATGTCTAATGGGTTCGAAGAACGTAAAGCTGGTTCTGGACGCTAAAGCCACTCTAGGAGAAGGACCAAGCTGGAATGAAGAGGAGAAAGCGCTCTATTGGGTTGATATTCTAGGTGAAAAGTTTTGTAGGTTTTATCCGGAAACGGGTCAAAATGAATCATTTCTTATTGGCGAATATGTAGGTGCAGTTGTTTGCTCTAGGAAAGATGAGGTCGTTTTGGCGACACAATCCGGTTTTCAATCCTACCACACGCAGCAGCACACTTTAACGCCTCTTGTTGATCCAGAAGCACATTTGCACTCCAATCGGTTCAACGATGGAAAATGTGATAGCCACGGCCGATTTTGGGCGGGAACGATGGAAATCATAGAAAAAGGGGCAACAGGCTCCCTCTATGTGCTTGAAACAGATTATAGCTACCGCAAAGTTCACGAGGGTGTGGGTGTATCCAACGGAATTGCCTGGAGCCTTGATGAAAAAGAGATGTATTATATTGATTCAATGAGAAAACAGGTGCTAGTTTTTGATTTTGATGTGGAAAAAGGAGAAATTAGCCGTCCTAGAACATTGATCGATTTCACTAGTGAACAAGGATTTCCAGACGGTATGACGATCGATGCAGAAGGGATGTTGTGGATCGCTCACTGGGATGGTTGGCAGGTGTCCCGCTGGAATCCTCGAACGGGTACTAAACTGGAGAGCATCGCAGTCCCAGCGGCGAAAGTAACCTCGTGTATTTTTGGCGGAGATGACCTGGACATTTTATACATTACGAGCGCACGAAAAGGGCTTGAGGATGAAAAAGCAGGAGATCAACCTCACGCTGGAGGCATTTTTGCTGTCAAACCTGGTGTTAAAGGAACGAAGACGCATGCATTCGGTGCACCATACATAGAGCAAAAGGAGTAGTTATATGTCATTAGAACCTAATCAACTAACCATTCAGTATATTGGACAGGTTGGCGTTATTTTGCGAAAAAACGACATTGCCATAGCAATTGACCCGTATTTGACAGATTCTGTCGATCAACTCGGAGGGTCTCCCAATGGGTTCTGGCTGAGAAGGTACGCACCACCAGTGAAACCCGAGACATTGACGGATCTGGATCTTGTACTTTGTACGCACGAACATATGGATCATATGGATCCGGGGACGCTGCGGGCTATTGCGGAGGCATCTCCGAGCTGCCGATTCGGTGCTCCTAAGGTTTGCTTGCCGGCGCTAGAGGCGATGGGGATTACCCCAAGTAGGCTGCAGGCGCTTGGTGTTCAGGAGGCTTGGTCGTTCACTGACGAGCTGAGTATTCAACCGATACCAGCGTGGCATGAAGAGCGTGTGCAGGATGAAGGGGGCTGGGACCATTATTTAGGCTACATGCTAAAATGGGACAACTTATGCCTCTATCATGCAGGCGATACGCTTTTGAAGGATGAGTTGGTTGAAGCGCTGTCGGGTTATACCATTGATGTAGGCTTCCTGCCGATTAATGGCCGGGATATTTTCCGCAACAGACTTGGCGTCGTTGGCAATATGAACGCTCTGGAAGCGGCAGACCTGGCTGCTTATCTTCATTTTGATATCGTGGTGCCTGTTCACTTCGATATGTATCCTAATAATAGTGAAGGCATTTCGCCGTTCGTGGAGAGGCTTTATCAGAAGCATCTGGGGCAGAAGTTTCATATTTTTCAACCAGGTGAGACGCTTGTGTATAGGAAAGTGAAATAGTGATAAGGCCGTTTAATGTCAGTCTGAGTTAGACACTAAGCGGCCTTATTTTCAGAACATTCGACATGACCGAGCGGTGAAAATAGGCCACTTAGGCTATTGTAACTAAGCACATCTTCATCTACAGATATCACATGTTCTGTGATATGCTGAAGAGGCTGGTACGAACCTAAACAGCTGCTAACATGACCATTATGAATGGAGTGTTGTTCAGATGAAAATGTACCAATCCGTTGACTATATCCAGCAAACTGAGAAAATCGCGCTTTACAAGCTTCATCAACAGGCGAATGAGCCGGAGCATACGCACAATTTTGTTGAGCTGGTTTATATCTGTCAAGGAGCCGGCTATCATCAAGTGAATGGGAAGTCATTTGCCGTGCAGCGCGGAGACTTTTTGTTCATGAATGTTGGGGATCGGCACTCATTTGAAATTCAGAAGAACATGCAGTATATGAATATCTTGCTGGACCCTGAGTTTTTGAGCAATCGTCTGCATGCTACCGAAAGCGCTTCCGAGTTTCTCCCGCTCAAACTGTTTCAGGAGTTTAAGTCCTCACTCGCGAATCCTTCACCGCACGTCACGTTCAGGGGGAAAAGCATGATTGAGGTCGAGCAGCTGCTCGAAACGATGTACACGGAATATTACGGTAAAAAGAGCGGTTACTTGGCTATGCTTCACGGCTACGCGACATTGTTGTTGACACGGATGTTCAGATCGATGCAAGAAAACTTACATAATTCAGAATTGCGAACAGCGTATCACATGCTCCCTCAGTTGTTGTCTTACATCGAGGAGCATTATGCGGGGCATATTACGCTAAATGATTTGGCTAAAGAGAGTTTTTATTCCCCCTACTATTTGAGCAAAATGTTCAAAGATTGCCTGGGGTTCACCTTTACGGAATACGTTCACGACGTTAGGCTGCGCGAAGCGAAGCGAATGCTGCTGGAAACGAAGGATTCTGTCGAAAGCATCGGACGAAGTGTCGGTTATGAGGATAAAACGCAGTTTTTCCGCCTTTTTAAGCAAACCTTGGGCATGACGCCTCAGCAGCTTAGGAAGCAGATGTGAAAGTGCGCTTGAAGAGCGACTACGATGGAGAAGTGCTTGAAGCAAATGCAAATATGAGGGATAAGCGCGTGAAAAGCGAGTACGAACAATTAGATTTGTAAACGCTTAATATGGGAAAAAGGATGATTGGCCTGCTCCGTTTTTGGAGTGGGCTATTTGTGTTTGGGTAGGTTGTTGGGACTGGGTGCTGGCGGCCAGGCGAGTGATAAGCGTTTGGAGCGAGTCGCGCAGGTTAGCGATGGAAAACAGCGTTAGAGCGAAGGAACACGTAGATTGGGGTGACTTCTACGATAGCTAAGGATGTTTTACATCGTTACAGCGGGCATTTGGAGCGAGTCGCGCAGGTTAGCGATGGAAAACAGCGTTAGAGCGAAGGAACACGTAGATTGGGGTGACTTCTACGATAGCTAAGCATGTTTTACATCGTTACAGCAGGCAATTGGAGCATTCAGCACACGTTAGCGATGAAAAACAGCGTTAGAGTGAAGGAACACGTAGATTGGGGTGACTTCTACGATAGCTAAGCATGTTTTACATCGTTACAGCAGGAAATTGGAGCGTTCAGGACACGTTAGCGATGAAAAACAGCGTTAGAGTGAAGGAACACGTAGATTGGGGTGACTTCTACGATAGTTAAGCATGTTTTACAACGTTACAGCAGGAAATTGGAGCGTTTAGGCCAAAACACAAGTCCTGTTTTGACTTTGTGGGACTTTCTTTGCAAATATGCGACTCAGCGCTTGAGTCCAGCTTTTGTCTCTATGCCGCCTCCATGTTGAGGCGGCATATCTTCATTTTCATAGCAGCAAATGATGTCGAGAAACTATTGGTAGCGATTACATTTTATGCGCAAAGAGCCGATTCGGTCTAATCTTGTCGAATCTTAACGATGAGTAGTGTGTTTAGTGAAGATAGTGAATTTTCAGAAAATAAGGTTGATTATTAGGGGCAATCTCCATAACAATGAGGATGAGTCCACAAACTCAAAAACATTTTATGAAATCGGAGGGTTGCAAATGAAGTCAAGGAGGAAGTCGATTATTTTACTCCTGGTTTCAGCACTCATGTTGACGCTTGTACTTGGGGGGTGTCAAGACAGTCCAGCTTCGACAACTCCAGCGCCAACGACTGCTGCGGTACAAGCAACGAAAGCGCCGGATCCAACAAAAGCACCTGACGGTGGGGGCGGACAGCCTGCGCAATTGACAGACTTTAAGGATTCACCGGTTTTGGCGTCAAAAGGGCTGCCACCCGTGAAAGATCGCTTGCCAAGCGATTATAAATTCACGAATGAAATACCGGAGAGCCAAATGAAATACGAAGTAGGTACGTTTGGCGGTGTATTGAGAACGGTTACATCGGCGCCAAACTGGGATGCTGACGTTTTCGTCATGAGCAATGAACCGCTGCTCAACACACCGGGTATTCTGGGCGACACGATTACAGGTAACGTGCTCAAAGATTACAAAGTCAGCGATGATCAAAAAACATTCACTTTCTCCATGCGCAAAGGATTGAAATGGTCCGACGGGAAGCCGGTTACAACGGAAGACGTCAGATTTACGGTTGAGGATATTTTGAACGATCCTGAGCTGACGCCAATCTTTCCTGTATGGCTGCGTGGCGGCGGTGAAGCGGATGCGGCTCCGATGAAACTGGAAGTTATCGACGACTTGAACTTCAAGCTGACGTTCGACCGTCCGTACGGAGGTATCCTGATTCGCTTCGCTATTCAAGGCTGGCGTGGATACACAGAGCTCATTCGTCCGGCGCATTACCTCAAACAGTTCCACAAAAAATATACACCGATGGATAAACTGGAGCCATTGATTAAAGAAGGAGGCTTCCAGCCTGGCGAATGGTTCAATCTTTTTAACGATAAAGATATTACGAACTGGGAACTTGCGAATAAGAAAGCTGTTGGATTCCCTGTCCTTTATCCGTGGATGATGACCAAAACAACAGAAAGCTTAACAACGTATGAGCGCAACCCCTATTACTTCAAAGTAGACAGTGCAGGCAACCAATTGCCGTACATCGACAGCATCCAAAGTACGCTCGTACAAGACATTGAGATGGTTGGTTTAAAAACGATTTCAGGAGAAGTCGACTTCTCCAGAGAATCAGCAGCTCTGATCAAAATGCCGCTTTATCGTGAAAATGAGAAAAACGGCTACAAAGCATTGCTGGCCAACATGCACGTTACGCCAACGGATATCTTCCTGAACGAAACGTTCAACGATCCGAACTGGCAAAAAGTCGTTCAGGATGTTCGCTTCCGCAAGGCGCTAAGTCTCGCGCTCAACCGCAAAGAGATCATTGACACGATCTACTATGGCTTTGCGAAACCGGGCAGCATCGAAGATCCGACATATGATCTGGCTGCAGCGAACAAATTGCTTGATGAGATGGGCCTCGCCAAAGGAGCAGACGGCAAACGTCTTGGACCGGATGGCAAAGTGTTCACGATTCCGTTCGAAGTTGGAGCCCAAGCACCGGATATCGTGCCATTGACGCAATTGATCGTGGAGATGTGGAAGCAGCTTGGTCTGAACGTCACGATGAAAACGATCGACCAAACGCTCTGGACCACTCGGAATACGAATAATGAATTGCAAGCAACCATGATTTGGACACATACACCGCTCTGGTACATGGGCGATTGGGGTACGCAGCTTTGGGGAGCACAATGGGATCTCTGGCGTACTTCAGGCGGTAAGAACGGTCAAGAGCCGCCTGCAGACATCAAGAACCTATACAAAATGATCAACGACGCTGCAGCTGCCAAACCAGAAGATGCTAAGAAAAAAGTAGCTGAAATTAAACAAGTAATGAAAGACAAAGTGTACTATTTCATTCCGATTACAGAAGTGAAGCAGCCTCTCATCGTCAATGCGAAGCTGCGCAACATCCCGAATGACACCAGCTTTGCGATCGGCGCGAACTTCAGCGGCGAGCAGTTCTTCTTTAGTAAATGAGATTAGTAAATAATTAGCAAATAATTGAACAGGAACCTTGTGTGAGCCCGGACGGCGGCAGGTCGTTTGATCCGGGCTCCACGGTTCGTTCAGAGACAGGGTACATTTTTGGAAGGAGGAATCACATGCTGAACTATATCTCGTATCGGCTCCTGCAGCTTATCCCGCTGCTTGTTGCCATCAGTATTATCGTTTTTGTGATCATTCAGCTTCCACCTGGGGATTTCTTGACACAATATATTGCCACGTTAAAGCAGTCCGGATCGGCGGTTTCAGAAAGTACGGTCATTAACCTCCAGCAGCTTTATGGGTTAGATAAATCTTTGATTGTTCAATACATCATTTGGATCAAAAATATTATTCTTCACGGTGACTTAGGTCGATCCTTTCAATGGAATCAGCCTGTGACAGAAGTCATTGGTCCAAGACTGGCGTTGACAGTTATCATATCGCTCATTTGCCTAGTTTTCGTGTGGCTGATCGCGATTCCTATTGGGATTTATTCAGCGACACATCAATACTCGGCACTTGACTATGTGTTTACGTTTATAGGCTTCATTGGTCTGGCAATGCCAGGATTTCTTATTGCTTTGATTATTGTGTATGTCATTTTTGCACAAACAGGTGTTTCGATCACTGGCTTATTCTCAGCCCAATACGTGGATGCCCCATGGACGATGGACAAAATCATGAATATGCTGCCAAGGCTCATTATTCCAGTCGTCGTTATTGGCATGTCAGGAACAGCATCGCTGATCCGTATTACACGTGGGATGCTGCTGGATGAGTTGTCGAAGCAGTATGTCATTACCGCTAGAGCCAAAGGTGTTCCCGAGGGCAAGCTGCTATTCAAATATCCAGTTCGATTAGCGATCAATCCGCTGATTTCGACCATCGGCTGGACACTTCCGGCGCTTATTTCAGGGGAAGCTATCGTTTCGATCGTGCTGAACTTGCAAACAACAGGGCCGATGCTGCTCAAAGCTCTGATGTTCCAGGACGTGTACTTAACGGGAAGCTTCCTGTTAATTCTAAGCGTGATGACGGTTATCGGGACGTTGCTGTCAGATATCTTGCTAGCGTTCGTTGACCCGAGAATACGCTTCGGGGGTGTTGCAGAATGAGTGCGATTACGACGATTGCGAATCGATTTCGGAGGACTAAGGTGAACAACCGGAACCGAGTCGGAGCCGATAATCAATACGAGGTTGCTTCCCAGTGGCAGCTGATGTGGTGGAAATTCATTAAACACAAAATGGCTGTTTTTTCTGCGGTTGTGTTGATTTTATTTTATTTGGTAGCCATCTTCTGTGAATTTTTGGCGCCAACGGTGCAGGAGGCGAGGTACACCGATTATAAGAACGCAGCGCCGCAAAAAATTCATTTTGTCGATCCGAATAATGGCTTTCAGCTTAGACCGTTTGTCTACGGGATGAGCGAGAAAGTCGATCCAAATACGTTTAAACGCACATTCTCGGAAGATCCCGCGAAGAAGTTTGAGATTTATTTTTTCACAAAAGGCGAGCCGTATAAACTTTGGGGGTTAATCCCGATGGAAAGTCATTTGTTCGGATTGAAAAATCCAAAAGATGCGCTCATTCTGATGGGAACCGATAAGCTGGGACATGACCTCCTGTCCAGAATCATTTATGGAGCTAGAATTTCGCTCTCTTTCGGACTGCTCGGCATCGTTGTAACCCTCATTCTGGGATTAGTGCTTGGCGGAATATCCGGTTATCTGGGCGGTGTGATGGACACTATCATTCAACGAACGATTGATTTGCTCATCTGTATTCCGACCATTCCGCTTTGGATGGCGCTTACAGCTGCTTTACCAAGAGATTGGTCAGCGCTGCAAACGTACTTCGGACTGATTCTCATCTTCTCCATCATTGGCTGGACAGGACTTGCTCGCGTTGTGCGGGGGAAAATATTGTCTCTGCGCGAAGAGGATTTCACTATGGCGGCCAGACTTGCCGGAGCAAGTGATTTCCGCATTATTCGCAAACATTTGCTGCCGTCTTTCGCCAGCTATATCATCGTGAACGTGACGCTTTCGATTCCCGGAACGATTCTGGGAGAGACTGCTTTAAGCTTCCTTGGGATCGGGCTTCAGGCGCCGGTTGTAAGCTGGGGAGTGCTGCTGCAGGATGCGCAAAACCTGGAAACACTAGCCCATCACCCCTGGTTGTTGTGGCCGGCAGCATTCATTATCATGACGGTCTTAATGTTTAATTTCCTTGGGGACGGACTGCGCGATGCGGCAGATCCATACAAATAGGAGGTGGAGTGAATGTCAAATAGGGATAACGTCATATTGGAAATGAAGGACGTGAAAGTTCACTTCCATTTGGATGAAGGCATCTTGAAAGCGGTCGACGGTGTTGATCTGCAAATCAAACGTGGCATGACACTTGGCATCGTCGGCGAAAGCGGCTGCGGCAAAAGCGTCACATCGCAAGCGCTGCTGCGTATTGTGCCCAAGCCAGGTCAAGTGGAAGGCGAGATCAAGCTGCAGCGAAGCGGTGCCGGGAGCAAGGAAGCCGTCGACTTGGTGAAGCTGGACCCGAGGGGGAAGGAAATTCGGGATATCCGGGGCGATGAGATCGCGATGATTTTCCAGGAGCCAATGAAGGCATTTTCTCCCATCCATACAGTAGGCAATCAAATTATGGAAGCGATCTTACTGCACGTGACACAGGATAAAAAAGAAGCTTACCGCATGGCGGTGGACATCCTGCGCAAGGTCGGCATGTCCAATCCCGAGCAGCGGCTTAGCGAGTATCCGCATCAGCTTTCGGGCGGGATGAGGCAGCGGGCCATGATCGCCATGGCGCTGTCCTGCAACCCCTCGATTCTCATCGCAGATGAGCCAACGACAGCCTTGGATGTCACTGTTCAAGCGCAGGTGCTTCAATTGATTAATGATCTGAAGGCTAATCATGATACATCGGTCATTTTCATCACGCATGACCTTGGCGTTATAGCCGAAATGTCGGACGAAGTGGCGGTCATGTATTTGGGTAAAGTCGTCGAATATACAGATGTTGACTCCTTATTTCATCATCCGAAACATCCGTATACGAAGGCGCTGCTGAACTCAATACCGGCTATCGGCAGGGAGAACAAAAGGCTGGAATCCATTGAAGGAACTGTTCCATTTCCGATGAATTTGCCGAAGGGCTGCGGCTTTTATACGCGCTGCAAAATGGCGATCGACGGTGTATGCAACGTAGCGGACGTGCCTCTTGTCGAGGTTAGAAAGGATCACAAAGTTCGCTGCTTATTGGTTGAAACGGAGCTTAAAGAAGCCGAGGTGGTCTCATGACAGTACAAACAGACGAACTCATTCTTGATGTGAACTATATGCGGAAATATTTCCCGATTAAAAAAGGGTTCTTACAAAAAAACGTAGGTTATGTCAAAGCCGTCGATGATGTCCAGTTTCATATCCGTCCTGGTGAAACGTTCGGGCTTGTCGGCGAATCTGGCTGCGGTAAAACAACACTTGGTCGCTGTATCCTTCGAGCAATTGAACCAACCTCGGGTTCGGTGCGTTTTCGGGACCGCCAAGGTCACATGCAGGAAGTGCTGCAGCTAGACGCCAAGGAATTGCGCGCTATTCGGCGAGACATGCAGCTCATCTTCCAAGACCCCTATTCTTCGCTCAATCCTCGGATGACGGTGCTCAACATCATTGCCGAGCCGCTCGTCTGTAACGGCATGTCACATGGCGCCGAGCTCAAAGAGCGCGTGGCTGACCTCATGGAGATGGTAGGCCTGAACAGTCGGCATCTGGAGCGATATCCGCACGCTTTCAGCGGAGGTCAACGCCAACGGATCGGTATTGCGCGTGCTTTGGCGACGAATCCGAAGTTCATCGTTTGCGATGAAGCCGTATCGGCTTTGGATGTGTCCGTACAAGCGCAGATTATTAATCTGCTGCAGGATCTACAGGAAAAGCTGAACTTGTCCTATTTGTTTATTTCTCATGATCTTGGTGTTATCCAGCATATATCTAACCGTGTTGGTGTTATGTATGTTGGCAAAATGGTAGAGACAGCGGCAACGAAAGATTTGTTTGCTGCTCCGAAGCACCCTTACACAGAGGCGCTGCTTTCTGCGAAGCCGGTACCTGACCCTCGCAAGAAGTCGAACCGCATTATTTTGCAAGGTGAAGTCGCTAACCCAGCGAATCCGCCATCTGGCTGCTATTTCCATCCGAGATGTGCCTACGCCAAAGACATTTGCAAAAATCAAGCCCCTGAGCTCAAGCAGGTTGGCGATGGGCATTACGCAGCTTGTCATTTTGCAGGGGAGCTTGACCTTAGGGGGGCAACGTCGATATGACGTATATTCTGCTTACACTGCTCATATTCTTCGTCTGCCTAAGTCTAATTATGCTGGGCTCGTTATGGTATATGAGGATGCTGCTCGAGAAAATGGTCGGAGGCAAGCTGCGTGACTTGGAGACACTTACAGCGACGGGTACAATCCCTGAAACGTGGACGGCCAAGTATAACGAGCGCATGATTCAACATCAAAAGCTGGGCAATAGCAAGCAAGTGGACCGAATTGAACGAATGGCACGAAAGTCATATTTGAACAAAATCGGTAAGCTGATAGCCTTTGTAAAGAAATCGACGCTGGTAGAAAGTGAAGAATCGCGAAAAGCTACGCTGCGCACCCTGCAAAGAGTGGAACGAGAATGGAGGGACGCTAACACGTATGGATCCTTTTCTTGAAATGAAGCAGCGTGATCCAGCAGCTGGGTACAAATCGGTAGGAATTACCGTGATTACTGCGGCGATCGGCATTATGAATTGGTTCGAACTGCGGAGCCTGCTGCTGGTTTTGCTTACTTTTTTTGGCGTTAAACGTTCCTCTTGGCAGGGTATTGATAATATGACTTTTTTACTTATGGGTGTCATTTGGCTCGCTTACGTGTTCTACTGCCAGTACTATTTGAAAAAGAAAGCAGAAGCTAAGCAGGTGCTGCAAGCTTCAGCCATGCTGTTAGCCATTCAGTTGGGGATTTTATTCGTATGCAATCTCCTCTCGCATGTTTTGCTGAGGGTACCGTTTGAAGCGTACATGATGCTTTTTTTGATCATTGAAGGCGTATTGACTGTATTGCTAGGCTGGTTTGCTTGGGGTTCGGCTCGCAAGAGGGTCTTGCGATAATTTGTAGACAAAGGTGGGTTAGCCCGTATGGATATAGGTGTTGTTTCACGCAGCTTTCCGAAATTATCGAACGAAGAGGTGGCAGCGCTGCTCGCTGAGCGCGGGTTCAGATGGACAGAGCTTTGCTTCTCGCAAACGGATTCTAACTACTGGCGTTACAATGGGCGGAGTGATCTCAGTGATTTGACGGATAAAAGAAGCCAAGAAATCGTAGAAACCTATCGCAAACATGGCATTGAAGTTGCCTCGATTGGCGTATTTACGAATTTGTTGGAAGCAGATGAGCAGGAAATGGAGGCGAATTTGCGGTATTTTGAAAGGCATATGCAAATTGCTTCCGGAACTGGTGTTCCCGTAGTTGCGACGGAGTGTGGATTCATCCCGGGAAAACGAGGTATTCAAGCAGATTCGTATGAGAAGGATTTCGAACGATTCAAACAGCAGTTGAGCTGGCTTGGTGAGCGTGCTGGTCACTACGGCATAAAGCTTGCGCTGGAGCCCTGTGTCCTGGATGTAGTGCCTAGTGCTAAGCGAACGGCTGATTTGCTAGCGCAGATTGGATCGCCGCACATTCAAGTGCTCCTTGATCCGGCAAATTTAATAGCGAATAGCTCAGAAGAAGAGATGTTCCAGTATTTAGCGCCGCATCTGGCTTACTTCCACGGAAAAGACCGTAAAGTTAATGACACTTACGGACGCTGCGTGGGGGACGGGGATATTGACTGGAGGAAGCTGCTGAATCTATATCATGAGCAAGCCGAAGGTGTTCCCTTTATTTTGGAATATGTGAATATCGATAATTTCTGTGAAATTCGTGATCGGGTGATCGCGTTTGACCAAACCCGCTAATTGTCCTCTACATCGAATCGGAATTCTGAAGTTCAGGGAGGTGTTTGATGATGCTAGTCGCGGAAAGGGTTCAGCACATTCTACGGCTGGTTAACGAGCGGGGAAGCATGCGCGTCACTGAACTCAGCCAGATATGCCGAGTTACGGAAGAAACGATCCGCCGGGACTTGGATCGCTTGGAGAACGAAGGACGTCTGCTGCGCAGCTATGGCGGAGCGATCCGTCTGCAGCCGCAAACGTCTGAAACGTCGTACGAGCTGCGGGAAACGGTGCATGTGACGGAAAAGCAGCGTATTTCGGCCCACGCTGTCAAATACGTGGAGCCCCACGACCGCATCGTCCTCGATGCGAGCTCCACGACCTGGCATTTGGCAGCGCTGCTGCCCGACATTCCGCTCACCGTCATCACCAACTCCTTGAAGGTGGCTTTGGTTCTTAGCGAGAAAAAGAACGTCAGCGTCATCAGCACAGGAGGCATTCTTGTGCCAAATTCACTTTCTTTCGTTGGACCGCTGACGGAGCAGGCCTTGGAGGAGTATCATGTAAATAAAGCGTTCGTTTCCTGCAAAGGCGTACATATGGAGCGGGGCATCAGCGAGTCGAATGAAATGCAAGCGAGGGTGAAACGGAAAATGGTCGGCATGGCCGAACAGGTATTTGTCCTAGCAGATTACAGCAAATTTGATATGCAGGCTTTTACGATGATTGGGGCATGGAATCAGATTCATAATCTGATAACGGATGAACAAACGCCGATTGATCATGTTCAGCTGCTGCAGCGTAAGTTCATTAATGTCATTCAAGTTTAAAGGCCATTTGAGATGGCGCAATCCCCTTGTAAGATGGCTGAAACCGCAATGAAAGCGTGAGCTGGATGCTTTATGATGAAGACAGAAGCAAAGAAAGGAATTGTACATATGGTTAATCTCCTGCGACAAAGTCAATTCATGAAAGATAAGCAAATACCGTTTAGCATTAACCGCTGCTTTCATCATCAAGATAATATGCCAACGGTTCATTCACATGACTTTATCGAGCTTGTTTATGTGGTTAACGGTCAAGCGGATCATGTGTTTGAAGGAGAATCCTACCAGATCCAAACGGGCGATGTCTTTATTATTAACCCTGGGGAAGTTCATACGTATCGTACGAAGCCGGGAGAAGGCATCGAGATTATTAATTGTCTCTTCACGCCAGAACTCATTCATGAGTCTCTACTGAAGGAATTGGGCGTGTCACAGTCCATGGATTACTATTATGTACATCCTTTCTTAAATCCAAGAGAGCGCTTCCATCACAGGCTGAATTTGATGGGGCAGGCATCCAAGCATGTTCTTACTTTACTTGAAGCCATGATTTCTGAATGGGAGCATCACCGGCCAGGCTATTTACCCCTCATTAAACTGCAAATGCTCCAGCTTCTCATCCTGTTATCTCGCTGCTACTCGGATTCTACGAACAAGGAGAAAAAGAGCTCACGATCAGCGAATCATACGATACTTGTACGCCGGATCACCGGGTTTCTGGAGCGTCATTTTGATAAAAAAATGACCATCCCCGACTTGTGCGAGTTGTTTAATGTGAGCAGCAGGCAGCTAAACCGGGTGT
Organism: Paenibacillus sp. J22R67; assembly: GCF_059692175.1. Classification (NCBI taxonomy): domain Bacteria; kingdom Bacillati; phylum Bacillota; class Bacilli; order Caryophanales; family Paenibacillaceae; genus Paenibacillus; species Paenibacillus sp. J22R67. The sequence continues at coordinate 1,252,577 of NZ_JCAUAX010000002.1, read as the reverse complement.
TTAAGCAGGAAACGAATCAAACCGTAACGGAGCGTATTCATGACATTCGGATTGAACGGGCGAAACAGTATTTGACTGAAGGCGATGAAAAAGTGATTCATGTTGCCCAGCGTGTAGGCTATGAGGACCCAGCCTTTTTCACACAATTGTTTAGACGGAGGGTCGGATGCTCGCCAGGGCAGTACCGTGATTTGCATGGGGAAGTGCTTGAGAACGCACAGGAAATCCAGTAGAAGAAACGGGAGGAATAAGCAATGACGTTAAAGGTTGGGGTAGTCGGAGTTGGCAATATCGGTTCGATCCATGCGAGTGTGTACCATGAACATGCGAAAACAGAGCTTGTTGCTGTATGTGACATCATCAAAGAGAAAGCAGATGCGGCTGCGGCCAAATTCGGCTGCAGAGCTTTTTATAGCGTGCAAGAAATGCTGGCTAGCGGCATTCAGTTGGATGCTTGCTCGATGGCGACCAAAGGGGAAGAGAATGGCGGAGAGCATTATCAACCTACCATGGAGCTGCTGGAAGCGGGCATTCCTGTGCTCGGGGAAAAGCCTATTTCCAACCGGATTGACGAAGGAGAGCGGATGGTGGCGCTTGCCAAAGAGAAGCAGATTCCTTTTGGCGTCAACCTGAATCATCGATTTACACCAGCAGCGCTGCGTGCCAAGGAATGGGTAGAGGAAGGCCGTCTCGGTCAATTACATATGATTAATATGAAAATGTGGATCAACAACCCAGTCGAAACTTCGCCTTGGTTTCACTTGCGCGCGCTTCACCCGCACTCTTTCGATGTGATTCGTTATTTCTGCGGCGATGTGAAACGGGTAGCGGCCTTCATGATGAAAGGTGAAAACAGAAAAATTTGGTCGAATACGCAGGTTATGCTCGAGTTTGAAAATGGCGCTATCGGGAACCTCGTCGGCAGCTATGATGCTGGAGCCAGCTACGGCTTGGAGCGCTGTGAAGTGGTCGGCTCCAAAGGCCGATTCGTGCTGGACGACGCTTGTGAGCACTTAACTTACTATCCTCGTCATAGTATTGCAACGGAAAGCTACAGCTATTTGGGCGGCATGCGCCATTTCAATGAAACATTTAAAAGCCGGATCAGTGATTGGATTGAGCAGTTGGATGCCAAAGTGCCCTACGATCAAATTAATGGCTCGGGGGAAGAAGCACTTAAGGCGCAAACAATCATTGAAGCAGCTATTCGTTCATTTGAAACATCAAGCATTGTTGAACTTTAATTTGGGGAGGCAGTAAGCCATGATGCAATTAGGGATAAATTCGGTCTTGTTCAAAGATTTCGATTTTAGGACGGCAGCGCAGCATATCAAGTTAAGCGGTTATGACGGTGTAGAGCTCTCAGCGATCAAAGGCATGTGCGAGCACATTGAACTTGACAATTGGCGGGAGCAGGCTCCAGAGATTCGGAGAATTGCCGAGGAAGTTGGACTGAAACTCCTGTCTATGGAAGTGGCTGAGCTGAATGAGACGAGGCTTCCGCTTGCTTTTGAGGCTGCGGCTGAGCTCGGGATACCCGTTGTTAATGTGGGGCCAGGCGGAAAGTCGGACGTCGAAGAAGATTTGCAGTTCACAATTGAAAAGCTGACCAGAATGTCAAAACTCGCTAGTGAGTATGGGGTTACGCTTTGTGTGAAAGCGCATGTCGGCGGCTCCATTTATAACACGCCTACCTCAATAAGAGCGATAGAAGCAATTGCAGATCCAGCTTTTGGCATCGATATGGACCCTAGTCATATTTATCGTGCTGGCGAGAATCCGGAAGCAGCGCTGCCGGCTGTGATTTCACGCGTGAAGCATATTCATATTCGCGACTGCAGTGGCAGGCAAGCGGGTCCAGGCACGATCGACAAGCAGGCATGCGGGCGTGGAGACATTGATTTGATCGGCTATTGCAAAGTGCTTGCGGATAACGGTTATGAGGGGCCGGTTTGTCTTGAAGTCATTGGCGCCAATGGGCACTCACTTGCGCAAGTTTCCATTGTAGCAGCTGAAAGCTATGGCTATTTAAATGCAGTGCTGCGCTCTTTTGGAGCGAGATAAGTCGATTATAAACGGAGAAGGAGCAATTCCCATGACATCAAAAATGCCGAATTTACTGCTGCTTGGTATAGATAGCTTACGTCGAGATCATATGAGCGGTTATGGCTATCACCGGCTGACAACGCCGCATATCGATCAATATAGCCAAGGAGGCGTGCTGTTTGAGCAGCATTTCTCCCCCAGCATTCCAACGACTCCAGGTTATGCCTCCATGCTCACAGGTATGGACTGTTTCGGAACAGACGTTGTCGCGCTGCGGCATGGCGGACCTGTTGGCGACCATGTCAAGATGCTTTCTGAGCTGCTGGAAGAGAACGGTTACAATACAACGTGTATCGGCTTCACAGGCAACCCCTCCGCACGCGGCTTTCAGAAGTACATTGATTTCGAAGGCTGGGGACCTGACGAAACAGGAAGAAGCCCGAAGGCGGACAACTTGAATCGTGTCGCGATTCCGGAAATGAAGCGTCTTAAAGAGGAAGGTAAGCCGTTTTTCCTCTTTTTGCGCCACATGGATCCGCATTCACCGTATTTGCCGCCTAAGCCGTTCGAGCGGATGTTTTATGACGGTAATGAGTGCGATCCTGATAATCACTCCTTGGATGAACTATATGATTTTAAACCATTCGCTGATTATTTCAGCTCCTGGTTTCCAGATGGATGTACAGACAGCAAATATATCGACGCGCAGTATGATGGCGCGATTGCCTACATGGATGCGGGTATTCAAGCAATTTTCACGGCACTTGAATCCCTTGGCATCGAAGACGAGACGCTCGTGGTCATCACCTCCGATCACGGTGAAACCTTAAATGAGCATGATTGTTATTATGATCATCATGGCCTGTATGAAACCAATTTGCGTATTCCACTCATTCTGCGGTTTCCGGGCAAGCTGCCGGCAGGTAAGCGTGTAGCCAGTTCCTCGCAAATTAAAGATGTGATGCCGACCATTGTTGAGCTTTTGGGCATACCGTGTGAGATTCCATTTGATGGTCGCAGCTTGATTCCCCTCGTTAAAGGCGAGGAGCGGGTGCCAGAGAGTGAAATGTACATCACAGAATGCACATGGATGCGCAAACATGGCTGGCGTACGCAGGAATGGAAGCTAATTGTAGCGCTTGAGCCGGATATACATTTCAAGCCTCCAGTAGAGCTGTATAATTTGGTTCGCGATCCTGAGGAGCTGCATAACCTAGTCGATGAAGAGCCAGAAGTAGCTGCCCATCTCATGAGTCGATTGAATGCGCATATTGCGAAGCGGGAGCAAGAAACTGGGCGGGAGAATCCGATCTATACGAATTTGAATTGGCATGGCTTAGGTTGCGGTCCGTTCAAGACTTCGCAACAGGCCTTTGACTCCATGCATATCGGTTCCCCGAGGACGGCACGATCCTTGCAAACGAAAGACAAGGAAGCAGAAGCAGTGGCAGAAGCGGAGGGCGAACCCGCAGAAGTAGAGGCTGATTCGACATGCTGAGAATAGCCGTTGTCGGAGTCAATCACATCGGACGTATACATTGCCGCTGTTATAAGGAGCACGCAGATAGCGAACTTATCGCTATCTGCGATTTGAACAAAGAACTGGCGGATTCAGTTGCAGAACAGTTTGGCGTGAAGGCTTATTACGACTTGGATACCATGCTTGAAGCTGAACAGCTGGATATCGTCAGCGTAGCTACTGGCGGAATCGAAAATGGCTCTCATCACCGAGAGCCTGTTATGAAAGCTATTGCGGCCGGTAAGGATGTAATCGTCGAAAAGCCCATTTCCAATTCCCTAGAAGAAGCCCGGGAAATGGTTCAATATGCCAAAGAAAAAGGCGTTCGTTTCGCCTGTAATCTCAATCATCGTTTCACGCCGGCAGCTAAGAAGGCGAAGCAGTGGATGGAAAATGGCGATGTTGGCCATCCGCTTTTTGTGAACATGAAGCTGACGATCGGCAATCCGAATGAATCCAGTCCCTGGATCCATTTGCGTGCGCTGCATCCGCATTCGCTCGATGTGATGCGTTATTTTGCAGGCGAGGTCCGCCGTGTTCAAGCATTTTTGACGAAAGCCCCTGGTCGTACGGTCTGGTCAACAGCTTCCATTAATTTGGAATTTGCTTCTGGCGCGGTTGGTCATTTGCTGGGCAGCTACGATATGTTCGGTATTCACCCCATTGAGGCTTGTGAAGTGGCAGGCGATCGAGGCAGATTTGTGCTGGATAATGTTTATGAATCACTTACGTACTATCCGCACCGCCAGGAAGATTTGCGGGTTTATCGGAATTCAATTATGAGCGGCATGCGAGGTTTCGAGGATACGTTTCGGCTTCGGCTGGACGCCTTTATTCAGGAAGTGAAGCAGGGTGTTCCACCTGAGCAGATTGCCGCTTCCGGCGCGGATGCCTTGGCTGTGCAAGAAATCATTGAAGCAGCTATCCGTTCCCATCTGGCGAATGGTGCTGTTATTCCAATTTCCTAAAGACCGATCCGAAGGAGGAAGGTTATGAGTAAAGATGGAGAGGTACTGTGGTTCACCGGTCTCTCAGGCTCAGGCAAATCAACGACGGCTCGTGCCTTAGTTGAGCCACTTCGCGTCAGCGGCAGGAAAGTTGAGCTGCTCGATGGAGACGAGCTTCGGCGGACGATTTCCCAAGGGTTGGGCTTTAGCAGGGAGGACCGCATCAAGAATGTGGAGCGTATCGTCTTTCTTTGCAAGCTGTTATCGCGTAACGGTGTTACGGTCGTCGTGTCCGCCATTACGCCTTATGAAGAAATGAGAGCGCATGCCCGTTCCGAGCTGCCCGGTTATGTCGAAATTTACGTAGATTGCCCACTTGAAGAGTGTGAACGCCGAGATGTGAAAGGGTTGTATGCCAAGGCCAGAAACGATGAGATTAAGCAATTTACTGGCATTGGAGACCCGTATGAAATGCCGGAACAGCCGGACATTGTTATTCGTACGCATGTGGACGAGGTAGAGAGCAATGTCTCTTTTATCATGGATTATTTAATGACAAAAACAGGGCGGAGTGAGGCCGTATGAACATTGTTTTCATCTCCATGGACACGATGCGCGCCTCCCGGCTGGGCTGTTATGGCTATGAGAAGCCGACTTCGCCCTACATGGATCAAATCGCAGAGCAAGGTGTTCTGTTCGAAAGAGCGTATGCGGCAGACATTCCAACGGAAGTAGCGCATACCGGTATATTTACGGGAAAAGTAGGGCTAAGAACGGGCGTCGTTTCTCACGGTTCGCCACTTACCCAGCTGCCGAAGAAAGAGTCGTGGCTGCCTTCCCTTTTACAGAATCAAGGCTTCACGACGGCTGCTGTTGATAACTTGTACCAATTAAAGGAATGGTTCGCTAGGGGCTATCGGTATTACATCAACTCGGTTCAAAAAACGCGCAGCATTGACGGGAAGTCAGTTAACGAACTTGCTTTCAAGTGGATTCGTGAACATAAAGAGGATGACTTCTTTCTGTTCCTGCATTATTGGGACCCGCATACCCCTTACCAGCCTCCGGCAAGTTATGTGCCAGCCTTCTATGATCAAAGCCGTGATCCTTATGATCCTGCAAATCGCAGTATGCATGCCGCATATAACCATGCGGCTTATCCGTTTTTTAAGCATCACCATTATGACTTGCTTGGCCCAGTCACAGATGCTGCTTACGTCAATGCACTTTATGATGCAGAAGTGCGTTACCTCGATGACCGCTTGAGAGAGCTCGATGAGCTGCTCATTGCGGAAGGGGTCTATGATGACACCTTATTGATTCTGTTCGGCGATCATGGGGAAAGCTTGACGGAACATGACATTTACTGGGATCACTGCGGTTTATACGAAACCTCGGTTCAAGTCCCGATGATTATGCGGTGGCCTGGCAGAATTCCAGAAGGACGCCGAGTCAAAGGATTAGTTCAGCAGGTCGATATGCTGCCGACCATTCTGGAAGCAGCTGGAATAATGACACCTACTAGTATTGACGGGCGCAGCTTGTGGCCAAGTATACGAGGAGAAGCGGATGGGACGCATGATGCCATTTATTTGAGCGAGTGCGCTTGGCAAGCCAGCAGAGGAATCGTGACGAAAGATTACAAGTTTATTCGTACGCTCGATGCAGGACCTTTTGTACGTCCGCCAAGGGAACTATTCGATTTGCGTGTTGACCGTGATGAAACGGTGAATATCGCCGAAAGCTCCCCGACTATTGCCGATGAGCTAGCCTATCAATTAGACAATTGGACGGAAAAAATGCTGAATGGTCGGGCGGATCCCATGCTGACACAGATTGAAGCGGGACTCCCGTTTCGCAATCGGATTCATGAGATCTTGCTGCAATATGGCTTGACATGGGATGAATGGATCAAGGATCCTCGGCGAGACCGATTCGATGAAGCATCCGCCGCAGCCAGGCATGCGGGGAGGTAATCATTATGGCGGAGATGGCTGAAAAGCCTAATTTGCTGATCATCATGGTTGATCAACTGCGGTATGACTGCCTTGGGTATAGCAAGCAGGCGCCTGTTTTGACACCTCATCTCGATAAGCTCGCATCTGAGGGGATGTGGTTCGACCGCGCTTATAATCATATCCCTATATGTGGTCCCGCGAGGCAGTCTTTCGTCTGTGGCAGGAGGGCTGAATCCTTCGGCGGACTTTGGAACTTCTCCTTGGGGATGCGGATCGGTGCCTTAGAGCCCACGAGCTACTCGTGGGCCCGTTCTTTGCAAGGGGCAGGCTACAGGAACGGCTATATCGGAAAATGGGATGTACATCCGACCTATGATCCGACGTATTATGGGTATGATATTTTTGTTTCCAGCGACGAGAAATACCGGGAACGGCTAAAGGTGAAGTACCCGGAGCTGGCGTATACTGGCGGGTTCTTTGGTGAGACGGACCCATTGCCGCTTGCGGATACTCGCACGCATCAGACTGCCGAAATGGCCGTGAGTTTGATGAAGCAGCTGACAGCGGAAAGCGCGGGCGCACCTTGGCAGCTGCGAGTTAATTTCCAAGAGCCTCATCTGCCTTGTCGCCCAGTTGCCGAGTTCGCTGCCATGTATCCTCCGGAGGAGATTCCTGAATGGGGAAGCTTCCGTGAAACGTTCGCGAATAAGCCGTATATCCAAAGTCAGCAGCTTAGGAATTGGGAGATCGAGAATTATGACTGGGCGGATTGGGCGCCTATCGTAGCGCGATACTATGCGATCATCTCCCAGTTAGATGATGCTGTTGGGAGGCTTCTCGCGGAGTTAGACGCGCTGGGGCAAACTGAGAACACGGTTGTCATTTTTACAACCGATCATGGCGACATGTGCGGCGGTCACCGGATGCTGGATAAACATTACGTCCTATACGAGGACGTCGTCAAAGTTCCGCTAATCATTAGGTGGCCTGGTGTTATTGCCCCTGGCAGCCGCTGCGAGCGATTCGTCCAGACCTTGCTGGACCTGCCGCCGACACTGCTGGCGATCAGCGAATCGGAACCGCCGGCCGACCATCGGCTTCATGGGGAGTCTTTGCTGCCTCTTCTTTTCGGTGCTGAACCTGAGAAGTGGCGAGAGGAGGTCGTCGCCTCCTACAATGGCGGACAATTCGGCCTGTACACGCAGCGAATGATTCGCACCCGAGAGTGGAAATACGTATGGAATTGTACGGATGTGGATGAACTTTATGAGATGGACCATGACCCGCATGAGCTTCATAACGTGATTCATCATCCGGCTAACGCGTCTGTCGTAGCTGAACTGCGGAAGCGGCTGTACCATATTTTGTACAAGGATGGCGACGGCATCGTGCAAAATGATTGGATGCGGGATCAGCTGCTGCAGGGGCGGAAGGGGTAGTAGGTGGATGAAGTGTCCAGCTTGGTTATCTTTCAAAGGCTTTATGGAGTTTCATTGGACGAAATCCAATGAGGATGCCCTCTGTAGGGGGAATTTCTACTTCTCATTGGACGAAATCCAATGACTTACGATAAAATCGCTTTATTTGAATCATATTCCAGCCTCTCATTGGATTTACTCCAACGAAAATAACATTTGCACGTCCAATTTCGGCATCTCGTTGGATTTCATCCAATGAACTGCCCGCGTTCATCTCTAAGTAGAACCTTAAACGGAACTTCATCCCCCTTTTGAGACAAAAAAAGCGAGGTCTCGGGTTTCGTAGGAGCGTAGCAGCCAGATTTTGCTTGCGTCAATAAAGAAAGACTATCTACAAAGTCATCAGTGATGACCTTGTGGATAGTCTTTTTTTTATCGCTGCCTAACTAACTTCGTTACTCGGCCATCGGAAATCCACTCGGCCAAGTAGACGTTGCCCCCCGAATCCACGCAGATACCGTGCGGGGAGCTGAAGCGATCCGGGCGGTAATAGCTTTTGGGAAGATTCGGCCAGCCTTGCTGTTTATAGGCTTGCTGATCCTCGCCTAAGTGTGTGATCAACCGATCATTTGCGTCCAAAATGGTCACTCGACTGTGAAGATCGGGCAGATAGACTTCATCGCCGAAGAAGTAAAAAGAGCAAGGCAGATCCAGATTATGCTCAACGAAACGCAGATGCTCCCCTTCTAGGGTGAAGACTTGAATGCGGTTGTTGCTGCGGTCAGCTATGTATATTTCCGGCACTTCTCCGCGTTGATTAATGGAAATGCCATGAGGCGAATTAAGCTTGCCTGGCTCAGAACCCCGTCCGCCCCACGAGCGGATGTAAGTCCCCTCTGCATTGTAGTGATGGACGTAGGATTGACCATAGCCATCGGAAACATAAATGTCGCCGTTTGGAGCTACACAGACATCTGTTGGCACATATTTGCGCTCAGCATCATAGAAATCAGGCCGATCTGGCGGAGTGATCCGCAGAAGCACTTCACCGGTTAATGTCGTTTTGACGATCATAGAACGTTTGGTGTCGGCAAAATAAAGGTACTGCTGTCCATCCGGATCGCGGTGCAAGTAAAAACCATGGGCACCGCCTTCAAATTCACTCCCCCAGGAAGTAAGGAAGGTGCCGTTTTTATCAAACACAACTACGGACTCTTTGCCAGTGTGATGTACATACACACGATCTTCATCGTCTACGACTATCCCATGTGTGTAACCATACTGGATGTTTGCTGGCAATTGACCCCAGCCTTCTTGCACGGCATAAAGATGTGAAGCGTTTCCAATAATAAGCTGCTCAGACATATGAAACCTCCTTAGTGGTTGACAAGCTTCCTTTATCATCATACACCATGCCCTAACAAAATAGGGTGGTTAATTTCTTTGGTTTGATTTTTCTGTGAAAAGTGCAATTTGAGGTTGGAAATATCTAACGACTCAGAGGCTTGCTGACCGTACAATAAAGATATACCAAGCGAGGAGGAATCAATCATGCTATCACAAGAGCAGATCAAACAATTCGATGAGTTGGGGTTTCTTAAGGGCGATGTCGTTTTATCCGATGAAGAAGTGGAACAACTCCGTGAAGAGCTGGAAAATGTCATGGAAGGGAAATCTGTTAAAAAGCCAATCCTTAACCGGAATATGCTTGATAATTCCCATTACGGGATGACCATAACGAAGAAGGAAACCGTTGTCCAGATCGTGAATATATGGATGGCGAGTGACGTGTATTTACAGCATGCGGCCAACCGCAGAATTTGTGAGGAAGTTGCGCAGCTATGCCGTACGGATACACTTCGGATCTGGCACGATCAGATTCAATACAAACCGCCAGTCATGGGAGGACCGACACACTGGCATCAAGATCATCCGCTATGGCCGGTGATTCAGCCTGCTGAGCTCATTAGCGCATGGGTAGCGCTAGATGATGCGGTCATTGAAAATGGCTGCATGTGGATGGTGCCGGCCAGTCATAAATGGGGCAATCATCAAAAATATTTGGGCTCGAACGACGAGTTCATGCCGGTTCACAAACAGCCGGATTTGCTGCCTGAAGGAGCAAAGGTGGAAGCGGTGCCTTTTGAAATTAAAAAAGGTCAAGTTGGCTACCACCACTCTCTGACATGGCATGGGAGTCCGAATAACCGTTCAGAAATGAAACGCAGGGCGATTGCGGTTCACTATATGCCAGGTCATACGTATTACGCTCCGACAGGCGGTCATCCGATGGAGCCCCATATTCATGTGGCGCCAGGCGAGATCATGTCCGGAGAGAGCTTCCCGGCGGTTTACCAGAGATAGCCCTTCGGTATGAAAGGGGATTTACTTATTTCTAATTCGAATCCTACACCTTTTTCAGATATCAACGAAATGCTAGCGGAGCTTCTGTTAGGTATCAAACGTGTACTCGATCAGGACATTGTCGGCGTTTATGTTCACGGTTCCTTGGCACTGGGGGACTTCAATCGTGAAACGAGTGATGTTGATTTTCTTGTGGCAACTCGGAATGAACTGCCTGCGGAAAGGCTTCCGGCCTTGGAACAGATGCATGCTGAACTCCGAAATCAGGGGTTCAAATGGGCTTGCAACATGGAAGGCTCCTATATTTCGCAGGCATTGCTGAAACGTTATGATCGTAAGCGTTGTTGGCATCCTGCGTTACGCTCGGACGGAAGCTTTGGTGTAGACGGACATGCGAGTGATTGGATCATTCAGCGAGCCATCATTCGTGAGCATGGCATCACGCTATTCGGTCCAGTACCGGAGACTCTGATTGACCCTGTTGCACCAGCCGAGCTCACTAAAGCTGCGCAGGCGATTTTAACGCAGTGGTGGGCCTTGTTATTTGAGGATGCGTCACGCATTGACACGAGTGAATATCAAGCCTATGCCATTCTTACGATGTGCAGATGTTTGTACACGATAGAAGAGGGACAGGTCGCGTCCAAACCTGCCGCAGCCCAGTGGACGATAGACACACATGGAAGCAAGTGGGAGTCGCTGATCCGTCAAGCACTGGCATGGCGCAGGGGAGATGAGCTGAACGCAATCGATGAGACGTTGGCGTTTGTCAGGTATACCCTTGATCATGCTGTTAAATAAGAAAAGTCCCTTTTCCATCTGGATATGGAAGGGGGACTTTTTTTGTGTTTACTCCATTTGATATTCCTTCATCTTGTTATAAAGGGTGCCTCGGGAAATACCGAGCAGTTTGGCGGCTGCGCTTTTGTTTCCTGCTGTCTTGGCCAGCGCTTCCTCGATTAGCGTGATTTCTTCTTCGTCCGATACCTTCGCTTTTAATAATATAGCAGCTGTTTCTCCTTCAAAGGAGGAGAGACTAGGCTGCCCCTCTTGTAGAGCTGTAGGCAGATGTTCCAATTGGATGATATCCTCATCACTTAAAATGACGCAGCGCTCGATGACATTTTTTAATTCTTGTATATTTCCAGGCCAAGCATAGTTCGTGAGCGCCAAAATGACTTCTGGCGATAGCACAGGAACCGGCTTCTGATATTGTAATGAAAATTGTTTCAGATACATATGAACCATAGCAGGAATGTCTTCCGTTCTATCGCGTAAAGGCGGAATCCGGATGGAAATAACATTGAGCGCATAATACAGGTCAGAGCGGAATTCTTGTGTAACCAATTTAGCGGCCAAATCCTGTGTAGTTGCAATGATAATCCGTGTGCGAACCCGGATGGGTTGGCTTCCTCCCGAACGGACAATGGTTTGTTGCGTGATAGAGTGGTAGAGCTTGGCTTGCAGTTCTAGTGGAAGCTTTTCGACTTCATTAATGAATAAAGTGCCGTCTTTGGCTTGTTCCAGCTTCCCGGCTTCCCCTGTTTCACTTCCTGTGAAAGCGCCGCCTTGATAGCCAAATAATTCAGCCTCAAGCAACCCCGCGGGCACAATGCCGCAATTAAGTGTCAAGAAAGGTTGCTCCGACCGCGAGCTAGACTGATGAATGATATGAGCAAGCTGCTCTTTTCCGACACCCGATTCTCCAATTAGGAGGACGGGTGTTTCTGTTGCGGCTACTTTTTTGGCCCACCCAATAACTTTGCCGATTGCAGGCCCTTTGCCTTTGATCAAAGTAAATAAATCTTCCGTTTGCTCTCTATTAGGAAGTCCGAAGGAGTCCGCAGCTGTTAACTGTTCATTTAATCTTACCAACTGTGTAATATCTTGTTCAGTCGCAATACCGCCAATGATATACCCCTCGGCATCCCGTATCGGGGAGGCGTTAATAAGTACATGTGTGTCTGGGCGCGGTCGGTGATAGGTATTTCGGATCATGCGGCCTTCGTCCAAAATTTTGAGCACCATCAGGGTTTCTACGTCAAAATGCTCACCAATCCGCTTCCCTAAAATGTCCCCGCTCGGAAGCTGATACAGCTCCTCGGCAACCGTATTCCAGCAGATCACAGCGCCGTCTCGATCAACTACGGTGACAGCATCGGTAACGGTATCGGCAAGGGAAGTGAAGTAAGATGCCCACTTTTGTTGTTCTAAGTTCGCAGCATGGACCAGGCCCGATAAGGAGGAGTATCCCCGAATGTTCCCCTTGTTATCCTTAATTAGAAGAGGCCGGTTCGACGCGGGCGGCAGCGGATTGCTGCTTAGCAGGTTTTCGTTGTCGTCCCATTGCATAGATTCAGCAAGAAAAAAGGAGCTGCTCGTGAGTAAAGCCTCGATGTTCTTAGCTGATAAAGCAGGTAGAAGCGCGGCATCTTCCGGTGTAATTAAAAAGGTGTGGTTATCCAAATGGGCGATAATAGCCGTGCCATTATTTAAATAGGAGGAAACTTCTTCGAGTGTTGTATCTATTGAAACGGTTACTATCTTGGTGTTTAACAGAGAGTGTTCATTTTTGAACATAGTCGACCTCATTTATGGAGCATTGATTTGCTATAAATTTACCACGAAGCTAATGGCGATTCAACACGTTATGCAAGGGCGGCGAGTATGATAGGAATATAGTTGATAATGTGTTCAAAATTATGAAAAATATACACATAAACAAGTAGTGTTCAAAATATTATTTATAGTGTACAATTAAAACATGAATTAAACACTATTGTACAAATTCCATTGGAGGAATAACACAGATGGAACTCATGATGAGGAACATGTTTCAATCTTTAGGGAAAAGCCGCACCGCGAATCGCTTAGCGAAGCGATATGGTTTACGCTTTGGCGCTGCACGTTTCGTTGCCGGTGAAACCATTCAGCAATCCATTAATGCTGTGCGCGGACTCAATCAGGATGGCCGTATTGCCACACTGGATCATTTAGGGGAGTTTGTTTTCAGCGAAGCAGAAGCTTTGGAGTCTGCGGATATGTGCATCCAAACGTTAGATGCCATTGCAGAGTCGGGTGTCACCTCCAATCTATCTCTAAAAATGACCTCACTTGGTCTGGACATAAGCAGAGATTTGTGTCTAAACAGTATGAGACGGATTCTTGACCGCGCACGCATGCACGGCAATTTTGTCCGGATTGATATGGAAGATTACGCGCATTGCCAAATTTCTTTGGACATCTATCGTGAGCTTCGAAAAGACTACGACAACGTAGGCATCGTTATTCAAGCTTATTTGTTCCGTACGATGAAGGATATGGATGATTTGCACGAGCTTGGCGCGAACTTGCGTCTTGTGAAAGGGGCTTATAAGGAATCCCCGCAGGTTGCTTTTCCAGAGAAAAGTGCTGTTGATGATAATTACAAAAAAATGATTCAAAAACATTTGCTAAATGGCCATTATACGGCGATTGCCAGCCATGATGAAGCCATTATCCATTTTACAAAAGACTTTGCTAGGACAAATGGGATCCCAGGCAGTCAGTTTGAGTTCCAGATGCTGTATGGGATTTGTGAAGAATTGCAGAAGCAATTGGTGAAAGAAGGATATCGGGTGCGCATCTACGTTCCTTATGGTGTGGATTGGTTCGGTTATTTCATGAGAAGGCTAGCAGAACGTCCAGCCAATGTCTGGTTTGTTCTTAAAAATATGTTTAAATAAACTTCCCATTCGGAGAGGAGAAATACGATGACAACATTTACAAAGGTGAGCCCATACGCGAACGAGCCGTTTACAGATTTTAACCTTGAGGTAAATAAAAAGGCTATGCAAGCAGCTATTTCGAAAGTAAAAGAGGAAATGGGCCGCGAGTATCCGCTCTACATCGGGACGGAGAAGGTAACGACTGAAGCGAAAATTACTTCCATTAACCCAGGTAATGTGGATGAAATTATCGGTTATGTAAGCAAAGCAGACCAAGCCCTTGCTGAGAAGGCGATGAACGCTGCGCTTGAAACTTTTGAGTCTTGGAAAAAGGTTCCGGCAAGAGAGCGTGCCGAATACTTGTTCAAAGCTGCGGCATTGATGCGCGCTCGCAAGCATGAATTCTCAGCGCTAATGCTGCTTGAATCCGGCAAAAACTACGTGGAAGCCGATGTCGATACAGCAGAAGCAATCGACTTCATCGAGTTCTATGCGCGCGAAATGATTCGCCTGAGTGAAACTAACGAGACGCAACCACTGGTCAAAATCCCTGGCGAAAACAACAAGCTTACGTATATTCCACTTGGTGTTGGCGTTGTTATTCCTCCTTGGAATTTCCCGCTTGCGATCTGTGTTGGGATGACGATGGCGGCGGTTGTTTCCGGTAATACCGTTCTGCTTAAACCAGCTTCCACGACGCCGGTGATTGCGCACAAATTTGTAGCACTTATGGAAGAAGTGGGTCTGCCTGCAGGTGTCATCAACTTCATTCCGGGCAGTGGTGCTGAGGTTGGGGACTACTTAACGACTCATCCGAAAACACGGTTTATCTCCTTCACAGGCTCCAAAGAGGTAGGATTACGCATTAACAAGCTGGCTGCTGACACCGTTCCGGGTCAAATTTGGATTAAGCGTGTTGTAGCTGAAATGGGCGGAAAAGACGGTATCGTCGTGGACGAAACAGCTGATCTTAACGCGGCTGCAGCGGCAATCGTGGCTTCGGCTTTCGGCTTCCAAGGACAAAAATGTTCCGCTGGATCCCGGGCGATCATTGTAGAGTCCGTATATGACGAAGTGGTTGAAAAAGTGGTTGCCCTGACGAACCAGCTGCAAAGCGGCTTGCCTGAGCTTAATTTTGCGGCAGGTCCAGTTATCGATAAAACGTCTTATGATCGGATTCTGGATTACATTGAAGTTGGTAAAAACGAAGGAACACTTCTGGCTGGCGGCGGCAAAGCTGAAGGCAACGGCTATTACATTCAGCCTACCGTATTCGGTGATGTGAGCGGTAAAGCTCGCATTATGCAGGAAGAGATCTTCGGGCCGGTTCTGGCCATCGCTAAAGCGAAGGACTGGAAAGAAGCTATCGCGATGTACAACGATACGGAGTTTGGTTTGACAGGTTCATACTTCTCCACCAACGAAGAGCGTATCTCCGAAGCGCTTGACACTGTACATTGTGGCAACTTGTACATTAACCGCAAATGCACAGGCGCATTGGTTGGTGTTCATCCTTTCGGCGGCTTTAACATGTCGGGAACGGACTCCAAAGCAGGCGGTTATGATTACCTGCTGCTCTTCACGCAAGCGAAGCTGACATCTCGCAAGGTATAATAAAGCTGAAAGACGGACGTATGTGTCCGTCTTTTTTTTGTGTTGTAGGTACCATAGTTCCCCAACACCGCCTACAAAGGCAAATCCCGCCGGCGAAACAGCACAATCCCCGCCGCAAAAGCCACAACGCCAATGGCGGCCAAGATCGACCAAGCAAGCAAAGTGTGCGCCTCGCCACCAATGATCCCACTCGGATCATAGAGCGAGAAGTAGCTCAGGCTGCGCAGCCAATCTATTTTCTCGCTTAGCTTGCCGATAAAGTCCAAAGAGAAAAATCCAAACGTTAGCACCGCGGAGATACCGAGCGCCTTCTTTTCATCATTCGCAAGCGACGATACGAGAAAGGCGATACCGCCGACCGCGAAAAACAGCAAGAAAGCCGCGACGTTCATTCGAAGATAAGCCGCGCCATGGAAGGCGCTCAAATCTCCGATAAACAGAGCATACCCCGCAAAGCCGCACAACGTTGTGACTGCCATGATCGTCACAAGCCCAGTAACAAAGACAGCGGCCTGTGTCAAAGCGACCTTGCCGCGAGTCGTCGGTGCTGCGAGCAAATAAGCCATCGCACCTTGGTCAACGAGCTTCGCCATCAACTGAGTGGAGAACAGAATACAGAAGATGGCTACGATAAGAACGAGCAGCAAGCCATAATACTCCCCGGAGATGAACCCTTCTACAGTCCCAAAACCGCTGCCCAAGTTGAAGGCATTGGTCATGCTGGCCGGAAGGGATTTTATCAAATCATTCAGCGCTTCGTTATTCCCCGCGAAGCTTGGAAACAACCAAAACATAAGCAGGATGTAGAAAGCAGATCCGAACGCATAATTGATCATGCCTTTGAAATGAATCTTCATCATATGTTTATAGAGCGCGGTATTCATTGCAAGACCCCCTTCCGGTCATAGTAGTTCATGAACACGTCTTCGAGACTTTGCGTGAACACATCGAGGTTGCGAATCGCGTACTTCGACGTTTCCGCCAAGAAATGAGCGTACTCCCCCTGCACAGCAACCCGCACCCGGTTGCCGTCAATAAATTCGATCACCAAGCCGGATGTTCTAATAAATACTTCCGCATCTATTGTCTGTTCGAAGGTCACTTCGAACAATTTCCGCTGCATGGATTGCAGCTCATGGATGTCTTTGACGGTAAGAATGACACCGTCCTTAATGATCGCTGCCCGGTCACATGTCCGCTCAATTTCGGCAAAGCTATGCGATGACATCAGGAAGGTGGTGCCTCGCGCTTTTTCCTCCAGAACAAGGTTGATGAACACCTTTTGCATGAGTGGATCCAACCCAGAAGTCGGTTCATCCAAAATGATAACCTCCGGCTGATGCATGAACGCGGCAACAATGCCGACTTTTTGTTTCATGCCTTTGGACATTTTGCGAATAGGCGTCTTTACGTCGAACTGAAAGCGATCGATAAGCTCATCTTGCCGTGACAACTGCTTCATGCCATGCATTTCAGCCATAAAATCCAAAAATGTTTTCCCCGTCATTCCTTCTATAAAAGCAATTTCACCTGGCAAATACCCAAGATATTTTTGCACATTTCCTTGCTGTGTCCACGTGTTCAGCCCGCCAACCGTCACTGACCCTTTATCCGGCTTCATAAAACCCATGATATGCCTTATCGTCGTTGATTTTCCAGCGCCATTTGGACCGAGAAATCCGAAAACCTCGCCTTTTTTTACTGAAAAAGAGACATCGAAAATGCCTTTCCCGTTCGGGAAAGTTTTGCTCAAGTGCTCTACGGTCAACATGCGCGGCCACCTCCGAAAACATAAAGTTATGAAATATAACCGACAATTTATTTCAAAACTCATGTTACTCCTCCATGAATCCTTCGTCAATAACTTTTGAAATATTATTGTGCTATAATTTCATTATTCCAACAAATAGGTGATGTAAATGAACGGCTTTGAAAAAAGAGCCCAGCAAAAAAAACATAGCATCACGCAGGCCACACTGCGTATGCTCCAAACGACGGATTCCAAAAAACTACGAATTGCCGATATTGCCGAGGAGGCCGGTGTTTCGCAGGTTACGATTTATAATTATTACGGCAGTAAAGAAGCGTTGGTAAGAGAAGCAATTATGGATTATATCCGTAACACGATCAACGAGTTTGCAGACTTTCTAGCGGGCAGCCATACGTTGAAGGAGAAAATTGAATATATTATTTTTCAGAAAAAGCAATCATCCAAAACCTTCAGTTTGCAGATGATGAAGGAGATTTGGCAAGGTGATCCGGAACTCGCGCGCTTCGTTAGAGAAGAATATATGGCGAAAGGCATTCCACTTGTGGTCAAGCTAATTGAAGATGGCAAGAAAAACGGTGAGATCACCGACAAACTCTCCACATCCACGATCATCATGTATATGCAAATGCTGACCAACCAAGCGGACACGATGCTTGAATATGCCCAGCAGCAAGGGGATATGGAAGTGCTGATCGAGGAGATGGCTCATTTGTTTTTCTATGGCATTGGGGCGCTCCCTCAGCCGTCAGATGTTTCCTAAATCCTGGGCATATTGCTCCTGGGGACTGGATTTGAGATAATGCTCATAGGAAATTGAGAAATAGGAGATGGTTATTTTGTCTAAAGCCCACAAAACGTTAGCATTTATTGGTTCCTATGCGGATTCAAGCAATCCAGGTGTGTATACGTGTCAATATGGGGAAAGTAATGGAAGTCTGGAAATCCTTCACGAAGTGGATGGTTTGCAAAATCCAACGTTTCTTTCCGTCGATAAGGAAAATTGGAGGCTCTATGCCATATCCGAAGGTACTGACGAAGGTGGGCAGCGGTGCGGAGCAGCAAGCTCTTATGACATTGACACAGCTTCGGGGAAATTGTCCTTTTTGAACAATGAGATCACGCTTCCAGCAACCACTTGCCATATCCAGCTTGATCATTCGAATCAAGTGATTATGGTTTCGAGCTATCACGGGGGCATGGTGGGTTTGTCGCCTGTCTTAGCGGATGGACGCATCGGTGAGAATTCAGATATTCAGCAGCACGAAGGCTCCAGCCTTTTGGATGTACAGGATAGACCGCGCGCTCATTCCGTTTTCTTGGATCGTACGAATACCTATGTAGGCGTTTGTGATTTAGGATTGGATAAAATAAAGCTGTACAAGCTCGACCTTGCTGCGAAAATGCTTCATCCTCATAGTGAGGTGTCTGTGGCTCCTGGGTCAGGCCCGCGGCATTTTGCCTTTCACCCGTCCTATAAATATGGTTATGTCATTAATGAGTTAGGTTCCACTGTAACTGCGTTTAGCTACAAGGAGGAGCAGGGCGAACTTTCTGAAATTCAAACGATTTCTACCTTGCCTGAGGCGTTCGAAGGTGAAAATGCTTGCGCGGATATTCACGTATCGCCTGATGGAAAGTATCTTTACGGCTCGAATCGCGGGCATGACAGCATAGTCGTGTACGCCATCGATGCAGAAACAGGCAAATTGACTCCTGTTGAATATGCACCTACGCTTGGAAAGCATCCGCGTAATTTTGCTATTTCACCAGACGGAGCACATCTATTAGTCGCAAACAAAGACTCCGATAACGTTGTATCGTTTGTAAGAGATGCGGCAAGTGGGAAGCTTCTGCCAACTGGAAGCGTGCTGACGCTGTCCAAACCGGTATGCATCAAATTTGCAATTGTAGAATAACATGACACCGTACACGGAGCGCGTTATCGAAATTATCCGTTCCATCCCTGAAGGCAAAGTGATGACCTACGGGCAGATTTCGCGGTTAGCGGGAAGTCCAAGAGGAGCCCGTCAGGTGGTGCGGATTTTGCATGCCATGAGCAAGAAGCATAAGCTGCCCTGGCATAGAGTTGTTAATGCGAAAGGTGAAATTGCGATTGCTGATGACGAGGGAGCCGAGCTGCAAAGCTTTCTGCTTCAAGCTGAAGGTGTTGAACTCGTAGAGGATCGCTTAATCTCGCTGGAGCGCTATCAGGCTCACATGGAAGAAAATAGTTAAACTGTCACATAAGCAGCCTCATTTCTTGCAACAATAAGAAGTGAGGCTTTCTTATGTCAGAAGGAAACTGTAGAATCTTGTCGAAGTGTAAAGCACAAAGCTAAGCATTATCGGGGGTTTAGAATGAGTCAACATCAAGCGCTGCCTTCATCGGTATACAATTTATTAACGATGCCGTCTAATCGCGCGCAGCGGCGGTTTGCTTATATCATTGGGGCTCTAGTAACTCTTATTTCTTTGTTTTCCGTGCCTTTTGTCCGCATTCAACTAGGAGAAATGGCAGCTTTCCAGCCAGCTATTTTCTCTACGGTTGTTTGTTTTGAAATCATCACGGCATATGTGATCTATAGTCAGTTCAAAATTTCCCGCCTACCAGCCGTACTAGCTCTTTTCGCGGGCTACTTGTTCTCCGCCGGCATGAGTTTAGTGTACATCCTCGCGTTCCCACGTGTATTTGCTGACAATGGGTTGTTCAACTCAGGACCACAAACATCCGTTTGGGTGTATGCGCTTTGGCACTTGGGCTTTCCGTTGGCAATCCTGCTTTATTTGTGGTTAGATGCCAAATATAGCAATGTGCGGTACAGCGCTCGAAAGGCAAAGCTAGCCGGCTGGTGTACATTAATCGGTACAATCGTATTGCTGGCAATATGCACGTTGTTTACAACACATTACGTCGAGCAGTTGCCAACCGTTTTGTCACAAGGACAGTTGCTGCCTGCTTTTGTTAAGCTTGTTGGAATACCAATCGTGGTACTAACGTTCATCACATTGTTGATTTTCTACTTTCGGACGAAAGCTAGCACGGTAACCTCTACCTGGCTGTGCGTTGCCATCCTTGCGATGATGCTGGATGTGATTATTGTCCTTTGTGGCGGTGGGCGTTTCAGTCTGGGCTGGTATGTGGCCAAGTGGAACTCCTTTGTCTGCTCGAATGTTGTGCTCGCTGGAATGATTTATGAATTTACGAAAATGTATCTGAACATGGCTGATCTTTTTAGAAAAGTCAAAGATAGCGAGCATAGCTACAAGGTGCTTCTTGGGGAAAGTCAGCAAGCGGAAAGAACAATCTCTGAGCAGAACACGATTATCGAGCAAATGCTGGAGTCCAGCCATGAAGCTATTGTCATGTGTGATACCGTAGGTCGAGTTGTTTTCGCAAATCGTCGTGTGGAGCTCTTTTTTGAAAATCCGATTAACAAAGGGGACTGCTTGTCAACGTATTGCCAAGGCATGCGAGCATCTGACGCTGCTTTTAAAGATGTCATTGAAGCCTATTTTAACCAAAGTATACCGCCTTTTCTGAAAAGGATTTCAAGGGTGTCGCTCTCTGGGGAAATGAAGCATTATGAGTGTTACGTGAATCCGATTGTTGACGAAGGTGCGGACACGCTTAGGGGGCATTTATTCGGTTTCAGGGACCGGACGGAGGAAGAGCGGATCGATGAGATGAAAAATGAGTTTGTTTCGATCATTTCCCATGAAATCCGAACTCCGTTGTCTTCGATCATGGGGTTTATTGAAATTTTGGCGACCCGCAGCGTCACTGAGGACAAGCGAGCCAAGTACGTGGAGACGATTCATAAGGAATCTATGCGGCTATCCAATTTAATCAACGATTTTTTGGACTTGCAGCGATTGGATTCAGGCCGGCATGCCTTTCATTTTCAAACGCTGAACGCAGCTCATTTGTTAGGTGAAATCGTGGATCAATGGCAGGGTAAAGACGGCCATGAGATTGAACTGCACATCCTTGACGAATCTCTCTTTATTCACGGGGACGAAGAACGTCTGAAACAGGTTTTTCATAATCTGATCTCCAACAGCATTAAGTATTCGCCTGATAAATCGAAGATTGATGTGTATGTGGAACGTGAGGATGGCTATGTTTTCATCAAAATCCAAGATTATGGACTCGGCATTCCAGCTGATGCGTTGGATAAATTATTTGCGAGATTTTATCGCGTGGATAATTCGGATCGCAGGAAAATCGGGGGTACGGGACTTGGACTCTCCATTGTTAAAGAAATCGTTGAAGCCCATCACGGTAAGGTGCTGGTAGAGTCGGAACTTGGCGGTGGGTCGATCTTTACTGTTCGGCTATCGGAAAGCTGGGAAGAATAGTTCATTTATTACATTTCACAACTATTGATTGAATGAATCCGTTATGTACCGCCCAAAAAATTAGCAAAAACATGCAAAAGAGTTACAAAGTCCATCTGTCGGGAATAGACTATCTGTATCAATAGGCCTTAGGACAGGAGGCATTTCTATGAATGAAAGAACCTTATATCTATTCGATGGCATTAATAAAAGCTCTGTGAAAACTATTGTCGAGCAAATCATGAAAATAAACCAATTTGATGATGACAAAGATAAGAAAGAAAAGGATTTTAAACGCGTTCCAATCGACGTTATCATTAATAGCAACGGGGGGAGCGTCTATGACGGTCTAGGTCTCATTAATGTGATCGAAAACAGCAAGACGCCTGTGCACACCTATGTGTATGGACTAGCTGCCAGTATGAGCTTGCTGATCGCTGTAAGTGGCCACAAAAGATATGCAGGCAGGCTTAGCACCTTTATGTATCATGCGGTTTCGACCCATATTGACGGTCATCTGGAATATTTGAAAAACCGGGTGGATGAAACGCAGAGGCTGCAAAACATTTATGATGAATATCTTTTATCCAAAACGAAGTTAACTCAGGATGAGATCCTTCGTGTGCAGGAGCATCAGCGTAATTGGTATATGAGTCCTGAGGAGGCTTTATCCCACGGTGTGATTGATGAAATTGTATAGCAATTGGGGAGAGAAGCCTAGGGGATTCTCTTTTTCTTTGTTTTTTATCTCTTTTTGGTGTTTAATGAGAGAAAGAGAGAAGGCTGGCAGCGACAGCTGCCGCCAAGTGCAAAGGAGACCCCAACTGTGTATAAAATTGTGTTTTTTGATATCGACGGTACACTTGTCAATGAGGAAAAACAGGTTCCTGCTTCCACGGTAACAGCTATTCATCAATTAAAGCAGCAAGGCATTGAACCGGTGATTGCTACCGGACGAGCCCCTTACTTCATCAAGCCCTTGGCCGAGCAGCTCGGGATCGATTCCTATGTATGCTTGAACGGTGGATATGCCGTATATCGGGGGGAGCCTCTGTACAGACGCATCATTGCCAAAAGCAGCATTGAAGCTTTGGTAAAACTTGCCGCGAAGTATAAACATTCCCTTGTATTTGAGGGGGAGCACCAGTTTTTTACGGACACGGAAGATCATCCATTCGTAACAGGATCCGTTTCGTCATTGAAGGTGGATTTGCCAGGTTATGACCCGGATTTCTGGAAAACGAACGATATTTATCAAATTTTCCTGCACTGTGAAGATACGGATGAGCATCTGTATGAAGAGCTCCAAACGGAACTTAAGCTCATTCGATGGCATCAGCATGCCATCGATGTTTTGCCGGCTGGAGGTTCCAAAGCCCAAGGGATTGCAGCACTGCTTGAGCTTGTAGGTATTAAACCGGAAGAAGCGGTTGCATTTGGTGATGGCTTGAATGATATGGAAATGCTTTCCTTTGTTGGCATGGGCATCGCGATGGGCAACTCCCACAAGGATTTGCTTCCTTATGCTGATCATGTGACAACACACGTGGATGAAGATGGCGTTCGCAATGGACTTATAACAGCAGGATTGCTCTAACATCGAAAGAACAAGATCAGGGTGAAAACAAATGAGAATAGCTTTTTTTGATTCAGGAATAGGCGGGATTTCCGTCTTACACGAAGCCATGAAGCAGTTGCCTCATGAGGATTTTCTTTATTTTGCGGATACGCTTCATGTGCCATACGGGACGAAATCCAAGGATGAGGTCCTTTCTTTTGTGAAACAAGCCGTGGAAACTATCAGCAAAGAAGAGGTTAGTGCGCTTGTTATTGCTTGTAACACGGCGACGAGCATTGCTATCTCGGAGCTTCGCAGCATATACGATATGCCGATCATCGGCATGGAACCTGCGGTAAAGCCGGCGCTTGCAATGAACCGTTCTTCGGGTAAAAGAGTGCTCGTGCTCGCAACGCCATTAACGCTCAAAGAATCCAAATATCGTGAGCTTGTTTCCCGTATCGATGATATGGGGATGGTGGATTCCCTGCCAATGCCGGAATTGGTCCAATTCTGTGAGCAATTAAATGTGGATAGCCAGCAAATTATCGATTATTTCCATGCTCAGTTAGCACCATTCGATCTGAGCATGTATGGTACGCTTGTCCTTGGATGCACGCATTATCCTTTTTTCAGGAGTGTATTGAAAAAGGTTTTGCCGGATCATATTCATATTGTTGATGGAAGCGCGGGGACGGTCAATCGGCTGATACAGCTGCTTAGCGATCGAGACCAGCTGCTAGGCAAAGGGAATTCCGATCTGAAATGGATGTGCTCGGATGGTAATCCGGCCTACTTGGAGAAGATGCGGAAGGCTCTGCAGCTTTTTGAGGTAGTTGGGGTATAAGAGTTGAATATGAGAACCCAAAAAGGCTGTCCTCCAGTAGATAAATCTACGTAGAGGACAGCCTTTGTTGTGCTAACTAAACTATATGCGAATCTCAAGTAGTTCGTAAGAAATAACACCCATTGGCGCATTTACGCTGATCTTATCGCCAACTTTTTTATTCATGAGTGAAACGCCAAGCGGGCTTTCGTAGGAAATTTTGTTTTCATTGACATTCGCCTCAGAAGAACCAACGATTTTGTACTCAATTTTCTCGGCGAATTCTACATCATTGAGCACGACTGTTGATCCAACTTGGACTTTAGACGAATCAAGATTCGTTACAACACGCGCTTTCTTTAACATTCTTTCGATCGTCAAAACTCTAGTTTCCATGAAGCCCTGTTCTTCTTTGGCCGAATGGTATTCGCTGTTCTCTTTCAGATCACCGTAGCTGATGGCAGTCTTAATACGGCTGGCCAATTCTTTGCGTTTAACGGTTTTTAATTCCTCAAGTTCTAGTTCTAAACTGCGTAATCCTTCGGGAGTTAGAATGATTTCATCATTGGACATTTTTACAGCTCCTCATGTATTCGATACTTGTTATAGTACTAAAGTAGCGAGGTCAAGTAAAGCAATCGTAAAAAAGCAACTTTTTAAGTGAGGAAACCTCTAAATAATGGAAGTAATTTACTTGAATTGGATGCGGAAGCAGTGAAATGAAGATGATGAGAATAAAACTGTTCACTTTCATGGTTGTTGCAGCAGCATTTGGTTTGGTTGGATCTGTGTCTCAGGCAGCTGCGGATACGATGTATGGAGGCTCATTTGCGCCTGAGGGACTTCGATTCCCTGCCGAGATAGAGTTGCTAGCCGAACGGCTTCATTATGAAATTAGCACCACCATAGGTAAGGATGAGGTTACACTCACCAAAGGTGACTATGCCTTCGATATGCAAGCGAACCAAAGCAGCGCTGTGGTACGCTGGAATGCTGGAGAAGGTAGGAAAGTTCCTCTGGAAAAGCCTGTTGTGCTTAACGAAGACGGTTGGTATTTGAATTTGAAAGATGTGATGGCTCTCTTTGGATTAACGAAGGTATTTGCTGGAAAGGACTACAGTTTATTCGAGAAGAATTACTCCGTAACGGCAGTTGACACTCCGGTAACCCTGAATAACGGACGATTGGAACTACAGGCATTCGTTGATGATTGGACCAGCAGGGAAGATTTTGAAGCAGGGAGAATGCCGCCGCTTCAACTGACAATCGTCGAGGACGGAGATGACGGAGGAGTAGGACATATTTCCGAGACCAAAGGAATTGTGAATCAGCCGGACCAAAGTTCAGCTGTTACTCTGTTTAGCATGAAAACATCATGTGCGTTAGCTGTGGGGACGCATCAAGTTGATGTTGTCTTGCACATTGGCGAAAGAATTATTTGGAGTAAAAACGTTGAGATAGCGGCTAAGTAACCTAAACATGCAGCCCGGTTCCTGAGTGGAAATGGGCTGTATTTTCTTTTTGGCTCGCACGTAGGATGGCGTATTTAGCAGAAATAGCGCCCTGTAGTTCCCTACGCCCGACAGAAGGGAACCGGTGAGAAACTCGCCCTGCAATTCCATCCTGTTTCTTGGCATTTTTCCCTATCTTACCAATGGTTTAAAAGCCTCAACATTAATTGATAGACAAGGCTTTCCTATCCTACTATACTACTGAAAGAGACAATTATTTTCGGATGGTGTCGAAAAACCAAGTTTTACATAGTGTCAACTTTGTAATATCCATTTTACAACCTATAGAAAGTGTGAACATCTTCATGAGAATAAACTCCAAAGTCATCTACATTACCTTAATTATCGTTATTCTGTTGCTGGTGACGAATAATACTTCGTATTATTGGTATACGAAATCACTGTTAACAGAAGCATTATCGATGAGGATGGAGTCGACGGCCAACCAAATACGAACTTCCATTGAACTGTCAGAGGAAGGATCCTTCTTCGTGGAAGATTTAGTTGGAGAGAATCTGCGCTCTGTCGCTGTATTCGCCGCGAGCAAGCTTGATCCAGATATCGATAAAGTATCCAATGAACAATTGGTTCAGCTTGCCAAACAAGCGGGGGTCGATGGTTTTTCGCTGATGAAGCGGAGCGGTGTTGCAAACGATATCATGGTTGGCAAGTCATCAGAACCCAAAGAACTTCAAATCAAAAGCACGATTCCTTTCGGCTACTGGTTTACTGCCTTCGATCAATTAATGACAAACCATAAAGTCACGATTCCTGAAGGTCAGAAGCTGCAGAATTTCTGGTCCGGTATTTACGAGGTTCCAGCATCAGGCTCAAGCAATGTCAGTAAATTTGGTTACTATTACGATGGCTCAACCAATTATATTATCTGTGTGTTTGTGAATGCCGATAAAATTCAGCGCTTTAAAGAAATTGTTGGTGCGGATACCGTTGTAAAGAAAACGCTTGCGGCTAATCAGGATATTTTGGAAATATCAGGACTGCACGGGGTTACGTTCGGCACGAAGCCTATTGAGTACAAAGGCAGTGATGGCAAAGCTTTCATTTCGGTGTATGATCGGCCGTTGCTGTTTGGTTCGTACAACATTACGAGCGACAATGATTTGAAGCATTATAAAGAGTCCATTGAAAACAATAAACCGGTTAGCATTGTAGAGAGTTGGAATGGTAAGCCGATTCTCAAAACCTTCGTTTACGTTCCTGTTAAGAACAAACTCACCGAAGTGCAACGAGAAGTTCCGTATGTCATCTCAATTACGTCAGATTATCAATCGATTCAAGAGACTTTAAACAAGCAGCTCGTTCAGCTTATGCTTATCGTTGTTCTGTTTACCGTTTGCAGCTGCATTTTTATTTATTTTGTATTCCGATTTATTACCAAAAGCCGTGAAACCGCGGTTCAATCCACGCAAGAAATGTATATTCAAAATGTGGATTTGATGTTTGCAACGATTCGCAGCCAGCGGCATGACTTTTTAAATCATGTGCAGACGATGTATGCGCTGCTTGCGAATGGCAAAAAAGAAGACCAAATGAAGTACATGAAAGAATTGCTGGAAGAAATTAACGAAGTGAATGATATTATTCGTATCGGCCATCCGGCGATCGCAGCTTTGATCCAGGCGAAGTTTGCACTTGCTATGCGTACGAAGATTGATTTTCATTATGAATTTACGGGACTTGATGGCTTAGCTTTAGGGGTAAAATCCGTTGATCTCGTGAAGATTATCGGTAATTTGATTGATAATGCTTTCGACGAGGTTAATAAATTCCCGCCAGGCGAACGCGAGGTTAGTGTGAACGGATGGTCGGAATCGAATCAAGTGACGATTTCCGTTTCCAACCCTGTACTGCCGGATTTCCAAGTTGAGGACTACAATCAAATGTTTACGATCGGCTACAGCACCAAAGGTGATGGTGAACATCAAGGATTAGGTTTATCGGTCGTAAAAGAGCGCATTGAGCACTACAAAGGGACGATCGAAGTGAGTGTGGAAGATGGCTGGATTTGCTTTAAAATATCAATTCCGATGCAGTAAATATAAAGCCCCTTCCTTTCTGTTTAAGCAGAGAGGAAGGGGCTTTTCTTTAAAGAACGGGATACACATAAAGCTTAAAAGGGATCAACAAGGTGATTGCCAAAAGCAGCCAACGGAATACGGTTTCACTTGTAGATCCAGTATCAATGGCAATGAATTTTGGCAGCAGACGAATTTTCATAGGGAGAGGCCAAAATAGTTGAATGCCTCGCTCATTGAGCAAATCAATGAGGGGATGAGATGCGTAAGACACAATGAAAACCCAGAAGTACAAGGGTGACATCGGCAATGAGATCATCATCAGCAAAAGAATAAAGATAATGGAGTGGGTTAACGTCCGATGGCGCACCTTCAGGATTCGAAGCAGGGCAGACAATGGGAATAGAACTTTGGCCATCGTCGAGCCCGGTTTGTCGACATCGGCCAGCGTCCCTGCTAAGCAGCCCAGCAGGAGGGCTCCAGCCGTGTCCCATGAAAAAAAGCTTACATGTTGATAAGCGAGTACGAGTTCTGCCGATATGAAACCGGCAATACTGTGTGTTTTT
Source organism: Paenibacillus sp. J22R67 (assembly GCF_059692175.1). NCBI lineage: Bacteria > Bacillati > Bacillota > Bacilli > Caryophanales > Paenibacillaceae > Paenibacillus > Paenibacillus sp. J22R67. The sequence goes on along the minus strand of NZ_JCAUAX010000002.1, from coordinate 1,224,398 downwards.
TGCAGCATAAGTTAACCCCTAAGTCTAATTTATTTATAACTGTATAGCATTCGGAGACGAAGCGATTTTTTAGTCGGATTTCGCTCACACGAAGCATATGCAACAAACAGCGTATCACATCCTAGTGAATTGTGTGGTCATTTCTTTCAAATTGGTAGGAAGAATGCGAGATTAGGGTGTTTGGAACTAGGAGCAGTTACCTACCATGAGTCAATATTGAGGGGCTTACTAGTCTATGAGCACTTTTTGAATATACTTTTATACGTTATAATAGACATATAGTTGAAATAGTGAAGGGGCTAACTCCGATGCCAGTCTTTAATGCCATGGAAACGATCGTCGTCAATATGTTTGATGAGTTTCAGAAAAAATATGAATTGAAATGTGATTGCAATAAGTGTAAAGACGATATGCTAGCTTTGGTTTTAAACAAAATCCCGTCCAGATATACGTCAAGTGAAAAGGGAACTTTATTTGTTAAAGGATTGTACATTAACCCGCAGCTGCAGTCCGATGTCATGCGTGAGTTAATGGAAGCAGCGAATATTGTCGCTGATCATCAGCATCATGAAGTCTAGCAACCATATTGAATAGTGAGCTAGTCTCCATTTCAGGGGACTGGCTTTTTTATATGGCATGTCATTCGACAATATAGTATAATTATCGACGAGTTTCGTATATTTCGAACATAATTCGTTAACCTTTGTCGAACAAAAATACTTTGACTAATTCCGAGTTATTTAGTAGGATATACAAAAGAGTATTCTATATAAAATATATTCATCAAGGGGAGAGATTCACATGAAAAAAGCTTTAATTTCTATGTTTGCTGTTACAGTGCTGTTAACAGGCTGCGCAACTGCAAAGACAGACACAGCAGCACCTAGTGCTGAAGCGACGAAAGCAGCTACAGCTAAGTCAGATAAGAAAGTCATCCTTATTACGCCAGAGAAGATTGGTTTGAATCCATTTTTCGCACAAGAAGATGAAGGTGTTAAGAAAGCAGGTCAAGAGTTTGGTGTTACGGTCAAAACGGTTGAATCCACCGATGCAAGCGCTATTGAACAAAATTTACGCGCTGCTGTTGCTGATAATTATGATCTCATCATTACAAGCTCTTTCGAGTCCGAAGATGCTCTTAAGAAAGTAGCGGCTGAGAATCCGAAGAAATCCTTCGCAATTATTGATACGGTTGTTGATCTTCCGAACGTTCGCAGTGTAGTTTTCCGTGAGCATGAAGCTTCCTACTTGCTAGGCGCAGCAGCTGGTCTTGCAACTAAGAAAAATGTCGTAGGTATGGTTGCGGCACTTGATATCCCGCTCATTAAGAAATACACAGTTGGCTTCCAAGAAGGTCTGAAGTCAACGAATCCTAATGCCAAATTCATCGTTAACTACGTAGGTAGCTTCACGGATCCAGCCAAAGCTAAAGAATTAGCGTTAACGCAATTCTCACAAGGTGCAGATTTCATTGCTGCCGCTTCTGCTGTTGGTGATCTAGGCGTGTTCGAAGCTGCGAAAGAAAAAGGCTTCTTCACATCTGGACAAGATATCGATCGTACAGTAACGGATCCACAGCATATCGTCCTTTCTCAATTAAAAGGAACAGATGCCGTGGCCTACCAAACGGTGAAAGATTTCGTAAATGGCACGTTTAAATTCGGATCCGTTGATTACGGTTTGAAAGAAGACGGCGTTGGTCTTACTTTCGTGACCAAGGATAGCAAATCTACACTAAGTCCGTTCATTGGACAAGACGTCGTCACGAAAGTTAAAGCGATTCGCGATGATATCGTTTCTGGTAAAGTGAAAGTTGAGAATCCAGTTAAATAATTAGCACGATCATTTCATATCGACCTTGGGAACTGTTTACGGAGACGTAAACAGTTTCCTCATGTCTAGACAGAGGAGCGAAAAACCGTCATGCTGCTTCAAATGCGTCAAATTATGAAAACATATGGCAATTTAACAGCGAATTCAAGTGTTGATTTTTCGCTGCGTCAAGGTGAGATTCATGCATTAGTGGGGGAAAATGGAGCTGGAAAAACAACGCTAATGCGTATTTTGTACGGCATGGAGCAGCCAACGGCAGGCCACATCCTTTTGAATGGCAAAGAAGTGGCCTTCACGAATCCTACGGATGCGATCCGTCATCGAATTGGCATGGTGCATCAACATTTCATGCTCTTTCCTTCTTTTACAGTTGCCGAAAATATCGTTATTGGTAATGAACCTAAGTCAGGGCTCAAATTCGACCGCAAAAAGGCTGTTAAGCAAGTAGAAGCATTGTGCGAGCAGTATCGCTTGCCGATTGATCCGAATAAGAAAGTGGCGGATATTCCTCTTGGAATGCAGCAGCGTGTGGAAATTCTGAAGGTGCTGTATCAGGGAGCAGATATTATTATTTTGGATGAGCCTACGGGGGTACTGACGCCGCTTGAAGCGAAGGAACTTCTTGTTATTATGAGAAACTTAGCCAACCAAGGAAAGAGCTTTATTATCATCACCCACAAGCTTCATGAAGTGATGGAAATTGCTGACCGGGTTACCGTCCTTCGTGATGGGAAAGTAACTGGGGAGCTGGATGCAGGGGCAACCAATATAGAGGAATTGTCCAAGCTGATGGTGGGCAGGGATCTGCTGCCGACGACCAAAAGCAAAGTGAAGCTTGGTGATACCGTTCTACAGGTCAAGGATGTTTCGATTATGGGAGACAAAGGTAAGCCTGTGCTGGATCAAGTCAGCTTTCAGGTCAAAGCGGGGGAGATTGTTGGCATCGCTGGTATTTCAGGGAATGGTCAATCTGAACTCATTCAAGCTATTTCAGGACTCCAATTAATTGACCGCGGGGAAATTCGATTGCTTGGCGACAGTCTGAAGGGGCGCTCCGTACGGGAGATTAGAGACATTGGTCTTTCACATGTCCCGGAGGATCGTTATCAATGGGGTGCGGCCAAAGAGGGCACTGTCATAGAAAACGGAACGATGGGTCATCACAGAACCCGCAGCCGTAAAGGTTTTTTACAAGGAACAGAGCTGCGACAAATGGTTAATGGCTTCATTCAGCAATTTCAGATTAAAGCAGGCTCACAAGATGCGAAGGTGAAATATTTATCCGGCGGTAATCTGCAAAAGCTGATCGTAGCTAGAGAAATTGCGCAGAAACAACCATTTCTTATTGCAGCAGAACCCACTCGTGGCGTTGATATTGGAGCTATGGAGCTGATTCATGAAGAATTGCTTCGCAAACGTGACGAACAGGGCGCGATATTATTAGTTTCCTCGGAGCTAACAGAAATTCTCAAACTATCGGATCGCATTATTGTCATGTACGAAGGACGAATAGCTGGCGAGATTTCTGCAGAGAAGGCAACGGAGGAACAGATTAGCTTGTGGATGGCGGGAGGAGTTTCTCATGCTTAAAAGTCGGTTTCCTATAAGCGCTTGGGTCCAACCGCTGCTTGCCGTCATCATCGGATTAGTTGGCGGTGCCATTGCCATTTCTTTGATTGGCGGATCCATTATTGACACATATGCACAGATGTGGAAAGGTGCTTTCGGCAATTTCTTTTTCATTACGAATACGCTAACCCGGGCGACGCCGCTGATTTTGGTAGGTTTAGGCGTATCGATTGCTTTCCGTGCAGGCTTTTTCAACATGGGATCAGAAGGACAGATGATTCTGGGCGCATTATCCAGCGCAATGATCGCTCTGTATTTGCCTGGGCCTGCACTATTTAAATTGTTAGCAGCTATACTGGGCGGAATTATTGCCGGCGGCATTTGGTCGGCTTTTGCAGGGTGGCTTGACGCCAAGTTCAGAATGAATTTGATCATTACAACACTGCTGATGAATTACATAGCTGCTTTATTTGCTGGCTATATGGTCGCCTATCCTTTTAAAGATAAAACAGGTTCAGCTGCTCTCGCTCAAACGATGATGATTGAGAAAGGGGTATGGCTGCCCAAATTATTTCAAGGGATGAGTATTCACGGCGGATTTATTATTGCGATTGCTCTCGCTGTCCTCCTCTATTTGTTTATTAAATATACGGTTGCAGGTTATGAAATTCGGATGTTAGGATACAATCCGCTTTTTGCTGGATACGGGGGCGTGAATAGAGGGAAAGTGATGCTGACCAGCATGTTTGCCAGTGGCGGTTTTGCTGGGCTAGCTGGTGCTATCGAGGTTCTCGGCATGCAGTATCGCTACACAGATGGAATGATAACGAATCCTGGTTATGCGTGGTCTGGCATTATGGCAACCCTGCTATCAGGCGCTCATCCATTAGGTACAGCAATTGCGTCTGTACTTCTTGCAGCTTTGCAAACCGGAGGTATGGGTGTTGAGCGAAATACGAGCATTCCATTAGAGATTTCAAGTGTTATTCAGTCTTTGCTCATCTTGTTCGTTACAGCGAAGTTCAGTTATACCCTTTGGAAACGACGGAAAGGAGGTAAAGGCGATGCAGCATCTTCTTGATGTGTCTTTATTCAGTTCGATGATTCGGATGGTGGCACCAATCCTGCTTGCTGCACTCGGTGGGGCGATTTGTTCCAGAGTCGGCTTGTTTAACGTGGGTTTGGAAGGTTTCGTCTTAGTCGGGGCATTCTCGGCGATAGTAGGCAATTTTTACACAGGCAATGTGTTGGCAGCTGTTCTTATTGCCGTTGCGGTCACGATGCTCTTTTCATTGATTTTTGCTTATATAAGTATTCATTTGCAAGCGAATGTCATTGTAGTTGGTATTTCTTTTAATTTCCTGGCGCTGGGGTTGACTGCGTTTAGCTTAAGAGCGATTTTTCATGTCAAAGGCGCTTTCTATGATAAAAATATGATCGGACTGCCGAAATGGGATATTCCGTTTATCAAAAATATTCCCATAGTCGGCGAGATTATTTCCGGGCATTCACCGCTTGTCTATTTGGCCTTTATCCTTGTATTTGTCCTGCAGTATTTCCTGTTCAAGTCCGTACTCGGATTCCGATTGATCGCGGTTGGTGAGAATCCGGTTGCCAGCAAAAGCATTGGGATCAAGGTAAATCGGATGCAGTATTTGGCTGTGCTTATCTGCGGAGTGCTCTGCGGACTGGCTGGGGCTCAGCTTTCGCTGGGGCAAGTGACGATGTTTACAGAAGGGATGACAGCTGGAAGAGGGTTTATTGCGCTTGTAGCAACGATGTTAGGGCAAGCTAATCCGATCGGTGTCATGGCTTCCAGCTTGTTATTCGGTTTGATGGATGCGTTTAGTATCCGATTGCAGGGCTTCTCCCTGCCCACCCATTTCACACAAATGCTGCCTTACGTTGTGACGCTGCTGGCTATGCTTTTCTTCCGGAGAAGCAATTATTTGGCTGATGCACAGAAGGCGAATGGCAGTTCCCGATAAGGAAGAAACGGAGGATGACAGATGAACAAAGATAGCAAAGCTGAACGTATCAAGCGGATGAGTATTCCTGCTGTAGAGGTTCCCCAGGAGATTGCAGACAGGGTCCCGCCTGGACAGGTTGTCACTGAGAGATTTCCGATCCTTCACGAAGGTGAAGTGCCGAAGTATGATATGTCCACGTGGTCGTTACGTGTGTTTGGTGAGGTTACGGAGGAGAAAACGTTTAGCTACGAAGAGTTGCTCGCGTTACCTCGAACGCAAATCGTTTGTGATATTCACTGCGTAACGCGTTGGTCCAAGCTGGATACGGTTTGGGAAGGCATACTCTTTCGAGATTTCCTTAAGCTGATCAACGTAAAACCAGAAGGCAAGTACGTCATGCTGCATGCAGATAATGAGTATGAAACGAATGTTCCACTCGAAGACCTTATGGGCGATCAGATTTTGCTTGCCATGAGCTATGACGGCAAACCGCTTACGCCTAAGCATGGGTGGCCGCTGCGTCTTGTAGTACCGCATTTATATTTCTGGAAAAGCGCCAAATGGATTCAGGGCATCGAATTCATGAAGGAAGACCGTGAAGGATTCTGGGAACGCAATGGTTTCCATAATGTAGCTGACCCTTTTGAAGAACAGCGATTCTCAGGGGAAGCCATTCCGATTCCGGAAGACGAGTGGGTCAGAAAGGAGTTCGATTAAATTGAAATTATCCATTTTACAGGTAAATTCAGAGGATTTGAGTCCATTCGCGATTGTCTGTGGAGATCCGTTCCGAGCAGAAGCAATCGCACGCAAGCTGGACAACGTTCGCGAGCTTGCTTTTAGCAGGGAATATCGGACTTTCGTCGGCGAAGCATCTGGCATAGCCATAACCGTGGTCAGTCATGGCGTAGGATCTCCAGGAGCAGCTGTCTGCTTTGAAGAGTTGATCAAAGGCGGCGTAAAGACGTTGATTCGTGTTGGAACAGCGGGCTCTTATTCAGAAGACGTCCCTCCAGGAAGCTTGGTGGTAAGCACTGCTGCGGTAAGGGAAGACGGTTTGACCCGTCAGCTAGTACCGCTAGGCTTCCCCGCAGTAGCCGACTCAGACGTTGTACGAGCGCTGTTTGAAGCTGCAAGCGAGACGGACGGTCTTGTGAAGAAGGGGATTACAGTTACTTTGGATGCCTTCTTCCAAGGTGTGGAGGAATTCCCTCACAAGAAATATAAGCGTGCAGGGGCTTTGGCCGTTGAGATGGAAATCTCTGCGTTATACGTCATTGCATCGCTCCGCGGAGTGCGTGCAGGAGCGATTGTCGCATTGGATGGTTACGCAGATGCGGATCTGAGAGAAGTATATAACCCCCACACGGACGTGGTTTCCCTTGCTGTTGAGCGGGAGATTGAAGCCGCTATACGTGCCATTGTCAAACTGAACCAGTAGCATGGTGAAATAGAAAAGAGGTCAATCAGCTTAAGCTGGTTGGCCTCTTTTAACATTCATACTACTGCATAAGTCCCTAATTCACCCCGTTTCCATCTGTAGGCTGAAGCATCTTATTCCCTTATCTGCGGTTAACATCGAAAATGTGCTTGAACTGATTAAACTTATCGACCGCTTGCGCACGGGATTTGACGCCTAGTTTTTCGTAAATTTTGCGAACATAATTATCGACTGTACGTTTGCTCATATGGACTTCATCTGCCATCTGTTCATTGGTTAAGCCTTGAACGATCATCGTCATCATATTTACTTCATCATCGTCCAATAAATCCGTCTGATGCAAATTCCCGCTTGATACTCTCATTTTGTGAAAAACAGGAACAGGTACAACCGTAAAGTTCTCCATCAAGAGGATTACTAAGCTCTTGATGAGCGTCCCGCTGGATTCTTTTGAAATTACCGCGCTAACCTCCAGCCCAATCAAATGATTGTAGAGATGGGATAATTCGATGCCAGAGAAGATCACTAGATGTGTTGTAGGATATTTTCCTTTGATGATTTTGGCAACTTCATCACCGTACTGGTCCGGTAAATTAAAGTCTAGAAATACAATGTCCGGTACATGCAAGTCCATGAGTTCTAGGCATTGTTTGGCATTACCGGCAATTCCAACAATTTGCACGCCGTCAATCTGCATTAAAGTACTGGAAGTTGCTTCAGCCATTAATGGGTGATCATCTACAATTAAAATTTTTGATTGCTTGTTCATGCAGTACTTCCTTCCTAAGTAGGTATGGGAATCCGAATGGTAAGCTCAACGCCGCTTCCCTTATCTGATAGAAGCTCTAGATGTCCACTCAAATGTAAGACTCGGCTTTTCATCTGTTCTAATCCAAAGCCGGAGTTAGCAATCGTTAGAAGCCTTTTGTCCTTGGCGAGGGCTTGTGGATCTATACCAATCCCATCATCCTTATAAAATAAACACAAGTAATTCTCAACGACAGTTAATTTAATGATGACGTTAGAAGCATTTGAATGCTTCTTGGCATTGTGCATAAGCTCTTGAAAGATACGGAATAAGTGCTTCTTGATATCGATATCGAGCCTTTCAATCATTAATGCTCCTTCAACTTGGAACTCAGTTTCATATTCATTTAACCCAATATCCAGATCCAATGTTGCTTGAATGGTTTGAATTAAACCAATATTTTGAAGCAAGTGTGGATTTAGCTCGAAGCAGCTTTGACGTAAGCTTTCATTGACCAAATCCAGATGCTTGATAGCTTGAATCACCTGCTGTTTATCTTCGTTATTGTTGATAAAAGATATTAATCTTCTACGCACTAATAAAATGTCCTGCATAGTCGTGTCATGCAGATCCGTAGCAATTCTATATCGCTCTTGTTCTTGTAGTTCAAAAAGCGATTTACGAAGCCAAACAACGTCTTGCCCGGCCTCTTCATTGGGAATTTGAGAGGCTAAATCATGTAATTTGACCGTTAGCTTGCGGATCAGATAGATATTTTCCAAGCTTACAGCCAAATAAGAGATGATCAGACTTAACCACTGACGTTCCTCTAGACTAAGCAGGGTGTTGGTCTTTTTCCTTGCCGTGACTAAATAGCAGGAATACTCTTCGTTTTGATTAATAACAAAAATAGAATACTTCGAGTCATCCAATCGATTTTCGCGCAGATATTGTTCGATTTCGTTTAAATTCAAAACTCCCTCGCCAATGGTTTCCATGGAATTCGGATATTGAAAAACGATAGCGCCACCGTAGACGTTGAGTGTACTTACGATGTCTACTAGAATGATATCTTTTAATTCACGAAAACTCGTAATTGTCCGCAAATTTCTTGCAATTTTCTTTAGTGCAAGCTGCAAGTAAAACTTTTTTGGAAACATGATGGCATCCAGCTTTGTTACGAAATATTCAAGTACATAAAGCAAGAAGGAGATCGTAGTTAAAATAAATAAAAAGCTTAGCGACATATTTTTCACGGTGACTTCTTTGCTGAAAATCAAGGCAATCATGAGAACGATTAGTATGCTGGGAACCATCGAAATAAGCGTCGTATACACAATTCGACGAAGTAAAATATGAATATCAAACAATTGCTTGGTTACGATCATATAAGTGAACGATAACGGAAATAACACGACAAAATATCCGGTGTACAGTGATTTAACGAGCGGCGCGCCTGTGAACAAAATAGGTAGAAAGGATAGAAAAGCTAACGGTGCGGTCGAAATAAAGAGGGCGAACCAGACAAGCTTAATGATGGCTTGAATGGAAGAATTCTCCCTGCGATATTTGAAATACACATAAAATAGCAATCCGATATTTAGTAAGAATCCGCACAAGAATAAAAGTAGGACAGAAAGATAGTCTAGTATATAAAACTTGTATGTGTCCAGCGGCGTGAAATAGATGCATCTTCCAATAAAACTGAGCAGCATAAAGCTATATACATATTTCAAATAGGTGGTCGGCAGTGAGACTCCGCTCTTTTCTTTGAAAAACAACGTTAGAAAATGAGCAAAGACAAACGGCATGATCATGACAAGATTACTGATCAGCACTTTCGCCAAACTATCTCCGCGAGCGGAAGGGGGGATGCACATGAAAATGATACCTATAATGAGAAAGACAAGCGATAGCAGACGAGCTGATTTGGAATGGGGAATTTTCCACAAGATCATAAATGAGATACAAAGACAAATAATTTCTCCAAACAAAGAGATAAAGTCAAAGGCAGGTTGAACGATCTCTTCTAATGAAATCGTTGCTTGCTGGCCATTCCTGGTGAAAGTAATCGTATTAGCTTGCTCGATCGTGGCCCATTTTCGGACAATTTTATTTTCGTTAGGGTCTTTTCCGTTCACGTATATAATTTTGTCGCCAATTCGAAGCCCCAGATCCAGCTGGATTTGTTCAATTTGAAACGACTTGATACGCCATTCCATTTGCTCATTTCTTTCTAACTGAATCCCATAAAACGTGTGCTGAAAGGTGACAAATAAAAACCAGATCTGCATGCCTACCAAACAAAATGATAGAAGAATTTTATATAATTTGTGATTCAACCACTATATCTTCCTCTCAATGACTGCTATAATAGCAGATGTTACTTAACTTAGGTCAATAAGGGGGTATGTGTATGATTAGTGCAACATGGTCACCAGATTTATCAACAACAATTGCTTCTCTGAAAAAATTGGATTTGAGCGAGAGATTGTCTGCACTTAAAGGTCTGACTGGTGTCTCAGATCCCGAAAAACAGGCAATTATGAAAACGTTTACCAATTCTAGGAAAAACGAACCGAAAGAAGAATTTTGGTTTTAATTAAATAATGTTGTTACTTGATTTTACCAAATCTCTCAAAAAGATTGCAATTAGATTTTTAAAATCTAGCTGTAATCTTTTTTTTGCGCAATAAAATGTGCGTTTTTTTGAGAGTCAGAGGTGTATTTACGAAAATAATTATTGCGCTGATATTCCGAGCGCTTCGATATATGATGTAAGTAGGTAATTTTCCAGAATCATGTAAATAAGGAGGGATTTCATAATGAATAACGAACAGTTTGAATGTATGTTTGATACGGTGTTAACGGATGTTGTTAATCAAACCTACAGCACGCTTTCTCTGCCCTCAAAAGAACAAATCCAAATTTCCATGAAAAAGATGATGGATCTCATCGAAGCCAATCATCGGTGGAATACTGGGAATGAGCGATAAGAAGATGAATCGGTGGAGTACTTACGAGCCTTTCGCTGCTGAACTTTCAGGTAAACAAATCGCTGACCTCGTCGTAACCGGTCATGCTCATTCCCGCTTTGGGGAACGCGTTACGCATGAAAAAGCGAATCTCGAAGAGGTTAACTTATTTGTACGCAAGAAACTTGAAGACGAACGAATTAAACCAAGTAGCCGCAATGAACCGACGATGTTTATCATTGATGATGATGTAGAAATGGTAGCTGAATTCGAACTGATCGAAGCAAATGAGCTTCAGGCAGGCCATTCGCAATATAAAATGATCGTCGTGACCTTCTTGGGACGGTTGTCTGATAACAGTGAATATACGGATTTACAATCTTAATATATATCTCAAAAATGGTTGGGCAGAGCAATTCTGTCTGATCATTTTTTATTTACGAGGACTTTGGAACTAAATTAGTATGGGTGGAAGAAGGATTTTCCAATTCATTGTCGAAAACAATTGTCGAAAACAATCGAAAAAGATGTTGACGACAAAGGGGATATCATATGTTACATAGTGTTCGTTGGTTCAGAAAACACTTGGTGGTTCGTATTGTAGCCGCTGTCATGATCGTTATTTTGGCATTGTCTGCTGGTTATATCACAATGGAATTTCGAAACGCCAAGCATGCGGGGATGGAGGCGATATCCAGTTACGGTATAAGGCTTTCAGATAGCTATACCAAAGGCATGGACATTGGTCAATTAGAACAATTTTTGAAAGATCCTAAGGAAAATGATCTCTATTGGCAAATAAGACAGCAACTGGACACATATCGTACGCAAATTGGAGCGCTATATGTCTATGTGGTGCGTTTCGATGATCAGAAGAGACCCCTCATCATGATTGATGGACAACCTAAGGGCTCGGACGTCGCTTCTCCAATCAATGAGGAGACGGACATAGCTGCAACTGAAGTTGAAACGTTGTTGAAAGGCGTTTCGGCAAGCTCAGCGATTATCGATAATCCGAAATACGGCAAATACATTTCAACCTATTCACCTGTGAAAAATGCCGAGGGCAAAGTCATTGCTGTTCTTGGTATTGATACCGAGGCAGGCGTGACGGAGCAAATATCCTCCAGTGTCCTGAAAAGCAATCTGCCGATTTATGGACTTATGCTTGTTCTCACAATTCTTGGACTTGGACTCGTTATGCTTGTTGTATCCCGTGCTCTACGTCCTTTGCAGTGGATTGGGGCAGGTGCGGAGAGCATAGCTAAAGGAGATTTCTTAAACGCAAGGAAGCAATTAGCTGCTAACCCGGTCAACTCTATCGACGAAATCGGTTTGGTCTATCGAGCGATGATGAAAATGTCTAATGACATCAATGATATGCTTCGTACGATTGTATCCAATGTTTCGCATACATCGGAGCAGTTTGTGGTAACCACCCAGCATTTCAATGTACAGGCTCATCGTTTGCTGGAGATGAATACGAATGTGAATACGTCACTCCAAGTGGTGGCTGATGGTGCAAATACCGTACAATTCAGTACCAATGAGAGCGCTCGCTCCATGGAAGAAATGGCAACGGCTATCCACCGGATATCCGAAGCATCCTTGACTGTTGCTGATGCATCAGGCAACGCACTGCAAAGTGCACAATCGGGGCAATCGATCGTTCAGAATATGAATGGACAATTCGTGACGATTACCACGGCTACGGAAGAAGCACTCCATCGAGCGGCTACCCTTCGCGGTCATTCAAAGGAGATCGGCATTGCCTTATCTTCCATCTCCGATATCTCGGAGCAAACGAAATTGCTCGCCTTGAATGCATCAATCGAAGCTGCGAGAGCCGGAGAACATGGAGCAGGCTTCGCGGTAGTAGCCGGAGAAGTACGTAAGCTAGCGGATCACGCTGCAGAATCGGCTAAGCTTATCGCGTCTTTATTGCAAAATATTCATCGCGAGATTGAGCGAATGGGAGAGGCGATGGAAGCAGGGCGGAGGGAGATTCAAACGGGTGCGGAGCTTTCCAAAAAAGCAGAAGAGTTTTTCCGTCATATTGTGGAACAATTCCGCTTCGTATCTCAGCAGATTCAAGAGATATCTTCGGTAACAGAAGAAATGTCCGCTGGCTCCGAGGAAGTTGCAGCCTCTGTTGTCGATATCGCGCATATTGCGAAATCGTCATCGGACGGCACGTCGAATATCCATAAGCTGACCCATGAGCAGCTCAAAATTGCCCAGGAAATCGCAGATTCGGCAGATGCGTTAAGCGGACTTACAGATGAAATGCGGAAGTCGATCGAGCAAATCAAGGTTTAATTGATTTCGGCGTCCCAAATTATATATAAAAGAGGCTATCCCTCGGTCATTTGATGACTTTGGGACAGCCTTTTTTGTCTACGGAGAGGAACCCGAGTGAGTGTGTTCTTTTTAACTAACGCCGCTCTCCTGTGGTCAGTTTTACTGACTTTCCTTGCTCACCCAAAACGTCACAACATCACCTTGTAGTCCTTTTGTCCCAGGTTGAGGGTCTTGCTTAAAGACCGTACCGTTGGGAGAAGTGCTTGCTTCAATGACATATTTGTAACGTATTCTCAAAGCTAAGGCTTGTTGTTCGGCATCAGCAAGTGTACTTCCGACCAAGTTAGGGATTTCTACCTCCACCGGCTGCTCATTGGTATCCCCAACAGATTTCGTTGGGATAGGCGTAGGGGAGGGGCTACTTGACTGTGGAGTCGGGGTAGCGGTTTGTACAGGTGTATTGACAACAGGCTGCTTCTCCTCCGAGGATGGCCAAAGAATCCAACCAGCAATTACAACAACGAGAACGGCAGATGCTCCGATACCAACTTTACGTAGCCGGCTCTTTGTGTAAGTTTGCTCAGTTTCTTCTTCCTCATCCATTTCCTCTTCCTCTTGGGCGACCTCCTGCGCCTTCTGGGACCGTGAAGGACGCTGAATGGATGCAGCTAAGGTTTCTTCCTTAAAGCTGGATGGCTGCAAGCTGCGCAAGCCAAAGACGAAGGAGGACAAGGAGGCTTGGCCTTGACAGATGAGCTTCACCAGCTTAATAAGTGCAGCTTTCTGTTCGGGAGTAGCAGATGGGATCGGAGTACGTTCTAGCTGCGTATGGATCACTTCAAACGGAGTAGTGCTCGGCTGTGTACCGCTAAAGAGCTGCAGCATCAAGCGGCATAGACCGATAGCGCCTTGTGTCTGCGCATCTCCCTCGTCCCAATAATTGATAACAGTAAGCTTATTGTGATCGTCTAACCACAGGTTTTCGGCGGCAACGGAAAATCCAGTAATCCGCTCCTCCAAGGCGTCAAGCAGGGAGACACCCAGATCTGCGATCATGGCGATATTTTGATGGAACGTCCACGGCTTCTTATTGATTAGGCGAGAAAATAAAGATCCTGGCTTGGCTTGTAAAATAATGGTTACAGAATCTTCTTCTACGGAAGTGTCCAGAATATGCTGAAAACCGTCATGGATGAAAGCGGCCTTGTGATGAAGGGTTCGCATATAATCTGCGCCAATCTGTCCGGGAACAAGTTTTATGTTATAAAGAAGAACTTTACGAGTCAGAAATACATCTTCTCCATCATGAAGAGTGCCCTGAGGTAAACTGATGATCCGGGTTCCCGGTATGTATCGTGTACCCATCTTGTTATGCATGGAATATCCATCCTCTCTTGATGGCATCATTTGAGCATTGCCTATATTATATATGATTCGGTGAGATATAGGAATTTTAGTAGTCTACTCGCTAAAACAACACGGAAAAGCGAATTTTTTGGTTATAACAAATCAAGATTGTTCGGATTAGGTGGGGTGAAAATAGGAGTAAAGTCGAGTTAAGATCTAGAGGTGAAGATAATTACTTCATTGACTTTACTGTACACCTTTTCGCCTAGTTTTGGAACAAGGCTTCAGCAAATTAAATGAGAATTTTATAATTCTTAGCTTATCTAGGCTACAATATTTACGAAAATAATTACAAGACCCAATTCCGCTGAAAAACAGTGTCGTTTTTCAGTTTTTTCTGTTTCTATTGAACTAAAAGTCTATGATTCAAATTGCCTAGATGGTATGATAGTTTACAGATGATTTTACAATATGATCCAAATCGAGGGGGAATTATGGTGAAAAAAGTCGCAATTTTGGGTGGCGGTGTCGCTGGAATGAGCGCAGCGCATGAATTGATTACAAGAGGTTATGAGGTATCTGTCTATGAGTTTAAGACTATACCCGGCGGGAAAGCGAGAAGCATGCCTTATGTAGGAAGCGGAGTTGATGGGAGAAGAGATCTTCCGGGTGAACATGGCTTTCGACTATTTCCACGTTTTTACAGACATGTTATTGATACTTTACAACAAATACCCTATGAAAACGGAACCGTGTATGATAATTTAATGGAAGTGACGAGGCTGGATATTGCGACTTTTACAGCACCATTGCTCCCATTGCTCGCGAAGATTGAATTCAGTCTTGATAACTTCCTAGTTGTTATCCGTGATCTTTTCGATAATAATCTGGGTTTGACGATGGACGACATGGAGCAATATGGTAGAAAGTTATGGCAAGTCATGACCTCCAGTGAGGAGCGTATCCGCGAGGAATATAATCTGATCGATTGGTGGACATTCATCGAAGCGGAGCAGCAATCCCCGGCCTTCCAAAAAATATTCGCGGGTTTCACCAAAACACTTGTAGCTTGCCAGTCCAAGATCGCTAACACACAAACGGTAGGTCCTGTAGCCGCACAGATGACACTAGACATCACGACACCAGGTACAAGCTTTGTTCGACTTTTGAACGGCCCTACGAATGACAAATGGGTGAACCCATGGTTATCCTTTTTAACGGAAAAGGGTGTTGACTATCATTTGGCTGCGAAAGTGGAGAGCATCGATTGTGTCGATGGTGTCATCCGAAGCGCGAAGGTAACGGAGAACGGCGAAACTTTTGACGTTGAAGCGGATTATTTCATTGCCGCATTCCCAGTAGAGGTGATGGGGAAATTCATTACTGGCGCAATGTTAGAAGCAGACCCAACACTTGCTGGTGTTCAGAAGTTGGTTGATTCTGTGGCATGGATGAACGGGATCCAGTATTATTTGAAAAAGGATGTTACAATTACGCATGGCCATGTTATTTATTTGGATGCTCCTTGGTCGCTCACATCCGTTTCACAGAAACAATTCTGGCCAGATGTTCATCTGAGCGAGTATGGCGATGGCACGGTTCAAGGCGTACTGTCTGTAGATATTTCTGATTGGGATACACCAGGAATTCTATACGGTAAGCCAGCCACGCTTTGTACGGCTGAAGAGATCAAAGAGGAAGTCTGGGCACAGATGAAGAAAAGCCTGAATGTGGATGGAGCCGTTATTTTGGAAGACGAAGTCCTGCATTCCTGGTTCCTGGATACCGATATCCAGTTTGATAATCCTGAACATGCGTGCACGAATATGGAACCACTCCTTATTAACCGTGTAGGGACTTGGGATTACCGCCCAGAAGCGTACACCGCTATTCCGAATTTGTTCTTAGGGGCTGATTACGTTCGTACGAATACGAATCTTGCGACGATGGAAGGTGCCAATGAAGCAGCGCGCCGTGCGGTTAATGCGATTCTTGAACGAGACGGTTCGAAGGAAAAGCCATGTAAAATATGGGAAATGTATACCTTTGAGCTGGGGCATCTCGATATATTGAAGCCTTATCATGTACATGATAAGCACCGTTTTGAGAAAGGTCTTCCTTGGGACGGCAAGATGATAGGTTGGTAATACATAGCAGGTAGTACATAGCAGATAATACATAATTCCAGGCCAATGCGCTCCTTAATTGCTAAGGGGCGTTTGTCTGTGGAAGTACCTGGCAGCAAGTTTTACTAGGAGGATTTTATGTTAATTTTGCCGGAATATGAATTGATCAGACAGATTTACCAAGGCGACCGGACCGTGCTGTTCCGTGCCATCCATAAGCCGACTATGGAAAAAGTAATTATCAAAACCCTTCGCTCGGATTTTCCGGTTTCTGCGGATGTAGCACGACTGAAGCGAGAATATGAAATTGGCAAAATGCTTGATATATCCGGTATTGTGAAACCGCTGGGGCTGCCGAAATACCAGAACAGCATAGCGCTTGTTTTGGAGGACTTTGACGGCGATACCTTGTCAGCTTACTTTCCTTTGTTTCGCCAGTCTCTTCAGGCGTTCTTAACGGCAGCGATTCAATTGGTCAAGATCGTCGGAAATATTCATCAGCGTTACGTCATACATAAAGATATTAAGCCAAGCAACATTATTATTAATCCCGACAAAAAGATTATGAAACTAGCGGATTTCAGCATCTCGTCCTTTACTAGAGAGCGTCAGGAAATGCTGGATCCGAATCAACTTGAAGGAACACTAAGTTATATGTCCCCAGAACAAACAGGCCGAATGAATCGGATTATCGATTATCGCTCGGACTATTATTCCCTAGGGGTTACTTTTTACGAAATGCTCACGGGCCGGCTTCCTTTTCAAACAGAAGATCCAGTGGAGCTTATTCATTGTCACTTTGCAGTGACGCCAGTTTCTCCAGATAACATCAGGATGGATATCCCCAAGCCTCTAGCCGAAATTGTTATGAAACTCTTGGCCAAAAATGCAGAAGATCGCTATCAAAGCGCTTACGGGATTATTCAGGATCTTGAGCATTGTCTGATGATGGTCAATACGCCAGATGAAATCCACAATTTCACCATTGGCCTCTATGATATGACCGATATGTTCCAAATACCGCAGGGGTTATATGGACGTTCCCAAGAAATTGAAAAGTTGCTGCACGTCTATTCCCGTGCTATTCATGGCTCAGTGGAAGCCGTTTGGGTAACGGGGGAGTCCGGTTACGGCAAATCGTTCCTCATTGCAGAGACGATGAAGATGGTTATGAAGGACAACAGTTGGTTCTTGGCCGGACGCTTTGAACCCGGCAAACAACATGTCTCTTATCATGCGCTATCGAGAGCGCTTCGGCAGTTAGTCCGTCAGCTTCTGACGGAGAAAGATCAACAAATTGAAGAGTACCACGTGCAATTGCTTAAAGTGCTGGGAACAAGCGGTAAAGTATTAACCGATTTAATCCCAGAACTTGATCTGCTGATCGGTGAGCAGCCTAACGCGAAGCAGCTCCCGCCGCAAGAGACGCAAAATCGGTTGCATTTCTTATTGCAGCAGTTTCTACTCATCTTTTGCTCGAAAGATAGACCAATCGTGCTGTTTCTTGATGATTTGCAGTGGGCGGATGCGGCTTCCTTGCAGTTCATTGATCTGCTTTTAAGCGACTCGCAGATGAGGCATTTCCTATTTATTGGTTCCTATCGAAGCGAACACGATACCAATTGGTTATCCTCCACGCATGTTCAACTGCTCGACAAGCTGCCAGAACGGCTTGTTTCCGAACGCATAGTGCTAAAGGCGCTGGAAATCAGCGATGTCAAACAGTTGGTTGCAGAGTCGTTAAAGACGGAAAACCAGCAAGTAGCCGAATTGGCACAGCTGGTTCTGCAAAAAACAGGGGGCAATCCTTTTTTCGTTAAGCAATTCCTAACGGCCTTATATGAACAAAACTTGCTTGCCTACAGCTATGAAGCCAATCGGTGGATCTGGGATATGAATGAAATTCAAAAGTTGCGAATTACAGACAATCTCATGTTCCTTTTGGCAGAAAAATTGCTGCGAATGCCGTCCAGAACGCAATATTTATTACGACAGGCAGCTTGCTTGGGTGCAACCTTCGATCTCGAGGCGCTAGGCATCATTGCGATGACGTCATTTGAAGATGTCTTACAAGAACTGGAAGTTTCTATCCAAACAGGTTTGATCATCCCAGTTGGTACGGACTATAAATTTTATACGGATTCGCAAGGCCATTCAGGCGCTCAAGACATTCGCTTTATGTTCGTGCATGACTCCATTCAGGAAGCTGTATATGGTTCAATCGAGCAATCTAATCTGGCTGAGACACATTTGCACATTGCACGCAAGTTGTTGGAGTATTTACCTGAAGCACAAATCGAGCAGCGCTTATTCGATATCATCAACCATATGAATTTAGGTTCCGATTTATTAAAAGAGCGTCAAGAGCTTGTTACTCTGCTTGAGTTCAACTTGCGAGCTGGCCGTAAAGCCAAATCCTCGAATGCCTATCGTTCAGCGCTGCAGTATTACAACAAGGCTTTGGCGCTGCTGATTTTGGTAGATAATAAGGAGATGGAGGATCTCAGTTTCTCGATTCGGCTTGAAAAGTCCGAGGTACTCTATTTGAACGGCCAAGCAGATGAGGCAGAGACATCCTATGAGCAACTGCTCCTGGATGCCCGCACGAACGAGCTGAAGCTTGAAGTGTATAACTTACAAGTAATTTTGTACACCAACGTAGGAAAACAGCGCAAAAGTGTCGAGGTCGGCTTAAAAGCACTGGCAGAACAAGGAATTCGCATACCCAGTGAACCAACGAGTGCGAACATTTTTCTAGCCTATCTCAACCTAAAAGCCAAAATTGGGCGCAAAAATACGCTGCAGCTGTATGATCTGCCAATCATGGAAGACGAATACCGCTTCAAATTGATGAGTTTGATGATGAGTATTGCCGTTTCTGCTTATTTCGTAAATACGAATTTATTCGTACTTTTCATGTTCATCATGACCAAACACGCTTTGAAATACGGCAATACACCAGTTATGGCCTACGTGTACGGCTCCTATGGATTAATCCTGGGTTCGGGCTTCGGAGACTATCAGCTTGGTTACCAATATGGACAGCTTGGCGACAGGTTGAATGCCCGTTTCCAATCTCATCAATACCGCAGTAAAAGCCACTTCTCCTTCGGGTTGTTCGTTACACCTTGGGTCAAACCGCTGCAAGTTAGTTTGGAGCATCTGAACGAGTCATTCAAAAGCGGAATCGAAGACGGAGATCTCGTTTTCGCCGGCTATGCACTGACCTATCAAGTGCTGGCGAAGGACTTTCAAGGTGTGGCGCTTCCTGAGGTGCAAGAGGATTTGAACAAACATTATCGCATCCTGGAACAGACCAACCATCATGACACGCTGCTTATGTTAGAAATGCTGCGCATGGTGATTCAGAATCTGGAAGGAAAAGCCGGCAATCCCCTGATCGTTGGCACGGATGAAGAAGCGGAAGAGCGGTTTGTCCAGAAGCTGATTATCCACCCGAATCAAGTGATTTTACATGAATATAAGGTTAAAAAAATGATGCTGTACTATTTGTTCGGTCAGTACGATGCTGCTCTGCAGACTGGCAAAGAAGCAGAACCGATGCAGTCCGTCTCTTTCGGATTGTTCCACATTCCTGAGAACTATTTCTACTATACATTGTCCATTGCTGCTACGTATAAGGATGCTACCATTTTTGAGCAGAAGGTTTTCGCCAAGCAGGTGGGCAAAATGCAGCGCAAAATGGACAAGTGGGCAGCCCACTGTCCGGAGAACTTCTCGCATCTTAGCTCTTTGATGCGTGCCGAGTGGAGCCGTGTCACGGGGAATTTCCAGAAAGCCGAGCAGGACTACGAAATGTCCATACGGCAAGCAAGGGAGCAGGGCTTCATCCAACATGAAGCGATCGCCTGCGAGCTGGCAGGAAGGCTGTACAAAGATGCAGGCCGCGAGAAAATCGCTAAAACGTACTTCATTGATGCCTATTATGGCTATTTAAGCTGGGGTGCCAAAGCAAAGGCCGATGAGCTGAAGCTGCGCTATCCGAACTACTTAACCTCACTCAAGGAGCAGCAGGACTGGAGTACGACGAATATTAGCGACTACTCGCTGCAGGCGCTGGATTTTATGACGATCATGAATACATCCAGGTCCTTGTCCAGTGAAGTTAATTTGGAGCAGTTGATCAAACGATTGATGGAAATTGTAACCTATTCATCAGGCGCAGAGCGAAGTATCCTTGTTTTGAAGGAGAAAGAAAGCCTGTATGTCGAGGCGGAAATGCTTGCAACAGAAGGAAAAGATTCCTGCACAGTGAGTTCGGTTGCCTTGGAAACGCGGGAAGATCTCCCAGCTGCTGTTATTCATTTCGTTGCTCGGACGAAGGAAGGCGTCGTTCTGGATGATGCCGCGAACAAAGGAATCTTCACCCATGATCCTTATATTCGCGCAGCCGAAGGCAGGTCGATTTTCTGTGAGCCTATTCTGCATCAAGGCAATCTCGTCGGAGTTTTTTATCTGGAAAATAATTTGATTCGCAATGCCTTTACGTCGGACCGCCTTGATATTATCAAGCTGCTGTCTGCACAGGCGGCTATTTCCATTGAAAATGCCAGACTTTATAACGATTTGGAGTCAAAAGTCAAAGAGCGCACGAATGAATTGATCCTGATGGAGACCTCGCGGCGCGATTTGCTTTCCAATATTTCGCATGATTTGGGTACACCGCTGACTTCCATTCAGGGTTATGTAGAAGCGATTCTGGACGGCGTGATTCAGGAGCCCGAAGAACAAAGAAAGTATCTCTCCGTTGTGCATATGCGCATTGTCGGTATCCAGCGATTGATTACCGATCTCTATCAGCTGAGTCGTTTGGAGACGAAGCAGTTCCACTTCCAGCTCGCGCCTACCTCATGTCAGACCATGGTGCGCCAGCTTTTTGCCAAGTATGAACTGGACTGTGCAAATGCAGGTATCACTTATACGCTGGACATGGCGAGTTCGGAAGATGAAGAAATGCTGTTAACCGTTGATACGGATCGCATCGAGCAGGTATATGCGAACATTATTTACAATGCCATTAAGTTTTCGGCCAAAGGCGGCTTCATTCATGTGCATGCAGACATTAAAGGTGATCCGCGCGAGCTTGTGATCCGAGTTACTGATACTGGCGTCGGAATCAGCGAGGAAGATCTGCCGCATATTTTTGAAAGGTTCTACAAGGTTTCTAAATCACGCAGTACATCTGGTGGAAGCGGGCTAGGTCTTGCCATTGCCAAAGAGATTGTCCAGTATCACGGAGGGCAAATCTGGGCAGAGAGCCGTCTAGGGAAAGGCTGCAGTATCTCGTTCTCTTTGCCCGTACACCGGATTTAATGAAAAAGGAGCTAAGATGCTTGCTAGCGCTTAGCTCCTTTGCTTTTGGATATTGCTGTTCGGTATCGATCGCGCAAACCTCCCGAACTCACCAGTTTCGCTGCTGTAACGATGTTTTACATCGCTAACGCACGCTGAACGGGCTCCAGGACAGCTGTAACGATGTAAAACATCGTTAACTATCGCGCAAACCTCCCGAACTCACCAGTTTCGCTGCTGTAACGATGTTTTACATCGCTAACGCACGCTTTACGGGCTTAAGGACAACTGTAACGATGTAAAACATCGTCAACTATCGCGCAAACCTCCCGAACTCACCAGTTTCGCTGCTGTAACGATGTTTTACATCGCTAACGCACGCTTTACGGGCTTAAGGACAACTGTAACGTTGTAAAACATCGTTAGAGCCCGCGCATAGCGGGGGAAGCCCTTCATGGACGAATCGTCACGCGGGTGTTGATGGGCACGAGTGAAGCTAGCTCAAGTACATCCTCATTGTACATTCGGATGCATCCGTGAGAGGTGCGTTTGCCAATGGAGGAAGGGTCATTCGTGCCATGAATGCCATAATGCGGTCTGCTCAGTCCCATCCAGAAGGCGCCGAAAGGTCCGCCTGGATCGGCCTGTTTATTGATAATTTTATACTCGCCTATGGGTGTTCGAGTTACCATCCGGCCGATCCCCACCGGGAAACCGCGCACAACGCGATTTACATCGAGCAAATATAATTGGAAATCGGACAGGTCAATAATAATGCGATAATTAGGCATGGGAATTTCACCTCGGTCTATCTTATGTGGGTACATGGGGAACGAACAGGGCGCTTAACCTTTTTCGAAAATAAATCGGACTTGTGGTATACTGCTTTAGTTAGATTAGATATCAGTCATCCAAGGGAGCTACAGTCATGCAATCTTTTTTACAATTCAATCCAACGAAATTATGGTTCGGCAAAGGGCAAATAGAGCAGCTAACGAGGGAACTTGGCACTCCTGGTAAGAAGGTATTGCTCGTATTTGGCGGCGGAAGCATCAAGAATAATGGCGTTTACGAGGCTGTTAAACAACAGCTTGACCATATGCAAGCAGAAGTGCATGAGATGTCAGGCGTTGAGCCGAACCCGCGGCTTACGACAGTGAAGAAGGGAATCGAACTGTGCAGAGAGCATGGAATTGAGCTCATTCTTGCTGTAGGCGGGGGCAGCGTGATTGACTGTGCCAAAGCGATTTCAGTTGGCGTTTATTATGAGGGAGATGTTTGGGACATTATTACGCGCAAAGCTGTTCCTGCCAAAGCATTGCCGTTCGGAACGGTGCTAACATTAGCAGCTACGGGCTCCGAGATGAACAACATTTCAGTCATTACTCACTGGGAGAAAAATGAAAAACGCGGCTGGAGCAGCCCACTGGCATATCCGGCATTCTCAATTTTGGACCCGGCGTTTACGTATTCGGTGCCACTCGACCAAACGGTATACGGCATAGTAGACATGATGTCTCACGTGCTTGAGCAGTATTTCCACCTCACAGAAAATACGCCAATGATGGATCGTTTCATGGAGTCGGTGCTGTTGACGGTCATAGAAGCTGCGCCCAAACTGCTTGAGAATCTGCACAGTTATGAGCATCGAGCAACAATCATGTATGCAGGAACCACGGCTTTTAACGGGCTTCTATCGAGTGGAACCGATGGTGGAGACTGGGCATCTCACCAGATCGAGCACGGCTTGTCCGCAGTCTATGATATTCCGCATGGCGGAGGTCTTGCCATCATTTATCCGAACTGGATGAGACACTGCGCAGAGGATGACCCATCACGAATGAAAAAGCTGGCGATGACTGTTTTCGGGGTTGATCCCACAGGCAAAACGGATCACGAAATTGCCTACGAAGGCATTGAGGCGCTGCGTCAATTCTGGAATTCACTAGGTGCGCCGAATTGTTTAGCGGACTATGACATTAGTGATTCCAGACTGGAAGAGTTAATTCATAAGTCCTTCATGAAGGAGCAAGTCGGGAGTTACAAAATCATGACGCGCGATACGGTCAGAGAAATCCTGACGAATTCCCTATGATGAAATATTATTTATTCGTGTTGGCTGGCGCTTGCAGCTTCGGATTGTTATCCACATTTGTTAAAAAGGCTTATGAATCGGGCTTCCACGTGGGGGAAGTGGTTGGCAGCCAAAATTTGTTTGGCGTGCTGATGATTTGGATATTGGTTCTCGTTACAGCGAAATCTAATCGAGGCGGCTCAGCCGAGACCAAGAAGTATAAAGTGGCACCGCGGCAAGCCTTATCGCTTATGGCCGTTGGAACAACTTCTGGTTTAACCGGTATTTTCTATTATGCAGCTTTGCAGTATATCTCGGCTTCCTTTGCTATTATTCTTCTGTTTCAATTTACATGGATTGGAATTGTACTTGAGGCTATAACGGAGCGGAAACGTCCGGGAAAAGATAAAGTATTTGCGCTCATCATCTTGTTTGTCGGAATCATTATGGCGAGCGGATATCTGAGTGGCGGTCAAGAAGCACCATCCTTGATGGGGATTAGTCTAGGACTTCTCTCTGCTCTGACTTATGCCTTGTTCATTATGTTTAGCGGTAAAGTTTCTAGCGCAGTTGCGCCAATCACACGCAGCGCTATCATGCAGTCAGGATCGTTAATCTTGGTCATGCTGGTGTATCCGCCGCATTTTCTATTTAACGGCTCTTTACATGAAGAGCTTCTGCCTTGGGCTCTGCTGCTTGCTTTCTTCGGCGTTGTCATACCGCCGCTGTTTTTCGCTATTGGAGTCCCACGCATTGGCGGTGGACTTGCCACTATTATGAGTGCCGCTGAATTGCCGACTGCGGTCATCATGTCCTTCGTTGTGCTTCATGAAACCGTAAATGGCGTGCAATGGTTGGGTGTTATTATTACAATGCTTGGTATTGCTCTGCCAGAGCTCATGAAGTTTCGGAAGCGGCGGAGCCAATTGGGTGTGAATTAGCATGAGGTGAACTCTACATCGTAATGATGAGGGAGTTCACCTTTTTTTTATGCATCAAAGTATAATTTTTTAGATTTTGTATGATTTTTTAGATCTGTTTTCGTATGAAAAGTGCGATCTTGTTACGTTATTTGCGATTTACCCCTGCTAGCCGCGGGTGCTAAGCTGTGACTAGTCAGGAGGAATGAAGATGAAGAAACGAAGCAGCAACCCCGCATTGCTTGTTATGACACTACCCGGGCTCATCTTATTGATCGCCTTCCATTACTTGCCTATCGGCGGGATATTGATCGCTTTCAAAGATTTCAGCTATTCGGGTGGAAGCTTTCTAAAGAATTTCGAGAACAGCTCCTGGGTTGGGCTCAAAAACTTCGAGTTTTTCATCCAAACACCGGATGCACTCATCATCACACGCAATACCATCTTGTACAATCTGGTGTTTATCGCGCTTGGGACAGTAGCGAGCGTATTTCTCGCTATTGCTTTAAATGAACTGAGGAATCGCCGGGCGGCAAAAATATATCAGACGTTCATTTTGCTTCCTTATTTTTTATCGTGGATTGCCGTCAGCTACTTATTTTTTGGCTTTCTCAGCGCAGATAAAGGCATCATCAACAGCATGATTCTTCAGCCGCTCGGTGCAAAACCTGTGGAATGGTACAGCCAGCAGTCGTACTGGCCTTACATTCTAGTCTTCGCGAACTTGTGGAAGTACGCAGGTTATAACGCGATCGTCTACTTGGCGGCCATCACGGGCATCGATCCGGATTACTATGAAGCGGCATCACTCGACGGAGCCTCCAAATGGCAGCAAATCCGCCATATTACGATTCCGTCCATCTCAACGGTAATCACGCTGATGGTACTGCTAGGCATCGGTCGCATGTTTTTTGCCGACTTTGGCCTTTTTTACCAAGTTCCCCTTAATTCTGGGGCGCTCTTTGAGGTCACGAATGTGATCGACACCTATGTGTACCGTGCTTTGATGAACAGCGGCGATATCGGAATGTCTGCAGCAGCTAGCACCTTCCAGGCGTTCGTTGGATTCGTGCTTGTGGTACTGTCCAATTGGATTGTCCGAAGAATTGACAAGGAAAAAGCGATTTTCTAGAAAGGGGAAGACAACGAATGAAGTCGTCAGGAGGCAACATCAACGCCATCCCGAAGTCCGTCAACGCAGCTTTTCATCTCGTATTTATGCTAATGAGTTTAACCTGCATCATACCACTCATCCTTGTTGCCGTTGTTTCCATCACCGATGAGAAGAGTGTTGCCGCAATTGGGTATCGTTTTATACCGGATTATATTTCGCTTGAAGCTTATCGGTACTTGTGGCAGCAGGGGAATGTTATCATTCATGCCTATGGGGTCACGCTTTTCGTTACGGTGGTGGGTACCATTATGAGCTTGCTGATTACCGCAATGTTTGCCTACCCGCTGTCGCGGAAGGATTTCGACTACCGTAAGTTGTTCGCATTTTTGGTGGTATTTACTTTATTATTCCATGGCGGCATGGTTTCTTGGTACCTGGTTACAACGCAAATTCTGCATTTGAAAAATAATATCTGGGCGCTAATCGTTCCCTATCTCTTTAATGGTTGGTACGTGATGATTTTGCGAACGTATTTTGCAACAACGATCCCTGACGCCATTGTGGAGTCAGCCAAAATCGACGGGGCCGGCGAGTACCGTATTTTCTTTTCCATCATCCTAAGGCTCTCATTACCTGGGCTTGCTACGGTAGGTTTGTTCAGCGCTATTGTCTATTGGAACGATTGGTGGCTTCCGCTGATGCTCATTCATGATGACAAAATCATGAATATGCAGTACCTCATGTACAAAGCGCAGAGCATGTCGGACTTCCTTTCCTCAGCTAACGCACTAAATTATGGCGCTACGATGGGGATAGCACCGCCTTCCTTAACGCTGCGAATGGCGCTTGCCGTCATTGGAATCGGTCCAATTGTGCTGGCATATCCATTTTTCCAAAAATATTTCGTTCAGGGTTTGACCATTGGGGCAGTGAAAGGCTAATCTAAGGCTAATCCCAGGGAACTGGATAGCATATAAATGACTCAGGGAGGTTTTTGAGCATGTTAAAGGGGTTTAAGGTGACTCAGCTCACCGTAACAGCAATTGTACTGGTGTCTATGTTAGCGACTGGATGCAGCAATGGGAGCAAGCCTGCAGAAGAAACGAGCACTCCGAGCACGAGCAATACGACAACCTTACCTAAGAAAGCGCTTGCATCGTATCAGATTGATTGGTATATCATTGGACCAGGACCTCAGCCGGACGGCGAGTTAGTAGAAGCAGAAATCAACAAAATCACGCAACCCAAGATCAATGCTACGGTTAAAATGCACGTCATACCATTTGCAGATTATGATGCTAAAATGACAGCTCTGCTTGCCACAGGCGAGAAGGTCGATCTGATGTTCACATCAAATGGAAATATGAACTACAATACGCTGGTCGGCAAGGGCGGGCTAGTCGATATCACGGATAAATTAGATACGCTGGCTCCTGACGCCAAAAAGCTGCTGTCTGATGGGTTCCTGCAAGCAAGCGCAATTAAAGGGCGCACCTACACGATGGCGGCTAATAAAGAGAAGGGCTCTTGGCTCGGTTTCCTTGCTAACAAGACAATGATGGAGAAGTACAAGATTGATATTAGCCAAATTAATTCGCTGGAAGAGCTGGAGCCTGCGCTCAAAACGATTAAAGAGAATGAAGCTGGCGCTATCCCGCTGCTGGCAGTAGGTGCAAGCCGTATACCGAACTACGTTAACCGTAATCTCTGGAATGTATCGCCGGTACAATCGATTGTGCTGAAAAAGGATGCAAGCGGGTACACGTTAGAGCTTGATGAACCCGAGTATTTGAAAACGCTTAAAACGTTGAATAAGTTTTACCAAGCCGGCTATATCCCGAAGGATGCTGCTGTCATGAAGGCGACAAACAGCGATCGCGCCAAGTCTGCGTTTATGTTCGGACAATTGAAGCCGTATGTTGATGTGCAGGTTTCTAATGCTTATGGAGCACCGTTTATTTACCATAACTTCGGCAAACCGATTACAACAACGAATGATTTGGTAGGCTCCATGATGGGCATTCCAACTAACTCCAAAGATCCGGATCGCGTATTGATGTTCTACAATATGATGTACACCGACAAGCAGTTAATCAATCTCGTGGGTCGTGGGATCGAAGGCAAACATATTGTAAAGACAGCTGACAACAGGATTGAATATGCGCCAGGAACGGAAAATGGGAAAAAGTCTGGTTACAATCCCAATGAGACATGGGCATACGGGAATCAATTCCTTACTTATTTGATGCCTGGCGAGCCGGATGATATTTGGGAGCAGTTCAAAAAATTCAACGGCGAATCCGAAATCATGCCAGACCTGGGTTTCAACTTTGACAGTTCAGCGCTAAAAACAGAGGTTGCTGCAATTAAGAACGTCGAAAGCGAATTCCGTCCGATTCTGGAAACGGGCTCCGTTGAGCCGGATTCGACGATTCCTAAGTTCAAAGAGAAACTGAAAGCGGCAGGAATCGATAAGGTTCTCGAAGAAATGAATAAGCAATATGCACAGTGGAAAACCGCTAACAAGAAGTAAAAAATAGGGAACAAGAGGGAGAAAGAATGAAACTGCCAAATCGAATGTCGGAAAGCCGTTATTTCTCCAGCTTGTTCCTTTATTCCTCGACGCTAACCGCTGTCATTGTGCTTGCTGTGACTTATATTTTATATGTCAATTTCGTCCATATTGAACAAAAGAAAATCTTTTCGTATTCGGAAGAATCCTTATCTCAAATAAGTTCATCAGCAGATGCGATGCTGGAAAATGCGAAAATGGCGATTGCCCAAATTTTGCTCGATCGAGATATGCCCAAAGTATTTTATCAGTCAGAGACGGACCCTGTTGAGACGAAAACGATTACAGACCGGATTAATTTAATCGGATCTATGCCTTTTCTGCATTCTGTGTATCTCTATAACGGAAAACTTGATCTATATTACACGTCCACAATTGGATTGCAAAAGAGTGCTTACTTCGCCGATCAAGGAATCGTTGAAATCATGAATGATTATAACAGTGACATGAATTTGAAACCGATTACACGCACAATCAAAAATGCGTCAACCGTTGGTAACATGGATTATAATGTGTATTCTTTTATCTATTACGAAAATTCCGGTTCGGGAAGAGGCAGTGCCATCATTCTGAACATTTCAGATACGTGGATGAAAAAGGCGATTGCCACAATGGATAAAAGCCAAAGCGGCGGCATCATCATCCTTGATTCGGATGGCGTACTGGTTAGCAGCATCTATAAGGATCAAATGCTCAGCGACTTGTCGCATCAGGCATTCGTGCAGGACATTTTGCATGCGGAGGAGAAATCGGGTCATTTTATCGGCGATGTGGATGGCGTGAAATCATTAGTGACCTATGCTTCTTCCGATGCGCTTAATTGGAAATTCGTCCGGTACACCCCCTATGAGGTTGCGGTAAAAGAAGTCGACAAGATGAGAAGCAGAACGCTGCTGCTTTGTTTCATGCTTATTGCGCTTGGACTTTCGCTAGCCTATCTGACTTCCCGTCGATTGAATCGTCCATTCGCTGAAATGTTGAAGAAGCTGGGGGTTCAGGATCAAGCGATAAGAGAAAATTCCTTTAAGTCGAAACAAGAGTTTTTGAAGCAATGGGTGATGGAGGGCGGATCGTTTCCTCCGAATGTGCTGCAGAAGCGCTTTGACACCCATGGGATCAAGCTGAATTTGCAGGATGAAGTGCGAGTGCTGCTTTTGAAAATGGATCGTTATAAGGACATATGCCGCCAATTTGAGTGGAACGATAGAGGTTTATTGCGATTTGGGTTGATGAACATTGCTTTGGAGATTATGAGCAAACATGTTCCATGCGAAGCGGTGGATTCTGGTGATGATCATGTGATCCTCCTCTTTCATTGGCTCCAAATCGATGAGCTTGAAAAGGACATCGCTCAAATTCAACAGGAGATTAAGAAATATCTCAAATTCTCCGTAACTTCGGCTGTCAGTCGAGTCGGCGAGGATGTGACATTGTGCCATAGCTGTTACTCGGAGGCGCTGGAAATCTCGAGATTTCGGGTATTTGCCGGATGGGAAGCTCATCTTGACGCCGATCAGACATCGGAAGCGATGAAACGTTCCTACCGGTATCCGATGCAAAAGGAAGAGCTTCTGACTGATGCGCTAATGCTCGGCAAGATGGAGGAAGTTAAACTGCTCTGTCAGTCTATTTTGGATTCGACGGAAGGGTATTCGTATAAAGATTTGAATTTAACGGTGCTGCGGTTGTTTTTCTCCATCAATATGGTGGTAGATACACTTGAGAAGGCATCCGGCTATAGCTTCGGCATTCCGTTTAATGAAATGTTTGCGCACTTGGCCGAACTGGAGAGATTATGTGATATTAGCGATAGTTTTATGGAGATGTTCCAGCAAATTGAAGATAAGCTCGGCGAGAAGAAAAGCGCCAAGTATGAAGAGCTAATCCGAAAAATATATGCCATCATTGACGTTGAATATCGCAAAGAAGATTTGTGCTTAGATCATATCGCAGACATTTTAAATATGTCACCAGTTTATCTTGGCAGGCTGATCAAGAAACACACATCAAAGTCAGTGACGGACTATATCAATGAAGTTAGAATAGAGAAAGCTGCAGAAATGCTGGAAGGCAGCGAAATGCTCATTTCTGAAATTTCAAGCGTAACAGGATTTGCTAGCACGAGCTACTTCGGTCGGGTGTTCAAGAAGATTCACGGCATTACCCCTAATGAGTATAGGCAAAAAATGAGGGCGGCAGCGAGTAATTTGTGAGTTTGCCGTTCATGGAGGCGATGAGGAATGGTATCGCAAACGGGTGCAGACATCATACGCAAAACAGCACTTGTCACAGGTGGCAGCCGTGGGATTGGCAGGGGCATTGCTTTCGTGCTCGCAGAGCGCGGGTTCGATCTGGTTATTAGTCATTGGCAGGACGAAGTGAATGCGAAGGAGACTTCAGAGCTTATCAGGCATACGTTCGGCCGATCCTGTGAGGTGTTCGAAGGGAATCTGGCGGAGGAGAACGAGCCGGTTAAGCTTGCAGAGCAAGCGATTCATGTTAGGGGTCGCATTGATGTTCTGGTGAACAATGCAGGCATTACGCTTTTTAAAGCAATTGATAAGATTGATATTCTCCATACGAACCGGCTTCTTCACCTGAATTTTCGCGCGCCCGTTCTTCTTATGCAAGCAATCAGCCAGCATATGATTGAGCAGGGGATTCAAGGAAACATCGTGAACATTACCTCAACTCGGGCAGAGCGCGCCTATGCGCAAGATGCTGTGTACGGCGGTGTTAAAGCTGCTTTGGCGAGGGCGGCGGCATCTGCTGCCATTGATCTTGCTCCTCACGGCATCCGCGTCAATTGTATCGGACCAGGAGCGATTGATACAAGAGATGGAAGTTTGGAACCGCTTCATGTTGTCAATCCGGGTGTGCCGCTTAATCGATCCGGAACACCCAAAGATATCGGCAGAGCAGTCGCTTGGCTAGTGTCTCAGGAAGCCTCTTACATGACGGGCACAACGCTGCGTGTTGACGGCGGACTTATTCTGCCCGGTACGCCTCATTAACTTACTAACTTAAGGGAGATGAACGAGTTGTCACAATTACAAATTCGGGATGTACGCGTGATCTTGACCGCTCCGGATGGTATTAATCTTGTTGTTGTCAAAGTGGAGACGACTGAACCTGGCTTATATGGAATCGGTTGTGCTACATTTACCCAGCGTCATTTGACTGTGGCGAGCGCGGTAGAGCAGTACATGAAACCATTTCTTGTGGGTAAAGATCCGCGCCGTATCGAAGATATCTGGCAAACGTCCATGGTCAGCTCTTATTGGCGCAACGGACCTGTACTGAATAACGCCATTGCCGGCGTCGACATGGCGCTGTGGGATATCAAGGGCAAGCTTGCGAATATGCCTGTGTATGAGCTGCTTGGCGGTAAATGCCGCGAAGCGGCGGCGGTCTACCGCCATGCCGATGGACGAGATCCACAAGAAGTCGAACATAATGTTCGCGCTTTCATTGAGCAAGGCTACCGCTACTTGCGCTGCCAGATGGGCGGTTACGGCGGTCGCGGCCATCAACTGCATTCTCCGGAGAATGCGCAGCCCGGCGCGTATTTTGACCCGCAGGCTTATTCGCGCAGCGTGCCTCGTCTGTTCGAGCATATGCGCCTGCAGCTGGGCAACGAAATTGAACTGCTCCATGATATCCACGAGCGGCTTGTGCCGATTGAGGCTGTTCGGTTGGCGAAGCAGCTTGAGCCGTACAGGCTCTTCTTCCTCGAAGACGCGCTGCCCCCTGAGCAGCTCGATTGGTTTGAAAATCTTCGCAGCCAGTGCGCTACACCGCTTGCGATGGGCGAGCTGTTCGTGCATCCAGCAGAATGGATGCCGCTTATTTCGCGGCGCCTCATTGATTTCATACGCTGCCATATCAGCGCCATCGGCGGTCTGACGCCGGCTAGGAAGCTGGCTGCGCTTTGCGAAGCTTTTGGCGTGCGAACGGCTTGGCACGGGCCGGGGGATCTTTCTCCGGTGGGGGCAGCAGCTAATATCCATCTCGATTTGGCCAGTCCAAATTTCGGTATACAGGAGTGGACTGAATATTCGGAGCAGGCTAGAGAAGTATTTCCCGGGTGCCCGGAAGTTCGGAGCGGTTATGTCTACGTCAACGATAAGCCAGGGGTTGGTGTCGACGTGGACGAGAGCAAAGCTGCACTGTACCCTTGTCATGATAAATTGCCAGCGTGGACGCTGGCTCGAATTCCGGATGGAACAGCCATTCGGCCTTAGTGAATGGAGTGAGTGCAGTGGAGGTGAAGAAGCAGAAGCCCCTCTATGTTTGTGAACATGCGGACTTTGATCACTCTCCATCATTTGACGATCCCGTTTGGAAGGGACTGCCTGCGATCAGCCTTTGTGACATCGTCACAGGAGACCGCCCAAGGTTGTCCACGAATGTTAAAGTATGTTGGAACCGATGGCGTGCAGCCATCTATTTCCGGTTCAAATGTGAGGACGATCACGTCATAGCCACAATGAAGCATCATGATGATTCCCTTTACGAAGAAGATGTTGTAGAGGTATTTATTTGCGAAACTGGCGAGCTTACCGCGTACAAAGAGTTCGAGGTTTCTCCGGCGAATGTGAAATTTGACGCCATTATTCACTATGATCCTGCTCATCTGCCAATACGGGTAAATAGGGAGTGGCACGCACTTGACTGGAAAACGGAGACTCGCGTTTTGTTGGGGGGTTATGTATCCATTTGGGATATCCCGCTGCACAACTTTCGGGGAGGCGTTCCCTCTGCAGGCGACGTATGGCGGATGAACCTTTTTCGCATCGACCGGGGGAGCGGCGAGCCGGATGAGTTTTCGGCATGGTCACCAGTGGGGACGATGCAGTTCCATACGCCGGAGAAATTTGGCTTCTTGCAGTTTGCTTGAGAGCCGTTTTCGTGTAAAGTTAGATGCGAGCACCTTAACTGATGTCATTTTATATGAAGCTATCGAAAAGGCGAGGTTGATGAAGTTGGATTTGAAAACGGAACGTTTAGAACTGCATATGGTGGATATCTCGGGTTCAAAGTTTAACAAAGTGAAGGCGGAGCATCTCGTTTTTGATAACGTGAACCTGGCAAACACGAACATTCATAATGCGAATATGAGTGAGATCGAGCTCGATGATATTAATATGCAAAAGTCAAAGATCACGAATACCAATCTTTCGAATACGCGTATTCAAAATGCCAACTTCACCAATGTTCAGATGGAACATGTTCATCTAATTGATACCTCATTCACGAAATGCAATCTGAAGAACACAAAAATAGAGAACTGTGATTTGACCGATGCTGAGCTTACAAATTGTGAACTCAAAGGCATGAAAATCAATGGCATTCTAGTTGAAGATTTACTCAAAAACTATTCAGCCAACCAATAAGTCAGGAAGAGCAGGAGACACGAATGCCATTCTTACAGCGAATTACCTTGGACTGGTCCGAGCTGTCCGAAGCGGATAAGGAAGAATTTCCGTTTAACATTAGGCCCATTCGACAAATCAATGAGCTCAGGTTCCGCTCGAATGTTACCTTTTTTATCGGGAATAATGGTTCGGGGAAGTCTACTCTGCTGGAGGCGATCGGTGTCTCCTGCGGCTTTAGTGTGGTTGGAGGCAGAGATTTAACGATCAAGAAAGAAAAAGATAATGAATCGCTAGCGAATATCATGAGACTATCCTGGCTTCCTAAAGTCAGCCACGGACTCTTTTTCCGTGCGGAGACCTTTGATACATTTGCCGGTTATATCGATGAGCTTGCGAAGGATCCCTATATTGGATTTCAAGCTTACGCGCCATATGGGGGCAAATCCTTAAATGAGCAGTCGCATGGACAAGCATTTTTAACCTTTTTCCAAAACCGGTTGGGCCGTAAGGGCTTGTATTTACTGGATGAGCCTGAGTCAGCGCTTTCTCCGCAAAATCAGTTGGCTTTCCTAAGCATGATTCGGGAATTAGAGAAATCAGGTAATGCGCAATTTATTATAGCGACGCATTCTCCGATCATCATGGCGTATCCTGGCGCGCAAATTTTGCAGTTTACTGAAACCACTCTCGAGCCTATCTCGTATGAAGATACGGATCATTTCAATTTAACGAGAGATTTCTTGAATCATCGGGAGCGGTATTTTCGGGCTCTTTTTGATGATGGGGAAGCGGAGGAGTAATCATGTCTTTTTTTAAGAAAATGATGGCTAAAGTAGGGATTGGGAACATTGAAATTGATACACAGTTTCATACGGAGTCCTTCATTCCTGGGCAGCTGGTAGAAGGAGTCGTCGTTGCCAAAGGCGGGAGTGTGGAGCAGAAAGTAGACAAAATCTATTTTCAAATCATGACCGAATACCTCAAGCCGGCAGAAAATGATTCGAATCGGATGCACAGAGAAACGGTTGTGATCGCCAATATTCTGCTTGGGGAAAGCTTTGTATTTGAACCGGAAGAATCGGTCGAAATCCCTTTTCATTTCGTGTTACCGCATGAGACACCTATCTCGATTGGTGTTAGCCCGATCTGGATCCGTACAGGGATGGATGTGGATAACGCGGTTGATCCATCCGATCGTGATCCGATTGAGGTGCTGGCTCACCCACATACGTCGGTTATCTTTGAGGCGCTGGAGGAATTAGGGTTTCATTTACATAAAGCAGAGAACGAATATTATCCACAGCGCAATTATCACTTGCCATTTATTCAGAACTTTGAATTTGTGCCTTATCAAAATGGTGAATACCGCAGTACTGTTGATGAACTGGAACTTGTCTTTTATCCGGATGAGAACGGCGTTGAGGTCCTCCTGGAATTCGATCGCAGAACGCGGGGATTTGGCGGACTTTTATCGGATATGCTGGATACGGATGAGTCCCATCACCGTTATTATTTCAGCATGGAAGAGCTGGAAGAGGGCGCTGAATCAGTGGCGGATCAGTTCCGTGGTATTTTTGACGATTTGTTGGATGTGTAACTCGCATAGCTATGAAAAACCCTTCTCCCCTTAGCAATTAAGGGGCAGAAGGGTTTTTTATTATCCAAGCAGCCTATGTAAAATGCTGAAGACGCAGGTCTTGAGCAAGTCTTTGAGCTTTTAAAAGATCGGTACTCTTGCTTTGTTGCCGTCTTTTGAATATATAATGGCTTCGGAAGTAAATAGATCTACGCTTTCTACGGATTTAATTAAGTTAGTCATTGTTAATCTGTTGTTCTGTAAAGCATTCAGAAGTGCAGGTAGTAATTTGTGGTCGGTACCAACGAAATTTACCGAAATGGATTTCTTGTTAAACAAGATGCTCATGCGCATTCATTCATCCCCTAAGAAGTATTTTAATAAAGTTTATGAGTCAGTCTTTGAAAAAATCTTGAAAAATGTGTTCGAGATGTGAATGTTTTTTCAAAGATTGTGTAGGACAAAGAGCAACTTCGTTAGAATAACATGCCCAGTACGAGAAGTTGGTCGAAACCTAGTGTCACAAATTGACTTTATTTGTAGAGCGGGTAGAGGCGATTGGTGGGAGAATGGGAAATCGACTGCATGGGGGAACTACAGGGCGTTATTTCCATGAAAAGTTGAAGTTTCGATGATGTAGGAAACTAGGGAGCGCTATTCTGGGGTTTTTGCTCAAGTAGGGCATATCCCGGGGCGGATAAGACCCTGTAGTTCCGCTTGCGTGGAGGGTTTGCTCGGAGAGTTTGCTGTGGATGGTTCTCTTGGTGGGTTGTTGTTGATGATTTGCTCGAAGTGTTGCAGAGAGAGTTTGGTGTGGAGGAGACGAAAAGGAAGTGCTAAGCAGGCTTTGCCGGCTAAATTGTGCAAAGAGACTGCCCAATAGGTTCATCTAAAGGACAGCCTAATTGATCTATTTAGTTACCGTAAAAGTCAACTTCCGTTATGGAGTTCCACCCGTTGCCGGATGAATTGCCGTGACCGACGATGCGGACATAGCGGCCTGCCGTATCTGTAAAGTCGTAGGTCACTTGCGATAACGTCGTACTGCTTACTTTGTTCGATAACACATTTGTCCAGTTCGTATTGTCGCTAGAAATTTGGACGTCAAAGGTGGTGGTGCGGATGTCGCCTTGATGGAAGGCGATCGATGCATAGGCAATGGTTTTGCTAGCGCCCAAATCATACTTAATCCATTGGCCGTCGCCCTGAGAAGACCAACGTGTGCTCAAGCTGTTGTCTAGTGTATTCGTGGCGACATTCCCATCGTTGCCGCTATCGCTAACAGCTGAAACACTCAAGAGGGATGGTGTTGGCGTCCCGCCCGTGCAGGATGTGTAAGTTGTAACCCCAACTGTGTACATATTTCCCGCAGGCGTGCGAGTATTGTTGCAGGCTTTCGCAGAACCCCCGTTAACCAGCACGACATTAGGGGTAGCATTATCTAAATTGGCTGTATTGTTGTAAAAGTCATTGTTATAACCCCAACCTGGTGAGCGTTCATGCACCTGGAAGGCGTCGACGATAATGGAGTTGCCATTGCGGTTAACGATATTATTGCGAATGATGGAATTATTGCCTTTAACATCCATGAAGCTATCGGCTGCATTGGCGCCGCTGATGCCTGTACCGTTGAAGGTGCTGTTCTCTACGATGGTGCCAGTTGTGCCTTCTTTGATGTCGACGGATTCAGCAGTCACGTTCGGCCCGATCGTTACATTCGTAATACGATTGTTATTCGCTTCCTTGATATAGGTTTCCCATTTACCGACGTCAGAACCGACGTAAAGACCTTCGCCATAATCGGCGGTAACTTGTCCGGTATCGTGCACACTGGAATTTTGAATAACGTTGTTGGAACTTCCATCGCGGTAATGAACGCCCTCTTCACCAATATTGTAGACTTCGATACCATCAATTAAGCCGTTGTTGGCATTGTCAATCATGATGCCTTTCTTGGCATTGGTAATCTTCAGATTTTTCACTTGGGTGTAATCGCCAGTCAGGTAAAGCGTATAGCCGCTGGAAGTTCCTCCGCCATTCAGTATGGCTTTGTTGGTGGCACTGGCGCTTTCAATTGTGATCGGATTCGAAGCCGTGCCATTTACACCGGACACAAAGTTGCCCGTGTAGGTTCCTGCGGCAAGTATGATCCGGTCGCCGGGGGCCGCATTCGCC
Organism: Paenibacillus sp. J22R67; assembly: GCF_059692175.1. Lineage (NCBI taxonomy): Bacteria > Bacillati > Bacillota > Bacilli > Caryophanales > Paenibacillaceae > Paenibacillus > Paenibacillus sp. J22R67. The sequence goes on along the minus strand of NZ_JCAUAX010000002.1, from coordinate 1,186,966 downwards.
AGGGCAGTTGTGAGGCATGAGGCTGTACTGCAGTTAACGGTTGCTGCTCCAGCTTGCGCCGGCCATGCAAACGCAGCTATGATCGTCGAAACGAGCAGCAGGCGGGAGGATCTCCTCCTAAAAACGTTTGATAAGCCGGCTGATCTCATTGAAAAATAAGTCATTACCTCATACCACCCTTCCCAAAGCGTAATCGCTTACAAAACAAACCATATCATACGACTTCAAATATTTCAAACATTTTCGTACATAAAAAATAGAAAAGAAACATCCGCGACAGCAGTGCACAACGAAAAAGAGGCCCTGAGGCCTCTCATAAGGTTTTACGCATGTGCTAGTTGTTTGATTTCAAGCCTAGTCGTAGTTAAATATGTAAGCTCCGGCGTCGCAAATCTTTCCGCTAACTGCCGAAGGCGCATATAAATTGTTCTTAATATTACGCAATCCATCTGAGTAATCAGACAGCGGTTTGCGATGAAATCGTGCATGCTTACTTTGATCAGATCGTCGCTGCTGCGCAAATCGGTTATTTTTTGCTTGATAGGATGACCGAAATGAACGACATATTGCCTTTGGAGAGTAGCATTTTGAAACAATTCGACACAACGTTTTGATACGTGTACTTGTCTTTTTGCCCCGAAGGCATCCGTGACAGTAAGCAGTTGCTTTTTAGCGTCTAAGGAACTCTTTTTTAAATAAACAATTTCATGGGCCTCAATGCCCTCGACCAGGAGACGGATAATAATCGCGTCTTGCGCATTTGTACAGCCAACCTCAATGTGTTCAATTTTCTCAAGTGTAAGAATACGAAATCAACTTCCCTTCCCAAGTAAAAATGATTTTCTGTAAAAGTTTCATGCGGCTTTCAGTAATATGCAACTATATAAACTATGCAGGAGCGGGGCAGATTTATGCCGAATTACAAAAAATATAAATTTTCAGAAAATAAGCAGGGAATGTCGACTCCATGAAGAATTTGGTTGTTAACTTTATGAATAAAGTTGTGAGGGGGTTGTCAAGATGGCGAAGGAAGAGACGGATTTGAAAAAGGTATTAGGGTTAAAAGACGCGATTGGCATTGCCATTGGTCAAATCATTGGAGCAGGCATCATGTCCATTACAGGGATTGCTATTGGTTTGACGGGGACTGGGGTGCCGCTGGCTTTCGTGCTTTCCTCGATTTTTATGCTCATAATTACGATTCCTCTTGCGGTCCTAGGGTCTGTGTTGCCAACAACAGGCGGTATGTACACCTACACAAGCCGGCTGCTGTCTCCAAATGCGGGGTTTGTTTATCTGCTCTTATTCACCTTCGGTCATTTGACCATTGCGGTCTATGCGATCTCATTCGCCCAATATTTACAGGGACTTATGCCGGAGACACCCATTATGCTGGTCGCCTTCATCATTCTCACATTTTTCTATCTCATTAATTTGTTCGGTGTGAAATTTATGTCATCTTTGGGTAAATGGTTGGTCGTGATCAAACTGCTTTCGCTACTCGTCTTCATTGTGTGGGGAGTCTCAGAAGTAGATTACTCGGTGTTTCATCCAAGGGAGATGATGCCAGGTGGTTGGACGGGGCTCCTAACAGCCGTAGGGATGACCTCCTTCGCTTCCGGCGGCGCTTATGCGGTTGTTGAGATGGGAGGGGAGATGAAGCGCCCTCATCGGGATATTCCGCTTGCCATCCTGATTAGCAGTGGTATCGTTGCTCTTTTGTACATTGGTATAGGCATTGTAGCGACTGGTGTTTTGCCGGTTAGCGAGGTTGCGGGAGAGTCTCTTGCTGATGTGGCCAGAGCGATATTACCCAATCCGTTGTTTTTGTTCTTCATCATTGGGGGAGCCATGTTCGCGTTAGCTTCAACGTTGAACGTGACATTCTCTTGGGTGACGAGGGGAATGCTCGTTGCTTGCCGGGACGGTTGGCTGCCTGCAGCATTTGGTGCTGTTAACCGCAAATTCGGCACACCGCACTGGTTGCTGACGTTCTACTATATACTCGGCGTCATCCCAATTGTGACGGGCATATCCTTAACGACGATTTCTCAGCTTGGTGTCGGCATCTTGCTCTTCTCAAGCATTTTCCCTGTCCTCTCGGCCGTTCAACTGCCACGCAAGCATCCGGAGCTATATCGTAAAGCTCCATTCACCATGAAACCAACGCTGCTATATATCATTGTCTCGATAGCTGTTATTCTACTAGTGTACCAGGGTTATTTACTGCTAAGCGGGCTGTCAACTCCCTTGATTATTGGGAATATCGTGTTGTTCGCAGCTTCTATTCTATATGTGAAAATTGTTGGCAGACGAAGAATCGGTCGATTAGACATTAATTTAACGCAATAATAGCTTTTAATTCTTTGGCAAATTCTCTGGATGCGATGGATTGATGCCGATTTTTTAATCTTATCGAGCAGAAGGAGACATCCATGTCTTCTCCTGTGATCTCTAAGGCAATTGTGTTCCCTGTAAGAATGTAGGGGTCATACTTCAATCCGAGTTCGGTATAAAAACCAATGGCAATGCCTTCGGCGATCACGCGTTTGGCCGCTTCCGAGTTTCCGAGTTTGAATAAAATATTAGGTTCCCCATACTTTTTGAGCTTTTCAATTAAGTATTCGGAATTGAGCAGGATAGGTTGATTCGCCAGTTCCTCAATGGAGATGTTTGTCCGGTGAGCGAATGGCGAATTTTTGCCTACACAGGCCATAACTCGATTATCCATCAGCTTTTCTACAGTTAATTGTTTATTGTTCTCTTCATGCTGATTAGACAAAGCAACTAGTCCCATGTCGACGTTGCCTGAAAGAACCTCTTGTTTGATCTGCTGGTAATCAAGCTCGAGCATTTCTAGCTCAACCTCGGGGTGTTTTCCTTTGAAAATAGCTAATGCTCCAGGGAGTACGCTTAAGCACAGGCTGGGTACGGACGCAATGGAGAGGACTCCGGAGAGCTCTTTGTCATGATGACTGACAGACTCCCGGAGTTCCTCTACTTTGCTAATGATTTCTTCTGCTTTACTTATGATTAGCTTGCCTTCTTCTGTAGGTGCGGCGCCAAAACGTGATCGGGTAAAAAGCTTAACGCCAAGTTCCTCTTCTAAAGAGACGATGGCTTGTGAAATATTCGGTTGGGAAACATGCAGCTTCTCAGCTGCAAGGGAAATAGAGCCTGTTTGGTTGATTTCGATCATATATAGCAGTTGTTCGATACGCATAATTCACCCTGCCCCTGTAGGATATATTGGAGTAAATATATCCCATACATCAGGGGAAGGCAATGATAGTGAAGGCCTATTTTAATAGGAAGGGACTTCTGCGTTCAGTTTGCTGCTCTCGCGAATTTGAGCGTTAAAAACAAAGCGGGAAAGCACAACGCTGATTTCATATAAAGCAAACAATGGCAGGGCGACCATCAGATGTGAAATAAGATCAGGCGGTGAAATGAGGCTGGCCGTGATGACGAGCACGAGATAGGCGTACCGGCGAAACTTGTGCAGGAGCTTCGGATTAATCAGCTTGATTCGCGTCAGGAACATCACGACGATAGGCAACTCGAAAGCGATGGATAAGGGGAGCACGATGTTCAGCATAAAGCCGAAATATTGAGCAACGCCATAGGTTTGGGTCAATCCAAGGTTTTCCGTGATCCGCACTGTGAATGTCATACACATTGGGAAAACGACGAAGTAGGCGAAGGAAAGGCCGATAATAAAACAAAGAAAGGTATAAGGAATATAGCGCAGCGTAGCGCTTTGTTCTTCCTTGGTAAGACCCTCTTTAACGAAGCCCCATAATTGAAAAAGAATAAAAGGCAGCGTGATTGTAAGTGAAATTACGAAGGCGATCATCATATAGATGCGAATGCCATCCATAGGGGAGAATACATGCCAACTCATATCTGAAGCTGGTGGCGTTTCTTTGAAGTAAAGAAGAATTTTCTGGGCTGCGAAAAAACCGCCAATCATCGTAAGAACAAGGACGACCAAAATACGAATAATACGGGTTCGGAGTTCGGATAAATGGTCAACCAGTGACATCATTTCTTTTAGTTGCATAGAAGGCACCTCCAACTTTCAGTTTGCCTTACGAACCTGCCAACATGCGCTTGAGCTCGACGGTGTGGAAGCCGTTCGACATTTTCGTATGAATGTCCATAATCAATTGAATATCCTCGAAAGAATATTTACGAACGCCACCTTTGCTCCTCTCCGGAAAAATAAGCTTCCGATCCTCGTAGTAGCGAATTTGTCTTTCTGATAATCCTGTTAATTCACTGACTACTCCAATTTGTATCACTTTCTTTTGCGTCATCTTCGTTATCATCGTCATCCAACCTCCAATTATGTAAGTTAAACTAACATGTAAGTGACGTAAACATAAGTAAACTCTATCATTACGGCAAATTTAGATCAAATAATCCATTTTTATCCTAGTATAAGTTTTATTTATGTAATGTTATCTTACACAAAGTAATGACGAAACCGTTTTCCGTTGGTATGTTTAATGTGCGGTTTATCCAAACACGAACGAGGAGATGGGAGCATGGAAAAGACACCGATCAAAGAAGATCAAATTACACGTAGACAATTTTTGACTACAGTCGGAAAAGTAGGAGGGTCAGCCGCACTTTTCAGTGTAATGGGTACATTAGGTTTGTTATCCCCAGAGACAATGAAAGCAGCCGACTATACGCCTCCTTCAGGCTGGGATCTCACATCTACAAATCGCAATGGCAAGAAAGTGATCATTTTAGGCGGAGGGATTGCAGGTTTAACAGCTGCCTATGAATTAGGAAATGCGGGGTATCAATGCACCATTCTAGAAGCTAGAGCTCGTGCGGGTGGTAGAGCGTGGTCGGTTCGCAGAGGAACGTCGGTCACGGAAATTGGCGGCACCAAGCAAGTTGCCCGCTTTGATAATGGTATGTATTTTAACGCAGGACCGATGCGGATTCCACAGTTTCATGTGACTTTGGATTATGCCCGTAAATTTGGCGTAGCGCTCGAGCCTTTTAACAATGTGAACGAAAGTGGCTACTACTACAATGAAAATGTTGGCGAATTATCAGGTGTGAAAATTCCGAAGCGCCAGGCCAAAGCGGATGTACGAGGTTATGTAGCTGAAATGCTGGCGAAAGCCGTGAATCAGAAGGCGCTGGATCTCCCACTGACAACAGAAGAAAAAGCGAAACTTGTCGCATACTTGAAATCCGAAGGAGATCTTAACGCGGATCTGTTCTATAAAGGTTCGGAGCGGGCCGGATACACCGAGGAACCAGGCGGTAAATTTGACTCAGGCGTCCGGAAAGATCCATTTAGCTTAAAAGCCATCATTAATTCCGGTTTTGGACAATATTTTAGCAGCGAATATTCCTATGATCAACAAATGATGATGTTCCACCCGGTTGGCGGGATGGATATGATTGCCAAAGCTTTTGAGAAGCGTGTCAGCGACAAAATTGAGTTCCATTCCGAAGTGCAAGAAATTAAACAATCATCCGATGGCGTAACCATTCTGTATAAAGATTTGAACACGGGTGCTGGCAAAGAGATTTCAGGAGACTTCTGTATCTGTACGATTCCGCTCCCTGTCCTCAAAGATATTAAGGCTGATTTCTCGGCTGAAATGAGGACCGCTATTTCCAAAATCGCGTACGCATCTGCAGGTAAAATTGGTCTTCAATTCAAACGCCGCTTCTGGGAGGAAGATGAGTTCATCTACGGCGGAAGCTCGCTGACGAATATGGATATTTCCAGCATCTATTATCCGCCTACCGAATATTTTGCCAAAAAAGGGCTGCTGCTCGGCTACTACGCCTTCGGCGGCAATGCGGATAAACTTGGTAAAATGACACCTGCCCAACGTGAAGACCATGCTTTGAACCAAGGCGCCAAAATTCATCCGCAATATCATAAAGAGTTCGAAGCCTCGTTCTCCATCGACTGGAAGAGTATCAAGTATAATCTGGGTGGATGGGCTTCATATACGGCAGATGACCGTAAAACCTACTATCCGACTTTGTGTAAGCCGGACGGTCGCATTTATTTGGCAGGGGAGCACATCAGTTATATTACCGCTTGGCAAGCAGGGGCTATCGAATCTGCAAGAAAAGTGGTCACCGAGATTCATGAGCGCGTCATGAAAGAGTAGACAAAGGGAGCGATGAACGATGATCTTAACTAAAAAAGTGAAAACAATAGCAGCTGTCACCATAGGTTCATGTCTCATTTGTGTTAGCGCTTATGCAGCGGGAGCTGAAAAGACGAATAAATACGCAGCTGAACCTATTAACGAAGTCGAGTTCTACGGCAATCCGAGCTCTTCAATTGCTGCGGGCGTATCCGTCCCGGCTGGCTCTTCCTATTTGTTCACAAGCGGTACCGTACCGCCAGTTATTAATAAAGAAGGCAAAACCATCTACGAGCGTTATGGGGATACCAAAACGCAAGGTATCGGTATTTTGAAGGAAATTGAGAAGCAACTGAAGGAGAAAGGCTTAACGCTTGCCGATGTCGCTTATCTGCGTGTCTATGTAACAGCTGATGCCGCCAAAGACAATAAGTTTGATTATCAAGGCTGGTTTGATGCGTATGCTCAATTCTTCGGCACAGAAGCAAATCCAGTTAAACCGGCGCGTTCTACGGTTGGCGTGGCAGGTCTCGTTAGCTCTGACTGGCTGATCGAAATCGAAGCGGTAGCGGTATATCCGAAACATCATAACCTAGACTAATGAAACGGAGTTGATGATCTATGCTGCAAAATATTGGGTTTCCAGGTCTCATGTTAATCTTAGTTGTTGTGCTGGTGTTATTTGGACCTTCCAAGCTTCCAGAGCTTGGGCGCGCTGTTGGCCGCACGCTGCATGAATTTAAGAGTTCTGCCAGGGAACTTGTTTCCGATGGCAAAGAAACAGCTGACCATATCGAGAAGGATGATAAGCTGCTTGATAAAGCAAAGGCTTAACTTACTGTACGAGTAAACGAAACCTGTACCTGCGATCCTCCTTTGCGAGGGCTGCAAGTGCAGGTTTTTTTGCCTATAAAAAACACTGGCAGGCCTAGGTTTTACACAATTGTATGAAGGCTGGATGTGGTATAGTGTGCTCACGCAAAAGGTTGCCAGTTCATTCCATCATTTGGAGGGATCGCGATTGAAACTAAGCACGAATGTAGATGTGAGAAAAGAACCGTTTCACCTGAACCATTACAAGATTAGCCGAAAACTCACGTGGGAAATTTACCATGCTCATCCTTGTATGGAATTCCTGTATGTCTACGAGGGCCATGGCCGTGTCGAGGTGAACAAGCAGGTTTTCCCTATTGAACCTGGTACGCTGCTAGTGTTTCAGCCTTTTCAATTGCACCGGATCCAAATAAAGGGTCCATTCATCCGCTCCATCCTCATGTTTGACCCCTATAAGCTGGATGCAGCACTGCTCGCTTTTAGTGGAATTCGCCAATGGTTTAATATCCTCTGGAAGCAGCCTTTACAACGTCAGGCTATTGGCGAGCAACAGCAAGTGGCAGCTTTATTTGAGCGGCTCCACCAGAAACTGGCGCGTATACACATTCATAAACAGCAGGAAGAGTTCGTTTTATCTCTTATAGCTATACTTCAGGGGATTGAACCTGTTAGAAAAGAATTGTATAGCGGGCTTGAAGACAAGCTGAGACCACGGTATTCTCATACGGCCATGCAGATGATCGAATGGATTGAACTTCACTATAAAGAGAAATTTGATTTGAATCGGATGTCCGAGGACTTGCACTTGTCCACCTATTACTTGTCTCATACGTTTCGGCAGTCAACAGGCAGTTCCATCACGGAATTTATCGTGGCCCGCAGGTTAAAAGAAGCATGTTTGCTGCTCGAAACAACGAATAAAACAGCCAGCTTCATCGCGCAGGAGGTCGGTTTTCTGAATGGATCTTATTTATGCCGGGTATTCAAAACGGTTCTTGGCATCACCCCGAAGACATACCGACAGCAGCTTTAAAAATACCGCAACTCAGTGCAACTTCTAAACAATAGAGGGACACATGCCAAGCTGGCAATCTTTTATACTTTTAAATGTAAGCGTTGCCACTTTGGTGGGAAGTGTGGAAAGGAGGAGTGTGTGAACCTGTCTACAGCTGATCTACTGGGCAACGAGGAGAAGATTTGAACTTTTGGGAGGAATGGTGTAATGGTGAAAATATTTCGTAAGAATGCAGGGAAAACTTGGGCAGCGGTTCTGCTTTCGTCTTGGATGCTGATGGCGCTGCCATCGTTCGCAGGTGCCGCGACGACAACACTTACTCCGAGTGATGACTCTTATGTTCATCAAAGTAATGGGGATTCCAATTACGGGACAGCAACTTCCTTGTATGTCAAAAATGATGCAAGCGCATCTCGATATTCGTATCTCAAATTTAATCTAAGCGGACTAACGGGTGTGACAAGCGCCAAATTGCGTGTTTACGGGAGCGCGTCGGCAGCTACGGTTCTATCTGCCTATCAGACTGCTGACAGTTGGACGCAGACGGCGCTTACATGGAATAATAAACCTGCTGTTGGCAGCTCGGCTGGGAGTGTCTCAATCAATACGACGAATACGTATAACGAAATTGATGTGACTTCCTATGTAACGGCACAAGCCTCAGGGGATGGCGTTGTTTCTTTCGCGCTACAGGAAAGTGTCGGCAAGTACACAACCTTGAATAGCAGTGAAAATGCGGCCAATAAACCTCAGCTTGTGGTCGTTAGCGGTAGTGGCGGTGGGGGCGCGGATACACAGGCGCCTACTGCGCCTTCAGGTTTGACGGGGTCTGCGGTCTCCAGTTCGCAAATTAATTTAAGTTGGAACGCAGCCACCGACAATGTGGGGGTTACGGGTTATGATGTGTACCGCAATGGCACATTCCTTAAAACCGTGAGCGGCACTTCGACCAGCGATACGGGTCTGACAGCTTCGACGACTTACAGCTATTATGTCAAAGCGAAAGATGCCGCAGGCAATGCTTCCAACCAAAGCAGTACGATCAATGCGACAACAAATGCAGGGGCACCGCCGACAGGTTGTACGAATGCGCTGAATACAACTGCAGCCATCCAGAATGCGATGTTGAATGCGGCAGCAGGTACTGTGATCTCTATTGCTCCAGGCACTTACACAGGTGACCGCTCAACGAGTGGCGATCCAGGCGGTCAGGGTTTGTTCTATTCAGGTAAAAGCGGGACATCTGCGAATCCGATTATCCTGAAAAGCTGCGACGCCGCGAATCCTGCGATCCTCAAAGGCATCAATGTGAACGATGGCTCATACGGCATTCACCTGACAGGTGATTACTGGCAAATTCGAGATATCGAGATCACCAATGCTCAAAAAGGAATCATCATTGACAACGGGAACCGCAATCTACTTAACAATGTTGAAGTGCATTACGTTGGAGACGAAGGTGTGCATTTCCGTGACGGCAGCTCCAACAACACACTGGAGTATTCTACGATCTATGATACCGGCAAATACCAAGCGGGTTACGGTGAAGGGGCGTATGTAGGTTCGGATTCCAGCTCGGATTATGAGCATGTTGTGACAGGGAATGTGATTTCACACACGAATTTTGACGGCGGTATTACAGCTGAGCATATTGACGTTAAAGAAGGAGCTAGCGGTACAATAATCGAGTATTGTACGTTCAACGGGACAGGGATAAGCGGCGCGAACAGTGCAGACAGCTTTATCGATATCAAAGGTGTAAATACAATCGTGCGTTACAATCAAGGCTACAGAAACGGCAATTCCAATGTGTTGGATGCGTTCCAAGTTCGTACTCATGGTACGGAGTATGCGACAGGCACGAATAATGCTTTTAACAATAACACCTTGAATTTGGATAACTCAACAGGCTATGTGGTGTATGCGACAAGCGCTGCTACTGGGACGACTGCACAGAATGACACCCGTACGGGTGGAGGTAACTTGTATAATTCCAATGTGAATGAATAATGGTGAAGAAGAAGAGGAGGCCCCTGATGCGGGGCTTCTTTTTGCATGTAGGAACTTTATTGCATATAGAAGCAGGCAACATCTACTTGAGCAAGTCAAGTATCGTCGCTACAGCATTTTCTGCAAATGTTCGATCGGGGCGAGATTTCATTAATACAGTAAGTCCAATCATTGAAACGACGAGTGTCTGTGCTAACACTTTTGAGTTCACATCTTTCCCGAGTTCGCCAGATCGCTTTCCTCGTTCAATGGTTTCCTCAAATAACGCCGCAAGATACATCTGATGTTCTCTTGTAAGTACTTCGAATTTTGCATCATGGGGAGCAAGTTCTACCATCACATTGAGGCAAAAACACCCCCGGTTGGGTCCTTCCTTGTATACTTCCGCTACAATCCCCTCAAAGAAGGAGCGAAACGCTTCTTTTGTGGATGAAATGCTTTGAAGTCGAGCGCGAACGAAGGAAGAATGGAATTGATTATATTTGCGTAGCGCAGCTTCAAACAGTTCCTTCTTGTCTCCGAACGCGGAGTAAATACTGGGACGTTGTATCCCCATTCGTGACGTTAACTCGCTTAATGAAGTTGCTTCATACCCCTTTTCCCAAAACAGTTCCATAGCTGCATGTAATGCCTTTTCTTCATCAAACTCCCTGGGCCGTACCATTAGCCATTCCTCTTTTCATATCGTACAGTATGAAATAATCATAGTATTTACGGTGTGAATAGTCAAGTTTACTTCACCTTAACTTGACTGTATATCAATATTAACTCATTATAGTTACATACCAATTGGTATGTAACATAGTTGTTCAGCAGAATGAAGTGCAAGAAGTACTTATACAAACAAAACGTTTATAAAGGAGACTTTCCATGACTCAGTATCGCAAAATCGACTTGTACTCGAATTATGACGGCACCTTTCCATTCAAGCCGCACTTCACGCATGCTCCCGGCTTCGCCATGCACTATGTCGACGAGGGGCGGCAAGGAGACGAAACCATCCTTTGCCTACATGGCGAGCCGACCTGGGGTTATTTGTTCCGTCATCTGATCCCAGTTTTGAGCGAAGATTATCGTGTCGTCGTCCCCGACCATATGGGCTTCGGTAAAAGCGCGACGCCACAGGACCGCAGCTATTGGCTGCAGGACCATATCGATAATCTCGAACAGTTTGTTTTGGCGCTCGACCTGCAAGATATTACGCTTGTTATGCACGATTTCGGCGGGCCGGTGGGCATGGGACTTGCTGCGCGCCATCCAAATCGTATTCGTAGGCTGATCTCGACGAACGGTCCGACACCATTTGGCCAGCTTGACCTCGTCGACCGGCTAATCTCCAATGCTGGTGTTTCTCCCTGGTTCCAATGGATCTTGAGAGCTGAAAAGGAAGGCAGCCTTGAGACCGTCCTGAGCCAGCTTGGTTTTAACATCCTCAGCACGCTCAAATTGAACGGCTTCGAGAACAATGAGCTAATTACCGAAACTTGGCTCGCTGCTTATGGCTCACGCTTTGTCGGCCCGGCTGACTGTGTCGGCGCTATTGGATGGGCTAAAGGGTTCGCCACGGGTGCGCACCAGTTTGAAACGCCGGGTGCAGCAGCTGTAAGCTTTATCCGTGGGAAGCCCGCGCTTGCAATCTGGGGGGATGCTGACCGTACGCTTCAATTCGATCATTTTCTGCCGCTTTTCACAGAGCTATTTCCAAATGCACCTATTCATCGGCTCGTAGGAGTGGGCCATTACTGTCTGGAGGATGCACCAGACGAAATTGGACGTCTCATAGTAGACTTCATCCGGCGGAACTGATATTTTCCCTAGAAGTGAGAGGGGATTAAAACGTTGGAGTTATGGGCATGCATGAGAATAAATGCTCTCGTTTCGTCACTTTTGCATATCGACATTGTCAGGTTTATATGGGATTATGTAGGGTAGTGATTGGGAGATGAGGGGGCGGCGGCAGTGAGTACTGCACGTGGTATCGCACTGGTGACAGGCGCATCGAGCGGATTCGGTTTATTAACGTCAATTGGCATGGCTCAAAAAGGGTATCAAGTGATCGCGACGATGCGCGACTTGAGCAGAAGCGATTCTTTGATGCAGCAAGCTGAAAAGGCAGGCGTGACCTCATTTATCGATACCCTGATCTTAGATGTATCGATTCCGACATCGATTGAGCAGGCTGTTTCTGCTATCATGAAGAAGTATGGACGAATTGATGTGCTGATTAACAATGCCGGTTTCGCTGTTGGCGGATATGTGGAAGATGTCCCGATGGAAGCATGGCGATCCCAACTGGAAACGAATGTGTTTGGGGTCATTGCGACTACCAAGGCTGTTTTACCTTTCATGCGCGCTAGTCAGTCAGGCTGTATCATTAATGTGAGCAGTGTGAGCGGATTGTCCGCCTTTCCTGGGTACGCGCCGTACAGTACATCCAAGTTTGCAATCGAGGGCTTTAGCGAATCCCTTCGTTTGGAAATGATGCCGTTTGGCATTCGTGTACATCTTGTTGAACCGGGAGCTTACCGCACAGAGATTTGGCGAAAAGGTTTCGAGACGATCCATACGACGGAAGCATCGCCATACTGGCAGCGCCTTAGCAGGGTGCTGGCGTATTCGCGGAAAGCATCCATGACTGCACCCGATCCGCAGGAAGTCGCAGACGTAATCGCGCGGCTGGTGGACAGGCCGGGGACTAAGCTTCGATATCCGCTTGGCCGTGGCGTGCAGATGGGACTGTGGGCAAGAAGTTTTTTGCCATGGAAATGGTACGAAGGCCTATTAAATCGATTGTTGAAGTGACAGTGACAGTGACAGTGACAGTGACAGGGAGTCCAGAACGCAGAAAACCAAGGAGTGAAATGAATGTCTCGCAAGTGGGAACGAATGGTCAGTAAAAATGCTAAGAAAATAAATAAGGATAGGTCCAAAAGAGGGATTGCCCCTATTTCTACAGATCCTGATCGGGCTGAAGTATTTAAGGGCAGAAGCATCATGTTAGCTTTGTTTTTCGTCCTGATTTCCGTCTTTCTATTGTTGACCTTGACTAAAACGAGTGGGGACAAAATGTATTGGTATACAACCTGCGCATATTTGGTCGTTGGCTTGTTCGTTTATTTCATTCGCCGGCCTTATTTGAAGGTGAGTAAGACGAGTCTGTCGAAGCGTGGTTTTGCCAGAGAGCTGATGCTTAGCGCGGATAACATTAACGAGATCGTGTATGCGCCTGGACAAGTGGTGATTCATCTGAAAGGCAAGTCACCGCGCTGGGTTTACAACAGAACGTTGAATCGTTTTGATGTTGCGGCAATGGCGGGCAAACTAAAGAAATTTGCTGAGCAGAATCAAGTTACTTTTGTAGATAAAACAGTATAGGTATAGGAAGAAGAAGCTATCCCAAAAGTCGAAAGACCAAGGAATAGCTTCTTTTTTGTATTTACGGGGCAGGATCTAGTCATACTTATCCTCGTCAACTCGGAGAACATTATCCATGATCAGCTCGGCTTCTGTCTCGAAGTTAAGGTGGAGCGGTGGTGGGAGTATGTCCAGGATGTCCTGCACCATCTCCATATCCATCAGCTCCTCGATGGATTGCGGCCGTGGATCTAACGCTTGGACCCATTCACGGAAAGTATCGATGAATAGGTAAAAAGAGGACTGGAATTGGTCCGCGACCGCTTCCTGCTCGTCATTTCGCGAGGCCGACATGGCGTTCCAGTTGTTGATGGTCGTTTGCAGGGCTTGTTCAACGTTAGGATTCATGTGATCTCCTTTGACAACTCGTTTATTCGCAATATAGCGCTGCGAATGGACTTCTGTCAAGGACATGTATCCAGCTATGGAAGTGGCATCGGATCATGGCTCCCAAGCTCATGCCAAAGCTTGCGTAGACGAGCGAATGAGCAGCTCCGAAGGCAGAATCATCTTCCGGTGCTCCTGCGTTGCTTCGCCTTCAATGCGCTCAATGAGCAGCTGCATGCCGAGCGCCCCGAATTGGTAGGCAGGCTGCGAAGCTACGGTTAAGAAAGGATTTAAGACGTCCGTGTGGCCAAAGTCGTCAAAGCAAACGACAGAGAGATCACGGGGAACCTGCAGACCGCGCTTTCTCAAAGCTTGAATGGCGCCGATTGCCAGCATGTTGTTGGCTGCAAAAATGGCGGTAGGTGGATTCTCATGATGGATCAAAGCATCAAGCGCAGATTCATCTTGAAAATCGCGAAAGTTCCGATGAATCACGAGCGAGTCCTCTACAGCGAGTCCATTCAACAGGTGCGCTTCGCGATAGCCCGTATATCTTAAGCGAGCGGTAGAGACATCAGGGGAACCGTTAATCATGGCGATACGGCGATGCCCGAGCTCGATCAAGTGCTCGACGAGTTTTCTTGCACCTTCTTTGCTATCGCCAAGTACGAGATCAGCTTCAATACCCGGGATTTCACGGTCAAGCACGACGAAAGGAATATTGTGTTTCTGCAGTTGCAGCAAGTTCTCAAGCGAGTGATCCCCGGTCGGAGCAAACAGGACGCCATCCACGCGAGTAGATAACATCATATCGACGTAACCTTTCTCCTTCGCATAGTCCTCGTCGCTATTCGCGAACAACAGCCGGTATCCAGCTCGTAGAGCCGCATCCTCAGCTCCGCGAGCCAGTGTCGTATAGAACGGATTCGTAATATCGGTTATGAGCAGGGACAGAATTTTAGTCTTTTGAAGCACGAGGCTGCGAGCCATTGAGTTCGGAATATAGTGGAGTTCTTCCATAACCTTCTTCACGCGCTTACGCGTGGCCTCGCTGATGCGGCCCGTGTTATTGATAACTCGGGAAACGGTCATGGCCGAAACGCCGGCTTTTTCAGCGATATCATAAATTGTTATCAAGTAGCTTCACCTTTTCATTCATGTATTTGTCTATTGTATAGAAATTAAAGATTGACAGCAAGGCATAAAGTTGATAATTTTGAGTTATCGATAACACACATTTTTAGAGGAGGACTTGAATATGCTAAAAGGAATACCTTCCATTTTGTCACCTGAGTTATTGAAGGTGCTGATGGAGATGGGCCATGGCGATGAGATTATTATAGCGGATGGAAACTTTCCGGCAGCAAGTCATACGAATCGTCTGCTTCGTTGCGACGGCCATGGCGTCCCGGAATTATTGGAAGCGGTTTTATCGTTGTTTCCGCTGGATACATATAGTGAACAGCCGGTTGCTTTAATGGCGGTTGTCCCAGGTGATCAAGTAGAAACGCCGATCTGGGGCGTATATGAAGAAATTATTCAAAAGCACATTACACCAGAGATTGAGTATGTAGAACGCTTTGCGTTTTATGAAAGAGCTAAGAAAGCCTATGCCATTGTAGCCACAAGCGAGAAGGCTCTGTACGCTAATGTAATTTTGAAAAAAGGTGTCATCAGCTCCTAATTTGAATTATCGATAACTCTAAATTTAACGTGTGTCAGGACTGTATAAATCGAAATAACCCAATACCGAGGAGGATAACAAAATGGCAAACAGTAACCACAGATGGAATCAGGAATTCCCTAAGATCGGGATCAGACCAACGATTGACGGCAGAAGAAAAGGGGTACGTGAATCCCTTGAAGAGCAGACGATGAACATGGCTAAAGCCGTTGCTGCACTCTTGAGTGAAACTTTGAAATATCCGAATGGCGAGCCTGTCGAGTGTGTCATTGCGGACACTTGTATTGGCGGGGTGGCAGAAGCAGCTGCAGCTGCGAGCAAATTCACGAAATCCGGCGTAGGCGTGTCCATTACAGTTACTCCTTGTTGGTGCTACGGAACTGAAACGATGGATATGGACCCATCCACACCGAAAGCGATTTGGGGCTTTAACGGTACAGAGCGTCCTGGAGCCGTTTATTTGGCAGCTGTTTTGTCTGGTCACGCGCAAAAAGGGATTCCTGCCTTCGGCATTTACGGGAAAGATGTGCAGGATGCCGGTACGACGGATATTCCGCAGGACGTTCAGGATAAATTGATCCGTTTCTCTAAGGCTGGCCTTGCAGCCGCTTACATGAAAGGTAAATCGTATTTGGCGATTGGCTCCGTTTCCATGGGGATTGCGGGTTCCATCGTGAACGAGGAATTATTTCAGAATTACCTTGGCATGCGCAATGAATATGTGGATATGTCGGAGCTAGTTCGCCGTATTGACGAGGAAATTTTCGATCCGGAAGAGTACAAGTTGGCATTAAACTGGGTCAAAGAGAACTGCGCAGAAGGACCGGATAACAATCCAGCCGCCATCCAACAAACCCGCGAAAGAAAAGATCAGAATTGGGAGACCGTTGTGAAAATGTCCTTGATTGTCAAGGATCTAATGATAGGCAATCCGCGACTGAACGATCTTGAATTTGGAGAAGAAGCACTTGGTCACAATGCGATTCTTTCTGGTTTCCAAGGTCAGCGCCACTGGACAGATCACTTCCCGAACGGCGACTTCATGGAAGCTATCCTGAATACGTCTTTTGACTGGAACGGCAAACGCGCGCCTTTTTTGGTTGCAACTGAAAACGACAGCCTTAACGGGGTTGCGATGCTCTTCGGTAACCTGTTGACGAACACGGCGCAAATTTTTGCTGATGTAAGAACCTATTGGAGTCCTGATGCAGTTAAACGGGTAACGGGGCACACATTAAGCGGTGCAGCCAAAGACGGCATTCTTCACTTAATCAACTCAGGTCCGGCAGCACTTGACGGTACGGGTGAGCAGACGCGTGATGGTCAGCCTGTTATGAAGCCATATTGGGAAATCACCGATGAAGAAGTGGGCAAATGCCTGAAAGCGACATCCTGGCGCCCGGCTTCCGTCGAATACTTCCGTGGGGGCGGGTACTCGTCAGACTTCCTTACCAAAGGCGGGATGCCAGTTACGATGTCCCGAATCAACCTTGTGAAGGGCTTGGGACCTGTTCTGCAATTGGCCGAAGGCTACTCGGTGGATCTGCCTGAGGATGTTCATAAGACATTAGATGATCGTACGGATTCAACGTGGCCGACAACATGGTTTGCTCCTATTTTGACAGGAGAAGGGTCATTCACTGATGTGTACTCCGTTATGGATAACTGGGGTTCGAACCACGGTTCAATCAGCTACGGCCATATTGGCGCAGATTTGATCACTTTGGCGGCGATTTTGAGAATTCCGGTTTCTATGCATAACGTGGCCAAAGAGCAAGTTTTCCGTCCGCGCGTTTGGAGTAATTTCGGAACGTCCGATCCTGAAGGTGCGGATTTCAGAGCTTGCAGCTCCTTCGGTCCTTTATACAAGTAAGAGGAATTGAGGTGGCCCTTGTGAGTACGAACCCTTTGAATATGTTGGCCGTCGATTTCGGGGCTAGCAGTGGCAGAACGATGCTAGGGCGGTGGAATGGCTCAAAACTTACAGTAGAAGAGATTCACCGCTTTGCCAATGATCCTGTTGAGCTCGGCGGTAGGCTATATTGGGACTTTCTAAGGCTTTTTCATGAGTTAAAAAAAGGCATTCATGCCTTTAAACAGCAGTCATCGGGTAGCCCAGCGTCTATTGCGGTAGACACATGGGGAGTCGACTATGGTTTCGTTGATGGCAAGGGAAAGCTGCTTGGCAACCCGTATCATTATAGGGAAGCTCGCAATGCAGAGGCCATGGAGGCTATGCTGCAGCATACTTCTCCGCAGGATTTGTACAGCAGATCAGGCATTCAGCCCTTATCTTTTAATACGATTTTTCAACTTTATGCGGAGAAAAATGAGCAGGGCTTAGCGCTGCCTGAGGATGTTCGTCTGCTGCTCATGCCGGACTTATTCCGTTTCTATTTATCCGGCATCCGCTCAACTGAGTACACAATCGCCAGCACAACGGGCCTGCTTGATTCGGCGGCAAGGAACTGGGATCGGAGCTTGCTGCACAAGCTCGGTATCCCGGCAAGCTTGTTCACAGACATTGTGATGCCTGGAACGAAGGAAGGGAATCTGCGTCAAGAAATCGCTGATGAACTCCAGATCGGTGGCATGTCCGTCATAGCGACTGCTTCGCATGACACGGCTTCTGCGGTCGTATCTATCCCTTCATTGGAGAAGGATTACGCGTTCATCTCGTGCGGCACTTGGTCGCTCATGGGTGTTGAAATCGATCAACCGATTTTGACGGAAGAAAGTCTCAGCTATGGTTTTACGAATGAAGGCGGCGCAGAACATAAAATTCGCATGCTGAAGAATATTATGGGCCTGTGGCTGCTGCAAGAATGCAAAAGGCAGTGGGAGCTAGAGGGGGAATCCCTCAGCTTCGCTCAGATGCAGGAGATGGCGAAGGCAGAACCTGGACTTCATAGCTATGTAGATGCGCAAGACCCGGTATTCCTGGCTCCGGGCAATATGCCGGATCGAATTCGCCGTTATTGCGCGCAATCCGGCCAATCCGTACCGCAAACAAAAGCGGAGCTTGTTCGCTGTGTGGTGGACAGTTTGGCGATGAAATTCAAACAAACGTTAGATGAAATCGAAGAGCTGCTGGGCAAAAAGCTGCAAACGATTCATATGGTGGGAGGCGGCATTCAAAACCACCTGCTGTGCCAGCTTACGGCGAATGCAACGGGACGTCCGGTCATTGCAGGGCCTATTGAAGCGACAGCCATCGGCAACATGATGATGCAGGTCAAAGCGCATGGCGAGGTGGATTCGCTCGATCAGATTCGCCAAGCCGTCAGGGATTCCTTTCCGCCAGACCATTATGAGTCGCAAGATGAGTCACAGTGGCAGGAAGCTTATCAAACGTTCAGGCAAGTAATTGCCAAGAAATCTGTAAGGAGCTGAAGACGTGATGTCGGAGCAACATATAAGAGAAGAATTAACGAAATATGCACGGAAAAGTGTAGCCAAAGGTCTCGTCGTAGGTCCAGGCGGTAATATCAGCGCGAGATTCGAGGATACGATGTATCTTTCCCCGAGCGGTTTTGCGCTCGAGGATATTGAGCCGGAACAATGGGTTCCGGTTGATATCCCTTCGGGGACTATTTTAGACAAAACGTATCGTCCATCATCTGAAGTCCTCATGCACTTATTCTGCTATCGCGTGAATCCGAACATGACAGCGATTGTGCATACGCACCCAGCCTACTGTATTGCATTAACACTTGTGGATGATGAACTGCCGATGCTGTTCCCGGACCAAGCTGCGTTAGTCGGCGATGTAGCCTTCGTACCTTACGTTGTGCCAACAACAGATAAACTGGCGAACCTTGTAGCTGAAAAGGCTGATCGATACACCTCGATTTTGCTGAAAAATCATGGGCTCGTGACCACCGGCAAAAACCTGCGTGAAGCCTACTACCGCACCGAAGTGATGGAAGAAAGCGCAAAAATTTATCTCATCGCCAAATCGGTCGGCACGCCTAGAAGGCTGACGGAGGAAGAGTACAAAGAGATTCAAGGCTTGGAAAGCGAAGCTTACCGCGTAAATTTATTGCAGCAAATGAAATAGAGCTGTAATCTGAAAAACCCGTTTTCATCGGTATCCGATGGGGGCGGGTTTTTATGTGTTGGTTGCTTTGGTGGGGCGGAGGTTGCTTTGGTAGAGTGATGGTTGCTTTGGTGAAGTGCTGGTTGCTTAGTTGATGTGTTGTGATAGTGATGAGTTAGTGTGATGTGCTAGTGTTGTGTGGTGTTGTAATGTATCGGATATGGAGATAGTGGCGGCTACAAGCCCAACTCATTGGACGATTTCCAATGAAAACCCAATTACAGGTGCTAATTCGTCCTTTTCGTTGGACAAAATCCAACCAAAAGACGATTTTGGCTTGTTTTAGCCCCATTTTTGTCGATCGCGTTGGATTTCATCCAACGAAACGAAGAAAACACCCTTCAAAAAGCAGTTCTCGTTGGAAAACATCCAACGGGAACTGGAGGTAGGGTGTTGAATATTGGAAGTAGGGTGTAAGTGTGAAGATTAAGAAGCAGCAGTCAGCACCAAGTAGAACAAAAAGGGAATGGATATGGGGTGGAAAAGCGTAGCGCCCGTATTTGAAATCGTGCTCCAACCATAAAAACCAATTCAAAAGAAGCACGATTTCAAGAAACGGTTGGAAGCCCATATCCAATTCCCTCCCCGCGCTCAAATGTTGAAGGTATAGTCATTCACTCTTGTGTGTTTACTCATCCACTCTATGTGTTTAGTCATTCACTCTGTAGGTTTAGTCTTTCAATGGGTCACATAGTTACATCCGACACAACAACCGTAATAAAAACCATAGGAAAACCAACTGTTGTACAATAAAATGAAGAGGATGCAGGAAAAGAATGCCGAGGTGACCTATGGTAAATATTTTAGTTGTAGATGACGAGCCGATGATTTGTAAGGGTGTTGCAACGATTTTGAAGCAATCCAAACTGGATATTGGCGAGGTTTTTATTGCCTATAACGGATTTGAAGCGCTCGATTTCATCCATTTGGAAAAAATTGACCTTGTGTTTACCGATATTCAGATGGAAAAGATGAATGGCATTGAATTAATTGAAAATATATTCATGGAAGATCCATCGATCCCGATTGTCATTTTATCCGCCCATGGCGAATTTGAATATGCCCAGAAAGCGATCCGTTTCGGAGCCAAAGAATATTTGGTTAAGCCGATTACGCCGCCGTACTTGATTGCGGTAACAGCGAAGCTGCTCAAGGAAAAGGAAGAGCGGCAGCAGCATTTTTCCAATTGGGAAGGCAACCGAACGTTGGCGGATATTACCACGCTTGAGATGAACTATTATTTGAGCGAGATTGTCACGGGAACCGTTCATGAATCCGAAGTGCAAGGCATCAGGGAGAAGCTCCGAAATCGTTTGTCCGGTACCCATTACAGCATGCTGGTTATCAAATTATTTTTGAACCGGGGCGGCATTAGAGATGAGGAAATTGCAACGCTGAAAGACCGTAGTCTTCTGAAGTACGCCGCATTGAATATCATCGAAGAGACGGCAAGCCAGTGGAGCCATCTTGTGTTCAATACGCACAATTCCACCTTTACCTTGTTGATGCAAATCCCTGAGGAGGAGAAACAAGGAACACTCCGTATTAATCAGATGCTGATGGTAGCTCAAATGATCAATGCGAATTTGCAAAAATACGTGAATGTCAAATGCCAAATCGGCATCAGCCGCATTCAGGAAGGCATCATCAAGTGGCCTGTCATCTTTAAAGAAGCGATGGAGAGCTTGACGTGGGGCGAGACACAGAAAGACCACTATATGTTTTACATAGAGGATATCGGGAAAACGACGAATGAGCAGAATTTAACAAACACGCAGGTAGACGAGGCGAATAATCGCATTGTTTTTGACACGAAAACGTATATTGAACATCATTTTTGCGAGAAAGGACTGAAGCTGCAGGACATCGCAGACAGTGTGCATTTGAGCCCCAATTATTTGAGTTATCTGTTTAAAAGAGTGATGGGCCAGGGAATCTGGGATTATGTGACGCAGCTGCGGATGGAAAAAGGGAAACAGCTGATTCTCACGACAGATAAACGCCGATATGAGATTTCGGAGGAAATCGGGTACGAATCGCCGGAGCATTTTAGTAAAATATTTAAAAAGCATTTTGGGATGAATATTTCGGAGATCAAAGTAGCGGGACCGTAATATGCGACATGATTAACGTAACAAGGCACATCGCTAGGCTGCCGGGGTACCCCTTATAATCGGAATTGTAGCAGCAAACGTAACTAACATGATGTTGAAAGGGGAACCAACTATGAGAGGTAAAAAGACATCCGCAATCAGTGCAATCGCACTGACTGTCCTACTGGCAGGATGTGGCACGCCGTCAGCAACAACAAACGCACCAAGTGCTAGCCCGGCAAGTCCGGCCGCAACAGGGGCAACGGGCGCTTCTACGGCAACGCCTGCAGCCAAAAGGGTGACCATCACCGCCCAAGGCTTCAAGCCGGATCAAAAAGAGAAAAACGATCAACTGGATCAGCGGATCGCCCGTTTTAAAGCGAAAAATCCGAACGTTGAATTCAAGAAAGACGACTGGCAGTACAATCCGCTTGAAATCGGGATCAAAATGGCTTCCAACAGCGCTCCAACTGAATACACAACCTATGCGACGGAAGGCAAAGTGCTCGTTGACAAGAAGTGGGTAGCGGACATTTCCGACTCCATGAATGCCTGGGAGCATGCGAAAGATATGAATGATCTCCTTTCCAAACCGTTCGTTGTGAATGGAAAAACGTATGGCGTACCGATTGATGGATACGTGATGACGATTACGTTAAACAAAAAGCTGTTCAAAGAGAAAGGCGTCGAACTGCCGCCAATGGATTGGACGTGGGATGACCTACTTGCAGCTGCGAGAAAAATCAACGATCCAGCCAAAGGCATCGCAGGCTTTATCCCAATGGGGAAAGGCCCGGAAGCGGGTTGGAACTGGACGAATTTCCTCTATGCAGCAGGCGGGGACGTACAGAAGCTTGATGGCGGCAAAGTCGTAGGCATCTTCAATTCAGACGCAGGTTTGAAAGCGCTTGAATTTTATAAAAAGCTGAAAGATGAGAACTTGATTCCGCAGAACTGGGCACTCGGCTACGGCGATGCACTGAGCGCATTCTCTCAAGGACGCGGCGCGATGGTGATGTGCGGAAGCGGCAATGCAGCGGATGCAGCGATTAATGAAGGTGGCATCTCCAAAGAGGATATGGTCGTGTATCCGATGCCGGCGCTAACCAAAGGCGGCAAGCATACAGGGGTTCTCGGCGGCAACTACCGCGTGATCAATCCGAAGAGCGACAAAGATCAACAGGCTGTAGCCTTCAAATGGATTACGGATGAGTACTTCACGGACGATTTCTTGAACTCCACGAAAAAAGAGATCGAGGACCGTAAAACGAAAAACCGCGTCTATATTCCACAGCCGATTAACTACTGGAAAGATTCCTCTGATTTCGGTAAAAAGTACACGGACTTATTAGCTAAATATGACAATGTCTTCAAATACGATCCGCAGCTGCTCAGCCTTTGGGACGGCAAGCCGGAAGCCCAGTACGAAGCCCAAAAGTATTACACAGAGATGGCCAATGTGATCCAAAAAGTGTTCACAACCAAAGAGATAGATTTGAAAAAGGCTCTAGCGGATGCATCGAACAAAGTGCAATCAGAAGTATTTGATAAAGTGAAAGTCGAATAGCGACCGGAACAGTCGGATCTAAGCTGCCTTTGCGGTTTAGGTCCGATTTCATAAGGAGTGTTGGAGATGGATGCAGAATTAAGTGTACAGCCTGTCGCTGCGGCAAGCGGAGTTAAAAGGAAGATTAATTGGTATTTGTGGGGGACTCTCTTCATCATCCCGGAGATTGTGTTATTTATTATTTTCTTGTGGGTCCCGATTATCAAAGGTATTTTCTACAGCTTCTACACGATTGATTTTGTGGACGGCAATCATTTTATTGGTCTTGCAAATTATCTAAGTATTTTTCAGGATGAGCTGTTGCTGATATCTGTCAAAAATACCTTGTTTTATATGGCGCTTGGTGTCTTGATTGGCTTCTGGGTGCCTCCGCTCATTGCTATCGCTGTCTCTGAATTGAAGTGGTTTCAGGGGGGAGCGCGCATTATCGGATACTTGCCAAGCGCGATTCCCGCTATTGTCTTATATGGCATGTGGCAGTGGTTCTATGATGCAGTTGGTCCGATTAACTCCCTTTTGCAATCGTTGGGGTTTCCTCAGCTGCAATTCTTCAGTCCTAAACTGGCCATGGGTTCTATTGTTTTGCTTGAAACGTGGCAAAGCTTTGGGGCGGCTACGCTCATCTATATCGCTGCTATCGTAGGAATTCCAAGGGATATTTATGAAGCGGCGGAGATCGACGGGGCGAGCGTGTGGCAGCGAATTCGCAATATTACTTTGCCTAGTATCCGAACATTGATGCTGCTTCTGCTGCTTCTGCAGGTAATCACGACGTCACAAGGCTTCCAGGCGCAGTTATCCATGACGGATGGCGGGCCGAACAATGCTACGTTAACGTACCTGCTATGGCTTAATCATACGGCATTCCGAGATCTTGATTTTGGCAAAGCAAGCGCGATGGGCAGCTTAATGTTTTTCGTGTTAATCCTGTTGTCCGTGTTATACAATCTGCTGCAGCGTAGAGGTGAGAAGGCATGAAGCAAGAAGAACGCGGCATTATTTCTAGCTTTGATATGAAAAAAGGCACGGTGCGCACGGGCTACACCATCATGGTGGTGCTGATGTTTTTGATGGGTGTAACGATGCTGTACCCGTTTTTCAATACGTTTTTTGGTTCATTGAAAACGCGGGAGGAATTTTTCGCTTTCCCTCCAACCTTTTTCCCGAAGAGCTGGGTTTGGACTAATTATAAGGATGCTTTCACCGGATTTGATCTGCCTTTGTTGACTTTTCTCAAAAATACGGTGTTCATCTATGTCGGCAACGTGATTGTTTCCCTGCTGCTGATCGGATTAGCGGCGTATGCGCTGTCTCATTTAAAAGTTCCTTTCAAACGATGGGTGACGCTGTTTTTCTTTTCAACGCTCCTCATCCCGCCGGCCACGTACGTTGTGCCTAACTTGCTCAATTTGAAAAGTCTAGGTATGTTGAATACCTACTGGGCTTTCTGGCTGCCGGCTGCGGCTAATGCGTATTTCATGCTGCTGCTCAAAAACTTCTTTGACGGCATTCACAAAGAGATTCTCGAAGCGGCGAGGATAGATGGCGCAAGCGAATTCAGCTCTTTCCTCCGGATTGCGGTTCCGCTTTCTACTCCAATCATAGGAACGCTGTTAATGTTATCCTTTTCGGCAACGTGGAACGATTTCTACTGGCCGAGTCTCGTCATGTCGGAGAGAGGGATGTATCCCCTCGCAACTGGGATTTATCTGTATGTTGTTTACTCGACATCGGTTATCCCGTGGAGTGTCCGGTTCGCGGTATTGACGATGGCGATGCTGCCGCCGGTGGTGTTTTTCCTCGTTTTTCAAAAATTTATTATTCGCGGTATTTCGGTTTCCGGTGTAAAAGGATAAGCGAATAACGCCCATCAGAATGATTTCTGGTGGCGTTTTCTTTTGCTTAAAGGAGAATGTCTCCACGATCGCGAAACTAGGTGAAAGCAAGGCGTATCAGGAGTATGACCTGATGAAATGGCTGGAAAGAAAGGGTAATCCGTATGCGAAAAATGCTGCGTAATATGAATCTGATGAAAAAGCTGATCGTCCTGCTCATCTTTTTCGTCGTCATCCCGATATTGGTTCTGGATTTGGTTGTCGCCAAAAAGCTGGAGTCCATTACAGAAGAACAGGTGGGCAATGCCTTGCTGCAATTAGTTCGGGGAAGTCACTTAACGCTAGACAGGGAAAGCAGCGATTTCGAGGAAAAGACGGAGAAAATAATGATCTCTCAGGAGATTCAACAGCTCGCGAGCATCCCGTCCTCATCGGAATATGAGCGATTTGAAATCTTCAAGACGCTCGATAAATATTTGAGCAATTATTCGACGAATGCGATTCGTTATTCGATGTTCTTTTCAGACACAGATAAGCAGTATTCCTTCGTGCCGAATTCGGATATTTTAAACAACGGGATCTTCTATGCAACGGATTTGAATGCGCTCTCTTGGTACAAATCGGTCAGCCAAGCCAAGGGGAAAGGGGTTCTTCGCGTTATTGATAAGTTCGGCTATAATCCGAATAACGTGAAAACCGTTGCCTATTTGCGGCAGCTCAACAGCATTTATAACGGGGAAACGGTCATTGGCTACTTACTTGTGTCGGGCATTGAGACACCGTTGCAGCAGGATTTTTCGCCTTTTGACAAGTATGCGGATGGCCAAGTCATGCTGCTGGACCAAGAAAACACGGTGCTCGCAACTAACACGGAGAAATTCCAAATCGGCTCCAGGGTGGCCGCTGCAGCAGACAGAGTGGAGGGGGTTTATAAGCTGAAGGAAGCTGGTGTGGAGTATATGCATGTTCTTTATACAAGTGAGGCTACAAACACGAAACTACTCATGAGGGTGCCCGTTCAATCCATCATTATCGATCATATCAGTGTGCAGCGTCTCGTGGATTGGATTATGTTTATTTATTTTTTCATTTTATTTTTGGCGAGCATGTACTTTATTCAATCGATCTTGAAGCCGATTTCGAGGCTAGCGCGAATTACCAATTCCTATCATCCGGGCAGACCACTGGCGATTTCCATGCATTCGGAGAGTAAAAATGAGATCGTGCTGCTCAGCAACCATTTTATTCGGATGACGGACCGTTTGAATCAGACGATTTATGATCAATATGAGCTGGAGTTAAAGCATAAGGAAATCGAACTATCGATTCTTCATACGCAAATAAATCCGCACCTCCTGTACAACACATTGGAGTCTGTTTATTGGCATACTTTTATGGAAGGCGCGACAGAATCAGCAGAAATGATTAAGGATTTATCGCTTATCATGCGAATTGGGCTAAGCAAAGGAAAGCTGTTGATACCGGTCATGGAGGAAATGAATCACGCGGAAGCTTATGTCCGCTTGCAATTGTTCCGCTACGAGTACGCGTTCCAGGTACATTGGGACATTGAGGAGGATGCCAAAAAGTACCTCGTGCCGAAGGTCATCCTCCAGCCGATCATTGAGAATGCCATTCTGCACGGCATTAAGCATATGAGTCAAGACGGGGAGTTGTGGATCACGGTCCGAGTGCGCAAGAGCCTCGTCATTATCAGCGTAGAAGATAACGGTTACCGGCAGACGGATATCGAGATGCTAAATGCTATTATAAAAGGCAAAGAAAACAATCGAGGGTTCGGCATTATTAATGTTCAGAAGCGGATACAGCTGCATTTTGGCAGCAGCTATGGCTTGCGTTATAGCCACAGAGAAGATCAAGGCGTGCGCGCCTGGATTGAGATTCCGGCGATCCTTGACGAGAACGAATGGAAGCAGCCTCCGGCCTGAGGCTTGGGTTGCAGGTGATGCAATCGCCCTATCACCTTGCATCTGAGGAACTACAGGCCGCTATTTCCTCTCAAAAGTTAACATTTGAGCACAACCTCAGTAATTTCATTGCACTTTGTACAACGAAGGGGAGGAAATACTGAATACCCCCTAACTATGTTGCACAAAGTACAACATAGTGGGAATTATAGCCCTAAAACTAGCTTAACTGTCGCACGGATTTCCGCATCAAGCCCAATCAGCCTCCTCCCAACGGCGGATTCACGCCTGTGGCATTGACTGAGTCCGTCTATAATGCACTTTCTACAACCATTTGGCTGTTATTGCGACATTAGAGCAAGCTACATTGCACTTTCTACAACCATTTGCTCTCAAAAGTTAACATTTGAGCACAACCTCAGTAATTTCATTGCACTTTGTACAACGAAGGGGAGGAAATACCGAATACCCCCTAACTATGTTGCACAAAGTACAACATAGTGGGAATTATAGCCCTAAAACTAGCTTAACTGTCGCACGGATTTCCGCATCAAGCCCAATCAGCCTCCTCCCAACGGCGGATTCACGCCTGTGGCATTGACCGAGTCCGTCTATAATGCACTTTCTACAACCATTTGCTCTCAAAAGCTAACATTTCTGAGCACAACCGCAGTAATGTCATTGCACTTTGTACAAAGAAGGGAAGGAAATACCGAATAACCCCCTAAATAGCTCGAGTGCCTCTAGAGGACTCCAGTTCCTTCCAAGTAAAAAACTTAGCGGAAATCACCGCAAGATTAGCTGAAATGAAATCACAAAAGAACCCAGCGGTATAAAGATACCGCTGGGTTCTTTCCTGTGAGGCTATGTTTAAGTTTAGTTTTGCGGAAAACCAAACTCGCTATTCGTTGATGTGTTGGGATCAGTAAATTCCACATATTGATCGACCGTATCCAGGACCTGGCTCAGCTGCCAGCGGCTAAAAATAACATGGTCTGAAGAGATAGCATTATATGTGCTTTCTTCTTTACTAATCTTAAAGCCTCGGTAATTCTCATATATGGTTCTCATTCTGATCTCTCCCTCACTTTGATGTATATCTTAAACTATCATCAAACGCGGATTTTTGGTAGAGGTGTAAATTGATAGATATTGTCAAATCTTGGCTTATTTCATGTAAATATCATGAATTGCTTCTATTTTGCTGCCTATAGACGGTTGGGGGCATCCCAATATGCTTCTTAAACGCTTTAGAAAAGCTAAATAAATCAGGATAGCCAACGGAGTTTGCAATTTCTGAAAGGGTATACGCCGTTTGCTCCAAGAGAAGTTTGGCCTCATTCATTTTCAAACTCTGGAGGTACTGCATCGGTGTAACCCCGTATGTTTGTCCGAATTGTTTGGTAAAATGAGTTCTCTCTACGCCAACATGCTCGGATACTCGCTGTACAGTGATTCCCTCGGCGTAATGGATTTGCATATAGGAGAGGCCCATCTGCAGCCAGCTAAGTGCGCGGTTTGCATGATTAGAGGCAGGCCGGTGCACGCCGGACAAAGAATCAAAAACTTGATAAAGATGAATAAGCCTCGATAAATCCATCGCCTGGCGTTCTCCTTCGCTGACTGCGCTTATGAAATTCCACATCAGACTGATGGCTTGCTCAGTATCTGCGCTTGAGAGATGAGGCGAATGGGGGCTCAGTCCAATTCGTTCCAACAGATGAAGCGACTGTTTCCCGTCAAAAGCCACGAAGATTTTACGCAGCGGATTGTTCGCGACCGTCACATATTCATGCGTCACCTGCGGAAATAAGCAAAACATATCTCCTTTGCCAAGTGAAAAGGTTTGATTGTTTTGAACAAATGTTCCTTGGCCATCCAGAACGAAAATCAAATAATAATAGGGCGTCGTCCTAGGACCGATATGATAATTGGATTTCGCGATATTATGACCAATACGAATCGGCCAGACATTGCCGGCTTTTTCAAATTCAGAAGGTGTAAAATAATAAATTTCCAAATATTCATGATGATCTTCACGCATGTTCTTCCTCATCGACTACACCTCTTTTTCACATGCCCTGCATACCTTATATTCATGAAGGAGGCAGAACCACAACTCCATAATAAGATCATAACCCACAAATTGACA
Source organism: Paenibacillus sp. J22R67 (assembly GCF_059692175.1). Taxonomy (NCBI): domain Bacteria; kingdom Bacillati; phylum Bacillota; class Bacilli; order Caryophanales; family Paenibacillaceae; genus Paenibacillus; species Paenibacillus sp. J22R67. The sequence goes on along the minus strand of NZ_JCAUAX010000002.1, from coordinate 1,157,871 downwards.
AGTTAAAAATAACGCGAAATGACATTGACCCTGACCGGTGTTCGTTGTTATGATACTAATACATTCTATTCCTACCTTTTTTGTAGGATATTGACCAGGCTACTGGAAATAACAACATTTATAATAACATCAAGTCGACAGGAGAGACTGAGATGACACTTCATAAAGAGATTGAGTTTGGTTGGTTTTTACCGACATCAGGTGATGGCAAGTATGTTGGAGTAGCCCCGGAGCGAGAAGCTACGTTAGAATATTTAATCGATGTTGCACAAACGGCAGAGCGATCTGGGTTTGAATTTGTGCTGATCCCAACAGGCGGCGCTTGCTTGGACGCTTGGGTTGTGGGCTCTGCCGTGATGAGTCATACGACTACATTGCGCCCGCTAGTCGCGGTACGACCTGGACTTGTTGCTCCCGTTCTAGCAGCGCGCATGGGAGCAGCATTGGATGTGCTTTCTGGAGGGCGGGCTATGATTAACGTCGTAACCGGCTCGTCCGTGCAGGATTTGGAGGAACTAGGGGATCCCTTAGCGCATGCCCATGATGAAAGATACGAGCGTGCGAAAGAGTATGTAGAGGTTATGCAGCAGGCTTGGACGCAAACAGAAGTTCTCGCGGCTTCCGAGTTTGCGGATGCAGCGAAGGGTGAAGCGGTTAAAGAAAACAAACTTTATCAAGGCAAGTACTATCAATTCAATCGTCCCGTGTCATCCCCTTTAACGATTCAAAAGCCGCATCCACCTTTTTACCTAGGAGGAAGTTCTCCAGTTGCCAAGCGATTGGCTGTTGAGACTGCTGACACCTATCTCATGTGGGGAGAGCCGCATGACTGGATTCGCGAGCAGATCGGTGAGATAGAAACGGTTCGGGCTGAGTATAAGGCAGAAACAGGAGTCGATCGTCCTCTTCGTTATGGATTAAGAGCACAGGTGCTCGTTCGTGAAACGGAAGAAGAGGCTTGGGCAGCAGCTTGGGAGAGCATCTCCAAGGTATCGCCGGAAGCCATTGAGAAAGCGCAAGCAGCGTTTGCCAAAACAGATGCTACCAATCAGCAGCGTCAGAACGATTTAAGAGAGCTTTCGAAGGGTCAACAATTCGTCGTAGGACCCAATCTGTGGACCGGTTTATCACTGGTTCGGTCCGGCGGTGCAATCCTCCTTGTAGGTACAGCCGACCAGGTCGCGGATCGTTTGATTGAATATGCTGAACTCGGCATCTCGTCGTTCATCCTTTCTGGGTACCCTCATCTGGAGGAGGCCGAAACTTTTGGTCAAGCCGCACTTCCTTTATTCCGGGAAAAATGGCAGTTGAAGCTGGCAGAAGCCGGAGTGCCATCCAACGTTTAAATGAAGCAACACTTATAATGAAACAAACAATCAGGAGGTCTTTCCATGAAAAAACATAAAAGAAAGAGCGGGTTCCTCGTCGCAACGGTCACACTGCTATCCATTCTTACGGCAGCATGCGGATCAGCTGCGGACACTAGCGCGACGCCAGGAGCATCAACTGGGGCAAGCGCGACTGCTGCTTCAGGCAACCCTGTTACCATTAGCTTCTTGCATTGGCGTGGAGAAGACGTGAACTCCTTGAACGGCATTATTGCCAAATTCCAAGCCGAGAATCCGGCCATTAAGGTCGAGATGCAAACGATGCCCTCGGAACAGTACCAATCCACAGCACAAGCAAAGCTGGCGGACGGTTCTGTAGGTGATGTTTTTACATCGTTCCCTGGCGCGCAGTTCGAAGCGTTATCCAAAGCGGGTATTTTCGCGGATTTATCCTCAGAAAAGTTTCTTGGCAATTATAATGATACCCTCATTCAAGTGGGCAAAAAAGACGGTAAACAAGTGGCGGTGCCTTACCAGCTGGTTTACAACGATCCAATTTATAACGTCAAATTGTTCCAAAAGTTTAATCTGACTCCGCCTAAGGATTGGGAAGGCTTTCTAGTTTTATGCGAAACGTTGAAAAAGAACGGCATCATTCCGATCGCCTTCGCAGGTGCGGATATTGGCCCTGGGCAATTTATGAATACGATGGTTATGAACAATGAACCAAGCACCGATATTTTCACCAAAGTTGAAGCGGGCCAAGCGAAATTAACCGACGAGTTCTGGGTCAAAACCTTAACCCAGTTCAAGGAGCTTAACGATAAAGGCTATCTCCAGCCTGATGCGCTTGGGACGAAGGACGCGGCAGCGGGGGCTCTATTTATACAAGAAAAAGCAGCCATTCTGGCCAGCGGATCTTATCAATTAGCGCAAAATAAAAAGCAAAATCCGAATCTGGAGCAAAAATTGCTCGCTCCAATTACAGTTGCTGCTGATCAAGCAAAATTCGAAGGTGTACATACCAGTACATTCATGCTAGCGGTAAATAGTAAATCCAAGCATCCAGCTGAGGCTAAGAAATTCATTGAATTTTTAAGTCGCAAGGAGATTGCAGGTACGTATGCGAATGAGACAGGGCAAAATGTAACGGTCAAAGACGTCCAGTACACAACCCCCGAGCTTCAGGTAGCGACAGAGTGGGCAGGTAAGAAAACACTCTTCCAGCCTCGCTTCAGCATCACGAGTGCTGATAATCAGAAGGCCATTACGAATTCGATTCAGGCCGTGCTCAGCGGTAAATCGCCTCAGGATGCTGCGAAAGAAGCGCAGGCTATTATCGATCAGCATCTAGTCAAATAAGATGACACATAATCGCCGTGTGCTATGGTTGTTCCTTCTGCCGGGAACGCTGCTGTATTTGTTCTTATTCGTCTTGCCGACATTCACCGGATTGTTTTACTCGTTTACAGATTGGGACGGCGTATCGCCGTCCTATCAGCTTGTCGGAATGAACAATTACGCCAAAACACTGCATAACATTGTCTTCCAGAAAGCGCTCTGGAACAATACGAAATTCATGCTGACGGTTGTGATTGCACAAACGCTTGTGTCCTTGGCGCTAGCCATGTTGCTCGTGAAAAATACGAAAATTCACGTGCTACTGCGTGCGCTTTACTTTTTCCCGACCATCCTCTCGTCTGTAGCGGTGGGGCTCATTTGGTCGTTTATGTACGATCCGTCCCTTGGACTTATCAATACTTTGCTCCACCAAACAGGGCTTGGGGCTTGGGGGCAAAACTGGATTGGCGGGGTCAAAATCGCGCTTTACGCCATTGCGGGTGTTCAGGTCTGGGCACATGCCGGGCAAATGATGATTGTATTTATTGCTGGCCTGCATGCGATTCCAGAAGAGTTGTATGAGGCGGCGAAAATGGATGGGGGCACCAAGTGGCAGGTATTCCGTAAAGTAACCTGGCCGCTGTTAGCTCCGTCAGCGACGATTGTAGTTGCCTATACGACGATCCAGTCGTTTAAAGCTTTTGATTTAATCTTTACCATGACGGATGGCGGTCCCAATTATGCTACCGAAATTTTGACCACATACATTTATCACACGGCTTTTGCTAACTATTCGTTTGGCATGGCTTCTGCCGGTTCTGTTTTGTTCCTGATTTTGTTGTCTATTTTGACGATCCTGCAGTTCAAAGCGCTGCGTGCGGATCGTGTTTCGTATTAATCCAAAAGAGGTTAACTAATTATGGGAATGAAATGGTTTGGTCGCGTTGTGCTGTTGCTGTACGCACTCATTATCTCAGCACCTTTATATTTTGTTTTTATTTCGTCGTTTAAGTCGACGCAGCACTTTTTTGCTTCACCGCTGGGATGGCCGAAGCCATTCACAATGTCTAACTTCACGTCCATGTTCAGAGGCCAGACGATCGGCAAGTACTTTTTGAACAGTGTAGAAGTGACATTAGGTACGGTACTAATTGAGCTGCTGTTAGGCAGCTTGATCGCCTATGCGATCTTCCGGTTGGGTGGCAAACTCGCAACAGTTTTGTTTGCATTGTTCCTTGCAGGACTTATCGTCCCGTCTCAGGTGAACATGCTGCCCATCTATTCGTTAACGCACAAACTTGGCTGGTCAGACAGTTTATATGGCTTAATTCTTGTCTCAGTCGCCATGCTGATGCCTTTAACGGTCTTCATGCTGAAAGGCTTCATGCAGGTACTCAGCAAAGAGATTCTGGAAGCCGGCAGCATCGATGGTGCGGGCGAGTGGAAGTTATACTCTCGCATTGCACTGCCTTTGTCGGCGCCTTCACTCGCCGCTACGGCAACCTTCTTGTTCGTCATGGTATGGAATGATTTGCTCATTCCGATGCTGCTCATCAACAGTAAATCGAAGCTCACGCTTCCGCTTGCCATGCTGCAGTTCCGCGGCGAATACGTGACGGATTACCCGATGTTGTTAACAGGCGTTGTGATTACAGCAGCACCGATGGTTGTCTTGTTTTTGTTCCTGCAGCGTTATTTTGTTGCTGGCGTGATGGCGGGGTCATTGAAGGGATAGTTAGACGACAGCCGTCAGTATCTGCTCAACTGAGGCTGTTCTCTTGAAAGAGCTGCAGGCTGTCATTGGATGAAATCCAACGAAATGCGAAGATTTGGAGGTTGCATGTTATTTTTGTTGGATGATATCCAATGGAATCCTAATTTTTAAGTCAAAATAGCACGATTTTCCCGAAGTCATTGGATTTCATCCAACGAGAAGGAGAAAATTCACCTGATGAGGGCATTCTCATTGGATTTCATCCAATGAGAACTCGTATCTGATTTGGCCTCATGCAGAATGCCCAAAAAGTTGCCGTTGTCTTGTGTGTTAAACACTCCCGAATAGCACAATATATGGAGGGCACGAGCAGTCAAGGATTGAGGCTTGACTGTTTTTTGCTATTCTGTGCTTTCTTGTGTTACAGTTAGAAGTGAGGTGATCGACGATGTTTAAATTGGGTATTTTGGACCAATCACAAATAGGGGAAGGTCGCACGGCGGCAAGTGCGTTGGCCGAAACAACAGAGCTGGCGCAAGAAGCGGATAAATTGGGGTATTCGCGATATTGGGTATCAGAGCATCATGCTTCGCAAGCACTCGCGCACTCAAGTCCAGAGGTGCTTATTGCACATTTGGCTGCCAAAACAAATCGAATACGATTAGGATCAGGCGGCATTATGATGCCTCATTACAGTGCTTATAAAGTAGCAGAGAACTTCCGATTGCTGGAAGCACTTCATCCGGGGCGGATTGACGTTGGTCTCGGCCGCGCACCAGGCGGTATGCCGATATCCACACGTGCCTTGCAAGAAGGAAAATACACAAGTGTAGACCAATATCCACAGCAGGTTGCTGATCTAACGGGTTATTTGTATGACTCGCTGCCGCCGAGCCACCGTTTTGCGGCTTTGCACGCATCTCCAATTATTGAGACTGCACCGGAAATTTGGCTCTTGGGTTCTTCTTACGATAGTGCCCGAATTGCTGCTGATCAAGGGGCTGCTTTTGGCTTTGCGCAATTTTTTGGTAATGCAGACTGCGAGCAGGCTTTGCGGATTTATCGTGAGAACTTTAAGCCGTCGATCCTGAATGAACAAGCTCACTCCCTGGCAGCAATTATGGTTATTTGCGCAGATACGGAAGAAGAGGCGAAACGTCTGGCTTCGAGCTCGGATTTATTTTTCTTATCACTAGGCCGCGGCGCATTGCTGCCATCTTTTCCTTCAGCTGAGACAGCAACGAATTATCCCTATACGCCGGGGGATCTAGCTATGATCCAAGAGCGTCAGCATAAGCGGGTCGTTGGTACACCGGAGCAAGTCAAAGCGCAAATGATTAAGCTTAACGAAGCTTATCAAGCTGATGAATTAATGGTTGTTTCGCCTATTCATGATGTGGCAGCGAGAATCCATTCCTATCGGTTATTGGCTGAAGTATTTGACATGAAGGGCTAATATATTTGCCATCTGATGTAGCATCGTACATTATTTTATCGCAAAAATTTGCGTTTTTTTGCTCTTGCCATTACACTTAAACCAAAAATGGAGTGGTGAAATGAGCAAGAACAGAGTTTGGAACAAAGGGAAACGCAATGGCGGCGGTGGGCCGGCACCTGGAACGGGCTATAAAGAGAAGATCGCTGAGGCTGCGAAGGCAGAAGGCAAGAATCCAGAGATTGATTACAACAATCCGATCAATCAAGTTCGGCCAATGAAACGCGAGAATTGGGTCCAGCGGCCTGTACGCGTCATCCGGGAACAACCTAAAACATAAATAAAAAACCTATTCGATCTTGTAAGGATCTGGATAGGTTTTTTTGTTTGGTTTTAAGGCATAAGACTTCTAACATAATGAAAGGCATCGTTCATGGTTTCATCCGTAAGCTGCTCTAAGGAGATGTCAACGCCCGGTTTAACGCGGTGGAGCTTCTCCAGAAACGATTTGGTTTGGAAAATACCTTCGCCGGAACGCACGGACTTGAGATTGCCGTCTTGAACGACAACATCTTTCAAATGCGCAAGCACGATGCGGTCGCCGAAAGCTGCAAATGCTCCGTCCAGGAATTCCTCTTGTGCATCAATGGCAGTAGGAGGAAGCAAATTAACGGGATCAAAGACCACCCCTAAATTGCTCGACGGGATTTCTTTTAGAATACGAACCATTTTTTCTGTGCTGGATAAGGTGTGTGTGAAAACAGGTTCAAGACCAATGTGAACTCCCCAACGCTCCGCTTCCTCGGCTAATTCCTCAACGGTTTGCTTAAGAAGTTCCCAACCGATGGCTTCATAACGCTCAGGATCCTGCGTGAGATAAGTAGTTAAATCAGCCGTTTCCGTTGCTACGATGGACGTTCCTAGATCTCTAGCATAACGCAGATGTTCTTTGAATCTGTTGATTTCATGGCGGCGTTGCTGCGGGTCTGGATGAATCGGATTGATGTAGCAACCGAGTACGCCAATGCGGACGCCAGCGCGCTGGAACTGTTCGCCAATATGGTTCGCGAGTCCAGGGCTAAGCTTGCCCAAACTTGTGTCGATATCGCTGATGGCTTTGCTAAGAGCCAACTGCACGAAGTCAATGCCTCGTCCGCGCAGCTTCTCTGTTAGTTGATTCAGTGGCAGATGACCGACCGTGTGAGCTAACGTCCCGATGCCCATCTATCTCGCCATCCATCCGCCGTCCACGCATAATACGTGTCCGTTCATATAATCCGAAGCGTTGGAGGATAAGAAAACGACAGGTCCTTTGAGATCTTCAGGTGAGCCCCAACGGCCGGCTGGGATGCGCTCTGTAATGGATTGTGTGCGCTTCTCGTCTTTCAGGATTGGCGCAGTGTTATTCGTCGTCATATAACCAGGTGCGATGGCATTGACTTGGATGCCTTTGCCAGCCCATTCGTTGGCTAATGCCTTGGTAACACCTGCAATCGCATGTTTGCTTGCTGTATAACCCGGTACGTTAATGCCGCCTTGATAAGTCAGCATGGAAGCAATGTTGACGATTTTGCCGCTGCCGCGCTCGATCATGTGACGGCCGATCAGCTGGCACAAGAAGAAAGCGGAGTTCAAGTTCAGGTCGATGACATCGTGCCAGTCTTCACGCGAATGATCAACCGCCGGTGTACGACGAATAATTCCCGCGTTGTTCACAAGAATATCGATGCCGCCATAAATGCCGACAGCTCGGTTCACGACATCCTCAAGGATGTCTTCGTTGCTTAAATCAGCCGCGATCAGCTCAGCTTTGGCGCCTAATGCGCGAATCGCTTCAACGGTCTGTACGCTTTCGGATGAAGATACAGCAATGACGTTAGCACCTGCTTCTGCAAGTCCAATAGCCATTGCTTGCCCTAGTCCGCCGGAAGCTCCGGTAACGAAAGCTGTTTTTCCTGCTAAGTTAAAAAGTGTCATGCAACATACTCCTTTTCACTAGTGAGTGACGATTTGGATACCGGCATTACGGTATTGCTTGGCCGTTTCTGCGGGTAGGTTACTGTCGGTGATAATCATGGCCACCTCCGACAAAGAGGCAAACGTGCGCAGGGCACATTGACCGAATTTGTAATGATCGGCAACACCATAGACGGTTGCGCTGGAAGCAATCAACGCGCGTTTGTAGTCAGCGTGATCACTCGTATAAATCGTAAAGCCGTGCTGCAGATGTACGCCGGTCGCAGAAATGAACGATTTCTGAATGTTAAGCGAGTTCACATAGGCAACAGCTTCTGGCCCAGCGAGCATGTTCCGCGTTCTGTAGCCGCCAGGGACAACGAGCCGGATTTCTTCCTTATGAACGAGCTCGGAAATAATGTACAAATCATTGGTTACAACAGTAAGCGGCTGATTGTCCAGCCGCCTAGCAATTTCAAGTGTTGTGCTGCCGCCGTCGAGGGCAATGATGTCCCCTGGCTGAATGTAGCGAAGGGAGATCGTCGCAATTTCCGATTTTTGATCGGCATGTTTGACGATCGGCTCCTTCGTCGAAAGAATGCCCAGTTGATCGCTTTGAGCGAGCATAGCGCCGCCATGAATGCGGACGAGCAGCCCTTTTTCCTCCAACTTGGCCAAATCTTCACGAATTGTTTTGCCTGTTACGTCCAGTCGTTCACTGAGTTCGTTAACCGTGACTTCTTTCTGTGCCAGGAGTATTTCCATAATGGTTTCATATCTGCGTAAAGGGTTCATCGATGATCATCACTTTCCAAATGAGAGATTACCGATTATTTTAAATCTTTCATAGCCACGGCGTCCATATCGTCGAACATTTGATTTTCGCCAGCCATACCCCAGATGAATGTATAGTTATTAGTGCCTACGCCGCTATGAATGGACCAGCTTGGGGAAATGATCGCTTGCTCATTGCGCATGACAACGTGACGCGTTTGTTGCGGCTCACCCATCATGTGGAAAACAACAGCATCTTCCGGCATATCGAAATAGAAGTAAACTTCGGAACGGCGGTTGTGTGTATGAGACGGCATAGTGTTCCACATGTTACCTGGTTTGAGAAGGGTCATACCCATAACGAGTTGACAGCTTTGAATGCCATCTAAGTGGATATATTTGTAGATTGTACGTTCATTGGAAGTATTGATGCTGCCCAGGTGAGCAGGAGTAGCTTCGCTAATTGCTGCTTTTACAGTTGGGTATGTTTTGTGAGCAGGCGTTGAGTTGAAGTAATATTTAGCTGGATCAGCTGCATTTTCGCTGGCAAACGTAATGTCCTTTGAGCCTAAACCGATGTAAATGCAATCCTTAGGATCCATGTTATAAACGGTTCCGTCAACGGTAATCGTTCCACGGCCACCAACGTTAATGATACCAATTTCACGACGCTCTAAGAAATAATCAGCCGCCATTTCTTTCTTATCAGCTTGCAGCTGCAGGGAACCTGTAATCGGAAGAACGCCACCAATGATAAAACGGTCAACGTGGGAGTACACCAGTTTAATCTCGTTTGGTGCAAACAATGCGTTGATTTGAAACTCGGATTGTAAGCGCTCTGTGTCAAATTGTTTAACTTCATTCGGGTGTGAGGCGTAACGGATATCCATGTGATAATCGCTCCTTGATTTGGTTTATTTGAGTTGATATAGGTTCATATAGGTTTAATTTACTCCAATAAGGAGGATTAAGCAAGTGTTTTCGGAGGATGTAACAAATCGTTCCAAAGAAGTGAATAAAGGAGAAACATTAAGGAAAAAACAACTCTACAGGAGGTTATGTCTATGGATAAAAGTCACTATTTCGACCACGTCTGCAACGATACGATCCCGACCAAACCTGAGGAAGAAAATACGACACCAAATGATTTGGTCAGTGAGGCTGTCGAGGAGATTATGGACAATATCAAAAGCGCCTTCTCGACCAACGAGCGGGATTAAGAGAAAGGACGGAGCAGGGTTGCTGCTTCGTCCTTTTTTCGTTTTGTTAGCTGCGGGGCGGCTAGCTTCCGTTGAACGGAACTACAAGGCGCTATTTCTGCGAAATGCGCCTTTTTTGGAAAGAAGGGGAACTAGGGGCCGCTATTCCTGGAATTTGTCGGAAGCTCCGCCTAAAACTGAGAAATAATGGCCTGTAGTTCCCCTGCATTAGCCCTATCGCCGCTTTTCTGCGAAATAGCGGCTCGTAGTTCCGCTAAGGTGGCTGAGTCCGCCACCTTAGCTCGTTCTTGAAGCTGCGCCCCCCGCGACGCCTCACTAGAACGCTTTTCAACCAGCGTTCACTGCCCACAACCAACCGAAAGTCGCAGATAGCAGGCTCTTCAACTAGCATAACCAACAGAGGGGCAGTTGCCCCCTCTAGAGCATCTCCTACGGCGGAGTTCCGCCGTTGAACGGAACTACAAGGCGCTATTTCTGCGAAATGCCGCTTTTTTGGAGAGAAGGGGAACCAGAGGCCGCTATTTCAAGTTATTTGGCGGAAATTCCGCCTAAAACTGTGAAATAAGGGCCTGTAGTTCCCCAGCATTAGCCCTATCGCCGCTTTTCTGTGAATTAGCGGCCTGTATTTCCTCTAAGATGACCGGCGGGCCACCTAGTCTCTTTCGTGAGTTCGAACGCCCTAAACCCATGCTGATCGCACGCTCTAAAGCGCGTGGCTCCTAAGCTCATCCCACACCAAGCCCTCACTGGCTCATCCGCCACTGCACAGGCGTCATGCCAATTATTCGCTTAAACACAGTGGCAAAATGCTGAGAGGAAGCGTAGCCTAGCCTATTAGCGATCTCGGTAATTGTATCCTTGCTCTCAGCCAGCAAGCTGCAAGCTTTTTTGATCCGCATCCGTTCGATATAACTCATTGGAGGCAGTCCCGTGTACGACTGAAAAGTCCGAAAAAAGTGGGAGGGACTAACGCGGACTATGCCAGCTAATTCTTCAACGTCTGGTCGCCATTCAGGCTCATCTTCGATGCGGCGAAGCAGCAGATTGAATTGATCGGTTAGGTCGTCCGCAAGCGAAAACATTCGCTCATTCGGCTGCACGATGGCAAGCAACAGTCCCATAATAGCCTGCCGTATGGAGGTGGAACGCAGCGGGCTGTTGCTGTTTATTGCTTCGCCTAGCTTCCGGAAGCCTTGAACGGCTTGCAGGCCGATATGGCGAACTCGCGGGAGCATCTGCAAGGCGCTAGCGAAGCCTTCGCTTTCATGCAAAGGAAGTCGAAGCCAATCCCCCGGATGGGGAGGTGTGACGATGAACCACCAGAACCGGCTCGGCTCTATGACATTGAAGCCGCCGCGATGCAGCTCGCCAGGGCAAGTGTGGAAGACATCGCCCGCTTTGGTTTCATAGACTTGTCCGTCCAGTTCCCAGCTTGCTTTCCCGCGCTCTACCAAAACAAATTCATACCCATCATGTTTATGATAGGAGAGGGGAAGCGCCGATTTGATTTCATCGAAGCCGAAAAGGACTAGCTCTGGAACATCGGTAATCGATTCTTGGAAAGCAGCATCATAGGTCCAGCGGGGACTTAGTTTGGCAACCATAGGAAAGCCTCCTTGTCCGAACATGTTCTTATTTGTCTTCTATGTTTCTCATACTACTCAGCAGGTCTATGAACGTCAATGGCGAGCGGAAACCGTATGATGAAAGCAAGACGAATAAGGAGGCCTGTTAAAATGACTATGCAAGCAGAAAGAACTTACAAAATTACATATCAGGATAAGGAGACTTTCGAGCGGGATGGCTATTGGATTTCGCCGAAACTTCTGGATGATGGCCAGATTGAACGACTTCGTGAGGCGCACGAGCGAATTTGGAGCGGTGACTATGACGGGGACGGACTTCCGATGAACCATTATCGGGCAAATTCCAACCCAGACGCGCTCCGCAAGCTGGACAATGGCTGGTGGATTAATGACGAGGTTCGTCGTACCGTTACAGATCCGTTGATTGGAGAGCTGACAGCAGACTTATTGCAAACCGATGAAATTCGACTTTGGCATGATCAGGTCATCTATAAGCCAGGTGTCGGGGACAAAATAACGGCGGTAGGCAACGTGGGCTGGCATCAAGATTATGGCTATTGGCAGTGTTCCAGCAATCCGGGCATGGTGACCGTGTGGATTGCCCTTCAGGACACTGATTTGACAAATGGCGGGATGAAAACGATCGTTGGTTCTCATAAATGGGGGCTGATCCCGGATAGCAACACGTTCTTTAATCCCAACATGGAAGAGCTCAGGGATAAATACGCAGCTGGCCGCGATTGGGTGGAAGAGCCCTGCATTTTGAAGGCAGGGCAGGCTAGCTTTCATCATGGACTGACGTTCCACGGGTCCGGTGCGAACACAACGACGGAGCCTCGTTTGTCAGTCGTAGCACATTTGATGCCTGGCGGCACAAGCTACCGAGCAGGTGTTCAGCGGCATGACAATATCCGGCTGCTAGGGCCGCGCCCGCAGCAGGGACAGCCTTTTGCGAACGCGTATTTTCCGGTTTTGTTCAAGCGTTAATCGCCTCTGAAAATTCGATCCATCACGCTGCACAAAAGGCTCATCATCTCGTCGATTTCCGCTTTGGATACAATCAAAGCGGGCATCAGACGGATGGTACTCGGGCTAGACGCGTTAATCAGCAAGCCAGCATGCAGGCAAGCGGCTGCCAGCTCGGCACCACGCGGCTCAGGCAAATCAAAGGCTAGCAGTAATCCTTTTCCGCGGATATCGGTTAGTCCATAACGCTCCTGAATCTCATGAAGCTGTTGCAGCAAATAAGCACCTTGCTCTGCAGCTTGCTGAGGAAGCTTGCGCTGTAGCACCTCGCCTACGACAGCAAGGCCTACGGCCATGGCAAGTGGTTGCCCTGTATAGGTTCCACCTTGGTCACCTGCTTCAAAAAGGTTATACGCTTCTTTCGCAAGCATCGCCGATAATGGAAACCCGCCGCCAATCCCTTTGGCAAGGGTGAGGACATCCGGCAGTACACCGTAATGCTCATAAGCGAACATGGTTCCAGTCCTTCCAATTCCGGTTTGGACCTCATCGAACATGAGCAAAATCCCTTGTTCATCGCATAACGTGCGGAGTTCCTGGATGTAGGCGGAGTTAGCTTCATAAACGCCGCCTTCGCCTTGGATGAGCTCAATTAGAATAGCGCAAGTATTCGGAGTAATCGCTTGCTTCATTGCTTCAATATCATTAAAAGGCACTTTCACGAAGCCGGGAAATTGCGGAGCAAACATTTGCTCCCAGCCGGCCTTTCCTGTTGCTGCCGTAGTTGCCAATGAACGCCCGTGAAAGCTGCGCTTCGTTGTAATAATTTCGAAAGCGCCATTTTTACGGACGGCCCCATACTTACGAGCAAGCTTGATTGCACTTTCATTGGCTTCTGCGCCTGTGCTGCCAAAAAACACTCGCTCTAGTCCCGATAATCCCGTTAACAGGTGGGCAAATTCAACCATCGGCTTGTTATAAAAGCCTGGACTTGCATGAACGAGCTTGCTTGACTGCTCTAGCAAAGCATCGCTGATGACTTTAGGAGAATGGCCTAAGCTGGTAACCGCCCACCCCCCGATAAAATCCAAATATTTTTTCCCGTCTGTATCCCACAGGTACATCCCTTTGCCATGCTCCATGACGACCTGAGGCCTGTTTGCAATAAACAGAATGGAAGCATTCGCCTCTTCTAGCCATTCATTCGTAACTGTTTTTACTTTTTCCATGCAGACACATCCTTCCTAATAAAAATAAGAAATAATGAATAATTATACATATGTACGTATTTTTATTCAATCCAAAAAATGCCATGATTGTCCATTATTATTTGGCGAAGGTACAGCTACGTGTAAGGTGTGCGTAATTGGCTGCAAGAGGATTTTCTTTTTATCATTAGACGGTTACAATGTCGTTAGGAATGACAGCATGTTTGTGAAGGGGAAAGGAGACGATTATGCCTGATAACGTTTCGTTATTTCCGGCTCTTTTGATGGGAGCGAATGGTCACCCGCACGTGATGGCGTACTATTTTAAACAATGGCAAGGCTTTGAAATGCCCTTTCACCGTCATGATGCCACAGAGATTATGTACACAATCCAAGGTTATTGCGAAATCGAGATTCAAATCCAGCCGTCACATACCGAGAAGGTCGCGCTCAAAAAAGGCGAATTTATTATTATCAATGCCAACGTACCCCATCGTTTGCTCGTAGATGTAGCTAATCCATGCAGAATGCTGAATGTAGAGTTTCGGTTCACACCTAATAAAGGGGTTTTTCCGTCGATTCAGCAATTAGCTGCCGAAGATGATCTGCTGATCGCTTTATTGGCGTCAGAAGCTCCCTATTTGGTACTGCGGGATGGGGACGAAGTTTACCATATTATGAAAAGCTTGGTGCTTGAACTGGATAAAGCAGCTAACAAAAGCGACTTGATGGTTCAACTTCTGATCACGCAGCTGCTGATTCGAATTGCTCGAGTTTGGCGTGAAACGGTAAATAATGGCGAAGCGCAGAGTGAAAGATATGTCAAAATTTCGATGGAGTACTTGCATCAGAACTATGATCGCGACATTCAAGTGAAGGATATTGCCGGAGCTGTTAATTTGCATCCTGGGTATTTGCAGCGAATTTTCAAATCCCTGACTGGACAGACACTAATGGCTTATTTAACCGGTATCCGGATGGAAAAAGCCAAGATGCTGCTGCTCGAAACCGATGTGCCGATTTCCGAGATTTGTGATTACATCGGCGTCGGAAGCCGGCAGTATTTTCATATGCTTTTTAAAGATTATACGGGTCTGACGCCAACGGATTTTCGTAAATCGATGTATGCGGAGAAACGGAATTATCCAGAAAGAAGTTAGAATTTTTGACAAAAGTGAGACGAGGAAGTTAGAAATTTGATAACGGTTTCTCTTTCGTGCTTGATACAATGTGAAAGGTAGAGAACACGATAGAGAGGGCGATAAACATGTCATTTAAAGTAGCTTTTATTGGAGCAGGAAGCATTGGATTTACACGCGGATTACTAAGGGATTTATTATCAGTTCCTGAGTTTAAAGATATTCAGGTCGCTTTTACAGACATTAATCAACATAATTTGGATATGGTTACAGAACTGTGCCAAAGAGATATTTCGGAGAATGGTCTGAACATCCAAATTCAAGCAAGCACGGACCGCAGAGAAGCATTGAAAGACGCAAAGTATGTCTTATGTACGATTCGTGTCGGAGGTCTGGAAGCTTTTGCAACGGATGTAGATATCCCGCTCAAATATGGCGTTGATCAGTGCGTTGGAGATACATTATGCGCTGGGGGCATTATGTACGGTCAACGTGGGATCTCGGAAATGCTGCGTATTTGCGGAGACATTCGCGACGTAGCTTCACCGGATGTGCTGCTGTTAAACTACGCGAATCCAATGGCGATGCTGACATGGGCTTGCAATACTTACGGCGGGGTACGGACGATCGGGTTATGTCACGGCGTGCAGCATGGACATCGTCAAATTGCTAACGTGTACGGCTTGAAGAAAGAAGAAGTCGATATTATTTGTGCAGGCATCAATCATCAAACCTGGTATGTACAAGCCCGCCATCAAGGCAAGGATCTGACACAAGGGCTGCTTGAAGCATTCGAGAACCACCCGGAATATGCCCGCACAGAGAAAGTGCGCATCGACATGCTTCGCCGTTTCGGCTATTACAGCACAGAATCCAATGGGCATCTTAGCGAGTATGTGCCTTGGTACCGGAAGCGCGCCAGTGAGATCCAAGATTGGATCGATCTAGGGAGCTGGATTAATGGTGAAACCGGCGGCTACCTGCGCGTATGTACAGAAGGCCGGAACTGGTTCGAGACCGATTTCCCGAACTGGATGAAGGAAAAGGCGACGGTTTACACAGCCGAGAAGCGCAGTGAAGAGCACGGATCCTACATCATCGAGGGACTTGAAACCGGACGTGTGTACCGCGGACATTTCAACGTAGTGAATAATGGCGTTATCTCGAATCTGCCAAACGATGCTATCATTGAAGCGCCGGGTTATGTGGATGCCAACGGCATTTCGATGCCGCATGTTGGAGATCTTCCGCTGGGACCTGCTGCTGTATGTAATGTCAGTATTTCTGTGCAGCGTCTTGCTGTGGAAGCGGCTGTGCATGGAGACGATAAACTGCTTCGTCAAGCGTTCATGATGGATCCTCTCGTTGGGGCTGTCTGCAATCCGAAAGAAATTTGGCAAATGGTGGATGAGATGCTGGTTGCCCAAGAGAAGTGGCTGCCACAGTACGGAACTGCGATTGAAGAGGCCAAAAACCGCCTTGCCGCAGGCAATCTCATTCCTACCCGTGACTATGAAGGCGCAGCGCGCTTGAAGGTGAAAACGGTGGAAGAAATGAAGCTGGACCGTGAAGCTGCTAACAAAAATGCAGGCGAAGCAGACAAAGGGAAAGATCGCGCGGCTGTCTCATCGTAACATGTTGTGTGATGTTCGTTTATTTTCAAGTATGTTCATTTAGGTGCTTTTGGGTTATAATTAGTTCTGTAAGTGAAGGGCCGCTTGCGGCCCTTTTTTATTTTTCTAAGATTGCTCAAATGGGAGAGGGGAAAGTCAGATGTCGAATATTGGCGTATGGGAACCGGCTGAGCCGGGCGTTAAACGCTGCATTTTGAAAGCTGAGGTTGGGTTAATGATGATGGAGGTTCACTTTGAGCCAGGAGCCATAGGTTACCAGCACAGCCACGTGCATGAACAAATGTCCTATTGCTTAAAAGGCAAAATAGAGTTTACGATAGATGGTGTTGTGACGGTCATCGAACAAGGACAAACGGTTTACATACCTAGCGGAGCGCAGCATGGCGTAACGGCTTTAGAAGCATCCGCTTTGCTGGATGTATTTACACCGATTCGTGAAGATCTTGTGAAACGTTAACCAGTTGCTCTTGCAACTGGTTTTCTTTCTTTTAATATGAATGCGTTTACATGACGAAGGGGAGGAGGCTAACGATGGGGAGAAAAAGCCGCCGAGCTTGGACTTGGTTTTATAGGAGCTTGTTTTTGCGTGATCGACCGTTGACCGTTAAACTGCTTGTATATTCCGCTATGCTGGTCGTTATTCCGCTGCTTATCGTCGGGCTCATTTCGTATCAGAAGTCATCGGAAGTGCTGCGCGAGGAAGCGAGTTTAAGCAACGAACAAATCATCGAGCAGGTGAAGCTGCACATCGAATATTATATTCGGGATTTCGAAATCGACTCCATACGGATGCAAAATCACCCCTCGATGCAGCAGTTTCTTCGCATGACGAGTGAGCAGGAAGTGAGAGAGTCGGGCATTCGCGAGCCGATGATGCAGCTGCTGAAAGATACAGCGTACTCCCGATCGGACATTTCACGGATCATGCTTATTATGGAAAATCAAACGGTGCTCGATACGAGTATGAATAAAAATGTGACACCGGCGCTGCAGCTGATTCAGGAGCCATGGTTCATCAGTGTGCCTGCTAACAGCGACATTATGCTCATTATTCGTCCGCCTTCAGAGCGATATGAGCTGGAGGATGTACCGGTGCTGTCCATTGTAAAGCGATTGGTTAGTCCCAATACCTTAGAACCTGTTGCTACTCTCATCATGGAAGTGAATTTCAAACGTATTCAAGAAATTGCTGAACGTGTAACGATTGGAAGAACGGGATATTTATCGATTCTAGACCCGAGCGGAAGGTATATTTATTCCCCAGAGTACGCGGATATTGGTCATCTGGCGGCGTGGGATCAGCTGGACTATATTTTGCAGCAGGAGAGCGGCTCCTATCAGGCGTTAACTGGCGCTAAGCCTTTTTATACGTTTAGCCGGTCGTCCTATTTAAATTGGAGACTAGTAACGACAATCCCTGAGCACGAGCTGACGCGCGGAACACACTATATCCGGCAAACCATTTGGTGGACGGTCGCTGTGACCCTCGTTATTGCTTACCTAATCGGGATTGGCTTTGCGACAAGCATCGTTCGCCCCGTGCGGGCTTTGCAGTATTTCATGAAACGGGTAAAAGAAGGAGATTTTAGGGCACGGGCGGACATTGAATCGAAGGATGAGATGGGTCAGTTGACGAATGATTTTAATAAAATGGTTGAAAAGCTGCAAATTCTGCTGGGCGAGATTTATTATTCGCAGCTGCGGGAGAAGGATCTCCAGCTTCGCCAGAAGGAAACTGAGCTTAAGGTGCTCCAATCCCAAGTGAATCCACACTTTCTTATGAATGCTTTGGAAACGGTGCGGGGGATGGCGCTGGAAAAAGATATGACCGACATCTCGGTGTTAGTCGCCTCTTTGGCGAGGCTGCTGCGCTACAATTTGAATCATGCTGGAGCAACGAGCTCTGTGCAGCAGGAAATTCACATCTGTGAGATGTATTTGCGGATACAGCAGTACCGTTTTGAGGAGAAGCTCAGTTATGAATTTCAAATTCCACATTGGGCGGAAAATCAGACGATTGCGAAGTTTGCCCTGCAGCCCTTGGTTGAAAATTGCGTGATCCATGGCATCGAGACGAGTGACCGCCCGGTTCATATTGTCATTTCTGCTAAGCAGCTGGATGAGCATCAATTTGTCATCGAGATTCATGATACCGGGATGGGGATACCGGCAGAAAGGCTTCGTACTTTGCAGATCGATTTGCTTCAGAAAGATATGGTTGCAGCCGTTTCACAAATAGGGATCGTGAATGTGCATCGGCGCATCGCCTATTTATTCGGGGAAGCTTATGGATTGGAGTTAGAAAGCTGCGCAGGCGCAGGAACGACCGTTAGCTTGAAATTGCCGCTGGGACTTGGGCTGCGGGAAGGGGCGTAGGGAATATGTACAAAATCATTCTCGCCGACGATGAAAAATGGGTTCGGGTTGTGCTGCGCAAGGCTGTGGAGCAAACGAAGCTTCCTGTTACAATTGTGCAGGAATGTGCCAATGGTCTTGAAGCCTTGGACGCAGTGCAAAAACATGATGCGGATTTAGTTATTTCCGATGTGAAAATGCCGATTATGGACGGCATCGGTTTGGCAGAACAGATGTGGGCGATGACAGCGAATCTGGTGCTTGTGAGCGGTTATGACGATTTTCAATTCGCGCAGAAAGCGATACGTTACGGGGTCAAAGATTATCTGCTAAAGCCAGTGGAAATGGAGGCGATGGCGGATTGCTTGGAGCGATGGATACAAGGTAGAGAGCTGTTGAAAGAGGCGATAGGAGACACGAATGCTTCTCTTCAGACGGAGAAAGCCGAGATGTCTGTCATCGAACAAGTGCAGCAGTTTGTAGCTGCTAATTTAGCGAAGGATATCACTTTAACCGATGCGGCAGCGTTGGTTCATCTGAATCCTAGCTACTTGAGTCAACTGTTTAAGCAGCAAACAGGTGGCAAGTTTGTTGATTATGTCATCGTCTTGCGGATGGAAGAAGCGAAGAGGCTGCTTATCAAAACAGCTTTGCGCGTATCTGAAATCGCGGAGAGACTGGGGTATGGCGATATTGCTTATTTCAGCAATACGTTTAAGAAGCTGACGGGTAGCTCCCCTTTGGAATATCGAAAAAGTGGAGGGAAGCCGGAAGAGAAGAAAGGAACCTGAGATTGGCTCAGGTTCCTTTTGGCTTTTAGGTTAGATGGAAATACTTTTCTGTCATCCCGTGTGCGAATGAAAAGTAACAGTACTTTCTTCAACTATTTGGTAAACGAGATTTAGAGGACAAGCGACTTTATTTTCTCGCCTTTTCAATAGCTTCCAGAGTCTCTTTGTACTCTGTGCGGTATTTCTCGATAACTGGTTTTACTGCGTCCTGCCATGGCTTGAGATCAGAAACATCGGTGATGGTGACACCTGCCGCTTTGACTTTGGCCTCGGAGTCTTTCTCGAATTTATCCCATTCGGCTTTCTGGGTTTGGACGGACTCGAGGGCTGCTTTTTTGATCAGCGCTTTGTCGTCATTGCTTAGCTTATCCCAAGCTACTTTGGAGATCAACAGCACTTCCGGCACCCGTTGATGCTGGTCAAGAATGAGATTTTTTGCCTGCTGAAAATGATTGGAGGAGAAATAGCTTGGATAGTTGTTCTCAGCGGCATCGATAACACCTGTCTGCAAGGCGTTGAACACGTCGCCGTATGGCATTGGTGTTGCATTCGCACCGAGCGCGTTCATGAGATCGATGTTTACTTTGTTTTGAATAACACGAATCTTAAGCCCTTTCAGATCAGCGATGCTTTTGATCGGTTTCTTGGAGTAGAAATGACGCGCTCCGGAGCTATAGTAGGCAAGGCCCTTCATGCGCGAGGATTCCAAACTGTCCAGCAGCTTTGTGCCTTGCTCACTCTCTAGGAACTTCCATTGGTGATTATCGTTGTCGAAAATATAAGGCAAGCTGAACACTTCATATTGTTTGTTGAAGCCGCCAAGCGCTCCGGTGCTGACGCGGGTGAACTCAATCGCACCCAATTGCACCTGTTCAATAACCGCTTTCTCTTCACCGAGCTGGGATGCTGGGAAGACATCGATTTTGATGCGGCCGTTGGAGGCTTGGTTCACGAGTTCGGCGAATTTCTTGTCGCCAAGTGTCGTCGGATAATCAGCAGGATGCGTTTCTGCTAGACGAAATGTCAACTTAGGGCCATCGGCTTTCTTCGTTGCTGCAGGGCTAGCTGCGCCTGGTGCCGTAGTAGAGCTGCTGGTTGTCGGAGTGCTTCCGCCGCCGCAAGCGACTAGCAGTAGACTTGCACCGAGCATCGTGCTAAGCGCGGTTATATATGATTTTTTCAATTTCATCATGTGTGATCACTCTTTTCATCGAATTAGTTGGTTATTTCAGAAGATTTGGCAGCCACATCACAAGGCCTGGAATATAAGTCAGGATCATGAGAACGACGCACATGACATAGAAGAAGGGCATCATCGCTTTGGTGCCTTCAGAAATGGAAATATTACCGATCGCCGAGCCGACGAATAAAACGGTTCCAACAGGAGGCGTCAGCAATCCGATGCCTAAGTTTAACATCATAATGATGCCGAAGTGAACAGGATCCATCCCAAGTGCGGTGACGACAGGCAGCAGAATCGGTGTCATGATCAGGATGAGCGGAGCCATATCCATAGGTGCGCCAAGCAAGAGCAGCAAAACGTTGATGATCAGCAAAATGACAATGGGGCTATCGGTGATGCCTAGCATCCAATCCGTTAGCATGCCGGGAACTTTGAGGAAAGCGAGCACATAACTGAACGTAGCGGAGGCGGCAATGAGGAAAAGCACCATCGCGACTGTTCGGAACGTACGTTTCAGGATGATCCACATACGGCTGATCGGAATATCTCGGTATACGAGAAAGGTTAGGATAAAAGCATACAAACACGCTAACGCGCCGCTTTCTGTAGCCGTAAACCAACCCGTGAAAATACCGCCAAGGATGATGACGGCTGTTAAAAGAGAAAGCAGGCCGTCGCGCACAATTTTGGGGATATCCCGCATCGGAACGGCTTCGCTTTTGGTATAGCCGCGTTTAATGGCAATGAAATAGCTTGTAATCATAAGCGATACGCATAGGATCAAGCCGGGAACGATGCCAGCGAGAAAAAGCGAGGCAATGGAAATCCCACCTCCAGCTGCCAAAGAATACAGCACGAGATTGTGGCTTGGAGGAACGACGACGCCTTGAATGGCGGCAGAGACGGTGACACCTACGGCGTAGTCGGTGTCGTAGCCTTTTTTCTTCATCATGGGAATCATGACGGAGCCGATAGAGGAAACATCCGCAATGGCGGAGCCAGAAATGTTCCCGAAGAACATGCAGGCAACGCAGTTGACCATAGCTAGGCCGCCGCGAATGCCCCCTACGAGAACTTGGGCGAGATTGATGAGGCGCAAGGCCATTTGGCCTTCGCTCATGATTTGGCCAGCCAGGATGAAAAACGGAATGGTCAGAAGCGAGTAAGAATTCATCCCTTGAATCATCGTCTGGCCTACGGTCGCCAGCGGGACTTTCAAGTAAAGCAGTGTAAGCAGGGAAGAACCGGCTAAAGCTAGCGAGATCGGGAAGCGTAGGATGATCAGACCAACGAAGACGATGCAAAGAATGAGTATGGCAATGGTCGGATCCATTAGTGGTTGCCTCCTTCCTGAAGATTAGCATGCCGTTTCGTTTCGATCCCGAACAACTGCAGCAGCGCATAAGCACAGGTCATAACGCCTGTGATCGGCATGATGACGTAGAGTGTGCTGTTCGGCAGGCCCGTGGCAGGCAGCTCAGATTCATTCATCATCACGGTGAAATCCCAGCCATAGAACACAAGATAGATGCCAAAGGCGAGAATGACCAACTCGATCGCTTTATCCAGAGCTTTGTTGACGGGTGCTGGAAGCTTGTGGGTAAAGGAGTCGATGCCGAGATGAAGCTTTTCCCGAAAGCCAATCGCGATGCCCATGAAGGAGAACCAAACGAGCAGCAGCATGGTCACTTCTTCAGACCAGAAGAATACGAAATCGAACAGCTTGCGCGTCATCACCTGCACGGTGACGATGATGATCATGCTGAGCAATCCGATGAGTGCGGCCGATTCGATGAATGTATCGATGCCTAGCGCTATTTTGCGAAGTAACCGCATCGTCAAGCAACCTCCCCTCTCTTGTTTTGTAAGTGCTTTCATTTGAATTGACTTAAGTATAGCGTTCCAGGGTTTGAGGTGGAACGCCATTGCTTTTAGGTTTTTTTGTAGTTTTTTTAGGAGATAGAGGAAAGTGTGGGGAGTGGAGTGAGGAGAAGTTGTGGAAGGTGTAGGGTGAGAAATGAGGAGAAGTTGTGGAGATGAGTGAGGGAGAGTGGAGAAGAGAAGTTGTGAGATGAGTGAGGGAGAATGGATAAGAGAAGTTGTGGAGATGAGTGAGGGAGAACGGAGAAGAGAGGTTGTGAAGATGAGTGAGTGAGAGTGGAGAAGAGAAGTTGTGGAGATGAGTGAGGGAGAACGGAGAAGAGAGGTTGTGAAGATGAGTGAGTGAGAGTGGAGAAGAGAAGTTGTGGAGATGAGCGAGGGGGAATAGAGGCGAGAAGTTGTGAGATGAGTGAGGGAGAATGGAGAAGAGAAGTTATTGAGATGAGTGAGGGAGAGTGGAGAAGAGAAGTTGTGGAGATGAATGAGTGGGAATGGAGGCGAGGTGGAGTGGCGGACATGCTGTGTAAAACCAAGATGGTTATTCATTGTTATTTTGAGAAAAATGACCTATTGCCAGTAAAGCCGTGGGTCTTTGCTACGACCGAGGATTTTAGGCAGCGGTACTTGGTGGCGCACTGCACTATGTTGCAGTTTGTACAACCATATGGGTGTCTATTTGGCTCATTGCCCCTCTATGTTGCAGTTTGTACAACCATTTCGCATGAAATGGGCATTTCTTTGTTATCTAGGGCTAAATGATTGTATGTTGTACAATGAAGATGAAATTGCATCGTAAAAAGCGCCTGCATGTTGTATAAAATACAACGTGAAGTTGGCTTTTAAGCGTTCATCGTAGCGGAGGTGAAGCTGTTCCACCTATTGGTGCAGATCACGTCCTCCTCCCCAAAAACTCATTGGACATATTCCAATGAAACCAGGCTCTAGCCGCGTAAATTCTACTCTTCATTGGACATATTCCAATGAGAGGACTAATTTCAGCGTTTTTGAGGTCAATTTCTTAGTGTCTATTGGAAATCATCCAATGAGATGATGCATTCTGCTCTGAATTTGCTGAGTTCATTGGATTTCATCCAACGACCAGCTGCGATAGTGTATAATTCCAGCAGAATCACTCTGCAAAGGTACTTTCATACTCCAAAGGTGTGTGATCCACACAGATGCACCTGATCTGACCTGGCCGCACCTCACTCACTCACTCACTCGCCTCACGCACCTCACCCTTCATCTCACACAAAATGCAACCCCATATAAACGGCTACGCCCCATATCATGCATGCGGAAACTTTATTCAACCTCGCGATAAAACGCCCGCTTGTATCGTGTTTACCAACGAGCCGCCCTGCAAATGCTAATCCAAAAAACCATAGCCAAGACACACATACGATGCTGATCATGAACACCCACTTTTCCCCGCCAGCATAGTTCAAGGAATTTGTGCCAATAACGCCAATCGTATCTAAAATAGCATGAGGATTCAGCAAGGAAACAGATGCCGCAAAAAGAACTTGTTTTTTCGGCTGGCGCACTATCCCTTCCTGTGTAGAAGGAACAGTGCTTGGCTTACTGCGCCAAAGCACCCAGCCCATGTAGAGCAGGAATAAGCAGCCAATTCCGTACAATGCCGCTTGCAGCCATGAAAAGGTTAGCACGATAAGGGAAACCCCAAAAACCGCTGCGAGAATAAGGAGGGTATCACAGAGGGAAGCTGTGAGAATAACTGGCAGTGCCCCAAGGTAAGAGCGCTGGCTGGCGCCTTGATTAAACACAAAAACATTTTGCACCCCAACAGGTAAAATAAGTCCAAAGCCCAAAACCACCGCATGTAATATCGTTTGAAACAAAATAATCGCCCCTATCTAGCTGTCGAATTCTTTCTTAGTATAGAGGGAATCTGACAGTTGTCTCCGTCCAAATGGATGGAATTGACCCCAACCAAATGATATAGTGAAGCTGTAAGGAAGGAGGAACCGATGGATTGGAGACCTGATTTATCATCTGAAACTCCGTTATATCAACAGATTAAAGAGTTTATTATCCATAAAATATCGCTGGGAGAATGGGCTGTTGGGACCAAAATTCCTTCACAGCGGGCTTTGGCTGAGCATTTTGGCGTGAATCGCAGCACGGTTGTAACGGCAATCAGCGATTTAATTGCTGATGGATTATTGGAAGGAAACACCAAAGGCGGAACGAAGGTTATTAATAACTCTTGGAACCTGTTAACCGCTTCTCCTCCTCCAGACTGGAGCTCATATGTACAAGCCGGAGCACACTATCCCAACCAAGCGGCTATCCAGCACATCAATCGGGCAGAATTTCAAGAAGGTATCATTCGGCTTGGAACCGGGGAGCTTTCACCCGATTTGCTGCCATCTGAACGGATGAAGGAGATTTTCGCTGAAAGCCGGGCGACGAATTCGTTCCTCTTGGGCTACGAAGAACCGAAGGGGAATCTTTATTTACGCAAGCAGCTCGCAGCTTACCTGCAAGGAATTGGCGTCAATACTTCGCCATCGAACATCCTGATTGTCTCTGGAGCTCTCCAAGCTTTACAGCTCATTTCCATTGGATTGCTGCCGCGGGGTTCTTCCATTCTTTTGGAAAAGCCATCCTACTTGTATTCTGTCCATGTTTTTCAGTCAAATCGTATAAAGCTCGTAGGTTTACCTATGGATGAGAATGGCCTGCTTACGAACCAGATTGGACGTTACAAAAAGGGCTATAATGCCTCGCTGCTCTATACGATACCAACCTTTCAAAATCCAACAGGCACTTTGATGCCCGAGGGCAGGCGCCAGGCGCTAATGAACGCTTGCGCCGATGAAGGTCTCCCGATTATTGAGGATGACGCGTACAGGGAGCTTTGGTTTGATGAACCGCCGCCTTTACCTCTTAAAGCGAGGGACCCACACGCGTTGGTTCTGTATCTGGGGACGTTGTCCAAGACGTTAAGTCCAGGGCTTCGCATTGGTTGGGTGGTTGCTCCTGAGCCCGTGATCGAACGATTAGCGGATATCAAAATGCAGAATGACTATGGTTCGAGCTCTGTCTCTCAATGGGCTGCAGCGGAGTGGCTAGGAAGAGGCTTGTATCAGGAGCACCTTGTTACGATCAGAGCGCAATTGAAGATGAGACGAGATCGTACGGTGCGGCTGCTCCAAACTTATTTCACTGGGATTGGCAGTTGGTCGGTACCTACGGGAGGTTTCTACATTTGGGTTCAGCTAACAGTCGATGTTCCGATGCAAATCCTATTTGAGCGCGCTTTAAAAGAGGGTGTTTTGTTAAATCCCGGTTCGATTTATAATCGACTTACAGGCAACTATTTGCGAATCTCTTACGCCTATGCCAAGCTGCATGAGCTTGAATGGGGCCTTAAGCGAGTAGCGATTTTGATCCGAGATTTGGTTGGTAAAAAAAGATTGGAAAGGTGAGCGGGATATGTCAACGAATGACACGCGAACAAATAAGGAAGAAGAGCAATCAGACCTGCCTAAGCTTTCAAATCCTGCACTTCGTGCACTCGCAGGCGCCGGATATCACCGGCTTGAAAAGCTCAGCAAGACGACTGAAAAAGAGATTATGAAGCTGCATGGCATGGGACCGAAATCGCTGGACCCGCTTCGCCGTGCACTTGCCGAGAAGGGACTGACATTTGCAGATGAATCTTAATAGCAGTAATCCCAAGCAAATAGCCGCTGAACAAGCAGTGGAATATATTCAGGATGGCATGACGGTAGGCTTAGGCACAGGCTCCACCGCCTATTGGGCTATCCAGCAAATTGGAAAGAAAGTTCTTAACGGACTACAAATAAAGGCAGTAGCAACATCCATACAATCGGAGAACTTGGCTAAGGAGCTTGGCATTCCGTTGATTCCTCTTTCTGAAGTAGAAGAGATAGATGTTACGATTGATGGCGCTGACGAAGTAGACGGTGCGTGGAATCTGGTCAAAGGCGGAGGAGGTGCGCTGCTGCGTGAGAAAATCATTGCTTCATCCAGCAAGCAGCTTATTATCGTTGTTGATGAAAGCAAGGTTGTCGACTATTTGGGGAAGTTCCACTTGCCAGTTGAAGTTGTGAAGTTCGGTTACGAGCTTACCCGCAACAAGCTTAGAGCGCTTGGATGCGAACCAAAGCTGAGAATGATGGATCAACAACCTTTTACGACAGACAATGGCAACTATATTCTGGATTGTGATTTTAAACAGATTAAGAGGCCAAGTGAGTGCCATGATGCCATTAATAACATCCCGGGTGTTGTCGATAATGGTTTATTTATTAAGATGGCTGCAAGAGTCATCGTTGGTTATCAAGACGGATCTGTGAAAGAGCTGAAGCTTGTCTAATAACTAGGAATGGTGGGAGCGCAGGAGATGTTGTTGAACAAGGCAGTTTGTGTAACCGGAACGGACAGAGGGATTGGACTCGCAATGACTGATGCTCTTTTGCATCAGGGATTTACCGTTTATGCTGGCGGCATTCTGGACAATAACGAGAAGCTCAGCAAGCTCGCGGTACAATTTCCGAATCAACTGCACGCTTTCAAGTTGGACGTGGGATCTGACGAGAGTGTAAGGGAAGCAGCCCGTTATATCAAAAGTAAAACGAATCAGTTGGAGCTTTTGATCAACAACGCTGCCATTCTCGGAGATACCGTGAAAACGATCGAAGATGATCTCGATTTTGAAGAGATTCAGAAGGTATACAATGTGACAGCTCTTGGCGCCATTCGGATGTCTAATAGCTTGATTGAACCGATCATGAATGGCGGAAAGTTGATTGTTAACATCTCTTCCGAAGCAGGCAGTATTGCGAACAGCCATCGGGATGCATGGTTCGGGTACTGCATGGCCAAATCAGCTTTGAATATGGGTTCTACAGTCGTTCATAACAAAATTCGCAAAGAAGGCGGGCGCGTCCTGCTGATCCATCCTGGGTGGGTCAAATCCTTTATGAGCGGTGAATGGAATCCAGCGGGCACCTTTTCTTCGGAAGAAGCCGCCGCGAATATTTTGAATCGGATTGAAGAGCACAAGGACAAGCTGATGGAACTACCGCTTTATATCGAAGCCGACAGCGGAAAAGAGCTGCCCTGGTAAATGGGAGAGGAGAAGGACATATGCGTGAGATAAAAGTCATGTTGATTGGCGATAACACGGATGCTCCTTGGCATCCGCTAGAGCCTGCTAGGCAGCAGCTTGCAGCCATTCTTGGCAACGAGTTTGCGCTAACTGCTACGGAAGACTATCAAACTTTCGCTATACTTGACCACAGCCAGTTTCCTTTGTGCATTTCCTACACGGACTGTTGGAATCGAGACCTGACGCCGCAACAAACCGCGGGACTGCTGCGATATGTCGCAGGGGGAGGCGGCTTGCTGGTTATCCATAATGGTATTTCTCTCCATCGCAGCTACGAGCTGCTGCAGATGATGGGGGCGAAATTCACCGGTCATCCTCCTTACCAGCCATTAACTTATTATGGTTCAGCGGCAAGCCATCCGTTATTGGAAGGTGTCGAGAATTTCAACTTGGAAGAGGAGCCTTACTTATTCGAATTTGATCCTTTTACGAAGAAAACGGTTTTTATGGAGTTTGAATTTGAAGGAAAACGGTACCCCGCGGCATGGGAGCACACTTACGGTCTAGGGAAGGTTGTGTATTTGCAGCCTGGGCATCATGCCCCTTCTTTTCAGCCCGCATCCTATCGGCGTCTAGTGCTGAATAGTGCGCGTTGGTTGAGCCGTCAGGCGTAGATGAAAGCCGCTTAACTCGCTATTTTTCCATATACTCCCTAGTTGGGAATTGTGCTACAATAGGCCAAAAGAGTCGCTAAAGGAGTGAGGATGTTGGAACATTATTTGTTCAAGCAGTTGGCATTCGTTAGAGATCAAGTCTTGCAAGCAGTTGAAGGGACTTCGGAAGAGAAAGCAGACCAGATTCCGGATGGATTCCGTAATTCAATCCGATGGCAAATGGGGCACATTTATGTCGTGATGGAAAGGTACGCTTTTCAATATATGGAGCTCCCGCTTCATCTACCGCAAGGGTTCAAGGAGCAGTTTGAGTACAAGACTTCCCCATTAACTACGCCAGCGGACATTGTTGTTCCTACTCTTTCAGAGCTGAAAATGCTGCTAAAAAGGCAGATTGAGAGAATTCACAGTGAATTGGGTGACAGACTGCATGACAACGTGACACCTTATACAACTTCCGCAGGGATGAGACTCGAATCATTAGAACAGTTCCTCAGCTTTAATTTATATCATGAAGGCATGCACTTTAGTGTCATTAAAATATACAAGGTATTATTATCTAAATAAATAACAGTTTGACGAATGGAGGAGATCCTCAAATGATGAGGTTCATCATGTTCGCAAGGCCTCCCTGCTAAGACGTAACCTTACGTTGTTCACGAGCACCGCCGATCTGGTTGAGTCTATACACCCAATCAGATAACGGAGAGGAGCTCCACATGAACAACACAATGAATATACGAATCCTATTTGCGCTTCGCTTTTTTTCCAGTCTCATCCCAGCTTATGTCATCGAGAGGTTGTACTGGGAGGAGCGGGGCATGACGATTCAGATGGTCGTATATACGGAAATTATATTTGCCCTGACCATCGTGCTGCTAGAAGTTCCAACAGGTGTAATAGCAGACAAATGGGGCAGGAAAAAAATGCTCGTACTAAGCGCGCTGCTAGGCTGCTGCGAGTTTCTGATTCTGATCGTTGCGACTGAGTTTTGGCATTTTGCGCTCGTCGTCTTCTTGGCCGGGATCTCTCGTTCGGCAAGCAGCGGCTCCGAGAACGCACTGTTGTATGATACATTAATGCAGCAGGGGAAGGCTTCTCAGTTCGAGAAGCTGCTTGGACGATTGAACGCCTGTGATTTGCTCTCAGCCATCCTTGCGGCACTCTGCGGGAGCTTGCTCGCTGGTAAATTCGGTCTCGAACTGAACTACTGGCTATCACTAGTCAGTTCAGGTATTGCCCTAATGCTAGCATTCCTGCTGATCGAGCCGCCGATGGGGGGAGAGGGCGCGGAGGATACCGAGGAAGCCATTCCTTTTAAAACGTATGTAACGGCATCATTGCGTTTTTTTAAGGGAAATCCTAATGTCTCCCTTGTTATGCTTTCCGGCATGGTCACAGGCGCTTCGATGAGCTACATTGAAGAATTTTGGCAGTTGTACGCAAACAGATTAGGAACGCCAGTCTACTTTTTCGGGGTACTGTCATCTGTTATTATGCTTTTGCAGCTGCCTGGCAACCTAATGGCCTATGCGCTTTTGCGGCGAATCAGTTACAGGAAGCTGATTGTCCTAATTACGGCGATCATCACGATTGGGTTTCTCTGTGTTTCTATCAGCCATAATTTCATCGGACTGGCAGCCATGCTGATCATCTGCTTATTCTCTGGCGTCATGCAGCCGCTTGCCTCCGGTTACTTGCATCACCGCATAGATTCGAATATGAGGGCAACGATCGATTCCTTTCAGTCTCTGGGGGAGAATGTGCTAAGCACGTTCGCAGGACTTGGCTTCGGCTATTTCGCTGCTCGGTATGACGTATTTGGCGGCTATGGGTTTATTGCACTGCTTTGTTTTGCTTCTTTTGTTTGGTTTGTTTGTGTGTCTCGCACAGTTAAACAAATATAAAAGAGAACAAACGGAAGTCCTTGTGACTTCTTTTTTTTGTTTATTTTTATTTTGAAGAGGATGAGCATTGACGGGACAGGGTTAGCGCGGTAAAGTAAAAGTAATCGGTTATCCAATTTATGGGGAGAGGGTGTAGCGCATGACCACTAGCGGGAAGTTCGCATGGACATGGACGATTCGGGAGGAAGTTCTGGAGGAGTACGTCCAAATGCATTTGGCGCCTTGGCCAGAAATTATGGAAGAACACAGTAAAGCAGGGATCAGGGATTACTCCATTTTCCAAAATGGCAATCAATTCTTCTATTGCTTTTTATGCGATGATGTGGAAGCCGCTTTTGCCTATTTGGCTGAGAGCGAGGCTTGCAATCGATGGAACGCTATTACGAGCAAAATGGTTGTAGGTTCCTTCGATTTCCGTGAAGCCGTACCGATTCAACCGATGCGCGAAGTTTTCTATTTGAAATAGTACATAAATCATAGAAGAGGCTGTCCCAGAAGTCATGAAAATGACGGAGGGGTAGCCTCTTTTGTGGTTTATCGTAGTTCCGCTATCTTCTCTACGAGGATTTCGCCTGCTGAACGACGGCTTCGATATAGGCTCTAAGTGTTTTAATAAAGGTTCTCATAGCATATCCGACATATCTGTCACTGCGGTAAATCAAACAAATATCCTGAGAGGGTGTAGGATGCCGCAGGCTCACGACCTTTATGTCCGGATTTGGCAGGGTATCCAGCAGCAATCGTGGCAGCACACAAGCGCCAACTCCGCTCTGCACCATTTGGAGGAGAGAAGATAATGTTGTTGTCACCATATGCGGCTGCAGAGTAAACCCTTGATCCGTGCAGAAGCGATCGATCAGCTTGCGGCATTGATGGTCGGGAGGAAACATGACCATTTTCAAGTCATTTAACCTGCTTAGAGGGATGAAATTCTCGTTAGCAATGGGATCGTTTACACGGACGGCAAGTGAAAATTCTTCGTGAAATAGAGGAATAGAGGTGAGTCGGTCATCGCTAACAGGTCCGATCGTTACTCCAACATCAATGCTTCGGTCCAGAACTTGATCGGTTACTTTCGTGGTTTCCAAAAGAGAGAGCGAAATAGTGGGATAGGTCTGATGGAAATTCAGCAGCAAGGCATTGAACATGAGATCCGCATCACCGGGTAAGACACCGATGGATAGCGATCCGCCTTGCATTTGCTTCAAGTCAGCAATAGCATCGCTTGCCTGCTTCAGATGCCCGAACACAGATGCACCATGTTCCTGCAGAATGGCTCCGGCTTCTGTAAGAACGATGGTTTTGCCCACTCGATCGAAAAGGAGAACGCCTAATTCTTCTTCCAATCTCCTAATCTGTTGACTGATGTTGGGAGCGCTGACTCCCATCTTATCGGCTGCTCTCGTGAAGTGAAGTTCTTCACATATCGCCATAAAATATTGTAGCTGCTTTAACTCCATAGCTCACACTCGCTTTCAAAGGCATCGCTGAAGGCAGTTTCAATCCTTATTGTTGCTTCATCTTCTTTCTCTGTCAATGCCTAATCGTTAACTTATACTTAACGTTCCGGTAATTCGCACTGCATTGATGGTACCTCCCATGAAATCTATACTAAAAACATAACAAATGCTTCTCAATTCTAAGGAGGTTAAACAGATGTCAGAAACCATTATCGGCACGGCAAAAACAGTACGTCAAGTGGCACTTCACAAGGTGCAGAGTATCCCAGAAGAACTATTTGACATACAACCAGATTCGTATAATAACACGATTCGCTGGAACGTTGGACACATGATTTATTGGATGGATGCCTACATGAAGCTTGGTTTCTCGAAAGATTCGGCCATACCCGAAAGTTATGCGGGGTTCTTTAACTCCGGTACAGCACCAGCTAACTGGAACCAAATACCACCGTCGAAAGAAGAACTCATCAAGCAGTTATCTGCACAACTTAATCAAATAAGTGAATTATCCCCTGAGAGTCTGGAGGCACCTTTCGAATCTCCGCTGCAATTTGGACCGCTCACGTTCCATAAGGTGGGAGAGCTGCTCAACTTTGGAGTTGTCCATGAAGGGATGCATCTTGCAACCTGTGATTGCTTACTTAAGGTGATTGACAAGAAGCATTAAATGCACATGATTGAAATAAGCCGGGACATGATGAAATCATGCCCCGGCTTATGGTAATGAAAGAGCAAGACTCAGTATCAGCTCTCCGTAACAACCGGGAACGTAATCTCAACCTCCGTGCCAACGCCGGGAACGCTGCGATAAATGAGGTTTGCTGATTCGCCAAAATAATGCCGAATGCGCTCAAGTACATTTTTCACACCGTAACCGCTGCCCCCGATTTTACTTCGGCTAATTCCCATCATAATGTCTTCGATCTGTCGCCCATTCATGCCTACACCATCATCCTTGATGAGCAATTGAATGCTGTCTTGTATGAATTTGCCTTGTACCGTTATGGTTCCCTCGCGACCAGCGCGTCCAAGAATACCATGCAGGATAGCATTTTCAACGAGTGGCTGAAGAGTGATTTTGGGTATGGCGTACTCAAGCAGTTCATCTGGTACATCGATTTGGAAGTTGATCTTATTTTCAAAACGAATGTTTTGAATCTGTACGTAGAACGAGACATGCTGGAGCTCCTCGCGCAGCGAGATGATATCTTTGCCGCTGCTCAAGCTTACTTTATAGAAACGAGCTAGCGCTTTGACGACTTTTTTGATATCGGTGTTCAGTCCGCTGTCAGCCATCCAGTTAATGAGATCCAGGGTATTATACAGAAAGTGCGGGTTAATCTGCGATTGGAGCGCCTTTAACTCCGCATTTTTCACTTCTTGCCCGAGCCTGTAGTGCTCCTTATTCATGGAGCTGATCTGCTCAACCATGTAGTTGTAGGTTTGAATCAGCTCGCCAATTTCATCTTTCCCCTGCGTCTGTGCAAGTGCGATCAGATTCCCTTGTTGCACATCCCTTAGACGGCTCGTTAATTGCGTAATTCGCCTCGTTACTGAGAACGAAAATAAATAAGCAAGCAGATAGGCGATTGCGCTGACGATTAGCAAAATGACGAGTAAATCATTGCGCAGTTGATGACTTTGCTGGACAACTTGATCCAGAGGAATAACGGTAAGCATTCCCCAATTGGAAGGGAGCTGTCGGTATAAGTAGTAATTATTTTTGGTCTGCCAAGTGATGGAGACCTCATCTCCGGGGCCGATAGCATTCGGCAACTCGATTTTGGTGTCAGCGACGGGTTCGGAAGCGAGGACGATTTGATGATTTTGATCGACCAGGAATGTGGTACTATTCTTGACAACGTTTGCTTTTTTCAGCATGGACCGAATGGTCTCTGCTTGCACATCAACTCGAAGCTGCCCAATAGGTACAGAGTAATTGTTCGGATCCAGGATACTGCGGACCACATAGAGTGAAGAGTCGTCATGTGTGGCATTTTTACCTAGCTCGGGTGATGAGCACCATAGGTATTTGGCATGAAGCTCTTTCAATCGGTCAAAGCAGGGACTCTGAACGGTCTGATCCATAGGCAGGAAATTCTCAGTTTCATTGGAGAAAATGAACGTTTTGGGTACATACAAAATGACTCGCGAGATATCGAGACTATCCTGCATAGACCTCAGCAATTGTTTGAGATTACTGTAATCCTGGAGTTCGCGATTGATATCTTGTGTTGCGTTCGGATCTAGTAGAATACCCGAGATGGTGGAATTGGACACCAATATATTCGTTGTTTCGGCTATACGCTGTACTCTGTAATTAAGAAAGGAATACGTTTGATCAAAGCCCATCTTGGCGGAGTAAGTCACATGATTAATAATGATGTCGGACATTTTGTCCGAGGCGATGAATTGATAGAACCCCAGAGGCAGCATGATTAGCAGCAGGTACGTGTACATAACCTTATGACGCAGTTTGGTGTTATACAGCCATTTACGCAGAACTTGAATGAAGGAAAAGATCATGGCTGACAACGCTCCCGATAGTCGGAGGGGGTCATCCCCGTTGATTTGCGGAATATTTTGGCGAAATGCTCCCCGTCCTTATAACCTACTTGAGAAGCGACATCCAGTACTTTCAATCGATTGTTGCGCAGCAAATCCTTCGCTTTTTCCATGCGATATTCCGTTACGTATTGCTTAATTGTTTTGCCTGTTGCTTCTTTGAAAATCGAAATGAGATGCGAAGCCGTCATTTGCATGTGGTCGCTCACGTCCTGCACGGATAAATCATCATCAGCAAAATGAAGATGGATATAGCGAGTAATGCGGGAGCTGGTAGATGACATGCCTCCGTTAGTCCGCTCGATAAGTGCGTATTTCAGCTCTTGGAGCTTAGAACTTGTCACTCGCTGAATATCGTCCAAATAATGACATTCTTGAATGAGCTTCCAGGGGACATCGTTTTCTTCCGAAGCATCGAAAAGTCTCATATTTCGGCTTTGGGCAAATTTGTCCATTTCCAGAATGAAACGGTAATACAGCTCTTTCACACTTACAATCAATGTTCCTGGATGTTGACGGATATCTGATGTAACGGTTCGCAGCAGTTGATCAAGTTCATCGAAATTTTCTTCAATCAACGCTTTCTGGAAACGGTTTAACTGCTCAGGGGGTGCTTGATAGTGCTGAGAGCTTGCCTCGCTTCCATGATTATCATGAAGGATGATCGAGCATGGTTTATGAAAAAAAGACGCTTGTAAGCGAAGGACTGCGCTTGTGTAGGATTCCTGCAGTCTTCTGGCATTCGGCATTATTACCCCGGCAGCCATGGAATAAAGCTCAAATTCACGCTTCAATACGAGTGATAGTTCATAACAAATATGATGAAGAGCATGGCTTTCGATGTCGTCATTGTGATGTGAAAACAAATGGATGATGACATGGTGATCATCTTTGGGCGCGTATAAGTAAGGTTTGCCGCAAGAGGTTAATATTGTATCCAAGATGATCCCTAGTTGATCTTTGGAAGGGAGAGGTGACACAAGCTTGATCATGACCGTCACTGCTGGTCCTTGCAGGGCTGCCTCAAAATCTGCGGCTACAAGGCGATTATGCAGGTTCTCATCGTCAAATCCTCCACGTATAAGGTGCAGAGCTGCTTCTTGCTTGATGTAACTTTTGTTTTCTCTAGCTACTGAGTCATTTACGAGATGTCGCTGCTCTTCCTGACATAATGTAATCGCAGCATGAAGGGCTTCTTCCAGCTCTTCGATATCGATCGGCTTCTCTACATAGCTAACTGCTTTTAACGTGATGGCTGCTTTTAAATAATCTTTATCGGCATAACCGCTCATAAAGACAATTTTACACTGGGGGTATTTCCGGCGAAGGTGAAAGGCGAGCTCAATGCCATCCATCCGGGGCATACGTATATCTGTAAGGACAATGTCCGGTTTGATCTGCTCGGCAATCGCCACAGCCTCTAAACCGTCAACCGCCTCGAAAAACTCCGTAATTCCGAGTGACTCCCAAGCAATCGACTTGCGAATGCCATCTCTAGTAAATTTCTCATCCTCTGCAAATAGAAGCTTCATAGTAGGGCCCCCTTTTATGTAGCTATAGATTATCGCAATTTGGACGGCAATACTACTACCTGAGGCGGGGATCTGCAAAACTTACAGGGAATCGATATTTTGTCGGGTTATCACGTCTTATCGAACCTGATAATTTAGATACAGGAGAGTTAACCAACAACCAACACACAACCAGAATCGAATGGGGGGAATGTATAGAGATGAGAACAGGGCTCCTGTATCGAATGAAGTCCAAAAAAACACTATTGTTCATGATTGCGCCTGCAGTCCTGTACTTCTTGCTTTTTAGCTATGTACCGATGGCCGGGATCGTTCTTGCATTCAAGCAATACCGGTATGATCTAGGCATACTGGGCTCGCCATGGGTCGGATTTGAAAATTTCAAATTCTTTTTTATGACAGGAGACGCCTTTAGAGTCACACGAAACACGATGCTATACAACGCTGCATTTATTCTAATCAATAATGTCCTGCAGATTGCCGCCGCTATTTTTATGGCCGAAATTGGTTCCAAGCTGTTTCGTAAAACAGCGCAAACTTTGATGTTCCTGCCTTATTTTCTATCGTGGGTGGTAGTAGGAGCTGTTGCGTACAACTTGTTTAATTACGAGCATGGTACCGTCAATACGCTGCTGCGCATGCTGCACATACCAGAAATCGATATCTACACAACTCCGGAATATTGGACCTATATTCTAGTGTTTTTCTCGGCTTGGAAAACGATTGGTTACGGCGCTGTCTTCTATATGGCTTCCATATTGAGCATTGACCGTGAGACCTATGAAGCTGCTGAAATTGATGGCGCTAATGTCTTCCAACGGATACGTTTCATAACGCTTCCATCGCTGCGTCCAACGATTACGATTCTTATCTTACTTGCCATTGGCGGGATCTTCCGTGGAGACTTCGGACTCTTTTATCAGCTAGTAGGCAATAATGGACTGCTCTATCAAACAACGGATGTTATTGATACGTACGTATATCGTTCTTTGCTGGTTAACAATGAAATCGGGATGTCATCCGCTATTGGGTTTTATCAATCGATTCTTTGCTTTGTGACCATTATGCTCACGAATTTCCTCGTGCGTAAATCAGATAAAGATAACGCGCTTTTCTAAACATACAGCATTTTGCGGGGTGAACCTATGAATACGACGAGTGTCAAAAAAAGCCGCATCGACCAGCGGTCGTTGGATGTATTGGGCTATGTATTTATCAGCCTGATTTGCTTGGCCTGCCTAATCCCATTTCTACTCATTATCAGTGGATCGCTGACAAGCGAATCCTCCATTACAAGCGATGGATTTCGCTTATGGCCGAAAGAATTTTCTTGGGATGCCTATACCTTCGCGCTTAAGCATCCTGAGCAGTTTGTTAAATCCTACTTACTGACAATAGCTCTAACGATTACAGGTACGATTATAGGGTTGTTTATATCCGCAATGGCGGCATATGTGCTGCAGCGTCAGGATTTTGAATGGCGTGGTGGATTTTCCTTCTTTTTCTACTTTACTACCCTGTTTAACGGCGGGCTTGTTCCATGGTACATCTTAATGGTTAACTATTTGCACATGAAGAATACGTTCTGGTCTTTGCTCTTGCCACCGTTATTGAACGTGTTCTACATTATCATCTTACGCACTTTTTTGCGCAGCATCCCCGATGCAATTACCGAGTCAGCGAAAATCGACGGCGCAGGAGATTTTACGATCTTTCTTCGATTGATTTTGCCACTTGCGAAGCCAGGACTAGCCACCATCGGTCTGTTTACGGCATTGAATTATTGGAATGATTGGTTTAACTCGCTGCTGTTCGTGCAAAATGAGAAGCTGTACACTCTGCAATATTTACTTTATAAAATGCTTGGCAATCTCGAAGGAATTCGCAAGGTGATGGCCATTACCGGTATGCAAGTGACTGAATTGCCTGGGGAAAGCCTGAAGATGGCTCTAGCCATTCTTGTAACGGGACCTATTATTTTCTTGTATCCGTTTGTCCAACGCTATTTTGTGCAGGGCTTAACTGTTGGCGCTGTAAAAGGGTAACCCCGGGAAGTCAAATTCCCGGTTATCATATAGGTATTCATTTGTTCATAAGGGGAGAAAAAAATGGTAAAATCCAAGAAATTTGCTAAGTTCGGTTTGGCATCGCTTTTCGTGATGGGGACTGTGTTGACGGCATGCAGCACCAAGGATACTGCTCCGACACCTGCCTCTGCGGCACCTCAAGCAAGCGCTTCCGCAGCTTCTAACGGTATGGATACGAGCAAGGAAGTTAAGCTTAAGATGGTTTTGCTTGGCTCTAAGCCTAAAGCGTTTGATGAGGTTTATGGTGAAGTCAATAAATTGATGAAGCAAAAAATTAATGCCACCCTGGATGTGAGCTTCCTCGACTGGGGCGAGTATCAGCAGAAATATCCGCTTATGTTTGCAGCGAATGAAGACTTCGATCTCGTGTTCTCAGCCACTTGGTCCTACTATGCGCAGCAGGCTACCAAAAATGGTTACATGGAATTAACGGAAGATATGATCAAGAAGTTCGCTCCGAAAACGTGGGCCGAAGAGCCCAAAGTAGCGTGGGAGCAGGCGAAAATCAACGGTAAAATTTATATGGTTCCGCAAAATAATTTCGAATACAGCTATCATATCGTTGGGATACGCGGTGATTTGCGCCAGAAATACAATCTGCCTGAGCTAAAAACGTACGATGACTACGTAACTTACATGAAAACAATTGCAGAGAAAGAAAAAGATTTCAAACCAAGTATTGGCGTCAGTGAGTTCAATGCCGTAGAATTGATTCAACCAAATGAGTGGAACTTCGTCGTACCACAGCTGCCTGTCACGTATAAAGTAACGGATCCATCCAGTAAATTATTCAACTACGTAGACACGCCGGAATTTGCTGATTTTGCTAAGAAAATGAATGAAACGCAAAAAGCAGGTGCTTGGTCCAGAGACGCCATTGCCAATAAAGTGGATAAAACCCAAGCGTTCAAAGACGGTAAACTAGCTTCCGTTGAGTGGAACTTAGGGACACTGCTGCGCACCAAATCTGAAATGCAAACCACGCATCCAGACTGGAAAGTAGAGTTATATGATTTGAGTGCGGATAGGAAGCGTCTATCTAATCCATTCATCAATAACGGAATGTCCATTCACGCTGGTTCCAAGAACTACGAACGCGGTTTGATGGCGATTGATTTACTTCGATATGACCCTGAAATTCATGACCTAACGAATTATGGCATCAAAGGCAAGCACTATGAGCCAGTAGGTAACGATCAATTCAAACCGCTGCCAGCTTCTGCTGATTTTCCGCCATCCGGTACGGATCCATGGGGTTGGAACTCCTTGCATGAGCGCTTAGATTCCACAGTTGCCGCTGAAACGCAGAAATTCACTGAGAACTGGAAGAAAACAGTAACGGTGAATCACCCGTTAGAAACGTTTACCTTTGATGATAGTAAGGTGAAAAATGAGGTTGCAGCTGTAAGCAATGTGATGGATACTTATGGTAAGCCGTTGTTCTATGGTTTAGTTGATCCGAATGATGCAGCGCATGGCTTGAAAATTTTTAATGATAAGCTGAAGCAAGCTGGCATTGATAAGATCGTGGCGGAAATGCAGAACCAAGCCAATCCTTTGATTGCAAAAAAATAAGTCGATGGTTGTTCCGCTTCCTGAAATCAGGAGGCGGAAATTGGCTTTTATAGGTCAAACTCCAATAATATCCAAGAGGTGAACAGCTTGTCACACAAATATCCGCCCGTTAGTCCTAAGCTGCCTGTATTCATGCATGGCGCTGATTACAATCCCGATCAATGGCAGCATGATCCTCAGGTGCTTGAAGAGGATATTCGTTTAATGAAGCTTGCCAAATGTAATGTAATGGCTATCGGCATTTTTGGCTGGTCGGCTCTTGAACCGGAAGAAGGCGTGTTTACCTTTGAATGGTTGGACCGTGTGCTGAATGCCTTTGCCGAGAACGGCATCTACGCCTGGTTGGCAACGCCAAGCGGGGCAAGACCGGCATGGATGGCGGAGAAATACCCGGAAGTGCTGCGTGTTGGCGCTAATCGCGTGCGCAACCTCTTCGGTGCTCGCCATAATCATTGTTATACATCTCCCGTGTATCGTAACAAAGTAGCGGTGATGAATCAGAAATTAGCTGAACGATACTCCCAGCATCCGGCCGTTGTTGGTTGGCATATCTCCAATGAATATAGCGATGATTGCCATTGCAATTATTGCCAAGACGCCTTTCGCGGGTGGCTGCAAAGCAAATATGGAACGCTTGATGCGCTGAACATGGCATGGTGGACAAGTTTCTGGAGCCATACCTATACAAGCTGGTCGCAAATCGAATCTCCGGCACCACATGGGGAGAAGCTTGTGCATGGCATGAATCTGGATTGGAAGCGCTTCGTGACAGATCAGACCGTTGATTTCTGCCGTCATGAGATCGCTCCACTGAAAGCTATCAACCCTGAGCTTCCTGTTACAGCCAATCTCATGGACGCTTACGAAGGATTGAACTACTGGAAATTTACGGATGTGCTGGATGTGATTTCATGGGATGCGTATCCAACTTGGCATCATGCGAAGGATCAAAGCAGCTTGGCTGCTTGGTTCTCACTCAATCATGACATGTTCCGCTCCTTGCGAGGCGGTCAGCCGTTCCTGCTGATGGAAAGCACACCGAGCTTAACGAATTGGCAGCCTGTTTCCAAACTTAAGAGACCGGGCATGCATCTGCTATCCTCTTTGCAGGCTGTTGCTCACGGTTCTGATTCTGTTCAATATTTCCAGTGGCGTAAAAGCAGAGGCGCCAGCGAGAAGCTTCATGGCGCTGTTGTCGATCATGTCGGGCATGAGCACACGCGCGTATTCCGGGATGTTGCAGAGCTTGGCGGTCATCTCGAGAAGCTGACGGAAATTGTGGGTACGACAGTTCCGGCGGAAACCGCGATCATTTTCGATTGGGAGAATCGTTGGGCTGTTAAAGATTCGCAAGGTCCGCGCAACATGGGAATTAATTATGAGCAGACGGTTCTAAGTCATTATCAAGCATTCTGGGACCAGGGAGTTCCTGTTGATGTCATTGATATGACAGGCGATTTTAGCAAATACAAGCTCGTTGTCGCTCCGATGCTGTATATGGTTCGTCCTGGCGTCGGAGAGCGGATTGAGCAATTCGTTGCTGGCGGAGGCACTTTCGTAGCCACTTACTGGTCAGGGATCGTGGACGAGAACGATTTGTGCTTCCTTGGCGGATTCCCAGGGCCGCTTCGTCAAACGCTAGGCATTTGGTCCGAAGAGATTGACGGGCTTTATGATCATGATGAAAATCAAATCATCTACTCGGAAGGGAACTCGCTTGAACTCACAGGGTCCTATAAAGTACATGAGCTGTGCGAGTTAATCCACTTGGAAGGGGCTCGAGCCCTTGCTGTCTATGGCGATGACTTCTATGCGGGCAGGCCAGCTCTGACGGTTAATCAATTTGGCCAAGGAAAAGCTTACTATATCGCAGCCCGTGCGGAGCAATCGTTCCAGAGCAGCTTCTATAAGCAGATCATAAAAGAGACCAATATCGAGCCAGCTTTACAAGCGGAACTGCCTCACGAGGTTACAGCGCAAATTCGAACAGATGGCGTTAGCGAATTCATTTTCTTGATGAATTTCAGCGACCAAGATCAGACGATTAAGCTCGATGAACATACCTATTCTGATATGCTTACTGTTGGTGACACAGATGGTTCTGGCACCGTCGGCTCAAGCCTAGTGCTGCAGCCATACGGGGTGCGAGTTCTGAAGCGGAGCAAGTCGTAGAGCGATAGATTGGATGTTGGGAATGAATCCCAGCATCCTTTTTTTTATGAAGTTAAAGGGAATGACGCCTTCAACCGCGAAGAATCAGTGCAACACGACCTTACACAGGAAGAAAAGTGGTGACTTTACATGAAGACGGGCTTCCGCCTCTGGTTCGATGAAATTCGTAATATGCGGATTAAAGCGAAGCTGTTTCTGCTTATTACCATTACGATGGCTGTTAGCTCAAGCATTTCTCTCGTAGGCTTACAGATCGGCTTTTCGATGTATGATCAGCAAATTTACGAGAAATCGTCGCAAGTTCTGAATCTTTCCTCCACGTTGATTGAGAATGAACTGAATAAAGTAGAGCGGCTGACTTTCAGCATCATGTCGGATGAGCAGATACAGCAGCATTTGATTGTGATGAATTCGAACGAATCGGATTATATCCGCATTCAATCCCGCGCCAAGCTCGTAGACCGGCTAGTGCAGTATATCAACTCAGAGACGTATATCTCAGCGGCGGATATTACCGATGTGAACGGAAATAGCTACTCCAGCGGAAATTTGACAACGCTTTCTCCGGAGCGGAAAGCTCTGATCCAAGAAACATCCGATCGCGGTGGGGGCAGTTTGGGTTGGGTAAATCCGGATGCGCAGGATTACAGCCTCATTGCGACGAGGCAGATCCGATCCTCCGACAATTTGGAGCTCAAGAAGCTCGGCAGCTTAGTGCTGCATGTCAATTTGGACAAGATGGTGAATCAATATGCCAGAGAAGCTGTGACCCGAGACGGCGAGCTCATTATTGTCTCTAAAGGGACTTTAGTCTACCCGAGGACTGTGAGCATGAAGTCATTGATTAGCGAAGACAGTCCGATAGGATCTTCCTTGAGGGGATTTCGCATTATCGAACAGGATGGTGAGAAATATTTTGTTTCGCATATTCATTCTGATTATTTGGGCTGGACGTACTACAACACCCTGCCGTTCCAAACGATTTTTTATAACCTCACCTTGATGAAAAATTGGATGATCGCCGCATTCCTTATTTCTTTTTTTCTGCTGGTCGGATTCGGTATGGCGGTTGCGCGAAGCGTCACTCGTCCGATCGAAGGCTTAATTAGCAATATGCGAGGGCTGCAAATCAGTGATTTGGAAAATTCGGAGCTTCCGCCGATTGCGCCAATTTCTCAGCAGATGGATGAAGTTGGACTGCTTCAGCGGACGTACCGGATGATGATTGTGCGGATTCAGGAATTGATCAAAGAGAACTATACGAAGCAGATTATCATCAAAGAGACCGAGTTCCGATCCTTACAGGCGCAGATCAACCCGCATTTTCTGTATAACACGTTGGAATCAATCAACTGGATTTCTAAGATGAATGGGCAGAAGCAAGTTTCGCAAATGGTGGAATCGCTTGGTTATCTGCTTCGTTCGTCCATTAGTTTGAAGCAGGATATGATCCCAATTGAAGACGAACTGAAGCTTGTGCAGCATTATATCACGATTCAAAAGGTTCGTTTTGAGGAGCGGCTTGACTTCCGGCTGGACGTTTCTGAGGTTTTGAGAGGTTATTGCATTCCGAAATTGACGCTGCAGCCCTTGCTGGAAAATGCGATCAAGTATGCGGTCGAGGTCATGCTGGAACCCTGCATCATCCACATTAGGGGGCGGGAGGAAGGCGATTCTGTTCTTCTGATCGTTGAAGATAATGGCCCCGGTATCGATGAGGCTTACTTGGAACAAATCCTGACGGGTGAACGTCAATCCAGAGGCACAGGCATCGGCCTGAAAAATATTGATGAGCGAATTAAGCTATCGTTTGGCGAAGAATTTGGCATTCAAGTAGAAAATCGCACGGATGGCGGCGCACGTATTACCATTCGTATACCGATGACGAAAAGAGGGTAACGACTTATGTACAAAGTGTTATTGGTTGATGATGAACGGATGATTCTAGAAGGGATTTCATCCATTGTGGATTGGAAATCTGTTGATACTGAGCTAATAGGTACCGCCCGCAATGGAATTGAAGCCTATGCCTTCGTCTGTAAGCACGAGCCCGATATTGTTATCAGCGATATTCGGATGCCTGGTATGGACGGCTTGCAGCTAGTCGCCAAAGTCAAAGAAACTCATCCCCATACGCGTTTTATCATGCTTTCGGGTTTTGATGAATTCGAATATGCGCAAATTGCCATGCAGCATGGCGTTAAGCATTACTTGTTGAAGCCGTGCAACGAGAACAGCATTTTGAAAGCACTTAGTGAAATTGCTGCCGAGTACAAACAGGAAGAGAGCAAGGAAGGCTTCATCCAGTCGATGAAAGCCAATTTACAGAAGGTCTTGCCGCATGTCAAAGAGCAATTCTTGAAGGAGTTCGTGACGAATAAATCGTATGGCAGCCGAGACTGGGAATATTATGAGGATTTATTCGGACTGCATGTCAGCGGAAGGAAAGTTCGTTTGTTATTATTCCGTCTGGAAGACAAGTTCGAATATGAGCATTTATTTGCCGTGAAAAATATTGCTGAAGATATTCTCGATGAACCGCTCCTGAGCTCAACCATTGCGGAGCAAATTTTGGTGATGATTGAGGATCAGGACGACATGAAGCGGCTGCAGGAGCAAATTGAAGAGATCCGGCGTATTTTTATGCTGTATTACAAAATAGATACGACCGCCGCTTTAAGCGAAGCTGGGGAAATCGGGGAAGCCAGAAAACTTTATTTGCAAGCGATTGATTGCTTAAGCCATCGTTTCTATCTAGGGGAAGGCGGGCTAATCACGATGCGCGACATTCTGGGTTCTGCGCAGCCGAGTAAAGCCCAGTTTGTTTTCGATGAAGATCGCATTATATTTCCGATTCGCGCAGGAAATTGGGAAGAAGCCGAAGCAAGTATTGAAGCGTTTCAAGACCTTCTTGTGAACTCCCGATTAGACATACAGACGACGAAATCATATGTCATTCAAAGCTTTATTTCCATGACAAGATTATGCGCAGAACCGCAAATGCACCAATATATGGGGCTAATTGGCCATATCTCGCAGCTGGAAACGCTGCAGGCGAGCATCCAGCTGCTGAAGCAAACCGCTTCCGAAATTACGCACGTCATTTTTGAACAGAACAGAAACAAACATTCCCAGGTCATTCAGAAAGTGATCGATATTGTGAATACGGAGCTCTCGAACGCCGAGCTGTCGCTCAACTGGGTAGCGCACAAAATGCTGTACATGAATCCGGATTATCTGGGGAAATTGTTCAAAAAAGAAACGGGTGAGCGCTTCTCTAACTACGTCGTCACGGTGAGGATCCGCAAAGCCATGGAGCTTATCAAATCGAATGATGATGTCAA
Source organism: Paenibacillus sp. J22R67 (assembly GCF_059692175.1). Classification (NCBI taxonomy): domain Bacteria; kingdom Bacillati; phylum Bacillota; class Bacilli; order Caryophanales; family Paenibacillaceae; genus Paenibacillus; species Paenibacillus sp. J22R67. Next base: position 1,112,937 of record NZ_JCAUAX010000002.1, on the reverse strand, counting down.
AATGTTTGAGCTGGCCGAACAATTAGGTTTCGGCGATAATCCGCAGTACTTTTCGCAGGTGTTCAAGAAGATTGCTGGCTGCGCTCCTTCCGAGTATAAGAAGCTGACGCTGTAGCCTCGTATTCACTGTTTTTTGAACATTTAACGCGGTAAATTAGATTCAACTTTTGCTCCTGCAAGCCCATAATAAGAGTTGTGGAGCGCAGGGTACACAGGAGGACGCTAACAATGAAACGCAGACTATTCCCAGCCATGCTTCTAATTCCATTGATGTTCTCCGTAATCGGATGCAGCGCGAAACAACCATCTGCGGATGGAAACCCGACGACAATTGAGTCTGAAAGAAGCAGCTCCAAGCAAGAAGTTAAGCTGCGAATTGCCTGGTGGGGCGGTCAATCGAGACATGATTACACGTTGAAGCTGATTGCCATGTATCAGGAGCTGAACCCGAACGTGAAAATTGATACGGAATATGCCGGCTTTGATGATTTCTGGAAAAAGCTAGCACCGCAAGCGGCGGCCAATCAATTGCCCGATATTATCCAGATGGATATCTCGTATCTAACCCAATATGCGACGAAGGATCAATTGGAAGACTTGTCTGAGCTGACGAATAGCGGAACGATCGATGTGCGATTAGCATCGCCAGAGACGATTGATTCCGGACGAGTCGATGGTAAGTTGTATGGCATACCGTTAGGCGTGAATGCGATGGGTACCACCTACGATGCAGCCATGCTGAAGGGGGCAGGGATATCTGCCATCCCAAAGAGCTGGACATGGTTCGATTTGGAGCAAATTGCCAAGCAAATGAAGGCAAAAGGTAAAGTGCTCGATCATATGCGCTTCGATCAGTTTTTTCCTTACTATCTGCGCACGCAAGATCAGCACTATTTTAGCCAGGATGGTACGAGTCTTGGATTTACCGATCCGCGATATTTTATAGATTACTTCACCATGTATCTCCAGTGGTACGAAGCGGGTTATATGCGCGACTGGGGCAAAGAGTCATTGTCCAAGCTGACGCCTGAGGAGAACCCGATTGCTCTAGGGGATGGTTTCATGACGATGGCGTGGTCGAATCAATTCACGTCGCTGCAGGAAGCCGCTAACAAGCCTCTTAGTTTAACCGGACTGCCGGGACCGAATGGGAAACTAGGGCTATACTTAAAGCCCACGATGCTGTTCTCCATCGCCAAAAGCTCTAAGCAAAAGACCGAAGCAGCCAAATTCATCTCATGGTTTCTAAATGATTTGGAGGCCAATAAACTGATCAAAGGCGATCGGGGAATTCCCATTTCCTCGAAGGTCAAAGACGCGCTGAAGCCTACGCTCTCTGAAGAAGAATTGAAAGTGTACGATTATGTAACTTGGGTGGAGAAGAACAGCAGCCCCATGGATCCTCCTGATCCGATCGGGTCAGCAGAGGTTAGCAGGCTGCTGCGTGATATGCAAGAACAAATCCTGTTTCGCAAGATCACGGTGGAAGAGGCCGCTGCCAAATTCATGAGTGAAGCTAACGCCATTTTAGCTAAAAATAAGAAGTGAACATCGATGGTTACAACACGTTGTCCAGGTATAAAAGGGTGGCTCTAAGCCAGCTGCCCTTCCAAATACACAGAAAATGATAAGCATAAAGGAGTGGAATTATGAAACTACGTGAAAATGATCACATAGTCGGCTATGTGTTTGTCTCACCTTTCATTCTTGGATTTTTGATCTTCACGCTGTTTCCCATGTTTTCTTCGCTCTATTTCTCATTTACGGAGTATGATTTATTGTCTCCGCCGCGATGGGTAGGATTCTCGAATTACGAGAAGATGTTCACAAATGATGACAAAATTATAGATTCGATTCGTGTGACGCTAACCTACGTGCTCACATCCGTTCCGATGCGTCTAATCATCGCCTTATTGGTAGCCATGCTGCTCAATCGCGCTGCTAGAGGGATTGGGTTATACCGAGCCACTTATTACTTACCGTCGCTCATTGGCGGAAGCGTGGCGGTATCTATCATGTGGCGTCAAATTTTCGGGGACAAAGGGCTGATCAATGCCTTCCTTGGAAGCATAGGTATCCATACCACGACCTCTTGGATTGGTTTGCCGGCTACGGCACTTGGTACGTTGGTGCTCTTGTCAGTCTGGCAGTTCGGTTCTTCGATGCTTATCTTTCTTGCTGGGCTCAAAAACATCCCAGGCACTTACTACGAGGCAGCAAGCGTGGATGGAGCGGGTCCTGTTCGCAAATTTTTTCACATCACATTGCCTTTGTTAAGTCCAATCATCTTGTTTAATCTCATTCTGCAAACGATTTCGGGCTTCCTAACCTTCACGCCGGCTTATATCATTTCGAACGGTGAAGGCGGACCGCTTAATAATACGCTGCTGTATTCGCTGTATTTATTCCATCGCGCATTTGTCTTCTTTGAAATGGGTTATGCCTCAGCAATGGCTTGGTTCATGCTCATCTTAATCGGGCTCATCACCTTGGTTATTTTCAAAACATCAAAATATTGGGTTCATTACGAGAGCTAGGAGGGATCTGACATGGTATTTCGAGCGAAAAATATGAAAACAGTGCTGTATCATCTGATCGTATGCCTCATCGCGCTTATAGCGATTTATCCGATTCTATGGCTGGTCGCCAGCTCCTTTAAGCCAAATGAAGAGATTTACACAACAGCAACCTCTCTGATCCCCAGCAGGCTGGAGTGGGGCAACTATGTGTCCGGTTGGAAGGGATTTGCAGGCATTACGTTCGCAACCTTCATGAAAAATAGCTTCATTATCGTCATTCTTTCGACCATCGGTGCAGTGGCATCCTCCGCTGTTGTCGGATACGGCTTCGCTCGCATCAAGTTTGCCGGGAGTAAGTTCTGGTTCTCCATGGTGATGCTGACGCTGCTGCTACCTCAAGATGTAACCATCATTTCGCAGTATATTTTGTTCGCCAAAATTGGCTGGTTATCGAGCTTTAAACCGATTATTGTGCCGCAGTTTTTCGGAATTCCGTTCTTTATTTTTCTAATTATGCAATTTATCCGCACGATTCCACCTGAGCTTGATGAGGCTGCGAAAATGGATGGCTGCAGCAAATACAGCATTTTCTACAAAATTATTATTCCGCTTATCGTCCCGGCTCTAGTGACATCGGCAATCTTCTCCTTCTACTGGAGATGGGACGATTTCTACACGCCGCTGCTCTATTTAAATAATGCCGAGCTTTACCCTGTATCCCTAGCGCTTAAGCTTTTCTTAGACAGTGAGTCCTTAAATAACTGGGGCGGCATGTTCGCCATGTCGACTTTATCCTTAGTCCCGATCTTCGTTGTGTTCATGATTTTCCAGAAATATATTGTTGACGGAATATCGACGAGCGGCTTGAAAGGGTAACGAGCATGAGTACTCATTTAATCAATAACCGTCTACAGGGAGGAAATGAAGAGATGCCAGCTTTACAATTCGATCCAGATGAAATTCGTCAAGTCATTGACCGCGTTGTGCATAGAACGTTCCGCATGGACTTTAATTGGGATTGGCCGGGCGGCGTAGCTTTCTACGGTGTGACGGAAGCTTATGAAGCAACAGGAAATAAAGAGTATCTTGATATGTTAAAAGAATGGGTTGATGAGAAGTTGGAGGATGGGCTGCCCAAGCTGTCCGTTAACGGCATCTCGATCGGTCACTCTTTGTTAACCTTGTACAAGGAAACCGGGGAAGACCGGTATATAGAAATCGCAACGCAAATGGCGGACTTCCTGAAGCATGAGGCGGAGCGATTTGGAGATGGTATTTTCCAACATACAGTGAACTCGGAGACATACAATTTCCCCGAGCAGGCATGGGTGGATACGATGTTCATGGCGGGCTACTTCCTGGTGCGTATCGGGTCGATGTTGAATCGTGAGGATTATTTCGAGGACGGATTGAAGCAATATCACGGGCATGAGAATGTGCTGCAGGATGCAGCAACGAACTTGTATTACCACGGGTGGGATAATCTGGTGCAAAATCATATGTCAGGTATCTATTGGGCACGCGGCAATTCATGGGCTGCTATAACGATGGCGAGGGCATTGAGGCTCGTTCATGTGACTCATCCATCTTTTATGATTATTGAAGGCTCTCTGCGTGATCAATTAAGCGCACTTGTGCGTTTGCAGGATGAAAGCGGGTTATGGCATACCGTTCTGACGGATAAGGATGCCTATTTGGAAACATCCGGTTCTGCAGGTATCGCGGCCGCACTAATCGGTGCAGGTCCGTTATACAATAAATATACGAACAAGTCGATTAAGGGTATTCTTTCACGCATCACAGAGGACGGTACTGTTGCGGGAGTGTCTGCTGGCACAGCGGTCATGCGGGATATTGACGGCTACAAAGGAGTTCCTTACAAACGAATTCAAGGATGGGGTCAAGGTCTGGGACTCATCTTCTTATCTTCCTTGCTTAACCGCAGGGACTGGTAGAGGGCAGAAATGATGAATATACATTTGAAATTTGATTTTGGTCCGCAGCAAAGCGCAGCCAAAGACGGCTTTACGAAAATTAGCCATAATTCATTCTATCCTGAGAGTAATGGCGGGGGCTATGGCTTTCTGGAAGGCTCTGAGGTGTATGAGAGGGATCGGGGGAGACCGGAAGCGCTTCGTCAAGACTTTTGCATTCCCACCCGCGCTGTGTTCCTTGTCGATTTGCCGAATGGCAATTATACGATTCACACGCTAATGGGGGACCTGATTACAGCGACTGCAACGGGCTTGAAGGTAGGACAGGGAAGGCTGCTTCTGTCGGAATGCCGAACAGCGGCGGGGGAGTTCGTGTCTAACATCTTTAGCGTCCATGTAACAGATGGACAATTAAGGCTTGCATTCTCGGGCGTTGCGCCTCGTATTAACGCGCTAGAGATCATTTCGGCGCCTCAAGCGGCTACCTTGTATTTGGTTGGCGACTCCACCGTAACGGATCAGCCGCAGGATGGATATCCATACACAGGGTGGGGGCAAATGCTCCCGCTTTTCATCAAAGCGGATGCTGCCGTAGCGAATTATGCACTGTCAGGTCGCAGCTCCAAGAGCTTCCTGAATGAAGGGCAATTCGCGCCGATTCTTGAAGCAATGACAGCGAATGATTACTTGTTCATTCAATTTGGGCATAACGATCAAAAGCTGGACGAGGAGCGGGCGACTTCCCCTTTTACCACCTACAAAGAGCATTTAATGATCTATATTCAGGAAGCTCGGGCGCGGGGGGCTGTTCCAATTCTTGTTACGCCTGTGCAGCGGAGATTTTTTGATCAAGCTGGTAAAATCACTGACACGCACGGTGACTACATTACGGCTATGAAGCAGTTGGCGGAAGAGGCGGATGTGATTCTCATTGATTTGGCGGAAGAAAGCAAGCAATTGTTTGAAACGCTCGGTCCTGAGGAAACCAAATCGTTGTTCATGTGGGCCTGGCCCGGGGAGTTCCCTAATTTCCCCAAAGGGGCGGAGGATAATACCCATTTCCAAGAAAAAGGCGGTATCGCGATCGCCGAATTAGTAGTTGCATGTATCCGTAAGCAACATATTCAGCCACTTTGGCGCTATCTTCGATAGGCATTGGATAAGCTTATCCTAACGGAACCAGGTTGACCCGTCTGAAATAGACGTGGTTTTGCCTGGTTCTTTACCAGTCCATTTTACTTGAAAGCGATTCAAGCCTGTAGCATTTATACAAGTCTTGCATATTTTAAACATAAAGCTTAGTACTTACGAAGAGACGGTGATAGGTTTGGAGATTCGAAACTGGCTATTGGAGCATAACGGAGGGATACGCGAATGAAACGTCTTCACATTGTTCAAGTGATTTCTAATTTTCCGGATGCTCAGAAGCTGCCGCCTACGAATCAGGGAGGGACAGAGAAGGTTGTTCATGAACTGACCGAAAGTCTTGTGCAAAGAGGCCACCAGGTGACAATTTTCGCGACTAGAGGCAGTCGGACAAGCGCCAAATTGGTTCCTTTTCCGGTGGGGCTTCGTGATCAGGGTATCGCCAGTTATGTTTTGCGAAAAATGCCGCCAGGCGTAGATGTCATCCATGATCACACCTTCACTTCTGCTCTAGGGATTCGCAAGCTGAGCATTCCAACGGTGTGTACGATGCACCTTCCTGTGAAACAGCGCGTGAAGCACCCTGTCTATGTTTCAAAGCGGGCGAAAACGGTGATGGGCAATAATCGCGGGCACTTCGTCTATAATGGCCTTAATCCCAATGATTATGAGTTCAGTTCAAGAAAAAGCAATATCATGGTTTTCATGGGACGAATTTTGCGGGAAAAAGGGGTTCTGCATGCCATTGAGATCGCTGAGAAAACGAACCGCAAGCTGATCATCGCCGGACCGATTAAGGATCAAGCCTTGTTTCGCAAGGAAATCATGCCTCGTATTCAGAATAATCCTAATATTAAATTCGTAGGTCCTGTCGGGGGCAAAAGAAAACAAAAGCTGCTCAAATACGCGGCTTGTCTATTATTTCCTACGGTCTGGGAAGAACCCTTTGGGCTTGTTATGATTGAAGCGATGGTGTGTGGTACGCCTGTAATTGCTTTAAATCGTGGCGCCGTCCCAGAGGTCATGGCGGGGTTCCCTGAGCTGATATGTCGTTCTGTTCCCGAAATGATTGCCAAAGTCAAGCAAGGGCGTTACCCGGAACCTGCTGCGCTCCGCAGTTATGTGATTCGAAGGTTTGCCACGTCCCTCATGACAAGCAGATACTTAGCCATTTATCAGAAAGCGATGAAAAAATAGTTGGTTTTGCCGCGCGCGCATGCCCTAAGGGTATGCGCTTTTTGCACGCTACTGCCTATGGGTGAATACACTGGAGTACAATTCCACAAACGGGCAATGGGGAGGAAAACAGATGAGAAGGAAGTTAACGGTAAAGCGGGACCCACGTGACTTTCGCGACTTTTTTTACCGAAGCGTTAATTATGTGCGTGAATCTCAGCTGCCCCGCAAAGTCGACTTACGGAGCAAGCTTTCTCCAATTGTCAATCAAGGGAATTTAGGTTCTTGTACGTCGAATGCCATTGTAAGCGGACTGCGTGAATATTGGCTGCGTCAAGAAAGCGATTCATCGCTACGGTTATCCCGGCTTTTTCATTATTGGCACGAGAGACAATTAGAAGGTACGGTAAACAGGGACTCTGGCGCAACAGTCCGCGACGGTATGAAAGTGCTACAGAAAATCGGTGTTTGCCCGGAAAGCGAATGGCCGTATCAAATTGCCAAATTTAAAGAGAAGCCAGATGGAGAAGCTGAGCAAGCGGCAGGGAGCTATCGAATTGGCAGCTATCATCGCATTCATGATCTGGCGGGAATCAAAGCGGCTTTGGCGGACGGTCAGCCTGTTGTCTTCGGGATCTATTTATATGCTTCCTTCGAAAGCTTAGCTGTTCTCAAGACCGGACGGGTTCCGTATCCAGATCGTAAGAAAGAAATGCTGCTTGGCGGGCACGCCATGTTAGCTGTTGGGTATAGGGATGGCAAGAAGAAAGGTCAGGGTGTGGTGATCGCCCGAAACTCTTGGGGAAAAGGCTGGGGTGACCAAGGCTACTGCTATTTACCCTATTCGTTCTTCAAAAGTAATCTTCTCACGTTCGATTATTGGACCGGAAAATAGCGTGTGCTTTTAGGAGGGAGTAAGCTGTGATGAGTGTTGAAGACGCCAATAAAATCATTGCCTTTTTATCTGCGGCATACATGGCAACAGACGATCCGCAGGCAAGAGAAGAGTTTCACCGGTTAGCGAATGAATTGAGGAAAGCTTCCGGTCAACCAACGCAATAGCACAATGAATGTTATCCAAAAGATCTGAAATGATCTGAAACAAGGGGCGGCTCGCATGCCAAAAGAAGATAATCTCAAACTGCTTATTTTAGTACTATTTGTCCTTCTTACATTAATTCTCCTCATGATGTATTAAAAGCAAAAACAGCCGGTACACGAGAGCTTGCTCTCGTGAGTATCGGCTGTTTTTGTGTCCAAATTAGAACCCTTTGTATTGCGGCTCTTCGTTCTCCAATTGCTGTACCCTGGAGGAAACTTGAGTAACAATGTCTTGCGCGGCCATTGCGGCAGTTTCATACAGCTGTTTAGCTTCTTGATTCTGCGTTGCTAACGCAAAGGTCTCTAGGCTGGCTTGCGCGCTTTTGAGGGAGGCTAAAGTTGTTTTTACTTGAGCAGCTACAGTCATGGTAGACACCTCTTCATTTGAATTTGGATGCAACCAAAGAACATAATGATTTCACTTGTTTGCGATCATTAATATACCCTGACTTTTCTTTCTCATAATTGACAATTAAATCCAAAATAATTCGATGATAGCACCCGCTTATTTTGCACATAATGACTTTGTTTGGAGCTTCGCGAAGGAAAGGGGAACAAGTTATGGCAGATTGGGTACATATCGCTATTAGAGCTTTTAGCGCATTAGTCATTCTGTTTGTACTGACACGAATCCTAGGGAAGAAGCAAATATCTCAGCTGACGTTTTTCGAATATGTGATTGGGATCACGCTCGGCGACTTGGCTGGTGCCATTTCAACGGATATAGAAAGCAACTTCATGCATGGGATTGTCGCTATATTAGTTTGGTGTCTTGTACCTTTTATATTGGAGCTGCTGACACTCAAGAGCAAAACCTTGCGCATGTTGTTTGAAGGGAAAGGCACAGTGGTCATCAAAGATGGGAAGGTTCTTGAGGATAATTTGAAAAAAGAAAGATATACAGGGGACGAGCTTCTCGAGCAGCTGCGCACCAAAAGTGTTTTCCGGGTTGCGGATGTGGAGTTTGCGATACTTGAATCTAGCGGCGACTTGAGCGTTTTACTCAAAAGTGATATGCAGCCTCTGACGCCCAAACATCTGGGAATGAAGCTGGGCACAGAGAAACCAACCCAGACAGTCATTATGGATGGGGTGATCCAAAAAGAACCTTTAGCTGCAGCAGGTAAAGGATTGGGATGGCTGCAAACGGAACTGGATAAGCTAGGAGTAACGAAAGAAAATGTGTTTCTTGGGCATGTGGACACCAACGGGGAATTCACCGTTGATCTCTATGATGACAAGCTGCAAGTGCCTCAGCCGAGCGAAAGACCTGCGCTTCTAGCAACGCTGAAGAAATGTGAAGCGGATCTGGAGCTGTATTCCTTAACAACGAAGCATCCTGATGCGAAGAAAATGTATCAAGATTGTTCAGTCATGATGACGAAGATCATTCAGGATCTTCATTCCCTGTTAAGATCCTAGTCAAGCAGGAGGGAAAGTATGCCCAACAATAAGAAGAAGAATCTAACAATGACCCAACAGGAATATCAGGAATTAGCCAAACGAATAGAACCGAAGAGACCTGTTTTTAAAAATTGCCTTAGAGCTTTTTTAGTTGGCGGCTTGATTTGTTTAATTGGTGAGTGCTTTATGCAAATGTTTATCAATTGGTTTGGGTTTACAGAGAAAACAGCCGGCAACCCGACAGTGGCTGTCCTGATTATTATTTCAGTCATTTTAACAAGCTTCGGTATCTACGATAAAATTGCTCAGTGGGCTGGCGCGGGAAGCGCTGTTCCTGTTACAGGGTTCGCAAACTCCCTTTGTTCTGCTGCGATTGAGCACCGTGCTGAGGGACTAGTTCTTGGTGTAGGTGGAAATATGTTTAAACTAGCCGGTTCTGTCATTGTTTTTGGTACCGTGGCTGCTTTCATTGTGGGCCTCTTGCATCTAATCATAATGGGTGGGGGTTGATTATATGCTGAAAGGGCATCAAAGCTGGGTATTCGAGAATCGTCCTGTGATTCTGTCAACAGGGACAGTCGTTGGGCCTGATGAAGGCGAAGGCCCCCTTGCTGAAGATTTTGACATTGTGCATGGCGATCTGACCATCGGTCAGAAGACGTGGGAGAAAGCAGAGAAGGCGCTGCTTGAGGAAGCCGCGCAGCATGCCCTCGATAATGCCGGACTCACGGGCGGCCAAATTCAGTTCTATATTGGAGGCGATCTGATGAATCAGATCATCTCCAATACGTTTGCGGCACGCACGCTGGGCATGCCGTATCTTGGCATCTTCGGCGCTTGCTCGACCTCGATGGAAGGGCTGGCGCTCGCCGCGCAGCTGCTCGACTCAGGCGCCGCCAATTATGTAATGGCAGGCACCTGCAGCCACAACTGCACGGTGGAGAAGCAGTTCCGCTATCCGACGGAATACGGATCGCAGAAGCCGCCGACAGCGCAGTACACCGTGACGGGCGCTGGGGTGGCGGTGCTTGGGAAGACGGGGGATGGCCCCGTCATCACGTCGGCAACGATTGGCAGGGTTGTGGATATGGGCATCACCGACCCATTTAATATGGGCGCAGCCATGGCTCCGGCTGCGGTTGATACGATTCAGGCTCACTTCCGCGATTTGGGCCGCGAGCCAGGTTATTATGATCTCATTGTAACCGGGGATCTTGCTGCAGTCGGTTCGGAGATTGCACGTGAACTTTTTGAGAAGCACAAGGTTCCGATTGAACAAACGACCTATGACGATTGCGGCTTATTGATCTATCAGCGGGACAAGCAGAATGTGCAAGCAGGAGGCAGCGGCTGCGGCTGCTCAGCAACCGTCACCTATGGGCATCTCCTCAAGCGCATGAAGAAAGGAGAGCTGAAACGCATTCTTGTTGTTGCTACAGGCGCATTGTTGTCTCCGCTCTCCTTCCAGCAAGGGGAAAGCATCCCATGTATCGCGCATGCAGTTTCTATCGAGTCTGGAGGGTTGTACGCATGAACTTTTTTTGGGCTTTTGTCATTGGCGGCGCTATCTGTGTCTTCGGTCAGCTCTTAATGGATGTTGGGAAGCTGACGCCGGCACATACGATGAGTACGCTCGTCGTCCTTGGTGCTATCGCAGATGGTTGCAATTTGTATGACCCATTCATTGAATTTGCGGGCGCAGGAGCGACCGTTCCGATTACCAGCTTTGGTAACGCCTTGGTTCATGGGGCTCTGGAGGAGCTGCACAAGGATGGCTACATTGGGATCATAACCGGGATCTTCAAAGTGACCAGCGCGGGTGTCTCGGCAGCGATTATTTTCTCGTTTATTGCCGCTGTGTTTGTTAAACCGAAGGGATAGAAAGATCTACCAAGAGGGGCTGTCTCAGAAGGTCAGGAATGACCTGATGAATAGTCCCTTCCGGCAATATGGAGGAGCTAAGCGTATTCAAGACGCTTAGCTCCTTTTTCAACAGTTAATTAATATGGTTTTGGGTGGTCCAATCCAACCCCACAAACTGCAAAAAGTACAGCAAATGATCTCACTTTTGCCGTTTCTAGAGATAAACATGTAAAAAGTACATGTCATTCATTGCCTTTTACCCGACATACGCAGAAATCACCAATTTAGCTGCACTTTTTGCAGGATTTGTATGGCGCCAGACTTACGTCTCCACTCCCCAATCCAAACTCGCGGAGCACGCCACAATATCTCCCGCCCCGCCTACGCGTACAGTTCAACCATTTCCACTTTTTGCCTTTCCCAACCCCCGTTAAAACCCCAATAACGCTGCTAAATTCACATGGGTAATTTTAACAAATAAATTTAGAGGAATTACAAGTATACGGACGAAAAACTTTGCTGTAAACTGGATTTACGCACTTTTCTCTTCTATTTTAAGAATTACGGTCATTTTGGCGATTTTTTGCCAAAAGGTCGTGATAAGATGAGGTTTTAATGCAACGCAGCAAACGCTTACGAAAACTAAGCTCATGCTTACGACGTAAGTTTCCTAGTGATAACCATCAGCGCTTACGAAGTAAGTTTTCTTATGAAAACTCAGCAGTGCTTACGAAGTAAGTTTTCTAATGAAAACTCTAAGGAGGATTAAGTCATGGAAACTGCCACCCATCATCATGTAGAAGTTTTAACAAGACTGAAAACGAATTTAGAATCATGCATTCTCGGCAAGAGCGCTGAGATTGAATTACTGTTGACTGCGATGCTGGCCGGCGGTCATGTGTTGCTCGAAGATGTGCCTGGTACTGGCAAGACCGTGCTGATCAAGGCTCTCGCCCGTTCCATTGACGGCCAATTCCGTCGCATTCAGTGTAATCCCGATTTATTGCCTTCCGACATTACCGGTGTTTCCATATATCATCCCAAAGAAGAGAAATTCCTGTTTCGTTCAGGACCGATCATGGCGAATATTTTACTAGTCGATGAAATCAATCGCGCAACGACCAAAACACAGTCGGCTTTGCTGGAAGCGATGGAAGAGCAGCATATTACGGTAGACGGCGATATCCATGAGCTGCCATCTCCTTTTCTCATGCTGGCCACTCAAAATCCGATTGATTTCGAAGGCACTTACATCCTGCCAGAAGCGCAGCTTGACCGCTTTATGATTAAGCTTAGCTTAGGTTACCCGAGTGAAGCTGCCGAGAAACAGATGATCGCTTCCCAGAGCAAAGCGCATCCGATGGAAGCCTTGCATGCTGTGATGGATACGGCCGAAGTATTAGCAGCACAGGAGCAAGCGCGCAGGGTACATATGGATGACGCGGTCTCGGATTATTTAGTCAGTATTACCAGAAAAACGCGCGAGCATCAGGCTGTATTTCTGGGTGCAAGCCCACGTGCTACGCTTTCACTTGTGCTAGCTTCGAAGGCATATGCGTTCCTGAAAGGCAGAGAGTATGTCATTCCTGATGACATCAAGTACCTTGCGCCTTTTGTGCTCGGTCACCGCATGATTCTTCATTCCGAAGCCCGCATGGATGGAGCCACCGTTAACTCCGTACTCGGTTCCATTTTTGAGCAGGTGCGCGTGCCAGTTCGATTGGAGAAGTGAGCCTATGACTCGACCGGTATTCAAACGATTCGGGGAGCGTCCCCGGTTTCCGGCTCCTTTATGGCTATTGATTTCCTGCTTCACGGCTAGCTTATTCTTCATGTTATTTCAAGGTGGTAAGCTAGCTTCCATGCTTTTTATTATCATCACCCTCTTGTCGATCTATTTACTCTCTGGCAACTGGAGCGGCATCAGGCGCGCGCAAGGAACGCGAAAGCTCTCCATTCCAGGGCAGGATGCACAACTTGAAGCAGGTCAATCGCTGCAAATCGGCATTGGTGTGCAGATTCCTGGTTTTTGGCCGATTCCTTATATGATCATTAAAGATCAGTTCATTCGTCAGAGCGGCGAAGAAACCATCTTTGAAGGTTCGCTGATTCCGGATTGGAAGCGGCGAGGGGAACTGTTGTACAGTACGCCTCCGCTGCGAAGGGGATATTACCGCTTTGGTGATACGGAATGTCTCACCGAGGATATTTTTGGCTTCTTCCAGCATAAGGGACGCTTGGAACTGCAGCAATCGATTACGGTGTACCCGCAAACCGTTGCCATCCGGGAATGGGCGCAATTCCATCAAATGCTCAAAGGCATGCAGCATCATTCCACGACGACTAGAGCGCACCGGGAAACGACGCAAATTAACGGTGTCCGTGAATATATTTACGGTGATCGCTTATCCCGCATTCACTGGAATGCAACAGCGAAGACGGGGACTTGGAAGTCTAAAGAGTTCGAGCGGGAGTCACTGCCCAAAACGATCATTTTATTAGACCGGACGGCTCGTGCCTATGGTGACGCTGCTGAATTTGAACTAGCTGTCTCTGTGGCGGCATCCTTGTTCCGCTATGGAGCCGGCCGCGATTTGGCGCTGGGATTGCTTTCGATCGGGAAAGAGTCCACCTATTTTGAACCGAAACAAAGCCAGAATCATCACAAGCATATTTTAAAACATTTGGTCGGGGTTGAAGCTGATGGCTTTCACTCTTTGCAGCAAATATTAAAAGAACATGCGCGGGAACTGCCCGCTGGCTGCTTCTTTGTCCTTATTTCCCCGCAAAAGGGCGCTGTCATGATGCAGGTGCTGACGCAGCTCGAGCATCTTCAAATGAATCCTTGTCATATGTGGATTCATGCTGAACCCTCACATGCGTTCAAACTGCAGGGTACGGTACAGGAAAGCGCAAAGGACGATTGGGTCAAAGCGATTCGCTCACAAGGCTATATGGGGTATGAGGTAAGTCAATTAACGGACTTGCCTAACCTGTTGGGAGGGGCGAAACGATATGCTTAGCTCCTTTTGGAAAAGAATTGTTTTCACCGATTGGGAAGAACGCATAAGCGCGCTTCTTACTGGTATTTATCTATATCAATTTGTTATTTGGATCATGAAGGAAGACGGCTTATGGCTCCCTGAAACAGTCGTATTTGCCACAGGAACATTAAGCCTAGTGGCGGTCACCTATCTGATCCCGCATCTTCGCCACATCTGGCGCATTCTCATCCAATTTGGATTGGTTATCGCTCTTCATGTCATTGGGATGGGTTACCATTTCGTTGCTGTACAGGTGACGACTTGGAAAGGCGCGCTCCGATGGATCGCATTAAACGCAGGTCAGTTAGAGCCGTATATTTGGTTTAGTTTAGGTACGTGGCTGACTTATTTGTTTGCCATGTGGTCTATCAAATCCAGGCTGCGTATTTTCGTTCTCATTGCTGTCAGCATTTTGTTTTTTGCTATACGGGATTCCTTCAGCACCATTTTCTTGTGGCCGCAAGTAGCGATGGTTATCTTCTGTGGATTTTCACTGTTGATGGTTCGTCACTTTGCTAAACTGAAGAAACGGGCACCTGTTATTTGGGAAACAATTACGGATTATCCCTCATCGCTTCTGCTCCCAGTTGGGCTGATCGTGGGTGTCATTACGCTTGTTGGGTTATTGGCTCCTACTGTAGAACCAGTGCTAACCGATCCTTATACGGCTTACAAAGTAAGTCGGGGTGAATCCGTACCTTTATTAGGAAAAGGGGTAAGCGTCACGGCATCTACCGCCGATGCTTCATCGGGCTATAGCAGAGATGACAGCCTGCTAGGCGGAGGATTTCAATTTGACTACACACCTGTAATGACAGTTGAGACTAGCAAACGCAGCTATTTCCGAGGCGAGACGAGAGCTCAGTATAATGGAAAAGGATGGGAGCTTAGTCCGAATGAGAAAAAGCTTCCAATGAATCGGATTAATTTGAATACACTGCCTCTTGATCCAAGGTTTGACCTCTCACTTTTGAAAACGCAGGAAGTCACACAAACCGTTGTTATGCAGAGAGAGGATGTTTTTCCGGTTCTCTTTGGCGGTTATGCCATCCAGCGTCTGGTGGAAGTAAATCAAGGTGAGAATCCGTTCCAGCGAATTCTATGGTCGCCTCGGCAATCTGAGCTGCGTTACACAGGCAGAACGAATTACCCCAAAGAGTATGCCATTATTACGCAGGAGCCTATTTTGGATGTAGCGCAACTGCGCGAGGTGAAGAGTGACTATACGAATAAACCGGAATGGGCGGAGTATTTGCAAATACCAGCGGATCTTCCGGAACGTGTCAAACAACTTGCGATCGATATCACCAAATCAGCGACAAATCCTTATGATAAGGCCAAGCTGATTGAAGCTTATTTATCGGAGCATTACCCGTATACGAATACCCCGGACGAAAGTAAAGGCAAAAGCAAAGACTTTGTAGATCGTTTCTTGTTTGAAATCAAACAGGGATACTGTGATTATTATTCCACGTCAATGGCCGTGCTTACGCGTTCAATCGGGCTTCCGACCCGCTGGGTTAAGGGGTATTCATCAGGAACTTCACCAGAGTCTGATCAGATGCGTGAATTGGGTATTTTGAGTCAATTAGGTGAAGACATCGATGCTGACGCTGCCGGCACTTATACAGTCCGGAACTCCGATGCTCATTCTTGGGTTGAAGTGTATTTTGAGGGCTTTGGCTGGATTCCTTTTGAGCCTACTTCCGGTTTTGCGCTACCGAATGTGTTTCCTGAGGAGACGCCTCCGCCTGTTGATCTCTCTACAGAGAGCGATCCGGTTACGGTACCAGAAGAAACAGAGCAAGCTCCAAGTTTTACTTGGCTATGGTTGACGTTAAGTGGAATTGGTGCTGCTCTAGTGATCGCTGCTGGTACTGTGTTCATGCTCAAAAGCAATTATTGGCGGACATGGCGTATGCACAGAAAGAAATTGAAAGCCGTTAATTTTAATCAGAAAATTATTGTGGAATTTGAGAAGCTTCTGCGGATGAGCAGGCGTAAGGGCTATACAAGATTAGAGCATGAAACGATGAGAGAAGCCACGGCTAGGTGGTCAAGCCAAAGCAAGTGGATGAAAAAAGATCTGGAAACGGTACTAGAGCTGTTTGAACGAGCAAAATACAGTCAAAGTGTTTCTACCGAAAGCGATTATCAAACTGTGAGTCAATCGATTACGAAATTAAAAGAACAAATGAAATAGGCAAAGAGAGCCACTCCCCCTTCCCGGGGGGTGGTTTTCCCTATGAGAGGAGCATATACAAATGGCTTTTATCGATTGTCATTTTTATTCAGATTCCCTAGGTGTCTCAGCTTCTATGTATGTTATTTTACCGCAGCCGGCGCAAAATCAGATCGGGATGGCCTCAGCGAGCTACGGCACTACAAAGCACCCTACGCTGTACTTATTGCATGGTTTATCTGACGATCACACCATATGGATGCGGAGAACGTCCATCGAGCGGTATGCGGCCAAGCTAGGGATTGCCGTTGTTATGCCGGCTGTTAATCGCAGCTTTTATACGGACATGGCGGCAGGTCCGAAATACTGGACGTTTATTAGCGAAGAATTGCCGGCAATTGCTAGATCCTTTTTTCCGCTCGCAGAGGAGCGAGAATTGAATTATGCTGCGGGGTTGTCGATGGGCGGATATGGCGCGATGAAGCTGGCTCTCACTCATCCGGACCGGTTTGCAGCCGCTGCCAGCTTGTCTGGATCCGTAGATATTTCGCACCGAGCATTGAACTTTCCGGATGATTTTAAGTTGATTTATGGCGATGTGACGACGATCAAAGGCAGTAGGAATGATTTGTTCTACTTGGCAGAGCAGGTGAGTGCTAGCAAGGGACCGAAGCCGGGCTTATATCAGTGCTGCGGTACGGAAGATTTCCTATATGAAGATAATATCCGTTTCCGTAATTATTGCAGGGAATTGGGTCTAGACTTGACCTATGAGGAAGGGCCTGGCGAACATGAGTGGGGCTATTGGGACCGTAAAATTCAAAATGTCCTGAATTGGCTGCCGCTTCCAGCCCGTACCTAGTGGGAAAATATGTTCTTTTCTTTTTGCAACAAACGGGTCACTATGGTATAGTTTCTCGTATATGTCGAGGAAGCAGTGGAGGGAAATGGTTTGCTGAAAAAGCTCGTACCCAGACAGTCCGTGCATACAATCTATGATATTGATGCCAATCATCTATGGGGATTTGGTGTTCGAGGTATCATTACCGATCTCGATAACACACTCGTAGGCGCACGCGATCCGCATGCGACTCCAGAGTTAATAGAGTGGTTGAACCGATTGCAGAAGATGGGCTTCAAGGTCGTCATCGTGTCCAACAACAATCATGGGCGCGTATCCGCCTTTGCGGAGCCGTTAGGCATTCCATTCATTCACAGAGCCAAGAAACCATGGAACGTTTCATTTCACAGAGCTATGAAGCTGCTTGGTACGAATGCGAGACAAACAGCGGTCATAGGCGATCAAATGCTGACGGATGTGCTTGGCGGCAATCGAATGGGGCTTTACACGATTCTGGTAAATCCAATTTCCATTCATGACGAAGGTTTTTTCACGCGAATTAACCGGCGGATTGAGAAATGGGCAAATGCCAGGATGAAGAATTAGGAGGTTTCATGAGTATAGAAACGATTAATCATTGTGCGGGATGCGGCGTATTGCTGCAAACAGAAGACAAAAGCAAGCTCGGATTTATTCCGGCCGAAGCGCTGCAAAAGGAACCGGTTATTTGTCAACGCTGCTACCGGATCAAGCATTATAACGAATCTTCAAGCATCACGCTGCAGCAGGACGACTTCCTGAAATTGCTTGGACATGTCGGTCAAACCAAGGCGCTAGTTGTGAAGATTGTAGACATTTTTGATTTTGAAGGCAGTATGATCAGCAGTTTGGGTCGTTTTGTCGGCACGAATCCGGTTCTGCTTGTCGTCAATAAGATTGACTTGCTGCCGAAAGTGACAAATGCCAACAAGATCATCAACTGGGTGCAGCGTAGAGCCAAAGAGGCCAACCTGAAGGTTGTTGATATCGTGCTCTGCAGCGCGAAGAAAAACATCGGCTTCGATCGCGTGATTACGGCAGTGCAGGAATACCGCGGCGACATGGATGTGTATGTTGTTGGTGCTACCAATGTCGGGAAATCGACGCTTATTAACCGTTTAATCAGCGATTACAGCGATTTGGAAGCGGAGCTTACGACATCCCAGTACCCGGGAACGACGCTGGATTTGGTCAAAATCCCGCTTGACGATGGGCGGTTTATCGTAGATACGCCGGGGATTGTACACTTGCACCGTTTAACCGAGGTTGTGAAGAAACGTGATTTGGCTCGGATCATGCCAGATAAGCCGCTCAAACCCGTTGTTTTTCAGTTAAATGAAGAACAAACGTTGTTTTTTGGCGCGTTAGCTCGGTTTGATTTTATAAAAGGCGAACACCAGTCGTTCACATGCTACACGTCCAACGCGATCCAGATACATCGCACGAAGTTGGAGCGGGCAGATGATCTGTACGCAGATCACAAAGGCGTCATGCTTGCGCCTCCGAATGAAGCGGACTTGGACGAGCTGCCTCCACTTGTGAAGCATGGGCTGAACATTCCAAAGGGGAAACAAATGGATGTGCTCATCTCTGGTTTAGGTTGGATCAAAGTGAACAGCCTAGCCGGTTCACAGCTTGCCGTTCATGCACCGAAGGGGATCAAGGTTATCACACGCGAGTCATTGATATAGGGGGACCAGAGGAAACCATGGAGAAGAGCCGGGCGATTGATAGTCATACGATTCTATATGGGGTATTCGGAGATCCGATACGGCACTCCCGTTCTCCCATTATGCTGAATCGCGCTTTTCAAGAGGCAGACATTAACGCAGTTTATGCTGCATTTCATGTGCGTCCTGACGAGCTTGGGGATGCGGTTCGGGGAATTCGGGCACTGGGGTATCGCGGGATTAATGTCACGATTCCACATAAAGTAGAAGTTATGCAGTACTTGGACGAAATTGACGAGGGAGCTCGGGTCGTCGGCGCGGTGAATACAATCGTGAATGAAGATGGCAAGCTCATCGGTTACAATACGGATGGTATTGGCTACGTACGGTCGCTTAAAGAAGAGACTGGTATCGATCTGTTGGGCAAAAACGTTCTTGTACTCGGAGCAGGCGGAGCTGCTAGAGGTGTTGCTTATGCGCTTGCCAAAGAGGGAGCAGCCTGCATTTATATAGCTAACCGAACCAAAGCGCGCGCTTTGGAGCTGGCAGAGACGATCAGCGCTTTTACGAAGACAATCGGTCTAGGGCTTGATGAGATTTCGAATGTCGTTGATGAAGTGGCTTTCGTATTGAATACAACCTCGGCTGGTATGCATCCACATACGGATGAGCTGCCAATGCCGGTTGAACTTTTAAGAGAACATCATCTCGTTAGTGATTTGATCTATAATCCACGAATTACAAGGTTCCTTCGAGAGGCTGAAGCCCTGGGATCCCGCATCCATGGCGGACTGGGTATGTTTATTTATCAAGGAGCTTTTGCTTTTGAATACTGGACTGGTAAGCCTGCGCCCGTTGCGGCGATGAGACAGGTGGTAGAACAGTCGTTAGCTGAATAAGAATGAATAGAGGGACATCCATGTTAACAGGCAAACAGAAACGTTATTTGCGCTCGCTAGCGCACCATGTAGATCCGATTTTCCAAGTAGGAAAAGGCGGCGTGAACGAACACTTAATCCGTCATATCCAAGAAGCACTGGAAGTACGTGAGTTGATCAAAATTACGGTGCTGAACAACAGCGGAGAAGATCGTGCTGAGGTAGGTACTGAATTGTCCGAGAAATCCGGTGCTGAGCTTGTACAAGTGATCGGTAAAATCGTCGTGCTTTACAAAGAATCGCGTGATAAGAAGAAGATTGAACTGCCGAGCTAAAGAGGTGTAAGCATGCTTGTCGGAATTATGGGTGGAACCTTCGACCCGATCCATACCGGTCATTTGATCGCTGCGGAGCGGGCGAGGGTGGAAGCAGGATTAGACGAAGTATGGCTGATGCCGGCTAATGTGCCGCCGCATAAGTCCAATGCACCGAAGGCCACTACGCAGCAGCGCTGGGAAATGGTTTGCCTTGCTGCGGAAGGGAATCCTTTTTTTCGTCCAATTGATATCGAAATCAGCAAAGGCGGCGTATCCTATAGTATCGATACGATCGAACTGCTGCGCAAAGAATATCCCACTACAGAATTTGCTTATATTATAGGTGCAGATATGGTTCAGTATTTGCCGCAGTGGCATCGCATCGATGACATCGTGCGGCATATTCGCTTTATCGGTTTAGCCAGACCTGGGTACGAACTGGATATGGCGCATATGTCGGCTAACATCCGCTCGCAAGTAACTATTGTCCCTATGCCGCTTGTTGAAATTTCATCCACGGCTATTCGCGAGGAACGAGGGCAGAAACGATCGGTCCGGTACCTTGTTCCAGAAGTTGTGAACGGCTACATGGAGGTGAACCAATTGTATGAAGCGTGAGAAGCTAATCGCCGCAGTTAAAGAACAGATGCCCGAGAGGCGCTGGCTCCACACACTTGGTGTTATGGAAACAAGCGTCATGCTTGCCAAGCGATTCGGCGGAGATCCGGTCAAAGCTGATCTTGCAGCTATTTTACATGATTATTGCAAGTATTGGCCTGTGCAGGAGCAAGCTAAGATTATTCGCGAGAATGGGCTGCCGCAAGATTTATTGGATTTTGACAAGGAGCTTTGGCATGCTCATGCTGGGGCGTTCATTGCTCAGTCGCAATTTGGCATTCAGGATGAGGAGATACTAGATGCTATTCGGTATCATACCTCAGGGCGCGAACGGATGACGCTGCTCGACAAAATCGTATGTTTAGCGGATTATATGGAGCCAGGCCGTGAATTCCCCGGGGTGGAGCTCATCCGCGAAGAAGCCAAGATCAGCTTGGAGAAGGCGCTAGTTGCCGGTTTTGATTCTACGATTCGGTTTTTAATTGAAAAAGGAAAACGAATTTATCCGCTTACCATTTTGACACGGAATGATTTGATTCAACAAATAAACACCTAACTTATGGAGGTTGATTGAATGAGTAAAAACCCAGAGGAAGTATTAGCATTTGTCGTTGAGGCGGCTGAAGATAAAAAAGCAGCGGACGTTGTAACTCTTAATTTGCAAGGTGTATCCATGATTGCGGATTACTTCGTTATTTGCCACGGAAATTCGGAAACACAAGTGCAAGCAATTGCTAGCGAAGCCAGAAAGAAAGCACATGAATACGGCGTCACGATCAGAGGCTATGAAGGTATTGATACAGCAAGATGGGTTCTGCTTGATTTAGGAGATGTTGTTCTGCACGTTTTCCACCGCGATGATCGCGAATACTATAACATCGAAAGACTTTGGTCCGATGCCAAAGTTGTGGAGCGCGTATGAGACTGGAAGCAGGATCCCTCGTTACCCTTGAGGTAGCGAGGGAAGTTCCACCAAACGGTTATTTCCTGAGCGACGGCTATCAGGATGTCCTTTTACCGTATGCGGAGATTGTGGGTAAGATCAAACCGGGAGAGCACGTGGAAGCCTTTTTATTCCATGATACGCAGGACAGGCTGATGGCTACCATGAAACGTCCGCTCGTCCAGATGGGCGAAGTGGGGCTACTCGAGGTAGTGGATATTCACCCGAGATTTGGCTATTTTCTGGAGATGGGATTGGGACGTAACTTGCTTCTTCCTTACCGTCATGTACCGGAACTTGAGGAATTGCGACCTCAAGTAGGGGACAAGGTGTTTGCAACGTTAGCTCACGACCGTCAAGGTCGTTTAATTGCGAAATTGGCTCTGGAGGATGATCTGGCTCCACTCTGTGTGCGTGCTCCTTCAAGCTGGAGCAACCGCTGGGTGAAAGCCCGCGTGTACAGACCGCTGCAGATGGGCACTTTCGTTATTTGCGAGGCCGGTGTTCTCGGTTACGGGATAATCGGACTTATCGTTCCTACGGAGAGAACTCGTCTACTTCGTGTTGGTGAGCTGGTTGACGTGCGAGTCGCCTTCGTTCGTGAAGAGGATGGTCGCGTGAACTTGTCGATGAGACAGCCGAAGGAAAAAGGGATGGATGAAGACGCAGAGAAAATTCTTAGTGTTCTAGCGTCGCGACCTGGAAATGCAATGCCATTTTCAGATAAAACGTCTGCGGATATCATTAAGGAGCGGTTCGGTCTAAGCAAAGCGGCATTTAAGCGCGCGCTAGGCAAGCTGATGAAAGACGGGCTCATCTATCAGGAGGACAATTGGACTTATCTGAAACAAGAGGAGAATCCTAGTCAAAATGAGCTATGAGAAATTTGCCTATACGTATGACCGTCTAATGAACAGCATGCCTTACGAGGATTGGCTTCGTTTTGTCAAAGAAAGCTTTGAGCGGTTTGGCGTGAAGCCGGTTTCGATCGTTGATCTCGGCTGCGGCACTGGCAATTTGACGATTCCGCTGGCGCTGGAAGGTTATCACATGACAGGAATTGACTTGTCGGAGGATATGCTGGCTGTAGCTGAACAAAAAGCAGGAGAACAGCCTCAGCTTGCGCGCGGTGGATCCGTTCGCTTGTTTCAGCAGGATTTGCGAGAGTGGGAACTAGGGGAGCCTGTTGATGCTGCTCTATCTTTCTGTGATAGCCTGAACTATTTGCTAGAAGAAGAGGACATCGTAGATGCTTTCCGTCAAACCTATGAAGGGCTTAAGCCCGGCGGTTTATTCCTGTTCGATGTGCATACGCCTGAGCAATTGCTTGCTTATGCGGAGTCTCAACCTTTTTTCTTGAACGAAGATGATGTAGCATATATTTGGACAAGCGAGTTGGATGAGGAAAGAGTTCAAATTCAGCACGATTTGACCATCTTTGTCAAAGAGGAAGGCGGCAAGGAACTATTCCGGCGCATCGATGAAACGCATGAGCAGCGTGCTTATGCGCTTGAATGGCTGGAGCAGATGCTGCGGGCTGCAGGCTTTCGTGAAGTGCATAAGGCTGCTGACTTTACATGGGATCAACCCACGAAGCTGACAGAGCGGGCTTTCTTTATTGCGAAGAAATAAAAGCATAAGGAGCCCCGCCGCTTGACAGTACGGCATTATTTTACATATAATCAAAGCTAATCAGATGATCACAAAGCTTGGAAGAGGATTAGTAACTTGCACAGCATCTCGCAGAGAGCCGGTTAAAGGGTGGAAGCCGGTAGATGTCCGTTTAGTGAACTCGCCTTGGAGCTAGATGGTGAATCGCCACGCACGTTGGCGCTAGCCGGATCGTTTCACCCGCGTTAAGGGGCAGAGTGAGCACAGGCAAAGTATGCCTTGTGTTAACTAGGGTGGTACCACGGGAATCTAACCTCTCGTCCCTAGCGATATCCGCTAGCGATGAGGGGTTTTTTGGCGCTTATAGCCGTACACAGGGAGGAAATTTCACATGACACAGGAAACGAAAGAAACAAAGGAATTACAAGGCTACAATCCGCAAGCGATTGAGCCCAAATGGCAAGGTTATTGGGATGCTAAGAAAACATTCAAAGTGCTGGAAAACTCGGATAAGCCGAAATTTTATGCGCTGGATATGTTTCCATATCCTTCAGGAGCCGGGCTGCATGTAGGACATCCGGAAGGATATACGGCAACGGATATCGTCTCCCGTTTTAAACGGATGAGAGGCTACAACGTTCTTCACCCAATGGGCTGGGACGCGTTCGGACTTCCGGCTGAGCAATACGCGCTGGATACGGGGAATGACCCTCGTGATTTTACGAAGAAAAACATCGATACGTTCCGCCGGCAAATTAAATCGCTCGGATTTTCCTACGATTGGGATCGTGAGATCTCCACAACGGATCCTGAGTATTACAAATGGACGCAATGGATCTTCATCCAGCTGTACAACAAAGGGCTTGCTTATGTAGATGAAGTACCTGTGAACTGGTGTCCTGCACTGGGAACGGTGCTTGCCAATGAAGAGGTTATCGACGGCCTAAGTGAGCGTGGAGGCCATCCGGTTATCCGTAAACCGATGCGTCAATGGATTTTGAGAATTACCGAATACGCGGAACGTTTGCTCGAGGATCTGGAAGAGCTGGACTGGTCGGAGAGCATTAAGGATATGCAGCGCAACTGGATCGGGAAATCGACCGGAGCTGAAGTTCAATTTGCTATCGAAGGGCATGAAGAGAAGAGTCTGACTGTGTTTACAACACGTCCAGATACTTTGTTCGGAGCGACTTATTGTGTACTTGCACCTGAGCACGAGCTTGTAGAGCAAATTACAACTGACGGGCAAACGGCTGCTGTGAAGGAATATCAAGAAAAGGCTTCCCGCAAAAGTGATTTAGAGCGTACAGATTTGGCTAAGGACAAAACAGGTGTATTCACAGGTGCCTATGCAATTAATCCTGTAAATGGCGGGAAAGTGCCGATCTGGATCGCTGACTATGTACTTGGCGGTTACGGTACGGGAGCGATCATGGCTGTGCCTGGACACGATCAACGTGACTGGGAGTTTGCTAAACAGTTTGATCTGCCGATTATTGAAGTCGTGCAAGGCGGCAATGTAGAGAAAGAAGCTTACGCTGGAGATGGCGCTCATGTGAATTCCGGACCTATTGATGGGATGAACATTGAGCAAGGGATCAGCCATATGATCGCATGGCTTGAAGAGAGCGGCAAAGGCCGCGGTAAGGTCACTTACCGCTTGAGAGATTGGTTGTTCAGCCGTCAAAGATACTGGGGAGAGCCGATTCCAATTCTTCATTTGGAAGATGGCACGATGAAGCCAGTACCGGTTGACCAGCTTCCGCTTCTGCTTCCTCAAGTCGATGAAATTAAACCTTCGGGCACAGGGGAATCACCACTTGCGAACGTATCGGAATGGGTGAACACAATCGATCCGGAAACGGGGATGAAAGCCCGCCGCGAGACGAATACGATGCCGCAATGGGCTGGCAGCTGCTGGTATTACCTGCGCTTCATCGATCCGCGTAATGATCAAGAGTTCTGCTCACAAGAGCTTCAACAGCAATGGCTGCCAGTTGATCTATATATCGGCGGCGCAGAGCATGCGGTACTTCACTTGCTGTATGCCCGTTTCTGGCATAAAGTGCTTTATGATCTTGGATTTGTTCACACGAAAGAGCCGTTCCATAAGCTGGTAAACCAAGGGATGATTCTTGGCGAAAACATGGAGAAAATGAGTAAATCACGCGGCAACGTTGTAAATCCGGATGATATCGTGAGTGATCAAGGCGCGGATACACTGCGTATTTACGAAATGTTCATGGGACCGCTTGAAGCGACAAAACCTTGGAATACGACGGGTGTAGACGGGATTTACCGCTATTTGAACCGTGTGTGGAGGCTGTTTGTGGATGAGAACGGTCAAGTTCAATCCAAAATCAGCGCGGATGAAACGCTTGGAAGTGACACGTTCAAACGAACATGGCATCGTTCTATCAAAAAGATCACCGAGGATTTCGAAGCACTGCGGTTTAATACGGCGATCAGCCAAATGATGATTTTCGTCAATGAAGCTTACAAAACAGAGATTTTACCGCTCGAAGCGATGAAAAACTTCGTTCAGATGTTATCTCCGCTTGCGCCGCATTTGGCGGAAGAGCTGTGGGAGAAGCTTGGTGGCACAGAGTCGATTACGTATACGCCATGGCCGACTTATGACGAAGCTTGGACCGTCGATAATGAAATTGAGATCGTGGTGCAGGTCAATGGCAAAATTGTGGACCGTGTTCTGATTTCAAAAGACACCGATGAAGCTGCGATGGAGAAAATCGCTTTTGATCTTGATAAAGTCAAAGAAGCGACCGCCGGAAAGGCCGTTCGCAAATTGATTGTTGTAAAAGGGAAATTAGTGAACATCGTTGTAGGTTAGTCAAGAAAAAGACTATTGAGAAGACTGCTGCTTGATTGTTAATTGCTGCTCAGTCTTCTCAAGGTCTTCCTGATATTTGGTGTGCGTAGCGCGGATAACGCGGGAGAAAACACCGGAAAGCTCTTCATCCAAAATACGCAATCCTTCCGCCGTAATACCGCCGGGCACGGAGACGCGTTTTTGCAAGGTCATAGGGTTAAATCCGCCCGTCGTCAGCAGTTTACCTGTTCCAAGTGTCATCTCACTAGCAAGCAGAGTTGCTTCTTCAGGGGAGATGCCTGTTACTTCAACGGCTGCATCGATAAAGGACTGTATGAAATTGGCAAGAAATGCAGGACCGCAGCTGGATAGGTCTGATGAGATGCGTGTATAGTTTTCAGAAACTCGTATCGGAGACGAGATATGGGCAAATAAGTTTTCAAGCCATTCTTTATCCTCAGGTTGCATCCGATTACCATGAATACAGAGTGTAGCACCGCTCAATACATAGTTCGTAATACTTGGAATGATTTTACTTATTTTGGCCGGCAAAAGACTTTCCAAATGCTTAATCAGCACAGGACTTGTGATGGATACGATGAATTGGGAAGGAAGCAAGTCCTCTTTAATTTCATCAATAACCTTTTTAAATTCAGAAGGCTTCACACAGAGGAAAATAATATCGCTCTCCAGCACGACTTCTCTATTCGATTGGGCTACCAGAAGCCCAGGGTATGTCTCCGCAAGAAGCTCAACTTTACGAATCGTTCGATTTCCTGCAATTATTTGCTCCGGATTGAAAGCCCCAGAATGAATGAATGCTTCAATCAGAATACTTCCCATACTCCCAGTGCCGATGAATCCTGCTTTCATCTAGTAATCCCTCCCGAAAAAAATCAGTCACTTTCATTAATATTTATAGAACGGGGTCAGTTTTGGATGCCATTCGGATGCTTTTTCATGTATATGCATGCTTCTTTGCCATTATGAAAGTTTAGCATGTTTTTTTACTGTGCAATTTAATTTCAATGTTAGGAGGGAGTTTGTGATCGTACTTCGATATCGAAAATTTCTGTATGTTTCTATGGTTGTTTGTTTTGCCGTTTTTGTCGTATGGCCATTTGTGGCAGGGGGGCGGTCATCGATGATACAGACGGGGTTTGAACCCGTGAATGCGCAAATAGAAGCTCTCATTGTTGAAGGGGAGGAAACAGCTCTGGCAGCCTCATCTGCATCTGCAAGTCCTGCAACTCATTCAAGCCCCGTAACCCCTGCAACCCCCACCCCAGGTGTGTCTCCGGCTGCCTCAATTACAAACATCACTGAACCTCCGCCCTCGAAGTTAAAAGAAAGCCCAAACCCAGACCCAGACCCAAGCCGAAGTCCAGATCCGAACCCGAACGCAAGAGCAATTGCGAGTCCATCACCGTCGCCTTCTCATGGTTTATTGGATTTGAACACTGCAACACTTAAGCAGTTAAATGATTTGCCTGGGATCGGTGAGAGCAAAGCAAGAGCAATTCTGGATTACCGCATGGAAAAAGGTAGATTTAGCAAGGTTGAAGAATTAACGGAGGTGAAGGGCATTGGGGATAAAATGCTGGAAAAGCTGAAGCCTTTTGTTTACGTAACTTCAACATAGTCCTTTCTTTCATTTTGAGATGAAGTATGAGAGAATACTAGAAATGAAAAAAGGAATATAAAGGACACATGGGAGGGGGAGCTTACGATGAGCGTCCGTAAAGATTGGGACACTTATTTTCTAGATATTGCCTATATGGCTTCCACACGCTCCAGATGTAATCGACGGCACGTCGGAGCTGTGCTCGTTCAAGGCAAAAAGCTGCTCGGAACTGCTTATAACGGTGCTCCGATGGGGGTAGCTGATTGCACAGAAGCAGGCTGCATGCTTGTGGAAGAAATCGAGCTGAAAGTGGTGGAGGATGTTGAGGAAGTGGTGCGCAAACAGCGCTGTATCCGCACCATTCACGCCGAGCAAAATCTTCTGCTATTTACAGATCGCGAGGATCGGGAGGGCTCTACCGTCTATGTCACCGATCAGCCTTGCTGGACTTGTGCAAATATGCTCGCAAACAGCGGTGTGACCGAGATTGTTTTCCATCGCGGCTATCCGAAGGATCACGAGAAAGTTAGTCATTTAATGACTGCTAGAGGCATCAACTTCCGCCGTATGGAAGGGTACGAGCCTCCACCCGGCACAGTATCTGACGTTGTGAATTAGATCAAATTAAATAGACACTGAGGAAGAACCTCATTTCAGCTGGAGCCTATCAAAAGGGCTCATCTGAAATGAGGTTCTTTGTTTAGACTGAAGGGAGAAATAAGCTCAAATGAAACGACCAGTTGTTATAGGATGCTGTCTGTGGATAACTGGCTACGTGCTCGCGCTCTACAGCGAGCTGCCGTGGCTGTCGATGACGACGAGCGTGCTAATGCTTGCCGCGATTGTCGTCATCCACCTGCTGCGGCTGCCCGGCCGACAGCCGCTGTGCGCCCTCCTGCTGGTCGGAGTAGCCTACGGCTACTTCCAATGGACCGACCAGCGCAACGTCACAGCCCTGCTGCCCCGCACGCAGCAGGAAAACCCGGACGGCCGCGAAGTCACGCTGCTCGGCCGATTCAGTTCCCCTGTCACCGTTGACGGGGACAGGGCTAGCTTTACCGTGGAAGCGGAGTCCGTCCGCTTCCAGGACCACGCTTTCCCGCTCGGCGGGGAAAGCGTGCAGGTCTCGCTGCGCTTGCTGGCGCAGGCGCAGCAGGAGGTGGCGTCGGCTTGGCGCCGAGGCGACGCCCTGACGCTCACGGGGACGCTGCGCAGCCCGTCCCCGGCACGCAACTTCGGCGGCTTCGACTACCGCCGATATCTGCGCCTTCACCACACCCATTGGCAGCTTTTAGCCAAAGGGGTGGATCAGGCGCAGGTGCAGCCTGCGGCTGCGAGCTTCCGCGCAGTTCAACTGCTGCGCTGGAACGACATGCTGCGGGAGAGCCTCAGCCGCCGCATGGACCAGATTTTCCCCGCGCAGCAGGCGGGGTTCATGAAGAGCATGCTGATCGGGTTGACTGACGATCTAGATCCAGAACGCTTCCAGCAATTTTCGGAGCTGGGACTGACCCATATTTTAGCCATATCCGGTTTGAATGTTGCTGTATTTCTAGGCGTTTGCTTCTGGGGCATGCGACGCTTAAAGCTAACCAAAGAAACTTATTTGCGCATATGCTTCTGGTTGCTGCCCTTCTACATTCTGCTGACAGGGGCGTCGCCTTCTATTGTAAGGGCGGGACTCATGGCCATGGTGGCGCTTTACGCGGCAAGGAAGGGAGTAACGAAGGATGTGCTGCATAGCATGGCGATCGTGGCCTGGATCATGCTGTTGTGGAATCCTTATTTCTTGCTGGACGTTAGCTTTCAGCTTTCTTTTCTCGTCACTCTTGGACTTATTCTCGGTGTGCAGCGTGTAAATGATTTGCTAGAAGGGTGGATTACCTCATCTGTTTTAAGAAACACAGCATCAATTACACTTGTTTCGCAATTCGTTTCTTTCCCCGTTTCGATCTATTATTTTAATCAGTTTTCCTTGTTATCCTGGTTGGCTAATGCCATTCTGGTGCCAATTATCAGCTTGGCTGTCTTTCCTGCTGGCATTGTGGCTGTCCTTGCGGGACTTCTCTATTTACCGGCAGGGAAAGGAATGGGTTGGCTCATTTCTTGGTTCAATGAAGCGATTTTTTGGTCGACAGACAGGCTGCAGCAGTTGCATTTATTTAAACAGATTTGGCCCACTCCGAGCTTGCCATGGATCGTTTTTTATTATCTGCTCTTGATTGGGATTTATGGCCTTTGGCGGAGATGGCTTCTCGCTAACAGGGATGAGCCCCCGATTAGGTTAGAGCGTTTACAAGATCAATCAGGCGGGAAAAGGCTTATAGGCTTATGGCTAGCTGTAGGAAGTTTGCTTATTCTATTGTGGATAGGCTATTCACCTGATCGACTCGAGAGGACTGGACTTGTTCAATTTATGGATGTGGGTCAAGGGGATGCCATTTTAATCCGGACACCGTATGGCCGAAATCTCCAGATAGATGGGGGAGGAACAATTACGTTCAGCAAGGCTGGCGAGAGTTGGAAAGTGCGAAAAGATCCTTACGAAGTAGGAAAAAAACTGCTGGTTCCTTTGCTCAAAAAACGTGGTGTTCATCAGTTGGATGTGCTTGTGTTGTCTCATGAAGATGCCGACCACAGTGGTGGGCTTCAGGCTATTATCGAACAAATTCCTGTTAAGCAATTTTTGTTCAACGGCACCTACAATCCGAATAAGGGGATAGAGAAACTGTTCCATACAGCCATAGATCGGAAATTTCCAATGCTTGCTGGAGAACAAAGCGAATGGATTCAAGTAGATCCTGTGACTAGACTACGGGTTCTATATCCCTTTGTGGAGACAGCGGGACATGCAGAGGTCGTGGAGGAGCAAAACGAATATTCCGTCGTAATCCTG
Source organism: Paenibacillus sp. J22R67 (assembly GCF_059692175.1). Lineage (NCBI taxonomy): Bacteria > Bacillati > Bacillota > Bacilli > Caryophanales > Paenibacillaceae > Paenibacillus > Paenibacillus sp. J22R67. Next base: position 1,082,301 of record NZ_JCAUAX010000002.1, on the reverse strand, counting down.
CTGGAAATGCTGGGAACGAAGTGGCTTTTTACTGGAGACATGGGAAAGGACTCGGAGCTGGCACTCCTGAGTCGTCTCAAAGAGAACAAGGAGGAGCCGTATCATCTTGATGTGTTAAAAATAGCCCACCATGGCAGCAAGTACTCCACTTCGCAGGAATGGTTGGATTATTGGAAGCCTCGAACGGCTGTGATTTCAGTAGGAGCCGGAAATCTATATGGTCATCCTGCTCCGGATGTCTTGGACCGTTTAAGAAATAGGGGCACGCAAGTATTTCGAACGGACCAGATGGGAGAGGTGCAGTTAGAAGTGCGTAAGGATGGCATAGTTTCACGTACCAAAATCAATCAAATAGACTGAAATCAACCGTCTTTCCCGCTTATCTCCAAATAATTCGGCTTACGAATTGGCCTCTGGGGTCTTTGATTGCTGCTGATCAGTTTCGTTTTGCTGCTTCCATGGCGGATCCCCGTTTTTATGAAGGAGCTGATTAATGAGATAAGTACCAAGTGGTACTGCAAAAGCTAGAATTGTACAGATCAAGACCAATCCAGAAGGCATTATCCCTAAAAATGTTGACCACATGGCTGACTACTCCTTTGTTGATTCGAAAATATTGCCAATACGCCGGATAATCACTTTGACTTGTACTTCGACCTCTGCTTGTGTGAACAAGTTTTCTCCGTTATCCCAATTTTCCGCAATCGGCTTCCACATTTTATAATGATCTTGGAATAAATAAGGGCCTAGTCCCAATGCGTCTTTTTTGTAGGATTGCTGCAATTTTTTTATCGTTTTATAGGTCGTAGATGTCAGTTTGTCTTCCAAGCTTTTCTCTAGCATTTCTACGGTTTTCCCGTCAGAAGGATCGACGTTGATGATGGATTTGTCCAAAGTTCCTTCCGCAATGATTTTAATTGTAAATTTCATATGTCCAGGGCTTGTTTGCTGGACGTTAAATGTCCTGTTTGCGCGTTCTACTTTAAAGCCCACGGTTTGATCATTCATGTTGGATTCAATGATTCCCCCTTTCACTCGTTTCGTAATAAAGTTTAGTCCCTGAGTTTCTTCGCCGTTCAAGAAGCCGAGTAATTGCTTGGTGTTTCCATCAAGTAAGGCGCTTCCGTTTAGCGTTACGCCCCCATCTTCCTTCTTTATTGTTTGGATAACAAAGCTTTCATGTTTGATTAAATATTCATGAACATCGCCAATCCTGGATTCGGGAAGCATGTAATTCGTTTTTTGATTGTTTTTGGCAATCGAGGAGATGTAGTCAATCGGTGTTGATTCGTTGTTTGGGAAAATATTGAGTATATCCGAGGCTTTTCCATCCGAGATTAATATTTGGACACCTCGCCGCATTTCGCTATTTCGCAGAAAAAAATCCAGCATATTGGGAAGGTTGGATTTGTTTTTAGCCACATCGCTAGAAATAATGATGATTCTTAAATGTTCGAAATAAGGAGAACGGCTTGTTTTTCCCGCTATTCTGGCAGCTATTGCCGGCATCGAATTTTCTGTTGTTGAGATATTAAAATAAGCCTGCCCGGCATGTGGATTTGTGCTGCTGCCTTGGCTGCTGCCGCTGCTTTGCTTTAGGCCGCCAGGCACTATCATTTGATAAGTGCCTTTGTATAGGTTTTTTGTGGTGTCCGCATCCGGTTTGTCGATAGCGACTCCGACTACGAAGCCGCGTTGATTAATTTCCACACGGTCCCAGCAACCAGTCAGCATTGACAATGTACAGCCGAGATATAGCGTGCACACAATTTTTCTAGGCAGCATCGCTCTTCACTCCCCGAAGCTTGGCCACTACATAAATAAGAATTGGAAACAGAATGCTCACCACTATGCCTGAGTAACTAATGATGGAGCTTATTTTACTAAAATCAGATAAATTTTTCGGGTACATGCACAATAAATAAATGATCGGACTAAGGACAAATACCCATGTTTTGTGCTTGGGTTTGGCGAACAAAGACCGAAGTCCATAAATCGTGCAATCATAAGCCATTACAGTTGTTGTAAATACAGCCATAATCCAAATCGTAAAGAATATGGACTCGAACCGTTCAAAAAATTCACCTGGGATCTGCATTTCCTTCGCAAGCTCAACGGCAGGATAAGTAATTTCAGGCAGCGCGAGCTGAGAAAAAACGCCAACGCAGACAAGATAGATGGACGTATATAATACGAGAGGGATAAGTACACCGATAGCGACTGCTTTAGGGGCATCATTTGGGCGATTCATCATCGTAATATAAAATAGGACGACTTCAAAACCGAGCAGTGAAAAAGCAGTCGTTTTCGTGGCTTCAGCTAATGATTTCAAATCCGTCGTAAAAAATGGCTTTAATTCTTTCACATCGACCATACCGAGGCTAAAGAGCAAAACGGCTACTGTGACAAAAAGTACGATCGGAATAAATAAGATATTTAAACGAATAAGACCTACGCGGCTCCCACTTACGGCATACACGTTTACCATTAAAAATGCAAAAGCAATGACCTCGACAGGCGTCGTCTCAAATAAATATTGTTTGGCAATATTGGCGATAGCTCGAACTTCAAAAGCGCAAAAAGAGAGAAAATAGAGTGATAGCAATAAAACAGCAGCGAAGGCAATGGGTTTTGTGACCGCGGCAGAGGCATATGCATAGTAGCCTTGGGTGCTGAAATTCGTCGCAATCTTGGCGAGCATCCAAGCGACTCCAACGGCAATTATGCCCGCTGAGAACATGGATATCCAACCATCTGAGCCATTGACTGTTTTCGCCAACTCGCGCGGGAGCATCAGGATGCCAACCCCAATAATCATGGATGTCACTGTTATGGAAATATCCAATAAGCTAATCTCTTTATCTCCGTATTCAAAAGACTTCATGCTTTATTACTCCTTCGTTTTCATTCTGTCCTCATTTTTAGTTTGAAGCATTTGCGGCCTTTTCTTCATGAAGTGAAGTGGAGCGCGCAGGACGAGATCTTTCCATTCACGGATGAACAGAGGCGCAAAGGGTGTGGAGTATGGGATTCCGAAGCTTTTGAGATTAACGATATGGATGTTGATCATGATATAAGCCAGAATGACTCCGTACAGCCCAAGGAATGCTGCGGCTAACATAATGCCAAACCGCATCACGCGCAGTGAAATAGCAAATGAATACGACGGCAGCGAGAAAGAGGAAATGGCCGTGACGGCAACGACAATAACCATGACGGGACTTACCATGCCGGCAGCTACTGCGGACTCTCCGATGACCAAACCGCCTACGATACCGATCGTTTGCCCAATGGGCTTGGGCAGACGCAGTCCTGCTTCTCGCAGCAGTTCCAACGTGAATTCCATGACGAATGCTTCAATGACTGCTGGAAACGGCACACCCTCCCTTGACCCTGCGATAGAAAAAGCAAGCTTGGAAGGGATCATCCCGTGATGAAACTCAAGCAACGAAATATAGAGTGCTGGCAGGAAGGTCGCAATAAAGGCAGATATTAGTCGCAGAATACGAGTCAGCGTAGATATCAGCCAGTTCTGATAATAATCTTCAGGCGATTGTAGGCTGGAGGAGAACGTGATCGGCAAAATGAGCGAAAAGGGATCGCCGTCAACTAGAATAGCGACGCGCCCTTGGAGGAGAGCCCCAGAAACTTTGTCAGGCCGCTCTGTATTCAAAATGACAGGGAAAGGGCTCAGAAAGCTATCCGTGATCCATTGCTCCAAATAACCGGAACCTTCGATATCGTCGATATCAATACTGTTGATGCGCCGTATAACCTCTTTCACTAGATCCGGATGTACGATATCAGCAATATAGGCGACAACGACTTTTCTTCGGGCTCTTCGGCCGATTTGATAGGTGTCAAAAACAAGATTCGTTTCTTTTATTCGTCTTCTAAGCATCGCGGTATTTGTTCGTAAATCTTCTGTGAAACCGATCCGCGGCCCGCGAATGATGGATTCGGTTTGCGGTTCTTCAATGCCTCGCGTTTTCCAACCGTTGCTAGAAACAATAATATATTGGGATAGACTGTCCAATAAAATCAGTGTGTTGCCGGAAAGAATCTCTAAGAGTGCCTCATCCAGAAGTTCGCCTGTCTCGATCTTAAAATTAGTTAAAATCTGCTGTGTCAGTGTATTTAATAGTTCCAAGGCTGAGCTGACAGGCTGGATGGCGGAATGAAGCATCGGATTAATGAGCTGTTCATTAACAAGCGTCGTATCTACCAGTCCATCAATGCAGACGATTGCACAAGGATACTCTTCCTGGCCAACCGTAAACTGTCTGATAATGAGATCGCTAGGCTGATGCAGCAGCGTTCTTATTGTATTCAAGTTATCCTGCAAGGTCGGCAGCATAACCTTATGATCTGATGAAGAAGATGTGTTTGCTTGCAGTTTCGTCATAGTGCTGTGAGACATGCGTCTTCTTCCGAATAATTGTTTGAACACGGCAAGTCCTCCGCTTAGTAAGTAGCTTCTCAGTAATATTTACCACTTTAGTTAGAATTAAACGGTTTTTGTAAGGTACTACGCAAACATAGTACTTTCCGAACTATGGAAAAAGTTTAAAATGAAGATTAATTTGACCTAAATCAGAAAGGGGATGAACGAATTCATCCGATTGGATTAAACTAACACGCTTCTTTTACGTCTAAGAAGTGTATTTATTCGTGAAAGTTTGTTATTCTGGAAGTTGCAAACAGCCTTTATATTTTTTATTCTAAAATATTGCAACATTATGAGACGTTGCTGCGTCTGTAAGATTGCAAGAGGGAGGGATCCCAGTGGTAGCACCCGAACTGGTTAAAAGAGCTCAGGCCGGTGATCGTGATGCACTCATTACCCTATTGCGAGAAATTGAGTCTCACGTCTATCGAACCGCTTATTATATTTTGAATAATGAACAAGATGCCCTTGACGCTTCACAGGAGGCGCTCCTTCGGATTTATACCAAAATTAATTCATACGAAGAAAAAGCGTTGTTTAAGACGTGGGTACAGCGGATTGTAACGAACATCTGCATCGATAAATTTCGCAAGGCGAAACCTACGGTTTCTATTGATGAGCATGATATGACGTTTACTGCAGAGCAAAATGTTGAATATGAAATTATGTCTGGCTATTTAGCCAAAGATATTCGTGAAGCAATCGATAAGCTTCCCGAGCACCATCGGTCTGTTGTTGTACTCCGTTATTTGCAGGACTTTTCGTATCATGAGATTGCCGAATCTTTAAATTTACCGCTAAATACGGTGAAGTCTTACTTATTTCGAGCTAGACAGCAGTTACAATTGTTGCTCCAAGAATATCAGAAAGGAGGTGTTCGGGGATGAATTGTCAAGAGGTGATGGAACTTATGCAAAGGCAGCTGGATGGAGATCTGAACTCGCAAGAGGAAGATGAGCTCCAAGCTCATTTAGCCTATTGTTTGGACTGTGTACAAGTGTTTGAACGTTTACAAAGATTGTCGGGTGAGTTAGCCCAATTACCGAAGGTTGTTCCTCCATACAGCTTGGTCGATGCCATTCTGCCGCAGCTAGCAGAGATTGATAAAGAAGCCGCGGCGTCCATTACCGACAAGGCAGCTGTCTTCAGCGCAGAAGTTAGCCATATCGAACAAGGACAGCGCAAGAAACTCCCTTGGACACGCCGATTAGGATCACAGTTTTCTTGGAAATTTGCAAGTGGCGTCGTTGCCGCTGGACTCATTATTGGTTTCTTTGGTTTTAACATGAAGCATTCTGTGTTGGATAACGCCGATGGGCTTGTGCCGATGGCAGCAACTAACCAAGGAGCTGAGCATCAGGAAACGGGTGCCCCAGAGTTGAAGTTGAATCGAGAAGCCCCGGATCAGAAGAAAGTTTCAGATCATCCTGGCGCTAACGAATCACCTGCTCCGAATGATGCTGCTTCTACATCTAATTCGGGAGCGGGTCAGGAGTCACAACCTCCTGGGTCAAGTGTAGCAGGACCGCAAGCTACAACGAATGCACCACTAGAAAAGCCGGATACAATCAGTCCGTCCACGCCGTTGGACTCCAAGGATACATCCCGCATGGGTCCTTCGACTTCAGAGCCAGCACGCATGAAAGATCCAGATCCAGCAGGCGGCAATGAGCAGAAAGCAGCGGGTCAGAATCAAACGAATCCGAATCCAGCCCCTATTGCTACTAATAAAGCGGATAATGATCAGAAGACAGCAACTACACAGCCTTCACCAACACCTACTCCAACTCCTAATGCAAAAAGAGGGACAGAGAGTGATGCAGGAACTGGCATGTTTGCTGCGACCGTACCGGTCACTGATAATTTTAAGAAGTCAGCAACAGGGACATTGACAGCGGCTGTTGAAAATTATCACGTGGTGATCCGTAATAGCGAAACTCTGGAAATTGTATTCGAGTCCAAGCAAGTTTGGAAGCCTGAGGATCAGATTACATTGGTGGATTGGACGAAGGATGATAAATTATTTTATCAAGTCCAAAGCGAGGGTACACTTCACACGATTCGTGTCGATGTGAAGCTCAAGAAGGAAGAATCTCCTTAAAAAAGATTGAAATGAACGCACCATTAGAAGGGCTCTTGCGTATGTTATACAAAAGGGAAGCAGGAGCATGCTATGGGGTTCGCCCACACGGTCTAAGGTTTCTAGAGCCTTGAGCCGGTGTTTAAATAGACAGACAAAGGGATTATTTCAAGGTCTTAGGACTTTGACGTAATCCCTTTGTTGTTGGTAAAATGAAGGCGAGGAGTGAACGCCATCTATGGACGCAAAGAGAGCATTGAAAGATATACAAGCAGGTCGGCAAGCACCCGTGTATTTGTGCTACGGTCCTGAGAAATATAAAATGAGAGAGTTCATTCAGGTGTTAACAGATTCACTCATTGAGCCGGAGCATAAAGAATTTGCTGTGAGTAAATTCGATTTGAGCGAGATCTCACTTTCTTCCGTACTTGAAGATGCGGAGACGCTTCCGTTCATGGTGCCTAAGAAGCTTGTCATCGCCAAAAACGCGCTGTTTTTTACAGGAGCCAAGGAAAGTACGAAGATTGAGCATCACTTAGATCGTCTAACCGACTATTTGAAATCGCCTGCCGAGCACACTGTTGTTGTCTTTACTGTAGACGCGGATAAATTAGACGAGCGCAAAAAGATCGTAAAAGCACTCAAAGACATGGAGGCGGCAGTTCCCTTTCTATCACTTAGTCCTGAGGAGCTGCAGCAATGGGTGGCTGCTAGGGCGCGCCAGCGGGGGTTCTCGTTTACTGGGGAAGCAACGGACCAACTGATTCTGTATACAGGCGGCAATTTACAATCGTTATCGGCAGAAATCGAGAAGATCTCCTTATATGTGGGAGCCGGAAGCGAGGCTACAACGGATGTCATTGACCAGCTTGTCGCTCGAAGCACAGAGCAGAACGTTTTCATTCTTATAGAAGACATTGTGAATGTGAGATTGGAGCGTGCCTTCGTCATCTTGGAGGAGTTGCTGAAGCAGCGGGAAGAGCCGATTAAGATAGCCGCACTTATTGCAAGGCAATTTCGCATCATGCTGCAGGTCAAAGAGCTTAGCAAACAAGGATATTCCCAGCAGCAAATGGCGTCTCAGATTGGCCTGCATCCATTCGCGGTGAAGGTGGCTGAAGGTCAGGCACGTAAATATAATATTGAGAAACTGAGCGCTATTATGTCCCAGCTGGCTGATCTTGATTTTCAGATGAAGACTGGGAAAATTGATAAAGTGCTAGGTTTAGAAATGTTCCTTCTTAGGCTGGCTGCCTAGGAAGTTTTTTTTCTCATGAAAGGAAAAAAGCCCAATTCTCCGAAGAGAACTGGACTTTTGTTTTTATGTCCTGTATTACGCTTGGGCCGTAAGAGCGTTCAGCTTTTTAGCCAGACGGGACTTCTTGCGGTTAGCGGCATTTTTATGGATTAAACCTTTAGAAGCTGCTTTGTCTAACTTTTTGGAAGCGTTAATTAGAGCTTCTGGGCTTGCAGCTGTTTCGAAAGCTTTCACAGCAGTACGCAGAGCGGACTTTTGGGAAGCGTTACGAAGACGGCGCTTTTCGCTAACTTTTACTCGTTTAATAGCGGATTTAATGTTTGGCATGAAATTCACCTCCTACTTACAAAACACGGTTCAACGTTACATTTGTATGTTTGCTGACAACTTTAAGTATTCTACCATGCAACTATTGAAAATGCAAGACCTGTCAATAGGTTTTCAGTGGTTTTTGCATTTGTATAGCGGCCTCCATTTCGTCACACACTAAGAGATGCAATGCACCTCAGAAAGGGGAACTTCTATGGACTTAAGCTCTTTCACAACACATACAGATCTTGCGCTAGATGCAAGGGATATGGCTCATGCAGCGAATCAAGGGCAGCCGATACCTGGTATTGAACAGGAGTCGACTCGTGAAAATGGGATACGCGTTACTAAAATCAATGTGAAAAACGAAGAAGGTTCCAAAGCCCTTGGTAAACTATTAGGACATTATATAACAATAGAAGTTCCTGCACTACGGGAAAAAGACAGCCAATTGCAGGACCGCGTAGCGACGAAGCTAGCTCAGGAATTTGAGCAGTTTTTACGGGATATCGGAATTCCTCAGAACGCCAAAGCGCTCGTAATCGGGCTAGGCAATTCCAATGTTACACCCGATGCGCTCGGACCCCTTGTTGTTGAGAATATTATGGTCACTCGGCACTACTTTGAACTGATGCCTGAGGATGTAAGTCCTGGTTATCGTCCCGTCAGTGCGGTAGCTCCCGGAGTACTAGGAACAACAGGGATTGAAAGCAGCGATATCGTGCTCGGGATTGTTGAAAAATCCAAGCCTGATTTCATCATCGCGATCGATGCGCTGGCTTCCAGATCGCTCGATCGGGTAAATACGACCATCCAAATTGCGGATACAGGCATTCATCCGGGTTCTGGTATCGGCAATAAGCGCAAAGGGCTAACAAAGGAGAACCTTGGTATTCCAGTCGTTGCAATTGGCGTCCCCACGGTTGTTTATGCTTCGACGATAGTCAATAATGCTTTCGACCTCATGCAAAAGCATTTTAGCGAACAGACAAACAATACGGGACAGATCCTTGGGCTGCTGGACAATATTCATGAAGAGGAGCGCCTTCAGCTCGTCAAAGAAGTGCTGAATCCTGTAGGCCATGATTTGTTAGTCACTCCGAAGGAGATTGACCAGTTTATTGAGGACATTGCCAATATTATTGCGAGCGGTTTGAATGCTGCTCTGCACGATGCGGTAGGCGTCGAGAATGTAGCGGCTTATACACACTGAATTAACCAGAACTGTCTCTGCGATCATCGTGGAAACAGTTCTTTCTTTTGCCTATTTATAGCTCGAACTGGAAGGAAAAAGATGGCAGACGTCGAAGTAACTGACGATCACCATAAAATAAGGAAGTGGTTCTGTGAGCAGTTCGCAGCTGGCAAAGCTATTCATTGGGTCGTCTGCTGAAAGCATTGACGTAGCAGAGGCTTTGCAGTCTAACCTCCATTTTTCCTGTGATGTCACAGTTTGGAGTCAGTTATTATTCCCGCCTTCACATACAACACTAGCCCCTCTAATTAAGCAGGCTCAAGCAAGTGATTTTGCTATCTTTGTCTTTCAACCAAATGATTTAACGCTATTGAGAGATTCAGTGGTCAGCACCGTTCGTGATAACGTTATCCTGGAACTCGGTTTATTCATCGGACAAATTGGCCTAGAAAGAACCTATTTTCTGATTCCGGAAAAAGAAGACTTACATATTGCCAGTGACCTTTTAGGATTGACACCGCTTACCTTTAAGGCCGATCATCCTTCAGGCTTGATGGCGGGTCTTGGACCGGCCACCTATACCGTGAAACGAATGCTGAAGGAGTTAGGATTGAGAATCAAATGAAACCTAAAATTTTTATTGGCTGTTCGTCTGCAAGTCTACTATGGGCGGAATTCTATCAATCGCAGCTAGCTTCATCGGCTGATGTCACCGTTATTAACCAAGGCGTCCTGACGGCATCCCAGCATAAATTAAAGATGCTCAAAAAGCATATTGAAGAAACAGATTTTGCACTGCTGATTTTGACTCGTGAGGACATGCAGCATGAGGTGACCTATGCCAATCTCTTGGTACTCATTGGTCTTTGTATTGGTGAACTAGGGCATAGTCGGACATTTATTGTGATGTCTAGCGATGGCGAGCTGCCTGATTATCTCGAAGGTTACAGCCCGCTGCGGCTCGATGACACGCAAATGAATAGAGAGATCGGGGAATTGGCAGGTCCTCATCTGTATCCGATGAAGAGCAGCATTGCTGCACACAAGAAAAGGGTAAAGCCATCGGATTTGAAAAAAAATGATGCCATCCGCAGTTTCCTCTTTGATGCGCTGGATTCTCTGAGTGTCTCAAACGTGGATTATGACCGTGTTCTAGACAAATTCCATAAGACATTTGATACCAATTGTGGTATAATTGAGCTTCAAGAAGTGACGGCTGCAACCTTGTTTGAACTTCTTGATGACGGAGTTACTTTACAGCAGTTTGGCCGTGCGGGACAGGTGAGCAATAATCACAGCTTTAACGTGAATGACCCTACCAGCTACCTAGCGGAATGTTACCGCGGCAAAGATACGAACATCTACCTCGGGCGAGCCAAGGACAAAGAAGACGGCGAGTTTGAATATATATATTGCGTGAAGCTGCATCCAACGATCGTTTCCTCCATACATTTCAAAACAAGAGCGGATATACCGCAGCGCAATCACCATCAAGTCATGATGGAGTTATCGGAAAGAAATGCGAAGCTCGTGTCTTCACTCAAATCCATTGTGAAAGGAAGGATTCTCTATGCTGAAGCACATGAAGAAAGTTCGTAACCGACTAACCGCCAAAAGTACACACAAAGCTACCGATAAGAGCTTGCTCAAAACATATAACGGCCCCACAGTCTTAAATAAACCAAGTGGGGTAACAATCGTAGCCAAAGGAACATTCGATTTCGAATCCCTAGCTTAATTTTATATGGAAGATCCAAGAACCCCGAATGGGGTTCTTTTTTCTTTTCAATAAGCCTAGCCTAAGGGTGCACTTTATTGATGTTCAAGAGTGAATAACTGCAGTTTCTGAGCAATGGAGCGTTCCCGCGGATCTCAGGACCACCTAAAGGTGTCAGAGACTTGATCGCTGACGCTTTTTTTATTTTCTACTCACTAGACTATCAAAAAAATCTATCGTTTCGGGTTCTATCGACGGGGCTCGTTTCATAGATTGAATTAAGATAGTTTAGGAGGAATCAGACTATGAAATGGACTTCAGCCACACTCAATCTCAGCCATGTTCGAAAAACGTTTCAGAGCGCCAGTTCCGTCGGAAAAACGTTCTTTATTCTCAGTGCAGCAACGTTAGCCATTTTTGTTCTAGTTGGTGTAGGGGGCTATCTGCAGAATAAAGTCATAACGACCTCGCCGGTTTCGTCGATGAAAAGTTTAGCCGCGTCCGTCACAAATCAATTTTTTATCGATATGCTCGGCATGGAAGTGCCTCATCTAAATAAAGACCAGAAGAAATTTACGTTCTCTCAGCATAATGTCTTTCATTTTGCTTTCCAGTTCCTGACGGACATTAATCCAAGCGATCCGAAAAGTTTGGTGGCCAGTGAAGTTCCAGGTATGGATGCCAACAAATCAACTGTTCTGGTCAAAGGAAGCGAAGCGAACCCGAGCGATCCTGTTGATTACAACCCCGTTTCCACGAATCTGGAAGCAGAGGCCAAGAATCCCCCGAGCCCAACACCTGAACCTACACCTACAGGAACTACAACGCCAGTCCTTAGTCAAACCGGTCAGCCGCCCAAATCAGCAGGAGACAATGTGGCTTTCATTTATCAAACTCATAGCAATGAATCTTTCCTGCCTGAACTCAAGGGTGTTACGGATCCGGACAAAGCTTACAGCGACAAAGTCAATATCATTTCTGTCGGCCAACGCCTAGCGCAGAATCTTGAAAAAGACGGAATTGGAGCGGTTCATTCACAGACCATTTATCCAAGCACGGTTAAAAATTTCGAATATCCATACTCTTATAAATATTCCCTTAAGACTTTGCAGGAAGCAGCCGTCAAGCATCCTGATTTACAGTACTATTTCGATCTCCATCGCGACTCGGCTGCCCGTAATAAAACAACCGCCACAATTGATGGCAAGGATTACGCACAGGTGTATTTCATAATCGGCGGAAAGAATCCAAATTGGAAGAAAAATGAAGAGTTCGCCAACAAGATTCATCAAGTATTGGAAGCTAAACATCCTGGAATCTCCAAAGGAATCCATGCCAAGGAAGCTAGTGAAGGCAATGGCTTATACAATCAGAACTTTTCGCCAAACAATATATTGATTGAGGTAGGCGGTCCTTACAATTCACTGGAGGAGTGCTACCGAACTACAGATTGGCTGGCCGAAGCGATTTCAGAAGTGATTTTGAATGCTAAGAAAGTGGATGCTCCGGCTACAAGTCCTAAACAATCCTAAGCTAGTTGAAGAAATTTGGAGTAATTTCATGAAATTTAAAGGAGGTTTTATCATGAAGCTGAGGCGCTTTTATATTAAGGTGAGCTTGTTCGGATTGCTGCTGCTGTTCTGCATTTTATTCGGTGTCAGCTTAGCATCCAGCGGGATGGAGCGCATACAAGGTCCTCAGCCTTCGGCTAAAGCCACCGCTCAAGAGCCAGTAAAGCCAGGGGGTAAGGGGACAGCGGCAACTGCTACGACCACTACGGCAGCTGGAACCGCTGGGAAGGCAACCCCATCCGCAGCCCCCAAAGGTGATACGGGAGTAAAAGCAAATACAGGTGTAACCTCAACCGCAAAGTCTGAAACCGATAAGACGACAGATCCCGTAGCTGATCACGACAATTCTTTGAATCATGTGGGCAATAAACTCGGAGACCTGCTGCAGATAGCATCGCATCATGGAATTAAGCTGTTCGTGTCGATATTTGACGCTATACTTGGCAAAGGATAGGGGTGTACATTGCCGCAACTTCCCACAACTGCTATAATGAAAATTATTTGCATGTTGTGGGGGTTATTACGTTAGCATGACTGACATTCGCGAAAGACAATCAAGAATTCGAAACTTTTCTATCATCGCTCATATCGATCACGGCAAATCAACACTTGCTGACCGCATCTTGGAATATACAGGTGCTCTGTCCTCCCGTGAGATGCAGGAGCAGGTACTTGACCAAATGGATCTGGAGCGGGAACGCGGGATTACAATCAAGCTGCAGGCGGTAAGGCTAAGTTACCGTGCGGATGACGGGATAGATTATATCCTCAATCTGATTGATACACCAGGACACGTCGACTTTACTTATGAAGTTTCCCGAAGCCTTGCGGCTTGCGAAGGGGCTTTGTTGGTAGTTGATGCTGCGCAGGGTATTGAAGCCCAAACGCTGGCTAACGTGTATCTGGCCCTGGAAAATAACTTAGAAATATTACCTGTTATTAATAAAATCGATTTGCCAAGCGCTGATCCGGATAAAGTGAAAAAGGAAATTGAGGACGTGATCGGACTCGATGCCAGTGAGGCTGTGCACGCTTCAGCGAAAGCGGGCATTGGAATCAAGGAAATCATCGAGCAAGTTTGTCAAAAGGTGCCGGCTCCGCAGGGCAATCCAGACAATCCGCTCAAAGCATTGATTTTCGACTCCCACTATGACGCTTACAAAGGAGTTATCGTGTATGTGCGTGTAGTGGATGGTTCGATCAAGGCAGGCTCCAAAATCAAGATGATGGCAACTAACAAAGTCTTCGAAGTCATTGAGGTTGGAGCTTTCAAACCGAGAATGGCCTCGGTTCCATCGCTCGAAGTCGGAGATGTTGGATTTATCGTAGCCGGTATCAAAAATGTAGGAGATACGCGTGTCGGGGACACAGTAACCGAAGCGGATCGCCAAGCACCAGAAGCGCTGCCAGGCTACCGACGGATCAACCCGATGGTATTCTGCGGACTGTATCCGATTGAAACAACGGATTACAATGATTTGCGTGAAGCTCTGCAGAAATTGGAACTCAATGATGCATCGCTTCGCTTCGAACCTGAAACATCGACTGCGTTAGGATTCGGCTTCCGCTGTGGATTCTTGGGACTTCTGCACATGGAGATCATTCAGGAACGTATTGAACGTGAGTTCAACATTCCGCTCATTACGACGGCGCCAAGCGTTATCTATCGTATTACGTTAACGAATGGCGATGTGATGGACATTGATAATCCATCGAATTATCCAGATCCGCAGCGTATCGATTTCGTTGAAGAACCTTATGTGAAAGCTTCTGTTATTGTACCGAATGATTATGTAGGTACCATCATGGAGCTGTGCCAAGGCAAACGCGGCGAATATTTGAACATGGAGTATTTGGATACCAATCGTGTCACATTGACTTACGACATTCCATTGTCCGAAATCGTTTATGACTTCTTCGATATGTTGAAGTCCAGAACCAAAGGTTACGCGTCCTTTGATTACGAGTTATCCGGATATAAGAAGTCGAGCCTCGTGAAAATGGACATTTTGCTCAATTCCGAGCAGGTCGATGCACTCTCCTTCATTGTTCACCGTGATACCGCCTATCACCGCGGCAAAATCATTTGTGACAAATTGAAGGATTTGATTCCTCGCCAAATGTTCGAAGTGCCGATTCAAGCAGCTATCGGACAAAAGATCGTAGCCCGTGAAACCGTTAAAGCGATGCGTAAAAACGTTCTTGCCAAGTGTTACGGCGGTGACATTTCGCGTAAACGGAAATTGCTCGATAAGCAAAAAGAAGGTAAAAAGCGCATGAAGCAGGTCGGCAGCGTTGAGGTGCCGCAAGAAGCATTCATGGCTGTACTCAAAATAGACGAATAGTTTGCAATGAATAAGAAGCTGGGGTGGCAGAGTACTCTGCCCCTTGGCTTCTTATCAGTTGATAACCTTGACAAACGCGCCCGTCCATAAGGACGACGCAATCGGCTGTCCAGGATAGAAAGGAAATACCCCTATGTTAGTTTCTTATGCAGCTCCAACTGCTGTGTACATTCATATCCCGTTTTGCACAAATAAATGTCATTATTGCGATTTTAACTCCTATGTGCTCAAAGGCCAGCCTGTTATGGAATATTTGGATGCGCTGGAACGCGAAATGGAGCTTACCGTAAAGAATAATCCGCCAGCTAAAGTGGAAACAATCTTCGTGGGCGGAGGAACACCGACCGTTTTGCTTCCTGATCAAATGGAACGTTTCTTGCGAATGGTCCGTACCTATTTTCCGGCTGACGCGGCAGAAGTCGAGTTTTCGATGGAAGCCAACCCGGGGACGACGGATGAAGATAAGCTTGCAGTTATGAAAGAAGGCGGCGTCAACCGTATAAGCTTTGGCGTGCAATCTTTTAATAACGACCTGCTTGCGGCGATTGGCCGCATTCATAATACAGATGATGTGCATAGAAGCATCGAGAATGCCAAAAAGCTTGGTTTTAACAATTTGTCCATCGATTTAATGTTTGGCTTGCCCAAACAGACCGTTGAGATCATGCAAGCGACTTTGGATGAAGCCCTATCGCTCGATCTTCAGCATTATTCCATTTACAGTTTAAAAGTGGAAGAAAACACATTGTTTCATACGTTGTTTAACAAAAATCAGCTGCCGCTGCCAAGTGAAGATGAAGAAGTCGATATGTATGAGCTCATCATGAAGCGTTTGGAAGCAGCGGGATACAAGCAATATGAGATTAGTAACTTTGCGAAGCCAGGGCGAGAAAGCAGACACAATACGATGTATTGGCGTAATCGCTCTTATTATGGACTTGGCGCAGGCGCGCATGGGTATATGAATAGACAGCGTCATGTTAATGTAAAAGGGATTCAGCCTTACATCGATGCCACAAAGGTAGGCTTGCCAATCACGGAGCAATTTGAAGTGACGCGGCAAGAAGCTATGGAAGATTTCATGATGGTCGGCCTGCGTCTATTGGAAGGTGTTCGGAATGTCGATTTCCAAGAACAGTTTGGAGAGACGATCGAAGCGCACTTCGGAGAAACAATTAAAGGCTGGGAACAGAAAAAATTGCTGGAACAAACGCCTGACGGGTATCGACTGTCTAAACATGGCATACTGCTGGGCAACGAAGTGTTTGCCTCATTCTTGACTTAGGTCACTCTAAGGCGTTACCCTGAGCAGGGCAAAAAATCCCTTGTGCAAATATACGGTATGTTGTATATTTATACATGAATCCACAAGCGTTTCAGCGGTTTGGCTGTGATGACGCTAGCGTGGGTTTTGTGCATTTTTGTTGCGAATGGTGGGATGACAGTGAATTCATCAACTACAGTGTCCGTTAGGAAAGCGTCGATAATCGATATCGAGAAGCTTTATGAAATTATACAAGGCTATGCGAAGCAGGGCATTATGTTGCCGCGTACCAGAGAAATGTTGGAGGAGCAAATTGACTCCTTCGTCGTTGCTGAGCACGACGGTACGTTAATCGGCTGCGGCTCTCTTACAAGGCTTGGGCCAGATCTTGTTGAGATTCGCTCACTAGGCATGACCCCAGGTTTCAAAGGACAAGGAATTGGCGGCAAACTGGTCGATTTCTTGGTTGAAGAAGCAAGAAGCCAAGGCATTGTGAAAGTAATGGCCTTAACGTATGAAGTTGCTTTTTTCCAGAAAAATGGTTTTACACTGGTACCAAAAGAGATTTTTCCGGAGAAGGTTTGGAAAGATTGTATGCATTGCAAAAAACAGTATTGCTGCGATGAAATCGCCGTACTCAAACGATTGGATTGACTTGACAACAGACCTTAGGGTCTGTTATTTTTGTATTAGGATTTAGCACTCACTAAATACGAGTGCTAACGAAAGTGATCATAGAGCGATTGTGAAGAGGAGGGGTACTTGATGTTGACGGATCGGCAACGCATGATTTTAAGTGCTATCATAGATGATTATGTTCGTTCAGCAGAGCCAATTGGTTCAAGAAGTATTTCAAAACGAGGCAATGTCGGTTTTAGTCCGGCTACGATTCGTAACGAAATGTCCGATCTCGAAGAGATGGGTTACTTGGAACAGCCCCATACGTCCGCAGGCCGTATACCCTCACACAAAGGTTATCGTTACTATGTCGATCATTTGCTCCAGCATGGAACTTTGCATGAGAATGATTTGAATTCAATGAAGGGTACCTTTGCGCAGCGCATTCAAGAGATGGAAGGCGTCATCCAGCATGTCGCTGGAGTGCTGTCCTCTCTGACGAATTATACGTCGATTGTGCTTGGGCCGGAGGTATTCAGTACTACGCTGAAGCATTTGCAGATCATCCCTCTTACAGAGACGACCGCTGTCGCCATCATTGTCATGAATACAGGCCATGTGGAGAACAAAACGATTACGATTCCTGAAGGAATTCGGATGTCCGACATCGAGAAGGTTGTCAATATTCTGAATGCCAAATTGCAGAATGTACCGCTAATTCAGTTTAAATCCCGACTATATAATGAAGTTGCTAGTGAGTTGGGCAAATACGTGAATGGCTATCAGGAGCTGCTTTCGGTTGTGGAAAGTGTGCTTCAAAGTGATGAGAAGGATCGCGTGTTTCTTAGCGGTATGACCAATATGCTGACACAGCCTGAGTTCAAAGATGTTGAGAAGGTTAAAAGCATTTTTGATTTATTGGAAGAAGCACCTACTCTTATCAAGTTGTTTACTCCGTCAAATGAAGGCATGGAGATCAAAATCGGTGCTGAAAATAGTATTGAAGCCATTAATAATTGCAGTTTAATAACGGCCTCCTATTCGATTGGCGGTCAGCCGCTAGGTACAATAGGCATCTTGGGGCCAACGCGAATGGAATACGGCAGGGTTATTAGTCTAATGAATCATTTATCGAAGCAAATGGAAGACGTGCTGGGACGTTGGTACGGCAAATGAGCGGTATCAAGACGGGACACAGCGAGAGCGAAGAGCGTTACTCGACATTAGTTAATAATGCATCAGCTGTTAGGGCTATTTGTTCTGCGGTTGAGGGCACACTGGGTCCTAAGGGACTTGACACTATGCTGGTTGGCGGGCAGGGTGAAGTAATTATCACAAACGATGGGGTCACCATTTTAGAAAAAATGGACGTCTCCCATCCCGCTGCCAGATTGATGATTCAGGTTGCGCGCAGCCAGCAAAGGCAGATTGGCGACGGAACGACGACAGCGACAGTCCTTGCCGGTGCGCTGGTACAGGAAGGTGTCGCGCAAGTAACGCGCGGCGTACCGGTCGCGAAGGTCGTCAGCGGGATGCTGCAAGGCATCGAGCTGGCGGTAGAGAGCCTAGAGCGCCGAAGCCGCGCGATTACGGGACTAGGCGATGCTGCGCTGAAGCGCATCGCGATCACAGCAGGCCGAGAGCAGACCGATATCGCGAGGCTCATCGTTCAAGCCGCCGAAGCGGTCGGCGAGGCGAAGCTTCGCGAAGACGGCTATCGCTTCGCGGACAGCGTGATCGCCCATGAAGAGGCGAGCAGCGAGGTCTGGACCGGCATTCTGCTGAACCAGAAGCCGATGAACCTGCATCTCGACCAAGAGCGCCGAGATGCCCGCATTCTTGTCCTGCATGATGCCTTGGAGCCTGAGGCGGTCAGCGAGGAATCGCTGGTCACCGAGGCAGGCTTCCAGCGCTACATGCAGCTGAGAGAGATCTTCCGCAGCAACCTTGCGTCGCTGCTGGAGCTCGGGGTCGGACTCATCGCATCCGACCGAGGGGTTGACCCCGAGGCGGAGCAGTTCTGCTCCGACCATGGCATTATCGTGCTGCAGCGCTTGTCCCGCAGGGACTTGCAGCACCTCAGCGAGCACACCGGTGCTCGGCCGGTGCGTCGCACGGCGCTGCGCAAGAGCGCGCCCGAGCTTGACGCGGCGCTAGGCCGCGCGGGCTACGCCGCGTACGACGAGCGCCTGGGGCGCGTGCGCGTAGCGGGTGGTCACGGTGAGCAGCACGTGACCGTGATCGTCGGCGCAGCGACGCGCGAAGCCGCGCACGAGCGCTCGCGCATCGCCAAGGACGCCGCGTCGGCCGTGCAAGCCGCCGTGCGCGGCGGGTACTTGCCCGGAGGCGGCGCCGCGGAGATGGCGGTCGCTCATGACCTAGAGCGCGTACGCGAGACGATGAAGGGCATGGAAGGCTTCGGTGTGGCTGCTGTTGCGGGAGCACTGCGTAAGCCGCTGGCTCAGATCGTTGTCAACGCGGGTTACAATCCGCTTGAGAAGGTTGAGGAGCTGAAAGCGGCGCAGATCGCGCTGGAAACTGACAGCCTTGGCATCGATTGCGATACCGGTCAAGTCACGGACTTCGTCGAAGCCGGCATTGTAGACCCCGCAGATGTGAAAATTCACGCGTTGCAGGCTGCAGGAGAGGTTGCTGCTGCTGTACTGCGAATTCATACAGTTATTAAGATGAAGCAGCCTTTTGAAGAAGAGTAAAGCTGGGCAAACTGACGATAACGAAATTTTGTTGTATTATGTTGAGGAGGTGAAGGACAATTGAGTACTGATAACAAAACAGATGAGCAAGACGTGAACACTACATACGCAGCCGACAACGAGCAAACCGCTGATAAAGAGGAAGATGCAGCAGCTCAAGACACTCAAGCTGATGCTTCTGCGGAAGCAAGTGAACTAGAGAAGGCGCGTGTGCAAGCCGAAGAAAACTACCAACGTTTATTGCGCGTTCAAGCGGACTTCGACAACTTCCGCCGCCGCGCTAGAGCGGAGAAGGAAGATTTTGCTAAATATGCTTCACTTAAATTGATTGAGCAGCTATTGCCGATTGTAGACAACTTCGATCGCGCGTTAGCGTCAAGCAAAGAGACGAAGGATTTCGACGCGTTGGCCAAAGGTTTGGATATGACGTACCGCGGAATGGATCAACTGCTGACAGCCGAAGGCCTGAAGCCGATCGAAGCCGTTGGTCAGCCGTTCAACCCGGAATTCCACCAAGCTGTTATGCAAGTTGAATCTGACGAGCACGAGGAAGGCATTGTAGTTGAGGAGCTTCAAAAAGGCTACATTCTTAAAGACAAAGTCATCCGACCAGCCATGGTGAAAGTTAGCGTGTAGATCTCATTATTTTAAAAATTAAACTATCTAAATCTATTCAACATGCTCCGTAGGAGCAAAAGGAGGAAGCTTTAACATGAGTAAAGTTATTGGTATTGACTTAGGTACTACAAATTCTTGCGTAGCTGTTATGGAAGGCGGAGAAGCCGTCGTAATTCCTAACCCGGAAGGTAACCGTACGACGCCGTCCGTTGTAGGTTTCAAGAAAGATGGCGAGCGCGTAGTTGGTGAAACAGCGAAACGTCAAGCGATCACAAACCCTGACAAAACAATCAGCTCCATCAAACGTCACATCGGTACGAACCACAAAGAACACATCGATGGCAAAGACTACACACCACAAGAAATTTCGGCTATTATTCTTCAAAAGCTGAAAGCTGATGCAGAAGCTTACTTGGGCCAAACGGTAACACAAGCTGTTATCACGGTTCCAGCTTATTTCAATGACAGCCAACGTCAAGCTACTAAAGATGCTGGTAAAATCGCTGGTCTTGAAGTACTTCGTATCGTCAATGAGCCAACAGCTGCAGCACTAGCTTATGGTTTGGAGAAAACAGAAGATCAAACAATTCTTGTTTATGACCTTGGTGGCGGTACGTTTGACGTGTCCATCCTTGAACTCGGCGATGGTTTCTTCGAAGTTAAAGCAACAAGCGGTGACAACAAGCTAGGTGGAGATGATTTTGACCAAGTCATCATTGACTACCTCGTAGCTGAATTCAAAAAAGAGCAAGGCATTGATCTTAGCAAAGATAAAGCTGCTGTTCAACGTTTGAAAGATGCTGCTGAAAAAGCGAAAAAAGAGCTTTCCGGCGTATTAACTACAACGGTTTCCCTACCGTTCATTACAGTAGCTGACGGCGTGCCTCAGCATTTGGAGTTAAACCTTACTCGCGCGAAATTCGAAGAGATTTCCGCACACTTGGTAGAAAGAACGCTTGGACCAACTCGCCAAGCTTTACAAGATTCCGGGCTTTCCACTAGCCAAATCGACAAAGTCGTTCTTGTCGGCGGATCCACGCGTATTCCTGCGGTTGTAGAAGCGATCAAAAAATTGACAGGTAAAGAGCCTCACAAAGGCGTTAACCCGGACGAAGTTGTTGCGCTAGGCGCAGCTGTTCAAGCTGGTGTTTTGACTGGTGAAGTAAAAGACGTTGTTCTTCTTGACGTAACACCACTTTCCCTTGGTATCGAGACAGCAGGCGGCGTGTTCACAAAAATGATCGATCGTAATACGACGATCCCTACAACGAAATCACAAGTGTACTCCACTTATGCAGATAACCAAACTAGCGTTGAGATTCACGTGCTTCAAGGTGAGCGCTCCATGGCTAGCGGCAACAAAACACTGGGCCGTTTCATGCTTGGTGATATTCCTCCGGCTCCACGCGGCGTTCCGCAAATCGAAGTTAGCTTCGATATCGATGCGAATGGTATCGTAAACGTGTCCGCTTTGGATAAAGGAACTGGCAAAAGCCAAAAAATCACGATCACTTCTTCCAGCGGCTTGAGCGATGCGGAAGTTGAACAAATGGTGAAAGACGCGGAAGCACACGCTGAGGAAGATCGCGCTCGTAAAGAGATGGTAGAAGCTCGTAACGAAGCCGACCAACTTGTATATTCCGTTGACAAAACGATCAAAGATCTTGGTGACAAAGTAGACCAAAGCGAGATCGATAAAGCAAATGCTGCCAAAGAGAAAGTAACAGCTGCTCTAGCTGGCAACGATCTTGAAGCAATCAAAGCAGCAACTGCAGAGCTTACAGAAGTGATCCAACAGCTTTCTGTGAAGCTGTATGAGCAAGCTTCCGCAGGGCAAGGTCCAGATGACGGTGCAGCAGGCGGAGGCGCTGGCGAAGCTCCTAAAGGCAGAGAAAATGTTGTTGATGCAGACTACGAAGTTGTTGACGAACCAAAAAAATAAACATATCCTATAGTAATGCTGGATGTGTAGAAACGTATGAGTCAAAGCCAAGGGGGCTCCCCGTGGCTTTGACTTTCCGTTTGTAGTCTTGAACATGGGAGTGGAACAATGAGTAAACGTGATTATTATGAGGTGCTTGGGGTCGGCAAGGATGCTTCGCAAGAAGACATCAAAAAGGCTTACCGTAAAATGGCGCGTCAGTATCACCCTGACGTGAATAAAGCTGCTGATGCGGAAGATAAATTCAAAGAAGCAAAAGATGCTTATGATGTGCTGAGCGACGATCAGAAGAAAGCGCAATATGACCGTTTTGGTCACGTTGATCCGAACCAAGGGATGGGCGGCGGCCAAGACTTCAGTGGCGGCTTTGGCGATATTTTTGATATGTTCTTTGGCGGTGGCGGCGGTGGAAACCGTCGTAACCCGAATGCGCCACAGCGCGGAAACGATTTGCAATACACGATGACAATTGAGTTTAAGGAAGCGATTTTCGGTAAAGAAACCGATATTCATATTCCGCGAACAGAAAATTGTGATACATGTAACGGGTCTGGTGCGAAGCCGGGAACGAAGCCAGAAACTTGTGGCGGCTGCCACGGCAGCGGTCAGCAGGAAGTTGTACAAAATACAGCCTTCGGCCGCATCGTGAATCGCCGCGTATGTACGCAGTGTAATGGCTCGGGTAAAATCATCAAAGAAAAATGCGGAACTTGCCATGGCGCAGGAAAAGTGAAAAAACAACGCACCATTCACATCAAGATTCCAGCTGGTGTGGATGATGGCGCACAACTTCGTGTATCAGGCGAAGGAGAAGGCGGAACTCGTGGAGGCCCGTCCGGCGATCTTTACGTTGTTATCCGTGTGAAATCTCATGAGTTCTTTGAGCGTGAAGGCAATGACGTCTATTGCGAAGTGCCACTAACCTTTATTCAAGCGGCACTAGGCGATGAGATCGAAATCCCGACGCTGACAGAGAAAGTGAAGCTCAAAATTCCGGCAGGCACACAAACCGATACCTATTTCCGCTTAAAAGGAAAAGGGGTTCCCCACCTGCGCGGCTTTGGTCAAGGTGATCAGCACGTGAAAGTGATCGTGGTAACGCCTACGAGCTTGAGTGATGATCAGAAGGATTTGCTGCGCCAATTCGGCAAGCAAACCGGTGAGCATACGCATGAGCAGAGCCAATCGATTTTCGAACGTATGAAAAGAGCCTTCTTAGGCGATTAAAATGATATTTTCCTATAGGAACTGAAGCACTCCCTTGACGTTTTCACAGATCATTGATCTGTTGAAGAGGCCAAGTGGAGTGTTTTTTGTTTGCTTGTTTACATTCGGATAACAGTATATGGAATCTTTTACATAGCGAATACGTTAGGATAACTTCCACTTAATCTATGAAAGTTATGCTAGATCACGTGAGATATTATATATTTGGAGGGAATACACCTTGAAAAAAAGCTTGAAACAAATCATGGGTTCCGGTCTAGCAATTTCCTTACTGGCCTTAAACGTAGCAGGCGTAGCATCAGCTGCTGAAACGACTCCGACTACCGTACCAGCGGAGCAACCGCAATCCAAAAATTTGATTGTACTTATCGGTGATGGAATGGGTCCAGCTGAAGTAACAGCAGCAAGATACTACTCCAAAAAGTTCCTAAATAAAGACCGCTTAGAGCTCGATGGCGGATACTATGTTGGTAAAGCAACTACATACTCGCAACCAGGTCCATACACGACAGAATCCGGTGCTGTAACTGACTCAGCTGCAGCTGCTACTGCTTTCTCGACAGGTAACAAAACTTACAATAATGCAATCAGCGTATCTAACGGCGATGTTGCTAAACCTTATGCTTCAATTATCGAAGCAGCAATGAAACAAGGCAAGGCTACTGGACTTGTTTCTACAGACAATATTACTGGAGCAACACCTGCGGTATGGGCATCCCACGTTCGCCAACGCGGCAACCAAAACGCAATTGCTACGCAATACTTAGCTAGCGGAGTTAACGTTATTTTCGGCGGCGGTAAAACGAATTTTGTAACAAAAGATGATAAAGGAAAGCGTTCTGACAAAAATATCATTCCTGATTATGAAGCAAAAGGCTTCACAACAGCGTTTGATAAAGCTGGCTTAGATGCTATTCCAGCTACAGCTGACCATGCGCTTGGACTTTTCGCAATGAATGAAATCCCATATGTGCTGGATCGCGATGCGAGCATCCCAAGCTTGCCGCAAATGACGCAAAAAGCACTTGATATCTTGTCCCAAAATAAAGATGGTTTCGTGCTATTGGTTGAACAAGGACGTATCGATCACGCGGGCCACGCTAACGATCTACCATCCAACATTCAAGAGATGCTGGAGCTGGATGCAACTTTCAAAACATTAGTCGATTTCGCGAAAAAAGATGGAAATACTTCCGTTGTTGTCTCGGCTGACCATGAAACAGGTGGATTATCCTTGGGGATTAACAATGTGTACGAATTGAACGTAGATTTGTTTAATAAGCAAAAGCACTCATATGAGTATTTGGATGCAATTTTGAAAACAGCTCAAACAGCTGATGACGTTCGTAAAATCGTTGCTGAAAACGTTGGTTTCACAGACTTGTCAGACGAGGAAATTGCCTTGATTTTGAAAGGTGACGGATCTTCCTATGGACGCGCTGGCGGTTACAACGCTGTAGTATCCAAACGTTTGGCTATTGGCTGGACGGGACATGGACATACTGGCGTAGACGTTGGTGTATGGGCTTACGGACCGATCGCTTCTTTGGTTAAAGGCGACATCGATAATACGGATATCGCAAAAAGCGGTGCTAAAGTAATTGGCGCTGACCTAGCTGCTGCAACAACAGAACTGCAAGATAAGTACTTGTACCCGCTGTTCAAAGTGACTCGCGATAATAAAACATTATTCACAGCGAAATCACTTGCTGAAGCATTAGACATTCAAGTTGTTTGGGATGAAGCGACGAAGTCCGTTACGCTTTCCAAAGACAGCCAAAAGTTGTCCGTACTTGTTGAAACTGGTGCTATTACGGAAAATGGCAGTGCAAGCACACTTGTTGGCAATGTAGACAATGGCAAACTATACCTGCCGCTGGAAGCTTTCAATAAGCTGACTGGCAAAACAATGACATGGGATTCAATCAACGAGCGCATCGTGAAAAACTAAAAGCCAAGGCAAAGAAAGGACAGGGGATCACGCTTCCCTTGTCCTCTTTTCCTATCTTTGACCTATGAATTTGGAGGACAGCTATGATTGAGTTGAACAATATTTCAAAGTCATTCACGATGCATGGCCAAAAGCTGAACATATTAAGCGTTCCTTCGTGGAGCATTGAACAAGGAGAACGAATTGCTTTGCTCGGCCCAAGTGGTAGCGGAAAAAGCACCCTCCTGCACTTGCTCAGCGGCGTCATGATTCCTGACGAAGGTGAAATACGTGTGAACGGTTTACCACTCCATACATTTTCACAAAGCAAAAGAGACCGTTTCCGTGCGGAGCATGTCGGTTACATTTTTCAGGATTTTCACTTGATTTCATCTTTGACCGCCAGACAAAACGTGGAGCTCATTGTCCCGCATACCTGGACGAAAAAGCAGACAAAAGACCAGCTTGATGACTGGTTCGAAAGAGTCGGCTTGAAGGATCGCCAGTATCATATGCCTTATGAGCTGTCGAGGGGGCAGCAGCAAAGAGCCGCCATCATTCGTGCTATCCTGACGAAACCGCAGCTTGTGCTCGCCGATGAGCCTACAGGCAGCTTAGATTGGGAAACGGCAGGCGAAGTCATGTCATTGCTGCTGGACATATGTGGGACAGAGAAACTCACACTCGTTACCGTTACGCATGATTTGCATTTGGCGGAAATGTACCCGAGACGTGTGCATATTGGTGAGATTAATGAGGTATCAAGGAGAAGTGCCGTATGAGATTAGTGTCTTTAGTCTGGAGAAACATGCTTCACCGTAAAACACTTTCACTGCTTACCATTTTATCGGTGACGATTACGGCGGCTTTGGTCGTCTTTTTGCTGCTTTGCAGCGAAGGGCTGGAGCAGGGAGCTGAAAAGGGCTATGGTCCCTTCGAGGTAACGATCGGCGCCAAAGGCAGCGCGTCGCAGCTTGCTTTGAACACCTATTATCATGTAGGCGCTCCTATTGGAAATGTTCCCTATACACTTGTTGGTGAACTTCAAAAGGATGAATCTGTTGATCGCGCATACGCGATGACAACGGGGGATAACTATAACGGATTTCCTATCGTAGGGATCGAACCTGGCTATTTTGCTTCCCGCTATGGAACAGAGAAGCAGATGGCTGAAGGAAAAATGTATGGGAAGCTTGGCGAAACCATTGTTGGGTCGCACATTGCGAGCTCGCTAGGCCTGCATGTCGGAGATAAATTCCAAGGCGCACATGGCTTGATTCAAGGGCTGGAGGAAGCAGAAGGCGAAGATCACGAAGATGAGTCGGCTGAAGAGGAGCATCACCACAACTTTACATATACCGTAGTTGGCATCTTGCCGCCATTGTTCACTTCTGATGATAGAGCTGTTTTTACTACCTTGGATTATGCTTGGGCTGTGCATGAGGGGCAGGATGCTGAGCATCGGGAAGTCACCTCCATTCTAATTAAACCAAAGACGCTGCTGGGTGCACAAGCGATCAAAACGAAATACGGACAAATGAACAATGTTCAGGCGATTTATACAAGTAAAGCGGTAGCAGATGTTGTGAATGTCATTGACAAAGGAACTGGGGCGCTAACGGTTGTAACGATAATCTGCATATTGCTTGCCGCAGGCACCATCCTTCTTTCGCTTGTTGCAGCTGTGAATGAACGGAAGAAAGACGTCGCTTTACTGCGCTTAATTGGAAAATCCAAAGGATTCATCTGGACTTCACTGATCGGAGAAGGACTATTGCTAACGGTGATTGGTCTTGTTTGCGGTATGCTTGCTGGCCATTTTGGCGGTTATTTGAGCCGCGAAGTTGTATTTGAATATACAGGTCTGCAGCTGAAATCCTTTCAGTTCATGCAGGGAGAATGGCTGTTAATCGCAGGAACATTAGGTATTGGCGTTCTTGCTTCAGCTGGCCCGGCACTGCAGGCTTATCGTGTAGACCCCTTGCAATTATTTAAGTCATGAAGTCTGAGGTGATAAAAATGAGAAAAATGCTATTCACGATTGTTTTGGTTGTCGTCTTGCTCGTTTCAGGATGTGGTCAAAAGAAAATAGACACGGCAGGTCAAACGTTCGGAAGTATAGAACAGACGACGATTGAAAGCTCCGTACCTTCTCCTACACCAGCTGTAAGTTCACAGCCAGCCTCTTCTGCTGCGCCGGACAAAGCAGTTCCGTCCGCATCGCCAAAGCCCACGACAGAAGCAGTAGCGACAACAATCGTTAAAGAAACGCAGGCTACACCGCTTCCATCTTCCAAAGTCTCGGAGCCGCCTAAAGCTGTGCAAAGCGCGCCTCCCCAAGCGGATGCTGCGAATGTCAAAGCAGATGCTGCGCCATCGTCCAGCCCGCAACCGAAGCCTACAGGAGCCGAACCAAGTAAAACTGTAAAGCCATCGCCGCCAGCTTCCAACGAAATAAACTGGGATCAGTTTTTTGACAATGAGAAGCAAGATACACCCTCGGATCGCTTCTGGGATATGAGTGGTAAAACGGTGCAAATCAAAGGTTTTATGGGTGAAGTGCTTTCCTTTGACAAGCATTGGTTTCTGCTGATTCCCAAACCAGGGGCAGAGTGCCCTTTTGATAACGGGGATGAAACCTACTGGAATAAAATCATGATCGTATTTGTACCGGATGATGTCAAACTTCGATATACGTCGGGGCCTCTGCTTATTACAGGTAAGCTGGATGTAGGCGTGAAACTGGATGAATCGGGCTACAAGACGATGTTCCGGCTCTATGATGCCAATTTCGAAAAAATAAAGGAATAGCCTGCTTCGCATAATATAGATTCGTTGTGGCAAACTAAAAACTGGATTTTACTATGATAGCTTTTAGGAGGTTCAACGATGAGTGCGAAGCAAAACCAAGAGAAGCATAGTCAATTACCAGTTGCCAAAAACGAGGATGTAGAATTTGCGGCTGAGGTTGCCGATAGGGACGATTTCGAGGCTGCTGAACGAGCGAAAGCCGCGGATCATAGACAGGAAGAGAATTAACATGGCGGAAAAAGCAATACTTGCTTATTTTCATTCACCTGAGCAAGCAGAAGGTGCGGCAGCCAAGCTAAAAGCGCTCAGAGCTGCTGATGTTCAAGTGGACCGGTTCAATAATGATATTGGACGCGGCTTTGAATCTGCGATGGCGGATAGTATGCTAAGCGTAGACGGAGATATGAAGTCAGTAGGCCTAGATATCATCCTGGCTGCAGTTATTGATGACTCTGTCTATGATCAAGCTTGCCGTGTTATTGAGAGTGCCGGCGGTTCCATATAAGCAAACAAAAGCATCTGTTACCCGTGTATGACGCGAGTAAAAGATGCTTTTGTAGTTTTGGGAAAAGTTAAGTTAATTATGGACGTTCATCAAGCGAATGAGCTGATCTGGAGCGTCTGTAATAATGCTTGTGACACCGAGTGCCAGCATACGTTTCATCACCGCTTTGTCGTTGACCGTCCAAACGTAAACTTCTTTGTCGTGCGAAGCGGCTTCTTTCATGAATTCATCGTTGACTAGCGGGAATGCCGCAGAGACAACGTCGTAATCTTGATTTTCCCAGAGAGAGGAAGTTTCTGATTTCTGGCTTATAATTAGCCCTGTTTTAATATGAGGATTCATTTTCTTAACGGTGTGAAGTAAGCCGGCATCAAAGGATGTCACCGTGCATTGTTTCTCAAACCCATGAGCGCCAATGATTTCAACCGTCTTCTCGGCCAGTTGTACCCCGTGCCCATTGTTTTTCAACTCTATATTCAGCTTAATCCGGTCTTTTGCCAGCTCGATCACTTCATCGAGGGTGGGGACGCGTTCACTATAAAATTTGGGACTGAACCAACGGCCAGCGCTGACGGTTTTGAGCTCAGATGAGGTCACTTCCCACATGTTTTTGTTAATTCCCGTCGTGCGTTGAACATTGTCATCATGCATGAGCATAACGACTCCGTCCATGGTTTCTTGCACATCTAGTTCGGCGAATCCAGCTTTATCCGCAATGGCTTGACGGAAGGCGCTCAGCGTATTCTCAGGCGTTTTCTTGGAACTGCCGCGGTGAGCGGTCACTTGGCTGTAGTTGTCAGCCAGCAGGGTGGCACTAGCGAAAGGTGCTGAGAGCTCCAACCCAACAATAATAAGAAAAATAAGTAAAGTTCTTACCATGGAAAGACTCCATTCTAGGATAGTATAAGTGCGGCAATGGCCATTTGATAACTACTGTCCACCTGTTATTAAATGTACCACGGATTTATTAGGAGATTATTAAGAAAATAAAAAATATAACGCTTACATTACAGCTATTTTACCCAAGAAGCGAAGTGTAGTACAATGATCCTTGTGAAAATAGCCCTGATGGGCTTATTTTCGCGAAGGTGATAACCGATAGGAGGAGCTCTACCGATGCTTTGGCAAGAATTAACCGTACATACGACAGAAGAAGCAATAGAAATGATTACGAACTTTGTTCATGAATTAGGCGCTGGGGGCGTCTCTATTGAAGAATCAGGGACATTAAACAAAGAACGGGATACGTCATTTGGTCAGCTTTACGAAACGCCTTTCAATGATATTCCGGAAGGAAGAGCTGTGATCAAAGGCTACTTCTACCATGGGACAGACATGGAGCCCGTTATGGCGAATTTAAAGGCTTCGGTCGAACTGCTAAGCGATTACGACATTGATACAGGCAATCCAACTTATGAATTAAAAGAAGTGGATGATGAGGATTGGGCGCACGCTTGGAAGCAGTATTTCAAACCGATCCGTATTACGGACCGTCTAACGATTAAACCGACATGGGAAGAGTACACGGCTTCACCTGGTGAACTGATTTTGGAGCTTGATCCCGGTATGGCTTTCGGAACAGGCACACACGCGACAACATCACTATGCTTGAAAACGCTGGAGAAAGTGCTCAAGCCAGGGGATGATGTCATTGATGTTGGAACGGGCTCCGGAATTTTATCCGTTGCAGCTGCAAAGCTTGGGGCTAAGCATGTCCTTGCGGTAGATCTAGATCCTGTAGCGGTTACTAGTGCTGAGGATAATACGAGACAGAATGGACTCGAGACTAACATTACGGTGAAATTGAGTGATTTGCTCGGCGTCCTGAAAGAAAGCGAAACAGAAGGTGCTGACAAGCTAGGCGTCACAATTCCTGTGCAGCTGGTTGTCGCTAACATTTTGGCAGAGGTTATTGTTACTTTCGTTGATGATGTTTATGAAGTTCTGCAGCAAGGTGGCTATTACATAACGTCCGGTATTATTACCGCTAAGGAAGAGCTCGTCGAAAAAGCGCTGGTTGCTGCCAAATTCACAATTGTAGAGAAAAACTATGATTCGAATTGGGTTGTGATCGTAGCTAGAAAGCTGTAGGTGTTCACCCATGGGAGGATTATTGTTTTATGACTGGAATACGCTGCCTTTCGTTATTCTGGTCCTCGTGCTATCGTTTACGATTCATGAATTCGCACATGCGTACAGCGCTTATAAGTTAGGAGACTCAACGGCTTATCAATTCGGCAGGGTTTCCTTGAATCCGATGGTTCACTTAGATCTCTTCGGGACCATTATGCTGCTTATTGCCGGGTTCGGGTGGGCGAAGCCAGTGCCTGTCAACCGCGGAAATTTCAAAAGCCCCCGTTTAATGGGGATTATCGTTACAGCAGCAGGACCGATAAGTAACTTGATTCTTGCATTTATCAGTTTATTTGTTTTTGTGCTATTCCAGAAATACGGCTGGCTCGAAGGCATGTCAACGGGAAGCGCCAGTGCCGTTCTAATCTTTTTAAAATTGATGGTGAGCACGAACCTTACATTGTTCTTGTTTAACCTTATTCCAATTCCGCCGCTCGACGGATACCGTATTATTCAAGATCTCGTGGATTTGAGATACACGGAATCTTTGCAAAAGTTTGAGCAGTGGGCATCGGTGATTTTCCTGCTTGTTGTATTCGTTCGACCGCTGCGCCAAGTTACCTTAGATCCTTACTTAGGATTAGGGAATAATATTATCGAGCTATTCGCCAAGCCGATTGCGTTTATTCTTGGGATGTAGCTACCTAGCTGCCAGTTTCATCCCTTTGTAGCTTTTCTGATTCAAAACAGGTATGATGGTGAGTGGAAGATTCACTAAGGAATCCAATTTGCATGGAAATGAACGAAGATAGAGAGGCTTTGACTATGCAGCGTTATTTTCTCCCGCCTGTGCAGTTCCACCTTAACAATCAGACCGTCACCATTGAGGGTGACGACGCACATCATCTGATGCGCGTGATGCGGGCAGATATCGGAGACGAGGTTATTTGCAGCAATGGCTTGGATCGCGAAGTGCTCGTACGCATTTCTCAGTTAGATAAAGGGCTAGTGACCGCGGAAATCGTGAAGGAGCTGCCTATGAACGCTGAATCGGCGGTTCAGGTCTGGATTGCTCAGAGCCTGCCCAAAGGCGATAAGATGGAAACGATCATTCAAAAAGGGACCGAGATCGGGGCAGCCCGGTTTCTTCCTTTTATATCAGAGCGTACGATTGTGCAGTACGATGCCAAGAAAGAAGCGAAGCGAACAGAACGTTGGCAGAAGATTGCCAAAGAAGCCGCTGAGCAAGCACATCGAAATCGTGTGCCGCAGGTAGAAGCCGTTTATTCGTGGAAGCAGCTGCTGCAGCAAGCCAAAGAAGCGGATGCTGCGTGGATCTGTTATGAAAAAGAAGATGGGCAGCAACTGAAGCCAGCTATCCAGGAAGCACTGGCCGCGGGCAAATTGGGACAAGGAAGCAAAGTCGTTATTGCAGTAGGGCCGGAAGGCGGATTTACGGAGCAAGAAATTAAGCAGGCCGAAGAGGCTGGTTTCCGTTCCGTATCGCTAGGGGCTCGTATTTTACGCACGGAGACTGCTGCAATGGTAGGTCTTACGTGTCTTTTCTATGAAACCGGAGAGATGGGAGGATAAGCGTTATGGCAACGGTAGCGTTTCATACATTAGGTTGTAAAGTTAATTTCTATGATACAGAAGCCATCTGGCAGCTTTTCAAAAATGAGGGATACGAACAGGTTGATTTCGAGCAAACGGCAGACGTTTACGTCATCAATACCTGTACGGTAACGAATACGGGGGATAAAAAGAGCCGCCAAATGATTCGTCGTGCGATTCGCCGCAATCCAGAGGCGATAGTTGCCGTAACAGGCTGTTATGCGCAAACTTCTCCGGCTGAGATTATGGCGATCCCGGGTGTCGATATGGTTATTGGTACACAGGACAGGGAGAAAATTATTCCGATTGTGAAGCAATTTGAAACGGATCGTCAACCGATTAATGCGGTTCGCAACATTATGAAAACACGTCAGTTCGAAGAACTGGATGTGCCTGATTTTGCCGACCGGACGAGAGCTTTTCTGAAAATTCAAGAGGGCTGCAACAACTTCTGTACGTTTTGTATCATTCCGTGGTCTCGCGGGCTAATGCGCAGTCGTGACCCTCTGAGCGTTATTGCACAAGCGGAGCAGTTAGTGGCTGCCGGATATCAAGAAATTGTCCTGACGGGTATTCACACCGGCGGTTATGGCGAAGATATTGAGGATTACAGCTTGGCTAAGCTATTGTGGGATTTGGACAAAGTCGAAGGCTTGAAACGTATTCGTATTTCTTCGATTGAAGCCAGCCAAATTACAGACGAAGTCATTGAAGTGTTGAAATCCTCGGACAAAATGTGCCGTCATCTGCACATTCCGTTGCAAGCAGGAGATGATCGTGTATTAGCGCGCATGCGCAGAAAATATACGACAGCTGAATTTGCCAGCAAAATTGAGCGCCTGCATGAAATTATGCCGGATGTTGCCATTACGACGGACGTTATCGTGGGTTTCCCGGGTGAAACCGAGGAAATGTTCCGGAATGGCGTGGCTTTCATGGAACGTATGAAATTCTCTGAGATGCACGTCTTCCCTTATTCCAAGCGGACAGGTACACCTGCTGCGCGGATGGAAGATCAAGTGGAAGAGGAAATCAAAAATACACGTGTTCACGAATTGATCGATCTTTCTGAGAAAATGCAGCTTGCTTATGCGCAGCAGTTTGTAGGGCAAGTACTGGAAGTAATTCCAGAACGAACTTACAAAGGTGCGCCAGATAGCGGCTTGTACATGGGTTACTCAGATAACTATGTGCAGCTTGTTTTCCAAGGTTCCGAAGACATGATCGGCCAAGTTTGCCGTGTGAAAGTTACGGAAGCAGGCGTGAATGAAAGTAAGGGTCAACTGGTACGTGTGTTAGAAGCAGCATCCGTTGTAAACCTGTAGACATATTTGTAGTCGATAACATCTACCTCTAAGCGCGGTCTTTCATCCTGATATGACCGCGATAGAGGTTTTCTCTATTAGCAGCAGGTAGTGAACAAAAAATATTATTTATGAGGTGCATCTAATGACTTTGAATGCGAAAGAAATTGCCAAATATATCGACCATACGCTTTTGAAACCAGACGCAAGCACGGCGGCTATCCATAAACTGTGCGAAGAAGCAGCTCAGCACCAGTTTTTCAGCGTATGCGTGAACTCTCAGTTTGTTGGCGTAGCTAGCAAAGCGTTGGAAGGAACAGGCGTGAAAGTTGCAGCAGTTGTAGGCTTCCCGCTTGGTGCAAGCTTGAGCGAAGTGAAAGCATTTGAGGCTGCGAAAGCAGTGGAGAACGGTGCGGCTGAAATCGATACCGTACTTCCGATTGGTTTGCTGCTTGAAGGTCAATATGATGCTGTACGTTCGGACATTAAACAAGTTGTAGATGCTGTCAAAGGAAAAGCGATTGTTAAAGTAATTATGGAAACAGGCTTTTTGAATGATGAACAAAAGGTAGCGGCTTGCAAGCTTTCAGAAGAAGCGGGTGCTCACTTTGTAAAAACATCGACAGGCTTCGGTCCAGGCGGTGCGACGGTTGAAGATGTACGTCTTATGCGCGCAAACGTATCGGATACGATTGGTGTCAAAGCATCGGGTGGCGTTAGAGATTTGCAAGCGGCGGTTGCGATGATTGAAGCTGGAGCAACCCGCTTAGGCACTAGCTCAGGCGTAGCTATTGTGAACGGAACTCAAGGCGCTTCCACATACTAAGATAACAAAAGGGTAAGGCGATCAGTGAACAGGCGACATTGAAAATTGTCTGTGAGCGAGCAATTTGTGAGGAAGCATCATCCGCCAGCAGGGCTGAAATGCTGACAAGCTGATGGATGAAGGGGTAAAAGAGGATCGCGCCTCCAACGTTGAGCAGGATATGCGACCAGGCGACGTATCGCCCGGCGCGAGAGGAACTCAACCCGGCGATCAGTGCCGTCACGCAGGTGCCTACGTTGGCACCGATTGTGATGGCAATGCCCAGCTCGACGGGGATGCCTTGAATCGCCGCGAGGCCCATAGCCATCGCGATAACCGCTGCGCTGCTGTGCACCAGAGCAGTGACGGCTGCGCCGGCGATGATGCCCCACAGCAAGCTTTGCTCAGCTTCTGTGACAAACCAAGCGAAGAGCCCACGGGACTGCAGCGCAGGCCCGATCGTTTGCATGATCTCGATGCCGAGCAGCACGAGCGAGAAGCCCGCCACCGCCAGCGATCCGTAGCGGACGCTGGGCAGCCAGTCGCGCCAGCTGGCCGGGGCGACTGGTTCTTGCCCTCGCGCCGCTGATGGCGGCAAGGGACCGGCCAACCAGCTCGCCATCCAGATGGCGGCGCTCACAAGCAGGATCGGCACGCCGATCCCCCCGAGGCTGAGTCCGATCAGCTCGGTGGTGAGGCAAGTGCCGATGTTCGTGCCGAGAATGACGCCGAGCGTTCTCGGGAAGGTCAAGACGCCAGCGCCGACAAGGCCGATGGCGATGACCGTAATGGCGGTGCTGCTTTGCAGCGCCGCCGTGAGCACGGTGCCGGTGATGAGGCCGCGCACCGGTGTTCGGGTAAACCGCTCCAGCCAGAGCTGGAGGCGGGGGCCTGCCCACATTTGAAGCGATGTTTCCATGAGCTTCATGCCGAAGAGAAATAAAACTAACCCTGCAAGCACAGGTAGGATAATGGTAGTCATCATCATAGCATTCTCCCTCGCAAATGAACTTTTCATTATCACTCAATATATGTGACCGTACAGACAAGCATGACAAGCACCAGAGAGACGGAACGTATCACACAAAGGACGGCTAACTGACATATGGCAGCAGTATTTTTACATAAAAAACGTAAAGCTCGTTTAGAGCAAGGTCACCCATGGGTGTACAAAAGTGAGATTGAGCGGGTAGACGGGGAAGTTGTTCCGGGGCAGCTCGTTCCGGTGCAAACGCATCTGGGCCAGTATTTGGCGACGGGCTATTACAATGAAGCTTCGCAAATAACGGTCCGAATTGTATCGTATAAGCCGCTTGAAGCCATGACGACGGACTTTTTTGTTGAGCGGTTCACACGCTGCTTGCAGCATCGCAGCCGCTTTGTGAAAGAGGCGAAATCTTACCGGTTAGTCTATGGTGAGGCGGACTTTTTACCGGGGCTTATTGTGGATAAGTTCGAGGATACGCTCGTTGTACAAATTCTCACACTCGGGATGGATCGCTGTCGTGAGCAGATTGTTGCAGCACTCGTCCAAGTTGTAAAGCCGACAGGCATTTACGAGCGCAGCGACGTGTCGATCCGCGAGTTAGAAGGCTTGGAGCAGACCAAAGGCTTATTATATGGCGAATGTCCCAAACATGTGGATATTCTTGAAAATGGCCTGCGCATCCGAGTGGATATCGAAGAGGGCCAAAAAACCGGCTATTTCTTTGACCAAAGAGAAAATCGTGCAGCCATTGCTCCGTTGATGACAGGTTGGGGCTATCGCAGCGGCATCGAGCTTCAAGAAGTGGAGCACGAGGGAGCTGTGCAGACGCTGCCCGTTAATGCGAACGGCAAAGTCGTGACATTCCCTCACTGGGATGGCGCCTCCGTGCTGG
This sequence comes from Paenibacillus sp. J22R67, assembly GCF_059692175.1. Taxonomy (NCBI): domain Bacteria; kingdom Bacillati; phylum Bacillota; class Bacilli; order Caryophanales; family Paenibacillaceae; genus Paenibacillus; species Paenibacillus sp. J22R67. The sequence continues at coordinate 1,046,074 of NZ_JCAUAX010000002.1, read as the reverse complement.
AGTGCTTCTCCCATACCGGTAGCTTTACCCTCAACGCGTGTAAATTCGGCGCTAAAAAAGTGACCTGCTTGGACATTTCCGAGCACGCCATTGAAAGTGCGAGAACGAATGTTGGTTTGAATGGTTTCCAAGACCGTGTCGAATTTGTTGTCGCGGATGCATTTGAATATTTGAGAACCCAAGTCAGAGGCTTGGATGAACGGAAAGTGCGTGCTAACGCTGGAAGCAGCGCTCAAGGGAAAAAGATCGACACGTCTAAGCCGGTTGCTGAGGGCGGCAGGACTTGGGATGTCGTCATTCTGGATCCCCCGGCTTTTGCCAAAACAAAAAGCGCAGTTGAAGGCGCGTGCCGCGGCTACAAAGATATTAACCTGCACGGCATGAAGCTTGTGAATGAAGGCGGGTATCTGGTTACGGCAAGCTGCTCGTACCACATGCACCCGGAGCTTTTCCTGGAGACGATTCATGCGGCGGCGACGGATGCAGGCAAACTCTTGCGTTTAGTTGAATTCCGCGGAGCGGGCATGGACCATCCGCGCATTCTCGGCGTGGATGAGGGGCATTACTTGAAATTCGCGATTTTTGAGGTGCGAAGCAAATAAGTTGAGTAGAGCGGGGCCAACGTGGCCTCGTTTTTTTTGTGAGGAGTAGCTGAGGTACTTCAGTTCCTAGCGTATGTTGTATTTTGTACAACGATTTGAGGATTATTACCCTTAATTCGTGCGTTTCGTTGTACAAAGTGCAATGATTTTGCTGTAGAAACTTAATAAGTCATGTCCTGAGCTTAATTGGTTGTATTTTATACAGGATAGGGCGTGCTAATGGAGCAAAACGTGGGTATTCATTGTAGAAAATGCAGCATAGGCGCGATAGGAGACTTCGGGTTCACGTGCCGAATCTACGAGTTGTCTATTTCTATAAACAAATATAATCACTAAATTTACACTGATATATTTTATTTATCATAATGAAAGAAAACACGAATTGGATGAATATGCTATTTGTGAATATGATGAAGAAAAGCACTTACACTCTTACACCGAAAGGAAAATGACGATATGGCATCGGTAACCGGGTTGGACGGTATTGTAGCAGCAGAAACAGAATTGTCCTTGGTTGATGGACAAAACGGGGTCCTGGTTTATCGCGGATACGAAGCGAAGGAGCTTGCCCTGTACAACAGTTTTGAGGAGGTCGCCTATTTACTTTGGCATGGGGAACTTCCGTCCACGGAGGCGCTAAGCGCATCCCATAAGCAATGGGCGAAGCAACGCAGCATACCTGCCGAACTGAAGGCGGTACTGGATTTGCTGCCAAAAGAAAGCGAAATGATGAGCGTGCTTCGCACAGCTACCTCTGTTCTAGGCACAATCAGCCATCAGGAGGCTGAATGGCCGCTGCATTTTGAGAGGATTCTCGCGAATACCCTCATGCTGCCAACAATCATTGCTTATCACTATCGGCGATCGCAAGGGCTAACGCCAATTGAGCCTGATCCGCAGTTAGATCATGTTGCCAATTATTTGTACATGCTGACAGGTTCCGTGCCGCAGCAGGTTCATGTGAAAGTATTAACAGCCTATTTGATCTTAGCTATGGAGCATGGGATGAATGCTTCTACATTTGCCGGACGCGTTGTGTTATCTACACAATCAGATCTTGCTTCTGCGCTTTGTGCTTCCATCGGAGCAATGAAAGGGCCACTGCATGGTGGAGCGCCATCGGAAGTGCTTCATATGTTGGATGCAATTGGAGACAAAGAGAATGCGGAGGCGTGGCTGCGTGAAGAGCTGAAGGCTGGCAGAAAGCTCATGGGCTTTGGTCACCGCATTTACAAAACAAACGATCCTAGAGCGGATGCGCTTAGGCACCTCATGACTGAACTCGCTGCTGAAGATCCATGGTTCGAATTAGCCATCCACGTAGAAAAGGTAGCTGTTGAGCTGCTAAATGAATATAAGCCAGATCGGAAATTGTACGTAAACGTGGAATTTTATGCTGCAGCTGTGATGCGAGCGATTGCACTTCCGACATCACTCTTTACACCGAGCTTCACGCTCAGCAGAATGGTAGGATGGACAGCTCATTTGTTGGAGCAAACAAGCTGTAATCGTATTTTTCGACCGCAGTCGGTCTATATCGGCGAACTGCCGGTGTCGCTGCGAAATCGTTCCTAGACAGTTAAAGATTTTCAAGTGAAAAGCCATCTTCCCTGTCATGAATTTTCATGGTAGTGGGGAGAGGCTTTTTTGTTATGCCATCTTAAGCCCATCATCTGCCACGCCTCTTTTCTACCAAAAGTATGATAGAATAGATAAGATTGATATCTTTAGAGATCAGCTTGAAGGAGGCCCTGTATGTCTATTCGTTTCGTGATCGGCAGAGCCGGCAGCGGAAAAAGTGAACGTTGTTTAATAGAAATGAAGCATCAGTTGGCGGCAGAGCCGGAAGGTGACCCGCTCGTGTTATTGGTGCCGGAGCAGGCGACCTTTCAGGCTGAACATGCCATTGTGTCAGATCCCGGCATTCGGGGGATGATTCGTGCTCAGGTGTTAAGCTTTCACCGTTTGGCTTGGCGTGTTATGCAAGAAGAAGGCGGGACAGCGAGACTGCCGATTGATGATATGGGTAAGAAACTGCTGCTTACAAGCATTTTACATAAACAGAAAGAAAAGCTTCGCTTATTCGGCCACTCGGCTGAGCAAATGGGTTTCGTAGATCGTTTAAACCAGCTTTTTACGGAGATGAAAAGGTATTGTGTAACGGCTAAGCAGCTCGAAGAGCATGAGCAGAAACGGGCTTCTGTATTAGGAGAGAGCGGTCTGCTTCGAGATAAAATGCATGACATTCAGCTGATTTATCGCCAATTTGAATCGGAGCTATCCCGGCAGTATTTGGACGGCGAGGATTATTTGACACTGCTGGCGGAGCAGATTCCGAATTCCGCTTATTTGCAGTCTGCATCCGTTTGGATTGATGGTTTTCATGGTTTTACACCACAGGAGTTTGCCGTACTTGGCGCGTTATTTTCGACATGTAAACAGGTAACGATTACACTGTGCCTCGACCGGGAACTGCAAGCCGGGGATACGCCGGATGAGCTGGATTTATTTCACCCTACAGCGACGACGATGGTTCGGCTGCAGGAGCTTATTTGGCAGCTCGGATTGCCGTCAGCTGAGGTTCATCTTTTGGCGCTGGATCGTTCGCCACGTTATGACGATAGCCCGCTACTCGGGTATTTGGAGCGCAATTTTGACCGCCGGATTGGCGGAGGAGCTCAGCGTTATAAACCGGCTGCATATGAGAAGATAAGCGATCAGCTCGTGATTGCAGAGGCTGTTCACCGCCGTGCTGAAGTAGAAGGCGCAGTGAGGGATATGCTGCATTTGGTTCGTGAGCATGGCGTACGTTGGCGTGAAGTAGCCGTCATGGTTCGAAATATGGAAGGCTACCAGGATTTATTAAAAGCGGTACTGACCGATTATGAAATTCCGCACTTTTTTGACCAAAAAAGGACGGTGTTGCATCACCCGCTGGTTGAATTTATTCGTTCAGCGCTGGAGGTTGTTCAGCATAATTGGCATTATGATGCCGTATTCCGCTGTGTCAAAACGGATTTGCTGCTGCCAAGTGAAGCTGCCGATCAGAGAACAGAGCTCGATAAGCTGGAAAACTATGTGCTCGCATTTGGTATCCAAGGCTACAGATGGACCGATGGCAAGCCATGGAGCTACAAATTCCGGGCCAATCTGGAGCAGGCTGATGAAGGTATTCAGGAACAGACAGCTGAATTAGCTGCATTGAATAGAAGCAAAGAGTGGGTGGTGAAGCCGCTTCTTGCTTTTGCCAAACGCCTACAGCAAGCTGAGTCCGTTAAAGCGCAAGTTGAAGCTCTTTATGAACTTTTGATTGCTGTACAGGCTCCAGAGAAATTGGAAGCTTGGAGTCAGCAAGCGATTCATGACGGCAAACCGGAAAAAGCCCGTGAGCATGGCCAAATGTGGAACAGTGTCATGGAGATGCTGGATCAATTAGTAGAGACGATGGGGGACGATGAGCTGTCCCTTGAGATATTTAATAGCCTCGTTGAGACGGGCATGGAGAGCATGAAGCTAGGACTGGTGCCACCTTCGATGGATCAATTATTGATCGGAAGCATGGATCGGACGCGGTCAAGCGGTATTCGTTATGCATACATCTTGGGTGTGAACGATGGCGTTATCCCTGCTCAAATGCCGGAAAAAGGGGTCCTGACGGAAGCAGAACGGAGCGTTCTGATGGAGTCTGGTCTCCCGATGGCAGACGGAAGTCGGCGTAAACTTCTGGATGAGCAATTTATCGTATACACCTCTTTAACCGTACCGGGTAAAAGACTGTGGATGAGCTATCCGCTGGCTGATGAAGAAGGCAAGTCGCTCTTGCCCTCTGAGCTAATTAAACAAATGCGTCAGTTATTTCCCGGGACCGAGACACCGCTTTTACTTGCGGAACCGGCTGCTGAATCTCCGGAAGATGAGCAGGCCGCCTATATGGCGCATCCGAATCAGGCCATCTCCTATTTGGCAGTACGCATGAAGCACTGGATGCTTGGCGGCCGCATGGCCGATCTATGGTGGGAAACCTACAACTGGTATGCAGATAAGCCTGAATGGCAAATGAAGCTGCAATCGGTGGTTCAAGCGCTTCGTTATACGAATAAAGAGAACAAAATATCGTCCAAAACAAGCAAGCTCTTATATGGACAAAACCTGCGGGCCAGCGTCTCTCGCATGGAGAAATATGTGGCGTGTCCCTTCTCCCACTTCGTATCCCACGGCTTAAGACTGCAGGAAAGACGAGTGTACCGGCTGGATGCCCCGGATATCGGGCAATTGTTTCATGCGGCATTGAACCAGTTTGTTCAAAGATTGCAGCAGGATCAACTTGATTGGGGGTCACTGTCAGCAGAGGAGTGCATGGAGCGTTCCGCTCAGGTAGTGGATGAACTTGCTCCAAGACTGCAAGGGGAAATATTGCTTAGCTCCAGCAGATACGCCTATATAGCGAGAAAATTGAAGCAAGTCGTGGGCAGAGCAGCAGTCGTGTTAGGCGAACATGCGAAGCATGGCCAGTTTGAACCGTTAGGTCTGGAGATCGATTTCGGCCCAGGCAAAGAATTGCCTCCTTTGACCTTTGATTTAGAGAATGGCTGCACAATGGAAATCATTGGACGAATCGACCGGGTGGATCGGGCGGATGGCGAACAAGGCGTATTACTGCGAGTCATTGATTACAAATCAAGCTCAACCTCTTTGCAGTTGTCTGAGGTGTATTACGGGCTGTCCCTGCAAATGCTCACTTATTTGGATGTCATCATTACCCATGCGGAACGTTGGCTGGGTATTGCGGCGAAGCCAGCAGGAGTGCTTTATTTCCATGTGCATAACCCGATGCTTCAGCAAAAAAATGCCTTGGACCCTGCGGCCGTAGAGAAAGAGCTGCGGAAACGTTTTAAAATGAAAGGTTTGATCACGGCTGACGCTGAAGTTGCTGGATTGATGGATAGCGAGCTGTTAAAAAGCGCGGGGCACTCGCAATTAATTCCAGTGGCTTTGAAGAAGGATGGAAGCTTCTATTCAAGCTCCTCCGTCGCCACAGATGAACAATGGGATACTCTCAGGAAATATGTGCGTAAGCAGGTAAAAGGAATCGGAACGAGCATTACCGATGGTCATGTGGACATTGCTCCATACCGATTAGGCAAGAAAACAGCCTGCTTGCACTGTTCATATAAATCGATTTGTCAGTTTGATCCATTGTTTGAAGGCAATGAAATCCACGTTCTGAAACAGCGTGGGAAAGACCAGCTCTGGTCCGAATTGGAGCAAAACGTTAGCCCGTGATGAGGACGGAAAGGAGTGTAACGAAGTGAATAAACAACAACAGCCTAAGCCTCCAGGCAGTACTTGGACGGACGATCAGTGGGATGCGATTACCCTAAAAGGTCAAAATATGCTCGTTGCCGCTGCGGCCGGATCAGGCAAAACCGCCGTACTTGTGGAGCGCATTATCCGGCGAATTTCCGATGAGTGGGAGCCCATCGATGTAGACCGATTACTGGTCGCAACCTTTACCAAAGCGGCAGCCTCGGAAATGAAACATCGCATACGCGAAGCGCTGGAGAAAGAGCTGATGAAGCAGCCGCACTCGCAGCATTTGCGTAAGCAGATTGCGCTGATGGGGCGCGCCTCGATTACAACGCTGCATTCCTTTTGTTTGGAAGTTGTGCAGCGTTACTTCAGCCTCATTCGTCTTGATCCCGGCTTCCGGATTGCGAATGAGACGGAAGCGGAGCTCATGCGCCAAGACCTGCTTGGCGAGATGTTAGAGGAATATTACGCGGAAAGCGGAGAGAACAGCGCTTTCTGGCGGCTGGTCGATTCGTTCAGCGGGGAGCGCAACGACGACGCAATCATGCAGCTTATTCAGAAGCTGTATGATGTGTCGCGCAGCCACCCGTGGCCGGAGCATTGGCTCCGAGCGACGGCTTCGATGTTCGGGGCGCCGGAGTCCGCACCGCAGGAGGTGCCGGATGAGGCAGCTGCCGTTATGCAGGAGGCGCTGCCATATGTTGCCGCTGCGTCAGCACCGGCGGACTACGCGATCTGGGAGCAAAGTCTGATCCGCGACTTGGCTTTGGAGTTGGAAGGAGCCGCCGACTTACTGCGTCAGGCGATAGAAATCGCCGATTCGCCAGGCGGACCAGCTCCTTATTTGGACAATTTACGAGAAGATCTATTGCTCGTAAATAACTTACTGGAGACGACAACCTATCCGTGGTCCGTTCTGTATCTAGGTTTTCAAACCGTGGAGTTTGGCAAGCTCAAAGCATGCAAAGGCGACGACTACGACAAAGCGCTGCAAGAAGAAGTCAAGGAGCTGCGCAATAAAGTCAAAGAGCAAATTAACAAAATGCAAGAGGAGTTATTCGGCCGGACCCCTGAGCAATTCCATCAGGAAATTGCCGATATGGCACCGCTTCTACATACTTTAGTTGATTTGGTTGCGGATTTCGGACATCGTTATCAGGCAGGAAAACAAGCTAAAGGTTTAATCGATTTCGCTGATTTGGAACATTACTGCTTACAAATTCTGAGCGCGCCAGGCTCCATTCCGGGTGAATTGGTTCCATCTGAGGCAGCTCAGGCTTATCGGAAGCAATTCGCTGAAGTATTGCTCGATGAATATCAGGATACGAATCGTGTGCAAGAAGCGATTGTGGAATTGATTTCGAACGCAAACCCTGGAAATCGGTTCATGGTTGGCGATGTGAAGCAAAGTATTTACCGGTTCCGACTTGCGGAGCCAGGTCTCTTCCTTGAGAAATATAAAGCATACCGCTCCAATAAAGCGGAGTCGCAAGAAGTGCCTTCCGCGGGCGGCAGAATAGATTTGGCGCGTAACTTCCGCAGCCGGATCGAAGTCGTGGACGCGGTCAATTTTATTTTTAAACAAATGATGAATGAAACCGTAGGCGAAGTCGCTTATGATGAGCGGGCTGAGCTTGTATATGGAGCGGGTTATCCACCATCTGCCTCAGATTGTTCGGTTGAGATGCTGATAATTGATCGCGCAACAGATGCGCCGGACCCAAGCGAAGCTTATTCGACTGATTCAGAAGAAAATGAGGAAATGAATGCCGAAGCTTTACCCGAAGGAGCTGCTATAGATCCCGTTTTGGAAGCGCAAGAGCTGGAGACCGCACAATTAGAAGCGCGAACCATAGCCCGCCAAATTCAAGATCTGATGGGTGCCGGTGGGAAGGAAGCTTTTCAAGTATTTGATAAAAGAACCGGCGGTGATCGCCCAGTCACGTACCGGGATATCGTCATCCTTCTGCGTGCCACGCAGATGTGGTCGCCTATTCTCATTGAAGAACTTAAGAAGATGGGTATACCTGCTTACGCAGAGCTAAGTACGGGCTACTTTTCCGCGACAGAAGTGGAAGTCATGTTATCTCTGTTAAAAGTCATCGATAATCCGTATCAGGATGTGCCGCTTGCTGCTGTATTGCGGTCACCGGTGGTGCAGCTCACAGCCGAGGATTTAGCGCTGATTCGCATTGCAGATAAATCGGTGCCGTTCTACGATTCTGTGCTGCAGGCTGCGAGCGATGAGAAGACCGAAGAGAATGAGGTTTTGCTGCAAAAGCTGAACTATTTCCTGGAGCTGCTGGAAGCATGGCGGACCGAGGCTAGACAAGGCTCTTTGGCGGATTTAATCTGGCATATCTACAGACAAACAGGTTACTACGATTTCGCCGGCGGCTTGCCGGGTGGCGTGCAAAGACAGGCTAACTTGAGAGCTTTGTACGATCGTGCCAGACAATATGAAAGCACATCCTTGCGCGGGTTATTCCGCTTCCTCCGTTTTATTGAAAGAATGAAAGAAAGCGGTGGGGATCTGGGCACAGCACGTGCGCTCGGGGAGCAAGAAGACGTTGTAAGGATCATGTCGATTCATAAAAGTAAAGGTCTCGAATTCCCCGTAGTTTTCGGGGCCGGTATGGCTAAAATGTTTAACCAGCGCGATCTGAACGATTCATTTCTTCTGCATAAAGAGCTCGGGTTCGGCCCGCGGTTTGTAGACACGACACTACGTGTAAGCTATCCAACCTTGCCTTCTCTTGCCATAAAAAGAAGGATGAAGCTGGAGCTGCTTGCGGAAGAAATGCGGGTGCTCTATGTAGCACTGACTAGAGCTAGAGAGAAACTTTATTTGCTTGGTACTGTCAAATCATTGGATAAGCTGTTGCGCGGATGGGGCAGGCATCTGTCCAGAACGGAATGGTATTTGCCTGATTTCGAGCTGGCGAAAGCCAAAAGCTATCTGGATTGGGTGGGTCCAGCCCTGCTTAGGCATCCTAACGCTACTCTCTGGAGAGAACGTCTAGGCATAAGTGAAGCTTCTTCAGGGGTGCGATTATTGGAAGATCCTTCGGCATGGAAGCTGACCGTCATCAAGCCAGAAAGCTTGCTAACGGATGAAGCGTTGGAAGAACACAACATGGCCCCTGACGGAGATCGAATGGACAACATTCGCCGGATTGAGGCCGTGACGACGTCGGGTGAGTGGCAGGAATGGCTAGATGACCGGCTGTCATGGTCGTATTCGTTCCCTGAAGCACCTAAACTTTTTGCGAAGACGACCGTTTCCGAAATGAAGCGCTTGTCAGAGCTGAATCGAATTGCGGATGAGATGGAAATGCCGGCTGCAACAGAAGTCGTAACTCCAGGAGTGGCGACGTCATCTTCTGGAAGCGGAAGGTCCATGATTTGGCGCAGGCCTAAATTTATGGAAGAGAAGAAGCTGTCAGCAGCGGAAAAAGGAACGGTTGTCCACGCTGTCATGCAAAATCTCTCCCTGCAGGAAGTGCCGACAGAGGAGAGTATTCGAGGGACACTCCAAGACATGTTAAATAAGCAAACATTGACTACTGATCAAAGTGAAGTGGTGGATATTCCGGTTGTGCTGCGCTTTTTCCAGACAGAGGTTGGAAAGCGGATGCTTCAGGCAAGGAATGTACAACGCGAGGTGCCCTTCAGCTATGGTCTGCAGGCAGATGAGGTTTACGCGGGAACTGATCGTTCCACGAGCGGTGAAACGGTACTGATTCAAGGAGTCATCGATTGTTTATTTGAGGATGAACTTGGGCTGGTTTTGGTTGATTATAAAACAGATGCAGTAAAAGGTAACAGCGATATGGAGCTAAAACTGCGGTATGAGCAGCAAATTTCCCTCTATACGCGTGCCGTGGAACATATTTGGAAGCGTCCAGTTCATGGAAAGTTTCTGTATTTCTTTGATGGAGCGAAGCTGCTCGAAATGTAAGGTGGAGGATGAGGTATGCGAATATTACACACGGGTGACTGGCATTTTGGCCGAACGCTGGAAGGGCGAAGCCGTCTGGAGGAGCAGTCTGCTTTTGTGGACGAGCTAGTAGGTATCGTAGAAGACCAAGAGATTGATTTGGTCCTAATTGCTGGCGATATCTATGATAGTGTCAATCCTCCGGCAGCTGCGGAACAGCTTTTCTATGAAAGTATTGCGCGTCTTGCAGATGGAGGGAAACGTCACGTTGCCATTATCGCAGGCAACCATGATCATCCGGATCGTGTCGCTGCAGCGGCACCGCTTGCGGGCAAACAAAGCATTACATTGATCGGCATGCCTGTGCCTGAAATCCAGTCTATAGGAATCGCTCGTACTGGGGAGCTGGCGCGTCTTATTGCTTTGCCTTATCCGTCGGAGTCGCGTCTTAAGGAGCTTCTCTCGGAAGTTGCGGAGGAGGAAGCGCTGCGGAGCAAATATTCCGAACGAGTTGGAGCGCTGATTCGTAAACAGGCGGCTTCTTTTGAGCCGGGGACTGTTAATTTAATCATGAGTCACCTCTATGTGCTAGGAGGTCTCGAAACAGAGTCAGAGCGACCGATTCAAGTGGGCGGCGCGTATACCGTAGATACAACTGCGCTGACAGCAGGCGCGCAGTATGTGGCGCTAGGCCATTTGCATAGACCGCAAAATGTAAAAGCAGCTTCGCCTATACGCTATTGCGGATCGCCAATTGCTTATAGCTTCTCGGAAGCCGGACAAGCCAAGTCCGTAACTGTCCTAGATCTGCAGCCTGGGCAGTCAGCCGAGCCTAAAGAGATTTATCTAACCTCAGGACGTCCGCTCGTCAGCTGGAAAGCCAAAGAAGGTGTAGGGCAGGTTCACCAATGGCTGGAAGAGAAGCGGGATGCTGCAGCATGGATTGACCTCGAGATCAACATGACGGAAGCGATGTCCATTGAACAAATTCAATCACTGCGCAAAGCTTATGACGGATTTATTCATATCCGTCCCATTTATCCGGAGATGGAGGCTGTCAGGACAGCAGCGCCAAAGGCAGATCTATCGATGGAGGAGCATTTCACGCGCTTCTATTCTCGGCAAACCGGAGGCGCCCAGCCAGAGCCCGAGCTGATCCGGCTGTTCCTGGAGCTCCTGCAGGAGAAGGACTTGGCAGATGCGTCAGGGGAGTAGGATGGTTAGACCCACCTCAGATATTACATGTAGAATGTACAGTGAATTCGTGGAATTTCGTTGGGTTAGCTAGCGATCATGTAATTTGTACATCAAAATGATGAATTTTGCGCTTTTTATAGACGGAATCTGCATTTTTACTGTACTTTTTGCATGATAATCGTCTTAATTACACCTGTTAGTAAAAGTTTAATGTATGTTTTACATCTTGTAACACTAGGAGGACCTGAATATGCGTCCAATTGAGCTGCAAATGTCCGGGCTCCAAAGCTACCGAGAGCTGCAAAAGATTGATTTTAACCAACTGGTAGGAGCGGGTGTATTCGGTATTTTTGGACCGACGGGAAGCGGGAAATCGTCGATTCTCGATGCGATTACGCTCTCTTTGTACGGTAAAGTCGAGCGAGCCAGCGGCGGCACGCAAGCGATCATGAATCATGCGGAGCAGACATTGTTCGTTTCTTTCACTTTTGAGCTCACGAATGCAGTGGGTACAGAACGTTATCGCGTAGAGCGTCAATTCAAGCGCGGCACGGAGATGTCCATTAACGGAACGATTGCCAGACTGCTCCATTTGCAAGAGAAGGAGACCATTGTACTTGCGGACAAAGCAGGCGAAGTCAATCAGAAAGTGCTGCATATCCTCGGATTATCCATGCAGGATTTCACGAGAGCGGTCGTATTGCCGCAAGGGAAATTCGCGGAATTTCTGACTTTGACGGGCAAAGATCGCAGGCAGATGCTGCAAAGACTTTTCCACTTGGAGCAATATGGGGATCAGCTCAGCGCTAAGGTAAGCTCCAAAGTGAAAGAAACGGATAGTATGGTGAAACAGCTTGCAGCAGAACAGATGGGCCTGGGGGATGCCTCGGAGCAAGCTTTGCAAGCAGCCAATGAGAGACTTCAAGAAGCTGAAAGTGAAGCCGTGAGAAGCCGTCTGCATTTGAATGAACAGGAAAAGTGTTACGAGGAACACAAGCAGATTTATCACTGGCAGCAGGAGCAAATCGTGCTGGAAGCGGAAGCGCAAAAACTGCAGGAGCAAGAAACTCACATACGTGAGAAAGAGCTTCTATTGGGGCATGCGGATCTAGCAGAAAAAGTTAAACCCTATCTGGAGCAGCATGAATTAGCTGTCAAGGACGTACAAACAGGACAATCGAAACTAGACATTTCGAAAGTAAGCCAGCAAACTACTGAGGCAGCGTATCAGCAAGCAACGGAGCAATATGAACAGGCTCAGCAAGAGCTTTCGTTGAAGGAAGGACCTTTGTTACTCCGGTTAGACCAGTTGCAGCAGGCGCTCGTTATTCAGCAGGAACTGGATCATGTTGGGCAGCAGGTAAAGATTGCTCAGCAGCAAGAAAATGAAGTGAAAACAGCGTTAGCAGCGCTGCAACTGGAAATTAAGAAAAGCAATGAGACGAAGCAAAAAGCTATTTTGAAACAAACGGAACTGAAGGAGCAGCTCAGGCAAACAGAAACCAATACAGCGACTACCCAACTGTTACATAAAGCGCTTCAGGAGAAAAAAACGATTGAACAGCTGCAGCTGCAGAAGGAAGGTGCTCAAAAAGCGTTCGAAGAGAGAGTTCGTTCACATGCTGCGCTTGAGCATAATCATTTGCAATTAGCAGATAAGCAGAAAGCAATGATGGATAAGCTGCATGTATGGCTTCAACGTTCAAATGAAATCAATTTGGAGGGGCAGAAGCAGAATGCCTCTTTCAATGGCTTTATTCCTGCCTTGCAAGCCCAACTAGACCAGATGAAGTTGCGTTGGAAAATGCAAGAACGCCATGCTCTGGCAGCGATATTGGCGGGTGAGTTAGCGGATGGAGATCATTGTCCTGTGTGCGGAGCAACCGAGCATCCGTCCAAACTCATTCCATCAGCAGGAACAGCAACCGGAGAAGAAACCGAGTTGCAGATTCAACAAGGGGAAGCGCTGCTTCAAAAGGTCAAAGAGCGCCTATATACCCATCAACAGCGATTACATAGAATGGCAGCTGTTATACAGCAAGCTGTTGAGCTGGCGTCGCAACAATCACGCTCTCCATTGGCTGAGCCTGAAGAAGTGGGACAAGCATGGAAAGAAGCAGCAGCAGGACTAGAAGGAACAGTATCTCTGCGTGAGACTGAGTCGCAGGAAGGAACTGGACTCTCAGGCTTCCAACAGAATTGGACAAAAATGGAAGATAACTGGAATGCAGTTATGTCCCGTGCCGATGAGCTCGAACAGTCGTTCCAAGCGTTATCTAAAGAGCATCATGCACATGAACAACAGACTGTGCAAGTGGCTGCTCAGCAGCAAGCAGCTGCAAGTCTACTAACTGAAGCGGAAGCTAATCTCACAGCTGTTCATTCAACAATGAACGAACAAATGAAGCAGTGGCAACATAGATATACGGAGCTTTCTTGGGAAGAGATAGACGCTCAGCTGGAACAACAGCTTGCCAAAGAAAGGCTCGCAGAGGAGCTTCGCGGACGCATCGAGAAGAGCATCCCCTTTATGGATGAGCTGATTGTGAAGATCGACGAGCTCCAGCGTGCCGCAACGGAGCAGGATCGGACCGCTCTGCAGCTGCACGAGCGTCTGCAGGGGCTCGCGCAGCTCGCTGCCGACAAGTCGCGGCAGCTGGCGCAGCGCGCGCCCGGCGCGGCTGTGCCGCAGCTCATCGCGGAGGCGACCTCCGCGCTTGAGCGGCTGCGTCTCGCCGCGCAGCAAACCAAGCTCGCGCACGCTGCCGCGCAGCGCGAGCAGTCCCTGGCGGCGCAGCGCTACAGCGCCGCCGCCGAAGCCGCTGCCGCTGCCGCGCGGCAGCTGGCACAGACGGAGCGCGCGCTGCATGGCGCGCTCGCGGAGAACGGCTTCGCGTCGCGCGAAGCCGCAGAAGCGGCGGCGCTGGCGCCTGAGCAGCGCCGCCAGTGGGCTCAGCTCGCGGCGGAGCACCGCGAGCGCGAGCAGGCGCTGCGCGCCCAGCTGGCGCAGCTGGCAGCGAAGCTGCAGGGCCGCGTGCTGAGCGCGGACGCATGGGCGCAGACGCAGGCGCTGCTGAGCGCCGCGAAGGCCGCCGCGGAGGCTGCGCTTGAGTCGCGAGCCAAGGCGGCCCAGGGCGCAAGCGAGCTTGCTGCGCGGCATGCGCGGTGGTGCGAGCTCGAGGCGCAGCGCGCCGAGCAAGCGAAGCAGCTGGAGCGGCTGGGCAAGCTGCAAGCTGTGCTGAAAGCGAATGCCTTCGTTGAGTATTTGGCCGAAGAGCAGCTGATGCAAGTCAGCCGCGCAGCTTCGGAGCGGCTGGGTGAATTAACGCGTCGACGTTATGCGATTGAAGTCGACTCGGGTGGCGGGTTTGTCATTCGTGATGATGCCAACGGCGGCGTCAAGAGACCGGTTAGCACGCTGTCAGGCGGCGAAACCTTCCTGACTTCTTTAGCCCTAGCGCTCGCACTCTCCGCGCAAATTCAGCTCAAAGGCGAATATCCTTTGGAATTTTTCTTCCTAGATGAGGGCTTCGGCACTCTGGATCAGGAATTGCTGGATATGGTTATTGGCGCTTTGGAAAAGCTTCACATGGACAGCTTAGCGGTTGGCGTCATTTCTCACGTACCTGAATTGCGTGCTCGTTTAGCCCGCAAATTAATTGTTCAGCCAGCGGAGCCGTCTGGCCGCGGGAGCCGTATTGTGCTCGAAGAGCAGTAGGTGTTTTTTATTCCTACATGTTAGGTAAAATCATCAAGCCGATTCGTACAAGTTGGCATACACTGCTACATCTTTTACGAAGAGGAGAATGGTGAATGGCTACATTTCATGAGGCACTGAAACACAAGAATAGAATTTCACCAGTTTTGTTGAAGCGTGCGGAGGTTGTCGCGGTGGGTGTTGGCTATATGGATCCCAGCAAGCCTGCGCTAGGCTCAGGTGTCGTTGTGTACACCCAGAAGAAAATCGTTCCCTCTAGCATGACTAGCCTCAAAGGTGTGCTCGCCAAAGCGGGTTCGGCAGTACCTATTCGCTTCGTTTCTTCTGGGGAATTCAAGAGGCATGCTGCGGCTCCGAAACCGAAAGCAGTGAAAATAGGCAGCTATCAAGGTAAGAATCGCCCTGTTCCCGGAGGTGTGAGCTTGGGGAAAGTGGATCCGGATTCCACAGGAACAGGCGGCCTCATCGTAACGAAGAACAATCAGTTGTATATCTTGAGTAATAACCATGTACTTGTCAAAAATAACTCGTCAGCTTCGGCCATTACGGTACAACCAGGTCCTGCGGATGGCGGTCAAGCACCAAGAGATACCATAGGAAGCCTCTTTGATTTCACCAAGTTAGTCCCGAACGGCATCAATTTCCAGGATTCTGCGCTTGCTAAGCCGACTTCGAACAGTTTGCTTAATCCAAGATACTTGATTAGCTCATCAGGTAGACTTATTACAGTTCCTGGTCATATATCGACTTATCCTGTCGGGCTGCAATTAATGAAGTCAGGCCGTACAAGTGGATTTGCCAGAGGAACAATTGAAGCTAATCATGCAGACGTGCGAGTGACTTATGGAGGAACATTGGGCGATCTGACATTCCGTAACCAATTGGTCATTCGCGGTACTAGAGGACCTGTATCCCTTCCCGGGGATTCCGGCTCAGTTTGGCTGCGCTCCAGTGACCGCTTTGCTGCGGGGCTTAATTTCGCTGGAAGTGATAATGGCATGCTTTCGATCAGTAACCCCATCGATGTTGTAATGTCTAGGTATGGCGTGCGTACGGCTGTTCCTGCAGCCAGAGGTACCTTCAAAGCAGGCGTTATTAAAGGGCTTGCGGCGCGGGGAAATCATGCACTCGTGAAGCCCCTCTCTGTAGGAGAACGCAAGCGCATCCGCGCTGTACGTGCCACTGCGAAGTAAGACACAGACTAAGCTGAAAAAGAGCTGGATAGGAGATATGTCCTATCCAGCTCTTTTTATTATTTTCATCAATAGATGCTACTTTCCGGTCGTGTGTACGTATCAAGTATAGACACACCACTTACCAGAAGCCTGAAGGGAGTCATTTTTTCTTGAAAAAAATAAAAAAAAGAATCAGTATCATGACGTTTGTCGTAGGTGTATTAGCTGCCAGTTTGGCTAGCTCGCCTGCGCCTGCACATGCAGATATCGTATGGGATCATTGGCAAAAAGCAGAGTCGCTAGTTGCCAGCGGCAATAAAGCGGAGGCCGTCTCGCATTGGCAGTTTCTTGCGAATCACTATGCTAACATCGGGGATTGGGAGAATACGGCACTGTTCTATGGAAAGTTAGCTTCTTATTTCGATGCTACCTTAGATTATGAGCAGGCCATTCATGATTATGAGCTGGAAAATGAGTACTGGGTCAAAGCAGGCCGAGATTGGGGGGCTGTTAAGCTGCAGCGAGCCGATCAAATCCGGACAACTGTTGAATTATATAGACAGGAGCGTGATCAGTCTTCTATAAGGGACTTGGCTCTGCCTCCAAACGGCAAACTGGCCAAGTTTGAACCTGCATACGGGACATATCTAGGGATTTATTCGGAACAGGATCCCAAAGTAGGTAACCTGTTTACCAAGACAGAATCTGTGTATGGTAAAAAACACGCGATTTATTTGGCCTATGCGCATTGGGGGCAAGGTTTTCCGGCGACGTATGCGAAAAGAGCCAAAGATGCAGGCGGTGCGCTGCAAATCGCATGGGAGCCTGATGATGGCTTGGACCCGGTAGCCGATGGCGCATATTTGCGGAAATGGGCGCAGGAGGCGAAGGCCGCGGGTATCCCAATCTTTTTGCGTTTTGCTGGAGAAATGAATGGGGCTTGGGTCAAATGGCACGGGAATCCCACTCAATATATAGCGAAATTTCGTATGCTGCATGATGTATTTGCGGCTGAAGCGCCGAACGTGGCTATGGTATGGAGCCCTGGAGATGTACCTGCGAATGATATCGACCCGTATTATCCCGGGGATGACTATGTAGACTGGGTTGGCGTCAGTTTATATATTGAGCCCTATGAAAATGGGGACCCTTCGCTGCCTTCCATGTTAGCTACAAGCAATGTCGAGAGACTGACCAGACTGTACAATACGTATTCTGATCGTAAACCGCTTATGCTAAGTGAAACGGGAGTTCCGCACTACCAGCATGCGGCTGGAGAAGATTTTACAGAATGGGCAAAGCTCAATCTGCAGCGTCTATATGAAATTATGCCTTACAAATATCCGAGACTGAAAGCCATTACTTACTTTAATGTCAATCAAGGGTTGAATAACGCCCAAAACGACTATTCCCTATCCAGCTCGTCTGATATCCAAAATTACTATACCAAACTAATTGCAAATCCCTATTTGCTATCGAAAGTGACCGATTCTGCTCAACCGGCTGATAGCGTAGGTTATGTGCCAGTCGATGCTGATCACCAATCATTTACGAAGAAAACCAAGTTCGTTCCTTTTATTAAAATACCCGAGGTGTACATTGGGAAAGTCGAGTATATCCTCAATGGACGAGTTATTGCGACTCAGACTGAACTGCCATATGGCTTGGATCTGCGTGCAGGCGAAGTTCCTGAAGGTTCCGTTCTTCAATTGCGTGTGTTGAACAAATCCGGCAAGCAAGTCACGCTGCGTACCTTTGGCATATCTTCTCAGGTGTCCGTGGATATTGACGGAAAAGATCAGGTTTTCGAGCAGGCTCCAGCCATCGTAAACGGATCTACACTAACACCGCTTCGAGCTATCTTTGAAGCCATGGGAGCGACGGTAGAGTACGAAGCAGCGACTAGAACAGTCAATGCGAAAAAAGGGAGCACAACCGTACGCCTAACGCTTGACCAGAAAACCGTGTATGTGAACGGAAAAGCCATGCAGCTGGAAGAGCCGGCTCGGCTCGTAAACGGCTACACGCTTGCTCCTGCCAGATTCGTAGGGGAAACCTTTGGCGGCAAATTGGCTTGGGATGGCAGCAGCCGAACCGTCACGATCTCAACCAAATAGTTCTGGATAGCAAAAAAACGGCTCCAACTTTGGCTTATCGTCAAAGTTGGAGCCGTTTTTAATTTTAAAACCTTATACATTTTGAAGTGCTTGCTGTACTTCTTGAACAACCGACAGGGCAGCCGTGCGTGCGCTTGAGAATGCGCGTTCTGCGAGCTCGCCTTTGCCCGTACAACCGTCACCGCAGAAGTAGAAAGGCACATTTTCGACGCGTATAGGAAGAAGATGATTGGTCGAAATGTTTTTCACGCTGGATACCATCGCTTTCTTGGACACCCTTTTCACCGCGGTAACATCGCGCCAGCCTGGGTAATGCTTATCGAACAAAGCTTCCATCTGCGTGTTTTTACTTTCGAGATAGGCTTTGCGTTGTTCATCGCTTTCGAATTGATCGCTCAAGTAGGCGATACCCTGCAGCAGTTGCCCGCCTTCAGGCACTAGCGTGTGATCCGTTGCGGAAACATCACTGATGAATAGCTTGTTATCCATGTCGCTAATATAGCTAAACGGTCTTGCAACAACCTTGCTAAGTCCTACGTCGTATACCATAACTTCAGTAGCTGTGTTGGATTCATAAGGTGCCAAGAATGGCTCCCATGCCGTGCCTTTCAACAATTTGACGACTTGCTGTACCGGCATTGCGAAAATCACTTTATCAAAGGATTCTTCGCGGTTTTTCGTTTGAAGCACGAATTTCCGGTCTGCATAACGCAGGCTCTCTACGCCTTCTTGAATAGCGATTTCCCATCTGCCTGATGTTGTGAGTTTTTGTTTAAGCTGGTTGGTGATGACGGCCCAGCTTCCAAGAATATAGTTAACCGGCTTCGAAGAAAGGAACAGGTTATGGTAGTACTCGCTGATCACCGCACCGGACACATTGCGTGCATCTTCAGGGGTGATGAAAAAGTTGGAGCAAACAAGATGTTCCCATAGTTCTTTAACATCCTCGTCCGCATTGGATTCAGCAAGATAATCAGCTAGGGTAGCATAATTTTTTAGGTTATGGATGTTTGCGATAATGGCGGCAATTTCACCAACGAATCGAACTTTTTGCGCCGTGCTAAGTAAATCCGTTTTTAGGAGGTTGATGGCATCTAGTGGCGCGGTAGTAAGTTGATTGTGCTTCGCATAAACGACTTTCCGTTTATCTACTTGCTTGGATGAGAAAGACAATCCTAGTTCTCGCTCCATGTTCGTAATGGTGTGACGATCTATTCCATAAATGGCATGTGCGCCGTAGTTGAGTGTGAATCCTGCTTTCTCATAAGTAAATGCACGGCCACCAAGCTGCGGACTGCGCTCAAAAAGAATACCTTCGATATGCGGGTTCTCCGATAAATAAGCGGCAGCAGTTAATCCGGCTAAGCCTCCACCAATAATAGCTACTTTCATTTTGTGTTCCTCCTTGGGGACTGGTTCTACCTGCAGCGGTGCGTAAGGCTCGTTTACACGAATGCCCACCCACATCCAAGCTAAGTTGTTTTTCATCATATCGACTAAATCAGTGTGCTCTTGATTGCACCAAGTTCGAATCGTGCCGTTATACATGCATACGAGCAGTTCTACTTTTTTCGGTTCAGGCAGCCAATGCAGCAAGCTCTCAGAGAGTACATTTAACTGGCGCTGTTCTTCCGTTTTTACGGTTTCATTTTGTAAGGATAAGGCTTGTAAACTTCGAATTAGAAGAGGTATAACGCGAATGTTAGACGCTAAGTCTAAAAATAAGCGATTAATATGTCCTTCAAGCGATTGCACCTTGGAAGGAGGCATTTTTACCCATTCTTGAATCAGTTGGATCTGTTTGCTGTAAAGGTCAGCAATGATGGCGTCTTTACTTTTGAAATAATGGTAAAAAGTTCCTTTGGAAGTCCCCGTTGCTGAGATGATGTCGTCAACAGATACGTTCTCGTAGCCTTTTTCCATAAACATCGATAAGGCGACGTCCATCATGACATCACGCTTTTTGCGGGTGGTGGCCCTCATGAATTGGCTCATCCGGTCACTCCATTCCAACCATCGATTTATTTCTATTATATGCAAAATTAGACCGATAGTCTACATGTGAATTGACCGATGTATAAATTGTTCGCAGGAAAAAATAATCTAAACAATTGTTTACCGTGTGATGGTGATATACGTAGTCTATACTTCTTATTAGAACCACATGAGAGGATGAATTTAACACTTGACTAAAGAAGAATTAGGCTGGAATTTGTTTTTTGAAAAAGCGTTCGAACCTTACCTTGAAGAAGGGTACCAAGCTGGACGGGTGTCCTTGGAACATAAACATATGTACCGCGTTCAAACAGAATCCGGTGAAGCACTAGCAGAGGTTTCAGGGAAGATGCGACATCTTGCTGTTCGCCGCGAAGACTATCCCGCTGTTGGCGATTGGGTTGTTGTCTCCGTGCGCGAAGAGGAGCAGCGAGCAACCATCCATGCTGTTCTGCCGCGTAAGAGTAAGTTTTCCCGGAAAGTTGCCGGTCAAGTCACAGAAGAGCAAATTGTAGCTACAAACGTGGATACTGTATTTCTGGTTACAGCGCTAAATCTGGATTTTAATGTTCGGCGTATTGAACGGTACTTGGTATTGGCTTGGGAAAGCGGTGCTAATCCCGTTATTATCCTCAGCAAAGCGGACTTATGCGAGGATCCGGAAGCACTTGCGGCTGAGGCCGCGGCTGTTGCCGTGGGCGTGCCTATTCATATCATCAGCTCTGCCGAAAACAGAGGACTTGCAGAATTGGCTGCGTATGTGACACCTGGTCAAACAGTCGCGCTGCTCGGATCTTCTGGTGTGGGCAAATCAACCTTGGTGAACCGCATTTATGGGAAAGAAATTTTGGAAACGGGAGATATCCGTGAAGGCGATGACAAAGGTAAGCATACAACGACCCACCGTGAGCTGATTACGCTGCCTGGAGGAGGTATCCTGATCGACACGCCTGGCATGCGCGAACTGCAGCTTTGGGATGCATCCGAGGGTTTGAGCACGTCTTTCCAAGACATTGAGGAGCTTGCGCAGCAATGTTATTTCCAAGATTGCAAGCATGAGAATGAACCGAAATGCGCTGTCAAAGGTGCTCTGGAGGAAGGCACACTTCCGCAAGAACGTTTTAACAACTATGTGAAATTGCAGAAGGAGCTTGCTTATTTGGCGCGCAAAGAAGATAAAGGTCTTCAAGCTGCCGAAAAGGCGAAATGGAAGAAGATTCATCAGTCTTTGAAGAGCCAGATTAATCGCTAAGATGTTTTTGGAAATCAATCATGCGTGTGAAGTAGCCTTTTGCCTAGAGCTGAATATGCTGTAGAAAAAAGGAGGCATGAGCCCATGAAACATCCCGAAATTCATGAGATTTGCAAAAAACATATGTACCGTTATGTCAGTGTAACGATGACAAGCGGAGCTGTTTATGACGGCATTGTCGAGAATGTGGATGATGACAATTTATACTTAGCTGTGCCAATCGGCGGTATGGATCATGAACAGATGAGAGCATTCCTGCCCTACGGAGGTTATCCTTATCCGTATTATGGCTACCCGTATCCTGGATATGGATATGGATATGGATTTGGACGTCGAAGATTTGCAAGGCAAGTCCTGCCATTAGCTGGTTTACTAGCTTTGTCATTGCTTCCTTATTATTAATAGAAAACCAATTTCTTGTTAAGAAATCTCTCCGTTTGACGGTGGGGTTTCTTTTTTTTGCTATTGTTCCTTGGAATAGGACGGATTGGGTTGGATTTTTTCGCGCATTTCCGATAAAATTAAAAGCATAGATTTTTAAGAAAGTGGAGGGACTAGCCCATTTATGAGTGATTGTATTTTTTGCAAAATTGTTGCGGGGGAACTGCCCTCGAAAAAAGTGTTCGAGAACGACGAAATTCTAGCTTTTCACGACATCCAACCAGCCTCGCCGATCCATGTACTTATCATTCCCAAAAAGCACATCGTATCATTAGCTGACGCCCAAGCGGAAGACTGGTCTACTATTGGGCAAGTGCAAGCGGCTGCCGCGCAAATTGCTAGAGAACTAGACATTGAAGAGTCAGGTTATCGAGTCATCACCAATGTTGGTGCAAATGCTGGACAAATTGTTCACCATATCCATTATCACTTGATGGGCGGGGCGCGTTTAGCTCCTTTAGGGGTTCATAATTAGGGTCAACTTTTAAAAACCTAACTATTCGATTGACACCCTAATTACTATCACCTATAATGAGATTTGATGAACCGTTTGATCCTAGATGGTCTGTTCGGAGGGAGGGAAATCTGTTGTCAGAAACTCGAGTTCGTAAGAACGAAACTATAGATGCTGCACTTCGTCGCTTTAAGCGTTCCATCGCTAAGGATGGCATTCTAGCAGAAGTTAAGAAACGTAAACATTATGACAAGCCTAGCGTTAAGCGTAAGCTTAAATCTGAGGCTGCTCGCAAGAGAAAGTTCTAGGAGGCAATATGAGCTTAAGCGATCGATTGAACGAAGATATGAAGCAAGCGATGAAGAGTCAGGACAAGTTCAAACTCTCTGTAATTCGAATGGTTAGATCAACAATTAAGAATTCTGAGATAGATCTGAAAAGATCCTTAGATGACAATGAAGTGCTTGACGTACTAACTCGTGAAATCAAACAGCGTAAGGATTCCCTCCAAGAATTTACGAAGGCCGGCAGAGATGATCTGGCCGAGAGCCTGAAGGCTGAACTTGTCATTCTAGCTGAGTACATGCCGCAACAGCTTTCTGAGGAAGAAGTGAAAGCCATTGTACAGCAGACCATCCAGCAAATTGGTGCTTCTTCCAAAGCGGATATGGGCAAAGTGATGACGGCATTGATGCCTCAGGTTAAAGGACGCGCTGATGGGAAACTTCTTAATCAGTTGGTCCAACAATTATTGGGATAATACTTAAATATGTTAGTATGACAAGACCGAGCGGATATGATATCCTCTCGGTCTTTTTATTTTCCTGCAAAACGAAACAGTTTATGGCATATGACGTACATATTAATGATAAGGAAGAATCAGGAAAGGAGTGAAAGATGATGTTTGCAGAAAACTTATCGGCCTTTCTGACCCATCCAATTACAGCGACCGTGTTGTTGATGGTCGGCATTATTGGAATCGCTTTAGAACTTCTTTTTTTCAGCAGCGGTTTACTTGCATTAGCAGGCGTCGCTGGTTTTGGACTATATTTTCTTGGGTTTTATTTGGCGGGATTTGCTGGGTTCGGCGATTTGGCCGTGTTTGGCATCGGGTTAGTGCTTCTTATCTTGGAACTGGTCGTTCCTAGCTTTGGGATTCTTAGTGTGCTGGGTGCCATATGCCTTTTTGGCGGGGTGCTGCTCGCTTCTTCGAACCCTATGGATGCCGCGGTCATGCTGGGAATAGCGTTGCTCGTAGCCATCGTTGTCATTGCCTTTGCCATTAAGACATTTAAACACCGCGGCGTATGGAATCGATTTATTTTGAAGGAGCAGTTAACAACGGACAAGGGCTTTACCTCAAGCCCAGACAGAACGCATTTAATAGGGCTTACAGGGCAATCGGTTACGCCACTTAGGCCTGCTGGCACTGCGATCATTCAAGGAGAACGTGTGGATGTCGTGACGAACGGGAGCTTTATTTCGAATGCGAAGGAAATTATTGTTGTAGACGTTGAAGGGGCTCGTATTGTTGTTAGAGAGATTGAAGCTAATCAGGCTACTAATTCTTAGGAGGACAAATGAATGAATATTGAACCAGGGCTCTATTTAGTACTGCTTGCGGCTATCATCATTATTGTGCTTTCGATACTGCTCAGTGTTGTTCCGGTCATGTTGTGGATTTCTGCGCTTGCATCTGGGGTGCGTATCAGTATTATTACTTTAATTGCAATGAGGCTGCGCCGTGTTACACCAAGCAGAATCGTGAACCCAATGATCAAAGCGACCAAAGCCGGTCTGGATTTAAGCATTAATCAATTGGAAAGTCACTTCCTTGCCGGCGGTAATGTGGACAGAGTCGTTAATGCCTTGATCGCGGCTCACCGGGCCAAAATCAATTTGGAGTTTGAACGTGCGGCAGCTATCGACTTGGCGGGCCGTGATGTGCTGCTAGCTGTACAAATGAGCGTTAATCCGCGAGTGATTGAAACTCCGAACGTTTCTGCGGTTGCTAAGAACGGGATTGAAGTCAAGGTTATTGCGAGAGTGACGGTACGCGCTAATATTGAGCGTTTGGTCGGCGGCGCCGGGGAAGAAACGATTATTGCTCGCGTCGGCGAGGGGATTGTCACTACAGTTGGTTCCAGCGACTCGCATAAGGACGTTTTGGAGAATCCGGATCTGATCTCCCGAACTGTTCTAGGCAAAGGTTTGGACGCCGGAACGGCTTTTGAAATCCTGTCCATCGATATTGCAGACGTAGATGTTGGGAAAAACATCGGTGCACATCTGCAAACAGAACAAGCAGAGGCCGATAAACGTATCGCTCAGGCGAAAGCCGAAGAAAGACGTGCAATGGCGGTTGCGGCCGAGCAAGAGATGAAGGCTAAGGTCGTAGAGATGCGCGCCAAAGTTGTTGAATCGGAATCGCAAGTGCCTCTTGCCATGTCAGAAGCACTGCGCAGCGGCAAACTCGGCGTCATGGACTATATGAATCTCAAAAATATTGAAGCAGACACTCAAATGCGCTCAACGCTCGGTAAAGTTAATGATGGCAAGAGCGAGAAAGACTCCTAGCCCATGAGGTGATTGCGTGGAACAGCTCATTGAATTTATATTTAAACATTGGTATTTAGTCATTATTGCGATAACCTTTCTGTATCAACTTCAGAACAAAGGGCGGCGAGCGAGTCAAAAAGCGACGAGAATGGGCATGCCCACATTTGGTGAGCCGCCTAGCCAAGCTCAGCGGCGTCCTGAGGCAAGGGAACTGGAGCGGAAGGTAGTTGAGTCAACCCAACCACTCGGAAGCTTACGAGACGAATTCGGTCGTTCTAGCGCCGCGCACAACGCAGCGTCTAATCCAAAGAAGAAAGTCTCTCCTTTCGGTTCCCCTAAGCAGGGGAATTTAGATAGCTCACCTGTCTATGCAGGCGATCTTACACTCGCAAGCCCTTTTCCAGAGTCACCTAGTCAAGACCAGCTTCTGCAAGGAGTTGTGTGGGCTGAAATTCTTGGTCCTCCAAGGTCGAAAAAGCCTTATCGCAAATAATAGCCACAATAGCAGGCGCCACTTCGAGCAATCGGAAAGGCGCTTTTTGTTTTCCAGTTTTTTCACATAAATCCGGTGCAAACCGCATAATTTGGTAGAAAGCTATGCGACTTTTCTGTCGTTATGATCATCTAGTTAGAGGGGGTAGTGCCCAGCTATGCGTCGCTTGAGCCGCAAATGGAACCAGTTCACGGCCAAAATTCTGGATCTTCCCCAGGATGTGGTGCAGGACTTGCCGCGCATCACGATGATTGGCAACGTGCAGCTTTATGTGGAGAATCACCGGGGCGTACTCCATTTTTCCAGTGAAAACCTAAAGCTTGAATTAACAAAAGGGACGCTAGAAGTGTTCGGTAAAAACTTGGTCATTCGAGCCATTCTCTCAGAGGAAGTTTTTATTGAAGGCTTGATCGACGATGTCAGATACATGCCATAGATGAACGACTGGGAAGGGGTGCAGGGTTATGAAACAATCGATGTTCATTGCCCGTTTGCGCGGGTATGTGCGCATTCAAATTCGGGGGAATGGGTGTGAAAGGTTGATTAATCCCATGATGGAGAAAGCGTTCTCCATTTGGGATATTCAAGCTACCAAGGATGGCAAGCTAGAGCTTAATATTCTGATTAAAGATTTCTTCAAACTTAAGCCGCTGCTCAAACGGACAGGCTGCCGGATGCATGTACTAGAGCGGTACGGGCTTCCTTTTTTTATGGAAAGATTGGGGCGTAGGAAGGTTTTTCTGGGCGGAATAGCTGCGTTTATTATTGGAATATACCTATTGACCTCCCTAGTCTGGCAAATCACGGTGGAGGGCAATGACCGCATCTCAGAAGCGGAAATATTACAGGCAGCCTCCAAACAAGGCATACATGTGTATCAGTGGAAATTCAGGCTGAAAAAGGCTGAGGATCTATCGCGGGAGATCCAGGGCATGCTGCCAGGAACTGCATGGGTTGGTGTTGAGATACGCGGTACACATATCACGATTAAAGTCGTTGAAGCGACGATACCGGATAAACAGGATCTCAAGAATCCGCGGAATCTAGTTGCTGCAAAAAATGCGCTTGTCACAGAGATTTTATCCGATAAAGGGAAACCGATGGTGAAGCCAAATACGTATGTGAAAAAAGGGGACGTGCTTATTTCGGGTACGATCGGAGATGAGCAGAACAGTCAAGTGGTCGTTGCGAGTGGCAAGGTAAGAGGTATTGTTTGGTATACCTCCCGAATTGAATCCCCGCTTACGAAAACCTATAAAGCATATACGGGAGAGGCAACTAATCGTAATTATTTTGTTTTCGGTACGAGAGCTTTACAAGTAAGCGGCTATGGGAAGTTAGGTTTTGAGCATTTTGAAACGATTCCAGAGCGTAAAACACTGGCCTGGCGTTCTTTCACGCTACCTATCGGCTGGTTGCATGAAAAGGTTATGGAAGTTGAAGTCGTAGAAGAACCTATAGATCCTGCGATCGCTAAAAAGACAGGCCTGGAGCAAGCTAGAGCGAAGCTGCTCGGGGCTGCAGGGCCTGATGCTAGAGTCGCAGGTGAAAAAATTTTGCATGAAAAATCAGAGAATGGTAAAATTTATATAGACGTGCATTTTGAAGTCGAAGAAAATATCGCCGAAGAGCAACCAATTGTCATACGAGGAGAATGAGACCTGTTGGTAGAAAACGCACAATCCGTCAAGCTAACATTGAAAAACCCAGCCGAAGGGCTGGCATTGTTTGGTCCCCAGGACAAATTTCTGCATGTGATTGAGAGAGAGATTAACGCGCAAATTTTTACGCGTGAAGCCGAAATAACGATTCAAGGTCCGGCTGCGGAAGTGAATTCGCTTCAGCAGCTTTTTGAGGTTCTTCTGCAGCTCATCCGCAATAACTACACGTTGACAGAGCGGGATGTACTGTATGCCGTTGAGCTCGCTAAGCAGATGAAAGCGGATCAATTGCTAGATTTGTTCAAAGGTGAGATTACGACAACACATCGTGGTAAACCGATTCGCGTCAAAACGATTGGACAGCGGAAATACGTAGAGACGATTAAGAAGAAAGATATCGTTTTTGGAATTGGACCTGCGGGCACAGGCAAAACGTATTTGGCTGTCGTACTCGCGGTTACGCGTCTGAAAGAAGGCGCTGTCAAAAGGATCGTTTTAACGCGGCCAGCTGTTGAGGCAGGAGAAAGCCTGGGCTTTTTGCCTGGCGATCTACAGGAAAAAGTTGACCCCTATTTGCGCCCATTGTATGATGCTCTTAATGATGTCCTGGGACCTGATCAGGTAGCGAAATCATTAGAACGTGGACTGATTGAGATTGCTCCTCTAGCGTATATGCGCGGGAGAACCTTGGACGATTCATTTATTATTCTGGATGAAGCCCAAAATACGACACCTGAACAAATGAAAATGTTTCTGACACGGCTCGGTTTCGGATCCAAGATGGTCATTACCGGTGACGTGACACAAATTGATTTGCCACGCGGCAAATCGTCAGGACTTGTAGAAGCTGCTCGAATTCTCGATGGAATTGAGGAGCTTGGCTTTATTTACTTTGATGAGCAGGACGTTGTGAGACATTCACTCGTTCAGAAAATCATTGTGGCCTACAATGCTGAAAAGGATAAGTAACTGTGCTGGTTTGTCAGGTAGAGAGGAATGACCTTCCGTGATGAAAAATGAAGTGCAAATGAAAGGTAAATTTCATTACCAGCTGAACGGATGGAAATACAGTACCGGAATTCGAATACTGTTGTTTCTCTTGCTGGCTTTAGTTTTCTATATATCTCTTTATGCAAAGCTCGTTCCTCAGGTTTATGACATTGAGTTAGGAACAACCAGTGAAACAACGATCTATGCGCCAAGACAAATTGAGAACGCTATAGCGACGGAACAAGCGAAAGAAGATGCGGCCAAGCGGGTTCAGCCTGTTTATCGCATCGTAAATCTCAAAAATGATACGATGATTGACGCCATTTATGATAAATTATTACAAATTAATGCAGATGAAGAAGTGAAGTTCGATGATAAAGTAAGCATTTTCCGTCGTGTGATTCCTCAGTTAATCAGTGATTTGGAAAATCAGTCGATCAAGTCGCTCAGCACAAGCGGTCAGTACAATGAAACACTGATTGAGCAGATCCAACAGGGTCTAGCTGAGCAGCAGTATCCGCTGCCTGAGGAGTCTTACTTCAAGCTTCCAAGGTTGACCAAAGAAGACTTGACGGCCATGCGTCCTGTAACCAAGGATATCGTTACGAAACTGATGAACGATCAAATTCTTGACGCTCAGACGGCAAGGGCCAAAGTCGCCGAAATGGTGAACACTTCGAACTTGGCTAAGAATACGATGCGAGAAATGGTTACAGAGATTGCCCGGGCAGTCATCACACCGAATAAGTTCTTTGATCAGAAGGGTACGGATGATGCCAAAGGACAAGCTAGGGAGAATGTTAAACCGGTGTACATCAACAAAAATGATGTGCTTGTCAAGGTTGGGGATGTCATCACCGAAGAGATTTATGCAAGATTGGACAAACTGGAATTGCTCAAAAGCAAAGCGAATCACTTGCCGCAAATTGGTTTAGTGATCCTCTCCGCCTTATTGTCTTTTGTCGTTTCTATGTTCGTCCGGCAGAGCCTGCTTGCGATTAAATACAATAATTCTCAGCTTCTGATGCTGATCTTGATTTTTTTAATTAATATCACGTGTATGAAAATCATCTCACTTGTCCAGAACTTGGACTATCCGTTTATCGGTTATCTAGCTCCCACTGCATTAGGAAGTATTCTGATTGCCATTTTATTGGATGCACCGCTGGCTTTTATTTCATCGGTCTTATTCTCTCTAATGGCAAGTATTATTTTTAATGCGGAGCATACGCTTCTTTTTGACTTCCGGTACGGGTTAGTGTCCTTGGTTATTTGTTTCAGTGCTGTATTCACGATTCAACGAGCTAGTCAGCGTGCTACGATCTTGAAAGCTGGCTTAATGATTGCCTTTTTCGCGATGCTTACGATCACATCCATGCTGCTTATGGAAGATCATTTTCAGCAGCGCGAAGCGATCATGTCTCTTTCTTTTGCCGCTGCCGGTGGATTGTTAACCGTTGTCTTCGTTATTGGCTTGCTTCCGTTCTTCGAGGTTGCCTTCGGAATTCTTTCTCCACTGAAATTGGTGGAGCTTTCGAACCCGAATCATCCCTTGCTGCGGAAACTGCTTACGGAGACTCCGGGAACGTACCATCACAGTGTCATGGTTGGTAATTTATCAGAGGCGGCTGCTGAGTCCATCGGCGCAGACGGGCTTCTCTGCAGGGTCGGCTCTTATTATCACGATATCGGTAAGACCAAACGTCCGAGTTATTTTATCGAAAATCAGACCAATATTGAGAATCCGCATGATCGCATCGATCCGAATTTAAGTAAATCCATCATTATCGCCCATCCGCGTGATGGCGTTGAGATGCTTAAAGATTTTAAGATGCCCAAAGCGATCAGAGATATTGCCGAACAGCACCACGGTACAACGCTGCTGCACTTTTTCTATCATAAAGCGGTGAAACAAGCCGAAGAAGAAGGCAGTGAGAAGGAAATCCGCGAAGAGGACTTCCGTTATACAGGGCCTAAAGCCCAGTCGAAGGAAGCCGCTATTGTAGGGATTGCTGACAGTGTTGAGGCAGCCGTTCGTTCACTGCGCAATCCGACTTTGGAGCAGATTGATTCCATGGTGCACAAAATCATCAAATCCAGGTTAGACGATGGTCAATTCAATGAATGTGACATCACTCTAAAGGAATTGGATAAAATCGCCAAAACATTGAATGAGACCTTGCTTGGTATTTTTCATGCGAGGATTGAGTATCCAAACGAACTGTCGCCTAAGAAAACAGGGACATAAAGAATTGACAGGAGGGTGCCGTATATGGCAAGTATGGATTTAACGCTAGAGTGGAGCAGCGAGCAGGAAGTGAAAGATATCACGCCAGCTTTTATAGAGAAAATCGAGGAGCTGCTGCGGTTAGCCGGCGAGCTTGAAGGCGTTACAGCTGGTGAAGTTGCCCTTACGTTCGTCGATGATGAAGCGATCCAAGAGCTAAACAAGCAGTATCGCGATCTGGATAAACCAACAGATGTGCTGTCTTTTGCCATGACCGAGTTTGGCGAAGATGAGATTCAGATTAATTATGAAGATAATGAGCTGAATAGCGCTGAAGGACCTGACGATGATGAGACGGTGTCTGAAGCATTCATTGAACCGCTTGGGGATATTATTATTTCGGTACCGCGCGCAATTGCTCAGGCTGAAGACTATGGACATTCCGTAGAGCGGGAACTTGGCTTCTTGTTCGTTCATGGATTCTTGCATTTAATTGGATACGATCACCAAAGCGAAGACGAAGAGAAGATTATGTTTGCTAAGCAGGAGGACATTTTGCAGAAGGCAGGTTTAACCCGCTAATGACAAACGGCTTCCGTAAATGGCGCAGAAGCTTCCGGTATGCCTACGAAGGAATCAAATATGCCTTAGATACGCAGCGCAATATGAAATTCCATTTTTGCGTTGCTTTTCTTGTTTTGTTGGCTGCTTTGTTTGCACGATTGCCCAAAACGGATATCCTATTTATCTTGTTAGCCGTCACCTTAATGATTGTTACAGAGCTGATCAATACGGCTGTGGAAAAGACGGTGGACCTGGCGATGCCAGAACGCCATCCGTTAGCCAAAATCGCAAAGGACGTCGCTGCGGCGTCCGTCTTGGTGTCTGCAGGTTTTGCAGTCATCGTTGGGATGATTGTTTTCTATGAACCGATTGATCAGCTTCTACGTGAATCTAGGACGCAGGATACGCAGGTATCCGCAGGGACGATTTGGATACTTATCTCCTTGGTTATTTTGACCGTCATTGTTATCGAAACACGTTTCTCGGACAAAGGGAAGCTAGTTCGCCCAAGTTTATTGACGGCGATAGCTTTCTCAATATCCACAGTTATTGTCATATTCGTCTCGCAGACAATTGTTGCGCTGCTTGCTTATACGCTCGCTGCACTTATATTTATTATGCTGTACGACAAAAAGACCCGTCCTTTTCCTGCGCTTTTTCTAGGCGCACTTATTGGCACAGTTGTCACAATCCTAGCTTTATCCTGTCTAAACATGTTATAACGTTACTAATACAGAAAGAAGGATGATGGCCATGAATCAACAAGAACTCATTCAACACGCTAAAGAAGCGATGAAGAGAGCCTATACGCCATATTCCCATTTTAACGTTGGCGCGGCTTTACTGGATGCGGATGGTCATGTTCATTACGGCTGTAATGTGGAGAATGCCGCATATGGACCTACGAACTGTGCTGAGCGAACTGCGCTTTTCCGCGCAATTGCAGACGGGCACAAAGCAGGTTCCTTCCGAGCCATTGCCGTCATGGGCGATACGGAAGCCCCGATTTCGCCTTGCGGCGTATGCCGGCAGGTACTGGTTGAGTTATGCGGGCCGGATATGCCGGTTTATCTAGGTAATCTCAAAGGAGATTTTGCAGAAACAACGGTTTCCGCTTTATTGCCTGGCGCTTTTACAACGAAAGATTTGCATTCAAATGGAGGATAATTAGAAGTGGCTAAAAAAGAATTTAAATCAGGCTTTGTCGCAATCATCGGACGTCCGAACGTTGGGAAATCAACGCTAATGAACCAAATCATCGGACAAAAAATCGCCATCATGTCTGACAAGCCTCAAACAACTAGAAACAAGATTCATGGTGTCTATACGTCAGCAAATGGCCAGATCGTCTTCTTGGATACGCCGGGAATTCACAAACCGACTTCCAAATTAGGTGATTATATGAGTAAAGTTGCTCATGGCACCCTTGGAGAGGTAGATGCTGTGCTTTTCCTTGTTGATGTGGTTGATGGAATTGGCGGCGGCGACAGATATATTATTGAACAGTTAAAGCACGTTGAAACACCGGTTATTTTGGTATTAAACAAAATTGACCTTGTACAGCCAGAAGCTCTGCTTGCTATCATTACCCAGTACAAAGATCTATATAATTTTGCAGAAATAGTACCCGTTTCCGCGCTTAAAGGCAATAACGTAACGACACTTTTAGAGCAAATTATTAAATATTTGCCTGAAGGACCTCAGTACTATCCAGCCGATCAGATTACTGATCATCCAGAGCAGTTCGTGTGCGCGGAGCTTGTTCGCGAGAAAATACTGCATTTGACCCGCGAAGAAATCCCGCATTCCATTGCTGTCCAAATCGAGGATATGCGTGTTGAACCTAATGGTGTTGTGCATATTTCAGCGGTTATCTTTGTTGAACGCGATTCCCAGAAAGGTATCGTAATTGGCAAACAAGGAAGCTTGCTCAAAGAAATCGGCAGGCAAGCCCGTAGGGATATTGAAACACTGCTTGGCTCCAAAACCTTTTTAGAACTTTGGGTAAAGGTGAAGAAAGACTGGAGAAATCAAGACAGAGTGCTGAAGGATCTAGGCTTCCGACACGATTAATTTGAGATTTCCTAAGTGTTCCAGTTATTTGTCCGCATAGAGAAGCTTTCTCTGCACATCCTATGAACATCACGTTCGATGGGGAGGATGCTGAACATGAAAGACTTTTCGTGGACGTATTTTTCAAAGACCGGTGATGTAGACGCCTACCTTTTGTACAAACAAGTTACCGGGCAACCCGGCATGGACACGGATGTACAGGAAGAGGATCAAAGTAATGAAGAGCCGCTCGAAGGTCTGAATTTGTAAGTGAACAATTTCGTAAACTCAGAGCGGCACACATGGGGGAAATCATTTGCTGCGTAGTGTACAGGGGATCGTACTCCGTAGTATGGACTATGGAGAGGGGAACAAGATCATTAGTCTGTTCACCCCCGAGCTAGGTAAGGTTGGAGTCATGGCTCGGGGTGCGAAGAAAGTGAAAAGTAGACATGCCGCCGTTACGCAGCTTTTTACGTACGGCGATTTTGTTTTTTTTAAAACTCGTGGTCAGATGGGATCATTGAATTCTGCGGAAATTGTCGAAGCTCATCACGCGTTGCGAGAAGATTTGCACATGTCTGCGCATGCCTCTTATTTGGCCGAAATGACGGACCGCATGCTAGGTGATGAAGAAGGCAGCACGTATCTGTTTGAACAGCTCAAAGCAGGTTTAATGGCGATTGAAGAGGGCAAGGATATGCAAATCGTTGTTCACCTCTATGAAATGAAAATGTTTGAGTTAGCTGGTTATCTGCCTGTTACGGACGCTTGCGTTTCTTGCGGCGAAACCACGGACATCACTCACTTCAGCCCTTCCATGGGCGGAACTCTGTGCAACAGATGTCGTTATAAGGATACCGTCGCAATTCGTGTTGGGGAAGGCGCGCTCAAGCTGCTTAAATTATTCCCGCGCATGGATATGCGCAGACTCGGCGCTGTTCAGGTCAAGGATGAAACGAAAACGCAGCTTAAAACATGTATGAGGACTTATATGGATATACATATCGGAGTGAAATGGAAATCAAGAGACTTTATCGAACAAATGGAAAAATACAATATATGAACTTGGTCTAATTTGACATGTGTTGTTCGCTTTGATATGATGTGGTGGAAAACACCTCGCCTTTGTGCTGTCCGCATATCGGTGAGTTTTTTTATGCTTATGTTCTGTTCAAATCTACTTTACATACAAATGCTAATGTAGGGCCTAGTCCCTGCTGATATGGTTGAAAGGGGCTATAGGAAAATGGATCATCCATTACCTACTCGGGTTTATGTCGTTTCTGACTCTGTTGGGGAAACAGGGGAGTCTGTTGTACGCGCTGCTGCCATGCAATTTCATCCGGTTCCTGTGGAGATTGTAAGAGCGCCATTTATCCATGATATCGAAGGCATCGATAAAGTGATTAATGCGATTCGCATTCATGGCGGTATCGTTGTCTTTACCTTGGTCATACCGGAATTGCGTGACGATCTTATTGCCAAAGCCAAAGAGCACGGTATCCCGCATATTGATCTTCTTGGACCTGTGGTGAACACTTTAGGGCAGGCGCTGCGCCAAGAGCCGCGTAGACAGCCAGGTATGATTCATCCGCTCGATGAGGACTATTTTAAAAAGGTTGAGGCGGTTGAATTTGCCGTTAAATATGATGATGGCCGGGACTTTAGCGGTATTCAAAAAGCAGATATCATCCTACTTGGCGTGTCCCGCACATCCAAAACTCCTTTATCCATGTATTTAGCCCACAAAAGGTTTAAAGTGGCTAACGTACCTTTAGTGCCAGAGATGCAGCCTCCTGCTGCTATCTATACCGTTGCAAAGGATAAAATAATCGGACTTCGGATCGATCCGGATAAGTTGAATGTTATTCGCCAAGAACGGCTTCGCACACTCGGACTTGCAGAAAATGCAACCTATGCGAATGTGGAACGTATAAAAATAGAACTGGCTTTTGCTGACAAAATTATGAGCAAAATCGGTTGTGTGATCTTCGATGTCTCAAATCGCGCTGTTGAGGAAACGGCAAGTTTGGTAATGGATCATATTGAACGGGTTCAATAAGGTTTTATGTTTCTACTTGCAGGATTTTTTAGAAGTTCATCGTATATAATAGTACGGTGAGATTTCGTGAAAAAAGGGCGTGGGCTGAACCGAATGGGTACGAGAAATATAATCGTTGATGCCGATGCTTGTCCCGTTAAAACTGAAATAGAAGAAGCAGGTAGGCAGTTCGGTGTACAAGTTGTGCTAGTTGCTTCGTTTGATCATCGAATGAAAGAGAATCCAGGCGTTAAGGTCGTGCAAGTGGATCGCTCCGATCAATCCGTTGATTTGTACATCGCCAATCAAATTAAATCTGGTGATATTTTGGTGACGCAGGATTTCGGTCTCGCAGCGCTTGGGTTAGCGAAAGGCTCGTATTGTTTGACGAATCGAGGTCAGGAATATACGGACAGCTCGATAGATTTCTTATTGGATCGTCGTCATACTTCAGCAAAAATGCGAAGATCGGGCAAGCATTCGAAGGGTCCAAAACCCTTTACAGACGAGGATCGTAAATATTTTCTACATGGTTTGACAAAACTTTTAAAAAAATTGCAGGAAATCGAAATTGAATAGCGAATAGTACTTAGTCGGAAAAGCGACCTGAATTGTGGGTGGAAATAACATGAGGTACGGACGCATACCTGAAGAGGTCATTGAGGCTGTACTGAAACGCCATGACATCGTTGATGTGATTGGCAGGCACGTACATTTGAGTAAACAAGGGCATTATATGAAAGGGCTATGTCCTTTCCATTCAGAAAAAAGTCCTTCATTCACAGTCACGCCGGAAAAACAAATATATCGTTGCTTCGGGTGCAATGTAGGCGGGAATTTAATTCGTTTCGTCATGGAAATAGAAGGCCTAAGTTTCTCAGAAGCCATTACTAAGCTAGCGGAAGAAGCGGATATCCCCATAACGTGGGAAGAAGCGTCCGAGGAACAGAACGAACAGCAGCAAGAGAAAGTAACCCTGCTGAAAGCTTATGACTTTGCAGCTAAACTTTATCATTATATCTTAGGCAATACAGAGCAAGGCAAAGTGGCTAAAGGGTATTTGGCTTCAAGAGGAATTTCTGATAAGCTGATCGATACGTTTCAAATCGGTTATGCCCCTGCGATGTGGGATACGTTAGTCCAGCAACTCGTGAAACGAGAGTTCGATCTTACGCTAATGGAAAAAGGCGGATTAATTTCGGCCAAACACGAAGGATCTGGCTACGTGGATAAATTCAGGGAGCGCATCATGTTCCCCATTTGCGATGCTGCCGGCAAGGTAATTGCGTTTGGCGGGAGATCAATGGGCGATGCTCAGCCCAAGTATCTCAATAGTCCCGAGTCTACTCTTTTTAATAAAAGCAGAACCATGTACAATCTTCACTTGGCTAGACCTAATATGCGAAAACTGCAGCAAGCGGTCCTTTTTGAAGGCTATGTAGATGTCATCAAAGCTTGGGAAGCAGGGATTAACAATGGGGTCGCCACGATGGGGACTGCACTAACGAAAGAACACGCGGCGCTGCTGAACCGCAACGCCGACCAAATCGTCGTATGTTATGATGGCGATAATGCAGGACAGTCGGCTGCTTTCAAAAGTATTCCGATCCTAGAAGAGACAGGAAGCCGAGTTACCGTAGCGATGCTGCCGGATGGTAAGGACCCTGATGATTACGTAAAACAATATGGTTTTGACCGATTCGTGCGGGAGATTATTGAACCTGCCGTACCATCGATGAAATATAAGCTTTTGTACATCCGCAAAAATTTTAAGTTGCATGAGGACGGTGACCGACTTCGTTATCTGCAATCCGCTGTGAAGTTAATTAGTGAACTACACTCTCCGATGGAACGCGAACATTACTTGAAGCAGTTGGCTTCTGAATTCCCAGATTCCTCATATGAGGCGATGAAGTTAGACCTTCACGAAATCTTGCTGCAATCGGAAAAAAACCGACCGGATGGGGATAATAAACCAATTCTGTGGAATAATGTTATGAATAATGGGAGAACAGCGGAACGAACACGCAAGAAAACGCCTTCGCTTTTGCCAGCTTATCACAATGCTGAACGATTGATTTTGGCTGTTATGATGCATGATCGCGATGTTTGCGCACATGTTGAAGAACAGTTAGGAGATCAATTCAACGTTGAAGCTCACGCAGTCTTAGCTGCTTATTTATATGCTTACTACGCTCAGAATGCTGAGCCGGATGCAAGCCGATACATTGCCATGCTGCAAGACGAACAGCTGGAGAGCTTGGCCAGTTCCATCGTTATGATGGGAGCGGGTCATGGAATCAACGAACAAGTGATTGACGACTATATTCGCCAAATTCGTAAAGTTCCAATGCAAGAAGAGATTGAACGTAAGAAAGAAGAACGTGTTCGCGCGGAGCGCGAAGGCGACCATCTTCGAGCAGCACAAATTGCAGTTGAAATTATCGCCCTAGAAAAACGATTGAAGTCAACGTAGAGCTACTGAATTGACTAGGGAGGAGGGAGTCCGTACTATGGCGAATGATCAGCGTACAGAACTAGAGACAGAGTTGACCTTGGACCAGGTGAAAGACCAGCTTATAGAGCAAGGTAAAAAGCGGTCTTCACTAACTTACAAGGATATTATGGAGAAATTAGCTCCCTTCGATCAGGATCCTGAGCAAATCGATGAGTTTTTTGAGCAGCTATCGGAGCAAGGTATCGATGTAGGGAATGAATCGGATGACGATTCCATGAATCCTGAAGAAAATGATCGCGATGAATTTAACTTCGATGATGATCTGGCTTTGCCGCCAGGGATTAAGATTAATGATCCAGTTCGGATGTATTTGAAAGAAATTGGTCGTGTGCCTCTTCTTTCTGCGGAAGATGAAGTTGGTTTAGCCAAACGGATTGAGAACGGGGACGAAGAGGCGAAGCGACGCTTGGCAGAAGCGAACCTAAGACTCGTTGTAAGTATTGCCAAAAGATATGTAGGCCGCGGCATGTTGTTCTTGGATTTGATCCAAGAAGGAAATATGGGACTCATTAAAGCTGTTGAGAAGTTTGACCACACGAAAGGTTACAAGTTCTCTACGTATGCAACTTGGTGGATTCGTCAAGCCATTACACGCGCGATTGCAGACCAAGCGAGAACGATTCGTATTCCTGTACATATGGTCGAAACCATCAACAAATTGATTCGTGTTTCCCGTCAATTGCTGCAAGAACTGGGGCGCGAACCAACACCAGAAGAAATTGCAAAAGAGATGGACTTAAGTACGGATAAAGTACGTGAAATTATGAAAATCGCACAAGAGCCTGTATCCTTGGAAACACCAATTGGTGAAGAAGATGACTCGCATTTGGGAGATTTCATTGAAGACCAAGAAGCGCTAGCGCCGGCAGATGCTGCTGCTTATGAACTTCTGAAAGAACAACTAGAGGACGTATTAGATACGTTGACTGAGAGAGAAGAAAATGTGCTTCGCTTACGTTTCGGTCTTGATGATGGCCGCACACGCACACTAGAAGAAGTAGGGAAAGTATTCGGTGTTACACGTGAACGGATTCGTCAAATTGAAGCAAAAGCTTTGCGCAAATTGAGACATCCTAGCCGTAGTAAACGCCTGAAGGATTTCTTGGAATAAATCGCTGTGAGAGGGCCCTGCCAGTTTCGGCGGGGTCTTTTTTATTTGAAAAGAACTACTAAAACCTAAGCATGAAATCACCGATAAAGTAGTAGGAAGGTGAGAGATGATATGGATACAGAGAAACGAAAAGTAATTGTCAGAGAAATTGATCATTGGCGGAGAAGCAAACTGCTTCCTGAACACTATTGTGATTTTCTGATGAATTTGTACATGGATGAAATAACACCGAAACCTGCATCCATCATGGGGGTTTCTGCCTCTTCAATTGCAAACAGTTCTTGGAAAATATGGTTAGTCGTTATGGCGGTCATAGCCGCTCTGGCCTTATCTGCTCTTAATTTTAACTCTTTTGGAATGCCAATGCAAATTGGAATTTCCGCACTTTTTGTCATCGTTTGCTATGCGTTTGCTTATCGTCAATTTCATAAATCCCCAGTGATTTCTTATCTGCTTTGCGGTGTTTCTTCTATAGCTTTGCTGCTGCTGGGACTATATTTAATGGATATGTATAATGTAAGTTCATCTTATACGTATATTGGTTATTTAGCTTTTTGCAGTGTAGTCTGGTTAATCAACGGCGTCATAGGGAAAATGGGCATTTTCCAATTTTGTGGTTGGATAGGGCTAGTTGGAACTTATGGCTGGCTGCTTTTGCAAAAAATGAGCAATCCAGGTTGGTTCTCTCTTGAAATTAGTTGGATTCCAGTTAGTATTGTACTTATATGGATTGCTTGGCTTGCGCATCATACCAATAAGCAAGCAGCAAGTGTGCTTTTAGTTGTGGGCGTTTTAGTTTGGTTTATTCCTGAAGCGATGACATTTCTTACGGATGTTGATATGAGTTCCCGCGTCATTCAATTGTCGTTTACAGGGAAGTTAGTTTCTGCGGGCGCGGCATTTTTCTTGTTGCGTAAAAAATGGGTAGAGTGGGTTGTTTAAGAGATGGTTAAATTATCAAAAAGATTGCAAATGATTGCAGATCGTGTCCCTGTAGGTTCAAAAGTTGCGGACATCGGGTCCGATCATGCTTTGTTGCCGACCTATTTGGCGCAACAAGGCATGATTGTTTTTGCCGTCGCAGGTGAAGTCAATCCTGGCCCCTTCGAGGCGGCAACACGACAAGTGCTTGAGAGCGGTTTGTCTAAAAAAATAAGTGTAAGATCCGGTGACGGCTTGGCGGTCATTGAACCAGGCGAAGTGAATGTGATCACGATTGCTGGCATGGGCGGCAGTTTGATGGCGAGCATTTTGGAATCTGGAAAGCAGAAGCTGAGTGGTGTTACACATCTGATTTTACAACCGAACGTCGGGGAAGATCAGGTTCGCAAATGGCTTCTTGCAGAGGGCTGGAACTTGGATGCGGAAGCTATCCTTGAAGAAGACGGGAAGATTTATGAGATTTTGACGGCAACTGCAGGAAGTGCAGCTTTTGACAAGAATTCACAGGAAGCCCTCTATGCCGAACGTACATTGTCAGGAGGAATTGCCGTAAGTAAGGAGCGTTTGCTCCAAATGGGACCTTACTTATTAGATGAAGCTCCCGATGTGTGGTTCAGGAAGTGGGATAGCGAATTGAAGAAATTGGCGATGATTGAAGGCCAATTAAAGCTTTCATCTGCAGAAGCATCCGCGGCAAAAGCAGAGCAAATCGCCCAAGAGATCAAGGAAATAAAGGAGGTACTCGCTTGTTTGCAAAAGGCCAAACCGTAATTCAGCTGTTTGAACAGCTGGCACCCAAGCATTATGCGATGCCTGATGACAAAATTGGCTTACAACTGGGCTCCTTGCAGAAGGAAATCCAGAAGGTGCTAGTTGCACTGGATGTCAACGATGAAGTGGTGGAAGAAGCGATTCGCCTAGGGGCTAATCTCATTATTGCTCATCATGCGATCATTTTCAGGCCGCTTGCACATCTGCAGACAGATACCCCAGCAGGCCGATTATATGAAAAATTAATCAAAAACGACATTGCTGTCTATATCGCACATACGAATTTGGATGTGGCGGAAGGCGGAGTCAATGATATGATGGCTGATAAGCTTGGACTAAAGGAGCTCACCCATCTGGAAGATGTGCATACAGAGAAGCTGCAGAAGCTAGTCGTCTTCGTGCCTGAGACGCATCATCAGGCCGTGCTGGATGCCCTCTTCACCGCGGGAGCGGGGTGGATCGGGCAGTACAGCCACTGCAGCTTCAACATCCCCGGAACGGGGACGTTCCTTCCGCAGGAAGGGACTCACCCGTATATCGGGGAAGCAGGAAAGCTTGAACGCGTACAAGAAGTACGCGTTGAAACGATCGTAACCGCCAGCGTCCAGCGCAAGGCGGTACAGGCAATGTTGAAGGCCCACCCTTACGAGGAGGTGGCCTATGATCTCTACCCGATGGATCTGAAGGGTAGAGTGTTCGGTCTTGGGCGCGTGGGCAAGCTACCCGCGCCGATGACGCTCCGCGAGCTGACGGAGCTCGCGAAGACGGCCTTCGACGTGCCGATGGTGCGCGTCGTTGGTGATTTAACACGGCCTATCCGCAAGGTGGCCGTGCTTGGGGGTTCCGGCGGCCGCTATATGCGGCACGCCATGTTTGCCGGCGCCGATGTGCTGGTCACCGGCGACATTGACTACCATACCGCGCACGATGCGCTTGCGGCAGGGCTTGCTTTGATCGACGTTGGGCATAATGTCGAGAAGATCATGAAGCGCGGCGTGGCGGACTATCTCGCCGCGCAATTAACCAAAACGGATACGCAAGTACTGGCATCCGAAGTGAATACGGAACCTTTCCAATTCATCTAGGCAAATATAGCTAGTTGTAATTCGGAGACATTCCTAGTATACTATCAAATGCATCGGAAAGTTTGACAGACAATCGCTGGCTGTGGGTAAGCCACAGCGAGAGGAAAGTCCGGGCTCCATATGGCAGGGTGCTGGATAACGTCCAGTCAGCGCGAGTTGAAGGATAGGGCCACAGAAATGGACCGCCGATGGCTCATCTTCGGATGAGATCAGGCAAGGGTGGAACCGTGGTGTAAGAGACCACGAGGTTCTATGGTGACATAGATCCTGGTAAACCCCACTTGGAGCAAGACCTAGAGGAACGCTAGCCGTCTTCGAGACAGCAGTCTTCGCCTGAGACGCGTTCGGGTTGGTCGCTTGAGCTGTGCAGCAATGTATGGCCTAGATAGATGATTGTCGCTTCAATGGTGGCAGGGGACAGACGCCCGTTATGACCACCGGAAGTACAGAACCCGGCTTACGGCAAACTTTCCATACTGTCGGTTACCCGCAAGGCTTCGGCTTTGCGGGTATTTCAATTTTTAAATCAAAAAGGCCACCCTAGGTATCGAACCACAGGGCAGCCTTTTTTTTAGTTTTTTATTTGTTCATGACAACAGCTGCATATTTCTTGGAAACCAGATTCATCTGACGAAACCAACGGGATGGCCAGTCGAAACCGATACTCGGTTGTTCTTCTGCTTTTTGAACAGCTTTGACGACATCAATTAGACCATAGCCGAAATATTTGTCATGACCCGCGGTGCCAATATCTTGCGCAGTATCCCTCATAATTTGATATACTTCCGTATTTTTCAAATTAGGATTTGTAGAGCGGATGAGAGCTGCTAGTGCGGTCACATGCGGGCTGGCCATGGAAGTGCCTGATAATGCGGCATATTGATTATTTGGATACGTGCTGGCAATACTCACGCCAGGAGCCGTTACATCAATATAATCTCCGTAATTGGAAAAAGGAGCTTTGTTGTTCTCTGAATCGCTGGCTGCGACAGCGAACACTTCTGGATAAGCGGCCGGGTAGCCCGGTCTTTCCGTATTGTCATTTCCGCTCGCCGCGATCAATGCCACGTCCTTGTCGTACGCATATTTGATAGCATCATGCAGAAATCCGGAGTCAGCATAGTTGCCTAAGCTTAAATTCATTACTTTGGCGCCATGATCAGCAGCCCATATAATGCCTTGAGCAACGGAATAGGTGCTGCCTGCTCCTGTTTGATCTAATACTTTTACCGGGAGCACTTTGTTATACCAGCTAATTCCTGCTACACCCAAATTGTTATTGACCAGAGCCGCGATGACTCCTGTCACGTGAGTTCCGTGTCCAACATCATCTTGCGGCTTGTCATCGCCGCTGATCACATTATAGCCTGACAGAAGCTTGTCTTTGAGATCTGGATGCTGTAAGTCCACGCCTGTGTCTACGACAGCCACGATTACATCCTTGGTGCCTCTGTTCACCTGCCAACCTTGTTCGGTCTCAATCAGCGGCAGATTCCATTGATATCGGCTGTACAAATTATCATTAGGTTTGAAATTCGGAGCAATGCTCGTTGTTTCATCAGGGCTAGTTGTATCTGTACTATCTGTGTAGTCACTTGAATCTTTTGAATCGGCTTCCTCTTGATCATCGTAGTAATCATTGGTCAAATATAAGAAATGAGGCTCAACATAAGCAACATCCCATTTTTTAAAATAGGCCATTAAGGCTTTAGCTTCCATGCCTTCCGTACGGAAAACATACGTATAGCCTAGTTTTTGCATCGAATTGGCTTTGATCTCTGATTTTATTTGAGACAGCTGCTCTTCGGTAGGGTCCTTTTTGAACTTAACGACAACTTCGTTTTGATGATAGTGGCTTGTGCCTTGATTATCCTCTGGATGATCAACCACTTTGTCTTTTAAAGTATCTGTATCTACCGATTCGACTTTCCATCGATTTTCGTTCGGATAAGGCTCGAGACGTAGATTTTTCATCTGATGGTCTGTGACTTGATGAAGGATATCTTGATGAATAACACCAATAAGGGATGAGTTACCGTCTGTAGATGGAGTTCCCTGAACAAAAAACACCTGTTGTGCAGCTCCAAATTTCGGTGACTGATAATGCTTGCCAGATTCCGCAGCTACTTTTGCTTCTGCTAAATAGGTGCTTGCTTGCTCCTTATAGGAAGCAGGGATTTCTCCGACTTTTATTCCTTGCTCTAAAGCCTGTTTATTTTTTGACCAAATCAGAATATCCATTTTCTCATGCTGCGTCTTCATATCCCCGAGTACTTTGGCCGCGGACTCACCTGACTCAATTTGGGAAATCATTTTTGTGTAATCAATCGAGCACTGGGATCGGCATAAATCATCCGTTAGCTTAACATCCTGCTGCAGTAAAGACATTTTCTGATCCGTCTCGTATTTCGCACTGTAAACTTCAGGACCGGGTGTATTCTCATTGTTAGAGTGGTGGGGAAATAGAATGATACCTAAACCAAGAACTAGACTAATAGAAGATAAATAACGCCACATCGATAGTCCTCCTTCTTAACTCGTTTCTCCGCTTCTGTCAGCAAACGCAGTATCTTAGATTAGAGTGAGTTTATGAGGATTCTTTTATGCATGGAATCGGGAGTTTTACATATACCTTTTCAGGTTAATTTATGGTAGGATAGGAATAGCGCAATTAGAGGAGGTCTTCATAAATGGCTGTTTTTAATGTAAAAAATGTTTGTGATTCAACGCGTACGAAGCTAAAAGAAACTACCGCCAAAATGGAGCTGTTTCTGAATCAACATTCGCTTTCACAACTCAATGTAGAGAATGATCCCGCTATGGATGAATTTTATCGTGGTTATCTCCAAGATACGCGTCATCTATTAGTTTTCTGTGAAGTGGCATATGAGAAATTGGGCGTAAGTTTGAGACGTCCAACTTTTAACGTTGATTTTTCGGAAAAAGTTTTGTATGAGGTATATCATACTTGTGTGAATACATTTTTCTATCCTAAGAACGAATGTTATTCCGAGGATGGCCGTTATGCTTATACAGGACAAGATGCAATCCGCTTCCGTAAAAAGCCTTCTCGTGAAGTGCGTGATTTAACGATTGAATTGTCCAAAGTATTCGAAGAGCTTCGCGAAGATCTGGCCTATTATGAGACAGATTACATCACGCAGCGCCGTATGCAAGGTGAAAAAGTATAATTGTAATGCAAAATTACAAAAGATATAAGGGATGCGGCAAGTAGCGCATCTCTTTTCTTTTAAAAGGGGACATGATGCATGCAGCGCGAACAATTAATCAACCACTCCATCTCGATTATTACAGGCAATCAGCATCCTCGCGGAGGTTACATAGCATCTCCACTTTTTCCTCCTTATGCATACAGTTGGCTGCGAGACGGGACGTTTATAGCAAATGCAATGGATCGTGTGGGCGAGACGGATAGCTCAGCACTTTTCTATAGATGGGTTGCTGGAGTCTTAAAGAACAAACGTTCGAGTGTGGATACACTTATACATAAACATGAAAACAAAGAGTGGATCGATCGTTCTGAGTTTTTGGGAACCCGCTATCATCTGGATGGAAGAGACGATGTTTCGGAGTGGGGCCATTTTCAATTG
Source organism: Paenibacillus sp. J22R67 (assembly GCF_059692175.1). NCBI lineage: Bacteria > Bacillati > Bacillota > Bacilli > Caryophanales > Paenibacillaceae > Paenibacillus > Paenibacillus sp. J22R67. The sequence continues at coordinate 1,001,245 of NZ_JCAUAX010000002.1, read as the reverse complement.
GATGGTTATGGGGCTTGGCTTTGGGGTCTTACGGAGCACGTGAAAACGACCGGAAATAATGGACTGTTGGAAGAACTCAGGGAGAGTATTGAAATTACAGTTGATTATTTGATGACATTCTGGCACTATCCGAACTTTGATTGTTGGGAAGAGTACCCTGATTATGTTCATCCTGCAACATTAGCCTGTGTATATGGCGGACTGAAGGCACTAGGAGAATTAGAGCAGCGTTCTGAACTGCTAGATAAGGCGTCTATGGTTAAGGACTTCATACTTAGCCATTGCGTCTACGAAGGCCGTTTCGTGAAGTCTGTCCACTGCCTGGATGAAATCTGGAAACCGGCCTTAACAGGTGTAGACGCAAGTCTGCTTTGGCTTGCAGTTCCTTTCGGCGTGTGCGAAGTTGATGATCCTATTATGCGGAAAACGGTAGAATTAATTGAGAGTGAACTGAAACATGGGGGCATTCAACGTTATGTAGAAGACCGTTACTATGGTGGCGGTGAGTGGCTCCTGCTAACGGCTTGGTATGGATGGTATCAGAAGGAGCTTGGAAACCGTGAAGAGGCGCAGCGGTGTCTGGCATGGATCATAAGCAAAGCCGACCACGTTGGGCGCCTTCCCGAACAGGTCCCTGATCAGCTCAGAGAGTCTTCTTCTTATTCGGAGTGGCTGGGTAAATGGGGTGAACCCGCGCTGCCGCTGCTCTGGTCTCACGCGATGTTCTTGGTGCTATCTGACAGTCTTGCCTGAGCATAGCTCGCCCCAATAGCGGGTAAATTGTTAATGGGGTGATGACTATGCCAGATGTAAAATGTTCAGTTGCCAACTGCGAATATTGGACGCAAGGTAACAACTGCAACGCAGGAACCATTATGATTGAAGTAGATCAGCATGCCAACGCTAATTACAATGAAGAGTTTGCAGGGGAATCATTCGATACCGATCATCAAGATGCAGCGAGCAAAGCCGCGAACACTTGCTGCCACACCTTTCAAGCAAAGAAGAAGCAGTAATCATGCGCCAGCATGGAGGCAATTTGGATAAAACCACCAAGGAGCGGTTCCAGCTGGATCAACTTCGGACCGAAAGTGGTCTGAACAGCAAGGAAGAATATGCAACCGAGATTACAGCGCCCACGCGGAGAATTCAATATGCTGAGCCCTATCAAGCGAAACGTGCAGAGGTCCAGAAGTCGGATGTTACCGATGAGGAGATCGATGATCTAGTTGAAGCTGTTACACGAAATAAGGCGGTAGGATACATCGCTTTGTTCGTCGCATTGGCTTCACTCTTTGTATGGCCTGTGCTGCTTGGCGTATCGGGCATTGTGTTAGGGGTTATTGCATTCCTTATGGGCAACAAGGGAGTCGGGACCTGGTCTGTCGTTCTTGGTTTTATTGCTGTAGCTGCTTATTTTTTACTGTTTCCATTTTATTCGTAATGTTGGAAAAACAAGCCGAGATATCGGCTTGTTTTTCTTTTTCAGAAGAAAATCGGGTATATTCGTGTTTTAGAAGGATAATTAGCGGCTTAAGACTCGTTATGGCATCATTTTAAACCCTATACTCCCGTTTGCTCGTACTATTTGGCTTCAAGAGTCATATTCGCACCTTTGAATGATTACAGTATTATTATATAATGAAAAGTGATAATTCAAATTTAAATTAAAATTAAGGGAGGTGTACCTACTCTCCTTGGTGCGGAAACCGTGCTTGACAGGGGATAGGTAAGGTATTGGAAGATCCTTTGCCCGAAACGTTAATTAGCTTTCTATTAATGTTTGGACTGGTGTTACTGAATGGTTTTTTTGTCGCAGCTGAATTCGCGATGGTGAAAGTAAGAGGTAGTCGAATTGATTCTCTTGTAGATGAAGGACGCCGCAATGCGAAATTCGCGCAAGGAATTATGAATAATCTCGATGCGTACTTAGGTGCTTGTCAGCTCGGGATTACACTTACTTCGTTGGGACTTGGTTATGTCGGGGAGCCGACCTTTGCAAAAATTTTGGAACCACTATTCGCTCCGCTGAATTTGCCAGATTCGGTGTTCCACACGATTACCTTTATTATTGCCTTTTCATTGATGACTACTTTGCATATTACACTGGGTGAACAATTCCCCAAAACATATGCAATTCGTAAAGCTGAGCAGATCACATTGCTTTCCGCGGGACCGATGGTCTTATTTTACAGAATCATGTATCCATTTATTTGGTTGCTTAACGGGATATCCAACTGGATGCTCCGCCGCGCAGGCATTGAGCCGACAACGGAACATGAATCGGCGCATACGGAGGATGAAATCCGTGTCCTCATGAAAGAAAGCCACAAAAATGGACTTATAGATAATACAGAGCTTACGCTTGTTGATAATATATTCGGATTCGCCGAGACAACAGCCAGAGAAATTATGATTCCAAGAACCGAGATGGAATGTTTGTATGCGGGACTTTCCTATTCGGAGAATCTAGCGATAGCGATTAAGGAAATGCGTACGCGCTACCCGGTATGTGATCCGGACAAAGACAATATCATTGGCTTCGTCCATATCAAGGATTTGCTCAAGCCGGATGCGAACCTGAAAGGAATCAAGAAAATCATTCGTCCGATTACGACGGTGCCGGATTCCATTCATATCAGTGATTTGCTGAAAATGATGCAAAAAAGAAAAAGTCAGATGGCACTGCTTATTGACGAATATGGCGGAACATCTGGACTTGTAACGCTGGAAGACATCATGGAAGAAATCGTTGGTGAAATTCAGGATGAGTTCGATGAGGAACGTCCAACAATCGAAATCAAAGATGAGCACACGTTTTCCATTGATGGTCTGCTTTTGATTGATGAAGTGAATGATTATTTCGGACTTGATATCGAGTCTGACGACTACGATACAATTGGTGGCTGGATCTACTCGCAGACAGAGATTCCGCCTAGCAAGAATCAACAGGTGACTTATAACGACGAGTTCTTGTTCATCGTGGAAGAAACAGATCACTTGCGAATTTCAAGATTGATTGTAAGAAAAATGACGGAACAAGATGAAATTTTACAACAGAACATTTCTTGAATAGATAGAGGGACAGTCAAATGACTGTCCTTTTTTTATTTTCGGAAAATTTAGGATAGTCGTAAGGGCACAAAACGTGTACAATAAAAACAACGAATGATGATAAGAAACGAGGTAGGGCGGATGAACAGCACGAACAGCATTGATCCAAGAGTGATGAAGGAGCTGCTGCAGCTTCAAGTGATGGGGAGAATTAGTTTGTTATCCGGGGATTCCGAAGCATCCAGTACGGACGATTCCAGTGATTTCGGCTCATTACTGAACACGCTGATGGGACAAGTTTCTGGTTCTGGGCTTGACGGTCAGCCTTTGCTCAATCCTACGTCAGCAAATAACGTACCAAGCTCCCTGGGAGCTTTGAATAAAGCCTATACGCCGCTCCAGAGTTGGAGTCAATCTAGTTCTACATCCCAGTTTGACACTTTAATTCAAGAGGCTAGCGCCAAATATGGGGTTGATGAGTCACTGGTAAAGGCGGTTATTCAGCAGGAATCTGCTTTCAACCATCAAGCGGTCTCCCCAGCCGGCGCTAAAGGCTTGATGCAGCTTATGGACGGCACCGGACGTGGATTTGGCGTGACGAATCCGTTTGACCCTAAGCAGAATGTTGATGCGGGTACGCATTTTCTGAGCAATCTGATTCAGAAGTACAATGGGAACGAAGGCGTTGCTCTTGCTGCGTACAATGCCGGTCCAGGACGTGTGGATCGCTTAGGCATCAAGAACGACCAAGACTTATCTAATAAATTGCACCAATTGCCGAAGGAAACGCAAGCATATGTCTCTCAGGTTTTAGGTCATAAGATGAAATTTTCACTGTAAACGGCAATTTCGAGGAGCTGATTTTCGCATGAATCATGCGGAGATCGGCTTTTTGTGTTCTAGTGCATGCTTGAGTTATGCGCTGTTTTAGGCTTTAATGATGTAAGGAAATTATTTTGATTGCTTAGGCTGCAGGGCATGGAAAAAGGGGAATCAGCAAGAACATGCTATATTTGGATAACGCGGCAACTACGCCGCCATATAACGAAGTCATCGATACGATCGCAGAAGTTATGAAAGTGCACTATGGAAATCCATCCTCCATTCATGGATTAGGTGTCCAAGCAGAGAAGCTGCTGCAGAGCGCTAAAGAAGTGATTGCGGGAGCACTGGGTGTCATGCCAGCTAGTATTATTTGCACATCCGGAGGAACGGAGAGTAATAATCTAGCAATTCGAGGTGCTGCCTATCAATATCAGAATCGGGGCAAGCATCTTATCACAACACAAATTGAGCATCCTTCTGTGAAGGAAGTTTTCCTTAGTTTGGAACGCGAAGGATTTCGCGTAACGTATTTGCCTGTTAATCGGAATGGCTGTCTAGAAGTACAGACACTTCGAGAAGCCCTATGTGAGGATACAATTTTAGTAAGCGTGATGTATGTCAATAACGAAATAGGCACAATTCAGCCGATTCAAGCAATCGGAGAGTTACTTGCCAAGTATCCGAAAGTGGTGTTTCATGTAGACGCCGTGCAAGGCATCGCAAAGCTCCCTTTATCCATTAAGGAATGGGGCGTAGATTTATGCAGTGTTTCTGCGCATAAGTTTCGCGGACCCAAGGGGGTGGGCTTTCTGTTCCGTAGAGAGGGTGTTCAGTTGAAGCCGCAACTTGTTGGCGGAGGGCAAGAGAATGGACTTCGCTCAGGAACAGAGAACGTTCCGCTCATTGTTGGAATGGCCAAGGCTCTGCGCTTATCCATGCAGAACTTGCCGGCGAAGCTAGAGCATAAATATCGGCTAAGACACCATCTTGTAGACGGTATCCTTACGATTCCCGAGCTAACGTTAATGGGATCTGAACGTCATGAGGAGATGGCTCCGCATATTGTTCATTTTGCTTTTACCGGGATGAAAGCGGAAGTTGTCGTTCATGCCTTAGAGCAAAGACAAATCTATATTTCAACGAAATCAGCTTGTGCTTCGGATGCGTCTGATCCCAGCGAAGTCATGCTGGCGTTAGGGTGTACGCGTGAACAAGCTGTCAGCGGGCTTAGAATCAGCTTTTCGGATGAGCATCAGATAGAAGATATGGAACAATTTTTGCTAGCACTTAGGGATGTTGTGAATGAACTTTCTCCCATGTTAAGCAAATCAACAGCCAGAAAGGGGCAGCAACAATGAAACCGGATTGTTTAATCTTGCGTTTTGGTGAATTAACACTGAAAGGCAGGAATCGTAAGCGTTTTGAGCGCAGCGTCAACACACAAATTCGTAAAGTTTTAGGGGCATTTCCTGATTTGAGGTATATTCCGGAGTATGGACGCGTATATGTGGAGCTAGGGGGAGCAGCGTACGAAGAGGCTTCAGAAGCATTGCAACGCGTATTTGGCCTGGCATCGTTCAGTCCGGCCTACCACGCTCCTATGGAGTCAGAGGCCATTAAAGAAGCTGCACTGCGCATTATGCAAAATTTGCCTAAACCTCCAAAGACCTTTAAGGTGAATGTCCGCAGGGTTAATAAATCTTTTCCGCTAGACTCCCAACAAATGAATTATCTCGTCGGTGGCTACATTCTAGAAGCAATTCCTGGTCTGCAGGTGGATGTTCGTGATCCAGAAATTGAGCTTCGTGTAGAAATTCGTGAAGACCAAGTACTTTTGTATGCAGAAGTCATTGAGGGAGCGGGGGGATTCCCGGCAGACACGAGCGGAAAGGCACTGCTGATGCTTTCTGGAGGGATCGATAGTCCTGTAGCAGGTTGGTTAGGGATGCGAAAAGGGCTTACCATCGAGGCGATACACTTTCATAGTTATCCTTATACAAGTGAACGTGCAAAGGATAAAGTGATAGATCTAGCTCACCAGCTTGCAGGGTACACGGATTCTATCAGGTTGCACTTAGTGCCTTTTACAGAAGTGCAGACGTCCATACACCGTGAATATAAGGATAATTTATTAGTTACGCTAATCCGAAGGGCCATGTATCGCATAGCTGAGCAAGTTGCTGATCGTGAAGGTCTAAGCGCGTTAGTGACCGGAGAAAGCTTAGGACAGGTAGCTAGTCAAACACTGCCAAGCTTGAATGTAATTGGACGCGTTGTCACCTTGCCGATTTTACAGCCGCTCATGATGATGGACAAGCAAGAAATTATACGAATTGCCGAAAACATCGGCACGTTCCCGATTTCAATTTTACCGTATGAAGATTGCTGCTCCTTATTTCTTCCTCCCTCTCCGAGCACTAATCCGAACCTGCAAATGGTAGAGCGGATCGAGAACAGCATGGACTTTTTGCCTGAATTAATCCAGAAAGCCGTGGAACAAACGGAAACAATTGAAATTGTACATGGTCAAATGAAGAAGGTGCCCGATCAGCATTTGTTCTAAATGCTTTTCTTGCGCCAAGCAGTAGGTGACTTCATCACCACTCTTCACCAGCTCGCCATGGATCCCGGGAGGAAAGTAAAGCATGATTGATGCGCTCATTTTGTTTTTACAAATTATGTTGATCAATATTGTGCTTAGCGGCGATAATGCGGTTGTTATTGCGCTCGCGAGTAAAAATCTTCCCGTTGAACAGCGTAAGCTGGCCGTGTGGTGGGGGGCTTTCGGAGCCATAGCGTTGCGGCTGGTGCTTACGTTAGTGGCTGTAAGCCTTCTCGATATTCCCTATATTCAAGCGGGCGGATCGATCTTATTATTCTGGATTGCAATCAAACTGCTGACCGATGATGACAGTCATGCGAATGTGAAAGAAGCTTCGACCCTTGGCAAAGCCATCTGGACAATTATCGTCGCGGATTTCGTGATGAGTCTTGACAACGTGCTAGCGATTGCGGCCAAAGGCAACGGTAACAATACAGTAATTATTTTGGGTATTGGACTTAGTATCCCTATCATTATTTGGGGAAGCACACTGGTTATGAATTTACTGCACAAATATCCGGTGCTTGTTCTTTTAGGGGCAGGTATCCTCGGCTATACAGCTGGTGAAATGTTTGTAAAAGACGAGAAAATGATCGATTGGTTCCTTCACGATTACGAGTTTCTACATGTCTGGATCCCGATTATTGCATCCGCCCTTGTCATTGTAATTGGTGCATCAGTGAAGTGGCTGAGATTACTGCAATTAAAAATAAGAAACGAATAGGAAATAGCAAAACCGCCAAGCTGGTCTTACACAGCGAAGCGGTTTTATTTTTGTTCGGCTTAAAATTGAAACTTTTTTCCAATTTTGTCGTCTAGTTATGAGATAGGCATATGTAGAAGGGAGTTACGCAATTGAGACCTAGTTTGCTTAAGAAACCGAGATTTCGACTACACATTATGATGAGTGGTATCCTCCTTGCATTATGGCTGATGGGCTGCGAGCCATTGTTGCAGACAGCTGATGCTGCGGACTCAGCACGGATTGAAATTGAAACTCAAATTGGTTTTGGAGCTTCCAATGTCAAACAAGGGAAATGGCATGTTGCTACCATGACCCTTCGTAATCAGGGAACTGACTTAGCTGGCGATTTAGTCCTGCAGGTGGCTAATCCGAATCGAAGCAAGGATTTTAATTATGTGCAGCATGTTGAACTTCCCCAAGGCAGCACGAAAGTCGTTACGATGCTCTTACCCGGGTATGCTTTTTCAAAAAGCAATAATACAATCTCTTTTTATGAAAAATCTCAAAAAAACGGCAAGAAAGTAGCGCTAGATGGCATGTCGTACTTGGAAGCATTCAGTTTGCCAAAGGAAACACTGCAGGTAGGTGTTCTGGCTAGAGATGTAGATACGCTTAACTTTTTAACACTGCTTAATCAAACTGGCAGCAAGTTGAATGTTCTGCATCTTAAACAGGAGGAAATTCCGAAGGATTCATTGGGGTTAGACGGTCTGGACGTTCTTGCAATCAATGACTTCGCAGCGGATACCTTAACGGAACAGCAAGTACAAGCCATTCAGCTGTGGACACAAAGAGGGGGCACACTGTTACTCGCAGGGGGTGCGGGTTATCCGAAGTCAGCAGCACCTTTTGCTAAAGCAGCTCCTGTTATTTATGAAGGGACCACGGTGGTTAATGAGCTCCCTGTTATTGAAAAAATAGGTGGGAAGGAGCTTGTTTTACCGCAGCCTTTCACGTTGTCGCAAGCGAAATTGGCGAGTGGAGCAGAGTCTATTCTGTCAGTGGGGAATGTGCCTGTGTTGGCCCGTACTGCTTACGGAAGCGGTTTCGTTACCTACGTAGCCTACAATTTATCGCTAAATCCGCTTGCATCCTGGAATGGGAATCAGCGGTTATGGGAGCAAATTCTCTCTGGGCCAATCGCGGCTGCGAATACTTACAATATGAATCAAATGAGATATGGCAATGATCCTAATAGGGAACTGGATCGCGCATTGGAATATTTCCCTTCCCTGCAACCTCCTAAGCTTCCGATGCTGGCACTTGTCTTGCTTCTGTATGCCATTGTCGTGGGACCATTGCTATATATGGTTTTGACACGACTAGATCGCAGAGAGTGGGCTTGGTACGTGATCCCAATAGCTGCTGTTGTAACCAGCATTGGTGTTTTTCAATTTGGTGCAACGAATCGAGGTAGTTTGATGGCTCAATCGTTGTCTACGGTTACATTGAACGGCACAGGATCAGGCATCCAACAATCTGCTGTCTCAGTCTTTCTCCCGAAAGGCGGGGATTTAGAATTGAAATTTGCCGGAAATACGGCAATCTCACCGCTTCTTCTATCCGAAACTTACCCGTCTATGCCGCTCCATGAGCAAAATGAGCTTGTCATCCGGCAAGAAGCGGGAGCAGCCAACGTACAGCTGCAGGATGTTCCTTACTCGTCCATCTCTAAGTTAACCGTTGAAGGAAATCAACTAATTCCACTTGGAAAACTAGACTATCATATGTCAGATTTAACGGCCAAAGGTGCAAAAGGTCAGGTTACGAATAACACGACCAAAGATTTAACGGATGTTGCCGTCCTTATCAACCAATTATATGTCAAAATTGGCGAGATTCCAGCGGGAGCTTCGGCGAATTTCGATACGGCGAGTGGCGGAAGCGTGATGAATGGGCCTGATATTGCACAGCTAGTATTTCCATATCCGAACAACAACGGAATCGACGTTGGTTTGCATCAGCGCTCATTGCTCAGCAGCTATTTGAATCGTAAGGCAAAGTTCTCAGGAGGGATCACGCCAATGATTGTTGGATGGATGAAAGATCAAACGTCCATCACGCTCGCATCGGGAGGCAGCATTCCAACTGAGCAGCTGACACTAATTACGCAAGACATGACTATCAATTATGTAACGTCAGAGGGTAAAATCGTTATTCCAAGCACAGCGATTGTGCCGGCACTCATCGATAATCATTTGAGAATGAGCTCAATTCAGTTCCAAAACGGCCCTTTCATGCAAATGGGAAGCGGTGATGTGACACTTGATTATCAACTACCGACATTAGCAGGAGCAACGTATCAATCTATGGAAATGACGGGAGACCCTAATCCGGATGTAAAGGCAGAGTTATGGAATTCGGAGACCAAGGCATGGGAAGAAGTCACCTTAAAATCGTACCAATCCTGGGAGGGAGAAAACCTGCAGCCATATATCGTCGAGGGAAAATCGATACGCATGAAAATAACGACGATTCAAAATAACATCATGTTCCGGATCCCTGCCATTTCTTTGGAGGGGGCTGTGCAACGATGATTTCCATTACAGAATTAACCAAGAAATACGGGAACTTTACAGCTCTCGATGCCTTGAGCATGGAGATTGATAAAGGAACGGTTTTTGGCTTTGTTGGACCGAACGGAGCGGGGAAATCCACGACAATGTCCATCCTAGCCACGCTGTTAAACCCAACTTCCGGAACTGCTAAGGTTGGCGGTTATGACGTGACCGAGAAGCCGAAAGAAGTGCGTAAGCTGATTGGGTATATGCCTGATTTTTTCGGAGTCTACGACAATTTCAAAACGACCGAATACTTGGACTTTTACGGTGCGAGTTATGGTATTCCGAGGACTGACAGGCTGAAGCTAATTCCGCAACTGCTTGATCTTGTTAATTTATCAGAGAAAGCTGACTTCTACGTGGATTCGTTATCTAGAGGGATGAAGCAGCGTTTATGCTTGGCTAGATGTTTGGTCCATGAGCCGGAAGTGCTGATTCTGGACGAACCTGCATCGGGACTAGATCCGCGAGCGCGTATCGAAATGAGAGAAATATTGAAAGAACTTAAGGCTATGGGCAAAACGATCATTATTTCCTCACACATTTTACCTGAGCTGGCCGAGATGGTGGATGAAATCGGAGTCATTGAATACGGAAAGCTGATTGCGAAGGGGAAAGTGTCAGATATTCAAAATCGGATGAAAGCCAATCGGGTTCTCCAAATTCGCATGGTGAGCAGAACGGAAGAAGCCTTGAAATTCCTGAAGGATCAGCCTCATGTTACGATGGTGCTGCAGGATGAGAAGGGATTGCATGTTCATTTCGGAGGGACGGATGAAGATCAATCATTGCTGCTTGCAAGCTTAGTGGAGAAAGGATTTCCACTCCTATCGTTCAGTGAAGCATTAACGAATTTGGAAGATGTGTTCCTGGAAATTACGAAAGGAGGCGGCGCACACGATGAGCAGCAGGTTAAATTGGATTAATCCGGTTATGGAAAAAGAGTTCCGTTTACGCATGAGGACCATCCGCTCTCCGCTCTCGATCCTGGTGTATCTTCTGGCCATCGGCTTGATTGCGCTTGGATTTGCTTATATTAACATGAGCCATCAGCAAGCTGGTGTGTTAAGTACTGCAAGAAGCAGCGAATTATTTTATTTTCTGAGCGGAACACAATTAGTGCTGATCGCGTTCATGACGCCAGGTTTAACAGCAGGCGTAGTAAGCGGTGAGCGAGAGAAGCAAACCTTAAATATGTTGTTGACGACGCAGCAAAGCTCAGGAACCATTATTCTCAGCAAGCTGTTTGCCTCACTTAGTTTTATGTTGTTAACTGTCGTTGCTACGATGCCGCTTTACAGTATTGTATTCCTTTACGGGGGAGTTTCACCAACGCAAGTACTTGCCGTATTTGTTTTTTATATCTTTGTGATGGTGTTATTCGGAGCAGTGGGGATTTTCTTTTCTACGATTCTGAAGAAAACCGTTATTTCCGTTATTGCCACTTATGGGTTTGTGCTTTTTATATTTGGTTTTACTGCACTCGCAGGTCTATTTTTCGGAAACATTGGAAGAGCAGGAACGAACGAAGAAGTTCTTGGTTATTTTCTGAGTTTTAACCCTATGGCTGTTCTAGTTTCTCTCATGATTCCTGATTTTGCCAAACAATTGTTCAAAGGGCATACATATCTGCAGATGTGGCATATTTTTATTGGTTTTTACACAGTTCTTTCCATTGTTCTAATTGGGCTAAGTGTGAGATATTTACGCCCGATTATGAAAAGAAAGAAATAACGAGGTTCAGGAAGGAGATGCCCCACGATGAAATTCACATCGCTGGATGAGCTGCTGTTCCCAGTCAAATTGCGGATGTTAAAAGTTAAAGGACTTCACTTTTTCCTGCGAAGCTTGATCATTGGGCTAGGCATGGCTTGCTTGTGGATGGCGTTGGGACGATTTTTTCTGATAAGCGGTTACCGGGTTAGTGCGTTGATGAGTATGGTGGCAGTTCTTGCGGCAGGAGGAATATGGTTGATCGTTCGCCGTCCGGGTATGCTCGACGCTGCCAAACTGCTTGATGACAACGGTTTAGAAGATAGAATGATTACAGCGATTCGTTATAAAGAGCAAACATCTTTGATTGCTGAGCTGCAAAGACAGGATGCGCTTGAAAAGGGTGCTTTTTTCGTAGAAAGCCAGTTAGAACAAGTCGTATCGCTGCGTGTCGCTAGAAAGACGTGGCTTGCTGGTGCAAGTCTGGTTGCCGCGTTGGTACTCCTGCTGCTTTTGCCTAATCCTAAAGATACGATATTGCAGCAGGCAGGCAAAGATAAAGCATGGATGCAGGAACAGAAGGAGCATGTAGCTGAGATTCAGAAACAATTGCAAGCCAAGCCTTCTGCCTACCCAGCGGTAAAGCAAATGACGAAAGATTTAAATGAGTTGGAGCGCAGACTGGGGCAAACCCTTACGTCTTCGAAAGCTTTGGATGAATTGGAAAAATCGCTTAAAAAAATGGAAGCGGGCATTGGTGAGCTTGAGAAGCAGAAGCAGCGCTCCGAACAGTGGGCGGAGTCGATGCAGCGGACACAGGCACTGCGCGAGCTGGGCAAGGCGCTTGGGCAGAATAGCCCAGAGGGCATTCAGCGCGAGGCAGCGAAGCTGAGCGAACAAGTGCAGAAGCTGACGCCGGAGCAGAAGCAGCTCCTTGCCAGCGAGCTGGAGCGGCTCGCAGCTTCCGCTGCAGCTGCGACGCCAGAACAGGAGCAGCTTCTTCGCGAGCAGCTCCAACAGGCCGCAAGCGCGCTGCGCAGCGGCGAGAATGCTGCTGCGCAGCTGAGCCAGCTGCAGGCTGGGCTGACGGCTGCCAGCGCGGCGCAGCAAGCCTTGGCGCAGCAGCAGGCGCAAGCCGCGGAGGCGGCTGCGAGCCTTGCCGCCGGTGCGCTGCCGCAGGCGCGTGAGATTGCCGCGAGCGGGGCGCAGCCGGGGCAAGCGTGGGCGCCAGGCGGCCGTGCGGAGCAGCTGGCTGCGGCGAGCGGTGCTGGCAAGGCGCCGGGCGCGGCAGGCCAGGCCCAGGGCGGCGCTGCCGGAGGCACGAGCCCGGGTGGCACGAGCGGAGCCGGCGGCACTGGAACTGGAACTGGAACTGGAACTGGAACTGGCGGTGCCAGCGGAAGCGGAGGCACTGGCGCAGCCGGCGGTACGCAGGGCGGCACCGGGGCTGGCTCGCGCGGGCTTGTGGCGACGCCGCGCGAGCGCTCCGGCACCGGTGGGACATACGTCGACGGCGGTCCTACCAGCGGCACCGGAGGCGAAGTGAGCCAAGGAGGCTCGGCTCCGGCGATGGACGGTGCTTCGCGGCCTTACGAGGATGTCTACGCCGAATACGAAGCGGAAGCCTCAAGCGCGTTGAACCGCTCTGAATTGCCGCAGCATATGCAAAAACTGGTGCGAGATTATTTTCTTGAAATACAGCCTCAGAGGTAGAAAAGTTAGCGTTTCGGGAGGGGAGTAGGAGCAGATGGTCGAGTCGAAGGGACAATTAGAAGCATGGGGAGAAGCGGTCTCCCGGATGAAAGAACAAATTGGCCGTGTCATTGTTGGACAGGAAGAGGTGGTGGAGCAGCTGCTTTGGTGCATTTTTGCCGGAGGACATGCACTGCTAGAGGGAATTCCGGGGCTCGGTAAAACGATGCTCGTCAAAACGATCGCAGATACCGTTGATCTCAGCTTTACACGAATTCAGTTCACACCTGATTTAATGCCTGCTGATATAACGGGGACGAATGTCATACAATTCGGGACGAAAGGCGAGACTTCGTATAAATTTCAAAAAGGCCCGCTATTTGGACATGTTGTGCTAGCAGATGAAATCAATCGGGCAACACCGAAGACACAGAGTGCACTGTTAGAAGCGATGCAAGAGAAAACAGTAACTGTAGGCTCAGAAACGCACCTGCTGTCATCTCCATTTTTCGTGCTAGCTACGCAAAATCCGTTAGAGCAGGAAGGGACATACCCTCTTCCGGAAGCACAGCTGGACCGATTTCTACTTAAAATTCATGTCACGTATCCGACTAAAAATGAACTGAAGCAAATTGTGCTGCGAACGACCTCCACAATTCAACTTCAGGCCGAGAAAGTGGCGGATGGCGCCTTGATTCAAGATATCCAAAAGGGTTTGAAAGAAATATTAGTCACTGAAGACATGCTTGATTATGCGGTTCAGATGTTGATGAATACACATCCTGAAGAGCAGACGGCGCCGGTGGAAGTCAAGAAATATGTGCGTTTCGGCTCAGGACCACGCGGGGTGCAGGCGATCATCGCGGTAGCAAAGGTGCGTGCATTTCTTGCTGGTCGATTCCACATCTCCAAACAAGACCTGCATGCGGTAGCTTTACCAGCATTAAGACATCGGCTGTTCCTTAACTTCGAGGGTCAAGCAATGGGGATAGCGCCTGACAACATCATCGCTGCTATTATCAGTTCCATGGAGCAAAGTCGATGAGCAGCGGGGGGCATCTGCTAGATCCTGCGCTGATGCGCCGACTAGATCAATTGAGCATTGCCGCTAAAAGTAGGATTAGAGGAACCATGCAAGGGAGGAGACGATCCAAAGACTTAGGCGCTTCTCTAGAATTTGCAGATTATCGCTTGTATTCGCCAGGAGACGATACACGTCAATTGGATTGGCATGCCTACGGCAGAACCGGTAAGCCGTTTATTAAGCTTTTTATGGATGAACAGGAGCTTCAGGTTAACTTATGGTTAGATGCGTCCGCTTCCATGGATTTCGGGAGGAAAGAGGGAGCAGATTCTGTGCGACTTTCCAAATGGGAGTATGCCAGGCAGTTGGCTGCCGGAATTGGGTATCTGTCTTTGAATCGCTATGATCGCGTTAGCGCGGCTGTTTTTACAACACAAATAACAAAGCAGATGAAGCTCCTTCGCGGGAAAGGAAGCTCGCATCGGCTATTCGAATTTCTGGGCAATTGTGACCCTGCGGGGACAGGAGATATAGGTGCGGTTTTTGGGAACCCAGCTATTTTGCCTCGTCAATCAGGGATGACTTGGATATTTTCTGATTTTTTGTATGAGGAAGGCGTTGAAGACGCCTTGAAATATGTCCAGGTGGCCAAGCAGGAAGTCGTCGTCGTGCAAGTACTTGCTCCTGAGGAGCTTGACCCGAAGCTAACCGGCGAGCTGCGGCTCATCGACAGTGAGTCCAGAGCAGCGCGAGAAGTGGCGATGAGCAGCAAAGTGCTGCAGAACTACAGAGCTGCCGCAATGGCCTATACGCAAATGGTGAGGGCCTTTTGTCATGAGCGAGGTATCACGTATGTGCTTGCTGTTACGGATGTTTCGCCAGGCGATTTCCTGCTAGGAGAATTTCGGCGCAGTGGCTTGGTACGTTAACTGCTTATCGCTGTGGAAGGTGTACACGGCGCCAAACGTGCCAAAAGCTCCACCCATAAATAAGCAGAAACACAATAATAAGTATGGTTGAGAAGCGGTACATAAGCGCGTAGCTTCCACTTATGTTCGCTAAGGCTCCAAGAACCATGGCTCCAAGTCCTATGCCTAGATCATTGGCTGAAAAGAAGGTCCCGTTCGCCGCACCGCGCCGATTAGGGGCTGCGCGAGCAATTGTCCATGCCTGCAAGGCAGGCTGTATAGAACCGAATCCGATACCATAGCATAATGCTGCAATAGCCAAGCTGAGCTCAGTGTGAGCATATGAAAGCAGGAGTAGTCCAGTTATCGTGAAAAGAGCGCCTGGCAGCAGCACCCATTCAGGACCTTTGCGGTCAAAGAGCACACCTGTAATAGGCCGCACAATAAGCACCATCGAGGCATTGCATAGAAAAAACCAACCTACATTCGAAATGCCGGCTTCATGGCCGAACAAAGTAATGAAAGTCACAATCCCTCCATAACAAATTGCTGTACACAGCAGCAAAGCCGAGGGGAGCAAAGCCGTGCGCTCCCACAAACGGTCAATGAGCTTCGGCCGTTGAGCCGATTTGTCGACAGGTAAAGGTTTGGCATAGGAAATAAAAAGTGAACTAAATAAGGAAAGCACTGCTAGCAGTGTGGAAATCAATAGAACGCGATGGAAACTATACGTTTGCATGATCCATAATCCAGTAAGCGGAGCAAGCGCCATGGCAAATGTATTGGATAATCCGTAATATCCCATACCTTCCCCGCGACGTTCGGGCGGAATGATATCAGCGATTACTGTTCCTAAGGATGTTGTAGATATGCCCCAACCAATCCCATGAACGAATCGGGCGGCAAGAATGAGGGTAATAACAGCCATATACGAATAGCCCGCTATCGTCAGTGCGCAGATAGATAATCCTACAAGCAGCACGTGCTTTCTACCGAGCAAGTCAAGCGCTCGCCCGGCAAAAGGGCGGGTTAGAAGTGATGAAATCGTAAAAATACCGATGACAAGTCCGACTTGCAGATCATTGCCCCCTAACTGCGATATATGCGAAGGAATGGTTGGGATCAGCATTTGAAAACTAAAAAAAAGCAGTAAATTGGACAGTGATGTGACAAGAAAAGCTTTGGTCCAGAGCGGTTTCCGTTTCTTCTTTTCATTTTCAGACAAAGATTTCATGTGACCTCCCATGTTGAGCGTAGGCAAACCTGTAAGATAGAGGGAAATCAGGCAGCACGCCTTTCAGTATGCCCAGAGGAAGGAAATTGAACGCAACAGGAAGTTTGAAGTAAAGTAATCCACCAAGAGTATGTTTTAGATTAATAATCGTTTCGGAAAGGTGACACTTATGCAATTCG
This sequence comes from Paenibacillus sp. J22R67, assembly GCF_059692175.1. NCBI lineage: Bacteria > Bacillati > Bacillota > Bacilli > Caryophanales > Paenibacillaceae > Paenibacillus > Paenibacillus sp. J22R67. The sequence goes on along the minus strand of NZ_JCAUAX010000002.1, from coordinate 984,708 downwards.
CAACTGTAAGCGGGCTGTGGTTCTCTTTGTCTATACCCTTCATTGTGCTGTTGTATATGTTGAAGCGCCGATATATCGACACAGAGATATCCAGCCACCTGCTTTGGCGGCGCATACTCCGCGAGCAAGAGGCGAACCAGCCATGGCAGCGTCTCCGACGCCAATTACTGCTACTGCTTCAGCTCTTGGCAGCAATCTTTCTAGTTTTGGCTTTGATGCAACCTGTGATCCGAAGTCAACAAGCTGTGAAATCTCATGTCTTTTTTGTCATTGATACATCAGCAAGCATGGCGACATTAACGAATCAAGGTTCAACAAGATTGGAACAAGCAAAACAAAGCATTTTGTCCTATGTACAAGAGGAAGCAAAGAACCGCACGTATTCTCTTATGGTCATTAAGGATCAGCCTGAACTGATTTTACAAAAGGAAACGGAGGTTTCAGCGTTTCGAGATGCCTTGAATGCGATATCCCCTTTTTACGGCAAAACAAATGTTCAAGAATCGCTGTCTTTGGCTTCAGCACTAACGCGCGAAGAATTCGATGGGGAAGTACGCATCTATACAGACAGCCAGTGGCCAGAGAAAGTGGAGAATATCACTTTTGCGGTACCTGCTCAAATCGTTAATGCTCAAGGGAGCGGTGAAAGCGCTGCGCCTTCCAAAGAGCAGGCTGCGGTAAATGTGTCAATTTCACAATTCGGAGTCAAAAATAGGGAAACGGAAGTCAGCGCGGTTGCCGTGCTGAAAAATTGGAGCACGGTAAGCACGGAGGTGGAAACCAAGCTTTTCGCGGATTCGCAGGTCGTTCGGACAGATAAGTTGCAGCTGAAGGCCGGTGAGCAAAAGTCGTTATTTATGGAAAAATTGGCCTATGCCAATGTGTACAAGCTTGAAATAGAAACAAAGGATTCTTTGGAAGCTGACAACAGTGGTTATGCTTTTCCAGAAGGCACAGGGCGAACGCAAGTCGCCTATGTAGGAGATGGGAATCTTTTCTTGCAAAAAGCTCTACTTTTGGCCAAGGCAGACGTCCTTCATATTCAAAAAAGCGAGGATGGTACGTATCCGCCACCGATAGGTTTGAAACCGGATCTTATCATCGTTGATGGCGTAGATGAATCTGCGCTCAAGACAGCCAAATGGCAAGAACTTCTAGCTGCTAAGCCCATTTGGCGGATTGGATCTTCCGGAGCGGCAATGACGGCTATAGAAAGCAACTCTCCTTTTACAATCGAAGATCATCCAATCATGCGCTATATTCATCTTCAGGATGTGAACGTTGCACAGGCACAGAGCCGAGCGCTTCTGCCATGGGAAAAAGCGATCGTATCTTCTGCTGGCATTCCGTTGATCTTGGCAGGAGTGGAAGAAGGTGCTGCAAGAGTATCATTTACTTTTCCACTAGATCAAACGGATATAGGTCTTCGGCCGGAATTCCCTATTTTTGTGCAAAATGCGCTTGCTTGGTTGACTCAGCATCAGGGAGGCAACCTTGGCCGCGTCATAGCAGGGGAACGGATTGATGTCAGCTTGCATCCTCAGGCTGTTAAAGCGGTATGGACAGCAGAAGGAGAAGCGGGAGTCAAAGAGCAGGCAGCAGATTTAACTGGAAAAGTACTGGCTTCAAGGCAATCGGTGCCGAAGCTTCCGGGATTGTATACGTTTAAAGAATTTGACGAAGCAGAACATGAGGTTGATGCACGCTTAGTCGAGGTGGTGATGGATGCTAGGGAATCCAACGTGAACACTGTAACGAACAATAAGCTAAGCGTGAAACCACTCTCTGATCAGCAATCTCTAGTAAATGAAAGAAATGATCTTAGCTTAGGTTTGACTTCATTAGTTCCTTGGGTCGTGTTGTTTTTACTTGTGCTGCTTGTGATGGAATGGGAGGTGTACCGGCGTGGGCATTCAGTTTAAATACTCTCTCGGGCTACTCTTACTATTGCTGCTGCCAGCTTACTTATGGTGGATTTGGCGAACCCTCCACAGGCTGCAAGGGGCAAGAAAAAAGCTCGTTATTACGCTTCGCGCCGTGGTACTTCTCCTTTTAATCATGGCGTTATCGGGAGCTCAACTGTTCACTGACTTCAATAACAAAAGCATTGTGTTCGCGGTTGACCGCTCAGACAGCGTAAAGGAAGAAACTAAAGAAGCGCAATGGATCCGAGACGCGGTAAAAGCTCGCGGATCCGTTCAAGACGAAGCTGGTGTCGTATCCTTAGCGCTGCAAGCTTCGATTGAGAAGCCGCTTGATAGAAGAGACATGGATGGCTTTCAATTCACAACCCAATCGAATCCTCAATTCTCGAATGTGGCTTCAGGTTTACAACTAGCTTCGAGCCTCCTCACGAAAGGAAATGCAGGACGTGTCATCGTCATGTCCGATGGTGAAGAAAATGTGGGAGATATGCTGCGTCAAGGAAAGCTCCTCCGTGATCGCGGGATTCAGGTAGACATTGTACCTCTTGCTGGCAAAGAGCGTAAAGATGCAGCGGTTGAAGCGGTTCGCGTTCCAGAAAAGCTCTATCAAGCTGAAGCCTATACGATAGAGGTGGTTATCCGTTCCACGAGCTCAGGGCCGGCTCAATTGCGATTATTTGAGGACAATCAAGAAGTGACTGTGCAGTCCCTTGAGCTGACTAAAGGAGAGAATCGGTTTGCCCTTCAGTCGCTTGCCAAAGAATCAGGCTTTCATCGCTATCGCGCTGAAGTGTACATGGAGGGTGATGAGCTTTCAGCCAATAATACGCACTACGCGTTCAGCAAGGTTCAAGGGCCGCCGAAGGTGCTTATTGTAGAGGGGAAAGCGGGTATTTCGCAAAACGTGGAGGGAGCGCTGCAAGCTGCTTTGATTCCTTATGAAACCATACAACCAGAGCTTTTATCCAATGATTTCGTGACTTATACCGGCTATGAAAGCATTATTCTCAACAATACAGCGGCGACTCAAATCCCTCAGCTCAAAATGGAAATGATCGAGGGCGCGGTCCGCGATTACGGTGTTGGCCTTGTCATGCTTGGAGGAGACAACAGCTACGGGTTAGGCGGGTATTTCAAAACACCCATTGAGCGAGCGCTGCCCGTATATATGGATTTACGCGGGAAACGGGAAATTCCGTCCCTAGGCATTGTGCTGGTCATGGATAAATCAGGCAGTATGTCCGGAGAAAAAATAAAGCTGGCACAAGAAGCAGCCTCACGAACGGTTGATCTTTTAAGAGAAAAAGATACGCTTGGGGTACTTGGCTTCGATTCTTCACCGATATGGTATGTGCAGCCCCAAAAGTTGAATCAGAAGCAGGATGTCATCCAGAAAATCAATTCGATTCCTGCAGACGGTGGAACTGAAATTTATACCGCGGTGGCAGAGGCTTATGCCAAGCTATCGAAGGTAGATGCCCAGCGGAAGCATATCATTTTGCTAACGGATGGTCAGTCCGCAACGACACAAAGTTATGAAACGTTAACCGCTGAGATGCAAAAGGAAAACATCACGATGTCGACGGTAGCTATCGGAACAGATGCGGATCAAGCCTTGTTAAGCCAACTTGCTGAACTTTCGAAGGGCAGATATTATGCAGCGGTGGATCAAACGACGATTCCGGCTATTTTTAGCCGCGAAGCTGTTCTCATCTCCCGCACTTATGTGGTTAATCAGCCCTTTGTGCCTGCTGTAACTGGCGGCTCGGATTGGGGAAGTTTGTGGGGCGGTGGCCTGCCGCAGCTCCAAGGTTACATCGCTACAACACCGAAGGAAGCAGCAGAAGTGGTATTGTCCAGCCCGGAGCCTGATCCGGTTTTGGCAAGATGGCAATATGGCTCAGGAAGGTCCGTAGCCTGGACTAGCGATGTTACCGGCGCGTGGTCCTCATCATGGGTCACATGGTCATCCTTTGCGCCGATGCTTACCAGCATGATCAAATGGACTTTCCCGCAATTTCAATCCTCGCCACTCGAATTGAACGGGCATTTATCAGGTGACGAGCTGGCACTCCAAGCCAAGGTCGGTAATTCCGAGCTTGATGGTTCAGGCGGGCAGGGGGAGCTTCGTGCCACCGTGACGGATGAAGATTTAGGTACGCGGGAGTTAACTTTTACTTCTACAGCTCCTGGTGATTATTCAGCACAGCTATCTGTGGATAAGTCTGGCGTCTATCTGGCCAAAACCGAGCTCTTCGCCGCAGGCAGCGAGGCGGAAGATGCGCCAAGGCGCGTCATCGGCAGCTCGACGACCGGCATCGTGATCCCGTATTCTCCGGAATACCGGATCACGGACGGCTCCGGGCTCAGCAAGCTTCAGCAGCTGGCTGAGCTTACAGGCGGCCGGATGCTCTCGCTAGAGCATCCGGAAGAAGCCTTCGCCTTCGCTTCTGCCGCGCAGAAGCGATACATCCCCATCAGCGAGTACCTGCTGATGGCTGCGCTCGCGCTGCTGCTGATGGACATCGCAGCGCGTCGCCTTGCACTGCCGCCAGGCCTGTGGGCCCGGGCGTTCACTTGGCGGGCCGCTGCTGCGGGCCCGCCCTCGCCGGAGACGCCGCTGGCGCGTCTCCGTGAACGCAAGCAGCTTGCGGAGCATAAGCTGCAGCGCGGTTCGGAGCGCCGGGCCGCAGGCGGCGCTCCACCGGCCGCTCCGCGGCCCGTACCGGAGCAGCCTGCTGCTGCTCCGGAGGCTCCGGCGGCTGGCGGTGCGCCGCCGGACAGCATGAGCCGTTTGCTGGAAGCCAAACGGCGCGGCGGTGGCCGCAAATAGCTTGCAGGCTAGCAATTTCGAGCAAGGTACGATAAACTACTTGTTGAATGGTGTCGAAAACGACATCGAATTGACAAGTGAAATAGGAGGGAATTCTTATGGCTAGAAATAGCTACTCCATCGGTATCCTGTTAATTGGCCTGGCCGTATTATTGCTTCTTGGGAAATTAGGCGTTATTCACTTTATTTTTTCCTTCTTCTGGCCTCTTGTTTTGCTTGCTCCCGGACTGCTTTTTCACATCTTGTACTTTAACCGCACGTGGCCGGCAGGCGTACTCGTCCCTGGAGGCATTTTGACGACGTATGGCTTGATGTTCTTTTTCTGCAACATATTTGGTTGGGGGTCCATGAGCTATCTCTGGCCTGGATTCATACTCGGAGTAGCCATCGGATTATATGAGCTCCATCTGTTCGATCGCGGGAGTGACCGAGGGGTTTGGATAGGCGCACTAGTGCTCGGCATCATTTCAGTCGTACTTTTCGGAATCACCCTGCTTGTCAAATTAGGGATATATGTAATCGCTTTGATCCTTGTTGCAGCGGGGCTTCTTATGATTTTCCGCAGGAAAAATGTGTGGTAATCCATATGTGTTTTATGTAAAAGTTATATGTTGTTCGCCAATTACCTTGCATAATGTCGAGAAACTGCGTATAATAAACATAAATGTCAAGCGTCGGCGCTTTTGTCCGACGCTTGTTTTATGAACAGAGACGAAAATTATAGGGTAGAGAGGGTTTGACATTCATGCAAGCAAGAGAAAAGATCCGCAATATTGCAATTATCGCTCACGTTGACCACGGCAAAACAACACTCGTAGATAAATTACTACAACAATCCGGTACATTCCGTGACAATGAAGCTGTCCAAGAAAGAGCGATGGACTCAAACGATCTCGAGAGAGAGCGCGGTATTACCATTCTTGCAAAAAATACAGCTATTAATTATAAAGATTACCTGATTAATATCGTAGATACACCAGGACATGCCGACTTTGGCGGTGAAGTAGAGCGTATCATGAAGATGGTTGACGGCGTATTGCTCGTTGTTGATGCCTTCGAAGGTACAATGCCACAAACAAAGTTCGTTCTTCGTAAAGCTCTTGAAAGCAACCTTAAGCCAGTTGTTGTCGTTAACAAAATTGACCGTCCGAATGCTCGTCCAGCTGAAGTTGTGGACGAAGTTCTTGACTTGTTCATTGAACTAGGTGCAACGGATGAACAACTTGATTTCCACGTGGTTTATGCTTCCGCGTTACAAGGTACTTCCAGCCTTGAAGCTGATAAGCAAGATCAGAACATGGAAGCTATCTATGAAACAATCGTTACACACATTCCTTCACCAACGGAAGATGTGGATCAACCGCTGCAATTCCTTGTTACACTGATGGATTACAACGAATACCTAGGTCGTATCGGCGTTGGTCGTGTGAACCGCGGTAAAATTCGTCAAGGCCAAACCGTTGCGGTTATGACTCGTGAAGGCGGACAAAAGCAAGCAAGAATCGAGAAACTTTTCGGATTCACAGGCTTGAAGCGTATTGAGATCGAAGAAGCAGCAGCAGGGGATATCATTGCTATTGCCGGTATCAAAGATATTAACATTGGTGAAACGGTAGCAGATCCTGCGAATCCGGAAGCTTTGCCAGTATTGAAAATCGATGAGCCTACCCTTCAAATGACATTTGTCGTGAACAACTCACCTTTCGCAGGTCGTGAAGGTAAATGGGTTACTTCCCGTAAAATTCGTGAGCGTCTATACAAAGAACTTGAAACAGACGTAAGTTTGCGCGTTGAAGATACTGACAGCCCTGACGCTTTCATCGTATCTGGCCGCGGTGAGCTTCACTTAGGTATTTTGATTGAAAACATGCGTCGTGAAGGCTTTGAGTTGCAAGTGTCCAAGCCGGAAGTTATCATCCGTCAAATTGACGGTCAAAAAATGGAGCCGATTGAGCGTTTGATCATCGACGTTCCAGAAGATAGCATGGGTTCCGTTATGGAGAGCTTAGGTTCACGTAAGGCAGAAATGGTTAATATGATCAACAACGGCAGCGGTAACGTTCGCCTTGAGTTCTTGATTCCAGCACGTGGTTTGATTGGTTACAGAACGAACTTCTTAACACTGACTCGCGGTTATGGGATTATGAACCACGCTTTCGACAGCTACGGTCCATACCAAGGAGCAAACGTTGGTGGGCGTCATGAAGGCGTGCTTGTATCCAGTGAAACAGGCGTTTCCACGCTGTACGGTATTCTTTCCGTAGAAGATCGCGGTATCCTGTTCGTTCACCCGCAAACGGAAGTTTATGAAGGCATGATCGTTGGTGAGCATACGCGCGACAACGACATCATCGTAAACATCTGTAAAGAAAAAGCGGTAAACAACATTCGTTCCGCGAACAAAGAAGAAACAGTGAAAATGAAAACTCCTCGCTTATACTCTTTGGAGCAAGCTCTTGAGTATCTGAACGATGATGAGTATTGCGAAATTACGCCAAAATCCGTTCGTATTCGTAAAAAGATCTTGAACAAAAGCGAACGTGAGCGTGCTGAGAAACAACGCAAAACGGCTGAAGCTAACGTCTAGTTCACAAAGTGTTCTTAATAGGGGAAATGTCAGCCACCCGGCTGCATTTCCCTTTATTTATTTGCGCAATTGAGCGATAATGAGTAAGTTGACTTTACTTTTTTAAGCGAAATGGAGTGTATGGTATTGACAGCATTGAACGAATGGTTTGGAAATCACATTTACATCACCTATTTGTTAATCTTCATATTCATGTCTTATGTGTATAACAAAGTTTTTCGCACTCGCAAATTACCAATCCTTAAGACAGCCGTTGTTTACTTGCTTATGGCGATCGGATCGATCATGCTGCTCGGTTTTCAGCTTGTAGGGCTGCCGATTGTGCTTTGCTTGACTGTAGCGATTTCTCTCATGTTTCTAGTGCGGATCCGTTATTTTATCGAAAAAAGAAGCGGGAGCAGTAGTCCGGAATGACGAGATACTGGCTAACTCCAATTGTGAATTATTCGCCATTCGTGCTTGGTGCTGACCGTATAAACTGTACGCCGCTGAAGGCTTTGGAGTCGTTCCGAGAGGTGGCAAATGGGAAGCATCCCAGGTTGCTAGCGATGTTTAAATCAAGCCTGCTTTTAAGCGATGACGAGGAACTATGTGGCTCAGAACTTGTAGAGCTTGATTTCGAGCAGTCTGAGGCGATTAGCTTCGATGGTAAGCCCTTTCATCTCTCGCATTGTGCAGAGGCCTTTCTTGATCGTCTGCTTACGCGTAAGGAGGCCTTGGAGCTAGTCTCGTCTTTGTATGAATGCGATGCAGATCCAGATCAAAGCAATTGGAAGAATCAATGGGTTCGTTGGTTGGAATCAGGATATGATGTCATATTACTTAGAGAGGATGGGCATTAAGATGAATCTCCAAGATACGTTTTTCAATTGGCTGCAAATGCAGATTGTCAGCGAAGCTAGACCAAGTGATGAGGCTGCCAAAGAAACACAAGATTTTTTCGCAATGATGCTGCATGAGGACCATGGCGTTAGCGATATTGAACTCGTTGACGAAACAGATCCAATGAAAATTCACATTTCCTATGTACGTGAGGGAATCCAGAGCAGGCAGAGCTTTGATCGGGAATCCGCTGAGAAACTATTGGATGATATTAATGCCAATCCCATTTACAATAATCAATAGGCTGGAATTTTGGCGACATAACTTTTTTAATCCAACGTACAATAAGGTATATCTGGGTTAAAAAGGAGTGTTCGCATGACCTGAAAATAGATACATAAGGGTGGAACGCTTGCCACCTGCTATGCTATACTGTAAGTGTAAGTAGCGTTTTCAACCACCTAGTAGGAGGCGCAAGCGATATGGCTGAACACATCACAGCTTTACCGGAGCAATTGATTGATCGCGCCCCAATGATGACAACAGTTGAATATGAGAAAACTTTTGCGTGCCGAGTATCCGTTAAGCCACCCGGCCAAGTTTTTGATGCGATAAAAAAAGCCTAGATCTGCTGTGTGCAGTCAGGCTTTTTGTTATCTTTCCGCGAATTATGGATTTGGATTCCCGGCCTGGTTCGCGTCATTAGGTCCTGTATTGTCTTGGGGATTGCGAATATCACGTGGCAGTTGAGGCATAGCCCGGCCCATGATATCCGCCATTTGCTCAGCGAACCCGGTAATCGGCCTTCCTGCTTTTACGTTATCCCGAATGTTGCGCAGCCGTTGATCTAGATCAAGATCTGCTGTTACGATGGCATTCACACCGTAGGGATCTTTCTTGAGTGCTTCTGCTACTGAATATTTGACGGTGCCGACTCTCGAGCGATCCATATCTTTTTTGAGGTTGATGCCAACGACAGCGGTATTGCCGAAAACGACACAATGCGCACTTTCAACTTGCGGGATACTGGTGGCTAGGCTTTCCAAACGATCCGCAACGGCTTTAGAATCTTTTATGTCTAGCTTTTGTGGAGCAATTTGTTGTACCTTTACTTGTTTTTGATTTGTATCTTGAGAGGGGGCACCGCTTTTCGGCGCTTGACTACAGCCAACCGCGAGGGCCAGTACCAACGATATTACGCACAATAGTCTCACTTGAATCGATCCTTTCCTTGAATCTCGCGTTTAGTTTGTCCTGCACAGCTAGGTTGTATGTATGAAATATAACCAATGATCTGACGCCAAATCTGGGAGGGGACACACCAATGAAAAAAATTTACGTGTTAGATACCAATGTACTGCTTCAGGACCCTAATGCATTATTCGCGTTCGAAGATAATGAAGTAGTCATACCCGCCGTGGTGTTGGAGGAAATCGATTCTAAGAAACGAAATGCGGATGAAATAGGCCGAAATGCGAGACATGTCTCCCGCTTACTCGATGGATTAAGGACCAAGGGTACCTTATCTGACGGTATTACGCTTGAACGAGGCGGAAGCATAAAAGTGGAGCTTAACCATCGAAGTTTTGCAAAACTGCAGGATACATTCTCAGAGTTAACGAACGATAACCGCATACTCGCCGTCGCGCTCAACTATCATCTGGAAGAGCAAGCAAATGATATTCCTAGACCTGTTGTCATCGTTAGTAAAGATACGTTGGTGCGAATAAAAGCGGACGTGCTAGGCATTCCCGCGCAGGACTATTTAACCGATCGCATTGTAGCTCAGACTGATATGTACACAGGCTGCATCACCTTATATGTTCATCCGTCTGTGATTGACGAATTTTACTCATATCGGTTCTTAACCGTGACATCATTGAATTTGACTTATATGCTTCATCCGCATGAATTCGTTATCTTACGAGATGAACTGGGTTCTTCTAAATCCGCTTTACTGAAAGTAACGACAGATGCCAAAAAACTTGAGCCGCTCTTTATGAGTAACGATCCCATCTGGGGAATTGCCGCGCGGAATGCGCAGCAGCGCATGGCTCTTGAGCTTTTGCTCAATGACGATATCCCGCTCGTCACCCTTACTGGGAAAGCGGGTACTGGTAAGACGCTATTAACGCTAGCTGCGGGACTCATGAAAATTGAAGATGACCGCAAATACAAAAAGCTGCTTATTGCTCGACCAGTTGTTCCTATGGGCAAGGATATTGGTTATTTGCCTGGTGAAAAAGAAGAGAAGCTGCGTCCGTGGATGCAGCCGATCTATGATAATCTCGAGTATTTGTTCGATACGAAGAAACCGGGAGATATTGAGAAGGTATTGGCAGGGCTCGGCAGCATTCAAGTCGAAGCACTCACTTACATTCGTGGACGTTCTATCCCTGGACAATTCATCATTATTGATGAAGCACAGAACTTATCCAAGCACGAGATCAAAACGATCGTTTCTCGTGTAGGTGAAGGCAGTAAAATTGTTTTATTAGGTGACCCGGACCAAATTGATCATCCATATCTCGATGCATCAAGCAACGGATTAACCTATGTGGTTGAACGATTTAAGCAAGAGGGCATCAGCGGTCATATTACGCTGGAGCGAGGCGAGCGTTCACATTTGGCCCAGTTAGCGGCCGATTTGCTCTAACACAAAATAAAAACCCCATTTCCCAGATAACCTGGGAAATGGGGTTTTTATTTGTGTTAGGCGAGCACTTCGATGCGGCATCGATAAGCTTTGGAGATGCCTTGCATAAGCTCTTCGAGCTGACGATCGACAACATAAACATCACGCCCATGATCCTTGTATAGCGCGAGCAGATGCTCTTCAATTTGAAGCGATGCTTGATCAACGTCCGCTTGCTTGCTATCCTCCGTAAATCGGAAGGAGACGACGAGTTTTTCGTACAAGTAGTTGTTCTCACCTTCGCTGGTAAATCCATAATCACTGAAAAGATCCGTTAACTCGGCATCTGGAGGCAGTAGTAGCAAGTCCATTAGATCCGTATTCACGTTGAGTCCAGCCATAACCTCAATAACAGTGAATTTCTCAGCCTCCGTGCTGACAATTAGCATTTCGTTGTCTTGATCGAATAGGTTTGCTTTGCCTGCCAGCGCTTTTTCAATCTGAGCATAAAATTCAACCAACTTACCATCAGGTACATCCATTAAAAGTCCGATTTTGGGTTCCATTGTTACGTCCTCGCTTTATTTAATTATCCATAGCTAGTTTACAGGGATAATTTGAGTTTCACAACTGCGTTACCGTTTTTTGTTTCTACACTGACGACATCCAAGTAGCTGACGATTTTTTTTGGTACAAAGCCGAGTTGGAATTCCTTAGAGAAATCTTCTATTGTCGTATCGGGCAGCTGGAAGTCATTGAATTCAAGCTTATCCACGGTAAACCGAACTTCATTCATGTCGGGATTTTCTTTCAATAAGAACCGGCCTTCAATTGTGATCTTGATTTGATCCTTTTGCCCCCGAGCGATGATGGAGCCGTCGGTGAATTGAAAATTTAAATTTTGCAGCTGCTCATTTTTGTTATGTAGATAGGCGTTGAAATCCGTATCGCTGATCGTAATAACTGGATTTTTAATAGAAGATAAGTCCATAAATTTGTTTTCTTTCGTTACATATTGCGGAAGCTCTCGAAACGCCGCGGACAAATTTGTCAAATACTCACGGAACAAAGGGACGCCTTCTGATTTCCATTGATCATTCAAACTCTTAATTTGTGCTTCGATGACACTGGCTTGAGCGCTAACAGCGAGTTGTTTGTCCAATTCTTCTTGGAGCTTAACGAGTCTTTCTCGCTGTTCAAGATATTTATCTTTTGTCTGCTGCAGCTCGACACGGGATGTTTCCAGCTCGCTTCTTAAGCTTTTTAATTTATTAAACGAATCTGTAAAAGCTGCTAATGCGCGATGATCATTGGAAATGATCATTTGTAAGTACTCGAACATCCGCAAAGCATCTGTAAAAGAACTAACGGAAAACAGCAGCATCCAGATCGAATCTCGGTCTCCAGTGTAATAAGCCCTCATCACATTACCGGCATGTTTGCGCGTGCTGTCAACCTTACTGCTCTGCATCGTGATATCTTGTTCATTTTGCTTGATTTGCAGGACGAATTTGGCGTCTTGCTCATTAAGACGACTTACTTCTTTATCGATTTCAAAAATAGTAAGTCCTTTCTGGACGAGTTCCTTGGCTTCGTCAACTCCTGGCTTATTCTCTCCAGCTAGCACGGTTTGGATCGGAAGCGTAAGTTGTATCATCAGCAGTATGGACATAATCAATGTTAAGAATTTATATGTCATTGAACGCATTCTCCCCCTAAGAACAGATTATCATATTTCTATTAAATGAAGCACAAAAAAATACTTACCTCGGGGGACGAAGTAAGTATTTCCTATCTTGTCTTATTTTTTGGGGGGTGCTATAAGCTTCAAGATCTCATCAAAGCTTTTTACATTCTTTGGTACTTCTTTCGTTAAAGCAGTCGCTGTATTAATAGCGTCGTACGTTTGGTGAAGGACGATGTGATTATCTTGAGGCTTGCCATCTACGGTCATCTGAAACACGACATCAATAGATTGGTCTCGAATGAAGCCACTGTCGTCGATAGCCACGACCATTTTACTTGGAGCCTTTAGCTGAATGGCAGCAGGCTGTGATTTTTTTAGCTGATCCGCTTTGTCGGCTGTTAAGAAGCCGTTATTTTGAAGAGTTCCGATAAACTCAGGTAACTTAGTTTGAAATACGGTATTTATGTCTTTCTCATTTTTACTTGTAAGCTCAACACTAATGGATTTGGCCGACGATCCGTCTTTCAATTTGACAGGCTCCTTGGCTTCTTTGTACCATTTTGGATCTATGCCGCTAAATACTAAATTGCCTAATGAGGTGGAAAGCTGCGAAGTGTTTTTAAGTGTATCTAGCGTCAAAGGACTTTTGCTGACTTGGCTCATTTGCTGCAAATCAATTGCGTAGTATTCGTCAGTTGTCTTATTTAATGCTGGCATATTAAAATACATTTTGCTATCTTTAATGAGAATTGGTATCTCGAAAGATGACGTAGAGCCCTTGGGGGTTATTTTCAGATCTGTTTGGAATTGGAGCGGTTCTACATTACTGATTCCTTTCCATTCCATCGTACTGTCTTTGACCAAAGATAAAAGGCCGTTGGTTAAAGGGTTAGATGTTTTCATTAAGCCGTCACCGATGGCAAGCGTTGTGCTGCCTTCAAATGTGTAAGACTTCATTTCCTTCTGTTTACTGAGAGATTGTTCCAATGTTTCTTTTACTTTTGTGTTGTCTGTACAAGCTGTCAACGATAGCAGGCTGATTGCTGTTACCGCTGTAAGGGTTATCCACTTCTTTGACATGCGTGTTTTGTCTCTCCTTCCATGATCCTTATTCATTATAATGGTTTACAACTGCTTTGTCTTTAAGTAAAGAAATGGAGGTAGGTTCAATTTGGAACTTAAACTCGGACATCCGGAAGTGGTTTCAACCATCATTCAAGCTGTTCATTCCGCAGAAAAACAAGCGATTTCATTCCGTGACTATATGGACCTATGCCTTTATAGCGAACCTTCCGGGTATTATCGAAATGAGAGCCTCAAAATCGGGAAAGAAGGCGATTTCTATACCAGTTCCTCCATCGGTTCTGTGATGGGTGAGATGATAGCCTCCTTTATTGGAGATGAGCTTCAGAGAAGGGAACTTTTGGGCTCAGAACCGCTGCATCTCGTTGAGTGGGGTGGGGGTAATGGTCGTATGGCTCTGCACCTTTTGGATGAATTAAAAAGAAGTGCCCCAGCTGATTACGATCGTGTAACCTATACGATAATTGAAACTAGCGCTTATCATCGTGGACTTCAGCGCACTGCCCTGGAAGAGCACGATGCGATTCTTCGGTTTACTACTGAGCAGGAATGGATGGATGAGGAACCTCAAGAGCATATGTTTATTATTGCGAATGAGCTGTTGGATGCTTTTCCAGTTCATCGAATTCGCTATAAAAATGGAGAATTTCAAGAATCTTATGTCACATGGCAAGTGCAAGATCAGATTTTTACTGAAATCTGGCTGCCTATTACGTCCAAGCCTCTATTAGACACTCTACAACGCATAACGGTTCAATGGTTAGATGGTCAAATCGGTGAGATTAATCTTGAAAGTGAGGCGTGGATTTCACGAGTATCTCAGCGGATGGCTAGCGGGAGCTGCCTTATTATTGATTATGGTGATAGGGAAAGTGAGTTGTTCGCTGCTCACAGACACTTGGGTACTTTGATGTGTTATCGAAAGCACCAAGCGCACGAAAATCCGTGGATCTATCAGGGGGAGCAGGATCTGACTTCCCATGTAAACTTTAGTGCGCTGCAATTAGCCGCGCGGCAGAGTGGTTTTGAACATTGCCGGCTTCAAACGCAAAGAGAATTCCTGGTGGAACGTGGTATTTTGGAAAAATTACAAAATCATTACGATCCCAATCCCTTCAGTGATGTTTCTAAGCGCAATAGGGCAATAAGGCAACTGCTGCTTAGCGATCAAATGAGTGAACTGTTCAAGGTGCTTATTGCTGTGAAATGAAAAAAGGTGAACCGATGGATAACCGTCGGCTCACCTTTTTGGTTGTTTGTTGTCGTTTCTGAACTAAACGGACATTTTGAAAAATGACCAGTACGTAAACCCACTGAAGGAAATAATCATATATCCCCAGAACAACAATATGTAAGTTCGTTCTGACAAGCGCATATAGCCTAGAATGACGAATACAGCTGTTTGGAAAAAGAAAATCAGAGACATAGGTATCATATCGCCAGCTAAACTCATCAGTGCGATAACAAGTGTCCAAAAACCTAGAACCCGAAACATGCGATCCATTCTCGTAACATCCCCCTCTCGTACCACGTTGCACTTTAACTACAACACATTATACCTTTTGAACAGAACAGTGTAAACCGTCAAACGGTGACGAAATTGCAAACATTTCATCATATAGATGTAGTATGCCTTTTTAACGGAATCCCATGTATGAGTGTCAAAAAATTTGGCAATACCATTTAGTATCAAATAGATTCTATGAACTCTAGTACGGGCATAGAAATAGTAATAATGGCACGAATCAATTTATACACGGGTACTCACGAATTGATTCTTCTTTATTCATACTGGAAGACGGTCCTTTGAATCAGGGGTTCACCTCTTTCAGTTCATTGCATCTGTACATTATGTTAGGAGGTTTAACCTTATGTCGGCTATAAGACAAGATGCTTGGAGCGATGAAGACGATTTGATCTTAGCGGAAGTGACTTTGCGTCACATTAGAGAAGGAAGCACGCAATTATCTGCGTTTGAAGAAGTTGGGGAGCGTATTGGACGTACGGCTGCAGCATGCGGATTTCGGTGGAACAGTTTTGTGAGGAAAAAATACGAGGCAGCCATCCAAATTGCGAAAGCGCAGCGTCAAAAAAGGACACAGCTTAAGAAACATGCTGCTGTATCCATCTCGGGATCATCTTCCATTGGTTTGCTGGATGCTCCGGAGTTGTCAACGGGCAAATCGGAAGCTTTTACAGAAGAAACGTTATCTATTGATGCCGTGATCAGGTTCTTGAGACAATGGAGAAATACGTACCAAGATATGAATCGTCATATTAAAAACCTGGAAAAAGAACTGCAGGACAAAGAAGATGAATTAGATAGACTGGGCAGAGAAAATAATAAGCTCAATAAACAAGTGAACGAAGTTGAAACGGATTATCGGGTTGTCAATGATGATTACAAAGCGCTGATTCAAATCATGGACCGTGCGCGGAAGATGGCCTTTTTAGTGGAAGAAGAGGAAGAAGAGAAACCGCGTTTCAAGATGGATGCGAACGGGAATTTAGAAAGAGTAGAGTGAACTTACCTGCTGCTCCAATGGAAGAAGAAGCTTCAGATCAAGGTGAATCCTTGGACTGAGGCTTTTTTGTTGTATAATGATGACGAAAGCTATGAGTGGAGGAACTAGAATGCGAATTATGATAATCGGAGCAGGCTCATTGGGGCTTTTATTTGCTGCCAAGCTGTCCTCTTTTTGTGAACATATGACCGTAATTACAAGAACGAAAGAACAAGCTGATCAGCTTGCTCAGGAAGGCATATTGCTAGGTGGAACGACCGAACGCCGAAGGACAACTCGCGGCGGTTTCATAGAATTTCGCCATTACCAGGAAGGCAAGGAGTTTTTGACTAGTGCGATAAGTCCTGTACAGCCTTTAGATTATATATTTCTTATGGTCAAGCAGCCTGCAATTACAAAAGAACTTGCACAATTTATAGATTCCAAACGTTCAGAGACCACTTATCTAGTTAGCTTCCAGAACGGAATTGGCCATGAGGCTGTGTTAAAAGAAGGGCACGGTGAGAGTCAGCTGTTGCTTGCTGTGACGACGGAGGGAGCTAGACGAGAAAGTCTCACGGAGATCTCTCATACAGGTCATGGTATAACATATATAGGTGCATCTGAGCAGACAAATCTTGATCAAGAAAATTCCACGCACTTTTTGTTAGTAAACTTGCTGGAAGAGGCAGGATTTCAGACAAAGATGTCGAAGAACATGGAAGTAAGAATTTGGAGTAAACTGATTATCAATGCCGTGATTAATCCCCTTACAGCTATTTTGCGTGTGAGAAATGGGGAATTGTTGGAGTCAGCTTGGACAAAGGAACTGATGCTGGACCTTTACCGAGAGGCTTGTCTAGTGGCTGAAGCCAGAGGCATCAAGCTGCCAAACGAATTATGGCAAACCGTTATAACTGTTTGTGAGGCTACAAGTAGGAATCATTCATCTATGCTTCAGGACATCGAACAGTCCAGGACCACTGAAATAGACCGAATTAACGGAAGTCTATTGCAGATGGCCAAAGAACTGAGTCTCGATCTTCCTGTACATCATACTGTGTACCGATTAGTGAAAGCACTAGAATAATTAGGTGGTTGAAGATGATGGATGTACTGGTGAGTTGGATTTCTACACTTTATGCAGTCCTGGCTGTTGCGCCGTTTATTACTTTTGTTTTATTATGGTTTCTAGTGTTTTATTTTCTTCGGGATAAGAAGATGACGACTAGACTGACCATGGATGTTACGACCTTTTTTCTGCTTGGTTCAGTTTCCTTGATGTGGAATCAATTATTTCATACGAACTTTGGGTTCTGGATGATCGCACTTATTCTGCTTATCGCTTTTGGAATTATTGGTGGTTATCAAACACATTTGAAAGGTAAAACGGATTTGTTGAAAGTAGGCAGAGTAGTTTGGAGGCTTAGTTTTTTAGGTCTTTCGACGCTTTACATTTTGCTTTTTTTCGTTCACATTGGCAAAAATTATATATTTTCGACATAAAATAAAGTCTCTTTTGTTGAAATTTCACGAACGAAGAGACTTTTCTGTTGGTCTTTGTAATATTTATTTGAGATTTGTAGAAAATAACAATGAAAATCGTCTAGATTTTATTGACCGATGGTTGTATAATTAGAAACCGGAAGACACTATAAATTCCAATGTTTCTAACATTTATTCTTACTAAGGTAAATTAAGTCTGGACAAAGCGTCGTTATATGTTATAATTCCTTGCGTAGAGTCTAGTAATTTTTTTTACCAGAGGTTGACGTGATATATTATGACATGTCTGAAGCGGTTTCATTTATTTGCGGGTGCAAGGTGTGAGGTTGATGTCAACAAAACTATCAATCACACCTAACCATAGATATTCTAGACATACATAATTTTAGAGGAGGCGTTTTATGAAAGCGACAAAATGGGTTACAACAGCAGTAGCATT
The DNA here is from genome assembly GCF_059692175.1 of Paenibacillus sp. J22R67. Taxonomy (NCBI): domain Bacteria; kingdom Bacillati; phylum Bacillota; class Bacilli; order Caryophanales; family Paenibacillaceae; genus Paenibacillus; species Paenibacillus sp. J22R67. The sequence continues at coordinate 966,687 of NZ_JCAUAX010000002.1, read as the reverse complement.
AACGCTTATGGGTAGTGTGGCAATTGGTTGCGCGAAAAGTGAGGAAAATCCTTCCGCATCCCCATCTGGAGACACGAAAGGTACTACGGCACCAGCTTCCAACAAACCGCAAGAAATTAAAATTAACTTTACTGCAGAGCCGCCGGTAATGGATAGCTCCAAAGCAACAGCAAATGCTGCTTTTACATTCATTAGCGCATTTAATGAAGGTCTTTATCGTACAGATAAAGATGGTAAAGCGGTTGCTGGTCTTGCTAAAGATATGCCGAAAATCTCATCTGATGGTTTGACTTACACAATTGATATTCGTGACAACGCGAACTGGTCTGATGGTCAACCGGTTAAAGCGCAAGATTTCGTTTATTCCTTCAAACGTACATTAGATCCTGCTACAAAAGGGCAATATAGTTTCGTAGTAGCTTGGATTAAAGGTGGAGAAGCTGTTACTAAAGCTAAAACTCCTGAAGAAGTTAAAAAAGCTCAAGATGCTCTTGGTGTAAAAGCAATTAGCGACAAGCAACTTGAAATCACTCTTGAGAAACCAGTTACTTTCTTTACACAAATGCTTGCGTTCGGAACTTTCTTGCCACAACGTGAAGATTTCGTAACAAAAGCTGGCGATAAATACGGCGCAGAAGCTGACAAAGTTATCGGTGCAGGTCCATTCATCCTTAGCAAATGGGATCACGGCCAAACACTTGAACTTGTTAAAAACGAAAAATACTGGGATGCTGCTAACGTGAAAATCACGAAAGCAACAATTAACATTGTAAAAGATTCCAATACAGGTCTTAACCTGTATGAAACTGATGCTGCTGATTTGACTGAAATCAACCGTGATCAATTGAAACTTTACGCTGGTAAGCCAGACAATCTGCCTAAACCAGAGTTGACTAACTCCTACTTGATGTACCAAACGAAAAAAGTTCCTGCCTTGGCTAACAAGAAAATCCGTCAAGCACTAGGTATGGCAATTGATCGTCAAGCTTATGTAGATACAGTTCTTGCTAACGGTTCCGTTCCTTCAACAGGTCTAGTACCTGGTGGTACTTCCGACGGTGCAGGCGGCGACTTCCGTAAATCTGCTGGCGATACACAACCGAAATTCGATGCAGCTAAAGCAAAGCAATTGCTTGAAGAAGGTTTGAAAGAAGCTGGCTTGACAGCTCTTCCAAAAATGAAAGTGAATGCAGATGATACTGAAACTGCAAAAAAATCACTTGAGTTCATCCTTGCACAATGGAAACAAAACCTTGGATACGAAGCAGAAGCGAACCCAGTTCCACACGCACTGCGTATCGAATTGTCTTCCAAACATGACTTCGACATCGTTCTTTCCCTATGGGGCGCTGATTACAACGATCCAATGACTTTCTTGGATATGTGGGTAACTGGTGGAGAATTTGATGAAGGTGATTACAGCAACCCAGAGTATGACAAACTAGTTAAAGGCGCTCAAGCGGAAGTTGATCCTTCCAAACGTGCAAAAGCTTTGATTGATGCTGAGAAAATCCTGATGGATGATCAAGGTGTAGCTCCACTTTACTTCCGTACTCGCGCTTACTTGAAAAAGCCAAATATCGATGGATTGATTCTTCCTTCCTTCGGTCAAGAGTGGGAATTGAAATGGGCTTCTGTTAAGTAATTAACGAAAAATAAAGTTTTGAATCTAAGGAAGGGGCCGTTCGCACCTCGTGGGAGCGGCCTCTTCTAAATTTCTTAGAGCTTTAAATTATTAAAGGAGGAGCAATATGGTCAAGTTCATTCTTCGCCGTTTCTTATACGCGCTTATCACGTTATGGCTGATCGCATCATTTACATTCGTATTGATGAAAAACTTACCAGGGAATCCACTAGGAGAAGGCGCTGAAAAGATTCCTAAAGCTACGAGAGATATGCTGCTGAAGCAATACGGATTAGATAAGCCGTTATGGGAACAGTATTTGACTTTCATGAACAATATCATCCATGGCGATCTAGGAGCTTCCTTTCAATTCCCTGCACACAAGGTTACAGATATTATCAGACAAGCATTTCCATCTTCCTTGGAGCTTGGTTTGATCTCAATCGCAATTGCGATTATTGTTGGTCTAACATTAGGGATTATTGCGGCGCTTAAACATAACAAAGCAGGCGACTACACCGCTATGTTTATCGCGATTTTGGGTGTTTCCATCCCATCATTCGTTTTAGGTCCATTACTTTCGTATTATGTTGGTGTTAAATGGGGGATTCTTCCAGCTGGTTTGTGGAAAGGGCCAAGCTATCGTGTTCTACCGGCCATCGCACTTTCTTTCGGAACCATTGCCATTTTGGCTCGCTTGATGCGTACATCGATGTTAGACGTTCTTAATCAAGATTACATTAAAACGGCTAAATCCAAAGGTTTATCGAACATTACGGTTGTTGTGAAACATACAATTCGAAATGCGATTTTACCGGTTATCACGATTATCGGCCCAATATTTGTAAACGTTATTACAGGTACCCTTGTCGTAGAACAAATTTTCTCAGTGCCAGGTTTGGGTAAACATTTCGTTTCATCGGTTTATTCGAACGATTACACCATGATTTCTGGATTGACGATTTTCTATTCGGCCATTCTTATTTTGGTTATCTTTATCACAGACATTGTGTATGGTTTTGTAGACCCTAGAATTCGTCTTGGGAAAGGCGGGAAATAATTCATGCAAACTCCGAATAACGCAACAGAGACTGGCTACAAGTTTGCTCCCGTTGCAAAAGAAACATTAACTGGCGAAAGAATCGTAAGACCTTCGCTTAATTACTGGCAGGACGCTTGGAGACGACTTAAGAAAAATAGACTGGCTATGGCTGGCTTAATTATATTGGTTGCTTTAATCGTACTAGCGATTATCGTTCCATTTGTTTCAAGCTACGATTATCAGACGCAGGATCTTAAAATAAAAAATATCTCTCCTAACGCTCAACATTGGTTCGGTACGGACGACTTTGGTCGTGATGTCTGGACACGTGTATGGTGGGGAACTCGTATCTCGTTATTCATCGGGATTGTAGCCGCGTTAATTGACTTAGTTGTTGGTGTTATCTATGGTGGTATTTCTGCTTATTACGGCGGAAAAGTGGATGAAGTGATGCAGCGTGCGATTGAAATCGTTTATGCGATTCCTTTCTTGTTGATCGCGATCCTACTCATTATGGTTATTGGATCAGGTATTTCATCTATTATTTTGGCTATGGCAATAACGGGTTGGGTTCCTATGGCTCGTTTGGTACGTGGTCAAATGCTCACGCTCAAAGAACAAGAATTCGTACTTGCTTCTCGTACACTTGGCGCATCGCCAATGAGAATCATTATGCGCAGCTTGATTCCGAATGCGCTTGGGATCATCATCGTACAAATTACATTCGTAGTTCCATCTGCGATTTTTACTGAAGCATTCTTAAGCTTTATCGGTCTTGGTGTAAAGCCGCCGCTGGCATCGCTTGGTAACTTGTTGTCTGACGGCGCCAACTATATTCGGTTATATCCGCATCGCCTCATTTTCCCGACAATCGTATTCAGCTTAATCTTGTTAAGCTTCAATTTGCTCGGCGATGGGCTTCGTGATGCGCTTGATCCAAAAATGCGCAAGTAAGAAGGGGTGAATAATGATGAGCACCAATAACAATTTGCTTGAAGTGAAAGATTTGCGAGTTTCTTTCCGTACGTATGCGGGGGAAGTTCAAGCTGTTCGCGGCGTATCTTTTTCTTTGAAAAAAGGTGAAGTGTTGGCGATTGTAGGTGAATCCGGTTGCGGTAAATCCGTAACGGCACAAACGCTCATGCGTTTAATTCCTACTCCGCCTAGTTATATAAAAAGCGGCTCTATCATGTTTGACGGAAAAACGGATATTACGAAACTTTCCAACAAACAAATGGAAAAAATTCGCGGATCCGAAATCGGTATGATTTTCCAAGATCCGATGACTTCTCTTAATCCGACGATGAAAATCGGCGACCAAATTACAGAAGGTCTTATCAAGCATGAAGGATTAAGCAAAAAGGCAGCTACTGAGAAAGCAATTGAAATTCTAAAGCTTGTCGGTATCAACTCGCCTGAAGGCCGTATCCATCAATATCCACATGAGCTCTCTGGTGGTATGCGTCAACGTGTTATGATCGCGATTGCGCTTGCTTGTTCTCCTAAGCTTCTTATTGCGGATGAGCCAACAACAGCTCTAGATGTTACGATTCAAGCTCAAATCATTGATTTGATGAAAACAATTTCCGTGAAGACGGACTCATCTATTATTTTAATTACGCATGACCTCGGTGTTGTAGCTGATATGGCGCAGCGTGTCGTTGTTATGTACGCAGGTAAAATTATCGAGCAAGGAACTGTAGACGAGATTTTCTACAATCCGCAGCATCCATATACATGGGGCTTGCTTCGTTCCGTACCGCGCTTGGACACAAATGCGAATGAAGAACTTGTACCGATTCCTGGTACACCGCCAGATCTATTTGCACCTCCAAAAGGTTGTGCGTTTGCAGCTAGATGTCCCTATGCAATGAACCAATGCTTGGAAGTAGATCCAGAACACACTACGCTCTCCGAGACGCATAGTTCTGCTTGCTGGCTGTTGCACCCTGATGCGCCGAAAGTTGAACGTCCTGTAGGAGTGGGAGGTCATCAACATGTCTAATGCCAATAAACCAATTCTGCAAATTCGCAATATGAAGAAGCATTTTAATCTTGGCAACGGGAAAGTGTTGAAAGCCGTTGACAATTTTTCGATCGAAATCAACCGCGGTGAAACATTCGGTCTCGTAGGGGAATCCGGGTGTGGTAAATCCACAGCAGGTAGAACGATTATTAAGCTTTATGATGCAACAGAAGGCGAAGTTATTTTCGACGGTGAAGATGTCCATAAGCTAAAGGGCAAAAAACTGAAAGAATTTAACCGGAATATGCAAATGGTATTCCAAGATCCTTACGCATCCTTGAATCCGCGTATGACTGTTGGGAATATCATTGCCGAAGGTATTGATATTCATGGTTTATACAGCGGAGCTAAACGTAAAGCACGCGTTATGGAGCTGCTTCGCGCTGTTGGTCTAAATGATGAGCATGCGAACCGTTTCCCGCATGAGTTTTCCGGTGGTCAACGTCAACGTATCGGGATTGCCCGTGCGCTTGCGATTGAACCGAAATTCATTATTGCGGATGAGCCGATTTCGGCATTGGACGTTTCCGTACAAGCTCAAGTTGTTAACTTGTTTAAGAGATTACAGAAGGAGATGGGCCTGACTTACTTGTTTATCGCGCATGATTTGGCGATGGTTAAGCACATTTCTGACCGTATTGGGGTTATGTACCTTGGTAACCTTGTTGAAGTTACAACTTCTGATGATCTCTATGCGAAACCGCTGCACCCGTATACGCAATCACTGCTTTCGGCGATTCCGATTCCAGATCCGGAAATCGAGCGTACACGTGAGCGCATCATTCTTCAAGGTGACGTACCAAGTCCGCTCAACCCGCCAAGTGGTTGTCCGTTCCGTACGCGCTGCCCGCAAGCGATGCCGCAATGTGCGGAATCCATGCCGCCAACCAAAGAAGTGGAACCGAATCACTTCGTGGCTTGTCATTTGTACTAAGCTATTATCAGCCGTCCCGAAAGGGGCGGCTTTTTATCATTCACCTATTCAATTGTAATTATTTGAAATACAGTTTTGACGATTGCATGCCTACCGTGTACAATCAAAGATAGTTGTTTTATTTGGTATGAAGAGGGGACACTAGTCGCATATGCAAATGGAAACTTTTCATTGGAAAAAGAGTCAGAAGCTAGCTGAGGATTATATTCATCAGTCAGTAGAAGCTGCACCATTATTTCCATATCATTTTGGAAATCAAGAAGATTGGCAATCTCGCGTTAAGTGGCTAGACGAAGGTCATTCCGCACGGAAGGCTGATCGCGGACGCTTGGTGGAAGTGCTGAAATCATATAACGAGAGAATTGGCAATACCGGGGCTGCCTTGGATCAGATTACCGCGCTCGCTAACCAAGAGGCACTTGCCATAGTTGGAGGACAGCAAGCAGGGCTGTTCGGCGGATCGCTGCTCGTTTTGTACAAAGCCATCACGATTATTCAGCTTGCTCGTGAATGGAGCTCCAAATTAAATCGTCCGGTCGTTCCTATTTTCTGGATCGCTGGCGAAGACCATGATTTCGACGAAGTAAATCATATGTACGTCCTGTCGAACGCGCAGCAGGTTGACAAAATGAAGGTGGACCACCCAACAGGGCAACGCACGTCTGTCAGCAAGCTCCCGCTTGAGCCTGAAGCGTGGAAGGACGCCTTGGCGGCACTCAGTCAATCCTTAATGGACACAGAGTTCAAAGCTTCCCTGATGGCGAAATTAGAAAGCACTACGGAAGGCGGCGCAACATTATCCGATGCTTTTGCACGTTGGATGGCTGTCTTGTTTGGTGAATACGGTCTTGTTCTGATTGATTCGGATGAGCCCGCTCTTCGTGCAATAGAAACTGAGATGTTTGAACAGCTTGTTTTGCAGAATGAAGCTCTCGCAGCATCGTTAATGAAGAGTCAAGATGACGTGCAGGGAGCAGGATACAGCAGTCAAGCGGAAGTAGCGAATGATGGGGCTAATCTTTTTGTTTACGCAGGGGGACACCGTTTGCTCCTGCATCGTGAAGGTGAGTATTTTACCGATAAGAAAAAGGAATACCGCTTCACCAAAGAGCAATTGCATGATCTGGCCGTAACGAGCCCTGAGCAGTTAAGCAATAATGTCATGTCTAGACCGCTTATGCAGGAGTTTTTGTTCCCTGTACTGGCCAGCGTGTTAGGTGCTGGTGAAATTGCCTATTGGGCGCTCACGAAGCAGGCATTTGAACAGTTTGGTATGAAAATGCCGATCGTCGTGCCGCGTTTGGAGTTTACCTTGATTGAAGGCACCGTTCAGAAGCAAATGCACAAGTATGATTTCAGCTTTGAGGATGTTCTGTATCGTTTTGAGCAAAAGAAGCAGAATTGGCTGGATGGGCAAGATACACTGCGGCTAGGTGAGCAATTTGATAAGGTGAAAACTGAGTTTGAGACCAGCTACGCGCCTCTTGTTGAATCACTGGCAGTCATTAATCCAGGCATTAAAAAGCTCGGAGATACGAACCTGGCGAAAATTATAGAACAGATAGAATTCCTGCAAAATAAAGCTTCGGATGCTTACAAAACACAGTTTGATGCGACGTTAAGACAATTAGAGCGCATTCGACTAACCATAATACCGTTAGCAAAGCCGCAAGAAAGAGTGTATAATGGGTGTGTTTATATGAATCGATATGGGAATGATTGGCTGCGCGCGCTTGTCGAGACGCCGATCTCCGTGGATGGTTTGCACCGTGTTTATTATTTGTAGGAGGAAATATACATGACAACTGTTGAAAAAAGTATTGTTGCCGATATGACGCTGGCACCTGAAGGCCATTTGAAAATTGACTGGGTTCAGGCGCATATGCCTGTTTTGAACCGTATCCGTGAGCAATTTGAAAAAGAACAGCCTTTTAAAGGACTAAAAGTAACCATCTCCTTGCATTTGGAAGCCAAAACAGCTTACTTAGCTAAAGTGGTAAAAGCGGGTGGAGCGGAAGTTACCATCACAGGTAGCAATCCGCTGTCTACACAAGATGACGTATGTGCTGCGCTTGTAGAAGACGGTATTACGGTATTTGCGAAATACAACCCTAGCCCGGAAGAGTACAAGGAATTGTTGATTAAAGCGCTGGAAACTAAGCCTGATCTGATCATTGACGATGGTGGGGACTTGGTATCCATTCTTCACTCCGAGCGTAAAGATCTTGCTGCACAAGTTCGCGGCGGTGCTGAGGAAACAACAACCGGTATCCTTCGTTTGAAAGCGATGGAAAAAGAAGGAAAGCTAGAATTCCCGATGGTTGCTGTTAACGATGCTTTCTGCAAATACTTGTTCGACAACCGCTACGGTACAGGTCAATCCGTTTGGGATGGCATTAACCGTACAACGAATTTGGTTGTTGCGGGTAAAACAGTTGTTGTTGTCGGCTACGGCTGGTGCGGTAAAGGTGTTGCGATGCGGGCTAAAGGTTTAGGCGCAAATGTTATCGTGACTGAGATTGACGCTATCAAAGGCGTTGAAGCTTACATGGACGGTTTTGCGGTAATGCCGATGGTTGAAGCAGCGAAACTGGGTGATTTCTTCGTGACAGTAACAGGTAACCGGGATGTTATCCGCGGCGAACATTATAAAGTCATGAAGGATGGCGCTATTCTTTCGAATGCAGGCCACTTCGACGTAGAAGTCAACAAACCTGAACTTGAAGCACAATCTGTTTCTAAACGTACAGTTCGTCGTAACATTGAAGAATATCAACTGACGGATGGCCGTAAAATCTATGTGCTGGCTGAAGGTCGTCTTGTGAACTTGGCAGCAGGTGACGGACATCCAGCTGAAATCATGGATATGACGTTTGCGCTGCAGGCGATGTCTCTGAAATATGTGAATGACGAGTATAATAATTTAGGAAAAACAGTTGTCAATGTGCCATACGTATTGGATGAGCAAGTAGCAAGATTCAAATTGGAATCGCTTGGCACAAGCATTGATTCCTTAAGTGATGAGCAAAAGCTGTACCTTGACAGCTGGGCAGAGCATTAAAAATAAGAAAGCCTTTCGGACTGCTTTAGGGTGGTCTGAGAGGTTTTTTTTATTTGTAAAGAGGATGCAACAATTTGAGTGCGCTATCCGTTTATAGGGTGTATAACCTATATTTGGTAGCGAGGGGATGGCAAGATGGGGGTCCAAAAGTGGAGGCAAAAGGTTTCAGTGCTGCTTGCTGTATGTATGTTGCTTGGCTGTCTTTTGGCAGGATGCAGCCAATCATCCAAAGATGAAGCAACAACGTCTTCAGAGCAAAAAATGAGTTCCAGCAGTGGGGCGGCGTCAAAGATGGACGCGCCGCAAGCCGAAATTCAAAATGCTGCGGCTCCCGCCACTCAGGCACAGGCTGCGAGTGACCTCAAAGGGAAAGAAGCAGACTCTGTGACGGCTCAAACGCAGCCGGGTAGCAAAGATGCTGCGATGACTATCATGCCAGCGATTGGCAGCGATGAGGCAGCGGGTTTTAATCGTAAGCTAATTTACCGTGCAAATTTGGTTATGCCGGTAGATGATTATGGGAAGGCTCAGACGGCGCTTAGAGACCTTGTGACATTGAGCGGAGCTTACATCCTGCAGTTTTCGGAGAACGCCAATACAGGCGAGAGAGGCGGCACGTATACCATCAAAGTGGCCGCCAGTGGCTTTGTTTCTTTGTTGGATGGCTTAGAGAAGATCAGCCCGTCCTTACAAAGGAATGTTCAGGGGCAGGATGTAACCGAAGAATACGTTGATCTCAGTTCACGCTTGAAAGCCAAACAGCTGGTTGAAACGAGATTGCTCGGATTTATGGAGAAAGCTTCGAAGACGGATGATTTGCTGGCATTCTCGAATGAGCTCTCGAAGGTGCAAGAAGCGATCGAACAGATCAAAGGTCGAATGAGGTATTTGGATCAAAATGTAGCTTACTCCACGATTGAAATCCGGATGTATCAACAAACGGATAAGAAGCCGCTTCTTTCGGATCCAAGTAAACTTAGCCTGAACGAACGCATCCAAAAAGCGTGGAACTCTAGCCTGAATGTACTAGTCGCCGTACTGCAAGGTATCCTTGTTTTCCTGGCAGCTGCATTCCCGATCATCGTAATTGTGCTGTTAATCGGTACACCGATTTGGGTATACAGGCGCAAAAGAAACAAGCAATTAGAAGTGATGCGAAATCAGCTCAAAGAACAAAATGCTTCTTTGAACTCACTTGAAGATGAGAAACAAGGAACAAAAGACGCAGAATAGACCTATAAATGAAAATTTTTTCACAAATCCTGCTCAAGAAGCAGGATTTGTTGCGTTATTGGCGAATTAACATTAAAAAGTGGTGAAAAGTGGTACGAAGTGGAGGGAAAGGGGGCGCCATGCTATGTTCATGGGGGAATATCAACATAGCATAGACGAAAAGGGCCGTATGATCATCCCGGCCAAGTTTCGTGAAGCCCTTGGCGAATCCTTCGTTATCACTCGCGGTCTAGATCAGTGTTTGTTCGTGTACCCACGCTCCGAATGGGCTGTGCTCGAGCAAAAGCTGAAGGCATTGCCGCTGATGAAATCTGATGCTCGTGCATTTACTCGCTTTTTCTTCTCCGGTGCAACGGAGTGCGACCTTGATAAACAAGGCCGGGCCAATATTCCAGGCAATCTCGTCGATCATGCCAAGCTTGAAAAAGATTGCGTCGTAATCGGTGTTTCTAACCGAGTAGAGATTTGGAGTAAGCAAATTTGGGAAAGCTATGCCAATGAATCGGAACAGTCGTTCAATGAAATAGCTGAGAAACTCGTCGACTTTAATTTTGATTTATAGATGTTTTAAAGACTATGCTTACGAAGAAAGCTTTGCTAAAGCAAAGCCAAGACTACGCTTACGAAGACAGTTTTGCCAAGGCAAAACTTTTAGGAGGACACCAAGATGTTTCATCATGTGACGGTACTAAAAGAAGAATCAGTTGAAGGTTTACATATAAAGCCTGATGGCGTATACGTGGATTGCACGATGGGAGGCGCAGGGCATAGTTCCCTGATAGCTTCTAAATTAGGTCCTAATGGGTTACTGATAGCCCTTGATCAAGACGATGTTGCTCTAGCTAATGCTCAAACAGTACTCTCTCCATACTTAGATCGTGTGAAAGTCGTGAAAAGCAACTTCAGAGATTTGGAGCAAGTGCTTATGGATGAGCCGAGAGCACTACGTGATGGGAAACCGCAAGTTGATGGGATTCTCTTCGATCTTGGCGTATCTTCCCCGCAGTTGGATGATGGAGAGAGAGGCTTCTCTTATCACCAAGATGCAGAGCTTGATATGAGAATGGATCGTGCAACGGAATTAACCGCCAAAACGATCGTTAATGAATGGGCTCCTGAGCGAATTGCGAAAATTTTGTTTGAATACGGGGAAGAGAAGTTTTCACGTCGTATTGCAGGTGTCATTGCTGAAGCTCGCACCAAGGGACCTATTGAAACCACTGGTGAACTTGTTGAGCTGATTAAGGAAGGAATTCCGGCAGCTGCGAGAAGAACAGGCGGCCACCCTGCTAAGAGAAGCTTTCAAGCGCTGCGTATAGCTGTTAACGATGAGTTAGGCGCTTTTGAAGAGGCTTTGGAGCAATCTGTAAGATGTTTGGCTCCAGAAGGCAGAGTAGCGGTTATTACGTTCCATTCGTTGGAGGATCGCATCTGCAAGCAGTTTTTTGTTAAAAATGTGGAGAAATGTACGTGTCCGCCGGCGTTTCCGATGTGTGTTTGCGATAAAGCCGGTGATCTTAAATTAGTAACACGTAAACCGATTATTCCAAGTGAGCATGAACTTGAGGTGAACCAAAGAGCAAGATCAGCCAAATTACGCATTGCAGAAAAGCTTTGACACAAAAGGAGGAAGTTGATATGCCATCTTACATCCAGGGGAATTTAGCTCTTGACCAGAAACGAACTGTTCCAGCAGCTAAGGTTAAGATTAAGGAGACAACGAAGGTTGTTTATCGTAATAAATCTCTACCGACCCAAGAAAAAATGTTGTATCTGTTCACGGTTCTCCTCTGTGTCCTTGTCGCAGGAGTGATCATTTGGCGGTACGCGTCCATCTATCAAATGAATGCAAGCATATTGAAAATGCAAGGGGAAATTCGCGAGATTCAAGCTCAGAACAGCGCTTTGAAACAGGAAGTAGAGAAGCTGCAAAGCCCTGATCGTATGAAAGAGGAAGCCGTTCGCCTCGGGTTTAATTTAGATGATGACAAGAAAGTAAGCTTAGTGACTCCGGCCAAACCGAAGACAAGCACAAGCACAAGCAGCAGTAAAAATACTAAAGCTGTTTCTAAACCGTAACGGGTAGGTATCGATATGACAAAAAAAATTAAGCTGCGTTCTTTACTCATTGGAGGGTTCTTCACCCTTCTTTTTGTTGTCCTTATTGCTAAAGTCTATTGGATTCAAGTCGTAGATGCCTCTTGGTTGCTAGAACAAGCCGAACAAAAGTGGGAGACAGACAAAATTATTGCGCCTGTTCGGGGAACCATCCTGGATCGGAATGATAAGGTGCTTGCTGAAGAAGGAACTGCCTACACGGTTACACTTAATCCCAAAATGATTGATAGCCTGCATGCATCGGATGATATTGCCAGAGGTTTGGCCGATATTTTGAAAGAGTCTGATATAACCAAGGCGACGCTTGAAAATAAGATCCGGGAGCTTGCCACGAGAAAGAAACCGGATGGCAGTGATTTCGCAGTCAATGTCGAAATTCGCAACGAAGGTTGGAAAATTGACAAGGAAAAAGCGGATCAAGTTCGTGATTTCATTACAACGATGCAAACACGTTTGAATAAAACGGCGAAAGCGAACATCGGAATCGGTATTCTCGAAGAAAAGAAACGGTATTATCCAGGCGAAACGCTAGCTTCACATATTCTTGGATATACGAACAAAGAAGGTAAAGCTGCACTTGGTTTAGAACTGAAGTTAGATGATACGCTTAAGGGTGTTCCAGGCAATTTAAGCTATGAAAAAGACGGCAAAGGCGTGGAATTGCCGGATGCAAAAGTTGATTTTAAACCGGCGGAAGACGGCAATAATGTGCGCCTCACTATTGATAAGAACATTCAATTCTACTTGGAGAGCGCGCTGGCCAAAGTAAATGATCAGTGGCATCCCAAAAGCTTAACGGCTATTGCGGTCGATCCACAAACGATGGAAATATTGGGTATGGCGAATACACCAACTTTTAATCCGAATAAGTACTGGACGATTGACGATCAAAGTGATTTTAAAAATAATGCCGTTGCTTCCCGTTATGAGCCGGGCTCGACATTCAAAATTGTCACTTTAGCCGGTACGGTAGAAGAGGGGTTATTCAATCCCAATGAGATGTACCAATCAGGTATGATTCGCGTGCAGGATAGAGAGCTCCATGACCACAACCGTGTTGGTTGGGGCAAAATTTCTTATCTCGATGGACTTAAGCGTTCTAGTAACGTAGCTTTCGTGAAACTAGGTATAGAGAAACTTACGCAACCTAAACTGCAAAGTTATATTGAGAAATTCGGATTTGATAAAAAAACGAATATCGATATGCCGAATGAAGTATCGGGCCTCATCGATATGAAATATCCTTCTGAATTTGCAACAGCCACGTATGGGCAAGGGAAAGTCGTCGTTACGGCGATTCAACAAACTGCCGCCTATGCGGCTATGGCGAACGGCGGCAAGCTAATGTGGCCGCATATTGTGAAAGACATCGTAGACCCCAAAACAGGGAAAACGATTCAATCCTTTGCACCGCAAGTCGTGCGTCAAGTCGTAAGTGAGAAGACAGCTGCTACGGTTAGCGGCTACTTGGAGCAAGTCGTTTCCGACCAAGATATTGGAACAGGTAAGTTGGCCTTCATGGAAGGTTATCGCGTAGCCGGCAAAACAGGTACAGCGAACTTGGTACTTCCTGGAGAAAAGACGTATTCGACCAATCAGTGGGTGATCTCTTTTATAGGTTATGCACCCGTTGAAAATCCCAAAATCCTCGTCACTTTGATCGCAGATCAGCCAGAACTTGGCGGTAATTACCATTTGGGCGGACAAGTTCTAGCACCAGCCTTTAAAGATATTGTTGGTGAATCTCTGCAATATATGGGAGTTAAGTCGAGCAAACAAACGCAAATGGTTGCCAAAGAAGCGAACAAGCTAAAAGTGCCTAATTTCATGGATATGACATCTGCAAATGCAAAAGCAGCGGCGAAGGAGAGCAGTTTATCTTTGGAGGTTTTCGGTAAGGGAGACAAAGTTGTCGATCAATTCCCCAAACCGGGAACTGAAATTTTATCAACGCAACGAATATATGTGGCTATGCAAAACGTTAGTGAAATGCCCCTCCCTAGCTTAGTAGGTCGATCTTTGCGCGATGCTGTAGAAGCCTGTTCATTCTTTAAAGTGGACTGCCAAACTTCAGGTGAAGGTTATGTCTCGGAACAAACGAGTGCAGGAGAGGGTGAAGGGCGCAGTGCAACGCTGCAGCTTAAACCATTAAGCGATAAATCAGCAGTGGCAAGTACAAAGTAGCCTGAAAGCGATAGGCTTGTTCTAACCCCTGTTTGTCCCGAATAGTCATGTTAGGAATGAGACTGACTTATTTGGGAAGGGAGATTGAACGTTCATGCGTGCTTCTAACGTTACTGTTCGCCGCAGATTGTTTACTGCGCTCATCATTGGCACGATCATTTTCACTGCTCTTATTCTCCGCTTGGCCTACGTCCAGCTATGGATTGGACAAGACTTGGCGAATAAAGCGGAGGATAGCTGGAGGAGACAGATTGAGTTTGCGCCGAAAAGAGGAGAAATTCAGGATCGCAATGGGATCACTTTGACTTATAGTATGAGCACGCCTACGATCGTAGCGATACCTGTACAAATTCAAGATCCTCAAAGTACGGCGGCTAAACTGGCGGAAGTGCTTCAAGGAAATGCGGATGATATCTATAAGCAAATTACGAAAAAAACTTCCCAAGTCGACATCAAGCCATCCGGACGTAAAATAACGATTGAGAAAGCGCAGGAAGTCCGCAATCTGCACCTTCCTGGGGTTGTAGTCGCTGAGGATAATAAACGATATTATCCTTTCAGCAGCTTGGCGGCACACATCCTGGGCTTTGCTGGCATAGATAAAGGTCTTACAGGGATAGAAGCGAAATACGATAAGGAATTGACGGGCATCCCCGGCAACATTTCTTACATGACGGATGCAGCAGGCAGGCCTCTAGCAGGGACAACGGATAAGTATACGAGTCCGAAAGATGGGCTCAACGTAAAGCTGACCATCGATAGTCATTTGCAGTCTGTGATGGAAAGAGAATTGGATCAAGCGATGGTACAGTATCAAGCGCAAAATGTCGTCGCGATTATGATGGACCCGAATAACGGTGAAATATTGGCCATGGGCAGCAGACCGACCTATGAGCCAGGCAATTATAAAAATTTCCCGGCAGAGACGTACAATCGGAACTTGCCGATCTGGAAAACGTACGAGCCGGGTTCGACATTTAAAATCATTACGCTTGCTGCGGCTTTGGAAGAAAAGAAAGTGGATCTAAAGAACGAACCTTTCTATGATCCTGGTTTTATCGAGGTTGGAGGAGCAAGGCTGCGCTGTTGGAAACGAGGCGGTCATGGCAGTGAAACAATGCTTCAGGTCGTTCAAAACTCTTGTAACCCTGGCTTTGTTGTTATGGGGCAGCGTCTCGGCAAAGAAAAGCTGTTTGACTATATTTCCAAATTTGGCTTTGGGAAAAAGACAGGCATTGATCTCGGCGGTGAAGAGAATGGGATTATGTTCAAACCTTCTCAGGTTGGGCCTGTGGAACTTGCGACAACCGCGTTCGGTCAAGGGGTTTCCGTAACGCCGATTCAACAAATTACAGCTGTATCTGCGGCGATTAACGGTGGTAAACTGTTTAAACCTTATGTGGCCAAATCCTTCTCAAACCCGGACACGGGAGAAGTCGTTGATGTCACTGAACCAGAGCTTGTGCGCAATGTGATATCCGAGGGAACCTCGAAACAAGTGCGAGAAGCGCTCGAAAGCGTAGTCGCGCTAGGTACAGGGCGCAATGCCTTTATCGACGGCTATCGGGTCGGAGGCAAAACAGGGACCGCTCAGAAGGTTATCAACGGTCGCTACTCACCCGATGAGCATATTGTGTCCTTCATCGGATTTGCACCGGCGGATAACCCCAAAATTGTTATTTATGCGGCTGTGGATGACCCCAAAGGGATTCAATTCGGCGGCTTGATCGCAGCGCCTTTAGTTAAGAACATGATGGCTGACGCTTTGCGCTATATGAAGGTAGAGCCGAATAAGCAGCAGCTCGATAAAGAGTACCGATATGGGGAAACGCCAGTAGTTGAGGTGCCGGACTTGGTTGGAGCGTCAGTTGATGATATATTAGAAGATCTGAACATGAATTTTAAGCTGGCGAAGTCCGGCAATGGCAAATATGTGATCAGTCAAGCGCCGAAAGCAGGCACACGGGTGGATCAAGGTTCTACGATTCGAATTTTTCTATCGAACAATGAGCCGCCCCAATAGGGATTTACCCTTCCATTCAAAAAAAGATTTGCAAGTAAGACATGTTTAGCTTTTCCACATGCATAAAATTGTCCATAATAGATAGGAAAAATGTTAAGGAGAGGGTTGCTCATGAAACTGCAGGAGCTTGCTTCCGCACTGCTCATTACCCACATACATGGAAATGCGGATACGGAGATTACGGGGATTGAAGCAGACTCTCGTAAAATAAAACCAGGCGATTTGTTTTTGTGCATCCCTGGACTAACGGTTGACGGCCATGATTACGCCCCAAAAGCCATTGCGCTTGGGGCTTCTGCGCTTGTTACCGAAAGAGTGCTGGATTTGCCAGTTCCACAATTGGTGGTGAAAGATGCCAGATATGCGATGGCTGCACTGTCTGCTCATTTCTACGGATATCCGAGTAAAGAGTTGAAGTTAATCGGAATTACAGGGACCAATGGGAAAACGACTTCAACCTATTTGCTAGAAAAAATATTGCGCGATCAGGGCTTTAAGACGGGCCTAATGGGCACGATTCAAATGAAAATCGGTGAAACGTACTTTGAGATGGAGCGGACAACACAAGAATCCGTTGACCTTCAGCGCAGTTTCCGCAGCATGTGCGAGGTAGGGACGGATTATTGCATCATGGAGGTTTCGAGCCATGCTTTAGAACTTGGCCGTGTGAAGGGGATTCACTTCCACTCAGGCATTTTCACGAACCTGTCCCAGGATCATTTGGATTACCATAAAACCATGGAAGCTTATGCAGCGGCCAAAGGACTTTTGTTCTCCAGATTGGGCAATGGCTTTTCAGGCAATTCCAAGGATCGTCAATATGCGATCCTGAATGCGGATGACGCCGCATCGGCAACGTTCGAAAGACTTACTTCGGCTCAGGTAATTACATATGGGATTGAGCAGCCCTGTGATGTTCTGGCGACTGACATTCGCATTACGGCAAAGGGCACAGGCTTCAAATTAGTCTCTTTTGCTGGAGAAACGTTCTTCCAAATGAAATTGGTTGGCAAATTTAATGTATACAACGCACTTGGTTCAATCGCCGCCGCATTGGCGGAAGGTATTCCTCTTGAGGCAATTCGGGAGAGCTTAGAAAGTATTGCTGTCGTTGATGGACGGATGGAAGTTGTCGATGAGGGCCAGGATTATTTGGTTCTAGTTGACTATGCCCATACGCCGGATGGTCTTGAGAACGCACTGTCTACGGTTCGTGAATTTGCTGAGGGTAAAGTCATTACTGTATTTGGTTGTGGAGGAGATCGTGACAGGACGAAGCGACCTATGATGGGGAAGGTTACGGCAACCTATAGTGATTATTTGTATGTGACCTCTGATAATCCTCGTACGGAGAGCCCGGAGGCAATTCTTCAAGACATTGTTCCCGGTCTGGTAGAGGTCAATTATTCCGAAAATAAATATGAATTGATTCCAGATCGCAAAAAAGCGATACAAAAGGCTATTGATGGGGCAGGCCCCAAAGATGTAATATTGATAGCGGGAAAAGGCCACGAAACGTATCAGGATATCATGGGGGTCAAGCATGATTTCGATGACCGTTTGGTGGCTAAGGCTGCGATAAAGGGGAGAATACGATGATCCAGCGTACATTAGAACAAGTTGCACAAATGTTGGGGAGTGAGGTTCGAGGGACAGAAGAGGCCTTGAGCATTGCAGGCGTCTCAACCGATACCCGCTCAATTCCGGCAGGCAGTCTATTCGTCCCGCTGATTGGTGAAAAGTTTGACGGGCATGCTTACGCAGAGGAAGCTTATCATAAAGGGGCAGCGGCTGTTTTATGGCAGGAGGATCGTGGTGAAGCACCTGATGGTGTTCCCTATGTCCCCGTGGCAGATACGCTGACTGCTTTGCAGCAATTAGCCAAGGCTTATAGGAAGCAATTACCTGTACGCATCATAGGCATAACGGGCAGCAACGGCAAAACAACGACCAAAGATTTGGTCGCAGCGGTTTTGGGTAGTACGTATAAGGTGCATAAAACCAAAGGGAATTTAAATAATCATATCGGACTGCCTGTTACGCTGCTACAGCTCGAAGAGACGACGGAATTTGCCGTTGTGGAAATGGGGATGAGCGGCCGAGGCGAGATCGAGCTGCTAAGCGATTTGGCCGAGCCGGATGCCTCGATCATCACGATGATTGGCGAGTCCCACATGCTTCAGCTGGGGTCAAGGGAAGAAATTGCCCGGGCAAAAGTCGAGATTGTAAGCGGCATGCCAAGCGGCAGCCTGCTTGTGTACAACGGTGACGAGCCATTAATTGAGATGGCCCTCGCGGAACGCAGCTTGCCGGAGGGGCTTCGCCGCCTCCGCTTCGGACACAGCGAGGATAATGCGAAACACCCGACTGCGATCCGCATGGATGCAGACGGCGCTTACTTTCAGCTCAATTCACCGGGTTATCCGGAATTGTACATTCCTTTGCTCGGCACGCATAACGTCATCAACGCGTTAGCGGCCGTCGCGATCGGCGAAGCCTTCGGCGTTCAGCCGGAAGCCATTGCAGCGGGGCTCCGCTCGCTGGAGATGACAAGCATGCGCATCGAGAAACTGACGGCAGCCTCAGGGCTGACCGTGCTGAACGATGCGTACAATGCCAGCCCGGCCTCCATGCGGGCGGCTATTACACTGACCGAGCAGCTCAGCGGCTTCGGTCGGAAGTTCCTCGTGCTCGGCGACATGCTGGAGCTTGGCGAGCACGAAGAGCAGTTCCATCGCGAAATTGGCGCGATGGTATCTCCGGAACGTGTAGACTACGTCTTCACGTTCGGCCGTTTGGGCCGCTTCATCGCAGAGGAAGCGGCGGTGCGCCTTCCGAAGGATCGCGTGCGTGCCTTCGAGGACAAAGATTTGCTCGCGAGCGAACTGGTAGCTATAGCACAGCCGGAGGATATTGTGCTTGTGAAGGGCTCGCGCGGCATGCGTCTTGAGCAAGTAGTGAATGCTTTACTATTATGAAACAGTAGATCGTTTTCGGATAACGGAAGCGAGCAGGGGGAACCAACGTGGAAAACGCAATTTTATTAACGATGGGCGTCGCATTTGTGCTTGCGCTTATTATGGGGCCGCTTTGTATTCCGATTTTGCGGCGTATGAAATTTGGCCAACAAATCCGTGAGGATGGCCCACAGGGACACTTGAAAAAACAAGGGACACCAACCATGGGCGGCATTATCATTCTGATTGCCCTGGCTTTGGCAAGCCTTCGTTTTGCTGATAAGAATACAGATCTTCTAATCTTGCTAATTGCCTCACTGGGCTACGGCCTCGTTGGTTTTCTAGACGATTACATCAAAATTATTTTCAAACGCTCGCTTGGACTTACAGCGAAACAAAAGCTGTTCGGGCAGCTGCTGATCTCGGCTATTGTTTGCTACCTGCTTGTGAGGGAAGGACATAGCACGGACTTATATATCCCTTTTGTGGAGTTCCATTTCAATCCTGGTTGGTTGTATTTCCCTCTGATGGCGATTCTCATGCTGGGCGCATCTAACGCGGTGAATTTTACCGATGGGCTGGATGGTTTGCTTGCAGGTACAAGTGCAATTGCTTTTGGCGCGTATACGGTGATTGCGATGAACAACACGCAACCGGAGGCAGCGATTTTCTCAGCGGCAATGGTTGGTGCGGTGCTTGGTTTTCTCGTCTTCAATGCCCATCCGGCGAAAGTGTTTATGGGAGATACAGGCTCGCTTGGCATCGGTGGCGGCTTAGTCGCTGTTGCGATTCTTACCAAAGCGGAGCTGCTGCTGGCGGTCGTCGGCGGAGTGTTCCTGGTTGAGATTTTATCTGTCGTTATTCAAGTCGTTTCTTTCAAGACGAGAGGTAAGCGTGTTTTCAAAATGAGTCCGATCCATCATCACTTTGAATTAGTCGGATGGTCGGAATGGCGTGTCGTTATCACATTCTGGGTTGTAGGTCTTGTACTTGCTGCACTCGGATTATATATGAATGAGGTGTTGTAGAACATGATGCATCCGCGGGAATATCGTGGACTTGAAGTGGTTGTTTTGGGCTTGGCTCGCAGCGGTGTCGCTGCGGCTAAGCTTTTTCATCAAAAAGGAGCCCTGGTCACCGTCAATGACAAAAAAGAACGGAGCGCATGCCCTGAAGCCGACGAATTGGAGGCTCTGGGTATTTCTGTTGTATGCGGGTTTCATCCGGAGTCCCTGGTGCATGAGGGCGTTGCGCTCGTTGTAAAAAACCCTGGCATACCGTATTCAGTAGACCCGATCCGCAAAGCATTGGAGCTTGGTATCGAAGTCGTTACAGAAGTTGAGGTTGCCTATCAGTTCTGTGAAGCGCCGATTATCGGGATTACAGGATCAAATGGCAAGACAACAACGACGACATTGATTGGATTAATGCTGGATTCAGCAGGTTTGTCGCCTGTAGTGGCGGGAAATATCGGGCGTGCTCTTACAGAAGCAGCGCCAGAAGTTACGGCTGATAATTGGATGGTTGTAGAGCTTAGCTCTTTTCAACTGAAAGGAACGACCTCGTTCCGTCCGAAAATTGGGCTGTTATTAAATTTGTATGAAACTCATCTGGACTACCATGGTTCGATGGATGACTATATTGACTCCAAAGCGAAGTTGTTTGAAAATCAAACAGAGGAAGATACGGCTATCTTAAATTGGGATGATCCGGTATGCCAATCGCTTATTCCTACGCTAAAAGCGAAGCTTTTTCCATTCTCTAGGTTAGAAACATTGTCTTACGGTGTTTATCATGATGAGCCGTCAGATAGTCTGGTCTATGCGAATGGTCAAGGTGAAATTATTTCGTTAATGTCAGCACGTGACATAGGGATCCCAGGCAGCTTTAACATCGAGAACGCTTTGGCGGCAGCCGCAGCAGCCCTCACAGTTGGCGTTCAGCCTCACATCATCGCAGATGTGCTTAGAAACTTCAAAGGCGTAGAACACCGCCTGGAGCTCGTAAGAGAGCTGAATGGTGTCACTTTCTTCAATAACTCCAAAGCAACGAACGCTACGGCAACGATTAAATCGATTGAAGTATTCGACCAGAAGATTGTTCTAATTGCGGGAGGCTTGGATCGAGGCTCAGATTACATGGAGCTGCTGCCTATCTTCCGTGAGCGTATTAAGGGGATTGTCGCAATAGGACAAACAAAAGAGAAAATTGCTCATATTGCTGAGCTGGCAGGGATTAGCCGCATTCAAACCGTCGATACTGCTAAGGATGCAGCGGATGCAGTTTCGCAAGCCGTTCAGCTTGCTTGGCAGATGTGTGAAGCGGGAGATATCGTCCTGCTTTCACCAGCTTGTGCAAGTTGGGATATGTTCCCCTCCTTTGAGGACAGGGGACGCATGTTTAGGGAGTCCGTGCATAACCTTTAAATAGGGCTTATCCACATGTGTTTGCTGGCAGGTGACGGTTGTCTCCTGCTCGGCTATTCATCCTATGGATGTGGCCCAGAACACATAAAGAGGTGTCTGTTATGGGTAAATCACGGTCTGCTCCTGATATTTGGATTATTATTCCAACCTTGCTGCTTTTGACAATTGGCATTATTATGGTTTACAGTGCGAGCAGTGTACTTGCCTTTCGGGAATTCGGTGATTCCCTGTATTACCTGAAAAGACAGTTGATTTTTGCTGTTTTAGGGATTGTTGCGATGTTTTTTACCATGAATGTAGATTATCTCGTTTGGAAAAAGGTCGCACGAATTACACTATTCGTTTGTTTCTTCATGCTTATTATTGTGCTAATTCCCGGTATCGGGGTTGTGCGCGGCGGAGCTAGAAGCTGGTTGGGGATTGGCGCCTTCGGTATACAGCCGTCGGAGTTTATGAAGATGGGGATGATTCTGTACTTATCCAAATTGTTGTCCGAGAATCAATCCAAAATCACCCAATTTACCAAAGGTTTGCTGCCCCCGCTAGGAATTATGGGGTTAGCCTTCGGTTTGATTATGCTGCAGCCTGATCTTGGAACCGGTGCTGTTCTGGTCGGAGCCTCTCTGCTTATCATTTTTATCTCAGGCGCAAAATTGCTTCATCTTTCATATCTAGGTATGATAGGGATTGCTGGTTTTATTGGACTCATCATTGCTGCTCCGTATCGGTTGAAACGGATTACTGCTTTTCTAGATCCTTGGCAGGATCCGCTTGGTGCAGGTTATCAATCTATTCAATCACTCTATGCGATTGGTCCAGGTGGCTTAGTAGGTTTAGGACTTGGGATGAGCCGTCAGAAGTACAGTTATTTACCTGAGCCGCAAACCGACTTTATTTTCTCCATCATCGCAGAAGAACTTGGTTTTATTGGCGGCACTTTGGTGCTTTTATTATTTACCATACTAGTATGGCGCGGAATGCGGGCAGCTATTACAGCGCCTGATACGTTTGCAAGTTTAATTGCGGTTGGCATTATCGGCATGATTGCTGTTCAGGTTATTATTAATATTGGTGTAGTGATTGGTATGTTTCCAGTTACTGGTATTACCTTACCGTTCATAAGTGCAGGTGGTTCGTCATTGACGCTTATGCTGACATCTGTCGGCATCCTGCTCAATATATCCCGTTATTCGAGGTGACAAGGGAATGAAAACAATTGTCTTTACCGGAGGAGGCTCCGCAGGACATGTTACGCCTAACATTGCTCTGATGCATAAGCTGAAAGAGTTAGGTTGGGAAATTAAATACATAGGCTCGGCAACAGGCATCGAGAAAGACATCATCGAGCGCGAAGGTGTTCCTTTTTATCCGATATCATCGGGGAAATTGCGTCGATATTTTGATCTGAAAAATTTCAAAGACCCTTTTAGAGTGATGAAAGGTGTGTATGAATCTTATAGATTGCTCCGTCGCCTGAAGCCCGCCATCGTCTTTTCGAAGGGCGGGTTCGTTTCCGTACCGGTCGTTTTGGGCAGCCGTATGAATAAGGTACCAGTCATTATCCATGAATCCGATATGACCCCAGGACTGGCTAACAAAATATCGATTCCTTTGGCAACGAAGGTCTGTGTAACCTTTCCAGAGTCTTTGCAGCACGTCAACAAAGAAAAAGCAGTTCTTACCGGTTTACCCATTCGCGAACATATACGGAGCGGGAAAGCCACCCAAGGCTACCAGCTTTGCGATTTTCATAAGCAGAAACCCGTTATTTTGATCATGGGAGGAAGTCTGGGCTCGCAGGTGATCAACCAAGCAGTCAGAGGAAACCTGCCTCGTTTGCTGGAGCAATTTCAAATTGTTCATTTGTGCGGGAAGGGCAACATTGCGACAGAGTTTGCTGGGACGCGCGGATATAAACAGTTCGAGTATTTGAATGAGGAACTTCCGGATGTATTAGCAATCACAGATCTTGTGATTTCCCGGGCAGGCGCTACATCTATCTATGAGTTTTTGGTGTTGGAAAAACCTATGCTGCTTATTCCGCTATCTTTGCAAGCGAGCCGTGGTGATCAGATTCTGAACGCAAAGTCGTTTCAGAAAGCCGGCTACGCGGATGTTATGCAGGAAGATGAACTTACCTCAGAATCGCTACAAACCCGCCTTGAGGCTCTTTACGCAAACAGAGAATCTTATAAGGCAGCTATGCAATCCCGTAACGACAGCGATGCTGTTGCTGCGATCGTTAAATTGATTGAATCCTATAGCTTATCGCGTTAGTTTTTCGAAAGCGAATAGGCGATTGTCACACTCTATCCGATTTTACATAAACTATACTATAACCGTGACAGACACCTAAGGCTTGATATGGCGCCAAAGTTTGAAGCCCGGCCATCTTCGACTTGGTCCGTATTATTGAAATTATGGAGCTTAAATGATTCGATAATTTCGCCCTATGTTCTGTGAAGGAGGTTTTCCCATGCAGCAGTTAATATCCGACTTAAAGGCAGCAAATATTGGCGAGATTCGAACGAATGAGCGACTAGCCCCTTATACGACTTGGAAAATCGGTGGTCCGGCCGATTGCCTTATCCTCCCAAACACGAAGGAGCAGGTTGCAGCAGTCATCCGTTTCCTGCATCAACGTGGAGTACCATGGACGATTATCGGTCGAGGTTCTAACTTACTTGTCAGTGACAAAGGAATTAGAGGGGTAGTTATCAAACTTGGCTCTGCGCTGGAAACTTTGCGCTTTGATGGTGCAACAGTTTATGCGGGCGGTTCCTATTCGTTCATTAAATTGTCTGTGCTAGCGGCCAAGGAAGGTTTAACCGGACTGGAGTTTGCTTCGGGCATTCCCGGTTCTGTGGGAGGCGCCGTCTACATGAATGCAGGGGCTCACGGGTCCGATGTGTCACGCATACTCAAGCAGGCTGAAGTCATCCTGGACACAGGGGAATTGGTCACGATGCAGGCAGAGGAGCTGCAATATGCCTATCGGCATTCTATACTGCACACTCTACCCGGCATAGTCACAGAAGCTGTCTTTGAATTACAGGTTGGAGAACGCAAAGAAATCGCGGGAGCCATGGCGGCTTACCGAGATCGGCGTCTTCGCACACAACCGCTTCAATTAGCTTGTGCTGGAAGTGTATTCCGCAACCCCGCTGGGGGATTCGCCGCAAAGCTCATCGAAGAGGCTGGCCTGAAAGGCAAACGTGTCGGTGGAGCAGAAATCTCCACGCTGCACGCCAATTTCATTGTGAACACCGGAGATGCTAAAGCCGAGGACGTTCTCACTCTCATCGCAGAAGTACAGCAGATCGTACAGAAACAGTACGGGATATCGCTAGTACCGGAAGTTTTGGTGATGGGTGAGAGGTAAATCGGAGGTGGAACTTTGGAGAAGCTCGTTATCGAAGGTGGAAGACCTCTCACGGGAGCCATCCAGATACACGGCGCTAAAAACGCCGCATTACCAATCTTAGCAGCATGCATCCTGGCTAGCGGCACTCATACTCTGCATAATGTTCCTAATTTGCTCGATATCGACACCATGCTGCGCATTCTACGTGCGCTAGGCTGCCGTGCCGAACAGCAAGGGGATACGGTATCCATTACAACATCCACAGCTAATTCCTCACATATTCCAGAAGAATTGATGGGGCAGATGCGTTCTTCCATCTTTCTAATGGGACCGCTGCTCGCTAGATTTGGCAGTGTCACCGTGTATCAACCCGGAGGCTGCGCAATCGGCGAACGCAAAATCGATTTGCACCTGAAAGGGCTGCAGGCTTTAGGAGCCAACATCGAAGAATTCGCAAACAAAATTGTTTGCACAGCCGAATCACTTCATGGCAGTGAAATCGTTCTTGATTTTCCGAGCGTCGGAGCTACGGAAAATATCATGATGGCTGCTGTGAAAGCGGAAGGCATCACAACGATTTATAATGCGGCCCGCGAACCGGAGATTCAGGATTTGCAGAACTTTCTGAACGCCATGGGCGCCGACATTATTGGAGCAGGAACAGATACCATCACCATTCGTGGTGTGGAAACTCTGTCACCATGCACCTATCGCATCATCCCTGACCGTATTGTGGCCGGAACCTTTATGGTGGCTGCTGCTGCAACGAAAGGGAGCATTACCTTAGAGAAGGTTAACCCTGCTCATTTAACCTCTGTGATCCATGTCCTTAAGCGCGCAGGTGTTCAAATCATCTCTGACGGTGATATAATACATGTAAGCTGTCCGACTAGACCGAAGGCCGTCGAACGTATCGTGACTTCGCCGCATCCATCCTTTCCAACCGACCTGCAATCACAGGTCATGGTGCTGCTATCATTAGCAGACGGGATGAGCGTAATGAAAGAAACGATTTTCGAAGGCAGATTCAAGCACGTAGATGAATTGTCCCGTATGGGGGCAGATATCCGTGTGGATATGAGTTCAGCCTTTATTCGAGGCGTTCCTAGGTTATATGGAGCGACAGTGGAGGCGACGGATTTGCGTGCTGGCGCAGCACTTGTTATCGCCGGTCTGGCTGCGCATGGTACAACGATCGTTGAGCAAATTCATCATATTGATAGAGGCTATGATAGAATTGAACATATGCTTTCAAGATTGGGTGCTTCCGTGCATCGACAATCTCCTGTTCCAAGTGAGTAAGCGAACAATTGAATGATTTCCGCGCATCCCTTCCTGGATACAGGCGGGGATTCACGGTTTCATTCGACTGGTTACATACAAGATTGTAAATTTTAACCTTCATTCGAAACTATTAGGTGGTGCCCATCTTGTCTGACGACCGCAATGTGCCCGCTCTGCCGCCCGTTCCAAAGCCACGAGCCCGTACCAATAGAAAACTGCTCATTTTCTTATTTATTTTTTTCATCATCATTTTAGTCATTTTGTTTTTTCAGTCTTCTCTAAGCCGTGTAAGTGTCATTGAAGTTGAAGGAAATGAGCTCATGACCTCAGAGGCTATTGGACAAGCCAGCCAAGTTGCCGTTGGGGACCGATTCTTTGCTTTCAGCTCCCAGTCGGTAACACAGCGTATTTCATCTCTACCCATGATTAAGACAGCTACGGTGAAGAAGCATTTTCCAGGTAAAGTTCACATTACCGTGCAGGAATATCCAAAAGTTGCTTTCCAGATTGGCGCAGATGGCAAAAAGCAAGCTGTGCTTGCTGATGGCGCTGTCGTCGAATTGCCTGCTGATAGCAGTGTTCCGCTGGATATGCCCATTTTGACAGGTTGGACAGACGGTGATCCGAATAAAGCAGCACTTTGTAAAGTGCTTGGTGAAATTCCAGAGAGTGCGCTTTCGGATATTTCTGAAATCAAACCGGACCCGTCGGAGCCGTATCCCGACAAAATCAAGCTGTACACGAGATCCCAATTTGAAGTGTACACGACGATAGCTTACTTACCTGAGAAAATTGACAATCTGCCTGCTTATATAGCAAGCTTACAAGAGGATCATATTACTAGCGGCATTATCAAAATGCTAGAAGTAGAATATCATGCTCCTTTCGAGCCTAATGAAGACTCGAAGAATGATACGAATAATACGACGGGGCCAAAGGCTGGAAGCAACGCAGCAGCAAGTCCAACGCCCGATCCTAACAAGGATGGGAGCAAGCAGTCGCCTAAGCCGACGCCAAAAGCGACCCCGAAACCGTAATCCCAGAAACAGCGCGTCCTTCCTGATAAAAAAACGCTTTAATGGACTACTCAACCATGAAAATTAATGTTAAAATTAGTTTTATGGTTAAATAGAATTCTATTAGCCATTTGAAGCGTACAAGCAATTACTAGACTTGATTTATCCTATTCTATTGAAAATTAACTGTTTAAAAAAACGACTTTGTTTCCGTTAAAAAAAATGTTGAAAAAAGAGGGAATATGGCGGTTGTGTGGAATACGTATTTATGTAATTGTAATGTAAACACAATATTATCCAAGTTATAGGAGGTGCCAGGGGCTTGAGCAACAATGATATCATTGTTAGTTTAGACATCGGTACATCCAAGGTTCGTGCTATTATTGGGGAAGTTGTTAATGGAACCATTAATATAATAGGTGTGGGATCTGCCGAGTCAGAGGGTATTCGTAAAGGCGCAATCGTTGATATTGATCAAACGGTTAACTCCATTCGGAGCGCTGTTGATCATGCTGAACGTATGGTCGGCGTACAAATTTCCGAGGTTTACGTAGGAATTTCAGGAAACCATATTGCTCTTCAATCGAGTCACGGTGTTGTCGCTGTTTCCAATGAAGACCGAGAGATCGGGGAAGAGGATATTGATCGTGTTATTCAAGCGGCAAGAGTCATCGCATTACCTCCCGAGCGTGAAATTATTGGAGTCGTACCGAAGCAATACTTAGTTGATGGACAAGAAGGCATTAACGATCCTCGCGGCATGATCGGCGTTCGCTTAGAAGTGGAAGCGACAATTATCACAGGCGCGAAGACGGGGATACATAATCTAATCCGTGTTGTGGAAAAGTCCGAACTTAAAGTTGCAGGCCTCATCTTGATGTCGCTTGCATCTGGACAGTTAGCTCTTTCCAAGGATGAGAAATCAGTTGGAACAGTTCTGGTTGATGTTGGTGCAGGTGCAGCGACGATTGCTGTGTTTGAACAAGGGAATCTGACAGCCACATCAACGATTCAAATCGGCGGTGAGTATATCAGTAATGATATCTCGATTGGCCTTCGTACTCAGCTTGAAATCGCAGAGAAAATAAAGCTGAAATACGGTTGCGCATCGGTAGAAGACTCAGCCCCCGATCAAATGTTTAAGGTAACACGAATGGGAAGCAACGTGGAAAAAGAGTTTTCGCAGATTGATCTCGCGAATATTATTGAACCCCGTGTTGAAGAAATTTTCCAAATGATACGTGCAGAAGTGCACCGTCTGGGATATGGCGATCTAGCCGGTGGGTATGTGCTCACGGGCGGAACCGTTTGTATGCCAGGTGTACTCGCTATTGCACAATCTGAACTCGCTACGTCTGTTCGTATTGCCGTTCCTGATTTCATCGGAGTGCGTGATCCTTCTTACACAAGTGGTGTTGGTATCATACAATTCGTTTCCAAGTACATGAAAAACCGGAATTCCGGTTTTTCCAAAAAAGTGGCATCAAAACCGGTAACAAAAAAATCCTCCGAGAGCACAAAACCTGGTATTTTGGAACGTGTAAAAAGTTTTTTCAGTGAATTTATTTAGTGAACGCAACGTTAGGGGGATATGACTCGCATGTTTGAATTTGATATGGATATGGAACAGTTGGCTCAAATAAAAGTCATCGGTGTTGGTGGCGGCGGTAGTAATGCAGTAAATCGAATGATCGAGAACGGCGTTAAGGGTGTTGAGTTTATCACCGTAAATACAGATGCTCAAGCTTTACATCTCTCCAAATCGGTGCATAAATTACAAATCGGGGATAAGCTGACGCGCGGTCTTGGCGCAGGCGCAAACCCGGATGTCGGGAAGAAAGCGGCAGAAGAGTCAAGGGAGATGATTCTGAACACGCTTCGCGGCGCAGATATGGTATTCGTTACTGCAGGAATGGGTGGCGGTACTGGAACTGGAGCTGCACCTGTTATTGCTGAAATCGCAAAAGAAGTGGGCGCATTAACAGTTGGTGTTGTTACTCGTCCGTTTACATTTGAAGGTCGCAAACGTTCTTTACAAGCAGAGCAAGGGATTGCTGCATTGAAAGAGAAAGTTGACACGCTTATTATTATTCCTAATGACCGTCTCTTGGAAATCGTAGACAAAAAGACGCCTATGCTCGAAGCTTTCCGCGAAGCGGATAACGTACTTCGTCAAGGCGTTCAAGGGATCTCCGATTTGATCGCGGTTCCTGGTTTGATTAACTTGGACTTCGCCGATGTGAAGACAATCATGACAGAACGCGGCTCCGCCCTGATGGGAATCGGAGTGGCAACAGGTGAAAATCGCGCGGCGGAAGCAGCGAAGAAGGCGATTTCCTCGCCACTACTGGAGACGTCGATCGAAGGAGCTCGTGGGGTTCTGATGAACATCACAGGCGGTGTGAACCTCAGCTTGTACGAAGTCAATGAAGCGGCGGATATCGTGGCATCAGCTTCCGATATTGAAGTGAACATGATTTTCGGTGCCGTTATCGATGACAAGCTCAAAGACGAAATTTTGGTAACGGTAATTGCTACTGGTTTCGAACATAGAGTTTCACCGCTGTCTCAACCAGTGAAACGTCCCGTAACTGGGCAACAAGAACAACCACAATCCTCGTCATCCGTTTCTTCTGACCGCTTGAACAACCTCAAACCATTTGGCTCACAGCCATCAAACGATCAATTAGATATTCCGACGTTCCTGCGCAATCGCGGGCGGAATAACGACAAATAATTACACGAAACTTGTAAAGAGACCGAAGTCCTACGTCATGTAGGGGCTTCGGTTTTTTGTTATTTGGAGGGCTTTTCTAGCTAGCAAAAGGCCGCGTCAACTGACAAAAAAAGTAGTAGCCTACTAGCAAGTTTAGACAGACTTTGAACTAGGATTGCCCTATACTGATTTAGAACCTTAAAGTTTCGTCAGGAAAATGGTTGAAAAAGCATCTATCATGGAGGTGAGGACATTGTGATCGTCTACGCGGATCTCATTTTCCTGCTGAACTTTCTGATGGATGCGGCCATGCTGATCGTAACGGCCAAAACGCGGAAAATATCGTTCAAGTGGTGGAGAATCGTAGGTTCGTCGTTCTTAGGAGCCTCCTATGTCGTCATTATGTTCTTGCCGGTGCCCTTGTTTCTTTTTACATTTTCTGTGAAATGTATGTTTTGTATAGGGATGATTATGACTGCTTTTGGGTTCGGTTCTTTACAAAATTTATTGAGAAACCTCGGAACGTTCCTCTTAGTAAATTTTGCTGTCGCTGGCGGGATGTTTGGTATCCATTACGTCCTTGCATCTTCCTCTGATGTGATGAAAGGTATTGTATTTACCCAATCCGGTGTGGCAATGTTCCAAATACAAATTGGCAGCGTGCTCTTTGTTCTATTGTTACTTATTCCATTGCTATGGTGGTTCAGAACTGTGCTGCAAAGTTCGAAACAACGTGAGGTGCTGACAGCCTATGTGGCGGAGGTTAGGATTCATGTAGGAGACTACACGGCCTCCTGTAAAGGATTAATTGATACTGGAAATCAATTGTATGATCCACTAACGCGTACCCCTGTGATGGTGATGGAAGTGTCGGAATGGGGCGATGTACTGCCTGTAGAATGGCTGCAGCGGATTCGGTCGGCTGATGTTGACCAAATCATAAGCGGTTTGGGTGTAGAAGAGTTTATTTGGCAGGACCGCTTGCGTCTAGTGCCTTATAGAGGCGTTAATCGGAACACCCAATTCATGCTGGCCATTAAGCCGGATAAGGTGGTGATTACCCATAATAGTACGCAAATTGAAGCATCTAAGGTGCTTATCGGACTCGACGGAGGCAAGCTTTGCAGTGACGGCTCCTATCAAGCGATTATTCATCCGGCATTAATTTCTGCTGGTTAGCGCTTTCATTGCGATTACGAAGTCTGTTCTGCATACGCAAAACTCAGAGAATGCTTACGAAGCAAGTTTTCCTTAGGAAAACTCAGTAAATGCTTACGAAGCAAGTTTTCCATAGGAAAACTCAGCCCATGCTTACGAAGTTAGTTTTGCTTACGCAAAACTCTTAGGAGGAAACTAACATGCTCTTGAAGTGGAAAATGCTTTTTCAACTAGCGTACTATCGAATATTGATGCTCCTTGGTCTTAAGGGAGAAGAGATCTATTACATAGGTGGAAGCGAGGCTTTACCGCCGCCGCTAACGAGAGAAGAAGAAGAATACTTATTGGAAAAATTACCGTCCGGGGATGCCGCTATTCGAGCGATGTTGATTGAACGCAACCTGCGGTTGGTTGTTTATATAGCCAGGAAATTTGAAAATACAGGTATCAACATCGAGGATTTGGTTTCCATTGGCGCTATTGGCTTAATAAAAGCCGTTAATACGTTTGATCCAGAGAAGAAGATTAAACTTGCTACATACGCTTCAAGATGTATTGAGAACGAAATTCTCATGTACCTGCGGCGTAATAGTAAAATACGAACAGAAGTATCTTTTGATGAGCCACTGAATATCGATTGGGATGGCAATGAGCTGCTATTGTCTGATGTGCTTGGAACAGAAAATGATACCATTTACCGCAACATTGAAGAACAAGTTGACCGCAAGCTGCTGCACAAAGCGCTGGATAAATTAAGCGAGCGTGAGCGAATTATCATGGAGCTGCGCTTTGGTTTACAGGACGGCGAGGAAAAAACGCAAAAAGACGTTGCAGATTTACTTGGTATTTCGCAGTCATATATCTCCAGGCTGGAAAAACGGATTATTAAAAGGCTGCGTAAGGAGTTTAATAAGATGGTGTAAGGAAAAGAGAGCAATGGGATGAGGTCGCGATCCCACCTCTCTTTTTTTTGTGAAAAATATTTTTTGGCTGGCGATGTCGAAATTATTCAGGCGTCACAGGGGGGAGCGAGTCGGAGGCCTTTTGTCAAGTAGCGGAACAGAGGGTTGAGCAGGAATAAATCACTCACTCAGGGGGATAATTAACATTAATGTTTCTCCTTGGGAGGTAATCACGGTGACCCGAAATAAAGTTGAGATATGTGGTGTTGATACCGCCAAACTGCCTGTTCTGACCAATGCTGAAATGCGCGAGCTGTTCTCTGATTTGCAGACCAAGCAGGAGCGAACGGCAAGAGAGAAATTGGTGAATGGGAACCTCAGATTGGTTCTAAGTGTGATCCAGAGGTTCAACAATCGCGGAGAGTATGTGGACGATCTCTTCCAAGTTGGCTGTATCGGTCTGATGAAAGCCATTGATAACTTTGATTTAAGCCAAAATGTCAAATTCTCAACCTATGCTGTACCGATGATTATAGGTGAGATACGCCGCTACTTACGTGACAACAACCCGATTCGCGTTTCTCGTTCCTTAAGAGATATTGCTTACAAAGCGCTGCAAGTCAGAGACAGCCTGACGAATGCGAACTCGCGCGAGCCTACGATTTATGAGATCTCCGAGGCGCTGAATGTCCCTAAAGAGGATGTCGTATTTGCACTCGATGCTATTCAGGATCCGGTTTCGTTATTCGAACCGATTTATCATGATGGCGGAGATCCGATTTATGTCATGGATCAAATTAGTGACGAAAGAAATAAGGACATGTCCTGGATTGAGGGGATTGCGCTTCGTGAAGCGATGCGCAAGCTGAATGCGAGAGAGAAAATGATTCTCTCCATGCGCTTTTTTGAAGGAAAGACTCAGATGGAGGTTGCCGATGAGATTGGCATTTCCCAAGCACAGGTTTCGCGACTTGAGAAATCAGCCATCTGCCAGATGCAGAAACATGTGAAATCGTAATTTCTATACATAAAGACCGGAGCAGCTGTGACAAGCTGTGACGGTCTTTTTTTGATATTCAGGACATTTTGCCCACACCGCACATATACTAGTACAAAATCAGTTAAAATCCTATGGATTCGTGGTGAAAAGCCTCATGAAAATATCTGATTTCCAGACAAAGGATGTAATCAATATCGTGGACGGTAAGAAGCTCGGTCAAATCAGTGATCTGGAGCTGGATCTGCTGCAGGGACGGATCGAATCGATTGTCGTGCCGAACCAAAGCCGATTCTTCGGATTGTTTGGTACAGGAACAGACGTCATCATACCATGGAAACATATTGTGAAAATCGGCGCAGACGTTGTGCTCGTGAAGCTCGAAGATGCCAGGCCGTATCGTCAAACCGATGAAAATGAAGGTGTCTATGAGTTCAACAGACAGTTCCGTAACTAACATATGACACACGAATGCAGGCTGATTTCCCCCAAACAGCCAAGAGACAATCGTGTGTCTTTTTGTTTTGTGCTAAAGTAGAGAGATAGATGAATGCAAGGGAGTGGGAATATCGTGGAACCATTTGTGAAACAAGTCAAAGAGGGGCAGCCTGCACTCTTTACAATAGAAAGCTGGATGGACCCCTATGAAGAACTAACGGCAGGTTTTACGTCACGACACGGCGGAGTGAGTGAAGCGCCCTATTCAACGCTGAACTGTGGTCTGCATGTGCTGGATAAACCTGAGCACGTGATTAGGAACCGTGAGCTGCTTGCTAGTGCCGTTGGTCAGCCGTTCGATGCTTTTACCTATGCTGAGCAGGTACACGGCAACGAGGTGACCGTTGTATCCCTTCCGGAGAAAGGGATAGGAAGAACGTCGAGAGAGTCAGCCATTCAAGCGAAGGACGGCTTCATTACGAAGGAGAAGGGGATCGTGCTCTGTGCACAGTTTGCAGACTGTGTACCGCTGTTTTTCTACGATCCAGTTCAGCATGTCGTGGGTCTTTCTCATGCCGGTTGGAAAGGGACCGTGCTAAACATTTCCATGGCTACAATATCCTTGATGACACATACTTTTGGTAGTCAGCCTAAGGACATAAGGGCAGCCATCGGACCGTCCATTGGTGTTTGCTGCTATGAGGTGGACGATACAGTAGCAACACGTGTGTATGCTGTGCTAGAAGAGATGAATACTTCGCCAGATGAACAGCTTAGAGTGATCAGTGGCAAAGAAAACGGTAAGTACATGCTGAATTTGCAAGAACTGAACCGAAAATTGTTGGTACAAGCAGGAATTATGTCGTCCTATATCGAAGTAACTCAGTTATGTACGAGTTGCCGTTCAGATGAGTTCTTTTCCCATCGAAAAGAGGGCGGTTCAACAGGTAGAATGGTTGCTTGGATTGGTCTTCGGTAAGGAGAAACAAGCAGGCAACGTTTGGAATTGAGGTGTTTACATATATGAGTTTACTAGCGCGCAAAGAGGAAGTTGAAGCTCGTGTTGCCGCAGCTTGCCAGCGGTCAGGACGAAATAAGGATGAGATCAAGATTATTGCTGTGACCAAATATGTTTCCTTGGAGACGACCCGAAGTGTACTGGATGCCGGACTGCTGCATATCGGCGAGAACCGCTGGCAGGATGTGAAGCCCAAGTGGGAAGCACTGCATGACCGGGGAACTTGGCATTTCATAGGTCATTTGCAAACGAACAAGGTGAAGGATGTCATTGGCAAATTCGGTTACATTCATTCACTCGACCGGATGTCGTTAGCCAAAGAATTGGACAAGCAGGCTGCGGCGCTTGGTATGAAAGTTAACTGTCTGCTGCAAGTTAACATTTCTGGAGAAGAATCTAAGTATGGTATGAATCCCGAGCATTTCTTCGAATTTGCTGAAGAAGTCAGCAAACTGCAGCATATACATATCTCCGGTTTAATGACGATGGCGCCCTATGAGATGGAAGCCGATGCAACAAGACCTGTGTTCCGCGGTTTAAGAGAGCTGAGAGACCAATTAAATGAGCGAAACATCTTCTCCTACGACATCAAGGAATTATCTATGGGAATGTCCGGGGATTTTGAAGTGGCGATTGAAGAAGGAGCTACTTGGGTGCGACTAGGTACTGTTCTGGTTGGAAAAGAAGCATAAAGGTTATAAAGGATTGAAGAAGCGGATGGGAGGGAATTATAATGGGAGTTTATAACCGTTTTATGAATTTTCTTGGACTACAAGAAGAGGAAGAAGTTGTGGAGCGTGAGCGAATCGTGGAAACAACGGAAGAACCTGAAACCAATCCTTATGAATTGCGTAATAAAAATAAGGCGAATGTCGTCAGCATTCACTCACAGAAGAACGCGCGTGTCGTACTGAGTGAGCCTAGAACGTATGAAGAAACGCAAGATATCGCGGATCATCTTCGTTCTCGAAGAGCGGTGGTCGTCAATCTTCAGCGAGTTCGCGGTGATTTAGCCATTCGCATTGTAGATTTTTTAAGCGGAACAGTATATGCTTTGAATGGGTCTATATCCAAACTGGGACCGAATATCTTCCTTTGCACACCTGATACAGTTGATATTCATGGCCACATCTCAGAGATGATGAGTGAGGAATAGGCGCATATCCTAACACAGAGGTGGATGCGTACGTGGATTACGTTCACTATTATCTTAGTATTTTGATGGAAATTTATTATTTCATGATTATCGGTTACTTAGTACTATCCTGGTTCCCTAATGCACGAGGTAGTTTTATTGGAGGTCTGCTGGGGAAATTAGTTGAACCGTACTTAAGTCCATTCCGAAAAATAATTCCAAGCATCGGGTTCATTGACTTGTCGCCAATCGTTGCCCTTATCGCATTGCGATTTGTGGTTATGGGGATTATTGCTGTTTTAGATTTCATTGTAGGGATGTTTTAAATTTGCCTAAAGAACTCTATGGTCATTTTCATTCAGACGAACATTACTTTGTAGATAAAGCCTGGGATTGGGTGGAGCGGGCGGCAGAGAACCACGCCGTGAAGCTGACTGATTTTCTGGATCCCAGACAAGCATTCATCCTAACCTCACTGGTGAATCGGCATCCAGATGTGCACTGCCGGTTCGATGGCGGCTATCCAGATGCGGAACGCAGAAGGGCTATAATAGCCCCTGATTACCGCACTTTGGATGAGGAAGATATGGAGATGGCTGTCCTCTCCGTTTCATCCGGGGACGGTAAATTTCTGACATTAGAACATGGGGATTACATGGGCGCCATTCTTGGACTCGGCATGAAGCGGGACAAGGTTGGCGATATTCATGTTATAGAGGGTGGCTGCCACTGCTTAGTAACCCGTGATGCAGCGGACTATTTGCACTTGAACTTGTCACAAGTTCACAGAGTGCATGTTCAGACAGAGCTGTTGCCACTTGATAAACTGGAGTTAGCCTCTGTGAATTTAGACGAGCTAACGTTATCCGTTGCCTCCATGCGGATGGACGGAATTGTAAGCGATGTATTCAGGCTTAGCCGTGCCAAAGTACTGATACCTATTCAAGCTGGGCGCTGCCGCGTCAATTGGAAGCCAGAAGAAGATCCGAGTAAGCCGCTGAAAGAAGGCGACATGGTTTCTATGCAAGGGTTCGGCAGATTCAAGGTGCTTGAAGTCGAAGGCGTAACGAAAAAAGGTAGGATTCGTGTGAAGATCGGCAAGTTTGCGTGAACGTGGATAAATTATCCACGAACCATGCAGGAATTGCTAATTTTCTGTCGAACTGATTCAGTATAGATGTGCGTATTGCTGTGCAAAACGCAAAGGAGGGGCACTGATGCCATTAACACCGTTAGATATACATAATAAGGAATTTTCCCGTTCTTTTCGCGGATACGATGAAGATCAAGTCAATGAATTCCTCGATCAAGTCATTAAAGATTACGAGGCATTGATTCGTGAGAATAAAGACTTAGCTAATCAAACGGTGGCCCTGCAAGAGCGTCTGGATCATTTCACGAACATCGAAGACTCGCTAAGCAAAACGATCATTGTTGCCCAAGAAGCAGCGGATGAAGTTAGAAGCAACGCCAAGAAAGAAGCACAGCTGATCTTGAAAGAAGCTGAGAAGAACGCAGACCGGATTATTAACGAATCCTTGACGCGTTCACGCAAGGTTGCTCTAGAGATTGAAGAGTTGAAGAAACAAGCGTCGATTTACCGCACGCGTTTCCGGACACTGCTGGAAGCTCAGCTAGAGCTTTTAAACAATGAAGGCTGGCAGAGCATGCAGTTTGATCAAAAGGAAGAAGCCTAGGAAGACAGCTGCTAGGTGGGCTGTCATATTGACTATGTCTAGCTAATTCGTTATACTCCTGTTAAAAGTATCTCAGCAAAGCTATGACTGGAACGAGTAGGACGTTAAAGCAGTGTCAGCGAATTAGGGTATTGGTGTGAGCCTAATCTCTGCAGCGTACCGAATATCCCCCAGGAGCGTCTCTTGAATGAAGTAGAGAGAACCGGGTCATGCCGTTACACATGATCGAGTGAATGAGCGAGGAATTGTGCGCGGTTAGCGCATATTTCGGCAGCTTATTAACGAGGGTGGTACCGCGAGCAGAGTTTCTCGTCCCTTTAGGGATGAGGGGCTTTTTTTGTTTTTTTGGATGATAAAATGTGTGAAGGTAAGAATGGAGTGGTTGAAATGGATTATGGCAAAACATTAAATTTATTACAAACCGATTTTCCGATGAGAGGGAATTTACCTCAAGCGGAGCCTAAAATTCAAGAACATTGGGATGCCGAAGACATCTATGCCAAAGTGCAGGAGAGTCGCAAAGGCAGGAAGAAATTTATTTTGCATGATGGGCCTCCATACGCGAATGGAGATATTCATATTGGGCATGCGCTTAACAAAGTATTGAAAGATGTGATTGTTCGTTTCAAAACGCTGCAAGGGTACGACGCTCCTTATGTGCCAGGCTGGGATACACACGGCTTGCCGATCGAGCAGGTGATCACGAACAGCGGAAAAGTCGATCGCAAGAAAATGACGGTTCCTGAATTCCGTGAATATTGCAAAGAGTACGCGCTGCAATCTGTTGAGAAACAGAAGAGCCAATTTCAACGTCTTGGCATTCGAGGCGACTGGAAAAATCCTTATATTACGTTGCAGCCGGAATACGAAGCGGGACAAATCCGTGTATTCGGTAAAATGGTACAAAAGGGTTACGTCTATAAAGGTTTGAAACCTGTCTACTGGTCTCCATCTTCCGAGAGTGCGCTAGCTGAAGCAGAAATCGAGTACAAAGAGAAAACGTCCTCATCCATCTATGTGGCGTTCCCGGTTAAAGACGGAAAAGGCAAGCTTCCACAAGACGCAGCAATCGTCATCTGGACGACGACAGCCTGGACCCTTCCAGCTAACTTGGGAATCTCTCTGCATCCGGAATTTGATTATGCCGTGGTGCAAGCTAATGGGAAGAAGTATGTGCTCGCGAAAGGTTTGCTGGCTGCAGCGGCCAAAGAAATCGGCTGGAGCGACTACGAAGTATTGTCTACGGTGAAAGGTAAAGAGCTGGAGTACGCTACTTGCCATCACCCTTTCTATGACCGTGAATCACTTGTTATGGTTGGCGAGCATGTAACGCTTGAAGCCGGTACAGGTTGTGTACATACGGCTCCAGGTCACGGGGAAGATGACTTTGCAATTGGTCAGCGCTATAACATCGGCGTCCTTTGTCCTGTGGATGATCAAGGTCATTTTACAGCAGAAGCACCTGGATTCGAAGGTATGTTCTATGAAAAAGGCGGCAAGCTGATCATTGAGAAGCTGCAAGAGTCAGGCTTATTGCTAAAAGCAGGGGAGATTCAGCATCAATATGCGCATGACTGGCGCACGAAGAAGCCTGTTATTTATCGCGCTACGGAGCAATGGTTCGCTTCGATCGATAAGTTCAGACAAGAGATGTTGGATGAAATCAAGAAAGTGAAATGGACGCCTGAGTGGGGAGAAGTCCGCCTGCACAATATGATCTCTGATCGTGGAGACTGGTGTATTTCAAGACAACGCTCATGGGGTGTGCCAATCCCAATTTTCTATTGCCGCAGCTGTAATGAACCACTCGTGAATGAGCAAACCATTGAGCATGTTGCACAGCTATTTGAGCAAGAAGGATCGAATGCTTGGTTTATCAAAGATGAGAAGGACCTGCTTCCTGCGGGAACTTGCTGCTCGAAGTGCGGTCATGGCGAATTCCGTAAAGAAACAGACATCATGGATGTTTGGTTTGATTCCGGCTCCAGCCATGTGGCAGTACTTGAAGCTCGTCCTGAGCTTCAGTGGCCAGCAGATCTGTATCTGGAAGGTTCCGACCAATACCGCGGTTGGTTTAACTCCTCCTTGATTACAGGCGTTGCCACTAAGGAGCAATCTCCTTACAAAGGTATACTAAGTCACGGCTTCACACTGGACGGAGAAGGGCGTAAGATGTCCAAGTCCATTGGGAACACGATCGATCCTAATGTGGTTTGCGGCAAGCTAGGCGCTGATATCCTGCGTCTATGGGTGTCTTCCGTGGATTACCAATCAGACCACCGGATTTCAGACAACATTTTGAATCAAACGACGGAAGTCTATCGCAAAATCCGTAACACGATGCGTTTCTTACTTGGGAACTTGAGCCATTTCAATCCGCAGACAGATCGTGTACCTGTTGAAAGCTTGTCAGAGCTTGACCGCTATGCATTGATCCGTTTGAACCGTATGGTCGAAAAGGTTATTAAAGCTTATGATTCCTATGAATTCAACACTGTTTATCAAACGATTCATCATTTCTGTGCGGTTGAGATGAGCTCTTTCTACTTGGATATCATCAAGGATCGCTTATATGCTAATGCACCGCAAGATTCAGCTCGGAGAGCATCACAGACGGTATTGTATGCTTCATTAGTCGCTGTGACTAAGCTAATTTCGCCGATTTTGGCTCACACGGCAGACGAAGTATGGAAGTACATTCCTGGCGTAGATTTAAGCAGTGTTCAGCTGGCTGAGCTGCCGGAAGTGGATTCGAGCTTGTACAATGAGGAATTGGAAAATAAATGGAACAGCTTCCTCGATGTTCGCGATGAAGTGCTCAAAGCACTGGAAGATGCGCGTAAAGAGAAAGTCATCGGTAACTCCTTAGGAGCTGCAGTACACCTATATCCAAATGAAGCAACTTATAGCTTGCTTACCCAGCTTGAACAGTTGGATCAACTGTTCATCGTATCTGCTGTAACTGTGCATCAGCCAGGTACAAGTGCGCCTGAGGGGGCACATCAGACGAAGGATTTAGCCATTGCCATTGCTGTTGCAGACGGCGAGAAGTGCGAACGCTGCTGGATAGTGACTCCAGAGGTTGGGCAAAGTAAAGAACATCCAACACTCTGCGTCAGATGTAATGATGTGGTTACTGCTCATTACCACGAGTAAGTAAGGAGCAGGAGCAAACGAGCTTACGCTGTAATAGCGAAGCTCGTTTGTCCTGTTTATTTTAGAGAGGCTCATCATCCAGGGAACGGTTGTCCGGCTCAAGAAAAGGGTCGCCTTCCTCGCTGTGTATATAATCCCGATAAGCTTTACTACGCACAATGGTGACATGTTCACCGTATAAGTCCGTGGCTACGAAGCTTTCGAATGATTCAACATAGCCGACATTCTCATCAGCTTCAATGTACATTTCGTCGTAACTCTCAACGTTAGGGTCTTCTGCGAATGCTGGAGTATTGGATGTACCCCAGCTTTCAACGATTTGCCAAGCGTCCTCACCATCGAATTCGGTTTCGTCATCACGTTCATCAAAACTTGTCCGGCCAAAAGGCGGATAAAGAACTTGCTCCTCAACGGGTCTTCGGAAAGACTGTTCAGGATCAGGTACATGCTCTTTACAGTAGAGTGTGGTTGGAATAGCTTGCAAGCGCTCAAAAGAAATCGGGTTATGGCAAAAGATACATTGACCGTAATCTCCTTTTTCCATATGAGCTAAGGCTTCATCAACCTGCCTCAAATGAAATTCAGCATGCTCATTGAGCGAGATATCTTTTTCACGTTCGAAAATCTCGGAGGCCACATCAGCTGGATGATTATCGTACATGGATAGTTCACCCGTGCTGTCTTTGAAAGAGTTTGATAGGCCAAAATGATCGTTCGTGGCAAAATGTTGTTCAAGACCAAGCTTTTCCTCCAATAATTGCAGATATAATTGTTTGGATTGTTCCTCGGTTAAATGGCTCATAGGTCGTACAGCTCCCTTCTTACAGCTGATCCTTACCGTTATAATGCCGAGCAGCCGCGTTTTTTAGTGAGGTAATTCCTTGAAAATAAGGAACCTTTCTTGCTTACGGATGTATGTGAATGTTTATGAAGTGGGTTTTTGCAGAGGCAAAGCTCTTAGGAGGAAAAGATTATGAAGTATTTGAAGTATTATTTCTATGCTTTAATCGTGTTTATTTTGGATCAAGTGTCCAAATGGTTTATCGTAAAAAGGATTCCGCTTGGTGAGGAAAGGTCTGTACTAGGTGAGTTTTTCATGATCACTTCGCATCGAAACCGAGGAGCGGCATTCGGTATTTTACAAAACCAAAGATGGTTTTTCATTATCATTACGACTTTTGTGTTGATTGGTATTATATGGTACATGCGCCGGACAAGCCGTGACGGCAAAACCTTATTGACATGCGCTCTTAGCTTGCTGCTAGGCGGAGCTATCGGAAACTTTGTAGATCGCGCGTTATTCGGCGAAGTCGTGGATTTCCTCCAGGTTACT
The DNA here is from genome assembly GCF_059692175.1 of Paenibacillus sp. J22R67. Classification (NCBI taxonomy): domain Bacteria; kingdom Bacillati; phylum Bacillota; class Bacilli; order Caryophanales; family Paenibacillaceae; genus Paenibacillus; species Paenibacillus sp. J22R67. The sequence goes on along the minus strand of NZ_JCAUAX010000002.1, from coordinate 924,845 downwards.
TTTGATTTCAGCTTTTTCGGTAAGGACATTTATTACATTTATCCGATTTTCAATATCGCTGATTCCGCCATCGTGATCGGGGTTATCCTCATTTTCTTAGATTCAATTCTAGCATGGAGAAAAGAGAAAAAAGGAGCAACTCATGAACACAAATCAGACCTCGTCTGAAATAGCATCGCAAGATGTTATGGAATGGACAGTTGACAAACCGTATGCGGATGAACGGATCGATAAATTCATTACGGAAGCTTTGGAAGAAGATGTGTCCAGAACCTTGGTGCAGCAATGGGTTAAAGACGGGCATGTTAAAGTAAATGAGAAAACGATCAAGCCAAACTATAAGCTTTCGGAACATGATGTCATTATGCTGCAAATTCCTGAGCCGCAAGGCGTCGAGCTTATTGCTGAAGACATTCCGCTTAATGTCGTATACGAAGATGCGGATGTCATCGTGATCAACAAGCAGCGCGGCCTCGTGGTACATCCAGCGCCAGGGCACTATTCAGGCACGTTAGTTAATGCCTTGATGCATCATTGCAAGGATCTTTCCGGTATCAACGGAGAGCTGCGTCCTGGCATTGTGCATCGCATCGATAAGGACACATCGGGTTTAATTATGTCAGCTAAGAATGACAAGGCCCACGCCAGTCTTGCAGAGCAATTGAAGGCTCATACCGTTAATCGCAAATATATCGCGTTAGTCCATGGGAACCTTCAGCATGATCAAGGGACGATTGATGCGCCGATTGGACGCGATTCACATGACCGTAAGATGTACACGGTGACGGAGAAAAACAGCAAGCATGCGGTGACACACTTTGTCGTAATGGAACGTTTCGGCGACTTCACATTAGTCGAGCTCAAGCTTGAAACGGGGCGAACGCACCAAATTCGCGTGCACATGAAGTTTATTGGACATCCTTTAGTCGGAGATCCGATGTACGGCAAGAGCAAAGGGATGTTGATGGATGGACAAGCGCTCCATGCCGCGGTGCTAGGCTTTGAGCATCCACGTACAGGGGAATGGCTGCAATTCGAAGCCCCGATTCCAACTGACATGGATCAACTGTTGCAAACCATACGAACATCCTAGGGTTCATCTGATGGGGAGAGGAGCGAATCACATGGAGCATTTAATTAATCCACAAGTAAAAGATATTCAAATTTCGGGTATACGTAAAATCTCCAATCTAGTCAGCACCATTCCAGGTGCACTAACACTAACGATCGGACAACCGGATTTCCCGACACCGCGGCATATTATTGAAGCGGGAAAGAAGGCGCTGGACGAAAATAAAACCGTCTATACGCAAAATCCAGGTTTACTGGAGCTTAGAGAAGCCGTATCTCACTTTGTGAAAGTGAAATACGGTCAAACGTACCGTGCAGCAGACGAAATTATTGTGACTGCAGGGGCGAGCCAAGCTGTGGATATCACACTGCGAACCATTCTTACTCCGGGCGCGGAAGTCATTCTGCCAGCTCCGATTTATCCAGGGTACGAGCCTCTGATACGACTTGCTGGCGGCGTTCCTGTCTATGTGGACACAAGGGAGAATGGCTTGAAATTAACAGCCGAACTGTTAGCGCCATATCTAACCGACCAAACGCGCTGCGTGATCTTGTGCTACCCGTCGAATCCGACGGGACAAGTGCTGTCCAAGCAAGAATTAATTGACCTGGCGGAGCTGCTCGAAGACCGTGAATTGTTCATTTTATCGGATGAAATATACAGTGAGCTTGTCTATGGGGAATCGCATCAATCCATTGCAACGATCGGCAAGCTGCGGGATAAAACGATTGTGATTAATGGATTGTCTAAATCACATGCCATGACAGGATGGCGGATTGGCTTCACCTTGGCGCCAGCTAACATAACGGAGCATATGGTCAAGGTACACCAATACAATGTCACCTGCGCCAGCTCAGTAAGCCAGTACGCAGCGTTGGAAGCATTGACTGCTGGGATCGACGACGCACTCCCTATGCGGCAAGAATATGAAGCACGCCGAGACTATGTCTACGACCGTTTGCTGGCAATGGGCTTTGAGCTTGAGAAGCCAGAAGGGGCGTTCTATTTGTTCCCCTCCATTGCCAAATTCGGATTATCGTCGCAGGAATTCACAATGAGGCTGCTTCAAGATGAGCATGTCGCGGTTGTGCCTGGAGATGCGTTTACCTCCTATGGAGAAGGCTTTATCCGTATTTCCTATGCTTATTCGCAGGAAGTATTGGAAGAGTCGCTGAATCGTGTGGAACGCTTTATCAGCAAATTGTAATACACCAAAAAAACCTCCAAAGCCAAGGGCTTGGAGGTTTTTTTGTATAAACTCACTGAGTTTTAAAGTTGAAGTAAGCGGTTATGGTATTAATAGCGACTTCAATCGCGCGCTCATCCGGGTCAAGCTTGCCATTGTGCAAACCGTGAGGAGTGTCTACCCCTAACCAGAACATGAAACCGGGAATTTGCTCCAAAAAGTAGCCAAAGTCTTCTCCGGTCATTGCTTCTGTACATTCCACAAGCTGAACTTGATCCGTTGTTCGCAGCCACGTCATGAACTCCCCAGTCAAAGCAGGATCATTAAATACTTGACGGTAGTTTGAGCCGTAATCGATCGTTACTTTGCATTCAAAAGAGCTTTCGATGCCAGCTGCGATGCCTTCGATCCGTTTTTTGATCTTGTCCATAGAATCAGCGGAAAGCGTGCGAATCGTGCCTTCCAAGCGTCCCTTTTCGGCGATGATGTTCTGCTTTGTACCAGCTTCCATTTTGCCGATGGTAACCACAGCTGAATCGAGTGGATTCACATTACGGGAAACGATGGTTTGAAGTTGCCCAACCATTTGTGTCGCCGCGATAATCATATCATTCGCTTGATGCGGGTAAGCAGCGTGTCCGCCTTTGCCCAGGAGGTCGATGAACAACTCAGAGGTGTTGGCGAACAGAATCTCAGGCCGCGTAGCAATGGTGCCAACCGGGTACTCTGGTGCGATGTGGAGGGCAACCATTTGATCCGGCATCCAATCCTGCAGTTCTTCCGAAGCAAGCATTGGCATTGCGCCCCCAGGACCTTCCTCCGCCGGTTGGAACAAGACAACAAGATCATCTCTCATAGGCTGTTCCACAAAATGCGTGATAACGCCCATCCCGATAGACATATGAAAATCATGTCCGCAGGCGTGCATGTATCCCGGATGCTGCGAAGGAAACGGAAGAGCTGTCTCTTCCGTGATCGGCAGCCCGTCCATGTCCGCGCGATAGCCGAAGCGTTTGGTCGGATTTGTTCCTTTAATATAAACCAAAATGCCTGTCCGCCAAGTCCGGATGCTCATCCGATCCTGAGGCAGCTTAGCTAGTTGGTCTAAGAGCAGTTGCTGCGTCTTGAACTCTTGAAAGCCCGGCTCCGGGATTTGGTGAAGTTGACGACGTAGTGCGATGAAAGGGCTAGACATAGCTATTCCTCCAGATGGTCTTACAGGGTACGTAGATCTTGTAAGATTTCTGTTTTGGATTTTGTTTTATCGTCAACTTTCTTGATAACACGAGCAGGAGCTCCTGCAACAACTGTGTACTCTTCTACATCTTGTGTAACGATAGCGCCAGCGGCTACTACGGAACCTTTTCCAATGCGAACGCCTTCCAAGATAACTGCATTCGCACCTACAAGTACGTCATCTTCGATTACACATGGTTGTGCGGAAGGAGGCTCAATTACGCCTGCAACTACTGCACCTGCACCGATGTGACACATTTTACCGACTTGCGCTCTGCCGCCAAGAACAGCGTTCATGTCGATCATTGTGCCGTCACCTACGGATGCACCAATGTTAATAAGCGCCCCCATCATGATAACAGCATTGTCTCCGATATGTACTTTATCGCGAATAACCGCACCTGGCTCGATACGAGCGTTGATTCCTTTCAGGTCCAGCATAGGAATTGCGGAGTTGCGGCGGTCTGATTCAACCACATAATCAACGATTTGCTCTTTATTAGCTTCAAGCACAGGGGAGATTTCGCTCCACTCGCCAAACACGACGCCGCTTCCGCCGGAAATGAAGGATTGGCTGCCTTCGCCGAACTCAATGCCTTCCAGGTTTCCTTTTACATATACTTTAACTGGCGTTTTTTTCTTGCTTTCTTTAATAAACTGGATGATTTCTAACGTATTCATTTCACTCATGGTGACATCTCCTTAAAATTAAATTGACTCTCCTATATTATCAGATAGGCGGCGACGTGAAAAGGACCGCGTATCGAGTCGAATCAACTCGAATGCGCGGCCCCCTAATTATGAGATGGCTTTTGAGGCAAATTGGCTGTTATACAGGTCGGCATAGAAGCCATTTTGCGCTAAAAGCTGTTCGTGTGTTCCCTGTTCAATAACGGTTCCGTGATTCATCACAAGAATGAGATCAGCGTCACGAATGGTAGATAATCGATGGGCAATGACGAAGCTCGTGCGGTTCTCCATCAGATTGTTCATTGCTCTTTGAATGGAGACTTCGGTCCGAGTATCTACTGAGCTGGTCGCTTCATCCAGAATCAAAATAGCAGGATCCGCTAATATTGCTCGAGCAATGGTAAGCAGCTGCTTTTGACCATGGGAGAGATTGGAAGCTTCTTCATTTAAAATGGTGTTGTAACCGTCCGGCAGCGTTCGAATGAAGTGATCCGCATACGCCGCGCGAGCCGCATTCACGATTTCTTCCTCGGAGGCTCCGTTTCGGCCGTACGCGATATTCTCACGAATCGTGCCGTTGAACAGCCACGTGTCTTGAAGGACCATGCCGAACAATCCCCGAAGGTGGCTGCGAGACATTTTACGGGAATCAACGCCGTCAATGGATATCGTTCCGCCTTTTAATTCATAGAAGCGCATGAGCAGGTTTACAATGGTTGTTTTTCCTGCACCGGTCGGGCCAACAATGGCCACGGTTTGACCTGGCTCCACTTCAATATTCATATGATCAATGAGCGGCTCATCCGTTTTATAGGAAAAAGCGACCTCGTTGAATTTCACATGCCCGCGCACATGCGAAACGGACTTACTGGCTGTCTCCTCTAATACTTCTTCAGGCTCATCCAATAGCTCGAAGATACGTTCAGCGGCAGCGATGGTGGACTGAATAACGTTTGCGATATTAGCAACTTGCGTGATGGGCATTCCAAATTGACCAGAGTACTGGATGAAGGCCAAAATATCCCCAATTTTGATCGCACCATGCGTTACCATGATACCGCCAATGACGCTGACAAGCACATATCCGATATTTCCGATAAATGACATGAGGGGGAAAATCATCCCGGAAATAAATTGCGCCTTCCAGCCTGAATGATACAACCGGTCATTGATGTCATTGAATTTCTCGATTGATTGATGTTCACGCCCGAAAGCTTTGACAATGGTATGCCCCGTATACATTTCCTCGACATGGCCATTGAGCTCGCCAAGTGTTTTTTGCTGCCCTTTAAAATATTTCTGTGAGCGGGAAGCAATCATTTTCGTTCCCATAATACTTAGAGGCAACGTGATTATAGTTACCAAAGTCAACAGCGGGCTAATCGTAAGCATCATAATAATAATCCCGAGCAGAGTAACAAGGGAGGTGATTAGCTGTGTTAAGCTCTGCTGCATGGTGGAAGAGATCGTATCCACGTCATTCGTTGCGCGACTCATCGTATCTCCATGACTGCGAGAATCAAAGAAGGAAAGAGGAACCCGAGCCAGCTTGTCGCTAATATCTTTGCGGAGATTAAACACAATTTTCTGTGTGACACCAACCATGATCCTTTGCTGGATAAAAGTTAAAACAGCGCTGAAAACATAAAGCACAGCTAGTATTAAAACAATTTGCAGCAGCGCATCAAAATCGATGTGTGCGCCAGCCACACCTTTCAGCTTAGCCATGGAGCCTTCATATAGCTTCGTCGTTGCATTCCCCATGAGTTTGGGGCTAACGATGCTGAAAACTGTACTAAGCACGGCAGCTATAAACACAGAAACGATGGATATCCGGAAAGGTTTCATGTAGCCGGTAAGCCGGCGCAAGGTGCCTTTGAAATCCTTTGCTTTTTGAACGGGCATACCCATTGCACCCATGCCGCCTCGGCCAAAATGAGCCGGATTAACACCCTGGGAGGAAGGGCGCTGTTGATTTTTCGGTTGATCACTCATGCTATTTCCTCCTCTGACAGCTGGGAAGCTACAATTTCTTGATAAACGCCGCAGGTGCTCATCAGCTCGGTATGTGTACCGATCCCGGCAATGCGTCCGTCTTCCAGCACGATAATGCGATTGGCATCCATAATGGTGCTGACACGCTGAGCTACGATGATTTTGGTAGCTTGCGAGGTTTCAGCTTTAAGTGCAGCTCTAAGCCTTGCGTCGGTTTTGAAATCAAGTGCAGAGAAGCTATCATCGAAGACGTAGATTTCCGGTTTGCGAGCGAGGGCTCGGGCGATAGCCAACCGCTGCTTTTGACCGCCAGATAAATTCGTGCCTCCTTGGGCGAGGACAGATTGATAGCCGTCTTTCAGTTCAGCAATGAAATCTGCGGCTTGCGCCGTCTGTGCAGCCTGCTCGATCTCTTCCTCTGTCGCCGCCTCGCGTCCAAAGCGGATGTTATCCGCAACAGTACCGGAGAAGAGAGCTGCCTTTTGAGGGACGTATCCAATTAGTTGTCTAAGGCTATCTAACTTCAATGTAGGCAAAGGATGACCGTCAATTGTAATGCTTCCTTCATTAACATCATAAAAGCGCAGCAGCAAATTGATCAGTGTTGTTTTACCAGAACCCGTACCACCAATAATGGCTGTTACCTCACCCGGCTCTGCCCGGAATGAAATATCACGGATCGCAGGTTGCTCGGCACCCGGATAACTGAAGGTTACATGCTTAAATTCGATCGCTGCTTGATCAGAGGGAAGGGTCATTGCCTCTTTGGTATTTTGTATCGTAGAGGTCAATGTCAGAACTTCATTAATACGCCCTGAAGATGCGGATGCTCTTGGAATCATCATGAAAATCATCGTCATCATGAACATCGAAAACATAATTTGCATCGCATATTGAATGAAAGCCATCAAATCGCCAATTTGCATCTGATTGCTATCAATGCGTATTCCACCATACCAAAGGATGACAACAATCCCCAAATTAAAGACCAACATCATGATCGGCATCATAGTTGCCATGATAGTGTTCACTTTGATGGCCGTTTGTGTATAATCTAGATTTGCTTTTTCAAACTTCATCTGTTCATGTCCAGACCGGTTAAAAGCGCGAATGACTCGGATACCCGTCAAATTCTCGCGAAGCACGAGATTAATGGCATCGATTTTGACTTGCAACACTTTAAATAGAGGAAGCCCTTTAAACATGATGCCTACAATAGCTAATGCGAGAATCGGTATAACAGAGATAAGGACAATTGCCAGATGGGCATCCTTGTAGGTCGCCATGATTACACCGCCAACGAGCATTGTCGGTGCGCCAATGAACATCCGCATCATGACAACGACTTGCTGTACTTGAGCGATATCATTTGTGGTTCGTGTAATGAGGGATGAGGTACCAACCTTGTCAAATTCATTAAGAGAAAAGCTTTCAACATGGCTAAAAAGCTTGCTGCGCAAATCTCTGCCGAATCCAGTGGCTGTCCGCGCCAGCAAGTAGCTGGCGATCATAACGCAAACCATCGCACCCATAGCTACCAAAAGCATGTAGGCGCCAAAGCGTAGAATATAGGCAACATCTCCATGCAAGACCCCGACATCCACAATGTCCGAGAGCAGAGTAGGGAGATACAATTGGGCTAGTGATTGAAGAAGCATTAGGGCAATGATGGCTGCTACTGCAAATTTGTACGGTTTCAAAAGTCTAAACAGTTTGAACAAATGTTTTCCTCCTTAAAGAATCGTGAGTAAGTGTCATGGTATGAATTTGATATGTAAATTATAACACATGATAAAATATCTGTTCAAAAAAACAATCACGTTAATATTGACTTATCGTGTCGAAAGTGGCATAATTCTTTTAATTACATATGTACCTTTAAAAACAGTCCAGAGAGGCTGGCAAGGTAGTCGATAAGAAAAGACGGGATAAGCTGAATCGAGCATTCAGTTTATGAACAAGCTTGAGGATGTGCGCATCCTTATGCCCCGGTCTGTATCTTTATGCACGCTAACTCCTTGCCAATTAATGGGCAAGGAGTTTTTTGGTGTGTTTTAACCTGGCCAAAACTCAGCTAGTGCTTACGATGTAAGTTTTGCTAAAGCAAAACTCTCAGGAGGCGAATCAAATGAACGAAGCAGCCGAACACACGATTATAGACGAAATGGGAATTCGACGTGCCCTTACGCGGATTGCGCATGAGATACTTGAAAAGAATAAAGGGGTAGAAAATTGTACCCTAATTGGGATTCGGACAAGAGGCATTTATTTAGCGAAGCGAGTCGCTGAGAGAATCTTAGAAATCGAAGGCGTACCGGTTCCTGTTGGCGAGATTGATATCACCTCTTATCGAGACGACCGGGTCAAAGTGAAATCAGTTGAGAACGTCCAAGAAGGCGGCCGCATCCAAATTCAAGACCGGAAAATCATTCTGTTCGATGATGTCCTGTTTACAGGACGCACCGTGCGAGCAGCAATGGACGCCTTAATCGACTTGGGCAGACCGCAAATGATTCAGTTGGCCGTGCTTGTGGACAGAGGGCATCGCGAACTGCCGATTCGCCCGGATTACGTAGGAAAGAACGTGCCTACCTCCAAAAGTGAAAGCATTGAAGTGCTGCTAACGGAAATCGACGATAAAGACGGCGTCATTATACTTCAACAGAGGGGGAAACAGGAGTGAGCATGGTGAGTACACAAACGAAACATTTTCTAGGATTAAAAGGGGTTAGCGCTGATGAGATCACGAGCATCCTTGATCGCGCGGCCTACTTTGAGCAGAGTCCTGTGAAAGTGACTAATCAATTTAACGGCAAATTCGTCTCTAACTTATTTTTTGAAAATAGCACAAGAACCCGTTTTTCCTTCGAGCTGGCGCAAAAGCGTCTAGGCGCGGATGTGCTAAACTTCTCGGCAGCGGAGTCCAGCGTACAAAAAGGCGAGTCCATCTACGACACAGTTCGCACATTGGAATCCATGGGCATCGACGCAGGCGTTATCCGCTTGAAGCCGAACGGCGTGCTCCAGGAGCTCGCGGAGAAAATCAAAATCCCGCTCATTAACGCGGGTGATGGCAACAACGAGCATCCGACGCAAGCGCTGCTTGACTTCTACACGATGCGCAAACAGTTTGGCGCCATCAAAGGCTTGACCGTCTCCATCGTCGGAGACATTCTGCACAGCCGCGTGGCGCGCTCGAATCTGTGGGGGCTGCTCGCACTAGGCGCGAAAGTACAATTCTGCGCGCCGGCCAGTATGCAGGCTCCAGAACTCGCAGAGTTCGCGCCGTATGTGTCCTTCGACGAAGCGCTGAAGGCAGACGTCGTCATGATGCTGCGTGTGCAGCTAGAACGCCACGACACAGGTCTTCTTCGTTCCGCGGAGGATTACCGCGAGCAGTATGGACTGACAGTAGAGCGCGCAAGCCGCATGGCTCCTCACGCGATCATCATGCATCCGGCTCCGGTTAACCGCAACGTGGAACTGGACGATGAACTTGTTGAACATGAAAAATCAAAAATTTTCACACAAATTGCTCACGGTGTGCCGATCCGTATGGCCGTCATCGAACGAGCTTTATCATAAAACAGGGGGATTTCACCACAATGGGCATTTGGATTCTAAACGGATTTACAGTTGACGCAAATAATGTACAAGCGAAGAAACACATTTTAGTTGAAAATGATAAAATTGCTCAGGTTTTGGACGCAGCTGACGGTTCAGCTCCGCAAACAGAAGGGCATGAAGTGATCGACGCAGCAGGCAAATTGGTAACACCTGGCTTTATCGATATGCATGTTCACTTGAGAGAACCTGGGTTTGAACATAAAGAAAATATTGCGACTGGAACGCGCTCCGCAGCAAGAGGCGGCTTCACAACGATTGCTTGTATGCCGAATACGAGACCCGTCATCGATACCGTTGAGACGGTGAACTACATATTGGATAAAGCAGCTACAGAAGGCGTAATTCGTGTCCTGCCTTACGGCACGATCACGAAAAACGAGCTAGGCCGCGAGTTGACTGACTTTGCCGCGTTGAAAGAAGCGGGCGTCATCGGCTACACGGATGACGGCGTAGGCGTACAAAGCGCGCAAATGATGAAGGATGCAATGGCACTGGCCGCATCCATCGGAATGCCCATCATCGCTCACTGCGAAGATGATACGCTTGTAGTCGGAGCGCCAGTCAGCGAAGGTTCTTTCGCGAAGAAGCATGGCCTAAAAGGTATCCCGAACGAATCCGAAGCGATTCACGTTGGGCGCGATGTGCTGCTGGCTGAAGCAACGGGTGTTCACTACCACGTGTGCCACGTTTCTACAGAGCAATCGGTTCGCTTGATTCGTCACGCGAAGCAGTTCGGCATTAAAGTGACCGCAGAGGTATGCCCGCATCACCTCGTGCTGTCGGATGAAGATATTCCAGGTCTAGACGCTAACTGGAAGATGAACCCGCCGCTGCGCACACCGCGCGATGTGCAAGCTGTCATCGAAGGTCTCGAAGATGGCACGATCGACATTATCGTTACGGATCATGCCCCGCACTCGGAAGAAGAGAAAGAGAAGGGCATGATGCTTGCGCCTTTCGGTATTCTTGGTTTCGAGACAGCCTTCAACCTGCTGTATACGAAATTTGTCCTGACTGGCAAATGGACGCTAGGTTTCCTAGTAGATCGAATGACGAAGAAACCTGCTGATGTATTCGGACTTCCATACGGAACATTGCATGTAGGCAGCGTCGCGGACATTACCATTGTAGATTTAGAAACAGAACGCGAGGTTCTCAAAGAAGAGATTGTTTCGCGCAGCAAAAACACACCGTTTATCGGATGGAAACTGAAGGGTTGGCCAGTTGTTACCATCGCTTCAGGAAAAATTGTTTATTCATAAAAACGACACGATCGATCTATACGGCAACCGAAAAATCGTGTATATTTATACAAACTAATCATTTTTTATGCAAGTCTACGTAGGAATGATGGTAACAAATTAGCATGACATCTGCGGTTCGTTAGAATCGTTGACAATAGTGAAGGAGCTGAACATACATGCAGGCAAGATTGTTGCTGGAAGACGGCACGCTTTTTACAGGAAAATCGTTCGGTAGTGAAGGAGAGTCCGTCGGCGAGGTAGTATTCAACACGGGGATTACAGGGTATCAGGAGGTTCTTTCCGACCCTTCCTACTGTGGTCAAATCGTAACGATGACTTATCCTTTGGTGGGGAACTACGGTGTGATTCGTGATGATTTTGAATCCGTACGCCCATTCATTCATGGCTTTGTCGTTCGTGAGCATGAAGAAATCCCGAGTAACTGGAGAGCTCAATACACGCTTGGCAGCTTGCTTAAGGAATACGGCATCGTAGGCATCAGCGGCATCGATACGCGTATGTTGACTCGTAAGATTCGTCACCACGGTGTTATGAAAAGTTTGCTGACAACTTCCAATAAATCCGTTGCTGAGTTGACTGAAATCCTGAGAGGAACTTCCCTCATGACGGATCAAGTTGCTCGTGTCTCCACGAAAAGTGTGTTCGGAGCACCTGGTCACAAAGAGCGTATCGTACTCGTTGACTTTGGCGCAAAAAGCGGAATTATCCGCGATCTGAGCAAACGCGACTGTGATGTTGTTGTAGTGCCTCAAGATGCAACAGCGGAACAAATCCGCCGCCTTGCACCAGATGGCGTCCTGCTCTCTAACGGCCCTGGGGATCCCAAAGATGTTCCTCATGCTGTCGAAATGATCAAAGGTTTGCTTGGCGATATCCCACTTTTCGGAATTTGCTTGGGTCACCAACTGTTCGCACTCGCTTGCGGTGCTGACACAGACAAACTGAAATTCGGACACCGCGGCGGTAACCACCCGGTTAAAGATTTGGCTTCAGGCCGCTGCTATATTACATCACAAAACCATGGCTACACAGTTAAAGATGAGTCCGTCGCTGGAACTGATCTTGAAGTGACGCACATTAACAATAATGACCGTACGATCGAAGGTTTGAAACATAAGAAATTCCCAGCTTTCTCGGTTCAATACCACCCGGAAGCCGCACCTGGACCTTTTGACTCCAGCTATCTGTTCGATGACTTCATCTCGATGATTCGTCAACACAAACTTGATAACCCAGAGCAGCCGCGCCAAGCGCAAATGCTTGCTCAGTGGAAAGCGTCCACGGCATCGACATCGACATCTGTAAGTAAAGCTTACGAAGCAAGTTTTGCTGACGCAAAACTCTAGGGAGGAACTGTAATATGCCAAAAAATAATACACTCAAAAAGATCCTCGTTATCGGTTCCGGTCCGATCGTTATCGGTCAGGCAGCGGAATTCGATTATGCGGGAACGCAAGCTTGCCAAGCATTGAAAGAAGAAGGCATGGAAGTTATCCTGATCAACTCCAACCCGGCTACGATCATGACGGATACGAACATGGCAGACAAAGTATATATTGAACCCATTACCCTTGAGTTCGTTACACAAATCATTCGTCAAGAGCGTCCAGACGGCTTGCTTCCGACACTAGGCGGTCAAACAGGTCTGAACATGGCTGTAGAACTTGCTCGCGCAGGAGTACTTGAGAGTGAGAACGTGAAGCTTCTGGGGACGCAGCTTACTGCGATTGAGAAAGCGGAAGACCGTGATCTTTTCAGAGACTTGATGAGAGAACTAGAGCAGCCTGTACCGGATAGCGTTATCGTAACAACAGTCGCGCAAGCGGTAGATTTTGCTAATGAAATCGGCTTCCCGATCATCGTTCGCCCAGCTTACACACTTGGTGGTACTGGCGGCGGTATCTGTAACACAATGGAAGAGTTGACGGAAATCGTAGCTTCCGGAATTCGATACAGCCCAATTGGCCAATGTCTCGTTGAGCGCAGTATCGCAGGCATGAAAGAAGTCGAGTATGAAGTCATGCGTGACGCGAACGACAACTGTATCGTTGTATGTAACATGGAGAACTTTGATCCGGTAGGCGTACATACAGGAGACAGCATCGTAGTAGCGCCAAGCCAAACGTTGTCGGACCGTGAATATCAAATGCTTCGCTCCGCTTCCTTGAAAATCATTCGCGCTTTGAACATCGAAGGCGGTTGTAACGTACAATATGCGCTTGATCCACACAGCTTCCAATATTATGTCATCGAAGTTAACCCGCGTGTAAGCCGCTCATCGGCGCTTGCATCCAAAGCAACAGGTTATCCGATTGCCAAAATGGCAGCTAAAATCGCAATTGGTTACACGCTCGATGAGCTTGTGAATCCAGTTACGGGTCAAACTTATGCTTGCTTCGAGCCTGCACTTGACTACATCGTGTCCAAGATCCCGCGCTGGCCATTCGATAAATTCACGGCAGCTAACCGCAAGTTGGGTACACAAATGAAAGCAACTGGCGAAGTTATGGCTATCGGCCGTACATTCGAAGAGTCCATTCACAAAGCAGTTCGCTCGTTGGAAATTGGTGTACATCGTTTGTTCCTGAAGGAAACAGACCTTATAGATAAAGCAACATTAGAAACCCGTTTGCAAAAACCTGATGATGAGCGCTTGTTCTTACTAGCAGAAGCTTACCGCAGGGGCTATTCCGTAGAACAATTGCAAAATTTGACGAAAATTGACTGGTGGTTCTTGAACAAACTTGAAGGTTTGATTAAGTACGAGAAAGAAATCGCGGCAAGTGAATTAACGGCTGAGCTGATCTTTGAAATTAAGCGTAAAGGTTTTACAGATCGCGCAATTGCTGAAATTCGTACGCTTGCAGGCTGCACAACATTCATTAACGAAGCGGATGTAAGAAATTATCGCTTGAAGCAAAATATTAAACCTGTTTACAAAATGGTTGATACTTGCGCAGCGGAGTTTGAAGCTTCGACGCCATACTATTATTCAACTTATGAGCAAGAAGATGAAGTAACGGAAACAACAAAAGAGAAAGTTGTCGTACTTGGCTCTGGTCCGATCCGTATCGGTCAAGGGATCGAGTTCGACTACTCAACAGTACACGCTGTATGGGCGATTCAAGCTGCTGGCTACGAAGCTGTTATTATCAATAACAACCCAGAGACGGTATCCACGGATTTCAATACATCCGATCGCTTGTACTTCGAGCCATTGTTCTTCGAAGATGTTATGAACGTAATTGAACGCGAGAAGCCAATCGGGGTTATCGTACAATTCGGTGGACAAACAGCGATCAACCTGGCAGCTCCTTTGCACAAAGCAGGAGTTCGCATTCTAGGTTCCGATCTGGAAAGCATTGATACAGCGGAAGATCGCAAAAAATTCGAAGCCCTGCTAAGCAAGCTTTCGATTGCTCAGCCTCCAGGCGGCACAGTAACTTCGGTGGATCAAGCGGTTGGAACAGCTGCGAAGTTCGGCTATCCGGTTATCGTTCGACCTTCGTATGTCTTAGGTGGACGTGCGATGGAAATCGTCTACTCCGATGAAGAATTGCTAAGCTACATGGAATATGCTGTGAAAATCAACCCTGAGCATCCAGTGCTTATTGACCGTTATATGTTAGGTAAAGAGGTAGAGGTAGACGCGATTTGTGATAGAGAAACGGTCCTAATCCCTGGGATTATGGAACACGTTGAACGTGCTGGCGTTCACTCCGGCGACTCCATCGCTGTGTACCCGCCGCAATCGCTCTCTGATGATATTAAAGCGCAAATTATCGAGATTACGACAAAAATTGGTCTTGAACTTAACGTCGTTGGTTTGGTAAACATCCAGTTCGTTATCCACAACGATCAAGTGTATGTAATCGAGGTTAACCCGCGTTCTTCCAGAACGGTACCATTCTTAAGCAAAGTAACGAACATCCCGATGGCAAACGTGGCAACACGCGTAATTATGGGACAAAAGCTGACGGACATGGGATACCAAAGCGGTCTATGGCCGGAAGATAGCTATGTCTCTGTAAAAGTGCCGGTATTCTCCTTTGCGAAACTGCGCCGTGTAGATACAACGCTCGGACCTGAGATGAAATCAACAGGTGAGGTCATGGGCCGTGATACGAACTTTGCCAAGGCTCTTTACAAAGGCTTAATCGGTGCGGGTATGAAAATTCCATCTGCTGGTTCAGTCGTAGTAACGGTTGCTGACAAAGACAAAGAGGAAGCAATTGAAATCTTGAAAGGCTTCTATCGCCTCGGCTACAAAATCATTGCGACTGGCGGAACGGCGACAGCTATTGAAGAAGCTGGGCTTCCAGTAACAACGGTGCATAAATTGAGCGAAGGCTCGCCAAACATTTTGGACTTGATCCGCAGCGGGGATGCGCAATTTGTTGTAAACACGCTGACCAAAGGTAAAACGCCTGAGCGCGACGGTTTCCGTATTCGTCGTGAAGCTGTAGAGAACGGTGTGGTATGTATGACATCGCTCGACACAGTAAGAGCACTCGTTAATATGCTTGAAGCGATCAACTTCTCTTCACGCGCAATGCCAGTTCATGTCTAAGAAAGAGGTGACGGACTTGTCAGTATTAACTCGTACGGATGTTGCAGGACGCATTATGGTCGCGTTAGATTATGCGAATGCGGCAAGTGCCGAAGGGCTGCTGAAGCAGCTTGAGGGGATTCCTTGCTTCGTGAAGGTGGGCATGCAGCTGTTCTATGCTGCAGGTCCAAGCTTCGTCGCGAGTCTGAAAGATCGCGGTTATAAGGTGTTCCTCGATGTGAAGATGCATGACATTCCGAACACAGTCAAAGGCGGCGCGGAAAGCGTAACGCGCCTAGGGGTGGATGTTTTCAACGTCCATGCAGCCGGAGGCAAGGACATGATGGTAGCTACCTTGGAGGGTGTCGACAAGGGACTAGCCGCAGGCGCTGCACGCCCGATCGTCATCGGCGTGACACAGCTGACCAGCACCTCGCAAGCGGTGCTGAACGAAGAGATCGGCTTGACCGGCACGGTTGAGCAAGCCGTCATTCGTTATGCCCGTTTGGCGCATGCCGCGGGGCTTCAGGGCGTCGTCGCCTCACCGCTAGAGGTGACGGCGATTAAGGCGGCGTGCGGTGACGGATTCGTCACCGTAACGCCGGGCATCCGCCCAGCAGGTGCGGATATTGGCGACCAGTCGCGCATCATGACGCCAGGAGAGGCGTTCGCGCAGGGCACGGACTACGTCGTGATCGGCAGGCCGATCACAGGCGCGGCAGATCCAAGGGCTGCGTTGGAATCGATTATTGATTCCATCCTGTAGCACCTAATAACGGAAGGAACGGTGGAAGAAACATGAGCCAACTCGAAACGATTGCGAAGCATGTCGCGGCTTCCTTATTAGATATTGAAGCGGTCGCTCTTCGACCGCAACAACCTTTTACATGGACATCGGGCTTGAAATCCCCGATTTATTGCGACAACCGTCTGACGATGTCTCACCCGGCTATTCGCGAAGTAATTGCTGACGGCTTCGTCAGTTTGATTCAAGAGAAGTTCCCGGATGCTGAGGTTGTAGCTGGCACAGCAACTGCTGGCATCCCCCATGCTGCATGGGTAGCTCAGAAGCTGGGTCTTCCGATGATTTACATTCGCGATAAAGCGAAAGGTCATGGCAAAGAGAACCTGATTGAAGGTTCTGTGAAGCCAGGCCAAAAGGTCATCGTTATCGAGGACCTGATTTCAACAGGCGGAAGCTCTTTGAAAGCAGCAATTGCTGTCAAAGAAGCCGGAGCTGTTCCGCTAGGCGTACTAGCGATTTTCTCCTACCAATTGGACAAAGCGACAGACGCTTTCCAAGCAGCAGAGATGCCGCTTCATACGCTTTCCAACTACTCTACGCTGCTTGAAGTTGCCTTAGAGAAGGGCACAATCAAAGCTGACGACATGGCACTACTTCGTTCATGGAGAGAGAATCCTGCAGCGTTTGGCGTGTAGAAGAGGCTCGAAGATTATTAGATTCAACTGGTTACCGCATGAGCGGCGCCGCATTTGGATGGCCATCTCGTCATTCGTTTATAAGTGAAATAGGAAAGAGGCCCTACCTTTTCGATAAGGAGGGCTTCTTTTGTATTTATTCCTTTGGGCTGGTCAATAACTGGATAAATGTTTGCAAGGGCTGGGAGATCCACTTTTTGGGATGGAGCAGTAGTTGGATATCCAGCTTTAATTGTTCATGTGAAAAAGGCAGGGAAACGAGCTTTTGTTGCTCGAGTTCGCTCTGAACGACAATCTTAGGCAGCAGCGCGATGCCAAGTCCATTCATGACACATTGTTTAATCGCTTCTAAATTACCGAGTTCGAAGCCGATTTGGAGCGGGATGGCGTGATCTTTAAGCAACTTTTCAAACATCCCCCGATAAATGCAGCTTTCTTCTGTCACAATAAATTCAGTTTGTTGAAGATCAGTAAGACTAATGTGGTCTAGCTGTGTTAACGGATGAGTCAATGGAGCAACGAGCAGTAAAGGTTCTTCTTTTATTTTCGTACAAGTCAGGAGGGGCTCAGCTGGATATCGATCCAATAGCAAACCCAGATCATAGTCGCCTTCTCTGACCTTGGTCATAAGCGAGGATTCGCTGTCAGGATATAATTGAATGTTAAGACCAGGATAAAACTGTTTCAAAGCTTGCAAATACGGAGGCAGGTAATAAGCTGCAAGAGAGTTAATCGTGCCAATCGTCAGAGTACCCGTGACCTGGCTTGCCACCATTTCTTTGGACTGATCATAGAGATCGAGCATCTGTACAGCCAGCTTCAGCAGGCTTTCACCAGGAGATGTTAAGCGCAGCTGCCGGCCATATCTTTCAAAAAGAGGCACCCCGTATTCACGCTCAAGCTTCTGAATTTGCATGGTAATGCTGGACTGTGCATACCCTAATTCTTCGGCGGCTTTGGTAAAGCTTTTTCTTCGGGCAACCTCCCGAAAGGTGCGGAAATACGTTAAGTCCATGGTAGCTCCCTGTATTATCATCAAAAATATTGATGAGTAGTATCATTTATTATAGCTAACTGTGATGATACTTTCCATGCTAAAGTGTATGTACGACATCAAATTAACGGGGAGTTGGCTTATATGATAAAAGAAAAAGACTTGCATGGTGTATATGTGCCTATTATTACGCCTTTTGATGAGGAGGGCGAGTTGGATGCTGCTTCCTTTTATAATCATGCTTACAATTTGTTTCAAGATGGGATCGATGGACTCGTTGTTAACGGCACGACGGGGGAATCACCAACGATTACAGCTGATGAGCTTGGCGTTATGTTTGCAACAGCTCAAGCGGCTCGAGACGCAGCCCATGTGCAGGTACCACTCGTAGTCGGTACGGGTACGAATGATACGCGTTCCACGGTGCGTAAAACAGAAGAAGCTGGAAACCTTGGTGCTGACGGAGCTTTAGTTGTGGTACCGTACTATAATAAACCTAGCCAGCAAGGGATTATTGAGCATTTTCGCCGAGTTGCTAGTGTTGGTGTGCCTGTGATTTTATATGAAGTACCTCACCGCACAGGGGTGAAATTAGAGTTGGATACAGTTAGGGCCATTCTCGAACTTGATGGTGTGATTGGGATGAAAGACAGTACACCTAACACACAGGTAGTCGTGGAGCTTACTAGAATGGGCTCGAAACCGATTTTGTGCGGAGAGGATACGCTGCTTTTCGAGGCTCTTCAATCTGGAGCAAAAGGTGTAATGAGTGCATCTGCGAATGTGGAGACTGAGCGGTTTGTAGCGTTTTACCGTCATTTTCTGGCAGGTCAGCAGGAGAAAAGCAAGGAGCTTTACGAAGAGTTGCAGCCGCTAATTCGTCTTCTTTTCCAGGAGCCGAACCCAGCTCCCCTCAAATGGCTGCTTGAACAGCAAGCTATTATTGAAACGGGAACGCTGCGGCTGCCACTTTTGCCAGTAACGGAAGGCCTGCGCACTAAGCTTGCATCTTATTTGTAAAGGGAGAGTTGACTGAGCTATGACTCGAACAAAAGTATTTACGGGTTCACCTTGGGAGCCAACGGTAGGTTATTGCCGGGCAATCAGAGTCGGAAATCGCATAGAGGTAGCTGGTACAACTGCGATGAAGGAAGGGAAAGTAGTTGGGGAAGGCAATGCCTATGAACAAGCGCGTTTTGTGCTCGAGACCATAGAGAAAGCACTCTTGGAGCTTGGTGCTGCCATGTCGGATGTTATACGTACGCGCATGTTTGTGACGGATATTTCTTTATGGGAAGAATTCGGCCGTGCGCATGGGGAATATTTCCGGGAAGTTCAGCCTGTGGCAACAATGGTTGAGGTGAAAGCATTAATTGATCCTAGGTTAATGATCGAGATTGAGGTTGAGGCGCTTAAGACCGAAGGTTAATGGGGGGTTTGGAATTCAAGCTTTAATAAAAATAGCGCTTTTCCATCTTGTTGTCGATAGCATGTCGCAGACAAGAGGGAGAAGCGCTATTCGGATTGCTATCTGTTACCTGCTAACCTACTCGTTTCCCAAGAATAATCAGGTCTCGTTCGATTCCGTCAAGCTCAGCAATGCCCGGAAGATGCGCCCAATTTTCAAAACCGAATTTACGGAAAAGCTGCAAACTAGGTTCATTATGTCCGAAAATAAAGCCGAGCAAAGTTTTAAGTCCTAGCTTGGGACAAGCCTCCAAAGCCTGCTCCATGAGGTATCGGCCAATTCCTTGGCCGCGGCATGCTTCGTCTATGTAAATACTGACTTCTGCCGTAGCATTGTAGGCTGGGCGGCCATAAAAGGATTGAAAACTAAGCCAACCGCAGATCCCGCTGCCATTTTCCAGTACCCATAAGGGCCGGAAATCGGCGGAGTGCTCGTGAAACCAGCCTTCACGACTGGCTGTCGTAACGGGTTCCGTATCTGCGGTGACCATACGTCCTGCGACAGTTGAATTATATATTCGTACAATGTCCGCGAGATCTTCCAAGTTGGCATCGCGAAGAGATAGATTTGTTGTGCTCATGGTGTTTCTTCATTCCTTTCATGCTTTCTCATTTCTTGCGGCTAGCTTCAGCCAGAAGCGGCTGATTGTCTCCGTTCCCTTATCCCAATTGTTCAAATGGAAATGCTCATTGGGTGCATGCAGGTTCTCGCCAGGCAAGCCGAAGCCCAGCAGAACAACAGGGGCATCAAGCACGCGGCCTAACACTTCCACGATTGGAATGGACCCGCCGCTTCGCGTGTACACAGGCCAAACGCCATAAGTATCTTCATAGGCTTCAGCGGCTGCAACCATCACAGGCTCATCGATTGGCGTAATGAACGGATTGCCGCGCAATTGACGGTCTAGAGTTACTTTAACGCCAGGCAAATCTTGGGCATGAATATGCGCTTCAACGGCTTCCATAATTTCATCCGGTACTTGCGCGGCCACTAGACGGCAGGCAATTTTGGCGGAAGCACGGTTAGGGATAATCGGTTTGATTCCTTCTCCTTGAAAACCTCCGCTCACTGAAGTGATTTCCAAAGTTGGTCTCGATGTTGTTTGTTCATAAAACGAGAAACCTTTTTCCCCATACAGCTTATCTACCTTTAGATCAGTACGGACCTTATTTTCATCAGGTTCAACTTGTTTAAATGCCTCACGTTCCTTATCTGAAAGCTCAATAACTCGATCATAAAAGCCTTTGACAGCTACTCGGCCATCGGCATCATGAAATGAGCTAAGCAGCTGCGTTAAAGCGTGAATCGGATTTTGCACAGCACCGCCAAACAATCCGGAGTGCAGATCACTACTTGCTCCATCGATCGTAATCTCGAACCCGGCAAGACCACGCAGGCCATACATGAGTGCAGGTTTGCCAGGTCCGTGCATCTGAGTATCCGAGAGGGTAATCGCGTCGGCCTGTAATTTATCTTGGTACTTTTCTACAAAAGGAGGCAGGTTTTTACTCGCAATCTCTTCTTCGCCTTCAATGCAGAATTTCACATTCACTGGGAGGCTGCCCTGTGTGCTCAAGAAAGCTTCAACCACTTTTACATAAAGCAGGAGTTGGCCTTTATCGTCTGTGCTGCCCCTGGCAAAAAGCTTCCCGTCGCGAATGACAGGCTCGAAAGGCGGGGTGTCCCATAGATCCAGCGGCTCAGCAGGTTGAACGTCATAGTGTCCATAGATAAGCACCGTTGGCTTGCCTTCTGCATGCAGCCAGTCAGCATAAACGACAGGATGGCCGCCTGTTGGCATAATTTCAATATTTTCTAGGCCGGCTTTTCTCAGGGATTCAGCCGTCCATTCTGCACAGCGCTTCATATCAGGTTGGTGTTCGGCAACAGCACTAATACTTGGAATCCGCAGAAACTGCATCAATTCCTCTATGTGTTGATCCCTTTGCTCTTCCAAGTAGGTTTTGATTGTTTCAATCATGTCGGTATTCTCCTTCTTTGTAAGCAATTCTAAATAAGCTACTTCTTTTAACTTCCCCAAAGGGAGGTAAAATCCTGCAAATAAATGCCGCAGTTTCACATTTTGTAGGAGAGTTGCATGCAGATTAAGGAAGCGGGTATTATTGTAAAGCCGAATAAATGGAACAACGACGGTTAAGGAGGTGTAAACATGCAGCTGGTTTGCAAAACAGAACGAATGTCCTTGGTTCGTTTAGATCCAACTTCCGCTGAGTTGGTGCTTGATTATGTGAATCGCAATCGGACTTTTTTGAATGAATGGGAACCCGAGCGGAATAGATTGTATTATACGAAGTCGTATCAGGCTGATTTGCTTGACAAAGAAGTTAAGTTAATCGAGGACGGGCTATTGCAGAAAGTATGGATGATGTATGAGGACAGGATCATTGGGTCCATTTCCTTGAGCAATATTGTCAGAGGGGCTTTTCAATCCTGTCATCTGGGCTACCGAATGGATGGAAGTCTCGTCAATCGCGGACTTATGACTGAGGGCGTACAAGCGATGATTGATTATGCTTTTGAGGTCATGGGGCTGCACCGAATCGAAGCCAACATCATGCCTCGCAACACGGCTTCATTGAAGGTTGTGGAGAAGTTAGGTTTTTATGAAGAAGGCTTAGCGCTCAAATATTTGAAAATTCACGGTGTTTGGGAAGACCATATTCATATGGTGCTGCGAAATGCGGCTATGGAATAGAAGCTGTTGATATAGAAAAGGACCGTCTTTAAAGTCTGTAAGGACTTTCAAGATGGTCCTTTTTTTATTTAAAGATTTACAGTGGAGAGGAGGACAGCAAAGGTTTCAGTAGGGCAAATCCAGCGAGTGATTGGTGAGTAGTACTAGGTAAAGATAGTACTATCAGAATCGCAGTAAATGCTTACAATGGGACTATGACCTGGTATTAGAGATTTGTTTTCGTATAACAGTGAAAGGGATGCAGTAGCTAATTTGGATAAAATAGGTATTTTGTTGCATGACATTTTTTTACAAAAGATAGTATATTTTAATAGATTCATACAAGAGAACGTTCGTGCTCAAAAACTTTCAGGAAATTTTCAGTTTCATGGAACTTTTTGAAACGGTCATTCGTCTAATTTATCATACAGGCTGATTTGGAAATGAAAGGAAGAAGTACCATATGGCGAATTGGTTTCGCAAAAAAAGCACAGCTGAGTCTACTTCTACAGAAGAGAAGGAGTACCTCTTCGAGATGCAAGCATCTTCGCACGCACATAATAATTCGCCGCTTTTAACGGTAACGGGTGTGCATCGCTCCTTTCAAGTTGGTGGCGAGCGATTAGAGGTACTCAAAGGTATTGAGATGGAACTCAAACCGCTTCAGCTTGTTATGCTCAAAGGCCGTTCAGGCTCAGGTAAAACAACACTTTTGAATTTAATTGGGGGGCTTGATCAGCCTAATGAAGGAGAAATTATGTTCCTCGATCATGCTTTTCATTTAGGAAGCGACAATGAACGAACATTAGTTCGTCGCAAAGAGATCGGCTTTATTTTTCAATCGTATGCCTTAATGCCGCTGTTATCAGCTTGGGAAAATGTGGAGCTTGCACTGCGCATGGCAGGTGTTCCTCGGTCTGAGTGGAAAGAAAGAGTGGCTTATTGTCTGGAACTTGTCGGGCTTGGGAAGCGAATGTACCATCGTCCTTTCGAGCTGTCTGGCGGTGAGCAGCAGCGTGTTGCAATTGCCAAGGCAATTGCGCACCGGCCTTCATTGATTTTGGCCGACGAACCGACGGCTGAGCTGGATTCCCAGATGGGTGCACAGATCATGTCTGTTTTCCGGAGCATGATTGCAACAGAGCAAGTAACGATTTGTATGACGACCCATGACCCTACGATTTTGGAGGTTGCCGATCATGTTTACGAAATGGTGGACGGGAAATTCGTCTCCTAGCTGGAGAAAGCCCGTAACTGCACTACTTATATGTTCAACACTTATACTATCTTCCGGCTGCTCTCTGCTGCCGAAGGAACAAGAGGAAGAGGCGCTTCCGAGCATTAACCCGCCCAAGCTTTCCAAGAAGCCTGAATATACGGTGAAAACAGAAACACTTGAGTCGAAAGTAAGAGGGAGCGGGCGTCTCATGGCGCTGCAGGAAGAGAAACTGTTCTTCTCTGAAGATATGACCTCCAAACGGATTAGTGCCATTCTGGTGAAAAATGGCGATACGGTTGAGAAGGGTCAGCCTGTTGCTGAACTGGATGTTTCGGATATGGATAGCGATTTGAAGCGGAAAAAGCTTGAAACCCGCAAAGATGAGCTGACGATGATCGAAACGCTGCGGAAAGCGGACGAAATGACGCCCGAACAAATTGAGCAGGCGAAGATTGATTTTGAACTGAAGCGGGAGGAACTCACGAAGCTAGAAACACAAGTGAGTAAAGCGAAGCTTCTCGCACCGTTTAGCGGAACGATTGTGTCGGTTACAGCGAAGAAAGGTGACACGGTGAAATCAGAGGAGTCCGTTGCAACTTTGGCAGACTTGAATGAATTAACAGTGGCGGCAAGCATAAGCGCAGACGACGCGAAGAAAGTTTCCATTGGCATGGATGTCCAAGTGGATATTAACTCTGCTGGACAGCACAAAGGGAAAGTTAAGCAGCTGCCGAATCCGCAAGCGACAGGAAATAATAATGGCAATTTCCCAGGTGGCGGGCAAGACGGCCAACAAGATTCAATTGATCAATACTTAGTCGTTCAGTTAGATGAGTTTCCAAAAGGTTTGAATCGGGGAACGCCACTTAGTGTGACGATTATTACACAAAGGAAAGAAAATGCAACAACGATACCTTTGGCGGCGCTTCGTTCCTATTCTGGCCGGAATTATGTGCAGGTGGTTGATAATCAGGGAAATAAGAAGGAAGTTGATGTGGAAATCGGTCAACAGACGTCAACGGATGTAGAGATTGTAAAAGGCCTTACCGCCGGACAGAAAGTAGTGGGTCGCTAATGTCTATCCCCATGCTGCGGTTTTTATTTCGGAAAATGTGGAATACCCGTTGGCTGACGCTCAGCACATTACTTGGTTTAATTATGGCTGTTGCTTTCACCACCAGCATACCGATGTATGCGGACGGATCGCTGAAGCGTGTCGTAGCCAAATCGCTTGAAGAGAAAAGCAGCGGACTTCCAGCAGGCTCTGTGCTCATGCGGTATCAAGCGGTAGGGACAGAACGTGCAGGGTTAGACGAGCTGAAAGACGTCAATGTGTACATAGGAGAAGAAATCCCCAAAGAAATTGGATTTCCCGTTGAAACGTTTACCAAAAGCTACACGATCAAAGCAGCTCAAATAACGCCTGTTGATACTTCGAAAGTAGATCCAAGCAAGAGGCGTCAAATGGCGCTCACCTCATGGAGCGAGCTAAATACTCACGTTGAGTGGTCCATTGGCCAAATGGCTTCGGATCAAGTGCAGAACGGTGTTCTGGAAGCTGTCGTTTTGGACGAAGCCTTGTACAGGAATGATTTGCATATCGGCGATGTGTTCAATTATTCGGTCTCTGGCGCAGGAGGCAGCCAACTGCTTAAGGTGAAGATTGTTGGCTCTTTCAAGCCCAAAAATGAAACGGATGCCTATTGGTTTCAAGGTTTAGAGGGGCTGCTCAATTCACTTATCGTAAGTGATGATGTGTTTATGAAGACGTTGCTAACAGAGAAGAAAATTCCGCTACAGCTGGCCAATTGGTATTATGCTTTCGACTTGCGGAATATTCAAACAAGTCAATTGTCTCCATTAGATCACCGTCTGGAGAGGCTGGACATTAACCTGTTCCAGAAACTCAAAAATACGAAGGTTGATGTTTCATTCAAACCGATGCTTGCTGAATTTAAGGCGCAAAGCCTACAGATGCAAATCTTACTCTTCACGTTAGCGGCACCTATGATTGCTATGGTTTTCTATTACATTGTGATGAATGCCAGACAATCGCTTGATCGGCAACGGGGAGTTATTGCCACTTTGCGAAGCAGAGGTGGCAGTACGAAGCAAATTATCGGGATTTATTTTCTGGAAGGTTTATCACTAGGAATCATAGCGTTAATAGTCGGACCGTTCATGGGTTGGTTCATGGCCAAGAGCATAGGTTCTTCCAGTGGGTTCCTAACCTTTGTTGACCGGAAATCAATTCCTGTCAGCTTCACCAAGGAAGCATTGCTGTATGGCGGGCTTGCTGTGCTCATCGCTATCCTGGCAAGCGTCATTCCAGCCGTTCTTTTCGCTAAAGCTTCGATCGTGAACTACAAGCAGCTCCTTGCACGATCTGATCGATCGCCACTTTGGCAGCGTTGGTTTATCGACATTGTGCTGCTCGGTGTTGTTGGCTATGGCTTTTACTTGTTTGATCAGCGGCAAGTGTTGTCTGTGCAGACTGGCTTGACAACGGATCAACTGCAAGTACATCCACTATTGTTTTTCGTGCCTGCACTCTCGATTTTCGCGTTGGGATTATTCTTTTTACGAATTTTTCCGTGGTTGCTGCGTTTTTTTGGATGGCTTGGGCGGAGATTCCTACCGGTACCTCTCTACTTAACGCTTGTGCAGCTTTCCCGCTCAGCCAAAGCTTACTATCCGTTAATGCTATTGTTGATTCTTACACTGGGACTCGGGGTATACAATTCTTCGGCCGCACGCACGATTGATCTGAATTCCACAGAGCGAACACTCTACCAATATGGAACTGATGTGGTGCTGCAAACCGTGTGGGAAGGCTTTTCCGATGATCTGCCTAAGGATCCTAATGCAGGAGGAAATTCAGGTGGCGCTCAAGGCGGTGGCTCAGGAGGTAATAATGGCGGTAACGGTGGTTCCGGTAACGGAGGAGCCGGTGGCAACGGTGGTCAAGGAGGCCAAGGTGGTCAGGGCGGTGGAAATCCTGGAGAGGAAACGCCATCGAAGATTCGTTACGTGGAGCCGCCATTTCAAGTTTTTCGTGAGCTTGAGGGCGTTCAGGCAGCGGCAAGAGTTCTGCAAACCAAAGGGAATGTCGTGGTTTCCGGGAAGTCGACAGGCCAAGGGCTCGTCATGGGCATTGATAATGTCGATTTTGCTAAAGTCGGATGGTTTCGGCCTGATTTATTTCCAGCCCCTCCGTATCAATATTTGAATTTGCTTGGCAGCTATGAGCAAGCCGTTATTATTCCTTCTAATTATGCAAGCAAGTATGCGCTGAAAGCTGGGGATCTGCTCTCGATCACAATTAGCCAGCAGCCTGTGGAATTCGTTATTGTGGGCATTCTTCCTTACTGGCCAAGTCAGTATCCAGATCAGACGCCATTTTTCATTACAAATTTAGATTATGTGTATGATCAAGCGCCTATGGTTCCTTATGAGGTTTGGTTGAAAATGAAACCAGACGCGAAAGTGGCGCCGATTGTAGCTGCCTTGCAAGAAAAGGGAATTGAACTGGCTTCTGTTAAGGATGTTCGCAATGAGCTGATTGTTCAGAAGAAACTGCCGGCAAGAGGTGGCGTGTTCGGAATTCTAAGCTTAGGCTTTCTCGTATCTGTCTTTGTATCATTAATCGGCTATATGTTGTACTGGTTCTTTAATCTGTCAAGCCGAGTTGTGCAGTTTGGGGTCCTTCGCGCGATGGGGCTTTCCCGCAAGCAATTGACCGGCATGCTGCTGCTTGAGCAAGGTTTTACAGCAGGTTTATCGATTGCGTTAGGAATTGCGATAGGTAAACTGACGAGTTATTTCTTTTTGCCTTTCTTGCAAACTTCTCAGAATGTGAAGACTCAGGTGCCGCCATTTCGGGTTGTTTTCGATTCCAAAGACACCAATCAGCTCTATTTCGTTGTAGCTTTCATGATGGGAACAGGAGCTTTACTGCTGTTCTTGCACATTAGAAGGCTGCGAGTTCATCAAGCTGTGAAGCTCGGGGAGGAGAAATAGAATGATAACTTGTGAAGGCTTAGTCAAAATTTATAAATCAGACGAAGTAGAAGTTGTCGCTTTGCAAGGTTTGAACATCCAAGTTGACGCTGGTGAGCTCATGGCCATTATCGGGAACAGCGGAAGCGGCAAGTCTACATTGTTGAACATCTTAGGTGGTCTAGATCGTCCTTCTGCAGGTCAAGTGAAAGTTGGCGATTGGGATTTGTTGAAAATCACAGATAAGCAGCTGGTCGAATACAAAAGGCATACTGTCGGCTTCATCTGGCAAAATAATGCCCGAAATCTCGTTTCCTATTTGACTGCGCTCGAAAATGTAGAAATGCCGATGATGCTCAGCGGGAAGTATGATCCCGCCTATGCCAAGCAATTGCTGGAATGGGTTGGGCTTAGCCATCGGCTGAACAATAAACTACAAGAGCTGTCAGGAGGCGAACAGCAGCGTGTAGCCATTGCCATTTCACTTGCAAACCGTCCAAGGCTGCTGCTCGCCGATGAACCTACGGGGTCCGTAGATTCGAAAACAGCGGATATGATACTCAATATTTTTCAGCGTCTGAATAAAGAATTGGGTGTTACGATTGTCATCGTTACCCATGATTTATCCATGGCTGGGAAAGTGGGCCGAGTCGTTGCCATCAGGGATGGCATGACTAGCTCAGAGTTTATTGCGCGAAGCCCGTCGCTTGTTGGCACTACCGGTATGGCAGGCGGGCTTGCGAATAAGGATCATGAAGAATTCGTTGTATTGGACCGAGCAGGACGCTTGCAAGTACCAAAAGCTTATCTGAATGCTTTGCAAATCGAAGGTAAAGCAACGATGGAGTTTGATGGGGAGAAAATTATGATTAAAGCACCGAAAGCCATACCGGCTTATGGGGGCAAGGAAAAGAATTCACATGCTGACGGAGGTAAATCGAAATGAAATCAATTACACGTAAAATGGTCGCTACATCTTTGACCCTGGCCATGGTCGTACCCCTTGCAGCAGCTTGTACAAAGGGGGAGAAAGCTGACGATCAACAGGAACGGGTGCTCAAGATCGCTACATCCATGGGTTTCGGCGATGATGAGTATTTCAGACAACAGTTTACGGAAATTTTTGAGTTCGCTAACCCGAATATTAAGATTGAAATGATTCCAACGATGGATGACAAGTATCGGTACGGCGGCGTACAGCCTGGCGAGAAAATGCCAGATCCAATGGAGAAGCTGAAAGAGGTTATGCAGGGCGATAATCCTCCGGATGTTGTGATGGTCGGTTATGAGCAGTTACCGGACATTATTGAAAGCAACATGCTGACTCAACTGGATCCGCTAATTACCAAAGATAAATTCGATACAACTGGAATTGTACCTGCTGTCATTGATGGTATCAAAAATGCAGGCAGCGGCAAGTTGTATGCACTTGCGCCAACGTTCTCGTCCTCTGCTTTGATTTATAATAAGAAAATGTTCACGGATGCTGGGGTTGATTTTCCGAAAGATGGTATGACGTGGGATGAGATTTTTGACCTTTCCAAACGACTTACCAAAGGGGAAGGGGAAAACCGTTTGAATGGGTTCTCATTCTCGACGCAAGCTCAAGGTGATTTGTTCTATGGTATGCAAATGTACACGGCTCCCCTTCAACTCAAAATGTTTGATGATGCTGGAGAGAAGATGACCGTAGACACGGATCAATGGGAAAAAGTATGGACGAAAATGGCGCAGCTGCAAAAAGATAATGTCTTCCCTGAGCTTATGGATCCACAAAAGGGGATGAATCGCAAATTCGATCAAGAAAATCCCTTTGCCTATGACGATTTCATGTCGAACCGCTTGGCGATGGGAATTATCAATTATGGTCAAATTCAACAAATTACGAATGCGAATAAGAACGCTGCTAGCTACAAAGGGTTTACACCAATTGACTGGGATGTTGTAACGATTCCTTCTCATCCTGAAGCTAAAGGAGTTGGCGGTTCCATTTATATGAATGGTATAATGGGGATTAACGCGAAAGCGCAGAATCCAGAAGATGCCTGGAAGTTCATTAAATTCGTGAATGGCGATGACTGGGCTAAATTGAAATCATACAGCTCTTATAACTTAGTTGCACGCTCCAAGTATTTGAAGCCCAAAGACGGCTTGGACTTCCACATGGAAGCATTTTACAATGTCATTCCTGCGCCGTCTGATAATAACATGAAGATTTATCGTGATAAGCCGAACATTTATCAAGTCCAAGAAATTGGGCACCAAATGTTTAACAGTGTTTTACAAGGAAAAACGACAGCTCGTGAGGGGCTCAAAGAGTGGCAAACCCAAGGCGACGCGATGTTGAAGCAAATGAAGGAAAATCCAGGTGAACCGCCGAAACCAATGACTATGCAAGCTGTGCCTGCTGGTTAAATAGCACAAATGTATGCTGACAGTTACATCAATGAAGGAGGCAAAACACAACATGAAGATCAGGTTCGGTTATAAATATGCGGCTACTATTGCTTTGTCTGCTACGATGGCCTTCGGTGCCATGACGCCTGTTTGGGCAGATGGCACTCCAACCGCCATAACAATGGCGATAGGTAAGGTGCCGATTACGAATAACAGCTATTTCGAATTAAAGCAAATTCACGTTTTACCTGATCAAAGCGGAAAGATCGCGACTTTTACGATTTCCATTCATAATGAAGGCAGCAGTGAACTGCAATTTATTGATTACTGGGCTAGGTTGAAAAGCAAATCAGGCGATCAATACTCTGCGCGATTGCTACCAGCTGACAAGGATAAGAACCGGGTAGCCCCCGGTTCTACAACCGATTTAACGTTCTATGCGACGGTGAACCCAAGTACGAACCTGCAGGACCTCGTTGTTCAATTCATCAAGTGGGATTTTAGCCAAACGAATTTCGAACGGGTGCTTGGAGAAGTAGCAGTACCAGATAATTATACAGACGTCATTCCTTCTGATGGTACTGGCACCATTTCTGTTGGCGGTGTTGAAGTACATGCATCTATTAAAAAGTTCATCAGCAACAAAAATGAGAAATATCATGTTCCCACGGTTTACTTGACGCTAGAGAATGCAGGTAGTCACGCTGTTACTATTCCAGCTTATTTATTCTCTATAAGGACGCAGGATGGGCTCTTGTATCCATTGGAAGCCAAAGGACTGAAAGATTTGAAAATTAATCCAAAAGAGAGCAAAGAAATTCAGCTCTCCGGTTCCATTCCAGTAGCGGTAACCGCGGATGCTTGGCAGCTGGCTGTTGCGGACACGATCGCGGATTTGAAACTTAATGTAGCGGTAGCGAATTTTCAACTTCCGACAGTAAGTTCTCAAGAAGGTGGATCCATTGGCAAAGAGTATTCTTTCACCAATAAGTCTGGCGTTTACACGGCTCAGCTAGGCGGTCTTCATCGTCTTCCCTGGGAGGACCAAGATCTATTGACAGCCGATTTGGTTCTTAGCAACAAGGGAGATGAGTCGCTGCCAATTCCAAAGTTGTCTGGATATTTCCTGCTGGATGATGCGGTCAAAATCGATGCGAAGCTTATTCAGACAGCTAAAGTGATTGGACTTGGTGCGGGTACAAGTGTTAACTTGCAGCTTGCCGGCAAATTACCGTATACGTATGAATTTTCTCAAGTGAAGCTTGTACTCCAAGAGAATGAGGGAGAGGCACCGGCTACGGGGACAGAGACTACGAGCACTACAGCAACTGACGTGCTGGAGTTCTCGACACAAGCCGAGCTTCAAGCAGTTCCTTCTATTGGACTGGGCGAATCCTACACATCGACAGACGTCGGGCGCAAAGCGAAATATGCGATTAGGAACGTATCGACCTATGAGGACAAAACAAGTATTATGTATTCAGCTATAGTCGAGGTGACGAACCTAGAGAAAAGATTTACGAACGCTTCCAAGCTTGTCGCGAATTTCAGGTCACCAGACGGGACGGTATTCCCAGCTTCTGTTGCGGAAGTGAAGAACAAAATTTCTCCATCAGGAAAAGCGCTGCTTAATGTTTGGGTACCTGTACCAAAAGGTTTTTCTACTGAGAATATGAATTTGCTCCTTGGTGAAGCCGTTACGGAAGGTAAACTGTCGGAAGGCGACAAGGCTGTAGCTGATTCCTATGTAAATCCAGTTGCTTATTCACTTCCAGCGGAGAATACGAAAGTGGCAACTACGCTTAAAGATGTGGATTTATTCCCTTACACCATCAGCATTGATAAAATTGGGACGAGTATTGAGAATAAAGTATTTACACTCAAATTCAACTACGAGTTAACGAAAGAGAAGTTGACCGAAATTAATACCGAAGGCCATAACTTATTGCTCGTGTTTGAGGATGGCGGCGGAATTAAACGTTTTGAGAAAAGATTCGATTTCAAAGACTTTGACGTCTTCAATGGAGATTCCACGGAGGATGAGGATACGAAGATTCGACTTGGGAAAAGAGAGAATTTCAAAATCTCGATCCCGGATGAAGGCCTTATTTTTAATACAAAATTCCTAGAAAAATATACACTTAGTGTATACGACGAATTCCAAGGGCAACGAAAATTGGTTGCTTCTCAGAAAGCGGATTGGTTTATTACAACAGAATAAACATACTTCAAAGGGTTGTCTCAAATGGTCTGTAAAAACCGATGAGCAGCCCTTTTTTTGCGTTCAGTCATAAGAAGTCATAATTGGATTGCCCTATATATGACCAATATATGACTGAAATATGACTTCACTCACCTGTTTTTATACAAGTCGCGATATATAATAAATCCAGATCGAAAAAAACATAAAATTTCCAATACTATTTTATGTTTTGTTAAGAAATTCCAAGTATGATGGTTTAGTGAGCGTATCAGAGTATTAAAGCTGGTGATAGGGGAGAAGTGAGAATGATCAAGTTAACCGAGTTTTCAATGAAAAATGTAGCAGCAATTTTCATCCTCATGCTGCTGTTGGTCGTAGGTGGGACGTATTCCACAACGACGCTCAAGGTAGAAAGTTTTCCAGATATTACTTTTCCGGTCGTCATTGTAAGTACTACATACGTAGCGCCTCCGAAGGATGTGCTAGACGAGATTACGAAGCCTCTCGAAAAGGCGGTTGCAGGATTAGACGGGCTAAAAACGCTCAGCTCAAGCTCGCAGGATAATTACTCACAAATTATTTTGGAACTGGATCAGGATAAGAAGCCTGAAGACGTGAAGAAAGACGTTGAGAGCCTTATCTCCAATGTGAAGCTTCCACAAGGCTCTGAGAAGCCGAAAGTGTTAACAGCTGGATTCGCTTCCGAACCGGTTTACTACTTAGCCGTGTACGGCGACGAGAGTATGAACCAAGCAGAGCTAGATAACGCGTACAAGGATACAATTTTACCAGGCTTAAATGGGCTTAAAGGGATCGACCATGTAGACTCTGTTGGTAACCAGGACGCAGTGCTCACGATTAAGTTGGATGCGCCAGCGATTAACAATTACGGTTTAACGCCGGCAGATGTTTCTGGATCCATTAAGGCAGCATTGGTATCTAGCCCAGCAGGAACAGTGGATTTCAATGGTAATCAGCAGATGGTTCGTGTGAAAGGCGAAATGGATACCATCTACAATTTAGACAATTTAAAAATCACTACGAAAACAGGCGATACGCTACTTCTTAAGCAAATTGCCAAAGTTGAAGCCATTAGCGAATCCAAGTTTATTGCCAGATTAGACGATAAACCAGCGATCGGTGTGCTTCTGTACAAAACCAAAGCAGCGAATGCCGTTGAATTTGCAGACAGTGCAGATAAGTTAATGGCAGAATGGACACAGACACTGCCTGGTGTGAAATTCCACAAAATTTATAATTCAGCCAACGATATCAAAGATTCTATTCATGGAATGGTGCAGGAAGGCGGTTTAGGCGCAATTCTGGCATCTGTTATGATCTTGCTGTTCCTTCGTAATATACGCATGACACTCATCGTACTCGTTTCCATTCCTCTATCCATTCTCGTCACGTTGTTAGTCATGGGACCACTCGGTATTTCACTGAATATCATGACGCTTGGCGGTATGGCGATTGCCGTTGGTAGGGTAGTTGACGACAGTATCGTTGTAATTGAAAATATTTATAGTCAACTGCAAGTTGCACAGCAGCGTAACGAATCCGTTATTCGATTAGCAACGAAACAAGTATCGAGTGCGATTACTTCTTCAACCATTACAACAGTTGGTGTATTTGGTCCGATCGGCTTCGTAAGCGGGGTTGTCGGCGAAGTCTTCCGTCCTTTTGCAATTACGCTGGTTGTAGCCCTACTATCTTCCTTAATTGTTGCTTTAACTGTTATTCCAATGTTGGCGAAGCTAATGGTGCTTAATTCCAAAAAACTTACCAATCACGATGAGCATCATGTTGGGCCTATGGGTGAGAAATATAAAAAAGCGCTCATCTGGTCTCTGAATAACCGCATTAAAACGCTTTTGATAGCCGGAGTTGCCCTTATTCTTTCTATTATGATTACCGTTCCGAATTTAGCGGTGGCTTTCATGCCAAACAGTGAAGCTGTAAAACAAGGTGCCATTGATATAAAAATGCCTCGCGAAACATCCATTGAGATGATGAATGAAAAATCCAAAGAGCTCGAAAAAGATTTGAAGCAGCATAAAGACAAATTAGGCAATCCTGCTTTCAAGTATATAGAGTCTCTAGTTGGTTATAACCAAAGCAGCGACAGGTATGCGTATAGAGCAATGATGTTCTTTGAACTAACCGCAGACACGGATGCGACAGAGGCTGTCAAAACCTACAAAGAAGACATGCTGAAATTGATGCCGCCTGGCTCGGAAGTCAACATCCAGTTGTTTACCGGTGGGCCTCCAACATCAACAGGTGCTGACTTTGCCTACTCACTCAAAGGTGATGACCAGCTGTATCTCCAGCAAGCCGCACAGATGGTGAAAGATAAGCTGAAAGAATTTCCAGAACTGAATGATATCAAAGATAGTTTGAGTGATTCCAAAACCGAAGTCGAGATTACAGTGGATCAAAATAAAGCGCGTTTATATGGACTATCTTCCGCACAAATTTTGCAAGTTGTTAACTCTTGGATTGCGGAAGAAAAGCTAGGAGATTTGAAGTTTAACAATGTTACCTATGCAACCAAAGTTATGCTCAATCCGATTTATAAAAACTCCGTTGATAAACTAGGCACATTTTTGATTAAAACGCCAACGGGTCAAACCATTCAGTTAAATGAAGTCTCTCGTATTGAGCAAATTGACGCACCAAACAGCATTAGTCGTGAAGATGAAGAACAAATTGTAAGTGTAAGTGCCAAAATTGAAAGCACGGATAAAGGTGGCGTGAGCCAAAAAATAACGGCTGAATTGGCGAAGTTGGAGCTGCCGTCTGGTGTCTCTCGTGAAGTCAAAGGGGTTTCCGATGATATTAACAGAAGCTTTATGCAAATGTTTATCGCGATCTTTGCATCCATCTTCATTGTTTACATCGTCATGGTAATCGCATTTGGTAACGCACGAGCGCCTCTGGCTATTCTTTTCTCACTTCCGCTTGCGGCAATTGGGGGACTTCTAGGGCTCCTAATTACGGGAGAATCCATCAATGTTACCTCACTCATCGGGTTCCTCATGTTGATCGGTATCGTTGTAACGAACGCAATTGTACTCGTAGACCGTGTACAGCAGCTTAGGGAGCAAGACTATTCCATTCGCGATGCACTTATTGAGGCAGGAATTACACGTTTAAGACCAATCATTATGACGGCAGGCGCAACGATTATTGCTCTCTTGCCACTGGGATTAGGCTTATCCAAAGGAACCATTATCTCCAAAGGATTGGCGGTCGTTGTTATTGGGGGTCTTACGACTTCAACGTTGTTAACACTTGTTATTGTACCGATTATGTATGAGTTTTTATTTAAAAAGAAAGATCGCCGTTGGTTCAATAGAAAAGGGAAATCATCCATACAATCGGAGCAAGCACCATCTGCGCTTCAATAAGCTGAATTGGGGAAAAGGAGAAATTGAATATGAAACGTCAGTTGTTTACGATTAAGCAAAGTGCCAAGTTATTCGGTGTCGTCGCGCTTAGCGCGGCGATAATCGCAGGATGTTCCGCAACACCTGCTGCAAGTCCGAGTGCAACACCGGCGAACGCTGCCGAGCAAGGGGTTAAGGTCGTGAAAACGGCTAAAATTGCCAAACAAAAGATTGGTAATCCCGTGGAGCAAGTAGGAGACGTTGTCTCTTCCGTCCAATTGGATGTGGTAGCAAAGTCAGGTGGGGAAGTTATTGAAATTCTTAAGAAACGTGGAGATAAAGTTGAAAAAGGCGATGTGCTGTTCCGCTTGGATCCGACCGATGTTTTGATTCAAAAAGACTTGAACACTGTGAGCATAAAAGGAGCCCAGGCCGGGCTTGTCGAAGCTAAACAGAAGACAGCCAATGGCATCGCAGATGCCAAAGACGCGGTTTCCAAATTAGAGACAGCCGTTAGCGATCTTGAGAAGGCCTATAACAAGGCTCGTAATGAATACGATCTAGGTACAGCAACGAAAACACAGCTAGAACAGGCCGAAACAGCGTTAACGAATATGAAGAAAGATCTGGAGAGCGCACGTAGATCGCTGAAAACTGCGCAAGAAACGAATTCACTTGCACAAGTGGAAACTAGCCTAGAGTCAGCACAGGTTAGCGCGCGCAGCATTGATAGAACACTAAGTAATCTCGATGTTAAAGCGCCTGCATCAGGTGTGCTAACGGATCTCAACGTGACAGTTGGTGAAACTTTAGCACCAGGCGGCCGTGTAGGCGAAGTACAGCAGACGAATCCGGTTAAAATTAAATCCCAACTGACCGAAGCATCGGCGGCTCTTGTTCGGGGTAAAGGCGAATTAGTTTTCTACATACCAGATGTTACGGACAAAGCCAGCGCTAAAGTAACGTATTTATCTGATGTGATCAATGGTCAATCCAAGGCTTATGATCTGGAGTTAGAGGTTCCGAATCCTGATGGCAAGTTGAAACCGGGTTCCAAGGCTCAAGTCGAGCTTACCAAAGATGATGAACAAATCGTACCGGTTATCCCGAGTCTTAGCATCGTCCGCGAAGGCGGCGACAGCTATGTTTATATTGTGAACGGTGAAACGGTTCAAAAACGCAAGGTTGAACTTGGACGTTTAAATGAAACGAACCAAGAAGTGTTATCTGGTGTTAAGGAAGGCGAGATGCTAGTGATTTCCGGACAGCACCAGCTAAAAGATCAAGATAAAATTAAAGTGAGCAACTAGCACGAGCTCAAGGAGGAGAACTACGTGAATAAGAAAATGAAGAGATCGCTGGCCACCATTGTACTATCCGCTGCACTTTTAACTACCGCTTCTTTTCCTGCATGGGCTGCGGAGGGTGTGAGCTCGGCAGTTTTCGCTCAAACGAGCACGAACACCAGCTATTCACTGACAGATAAAGTTGAAGTGGAGATCAAAAGCATACTCAACGAGCATGAATCGGATACAACGAAGCTAGGAGCAGTCGTTCGTATTAAAAATACGACGGATAAAATAACGCGTGTACCTGATTTTGAATTGCGTGTTCGTATGGCGGATGGTATTGAATATACGCTGCAGCCAAGTGCCAAAAATCCGAAGTCTATTCTACCGAAGACGCAGCAAGAGCTTAGTTATCTGACGAACGTAGAACGTAGTGATGATGCTGAACTTAGCACGCTTAGCTTTGTAGATGTTGATTTGGAAGTGTATCCAAAAAAAGAAACAACACTGCTGAGTGTACCGGTTGACGCGGCTCTTGTGTGGAATGGTAGCGACAGCACGATCACCAAGTCCTCCGCAATTCTGAAGTGGGGAGAGCCTTTCACACTGCCATCTCTGAGGTCATCTGTAGGTTTCATCCCAGTGGATATCCATAAGGAAATCTCGGCCAAAGGCGTGTCAACGGTTGTGCAGATTCAAGTAGTGAACCCAACGAATGAACGTCAAACGGTTCCGAATTTCGGAATCGATGGCAAAACAGAAAGTAAGGTATATTCTGGAAATCGTGCGGAGGCTTCCGTAGTGCTTGATCCAGGTGAGAAAAAATATATCCATGTCGTCATCCCAACCGATTTGGACGCAGAATTCACGAGTTTGAATGTCGTGACGCCAGAGAGTTTCTTCGCCTCGCAGGGCGATGGCAAAATGGAAGAAGATACGTACCGTGTAGGGCGTGCGAACATTTTACTGCCTATCGGAGCAGCGACACAAGGCGTTATTCCAGCTCCAGCCTACACGTTAGGAACACCGGTCAAGCTGGATTCAACGAATAAATTTGTGCCATCCAATGTCGATGTATCGCTTGTTGAGCTGCACGTCACAAACAATGAAGACGATGGATTCAATACGGCAGTTGCCAAATTTAAACTAACGAATAACAGTGACCGTCCGGTCCCTATTCCAGCGATTCAAACCGAGCTCGTAAGTAAAGACGGTTATGCTTATGGAGGCAGAAGACAAGAGGCAACAGCGCTTAGTGTTGTTCCTAAGGCTTCTTATGTTGTGAGCTATTCCTATGCGCTTCCTGCTTCAGAAACAGGCGAGGGCTTGAAGATGAACCTGTACAGCCAGCAAGCTAGTGGTGAGACAACGTACAAATCGTTGCTCGCAACAGCAAAAGTACCGGTTCAGGCTAACGATATAACGAGCAAAGTTCTAAACGTATATCCTTATGAGATCAATATTAAGGATTGGAGTATCTCAGCGATTTATCAAGCTTCCTTGACGTATGATTACAAGTTGAAGCTGGAACTGGACATCCAACCGGATAAACAAGTGACTGTGGATAAGTATAACAACAAGCTTTCCTTCGAATTATTCGATAAAGTGGGCAATCCCGTTGGAAAAACGACGAAAGACTTATCAGGCGAAGGCAGATTGTACAGTGGTACGAACACGATTGACTTAAGTGCGAGATCCGGTCAACTGGATTTTCCGATTCAAGTTAAAGTATATGAGACTTTTACGAACGAATACGGAGAAACGGTTAAACGATTCCTGACATCATTCAAACAATAATCGTTTATTGAATAAATCGCTTGGTGGTGCATAAAGCACTACTAAGCGATTTATTTGTTTTTATCGTGCTGTCAGGATGTTCATAAGGAGGGACTCATAAGTATGTCCTGTTTTGGATAAGATAGGTTTATCGATTTTATTTAAAACGGAGTGATTGCGATGAACTGGATATATTGGGCGAAATTATATGATTCCAAGTTTCAAGCGGGCTGTCTGGCGAAAAGGATGGAAGAAGACTGGTGGATTTACGGGTATGAGTGTCCACAAGAAGTAGAAGTTTTTAAGTCGAAAAAGGGACGTTTCGGCGTTCGTTACAATACGTAATTGCCAGTATTTTATCTAAAAATTAACGCTTGACTTACCACTCGCGCTTAGTGTATATTTATTTTTGTCGCTGTTGAGCGGCACACATGACGCGGGGTGGAGCAGCTCGGTAGCTCGTCGGGCTCATAACCCGAAGGCCGCAGGTTCAAATCCTGCCCCCGCAACCAAATTTTATTTGGGCCTATAGCTCAGTTGGTTAGAGCGGTCGGCTCATAACCGATTGGTCGGGGGTTCGAGTCCCTCTGGGCCCATAGCAGTGAAACCCTTGAAATATAAGGGTTTTTATTATTTCTGGATATGAAACAAGCCTCTCATTCTCATCGTAGTTTGATGAAAATGAGGGGCTTGTTTTTTTAAAACCTACCGAAATTCTTGCGTATGAACTTTAGCATGCCGATATTCATCAGGTATACGGCAATATACACAGGGAAGGAATAGACCAGCCTCCAGCCTTTGTAGTGAAACACTTCAGCCCATACGGCTAGTCCCTCTAGGCCAGTTGTAATTAGGGCACAGACAATTAAATACAAGACGAATTTCATCCCTTTTAAATTCCAACGATCATAGAAGTAAATGATCACATAGGCGGAAGGTGGGTAGCAGAACAAGTATAAAATGACGTCAAACCATTCGTACTTGATAGAGTCATTGACATCATACAAATCCAGTGGCGTCGTGGCTATGCTCAAATCGACCACAAGTCCAAGGTAGAAGTTGAACAGGAACACATACCAAATTACGATCGACGGAAAACGCCGTTTTAAAAGCAGCATAACCAACATGGATGCCAGCGAGGCGGCAATAATGAACCATTCGTTTCGATCAAAGGGTTCGGGTGGGAGTAATATCATGATGCGCTACCTCCATTCTTACGTAATGGATATAGCCGCAATAGCCTGTCGAACAGCTCAGTCAGCATCAGAATTCCAGCGTAGAGCAGAACGTTATATAGTCCTTTCCAACCCGTATAATGCAAGCAACCGAGGCTTTTAAATAGGAATGTTAAAAAGGATAATACGAGAGCCCAAATAATTATGCTTAGTAGACGACTTCCCCGCATTCCCTTCGCATTTGTCATGAAGTAAAAATGCCAAGCTATTATCATCGGAAAAATAATAATTTGACTGATTCTCATAAGAATAACGTCCATCGGATGTTCGGATATATTTTTTAAATTCAAATTGATATCAATAATATAGATGGACTGCTGCAGCAAGACCGAGGCGAACATAATGATTGCCGTCAGCTCTACGACATGAAGCCGCTGCTGCAGTCTAGGCCATGAGAAGATCAAGAAGACGATCTCAAGGAATAGAATCAAGCTTAAGATAAATGCAACAAACATCGCTGTCCTCTTTCATAATTAGACTATATTGGTAAAGTATTTGTGCACTGCGATATTTTTATGCTTTTAAATTTTATTTCGTAAATTAGTTGGTTAGAGTGGTCGACTCATGTTATTTTATTTTTATGACATATGCTTACGTTCAACAATTCAAAAAAAAATGCAAAGGAGCTGCTTGAATGTGCCGTAATATTAAGCCGCTTTTTAATTTCAACCCAGTTGCTACAGATGCTGAGATTCAGGCGGCCTCTTTACAATTTGTTAGAAAGATTTCGGGTTTCACTGCACCTTCCAAGGCCAATGAGGAAGCTTTCAACCGAGCGGTAAGCGAGGTGGCGCTGGCTGCACGTCAATTGATGGATACACTCGTCACCCATGCAGAGCCGCGCGATCGAGAAATCGAAATCGAACGTGCGCGCGCTAGAAACGCCAAACGATTCGGAACAGTAAAAAAACTGGATTCCTAACAATAAGGCTTTTACCTTCATAGGTAAGAGCCTTTTGTTACTTTCCTTTAATAAGCAACTCATTTGAAGTGTAGCAATCTATTGTCTACGAGCATATGATGTAACAAACTAGTAGAA
This sequence comes from Paenibacillus sp. J22R67, assembly GCF_059692175.1. Classification (NCBI taxonomy): domain Bacteria; kingdom Bacillati; phylum Bacillota; class Bacilli; order Caryophanales; family Paenibacillaceae; genus Paenibacillus; species Paenibacillus sp. J22R67. The sequence goes on along the minus strand of NZ_JCAUAX010000002.1, from coordinate 884,079 downwards.
ATTAGGTGATAGAAAGTGACCAAAGGTTTTGATTGTTCAACGCCTTTAACGGCGCAAACCGCCGCTGCTTTCGTCAAAGATGGCTACTCGTTTGTGGCCAGATATCTCGTCCCGAGCGGGTATAAGGCTTTAACGAAAAGTGAAGCGGAGCGAATTAGCCAAGCAGGTTTGGAAATCGTATCTGTTTTCGAAACTACGGCAAATCGAGCTCTCGGCGGAAGAAGTGCAGGATTAGCTGACGGAGCTACCGCGGTACAGGTGGCTCATCAACTGGGACAGCCCGCAGGAAGCTGTATATATTTTGCCGTTGATTTTGACGCGACAAGCGCTCAAATGGCAACGATAATTGCATACATCCGAGCGGCAAGTGAAGCGACTCCGGAGTATACCACTGGGGTATATGGATCGTATGCAGTTATGGAAGCCGTGAAGAAGGCAGGGGCCTGCTCACGGTTTTGGCAAACCTACGCCTGGAGCGGCGGTAAAAAATCCACCTTTATTAACATTTATCAATATTTGAATGATGTTTCAGAGAATGGCATTCAAATCGATCATGACGAATCTTACGGCAGTGAAGGCTGGTGGAACACGCTGACGCCAGTGACTTATCCACTCTCTACGCATGATGCCAATGTAATCATACCTTTTCTGTCTGCTGGCTATGAGGCCACAACTTCGGTTCCAGCTCGAGCGGAATTCAATCGCCTAGCGAATGAGCTGCGCAAAGCTTCTGGTCAGCCGCAGCAATAAAATCAAGCCCGTTAACTCTCGTTTCATGTGAGAGTTAACGGGCTTTTGTCATTGCATGACCGCGCTGCGAATGTACCAGCGCGAATCAAGCGATGCTCTTTCGAGCCGAAAGAGCATACGCCTGTGTGCAGGCGCGGAAGCACGTGCCGGTGTAACCGTAACGTCGACCGCAGCCTCAAGCTCAAGGAGCTGGGACACGTCCCGCTCCGGGAACTTGGACAGGCGGCGCATGCTTCGCACATGCATCGCCTGCTCTTGCCCTGTGGTGACCTGCAGCAGCTGCAGGTCACCTTGATTGGCGCCGCTGATCCAGACGTCGATCAGCGCCCAAGGCGAAAGCTTGCTGATGTAGGACGTCAGCAAGCCGGCTGCCCGGTGCACCATGACCTGGTGCGCCGGATCCGAGGAGCGGGAGCCATGCGTCACGCTCCCGAGGAAGTGAATGCAGAAATGACCATCGAAGTCATTTCCGGGAATGCCGTCTCCGCCATGCGGCATGCCGTGCATGGAGCCAGCCAGCGTGCGGCCGTTAAACCTGACGAGGACCGCTTTGCGATCCCAGCTCCAGGCGCCGCCGTAAATGGTTTTGAGCGTCGCTGAGTCACTCTTCGTCAGCGGTTGGACATCCGCATGGCTCGAGCCTGCGCGTCGCTGTCCTTCAAAGCTAAGACCGCTTTCCACGTCGGTTATCGTGAATTTGCTATATTTAGGGATGACCTCGCTTGCGTCTTCCCAAGTCAGGATTTCGCCATAGTGCTGAGCTCTAAGCGCTTGAACTTGTGTGCGGAGCGCTTCTTGCACGCCAGTCGAGACTGGATAGATGGATTTGGTCATAGGATCAACCAATTCCCCGTTTACCGTGACGCCGTAGTTAACCGTCTGCCCTTTTTTATGATAAATGAGGGTGGTATCCGGCGGTAATGCTTCGGCATACGAAGCCCCTGCAGTCAGTTGCTCAAGTTCTCGCTGTAATTTTTTATTCTCAAAAGATGATTCTGATCGGTAGGCGGCATGTGGTGATGCTTGGACGACCAGCAGAAAGGTATTTGTACTCACTGTTTCTGGGTAGCTGAGGGCTTGGCCGAAAGGACATAACAGACCAATGGACATCACTGAAAGCAGCAGGGTGCAGATCAACGTTCGGAGCAAGCGAGTTGCTCGGGCATCATGCATAGGTAAGCTTCCTCCTGAATTGATTTTAGTGGCGGTCCACATTTGCGTTGCAGGATGAAACGCCATAGTCAAGTTTTTACTAATTGCCATAAATTTATGAACAATTCATCGTCTCCTGCTGTCTGAATAACATTTGTGTTAAAATATAGCAGTACTTAGGAGAGGGAGGTAACTTATGCAACCAAGTGAAGGTAAAGCATTTGAACTACATATAGGAGAGAATCGGATTGTCAGAGGTGATTTCTATGAAGCGGCGTCACAGCCGGCTCTGGGGACGATTATTATTTGCCATGGATACAAAGGTTTTAAAAACTGGGGCATGTTTCCACACGTGGCGCAATCTTTGGCAGCTGATGTAAACGTGATGGCAATCAATTTCTCTCACAATGGCGTTGGAGCGGACTTGCTTGAATTTACAGAGCTTGAGAAGTTCGCACGCGATACCTATTCCAGGGATCTTGAAGATTTGGATGCCGTTGTGAGAGAGATTCGGCGGAATGAAAGTTTTGCTGGTGCTGCTGCTGCGGAGAAACCGATCTTGCTTATGGGCCATAGCAGAGGGGCAGGGGTGTGCTTAATCTATGCGCTCGATCATCCCGATCATATTGCGGGTGTGATTAGCTGGAATGGCATTTCGAATGTCGATCTGCTGACAGAGGATAATAAAAAAGAGATGCGCACAGCAGGAAGAACATATACGTTAAACGGTCGCACGAAGCAAAATATGCCGTTAGATCTCGAGATCCTTGAAGATATGGAAAGCAATAGTGAGCGTTTCAATATTATAGGTAGAATTAGCGGCGCAGCGTTCCCAATTGCGTTAATTCAAGGAACCGAGGATGGAGAGCGGCTAATTCGAGGCTCAAAACAGCTGGTAGAACAAAATTCATCCATCCAGTGGATCCGAATTCCTGGGGGGAATCATACCTTTGGTTCTGTACATCCTTATCAAGGAGAGTCTGAAGCACTTAAACAAGCCATCGAAGAGACCACGAAAACGATTCGAGAGATGTTAGGATAAAATGACACATGTTAACGAATAGACAACTTGGCGTAACGATACTTATTACCATTCTTGGACTCGCTGCCTCATATGTGCTTCATATCGCTCTGGCGATTGGTTTTTCATTTGGACTGATAACATTGGTAGTCATCGTCTGGCGGGGCGGAGCTGCCTTCAGGGGCATTCTAGGAAGCATGTGGGCGGGTGTCAAACATACCAAAGAGGTTATGTGGATTCTCGCATTAGTCGGCGTTGTTATCCCAACATGGACAGCCAGCGGAACGATCCCCTATATGATCGATTTAGGACTTCGAATTGTGGATCCAAGTTTCTTTCTTACTTTTTCGTTTGTTCTATCCGTTTGTATTTCTATGCTGCTTGGCACCTCAACGGGAACGCTAAGCTCGGTTGGAATCCCACTAATTGGCCTTGCTTTACTGCTCCAAATCCCATTGCCGATGGTTGCAGGGGCGCTTGTATCCGGTGCTTTTGTTGGCGACCGGACTTCACCTTTTTCAAGTGCGAACCGTCTTGTAGCATCTTCTACAGGTGTTTCCGTCAAAGACTTATTTAAAGCGTTGCTGCCAACCACGATTGGGGCTGGATGTATTACATTCGCTTTTTTCTTGTTTTGCGACATGAGCGGCGAGTGGCATCAAGGGGAAAAAAATTTGCTTCGTGAGCAATTTGGAACTGGTTTTAACTATAGCATTTGGTTGCTATTGCCTGTGCTCCTATTACTACTTTCGATTCTGCTAAGATTTAAAACAAGAACCGGATTTCTCATTTCCATCGCTAGTGCAATAGGAATTGGCGTTATTTTTCAAGGAGTTACTTGGCATGAGTGGCTGCATGCGATGTGGTTTGGTTTTCATTCCAGTATGTTTGATTCGCTGCAAACCAAAGGTTTGTTCGACATGGTTGAGTTAATTGTACTTATTGGACTTGCCGGAGCGTTCAACGGCATTTTGGAGGAAAATCGTGTATTAGAGGCCTATATGCAAAAATTATTGGGTGGGAGCTCTACTTCCTTATTTGCTGCCACTTTTCGAACTGGCTTATTTGGCTTAGGCCTTGGCATGGTTTCGTGCACGCAAACCCTCCCGATCATGATGTCAGGCAGGAGTTTGCTGCCCTTCTGGGAAGAACGCTTCCCGCGAAGTCAGCTTGCCAGAGTTGTTGCAGATTCTAGCCTGATTTTAGCTGCCATGATTCCTTGGAATATGCTGGCTATTGTATGTGGAACCATTGTTGGAGTGCCCGTCGAGCAATACGTTGGTTATGCGCCATTTCTTTGGGCTTTGCCACTATGTACCTTAATTTGGTCGTACGGGTGGAGGGACCGTGTGAAAGTCGTCGGAAATTGAATCGAAGGAGTTGTGAAAATGTCTACGACTTATTTTATTTCAGATCATCATTTCGGTCATAAAAACATCATTGACTTCGAAAACAGACCCTTCTCAGATGTTGACGAAATGACAGCGAATATGATTGCTAAATGGAATGCTGTTGTCCGTAATGAGGACAAAGTTTTTCATCTAGGTGACTTTTCTTTTTTTAATAAAGAACGCACTCAGGAAATTGTTTCACAGCTGAATGGGTACAAAATCCTTATCCTCGGTAATCACGATCGGGGGAGAACGAGGACCTGGTGGCTTGATGTTGGATTCGATGAGGTAAGTGAGTATCCTCTCATATATATGAATTTCTTTTTTCTTTCGCATGAGCCAATGTATATGAATAAACAAATGCCCTATTTGAATGTTCATGGTCATATTCATGGTCAGAAGTATGAGGGGCGGCATTATTACAATGTAAGTGTGGAACAATTGGATTATACACCTGTTTCTTTTGAGCAGATTCGTGATTCGGTTGTGGTGGATGAGGAGCAGGCGTAAAAGTAGAAGCCACAGCTGATTATGCTGTGAACACTTATAAGAGTAAGCACCTGAAATGATTCGGGTGCTTTTCTGTGTCTGGTATTGATGATGCAAGTTTTAATGTTTATAAAAGGTGGGAATAATGAAATTAATTGTTCGAGGAGGTTGAACTTATGTTAAACGATAATAATACTTATTTAAACGAAGGTGAAATCGAAATCATTTTGAATGCCATTGACTTATCGAAGGATGCCTTGCTGAAGGTGTATACGAAGGATTGGCTTGAAACAAGAATTAGTGACATAACAAATAAGCTGGATGCCCAACAGAAGGAACTTGAACGGAATAGAAGTGAATTATACGAATGAATAGAAGCCCGTGGGAAAGTATCCCCGGGCTTTTATTTTTTTTGAAACCACCAAAATTCAATATCAGTAGTTATAATCAGTAGCCATACATCTACTTTTTCTTTTTTCTGCTGCCTTGATTTGGTTTGTTATCTTTTTGATCTTTTAAGTGATTTTCTTGTTGTTGGTTGTTTTCTGACATGATAGTTGGCCACCTTTAGAGTTATTTTGAAGCACTCATATTGTGTGCATTTGAGGCAGAGGCAATTCCTGCGGAGATTTTAACATGAATGCTCTGGTGGGAGCCTTTTTTTGCTTCTGACGATTGATGCATGTAAAATATTCTTAAAGGACTTGAGAAAAGAAAGTCTGGACTTTAATAAAGTTTTAGGAGGATTCTTGTATGCCGCTATTGTCATCGTTTAAATTGCCTTGTGGGACGAAGAATAATTACCCAGAGAAACTGGACTACTTAACTCGAAAAGGGAAAGTAGTCATTTTCCACTCTCCTTCTTCCAAAGTAAAGAAAGCATATATTGTTTCTCCCAAACATAAAGGTGTAGAACTTATTGTTGAAGGGTCTCCCTTAGACATTGCTAATTTTTATGAAAGTATTGATCTTGATGAACATGAAATCAATGATATTAATGGTGTGTTTGTATATAAATTGGCTGAATCCAGGGAAGATTTTGATAAAGCGATTGAAAAATTCGTTGAAAAGGAAGGGTGAAATACAGTTTCCAGAGCATAGAAGATAGCCATATGAAAAGCCGTAGGTGTGTTTCCTGCGGCTAAAACTTATTAAATTATTTTATAGCATTCTTGCTGGGATTAACGTCAGGAGCTCGTCAAGACTCCAACCAATAAAAGCAATATACGCCGGTATTTGGCACTGCTATAAAAAGGTCAGGTCATGCTACAGCAAGACTTACTCTTGATACTTACAATCATTACTTCTAAGCATGCAAAAAGAGACTGCTGATAATTTTCAGGAAAATACTTTTCAGTAATGAAGCGTACTGAGTCTATTGCATTTATGTAAAGTAGTTCTTGCAAGGTATGTTATAATAAATAAAACTATCAAAATTAGGAGTTGTGTGGATGGATAATAGCCAGCTTAACCGACTTGAGGAAATGCTTGGCACATTAAAAAAAATGGTCGGGGAGAACAACGGTAGATTGAAATCGTCTGATTGGGCAAAGAGTGCCGTTGAAGCTGCTGTAAGATGCAATTTAATCGATTCCCCAGATGGTCGTAGTCACGATTTTTATAGTCTACTAACGGTTTTCCACCGAAAAGGACTCATTTAAACAAAAAAGCCCTCTTTCCCTAATCAAAGGGATTGAGGGCTTTTTTATTTGAATAATTTCTTGATCAAGCTGAAAATATCAAACGTTGTTCGGTTATATACCTTGTTGTACGCAGCTTTCTTCGGGTTTCTAAGCCATCCAAAGCCACGCGGCATTTTTATACCCATTCGATGCACGATCTGTCTCTTCAGGCTTGTGCGTGCGGCGATCCGTTTCTTTAGACTAGGCGTTCGTAATCCTAATTTCAAAGGAGCAACTCCCTATCATCTAAAAGTCGTATGCTTTGTTTTCCATTTTTCTAAAGCGATGAATAACCAGAATCCATAAATGCCTAGTGTAATGATTGAGAGAAGCCACCATTTGATCCAATTTCCAAACAACCCCATTGCGGTACCATTAAATTGAAGCCTTCTGCCATTTACAACGGTATGTTCAATTTTCCATTTATAAATCTTCGTCAAACTCCAAGGGTAGCAAATTCCCAATGTTATCACTGTTACAAAAGCACCTAAAATACTCCATCCTATGTACTGAAGAAGTCCACCATCAAAATGGGAATTTAGTTCTACTCGCTCACTTTGTTGTCCTGCATTTACATTCATTACGACACTCATGCTGATCAGCCTACCCTTTTAGAAAGTTTCTCCATCGGTTGAAGTAATTGCTAAATATTTTGTCGTATTTAGTTTAACAGGTCTAGGTATTTTTTACCATACAAAATGATACCTAACCTGATTGGAGAGGGACATATGTATAAAATTCGATATTTTATACATATGTCCATGTGATCGTTCAACTACCGGGCGGTTTAGTGTGGCAGATGGGATAGCAGCCGGATCACCTGCACTAGATCCGGCTCAATATACTTTATGTAGCCTGAAGCATTCAATCCACCCAAAATTTCATCTATAGGACAACCGTTTATTCCATACCTATGTTCCATTCATATAATATAAAGTTTTGATATTGTAGGATATTCATAATGGAGGGGATTGTATAATGTGTGGCTCAACTGGTGGATGTTGTCCTCCTGCACAAATGTTCCAAGAACAAATCTGTGGTAATTTTAATGGACCTTTAGCAGGAGAGAACGTATGGAGTGCTCCTGCTGGAGCTTATTTTTCAGGAACTTTTCAATTATTCAACTCAGCATCGAGCACAGCGACAGTTAATGCAGCAGGGAGCGCTACTCCCGCTATTGGTTTAAGTCCAGCTCAAGGAAATACTGACTCCCAATCAGTTAATAATCCTACCAGTTTTACAATTTCAGCAGCCCTCGGGGATAGCGGTACGTATTGTATCACTCTATATAAACGTGTACTCGCGTAGTGTAAGGATTGCAAGTTGTCTAGCTTTATATTATCTTTTTGGCCCGGCCGGCACGGATTCATTGTCATGATATTGTAGGATATTCATAGTGGAGGGGATTGTATAATGTGTGGTTCAACTGGATTAGGTGGTGGATGCTGTCCTTCTGCACAAATATTCCAAGAACAAATTTGTGGTAACTTTAACGGACCCTTAGGGGGAATCGGCGAAGTATGGAGTGCCCCTGCTGGAGCTTATTTTTCTGGAACCTTTCAATTATTTAACTCAGCTTCCAGTACAGCGACGGTTAATGCAACAGGGACTGCTACTCCACCTATTGCTATAAGTGCAACTCAAGGAAATACTGACTCCCAATCAGTTAATAATCCTACCAGTTTTACAATTTCAGCAGTCCTCGGGGATAGCGGTACGTATTGTATCACTCTATATAAACGTGTACTATTGTAGTGTAAGGATTGCAAGTTGTCTAGCTTTTATATTATCTTTTTGGCCACCGGCCGGCAAGGATTCATTTTCATATAGAAGTTTATTTTTTCAATTAGCATAGTTTTATCTTTACTAATTCCTTTATTCCTTTAAATCTTAATATTATGTCCGATAAAAAACCTTCTCAAAAGTACAAAAAAGGCTCCTATAAAGCCATTTTCTTTTTCCTTGGTCGTTTTTCGACGGAAACGGGAAGTGGTAAATAGGGCCTTTTTGTTTGTTTAACACGTTGTTACACAGCTGCCGTGGTAAGATTCTCACAAAATAAGAGGTTTTATGCATTCATATGTCTTGTTCAAGTAGTGCTCATTTGAGTAGAACCAGCATTATCCAACAGATTCTTTGAAACTACCACTCGTTATCCGAACCGTCATCTCTAGTAATACCAAAATAATGTGAAAAATATGCCAATTGCCAAAGTACTAGTGCATGTCCCCGAACATCTTAATTTGCATATTATAATTATATAATATGTCTGTTTTCGGTCGTGACTTGCGTCAAGTCTTCCTGGTTGGGACTCTTTCTACCATTTAGGGGTATTTAACAGGCGTGATATAAAATTAACTTGAAGGTTGTGATTTTGGTGTGTCAGAGAATGTATCTAAGTAACTCCCGTTGTTCTTGTTGCCACGGATGTACAGGTATGATGACAGTCGCGACATTAAACTTTGCAGATTTTTATGCGTTGATGCCTTCTGATAACGCAGCAACAGTTGCTCCCGGTACAGACGTAAGTTTCCCGCAAAATGGACCTACTAGTGGAAATGTTATTACCCGTACTGGAACCAGTACTTTTAAGTTATCCTCAATTGGCACTTATCAGGTCTTGTTTCAGGTGAGTGTGACCGAAGCAGGCCAACTGATTTTAACTCTCAATGGCGTTGACCTAGCCTATACGGTGGCCGGGCGAGCAACGGGTACTTCTCAGATAATAGGAATGGCTCTTGTGCAAACAACAGTCATCAATTCAATACTCACTGTACGAAACCCTGCTGGCAATCCCGCGGCACTAACCATCACTCCTCTCGCTGGAGGAACAAGGCCTGTTTCAGCACACCTTGTTATTACGCAAATCGCATAGAGGGGAAATAGAATCGTAAGCATTAAATAGCCCCCACCTGTTCAACAAGATGAGGGCTATGGTAGCCAGTTTTAACTTCCAATAACAAAGGGATAGCAGCTTGAACCAATGGAACTTGGGGATGGACGGCTTGAGATCGACAATAAATAACAAATGGGATTTTTCTTAAAAGGTGGTTAACTTCGATAATATAGAGTTAAACAGAATTTTCCACTGCATGTTGCCCCTGAGTCACCTTCACAACTTATTTGAAGGCTAGTTATAGATCGCAAAGTTACTGCTTTGGTTTGATCTCTATCCGTGATGGTAAATAAGGTTATATCTGGTATGCCATCGCCGTTCGTATCTGCTTTGACAGTCATAGTGCATTCACTGGAATTAATCACTGTAACTGATCCGTATTGAATAGAAGTAAGATCAATGGATCTCCAGTATTCTACAAATTCACCGTTACATTTTTGTTGTATAAGCCCACATATTTCATTCTTTATAAGATCATTTTTCGGAGATTCTGGAGGTATAGGGGGCGTGCATATTTCCTTTTGTTCTATCTTCTCGATCCGTGTCAATTCGCGGGGGTAAATCTGTTTAGGGAATTTAAATAATGTACAAAACGATTTGCGTTTCTTTTTCTTTCTCCTACAATATCGAAATGGTGGACATGCCCGACAAGAACCAGAACGCCGTGATTTTTTCTTAGGTGATGAACATGGTCGGGATGCTGCGGCGGGAGTACCTTTAGCGCATCGTCTCTTGGGAATATTTTTCTCCCCCACTGTTATCCCCCCCCCTCGCATTAATCTGATTCTTCATATTACGTCGATACCACTTCGTTTGCAATTTATTCCAGAAAAATGTACTCTTGGAATGATTAGCTTTTGCTTTATAAGTTGGGTTGAGCTAACTGGGAACGATAGTTCAAAAAACCAGGGAGCAGATGCCGCGGCAACTGCCCTTTTTGTTTAAAGTGAATGTTTGTTAGACACGGATTTTTTGATACCTGTTGGAATAAGCGAAAGCCTGGGGGTGCCCCAGGCTTAATTTTTATTCTATAACATTGGAGCAATACCTAAATACCTTCGACATAACTTCTCTTTCGTAATCATTTTTTACATAAAAGCAGTGACGTTTCCAGTCTAGAAGCCGCAGGGCTCCATCAATATCTCCAGCCATTGCATCATTAAAAGCCCTCTCAACCTGTTCCAATGAAGGGACTCTTTGATGTTCTCGGTGAAATCCAATAATTCTCGACAATTCAGTACTCTTGAACTTCATCAATTAAAAAATATGCCTCCATGTTTGTATCGAAAACAACGATGCGGCTATTTACATCATAATCCATATCATTCACTTCTAAATGACTCAGCGTTTTCTCTTCACCTGTCTCTGTATGCTTAACTCGGTATTCCATAAGTGTCATCCCCTAAACAATAAATTCCTCAAAGACTGGAAGTCGCATGATTCCAGATTTTTACCAATCCCTATATTTAACTCTACAGCGTACTACAGGCTTTATAAAGACGTAATCTTTGCTCTCACCACTTTTAAAAGAATGAAACACAGGCATCATTGATTCACGAGCAGACTTACTTATTCCAAGCTCCATGGTGCCAATACTGCGGACAGATTCACCCTCTTGATAGCTAAGAAGCCAAGAATGTTCTTTCTTGCTGTAACCGGTTATGTAAACCACTGCCTTTTGGTAGTTAATAACCTTCTGCCATGACCAGGAGCGTGCTCCCTTTTCATATCTCGAATCTTTTTTCTTAATGACAATACCTTCAAGACCATGATGACATACGATATTAAAAAAGTCCTTTGCACTGCCTTTAATAGGCCGAACAATTCTATAGTGTTCCGTCTCCTGAAGTGTCTCTTCAAGCAGCTGCTTGCGCCGCTCTGAAGGCAATCCAGTCACGTCTAAGTCTCGGTGGTACAAAATGTCAAAAGCCATGAATACAACTGGTTTACGTTTCTTACTGGACCGGAAACCTGTATTTGTTGCTTCGAAGTCCGCTCGCCCTTGTTCATCAAGGACAACAATTTCTCCATCGAGAATAGTTCCTTTAGGAATCGGTGGATTGTGTAGTTCAGGATATTTTACTGTTGCATTCGTGTTCTTTGTGTATAGGTTAAACTCATCCATATTTGATATAATCAACCGAATACCATCCCATTTCAATTCGGCGAAAGTGGAATCATCATCAAACGGTTCGTTGTTTTTGGCATATTGGAGAAGCATTGGAGGAATAAACATTTTCTTCATCACCCATAATAATGGTACACCTTAGAGCTATCTATGACTAATGGGATTTGAAGGAAGCAAGGAGCCTTAGAATGAAGAAATTAATTACCCCTAGTTCATTTGTTTGTTTGAGTATAGCAACTGCAATCACATTTCCAGTGTACTACGTCCTTAAAGGTAGATGAAGTACTCATGAGTTCGGAGAGTATTAATTTGCCAATAGAACTCATTTAGTAAATAAGTAAATCCCCACTGCTTAAATGGCTGTGGGGATTTTTGACTTCCTAAAAATAACTTGCATAGCGAATATGTGTTCGGTATATAATATAAAATACAAACAAATGTTCTTATTTTGAGGTGATTAAATGAGTGTCATGACAAATGTAGAGACCGACGAAGATGTTCAATTAATCAAAGAATTTACATTGTTTCCTATTTTACTTGATATGCTGGCGAGGGATTCGGAAGAGCTTAGGGTTCACAAAGATAAAATTATATATGGTCATATTCTTTTTTATTTAAAAGAAGTTGAGGAGGCAATTTATCCTGAAATACAAAATATTAAGAGTGCAATGAAAGTGCGTGACATCAGAGTGTTAAAAACATCAACCATAGCTTTAGGCATTAATGTTGAATATAAAGTTCGCGGATACGTCCACCATTTTACAATGTTACGCAGTTTGATTAAAGCTGAACTTATGACAACATTAATGAGAATGCGGAGGTCGTTGTAAATGGTATTGAGAGAAAAAAGTGATCGTACGATCTATCTCTCGGATTGCCAATCTTTTTACGCTAGCGTCGAAAAAGCTTCTCATCCGGGCTTAGAAAATCTCCCGGTTGTGGTGGCTGGAGATCCAGCTAGAAGATCAGGAATTATTTTGGCTGCTTGCCCAATAGCCAAGAGCTTTGGAATTAGTACAGCGCAGAGGCTTGGAGAGGCACTACAGTTATGTCCGAATGTGATTGTAATGCGGCCGCACATGCAACGCTATATTGATGTATCACTTGCGATTACGGATATTTACAAGGAGTACACAGACCTTGTGGAAGTATTTTCGATTGATGAGCAGTTTCTGGACGTGACAGGCTCGCTCAATCATTTTCGCTGTAATCCAGAAGAACTGGCTGTCATGATTCAAAAGAAGGTCGCGGCATCAATGAACATACGTATTCGTGTTGGCATCGGTCCTACTAAAATCCTTGCTAAACAAGCAACGGACAACTTCGCAAAGAAAAACCAGAATGGCATTTTTACACTTGGTAAAGAGGATGTAGAACGCGTTCTATGGCCTCTAAGTGTAGATAAGATGTACGGAGTTGGGTCGCGGATGACGAGACATTTTGTTAACATTGGCATGACCACAATCGGTCACGTTGCAAGGACACCATTGCATGTTCTCAAGCAGAAGTTCCGTGCACGATTTGGTAAACAGTCAGACATTCAGGCTGAGGTCATGTGGCGTACAGCTAATGGCTTTGACGATAGTCCAGTCACGCCAGGAACGTTCAATGTAGCTCCGAAATCAATTGGTCACGGAATGACCTTGCCAAGAGATTATTCGACGGCAGAAGAAGTAGATATTGTGCTTTTGGAATTAACGGAAGAAGTTTGCCGTGATGCGCGAAAGAAGGGATATACGAGCGGAACCATTCATGTATTCTGTATGTGTTCACCGTACGATGCTCCCACCGGATTTAGTATGCAGAGAAAAATGCCTTTTGCCACGAACAATACATTAAAAGTATTCGGATCAGTGCGTGAGATATTTCATCGTAATTGGAATGGTCAACCGGTACGTAAAGTTGGTGTCACACTAGGGTCGCTTGATGATGAGGAAATCACACAGCTGGACCTCTTCGAGGACGTGACGAAGTTGCGTAAGCTAGATAGTGTATTGGACGGCATCAAGGATCGGTTCGGTAACACGGCAATTATTAGGGCTTCAAGTCTAATGAAAGCCGGTCTCGCAGCGGATAGAGCAGGCAAAATTGGAGGTCACTATAAATGAGTAAAAAATTAGAACTTAACGGACTTTGGGAGTCTAGCCGTATGATGCTTCCACAGCATAAGGAAGCCGCGCTAAGAAGTCGAAAAGAAAATCAACGCTTGTTACGACCTATACGAGATGAGCAAGAAATTCAAAATATTTCAGCAGTGCTGAGCTTGTAGCAGATGTATAAAAAACCACTTGTACTAACATTGTATGAAGAATTTAAGACTCGATCAGTTACCGGCATTGTAGCGCGTAGTAAGCATGGTGAATTTCGATTAGACATAGTGGAGACTTCTAGCGGAGTAGGGGACTGGGAATGGATTGCTTATAGAGACGTTCTTAAAGCTGAATTATGCGCTGTATGGACAGAAGACGGAATGGTCGATCCATAAACAGATATATTATTAATTTGGGAGTCTATACTTAATTCCTCCCTATTTTCATCCCTTATCGGATGCACCACAGTGTTAACATTTAATTCTCAATGATTTTGTGGGGCAAACGTCTATGCCAACAACATATTTCCCTCATAGATTAGTCTAGTCGAAGAGAAAGGTGTGATTACGATGATTGTGAAGGGAATATTGGATGTAGGTGTAAGCCGCAACGATAGCAATAATGTGAATCTGTTAACTGACTGTGGCGGTTCTCCGTTTGATCCATTAGCTATTTCTTCCGGACCCGTAACAATGAGAAGAAGAAATAAGATTGTCAATGTCGAGCTGGAGAGAGAGGAGGGTGGGGAATGTATCGATCAAATTCTTACTGTCGGACGCAATGTTGCACAGAAGCTTATGCTGAAGAACCGACGGTACCGTGTTGTGTTCGATACGGAGACCAGAGCAATGAACTTGTTCAGAAAGCCGGTTACAATAGCGAGGCTTTCCTTGAGAGTCGGCAGACAAGTCATTGAGGATCAAGATAGTGAAAATCCTAATGTCATTACTATCCGGGACGGGCAGATCTATATATCCGCGAACGGACATGTTACCTTAGGGATCATCGGTGAACAACTGCTATTAAAGCACGGCCTAGATAGTAAAAGCCTCCGTATACTTGAAGGAAGTGACATTTTCATGGATGCAATCATTCAAGTTACTCCGCGGACTGCAGAACAGTTGGGTTTAACAGCGGGCAATGTCCTCATGGAATTCAATCAGATCACTTCTGTGCTGCGGATCAATCCAGGAAAGTAAGAGAACATCCGCCATTTGAGAAGGCAGCTGATCATATGATAATCATATGATCGGTTCCTTTTATTCCTTTTCTCAATTTGTGGAGATTAATTAGTGAGTGACAGGAAAAACTTCAAAACTATATTTGTCATTCCTATTTCAGCAACAAACCAGCAAACCCTTGAGTTTGCTGGCTTGTTTCACTTCAAAACCAATTTGTCCCCATACACTTCTTATTGGTTTACAAATAAGTCTTGAAGTATAGAATATGACCTATTATGAGATCTTTTTAGAAACAATTCGATTCATATCGGTTAAAAATAGCGTATCTTCGATATCTTACACTAGACAAGCAATAAATGAAATTCTGAGCAGTACATAACCTCGCCTAGACCGAGGCAGATGCGGAGCCGGTTAAGTCGACTTGGGGGAGTGTTAGGGGCAACACGATCATTTGGCGGCAATGTAACCGTAAGGGATGGGGAATTAATCGTCTGACGAATAAGGGAGCGGACTTTTGCCACATTCTTCGAAAAGATCGCGCTCGTTAATGCTTCGGCATAATTACTATCCTGGGCAATTCTTCTATATAAAGGAATTAATGTTTTGGCCAATGCTCGAACATGGGAAGGGCGTAACGCAGAACGTCCGATTACGAGATCGAAGGCATTGCAGAAATTCGTCAAGAATGCAGCGCCAACGCAAGCAGAGAAATTCCCCGGTTTTCCTGCCTCTAATCGAAACAATTTATTATCGCTAAAAGAAAACGGACCTAGAGTATTTTCTAATAAATCAAGCAACCGCTCTTGCTGGCCAATCCTCAGAACACGGGTTAATGCACATGTGAATCGGGGATTCGCCACAATGCGATTCAATAGACTTCTCATTAGCACAACATTTGCAACAAAGTTTCTCCTATATAAATCCATGTTTATTTCTTGTGAAGGTTTTACGCGAGCTCGAATTATTGTTCTATGGGTGGAACTGGTATTGTTTATTCGTCTTCCGATACGGAATATGTTTTTCCTAGTATCATACTGTACGATATAGGCCGCATTGTTTATCAGTTTGAATAATCTCTGGTTGGATCTTGTTAATTTAAAAGCCGGTTGGGGATCGTCTTCAAATGCTTCAAAAGCGACAGAGAGGTTGCCTCGAATCCGGGTTCCACGTTTCACAATTATTTTTTGTCCTGGTTTTAGAAATCCGAAAACATCGTCTGTAAATCCAATTTCGTTCGGAGATACACCGGTGTTGTTCGTAAATCGATCTATTGTTCTTATGAGCATTCCAATACCTCCATAACATGAAAATACTTCAAATTATGTACGGATTACTTGGATTGCTACTACTTTGTCATTTGTTTTTCACGAAAAAGCCAAGCAAACCGTTGAATGTGCAGGCTTCTTGCAATTCAAAACTTATTTGTCTCCAAAAAGTGGTTTTTCTGATGCTAACGGGTAACGTTAGTTTAATGACAACAGCGGCGGTCTAAGACTTTATTATTAAAGTCTTGGTCTGCCGCTGTTTCTTTTATTGGATCAGTCTAAAACAAAATTTCAAAAGCTGACCATTCTTCAATTTAAAGACCGTATTAAATCAATGACTCAAGTCTGATACTTATTGTTCGTTAATTTAGTTTGTAAATGAAGTTACAGTAATCACTTCATGACGTATTTTGAATTGTAATAAAGTATTTGGTATCCAATGCGTAACCAAACAATAAAAAAACAAACTGTTATATGTACTTTTTTAAGACTGTACTAATAAACAAAACCCGCATAGCACATGGCTTTGCGGGTTTCTGTTATATATGACCTGTAGTGGGCTCGAACCACTGACCCCTACCCTGTCAAGATAGTGCTCTCCCAGCTGAGCTAACAAGTCGTTTTTGTGAAGACAATTAGTAATATACCAAGAATTTGTATGTGTGTCAATACATATGAGGGTTATTTTGTAAACGATTAGTTGCGCCAAAGTCGAAAAAGCTTAGAGAGAATATGGTAAGTTTTACGCTTCTTTTTGGACCTGGGCATAAAGGAAAGTTCAGTAGATGAAGCTTCTAAAGTTGCTGTATGACCTTTACCCAGAAGGATGGATAGCTCATCGTCAGTTACGCCTTGCGTTGTCATGGATTTGTCAACCTTTCTGCTCAATCATGTCACTAATATATCAAAAAAGTCAGCGCTTTGATATAGGACTTTCATATTAGCGGAATTTATGGTAACTTGGTGTCATTAGAGTTTGGGAGGAACAGGCATGACGAAGCAGCAACATCGATGGAATTTGCGTTTGAAAAGCAGTAATGTGTATCTAGGTACTGTATATTTGGGTGATCCGCTTCCTGAAGTGGAAGATGTGATTATGATTGGCGATAAGAAGTATACTATTCTTGAGCTAGGAAGTAATCGTGATGCAAATGATGTATTTGTAGAAGAAGTGAAAAAGAAGTAACTCATGGTAAAAAGCGCTGTCTAGGTGGGTACATCCACCTAAACAGCGCTTTTCAATTTTTTTGCATGAACTAGGCAATGTTGTAAAGCGAAGCCAGGCAATCAACGAACATTTTGTTATATTCCTCACGGGTGTAGTCTTTGTTGCAGGCAATGTCTCTTCCTAGGAATTGAAACCAGGTGATTTCAGTTTGTGTTTTTTTGTAAATAAATTTGCCGTGCTGAATGAGGAAGGTGTCGTTTTCGAAATAAGGCACGTTGTCAAACTGCAGCGTTGTTTCACCTTTTTGTTCGCTAACTAATGTGGCCAATAAAATAAGCATGCGGTACGGATCACGGAAAATTTCATATTGTTGTTCAGTCATGGTTACCACTCCTTTCGTATGTAAGGGATAAAGTCATCATACTAAAGAGGTAATCTGAATAGAATATGCGAGTTAAAAGTGGTGAGGATATCGAAGGAACAGATGACGATATTGAAGAAAAAGAAAAAAGACTGATGGTCACTCTAAGGAGGATCGAGTGAAATCAGTCTTTTGGAGTTTGCTCTTACATGAAAGAATTAACGTTTAAAGCTGGAAAGTTGTTGTTCAGCGATTTGTACCAAACGCTTCGTGATGTTTCCGCCGATCGCGCCAGCATCACGAGTTGCCAAATTACCGTTGTAGCCAGTAGGGGAGAGAGGGACACCAATTTCCTGAGCGACTTCAAACTTCAGTTGATCCAATGCTGCTTTTGCTTGTTGTACGACTAAAGTGTTGTTACTAGCCATTCAAAATCATCTCCTTTTTTATGGTACACCAATATTATTTGAATGTTCAGAAAATTTATACACATAAAATATAAAATATCTATAAAATCAATAAACCCCCAGCCGGTAGGCTGAGGGAGGATTTATTTTAAAATAAGGATCAATTATTCCTCTTCGGATTCCACGATTTCTTCAGCCGCAGCAGCTTCTTCACCAGCCTCTGCAACTTCTTCAGTCGCCTCTTCGTTCACCACTTCTTCTGTGGACTCTTCAGCGATTTCTTCTTCGTTTTGGGATACAACTTCTTCCTCTTGGCTCATTCATTGTCACCTCCTCATGTTATGTATACTATCATTCTATCCGCTCTTATTAGGCTATACAAGAGGTTTAAAGGGCTATCAATAGATTTAATGAAACCTTAATACGTTTGTCATATCCTGCTGAAATGAGACCGTGCATAATCACGTTATTTACCCTAAAATGGCTTATTTTCGCCGGATTTCACTAATGAGCATGTTTTATTTTTCTATGAATATACATGAGGCAAGCAGCGAAAGTTTATGATTTGCTAAGCTGAGCTAATGCTTACAAAGATAGTTTTCTTACGAAAACTCTTAGGAGGAGTCCGAATGAACCGGTCGGATGTTATTTTGGAATTACAGTTAGTACCTGAGCTGCTCAAACAAGCTGAAGCTATCTATGTGGATGCTGTATCTGAGCTAAGTTGGGCCAAACACGAGCTATTGGCGAAGGAATGTGAGGTCATTGGCGATGGCGTGGTCACAGGAAAAAATGAGCAACAGCGCCAAGCAGAAATGTGGCCTTACACGAAAGATTTGCAGCAACAAGTCTTACGAATGGAAGATGCCGTTGAGCATACGAAGGTTGAGTTCCATTTCTACAAGCGAAAGCTTGAAAATCTACAAATTATAGCCAAATTGATGACCATTTTATAAGGGGAAATAAATGATGAAAAGCCTGCGATCGAAAGATTGCGGGTTTTTTACTATTTCTGAACAAATATGAAAATTTTATTCTTGTAATACGGTTACAGCAGAAGTCAGTTGTGCATCCTAAGGGTAGATTATGTAAAATGCTAAGTCTTCGGGAGGACAATATGTCATGAAATCATTAAAAATTGCTATGTCTGTGAGTTTGGTACTGATCGTGCTGACTGGCTGTCAAAGCGTGAAAAGCACGGCGACAGCAGAATCCGACTCCACGCCGCCTCTACAGGTTGCATTAATTGGTGCAAGTGGACAAGCCATTGGAAAGGCGCAATTGACAGCAGTCCCAGAAGGGGTACAAATTGATCTTCAAGTAAGCGGACTAACGCCTGGTGCCCATGGTTTTCATATTCATGAAAAATCAGCTTGCGATGCGCCGACATTTGACTCTGCAGGTGCACATTTTAATCCGATGCATAAAGAGCATGGTTTTCTTAATCCCAAAGGTGTTCATGCAGGGGATCTTCCTAACCTGGTCGTAGATGAGCAGGGAAATGGCCATTTGAGTACTATGACCAAATCCGTGGTACTGCTTCCTGACAAGCCGAATTCACTATTTAAGCCAGGGGGAACCTCTCTCGTCATTCATGAGAAAGCTGATGATCTGAAGACGGATCCATCCGGAAATTCTGGTAAACGAATCGCCTGCGGTGCCGTGAAATAAAGGAAGGAGCAATCTTGACAACATGATCAAAACACAGGATCTTAAGTTGCAAATGGATGAACTCACCAAGCAAAATGATTTGGTGTTAATTGAGCTCGAACAAGTAAAGAAAATGTTGTTAGGCGGATCCCAGAACTCGCAAGGTGGCCAAAATCAGCAGCAGCAAGCTTCGGATTCTGGTCAACAGCAAGCGCAGGGACAAGACCCAGCACAAAGCCAGGATCAAGCTCAGAGCCAAGGACAAAGCCAGGATCAAGCTCAGAGTCAGGGACAAGGCCAAGGCCAAGGTCAAGCTCAGGGCCAGCAAGCCCTACAAAATGGTAATAGCGGCCAACAAGTCTCAGACTTAGCCAATGAATTATTGAAAATTAAGGATTTGGTTGAAAAGCTCGAACAAAAAACATCCCAGTATGTCAGCAGCCAATCTAACAATGGCACATTAACGGAGAAGGACGCTGTCAATCTGATTTTGACATTAATGAACGGCATGGTGGATTGGGCTAGCGAATTTGTATCCTCCAAAGCTTCCTCGAATGGACAGCTACAATAATATAAGATGTCATCAGCAAAGTGAAAAGAGCTGCTAGCTGCAGCTCTTTTTCGTTTTTTTGTCGAAACACAACCTTTTAATTTGTTTTTTCGGTGATGCGTTTTATCTATTCTTTAGGCGATTCGACAATATGCACTTATTTACATATTCGAGTCTGATCGATAAAGTAAAGAAGAGTTAAACATAAAGAGACAAACCATAGATGGGGTGTAGTGTATGAGAGAAATAGATATTCATCATCTGATGAATCAACTTGGAATTCAGCCTGATCAATTGTATAAATGGATGTCTGATCAAGGGAATGCAAGTCAAGTGGAAGGGGCACGTAAAGCTGATCATTATTTGATCACGCCTACTCCTTCGAGCTTCATTTCAACTCCAACACGGAACTCCAATTCGGGATAGAGAGCTTGCCAAGTATGCCATTCCTCTTCTACCGTTCCAAAGTGATGCGATCGATACTTCAGTCCGAAGGCAAGAGGATCCAGATTATTGTCTCGTAATTTTTTCAAAAGTAGGACTATTTTTTCTCGAACGTACTGGCAAACCGCTGCTTCATATTGGGAGAGCTGTTCGATTTTGAGGGGACCTAAATCTGATTCTTCAATGACACCTCTCATTTTAATATGCATGTCCACATAAGGGGGTCCACTCTTGGGAATGCGAACGTGGTAATTCGAATTAATATTATCCACTGAAACAAAAAACTTGGAGTCCTGAAAGGGTGTTCCAATTTCAACTTTATTAATACTTGCCTTTATAATATTAAAGAGTCGAGTTTCACTTGGGTTGAGCATGAGCTTAGGGTTCATCTTATCAAAAACGACGGCAGTGTTAATGGTAAAATGGTTATTAGCCGATTCCACAATAGGGAGAATGGGATCTAATCCTAGTTCTTTTTTTTTGCGGTAAAAGTCAAATAAGTACTGGGATACCACATATCCCGATTCTACCCCCGTCTTACCAAAGCTTAGCAGCAAGGAGTTACCAGGCATCCTCTCGTGGGAAATTTTTGTTCCCAATACGGCTTCTGCTGAAGGTTGTCCTACAGCAACCCAGGACACGAGTTGAATATCTCTGCGACGATTGAGCCAGTCTAACTCATTGATGCCGTTTTCCTTCAAAAATGAATAACCAAAAATAATAATTTTTGCATGACCGAAATCCAGTTCTTTATCAACCTTAGACTTCAGTAATCGCACACCCTCGGTGATGGAGTTGGCATCCTGTGTAATCAATTCGTATTGAGCTGAACTATTATCGAGGTTGCTCCCAGGAACGGCTAATTTGAGGGAAATTCGATATTTCATATCTTTTTTTTCAGATTTATCAATCCCAATGGAAACAACGAAAAATCGTTTGTCAATATCCTTGAAGCCGCACCCTCCGCACAGGCACAGGCACAAAAGAAGCAGGATGAAGAGCAATTTTTTCATGCGATTTTCCTCCTGGCAAAAATAGCGATGAGAATGACCAAGGCAATTTCAGAAACCAGTCTTATATTTAAATAAACAGTGCCAAAATTGAAAAGGGAATTATCGTTGAAGAAGTAGCTGAGCAGAAAAGTGACCCCACCCATAACGGCGACTACTGCCCAGGAGATGTAGGTTTTTTCTTTTTGACTAGGAAACAGTTCTTTAATAAATTCCACACCTACATGCCAATGGATAAAGGAACCAGCCAAGCTAATATTGGTGTACAGCAGCATGAAAATAAATAAGACCCTTTCGACTAAACCAAATTCTACTCGCATAGAATCTGAGGTTGAAATCCAAGGGTAAATGAACGTATTTACTGCTATGGTTCCATGGTAGCCGACAGGAATAAGAAAACTTGTTAACAAAACACAGGTTCCAACAATCGGGATTGTCCAGAGAAAGGGGATTTTTTTGTTTGGTTTAAGGAGTCTGTTAAAGATAACTAAATTCGTGTATCCGGTGAAAATGTAAGTACCAGCTGATATTGATTCCCATGTCGGCCTGTTCAGTATATGAGTAGCTATTTCGAAACAAGCATCATAATGCATGGCTTCATTCGTTACAGCTTTATACAGAACCCAGGCAATAACGGGGACATTGGTAACCAGCAATATTTCCATGCTGAAAAGGACGGATTCTGATTTTAAACGGGCGATCATGCCAACAACAATCACGAAAGCTAGAACGATCAGCATCGACGAAATATCGGGATTAATATATTTTTTTGTGATCTCGCTAAAGGCAATCAACGTTATCATCCCAGCCAAAAACCAGAAAACAATAAAATAGGACAAAATGAAAATACGCACCCATCGCGGCGCGTGTTTTTTTAATATTTCCGGGAGACCCTGCCTAGGGAACTTCGTAATCGATTTGACGAAAACATACAGGAGGGTGAAGCCGATCGGAACAGATAAGACCAGCGACATCATACTTCCCTCAAATCTGTGTGAGAGAAGAATACGAGGTACAAAGAGGATGATGTTCGCCAGCATATTTAACAAAACCAAATAGTAAAAATAACGGATCATCGGTGAAATCACCCCACTCAGGTAGAACTCGCCTTATTTTCGGTAGAAAAATAAGCGTAAATAAGGAACGCCAAAGCTTCTTAAATTAGCCATATAGGCCGTCATACCAATGAGTCCAAGCACGACTCCAGTAATGCCTAATACGGATGCGAGCAGGACAAGAGGATATTTCATAATTCTCATCGCGAAGCTCATTGAATTTATGGGAACAACAAAGTTAGAGATCGCTACTGTTGATACGATAATAATCATAATGTTGCTGATTAAGCCCGCGGAAGTAGCAGCTTGTCCTAGTATTAATCCGCCAACAGTAGTAGCTGTGGAACCTACTGATTTTGGTAAACGGATGCTCGCTTCAAGCAGAAGCTCCATGAGTATCAGCATCAGCAGGACTTCGACATAGGCCGGATAGGGCACGGAAGCGCGGCTGCCAGCGATGGACAGAGCGACTTGGACTCGGAATATTTCCGGATTGTACGCTGTAAGCGCGACGTACGCTGCCGGCAAAATTAAGCTCAATAACAAAGCAATGTAACGCAAGATAAGCAGGAAAAAGCTAACTAAAGAAAGCTGATAGTTATCATCCATAGCCGAGTAGAAATCATAAAACACGGCGGGCAGAATCAGAACAAAGGGTGTTCCTTCGAGCATTAATATGACTTTTCCTTGCGAAAGATTAAGAATGGCTCTGTCAGGACGTTCTGTCGTTAAGTAGGTGGGAAAGATAGAAAACTTCTGTTTGTTTAACAGTTGAGTAAGCTCACTAGTTGATTGCAAGGTGTCGACCTTTATCTCATCAATCGTTCTTCTTAATTGATCAAGTATCTGATGGTCTACTTGCAATTCATCATACATCATGCATAGCCTAGATTTGGATAACCGTCCGATCTCCAGGCACTCCACGCGCAATGAGTTGTTTTGATAGCGGAAGCGGATTAGGTTGATATTGGTATCAATGTGCTCGCTAAAGCCCGTTTGTGGTCCTTGAATCGTTGCTTCCACTTGAGCGTCGCTGAGTGCAGCGGCCTTTATTTGTGCAGCGTTGAAAAGCAGAATGCGTTCTCGGAGCATTATGGCAACATAGCCAGCAGTAATTTTGTTCAGAGCGTCAACATTAGAAGCTGGTCGAATGCAGCCAGGAAAAGAGAGTAAATAATTTTCAAATTCGTCTTCCTGTTTCATCTGGAAAAAGGGTTGAATGATCTTGTCCCGGATCAAACTGCTGTCACAAATATTTGTGATAAATAAAATTTCGGCTTGAAAATGATTGGATTGCATCAAGCGATGCTCCAAATCGTCGGAAGGGCCAAGTTTATCTAATAGCCATTGCTTGTTCTGGTTCATCGGATTCAAGAGGATATCCTTCCTTTCCAAGCAAAGTTTTCCTCTTAGTTTGTCTCTGGAGGGCGAACCCTATCCATGCCTTTAGGCAACTGGTTTATCTAGGGGCTTTGTTCGGGTGTTTGATAGGAGGAGCGTATCTACTAGTGAAATAAGAGGAAGGAAGTATTGCCGCGGTGATAACTAGTGGAAAGGAACATTTATGGGGTTGCTGCTTGTTTTTTCTTGAGGGAAGCGGGCAATCCGTTCCTGGGAGGAACGGACCCGTACTTCCGAGATTCCATTGATTAGCTGAGGTTATGGATAAAATGGATGACAATTATGTCGATGCTTAAGTATCTGCATACCTTGTATTTCTATAGGCGTTCATGCGGTGACTACCTCTCACCTGCAGTGGAGGGAGATTTGAACACGACTTGTTTCGCGCAATACTCGATGATTTCACTTCTTCGAACAATGCCGATAAACTTATCGGAGTCATCAACAATCGGCACGAAGTTTTGCACTTTGGCTAAATCAATGAGGTCTACCATGTCCGCATGGATATGAACAGGTTTATTTTGTACACGAAGGGGAACCTCAGATAGCAAATGACGGTGAGCGTTCTCGAATGAAACACCTTCTGCGTTTTTCAAGAACCATAACAAATCGCCTTCGGTAACGGTCCCTACATAATGACCATCGTCGGATAATATCGGTACCGCGGTATAACGGTGATATTCCATACGCTCAAGTGTTTGACGAAGCGTTGTTTGTAATGTTGTTGTAATAACCTCGGATTTTGGTAAAAGGAAAAAAGCGATATTCATCATTCACACTCCTTAGAGTTTTCATAAGAAAACTGACGTTGCTAGCAAATGCTTGGAGTTTTTCGCAGGAAAACTTTCTTCGTAAGCTAACACTCCTATTGTATCAAAATTTACGAATAGAATCTAAACCTGTGTTGGATGCTACAAGTGAGGTGAGCAAAATGAATCGAGCGCTAATAACAGCATTGCTAGGAATTGGTACCGCACAGGCGATAAAAATTCCTCTTACTTATATGACAGCGAAGAAGTGGGATTGGTCACAACTCATTCAAACCGGTGGAATGCCCAGTTCGCACTCCGCGGGAGTGTCGGCGCTGGCTACTTATATCGCTATGAAAAGAGGGCTTTCCGCAATTGATTTTGCCGTTACTTCCGTTTTTGGAGCCGTAGTCATGTATGATGCTATGGGAGTGCGACTTGCAGCAGGGGAAATTGCCGTTGAAGTAAACGAAATTGATGAGCAAGTTGAGCGACTAGCTAAGCAGCATCCAGGATTATACCATACCCGCAGACGTAAAGCTTTGAAGGAGCGGCTGGGGCATTTGCCGCGTGAAGTTTTGGGCGGTGCGATTTTGGGGATAGCCATTGGCGCATCCAGCTATATGTTGGAGAAAAAGAGGTAACCTTTGACGCATGTGGACATCTTTTCATGAATGAGATAAGATCAAGGAATATTCATTGAAAGGAAGAAAGTCCACATGGAAATCATTCGCGTTACGAATCAAGATCAACTGAAAGAATGCTTTAAGGTTCGTTTTAAAGTATTTGTAGACGAGCAGCAAGTGCCAGAACATTTGGAGATGGACGAGAAGGATGAATCGCCGGAAGCCTGCCATCATTTACTTATTCTAGACGGCGAACAACCTGTCGCCACAGGCCGTTGGTATGAATACCAGCCCCAAACTGCCAAGTTGCAGCGCGTAGCTGTGTTGAAAGAATATAGAGGCCAGTCCCTTGGTAAGCAAATTATTCTGGCCATGGAGCAGCAAGCCCGTGAATTGAACTGCACGTCATCCATTCTGGATGCACAGTGTCAAGCTGAGGGGTTCTATGATCAACTGGGATACAAAGTCATCTCGACAGAACCTTTCTACGACGCAGGAATTCTGCACGTTAGAATGAAAAAGCCGCTGTAACTACAGCGGCTTTTTTTTGTGCTATAACGATGTTATTGCGCTAAAGGGAAGGTGATGATGAACCGTGTGCCAGTTCCAAGCTCACTTTCAACCTCCAGCGTTCCTTGGTGATCTTGCACGATTTTGTAGCAGATCGATAACCCAAGTCCAGTACCGGATTCTTTGGTCGTAAAGAAGGGATGGAAGATCTTTTCTAATTGCTCACCCGGAATCCCAGGGCCGTTATCTGCAATAATGACGGTCACGTTTTTGGCATCAGACGTCAATTGCATGTGCACGACACCGTTTTCTTCCATGGCTTCGCAGGCATTTTTTACAATGTTGAGCAGTAATTGAATCATTTTATCTTGATCCATCAAAACAAGGAGGGGATCCGCCGCTTCTTTGTAATGAATTTGATGACCGAATCGGGTTGCTTCCGACTCCATCAGCGCAATGACCTTGAGCACACACTCGTGTAGGGAGTAGACTCGGAAATCGACGCTATGCGGCTTGGAGAACTGCAGGAATTCGCCGGTTAAGTCACTCATGCGATCAATTTCTTCCATAATCAAACTGTACCAATTTTCGATATTGTAACCGTTTGCTTTCGAAATTTGTAAAAATCCTTTGACCGTTGTAAGAGGGTTGCGTATTTCGTGAGCCATACCAGAGGCTAATTCACCGATGACTCTCAGCTTATCGGATCTAAGCATATGTTCTTCACGGTTTAACCACGACTCACGTTTCTTCGTAAATAAATTATTTTCAGCTAATAAAATTAGATCATCTTTCGTCAAGCCGTCTAGCGGGTAGGAGGCAATCCCATAAGTAATTTGTATGCCTGTCAGCTTAGGGAGCTCGGAGTCCAGTTTTAGTTTTAAAGAGGATGTGGCTGATTGGTCAGCAACTAATGGCATCACCACTGCGAATTCATCACCGCCGTATCTTGCGATAAAGAGTGCATCTTTAAACAAGATTTGGAGGAGCTCGGCCATCTGCTTCAAAATAAAGTTTCCAGCCTGGAAGCCGCGGCTTGTATTCATCGCCTTCAAATCCGTACAGTCGATAAGGATCAGGACCAACCCCTGCTTCTGACGGATGAGCTGCTCAAGCCGGCGATGGGATTCTTCGTAGTTGTAAAGGCCTGTTAGCGAATCCTGCTGCGAAAATAAGTAGCGTTCTTTCTGTAGGCGATCAGCTTGCTTGAGAGTGGAATATGCCGCTTTCGTAAGTAATGCAATGGTTGTGAAATGGAGCAAGCATTCAATGACATAAATCCAAAGCAGATCATATAGACCTTTAATGAAATACACATTGCTTAAAAAAATGAGCGCGTATGAGGCGGAAAGCACCCAAGTTTTTTTGCGATTTTCTTCTGTATAAATATCATAGAACAGCGTTAGTATGTATAGAGGGAGAAGCAAATTCAAATGACCGATGTAATGTATGATGCCAATGATCAGTAAACGAAGCCATGGCATTGCAGCATGTTTGGATTGAAAACGAAAGCTAATCATGTACAGTAGAACGAGAAGGATTTGTAAGGGAGTGTTAATGGAAGTGTGCAGAACTGTCGTATATAGCATAAATACAAATGCGTAAGCAAAAAGAATCCAATTGATCATCAAAATATCATCTCCTGCAAGTAACGATGTCCAGTATAACCACTATGCAGACATGTTCTCTGTCTGTTTACCCAAATCCTGCTTTCAGGTAAAAAGAATAGGAAATAAACACGTATTTTCGCGAAAAAAGAACCTTTAGGGGTATTGAAATCCTAAGGTTCCATGATAAATAATTATTCTGGAAGATCAATAATTTCGTGCTGGGCAACGAACTGCATACGGCCGGTTTTGCCAATGAAGTCGCTCATGTTGTCAGCATAATGCATGAGATATACCCGCTGCTGGATATGTTCTGGTAACGTGAGCAATTCTTCGAGCGTAGCGTGTATGAAACCTTGGCCGCTTAATTGACAATCATGAAAGATGGTATGGCAGTCTCTTTTATCAATGACTTCGCTAATGAGCAGGTCTTCGCTGAAGCGGGTATCTGCACTATAGAAGATTCGGTCGTTGATAAACAGTGAGTAGCTAGGTTTGCGAGGAATGTGCAGGGTTGGCACGAGTTCTATGGTTAAACCAGGACCTATGACAACAGGCACTTGTTCCTCCATCACAATGACGTCAAAATAATCCTCGAGAGAATGGAATCCATCTTCCGGATTATACATGCCGCCCTTCAGGGTGTTCTCCCATAAGATGTTAGCGATCGCTCTGGTCAAGTACAGTTTTGTTTTCTTCTGATTGCTTTCATATAATAAGCGGAAAGCCATTTCTTCTAGTCCGCCAACGTGATCGGCATGAATATGTGAAATAACGATGCCATCGATTTGATCGGGTTGGATCTGTATGTCGTAAAGCGATCTTGGAGTTGTTGAACCGCAGTCGATGAGTATATTCATTTCATTTGAACGGATTAATGCGCTTGTATTATAAAATGTTTTGGCAAAAGCACTGCCGGTTCCCAACATTTGAATTTGCAAACTCATTCAGCCGCCCCCATTTTTCGACAAAAAACATCTTTTTCTAATGTAGCATGGGAGGTTGCTCGATTTCAACCCTTATATGTCTGACATATAAGCTTAAAGTACGGGGTTTATCTATTTCTATTTCATTTAAGGTGATGATATTGGGATGATTTGGTATCTAATTGGCTCGCTGATCGTGATGATTGGCTTGATTTTGGTGGGCATTTCTACCTATGTTGGCTGGCAGTTAACACATCCGAAACGAAAGATCGTCGATGAGTTCCCAGAGCAATATGGCTTGCAAAAGCAGGATATTACCTTTCCTAGTCAGTTGCAGGATGTTGCACTGGATGGATGGTTTTTCAAATCTCCTTCCGCACCCGCTGGTGAGTTGGCAACGACGGTTATCATGTCACATGGGTATGCGGGTACACGACTCGAGAAGGGACTGCCGGCGCTTGCCTTAGCGAAGGCTATTGTTGATGAAGGCTACCATGTGCTCATGTTTGATTTTCGCAATTCGGGCAATTCCGAAGGCAGTTTGACGACTGTCGGTTATTTGGAGAAGCAGGATGTACTTGGCGCAATTAAGTGGGTGCAGGAGCATGTCCCTAGTAAAATTTGCTTGCTCGGCTTCTCGATGGGCGGAAGCACGTCGCTTTTAGCGGCTGCGGAAGAATCCACCGTTGCGGGAGTCATTACGGATAGTGCTTTTAGCCAGTTAAGCCCCTATTTGCGAGATAACTTGCCGGTGTGGTCGAAGCTGCCGAGATTTCCATTCACGCCTTTGATTTTGGGCATTTTGCCAAGGCTGATAGGGATTAATCCCCGTCATGTAGATGCACTTGCGGCTGTCGAGCACATTTATCCCAGGCCGATTCTTTTTATTCACAGCAAGGATGATGATGCAATTCCATGGTCGAATAGTGAGGGGATGTGGCGTCGGCATCCGGACGTTTTTGAGCTGTGGCTTACACAAAAAGCGGGGCATGTCGGGTCCTATCATATGCAGCCAGAGGCGTATAATCAACGTGTTCTATTATTTTTATCAAAATTATAAAATCATCGCAACTCTTTTTAACGTTAGGAGTATAAAGATGCAGACATAAAGATTACTAACGAGAGCTGGAGGTTATCTAAAATGAAAGTTGTTCAGCGGATATTTACGTTGATGCTGGTGTTTTTTGTTCTAAGCACGGCTGCAGTGGTGGCCTCATCGATATGGGGGGATTTTAAGGGTTACAACATTGCACGTCTGATCGTCAATGATACGACAACAGAGTTTGGGGAGTCGGATGTTCCGCCACTTATTGTTGAAGGGAGTACTGTTTTACCTTTACGCGCTGTTAGCGATGCCTTGCAAGCGTTGGTGAAATGGGATAATTCCAACAAGACGGCTTATTTGTACAAACCGAACGTGCACTTGTTCTTTACAACGGAAGTGCGGAAAGATTCGGCCATCGTTCCATTTGGCGTTGTTGAACGCGGTAAGCAGGCTGATTTCATTGTGTTTGCGCAGGTAGATAATTTGAAAACAAGCATTAACTCTGTCCAAGTTTCCATTATATCGCCAAGCGGCAAGAGCGTGGTTACACCTGTCGTTAAATCTATCACGGACTCCAAAGAGTCTTTCTGGTTGAAGGTACCTTTGTATGGCGTTTCTTTTGACGAAGCGGGCACTTATGTTGTTAAATTTGCGATGCAAGCAACAGGCGCTACCGAATATTCCGTCGTTTCCGAGAAGCAGATCCAATCCGAATAGGATAAGCTCACGAGAAAGTGGTTTGACCTCTGAATATGAAAATGTTAGGATGATTACGTAACTAATTATTCGACGAAATGAGGTTCTGCCTGTGAGCGATGAGAAGCACGATCATGTACACGGCCCGGACTGTGACCACGATCACGAGCATGGGGAAGATGTTTTTATCGTAACGGACGAGAACGGTGAAGAGCACGAGATGGTTATGGTTTATACCTTCCAATCTCAAGAGCAAGCTTATGCCGTATTGCTTGATCGCAATGATCCTGAAGCGGACGGCGTAATTTTCCGTGTTGAGGAAGATGGCGACGATGCTTTCTTAGTCAACATTGAGGATGAAGAAGAATGGGAACGCGTAGTGACCATTTACAATGAAATCGTAGCTCAAGAAGGCGAAGAATAAGAGCTATACATAAGAAAGGGCTGTCCATTCCGCAGGTAATCTACGGAAGGGCAGCCCTTTCACTATTTCTATAAAACGGGGCTGTCCTGGAGGTTTGGATTAACCTTCCGGGACAGCCCCGTTCGTGTAAGATTTCATTTTCGAGGATTGAAATACATGATTCTGCCGTTAAATAGATGAAGTTCAGCTTTTAGCAGTTTACCAAGGTATTTGCAGAACTCATTGCCTTTGCTCTTGTCGCCATGTGTGGCGTCGTCAGGCAATACGACCTGGACATAATGCCGATCTTCCTCTTGAATCTTCTCGCTGCCGACACCAATCACGATATATTTGTATAA
This sequence comes from Paenibacillus sp. J22R67, assembly GCF_059692175.1. NCBI lineage: Bacteria > Bacillati > Bacillota > Bacilli > Caryophanales > Paenibacillaceae > Paenibacillus > Paenibacillus sp. J22R67. The sequence goes on along the minus strand of NZ_JCAUAX010000002.1, from coordinate 853,067 downwards.
AGGATTGATACCTTTCAGATAGAACCATTTTCCTTCGCCTTCCGGCTTCGTCTCAATGGTATAAGGGAATCCGGCCTCGTCATATTCCCAGCCAAGCTGCTTGGCTGTTAGACTGAGCTGCTCACGGTAATGCAAAAGCCTGTCCCTCAGTTCATCCAAGGTGAGTGCGGGTACTTGGGAGCCTGTTACGAATTTAATATAAGCGCTTTGAGCCATTCCTAGTTCACCTCATTCGCTAAACATCACCAATATCATAGCATCATGTAAACGGTTTTACAATAACTACCTGTTACTCAAAAGTCTAGAATATCGCTTGTGTCTCTACGATAACCTTGACATTTTGAACACTGCGATCCTCAGGACCTTTGACAGGAAGTCCAACCTCAACATGCTCGACGATGTAATCAATAAGCTCTTGCGTGATGACTTCACCTGGAAGCAAAATCGGAATCCCCGGTGGATATACGTAGATGAACTCAGCGATGATCCGGTCGGCGGAATCTTTGAACGGCAGAATTTCGGTCTCGCCATAGAAAGCATCTCGCGGCGTCAGCGTTAATTGAGGAATAGCAGGGACTTTAATAACAACCTCTTTGACTTCGACAACATCATCATTCATATGCGAGAGTTTGCGCAGAGCTTCTAATAGAATCTCAATGTTCTCTGGCGTATCACCCGGTGTAATGAGGCAGAGGATGTTATACATATCGCTCATTTCGACTTCGATATTGTAGTGCTCGCGCAGCCAGTTCTCGACTTCGAAGCCCGTGATGCCAAGCTTTCGCACGTGAACACATATTTTCGTCGGATCATAAGTATAAGTAGCTTCTCCACCTAGAATTTCTTCTCCGAAGCAGTAAAGGTTCTCAATTTCATTGATTTGCTTTCTAGTATACTGGGCAAGGGCAATTGTACGTTCCGCCATTTCATACCCATTCAAAGCCAAGTGCCTGCGCGCAGTGTCTAACGAGGCTAGCAAGATATAAGATGTTGAAGTCGTCGTTAGCATGGAGATAATCGTTTGGATCCGCTTAGGATTTACGCGATTTCCTTTCACGTTCAAGACGGAACTTTGGGTCATAGATCCACCTAGCTTATGAACGCTAGTTGCTGCCATATCGGCGCCTGCTTCCATAGCGGACATCGGCAGTTTGTCGTGGAAGTGAATGAGCACGCCATGCGCTTCATCAACAAGGACAGGCATGTTATAGCTGTGTACCAGATCAACGATCTCTTTAAGATCTGTACATACGCCATAGTAAGTAGGGTTGATAACCAATACGGCTTTGGCATCGGGATGCTTCTCAAGCGCTCTGCGGACAGAACGAGTTGGAATACCGTGATCGATTCCTAAGTTTTTGTCACGTGCTGGCTGGATAAATACCGGCTTAGCGCCAACGAAAATAATCGCGGCAAGAACGGATTTATGTACATTTCGTGGGACGATAATTTTATCGCCTTCGGAACATACCGTCATAATCATCGTCATGATGGCTCCGCTTGTCCCTTGTACGGAGAAAAATGTATGGTCGGCGCCATAGGCGTCCGCAGCCAGCTTCTGGGCTTCCTCAATGACACCCATCGGTTGATGGAGATCATCCAGCGGTGCTATATTGATGAGGTCGATGGACAGGGCATTGTCTCCAATAAAGGAACGAAACTCCGGGTCCATGCCGACTCCTTTTTTGTGGCCAGGAATGTGAAACTGAATTGGGTTTCTTTCAGCATGCTTGAGCAATGCAGTGAACAGGGGGGTACGGGTATGATCCACCTGATTATCGCTTCCCTTCTATCGTGGATTGCTTGTCGAAAGTTGCAACAAACAAAATGAGTATATCAAACTAGAGATTTCATGCAAGCTAATTTTTTGAAAATAGTTTGTGCAAATTGGGGAAAAACTAACAACACTTGTTAAAATACGGGCAAATAAGGAGAAATCACATGATTTTGATGCAAAAATGGCGGAAAAACCAGCTGTTTTCCCCATTTGTGATCGAATTGTTAATTATTATGTTTATCGTCGAATTTGTGAAGGGCGCACTGCTGATTACAATATTGCCTGTGTATATGAAAACAGGGCTTGGAGCATCCGCCTTTATCATTGGATGGACACTTGCGGCTCAATATATTGGTGATAATGTGCTGCGCACGCCCGTCGGCTGGATCATTGATAAGCTCGGTTACCGAACAACCATGCTCACAGGTGTGCTCTTGACCTTTCTTTCTGTCATCCTTATGGCAACGACTTCCCAATATATATGGATGATTGTCGGCTGCGCACTGCTTGGCTTTGGTACAGCCCCTCTGTGGCCCTGTGTGATCACAGGAACGACGGAAGTAGCAGGGGAGGAGGGCAAAGCAACGATCATGAGCGTTGTATATATGGCATGGTTATCGGGTGTCGGACTTGGGCCGGTAGCCATTAACTTTTTTGTAGGTGAAAATCGGTACACCGTTGCATTTCGTTTATTGATTGCATGCATGACGGTTGTAGTGCTCGTAGCGCTTATGCTGCCTCGGAAAAGTTCATTGGCGATGGAAAAGGTCATTACGCACACTAAAATAGAGAAAGCGCCACTTGCTCAGCGAGTTTCGGCTTATCTAAGTGAAGTAAAGCGATCGCTGTCTGTTAGTCCACTCATGTTTCCGGCCATGTTCGCACAGACATTTGCTCTCGGCATATTGACCCCTATTTTGACGTTGTACGCGAAAGAAGTGCTTAAGCTTTCTTCCTTTGAATACAGCATGTTTTTGGTTGCAGGAGGAGCCGTTACAGTCATTTGCTTAGTGCCTATGGGGAAATGGGTGGATCGACGAGGCATACGGCCGTTTTTGATCACGGGTTTCACGATAAGCGCTGCAGCTCTGCTGTTGTTTACATATGCCAAGTCTATGACCATACTGTATGTATTGGTTGCCCTGCTTGGAATCGGTTACGCTTTTATCATACCATCCTGGAATGCGCTGATTGCTTCTGCCATACCACCTGAGAAGAGAGGGGCTGTATGGGGCTTCTTTCTAACGATTGAAGGGCTCGGCATGATCATCGGGCCGATTGTTTCCGGCAAGCTTTGGGATGTATATGGCTACCATGCGCCTTTTTTGATGAGCGGTTCAGTCCTCGTGCTGCTACTTGTTCTTCAAATGTTCATTTCCATCCCCAAAAAAGGTATGGTACGATAAGGAAAAATGTTTGGTTTGGAGGCTCATAAGCATCATGAATAAACAGATTGGAATCATCATGCTGTTGTTGATGACCATTTTCGTAGGTTTTGGCATTATCATTCCCATCCTGCCGGAAGTAGTCAAAGGAGCTGGCTCTGAGTATCATAACGCGTTGTTGCTATCGGTTTACTCTGCAGCTTCCTTCCTGATGTCTCCGATTTGGGGCGCGGTCTCGGATCGCATTGGACGCAGACCGATCATCTTAATTGGCTTGCTGGGCTTTAGCATTAGCTTTTTGATTTTCGGGTTCGCGGATGGACATCTGTGGATCATGTACGTGTCTCGCATCTTGGGAGGCTTATTCTCAGGAGCTGCAACGGCCTGCGCTGTTGCTTACGTGGCGGACATTACAACGGCCGAGAATCGGACGAAAGGCATGGGAATGGTGGGCATGTCGATTGGTTTAGGTTTTATCTTCGGGCCGGCGCTTGGAGGAATTCTAAGCCGCTGGGGGACATACGTGCCTTTCTTCGCAGCTTCGATCCTGGCGTTTGCTTCGTTCCTTTTTGCTTTTGCGATCCTCTCGGAATCGTTGCCAGCGAATAAGCGATCTTCGGTAAAAGAGAAAGCTCCTTCCAGATGGAAAGCATTCTCTGGAGCATCCAAGTATCTGTATGTGTTATCCTTTTTCGTTTCGTTTACACTCGCTGGCCTAGAAGCGACACTTCAGTATTACCAAATGGACAAGATCGGTGCAACGCCATTTGATATCGGCATGATGTTCCTTGCCAGCGGCATCGTCGGCGCCTTGATCCAAGGCGGTGTGGTTCGCCGCTTGGTCAAACAGGGGGCCGAGCAGAAGGTGATCGGCATCGGCTTATTGCTCTCAGCAGCTGGCTTCTTCCTGCTGCTGTACTCCAGCAGCGTAGTCACCGCTGCGATTTACTTGTCCGTATTCGGCGCAGGGAACGCGCTCATACGTCCTTGTGTGACGTCGCTGATTACGCAGCGTACGAAAGTGGGACAGGGCGTCGCGACAGGGCTCAGCTCCTCCATGGACAGCCTTGGCCGCATCGCCGGCCCGCTGCTTGGCGGAGCGGTGTTCGCCATCGCGCACTCCTTGCCGTTTATTATCGGCGGCGTACTTTGCTTGGCGGCGATCCTGCTGCTGCAGCGCTTCGTGCTTGTCGATCGTCAGACACGTGTGCAACAGCAAACAGCTTAGCACAAATAAAAAGCTGTACACTGGCTTTCTCTATGGAGAAGGCGGGCGTACAGCTTTTTTGATTTTTGTGGTTCTCTTTTAGGCTTTGCGTGGCGATAAACCGTGCATGATGAAGTTATGGTGGGAGCCGGAATCTCAATGAGTGGCCTTCCCCCTGAGAGTGCCGGATTGCCTTATAAGCTTTTTCCAGCACGAAGGCTGCGAGAACGGCGACGTCCATCCAGATGCGATCCCATCCCGCGCCGCGAATCATAATATTGCGCAGCGCGTCAGCGTCGTATTTTAGGGGCATGACGACCCCGATCCATCGCAGGTACATAGGATATCGTATCCAAGCTGAAAAGGCCTGAGAAGAACCCCTGAGGGACGATAATGAGCGGTATGAATTGAATTATCTGGAATTCGTTCTTGGCGAATGCGGTAATCAGCAGGACATACCAGAAAGAGCCGACCATCATTGTGAAGTGAGTAATCACTCATTATGAAAAAAAATGCAAAAGGCAAAAAAAGACTGCTCCAACGCCATCAAAGATGACAATGGGCAGCCTTTTTTATGTGTCCTATTCCTTAGCTTTCTTGTCTTTCTTGTGATCAACCCACTTCTCAATGGAAGGGGTTAACTGATCTTTAATGGACGCGACGAGCTTGTCCTTGGAAATGCCCTTTGATTGTGCGATTTCGGTGAGCGATTTGCCGGAGCGGAGCTGGGCATGTAGTTCATCTTTGCTCAGTCCGAGCGTTTTGGCGAGTTTTTCCGTGTCGGGCTTCAGTCCGAAGCGGTGCCACTTACTTCTGCCATGACTGTCCAGCAGGTTCTTCTCGTTAAGGATGAACTTCAAATGTTCTCCGAGCTTTTGCTTCATATGCTCGCCTTGGTCGGCTGTCAGCTTGCCATCCTTCACGGCTACTTCAATTTTTCCGGTACGGAGCTGCTGGAGTTTTGCCGTTAGGTCGGCTTCGCTCACGCCTTTGTCGGCTGCTGCTTCCACGATGCTTTTACCGCTCTTGAGCGATTTCACGAGCACTTCTTTGTCAACGCCAATGACATTCGCAGATTCCTCGATAATCGGCCACTTGCGGTTATGGCGCCCGTGCCCCTTCTCATCTGCTTGCTGCAGAGAAACGATCTCTTGCCCGTTGCCGGAAGGTGCCTGCGCCGAAGCAGAAAGCGAAGGGAGCACAGTAGCTCCCAAGACGAACGAAAGGGCCACCGTGCTCACCAGCAGCTTTTTCATATAAGGCTGATTCATGTGTACGCCTCCTTTCCCAAATAATAGGAATTACAGAACATAGTCTGTGCAGGAGGGATTAATTTTAGTTTAAAATAACCTTAGTTTTACATAAAAATTCCAAGATTCGAGTTATTTCGCATCGACAGCTAGTTGATACAGAGGAATTAGCTTCTCGAATGTTGATTTAATCAACGATTCAAGCTCGTCAGGTTTGGTAAGCACTGGATCTTGGAAATGAAGGTTTCTGCCGATCAGCAGCTCAACTTTTTTGACATCGCGGAAACGGATCAAAGCGTCATTCCAAGCGCTGCGGTCTAGATCAGCCAGCGGTGTAACATCCTTTTTCATATGATCGAAGGAGAGAACGAAATCGGTAGGTATTTCTTTTTGAATGCGATCAATCTGATTCATGTACGTAGTGGCGATGTTGCTTTTATTAGGCAGCTCATAAATGAGTGCAAGCCAGATAAACACGCGATCATCAAACAGCCCGACTTGGAAATGAGGAACTTGTTTGTAGCCTCTTTTATTCGGGCAGATCGCCATCCAGGTGTCCACTGGCGGATTGATTTTGCGTCTTAAATGCTTGGCAATATGTAAGAACATTTCGGTTCCAGCAAAGAGCGAGAGATCCTGCGCCAATGAATCGCCTAACGCTTTAAATTTAGGTTGAATGCGCTCGCGAATGGCTTCCATTCGTCCATCCAAACCCTCTATGGCAAATGTATCGAAATCATGCTGTGTAAATCCAGTAAAGCTCATAGTTAGGTGCCTCTTTTCACTTACGTTTTTCAATTATTTTAAATTAAATGAGTGAGCTCTGCAATGTTTTACGAGTTTCGTAGAAGGAAAGTAGGAAGAATGTCCCATTTTGTCTAAAAAAGCAGGAATAAATAGGAGTTTGCCGAAATATGAGGAATAATCTATTGGAAAAGATAGGAGAATTCTGCTATGAAAATGAAGAAATGGTCCACGATCGCTCTTTTGGGCGCTTTAATGGGAACATGCTTTACGGCAGGCGTCTATGCGCAAGATGTGCTGCAACGCGTTGATGCTTATTTAAGAGATGATTTCAAGGTAGTTGTGAATGGGCAGCAGGTTAAGCTTACGAATCCGCCGTTGATTTATAACAATAGCAGCTACTTGCCAGTGAAAGAGTTAGGGAACTATTTGGGGGCAGTCGTAAATTGGCAGGAAAGCTCCAAATCGATTTATATTAACCCGCGTATCAATTCCGGACAACCCACTGAGGGGAATAATACGAATTACACGGAAATAGTGTTCCAGTATCCTTATGTGCAGTACTTTGATTATCGAGGTGCCACCTATCCAGTTCTCACGAACATGACGGAGCTGACCTACTACCGATTAGCGGATGTGGAACGAATGGGTGTGCCAACAGCTGGTTTGCGTAAAGCGAAGGAGAAATATTCGGAAGACATTTATGTCGGTGAGGATGAATTGAAGAAGGTTTGGGGGAGCGAGCCCCCGCAATTATCATATGTTTACAACGAAGGTGTTACCATTACAGGGGAGAAAGACCCTATCAAAATAAAAGCACTCAGAGACTATGTGGAGAGCTTCCGATACTATGAAATCGATAAGATACCATTTATGTCGAGTCCCATTGTTATTGATGCGCTGCCTGAACTCAATACATACAGTTATTTGCTTTCCGAAAACGGTCATTACTACCGCACGACACTCAAGCTGACTCAGAGTAATAATAACAACAGCAATAATCAGCCTGAATATGTGGTGGGGAGCTCCTCCAAAGAGGATATCGAGGTCGTTAAAGTAAAAAAATAGCTATACTAGCTGTTTACTCCGGATTGTTTTTTTAAATAGAAGATGGCAATTTGCGTGCGATCGCGGAGATTCAGCTTGCTAAGAATTTCAGTTATATAATTTTTGACCGTACCTTCGCTCAGGAAAAGCTCCTGGGCGATTTCTTTGTTCGATAAGCCCTCTGATATTTTCTCAACCACCGCTTGTTCGCTGGCCGTTAACCCATACTCTCGCAGCGTAGTAGGAGCGGATGCGCTTGGTGCGGGAGTGGGACTAATGAAGGTTGCCAATTTCTTAGCAATGTCAGGATGAATAAGCAAATTGCCTTGCTCAACCATTTTTATACCTTGTATGATACGGTCGGGGGAAATGTTCTTCAGTAAATAGCCGCTAGCTCCGTTACGTAGCGCCTGTACGATAAATTCATCATCGTCAAATGTCGTTAGAATTAGAATGGAAATCGCGGGATTTGTTTGTTTGATCTTGCGTGTTCCCTCGACACCATCGCAGATGGGCATTCTAATATCCATCAGGACTACATCGACTTGAACACCACTTTGGATAATAGCCAATGCTTCATCGCCATGGGTGCACGTACCTACAACAGTAATGTCTTTGTCAAGTCCGATAATTAATTGTAAGCTTTCTCGAATAAATGGATCATCGTCAGTAATAAGAACATGTATCATGGTTGTTTCAACCCTTTCTTTCTTCGTTTGCATTAGAGCGTTTGGCGAAAAGTGGGCAGGACTGTTGTCACGGTAAAAGGGGAAGCAATTGTCACATGAAGCTGGCCGCCTATAAGCTTGCTGCGTTCTTCCATGCCTGTCATTCCGAGTCCTTTCGCGGTATGAGCCGTAGGGACCTGCCCATTATTCGAAATGCTCATTGTAATTTGCTTGGTTTCATAAATTAATTGAATCTGTACAGATGTTGCATGGCCGTGACGAATCGCATTCGTGATGGCTTCTTGGGCGTTCCGGTATAGGATGAAGGCTAGACTAGGGTACAAGACATAGGGCATTCCCTGAATATCAACCTCGATCGATATGCCATTCTCCTTGGTTAGTCCCTCAATAAGCCGATTCAAGGTGAACGACTGCATGGAATCGTCATCCGGTTTCAGTTTACGCACCGTCGATCGAAGCAGTTCCATGCTTTCGGTTAGCTGATCCCTAACGGAGGTTAACATCTCCATGCCTTTATTCATTTGCGTTGGCAATATCCGCAGGCCGGCTTCCATCATCATCTTGAGACGAATCAATTGATGCCCCAAATCATCGTGAATATCTCGCGAAATCCGGTTGCGTTCATCGAGCTGAGCGATATTCTCAACCTTTTTGGCATAGTCCAATAACTGCATGCGAGCTTCATCCAGTTCATAATGCTGCCGTCGCAGCTGATCATAGAGCAGTTCGATGTCCACTTTGTTTTGTTCCACTTGGTTCATATGACGAAGTAGCAGCGCCAGGGTAAAGAAGAGGAGATTGGCTAACACGTAATAACTGCTCGATTCGCCCTGTAAGCTCAAATTTAATGCGATCAATTGAACACCTAAGAAAGAAAATCGGATATGACGATGGAAGGTAGGAAGATAAGTCAGCAATGTGGAGTAAAAGATGATGAATAATAAGCCGTCAAACGTATAACAAAGCCATCCGCCGAACCCAACTTCTACCAGAAGCATCCCTACCGATTTCTTGAAAATCGTTCTCCGCAGCTCTGCGACCCAAATGAATAGAAGAATAAAGAACACATAGGTGCCATTAGACGCGTAACTTTCGAGAAACATGGAGGCAACCGCTGGAATGAGAATGAGTGTGTAGCGGGTAATAAGCAGTAAAGGTAACAAGCGATTCCCTTCCTTTGCAAGCGTATAGCCAAATTATAGCATAATTGGCAAGCAAGTTTACATGTTTAACGAAGTGTTTATGACTTTTGTCACCTTGTCAGATGACTTAATCTACCTGTAGATGCATTTTGAATGAGGTACAATAAGTATAATTCAAGCAGTCGAGAAAAGGGAGAGGATCCTAGTGAGCTTTATTCAAATTAAAAATGTTGTTAAAAAATACAGCAATCAAATATCCGTTGATCATTTGAATTTATCCATTCAGGAAGGTGAAATATTCGGGTTGCTGGGTCCAAACGGGGCAGGTAAAAGCACCACAATCAAAATGCTAAGCGGCTTGCTTAGAATGGATGGGGGAGAAATGATAGTAGACGGGTTGTCCGTTGCAAAGGATACGCTGGAGGTTAAACGCCTCATAGGTCTTGTTCCGCAGGAGCTTGCCATATTCGAGAGCTTAAGCGCTAGGGAAAATGTGACGTTCTTTGCCAGACTCTATGGCTTGAGAGGCGCTCTTTTGCAGAGCCGTGTCAAGGAAGCGCTGGAATTCGTCGGGCTATCAGATCGAGCTAGCGATAAGCCGAGTGCTTTTTCAGGTGGAATGAAAAGGAGATTGAATATTGCTTGCGCTATTATGCATCACCCTAAACTCATTATTATGGATGAGCCGACCGTGGGAATCGATCCCCAATCCCGGAATCACATCTTAGAGTCGGTCAAAACCTTGAACCGTATGGGTTCGACGATCATTTACACATCACATTACATGGAAGAAGTATCTGCGATTTCGACGCGTGTCGGCATCATGGATCACGGACATTTGATCGCTTGCGGCACGCAAGAGGAGCTCCGCAGCAAAGTCGCGCAGGATAACAAGATTATGCTTCAAGTAGCAAATTTAACCGATGATGCGGTTAAGGAGCTTCGTGATCATCCCAAAATTAAGCAGGTGAACACCCAGGAGCACGCGCTTGAACTGCTTGTTGGATCGTCGCAAGCCTATTTGCAAGACATCCTGTTCATTTTATCCAAGCACAATGTCAAAATTCAATCACTCGCGCAGGTAGAACCGGATCTAGAGGCATTATTTCTGTCGTTGACCGGTAGAACTTTACGGGATTAGGGGGAGAGCGCGATGCAGTTATGGATTATTGCAAAATATGAAGTTTTGCGAATGCTTCGCATGCGATATGTTATGGCTATCCAGTTTGCGATGCCGCTCTTGCTCATTTTCATATTGGGCTCAGCACTTTCTGGTGCTTTCAAAGTGGAAGATCGGACCATCAATCCTGTGAAAGTGGACGTTGTACAGGGAGATTCGGGTGAGCTGAAATCCAGCATAGAAGGCTTTCTGCACTCGCCTGATATTGGGAGTTTGCTTCAAGCCTCAACTATTCAGACACGTGACGAAGCCGTCAACCGGATTAAATCAGGTGATTCCGAATTTGCGCTTGTTATTCCTAGTGATTTCAGTGCTCGTGTGATGGCGGGAAAGGAAGCAGAATGGGAAATGATTCTCGGGAACAACTACGAGCAGAATTTGACAGCTCAAATGGTACTTCGTTCCTTCCTGGATAACGTGAACCACAGACAGGCAGTCGCGATGACAATTGGCCCTGAAGCAGCAGCCTCGATGCAGAACCAAGGTTCATCTGATCATGTCAAGCAAGGCAATCTAGCAATGGGCAATTCCCAGTATACCGCTATGCAGTATTACGCAGCCTCGATGCTGGTCATGTTTTTGTTATATTCCGGCCTGTCCACGGCGATGACGCTGCAAGGCGAAAAGGATAAACATACACTATCCCGACTTAATGCCATGCCGGTTCGTGAGTATAAGATTTTACTCGGAAAGGTACTTGGCAATGCCTTTATTGCGATTTGCCAGGCGGCGGTTATCGTCGGAACAACCGTTATTGTTTATCATGTCGATTGGGGAAATTCGTATGGGATACTGGCACTAATCTGCTTTTTCGTCATCATAGCGTCCATGAGTCTCGCTGTTTTAATAGCTCTGATTGTGAAATCGTCCAAAGGGATCTCAACCATTTTCCAAATGATGGTGATGGTTATGTCTTTTCTAAGCGGAGGCTTTACACCTCTACCTGATGGATTTCTGCGTCAACTTGGCAATTTCACCCTGAATCACTGGGCTATGCAAAGTATGTATCGCATTATGCTGGGCAGTGACCCCTCCGTCTTAGGCCAACATTTATTGGTCTTGGGATGCATCAGCGCTGGCACACTGTTCATTTCTTTCATCGTTTACCGAAAGGTGGGATACCATGAATAGCTTGTTAATCGCCTATAATATGCTTCGTCGCACGCTTTTACAAAAGAGAGGTTTGCTGATGTATCTTCTTATCCCGGCAGGGGTGGTTTCTTTGATTATTGGGGTAATGGGGCAGCAGCAAGTACATCGGGTTGATATCGCTTATATTAATATGGATCGCGGACCGCTCGGCGCTCACTTGGTGCAGGAGTTGACTGAGCTGCCTGATTACAGGCTGAAGGAACAGGCTTCCGATGCCTCCTTGAAGGAGAATGTTACGAAACAAAAAGTCGCTGGTGCGTTCGTCATTCCGGAAGGATTCAGTGAGACGTTATTGACAGGTTCCGCTCCGCAAGTAGATATGTATCAATTGAGTGTAAGTGAAGCGACCATTACGTTGAAAATAACGCTGGATAGTATACTTACTGGCTATCAAGCAACTGTTGATGTGCAGCGAAAGCAAGGCCTTCAGGGCAAATCGCTTCAGGATGCCGTGGAAAAGACATTGACCCAACTAGAGAAGCATCAAGTTAAAGCGCGTATTACAGATCTGAACTTGTATGTGAATCCGAATACACATCTCGTCATTGGCTTTATGCTGATGTTCATGATGGGAGTCATCAATAATACGATATCCGTCATTATGGAGGACCGGAGAATGCGGACCATGGCAAGAACCTTCACGGCTCCAGTTCGCTCCATTGAAATTATGCTAGGCAATTTTATGGGCAGCTTTTTTGTAGGAACCTTGCAAGTGCTTGTTATCTTAATCATTACTCGTTATGTGGCTCTATATGATTATGGACTCCCGTTCTTCTCGCAATTTGTCATGTTGGAGTTTTTCTTATTAGCGAGTATGGGTATTGCCAGCGCAGTTGCAGGTTTGGTGAAGAATGCGTCCAATATGGGCATGATCAACGCTTTGATCGTTACGCCTTCCTGCATGCTAGGCGGCTGTTTCTGGCCCATTTCTCTGATGCCGGAGTGGATGCAGAAAATTGCCAATTTCGTTCCCCAGAAATGGGTCATAGAAGCAATCCAGCTTATGGCTTCTGGGCAGTCTTTGTCCCATATGTGGATGCACATGGGTGTGCTCACCTTGTTTGCGCTGATTCTGCTTGGCGTCGGGACAGTGATTTTGAGACCCGAGGATGCTGATGTGGGTTAGACGGTTCTCATCATGGAGGGTCCCCGAAACGTTCACTTAAGCATGGATATGAATAAAGGGCTGCTGGCAGTGTTGCCAGGCAGCCCTTTCGTATTTGAAGTGGATTAGATAACGAATGCACTAGAAATAATAACTAACAAAATAAAGAGAACCAAAATTGCGGCAGCAGAATTATAACCACCAACACCAGCTACACCAGCTCCATAACCCATCCAAAATCACCCTTTCGTTTATTAGTTCTGTTCGTTTGTCTTACAGAGATAGCATATGGTGTTCCCCCTAGGAAGGAATGGGCTAATAAACCAGAATGAGGATGATTGTGCTCCTGTACCTATTTGATCGATAAATGTAAAGAAAATATGTTACAATGGAACGATTGATTCATCTTATTGGACAAGGTTCAATTATTCATAACGAGTGAAATGAAGGAGAGAACGGGAATGGCCGTTACGGCGAACGAGGTTGCAGAATGGATGCTGGAACAGTTGAAATCCGCAGGGATTTTGCATCAGAAAGAAGCAGTTGACTATATTATTCGTCATTATGGAGAATCCTTTATTTATGTCAACGAAAATGGGAATCAAGCGATATCCAAAGAGGTCAAAAAAATATTTAAGAAACTTCATGGTGGTAAAGCAGCCTGGGAGCGCGACGGATTTTTCTGGGGATGGCATTAAACTGGGCACCTCTGCATAGCAGAATCCGTCTTCCATTTTTTGCTAGGCTGACGCCGCGGTCATACAGGCATCAGCTTTTTTTGTACGTTTTTCCTTAAAAAAATGTCAATAATCCAAGTTGCTAAAACATAGAATTCATAATAAGATAAGGATAAGAAGATAAGTTGTCTGAATATTTAAATAAAACCAAACGCACCAATTATGGAGGGGATTGCCGTGAGTAAGAGTCATGAAGTGGAGTACTGCAACCTAGAGTTACGATTTGATCGCCGGCTAATCCGGAACTTCATTAAAGCGCTCATTCAGGAAGGTTATTCTCTGTATTGGAACGAAAGTGAGCTGCAGTTCATCATTTCCATTCGTACAGGACGTAAGCTGATTAAGCTGAAGTTTGAGCGAATTGGTGAAAAGTATAAAATTGTGGGTAATTATTCGTTCAAAGACGAGAAGCTCGCGGAAATGATGGAAAAATTGATTGGTGACACACGCGGTCATGCGGTAGTAAAAAGATTCAAAGATCGGCAAATTCTCATTGAGAATATTATGTTCGGGGAAATTATTCGCATGGTTGAGATTAGCGGCATCGAACATAAAGTGCTGTATCAGAAGGAGCCAGCCGTGACAGTAGAAGAAGTCATGCAAGCGCTGCGATCCAAGCGTACCGATGAACGAATTCCTATTTTGCGCATGGAGCTCGATTATGAACTAGCCACCTTACATGATGCTATAGCATCTGGGGATGCCAAAGCGATTATGGAGAGTAAAACCAAGTTGCTCGAAATGCGTCAAGAAATGCTCTTATTGGAGATGTGAGAATGAATAGTGGATTTGAATAAGAAGAGAGCCTGTATTCATACATACGGACTCTCTTTTGTGTTTCTTCGTATTTCTGAAAAAGAATAAGTGTATTTACTTGGAATTTTTGCTTAAACTAACGATAGTCGGCTCCCTGGAAAGGGAGTTTTTTAGTTGAAAAAGACTATTGTTAACGTGTGCACGATTGTGATATGCTTCTGATAGAGGTGAAGGAATGAGCGTAACGATTAAGGATATTGCCAAGCTTGCGGGTGTGTCCCATACGACTGTTTCCAGGGCGCTTAATAATAGTCCGCTTATTCAAGAGGAAACGAAAGAACGTATTCGCCTCATAGCCGAGCAACTAGATTATACGCCCAATTACAGTGCAAAGAGCTTAGTGCTCGATCGATCGTATAATTTGGGACTGTTCTTTACCACACTGAGTCAAGGAACTTCAGCAGGCTTCTTCTATGAAGCCATTCGCGGCGTCAACTCGGTCATTCAGGACCGGTATCAACTGATTGTCAAGGGGATTGATGATTATTCGAGCTTTCAATCCATTACCCGCAAAAGCTTTGACGGGATCATCATTGTTTCTCAAAGCGATGACGACCAGGCCATTATTGAACATATCGTAAGTAAAGGCATTCCGCTAGTCGTTCTCAATCGGCCAGTCTCTACAGCTGGTGTGCTGAATATCCTGTCTGACGAAGAGCAGGGTGCTTTCCTGGCATGTTCCTATTTAATTGAACAAGGCCACACGCGCATTGCGTTGATTGAGGGTCGCAAAGGCTTTAAATCCGCCCAAAATCGGAAAGATGGCTTCGAAAGAGCCATGAAGCATTATGGAATTAGCATTCCGTCTATTTATAGAGTGCCAGGCCTATATGATCTCGAAAGCGGTCATAAAGCTATGCAGCAATTTCTTGCCTTGGAAGAGCGTCCTACCGCCGTTTTTAGCTGTAATGACGAGATGGCGCTAGGTGCAATGAAAGCGATATCGGAAGCCGGTATGCAGGTGCCAGCGGACATTTCGGTTGTGGGGTTCGATGATACGGTGTTTGCAGCTTATGTCACGCCTGCTCTAACAACTGTCCGTCGGCCAATTGAACAAATTAGTAAAGAAGGCGCTGTACGGCTCCTAGGTAATATTGAAAATAAGCAGCACGAGACGGAGCAGGTGCTTTTGAAGACAGAGCTCGTCGTGCGGGAGTCCGTAAAGAAGCTGTCAACATAAAGAAAGAGGGAATAATCGATGAGCATATTAAGAGAGCTGTTAAATGATATTCCGATCCCGCAAGTGGTTAAAATTCGTCAGAAGTTCGACCGCACGATTCTGGAAAATCCAGAGCAAGAGCTTGCAGATAAACTTGCAAGCAGCGGGGCCATGGAAACCATACTTCCAGGTCAGCAGGTTGCTGTAGCCGTAGGGAGCAGAGGGATCGCGAACATCGCGGGATTTACCAAAACGACCATTGATGCCATTAAGGCAAAAGGCGCGTTTCCATTCATTGTGCCTTGCATGGGCAGCCATGGCGGTGCAACTGCTGAAGGACAAACAGAAGTACTGCTTCATTTTGGCATTACGGAAGCGTCGATGGGCGCTCCAATTCGTTCCTCTATGGAAGTCGTGAAAATTGATGAGCTTCCCAACGGGTTGCCGGTTTACGTAGATCGTATCGCTTCGGAAGCGGATGCGATCGTCGTAATTAACCGCGTGAAGCCACATACGGCTTTCCGTGGACGCATTGAGAGCGGCATCATGAAGATGATCGCGATCGGGTTAGGGAAGCAAAAAGGCGCGGAAGCCTGCCATCAGCTTGGCTTTAAGTATATGGCGGAGAATGTGCCGGCCATGGCTAATCTGATGATTCAGAAGCTGCCAATCGTGTTTGGTGTAGCTCTCGTTGAGAATGCTTATGACGAAACTTGCCGTGTAGAAGTGCTTCTTGCCGCTGAAATTGAAGAGCGCGAAGAGCAGCTGTTGATTGAGGCGAAGGCGCGGCTTCCGAAGATTCTGTTCGATGAGATTGATGTGCTGGTCATTGATTATATCGGTAAAAATATTAGCGGCGATGGCATGGATCCCAACGTAACAGGCCGTTACCCGACGCCTTATGCGCATGGTGGCCCGGATGTTGCGAAAATGGTTGTTTTGGATTTGACACCAGAAACAAAAGGCAATGCAAACGGGGTAGGAACGGCTGATTTTACGACTCAACGCTTAGTGGATCAAACTAACCTGGAGTTTACGTATGCTAACGGACTAACTTCCACTGTATGTGCGCCAACGAAGATCGCAACAACGCTGGAGAATGATTTCTATGCCATTAAAGCGGCTGTAAAAACTTGCAACATTCTAGATTACACGAAATGTAAGCTGGTTCGAATTCAAGATACGCTTCATCTTGGCGAAATCGAAATCTCCGTGAACTTGCTCGACGCAGCGCGTGTGCATCCGGATATTGAGATTTTAACAGAGCCTTATGAGCTTTCATTTAACGCAGAGGGGAATATTAGCAAATGACAGACCAATTAAGTACCCTCAAGCCATACATCATCGCGGCTGATATTGGTACGACAAGCACCAAAACGCTCGTCATTTCACGCGAGGGGAAAGTTCTTGGGTCTCACTCCATTGAATATCCTCTTTTTACACCGGCTGCTGATCGCGCCGAGCAAGACCCGGACCAAATTTTTGATGCTGTCGTGCAAGGGATCGGCGAAGTTGTTCGGAAGGTAGGCGTCAATCCTGAGCAAGTGCTTTGCGTCTCCTTCAGTTCAGCTATGCATAGTCTCATTGCTGTTGATAACAACACAACGCCTCTAACTGCTTGTATTACTTGGGCAGACAATCGCAGCGCAATGTATGCGGCTGAATTAAAGCGCAGCGGTCTGGGGCAGCAGATTTATTCGCGTACAGGCACGCCAATCCATCCGATGTCTCCGCTGCTTAAGCTCATGTGGTTCCGTGATAATGAACCAGGGCTAATGAAAGAGACATACAAGTTCATTGGTATCAAAGAATATGTCTTCGCGAAGCTCTTTGACCGTTATGTCATTGATCATTCACTTGCCAGTGCGACAGGCTTATTCAATCTCGAGAACCTGGATTGGGATGCAGAAGCCCTGGGTCAAGCCGGCGTTACTCCGGAACAGCTTTCAGAGCTAGTCCCAACAACATACCGCGTAGAGGGCCTTACCGCTGAATACGCTTCTGTGATGGGGTTGGCCCAGGACACACCGTTTATTGTCGGAGCTTCCGACGGTGTCTTGGCCAATCTAGGCGTTGGCGCTTTTGAGCCCGGCGTTGTTGCTGTGACTATCGGAACCAGCGGCGCGGTGCGCAGCGTAGTGACGAAGCCGCAAACAGACCCGGAAGGCAAGCTGTTCTGCTATGCGCTAACAGAAAAGTTCTGGGTCGTTGGCGGACCGATCAATAATGGCGGCATTGTTTTCCGCTGGGTAAGAGACCAGATCGCTACTGCGGAGTCTGAAGAGGCACGCCGTCAAGGGATCGATCCTTATGATTACCTGACGGAACTGGCTTCCCAAGTGAAAGCGGGCTCCGACGGTTTGTTGTTTCTGCCGCTGCTTTCCGGGGAACGCGCTCCGTACTGGAATGCTAATGCACGCGGTGTTTACTTCGGGCTTTCACTTAGCCATGAGAAGAAGCATATGATTCGCGCTGCTCTGGAAGGCGTCATGTTTTCCATTCAAGCTGTCGCAACGTCGCTTGAGCGGATTATGGGGCCGGCGGAGGTGATTCGAGCTTCAGGTGGTTTCGCCAGATCCGAATTTTGGCGCCAGATGATGACGGACATGCTGGGTACTTCCGTTACGGTGCCGGATTCCATCGAAAGCTCTGGAATCGGGGCTGCACTGCTAGGTTTACTTGCAATGGGCGAAATTGATGATTTGGCTCATGCACACAATTGGATTCAGGTGGGAACGGCTCACGAGGTGAATGAAAGTAATTATCGCGTATATCAACAATTGACATCTATTTATACAAGCGTATATCATCAGTTAAAAGATCAATTCGACGCGATAACCGCCTTTCAAGGTCAGCACCTTCGGAGCCCTCAATCATAAATTGCTTAAGCAAACAAAATGCTAGAGGGGATGAAGACAAATGAATTTATTCGATCTTACAGGGAAAACAGCAGTAATTATCGGGGGTAACAGTACACTTGGAGGTTCAATGGCGATTGCTTTGGCCGGTCATGGCGCGAAAGTAGCCATTGTCGGACGCAATCAAGAGAAGAGCGATCAAGTTCGTAAGGAGATCGAAGCGATTGGCGGCGAAGCTCAAACTTTCCAAGCGGATGCAACGAAACGTGAAGATTTGGAGCTTGTGCTTAAGGAAGTTATCGCTTGGTCTGGCCGTGCGGACATTTTAATGAACTGCCCAGGGAAAAATAGTGCTACGCCTTTCTTTGACATTTCCATGGAAGAATGGGATTCTATTATGGAGGTAAATTTGAAAAGCGTCGTGCTAGCTTGCCAGGTGTTTGGGAAATATATGATTGATCGTGGCGAAGGCGGAAGTATTATCAATATTTCGTCTGTGTCTTCTGATCCACCTCTATCACGTGTGTTCACTTACTCCGCTTCTAAAGCAGCTGTTAATAACATCACGCAGAATATGGCGCGTGAATTCGCTCCGAGCCGTGTGCGTGTTAATGCGATCATTCCTGGTTTCTTCCCAGCTGAGCAGAATCGTAAGATTTTGTCGCCTGAGCGTATCGAGTCCATTATGCGTCATACGCCAATGAATCGATTCGGTGAGGCATCTGAGCTACAGGGTGCTGCTGTGTTCCTTGCTTCTGAACAAGCTTCCAGCTTTGTTACAGGCTCTGTTTTAAGAGTAGATGGCGGTTTTGGCGCGATGACGATTTAAATATTTATATATCGGAAGGGTGTATGAGAGACGTGTCTAAACAACAAATTGGTGTAGTTGGATTAGCGGTAATGGGGAAAAACTTAGCGTTAAACATCGAGAGCAGAGGTTTCACTGTATCCGTATTTAACCGTTCTGCCGAGAAAACAAAAGAGCTTCTTCAAGAAGCAGAAGGCAAACAACTAGTTGGTACATACACTGTGGAAGAATTCGTACAATCCTTGGAAGTTCCACGCAAAATTTTGATCATGGTCAAAGCAGGCGGTCCAACAGACGATACGATCAACCAATTGCTGCCGCACCTTGAAAAAGGTGATATCCTGATCGACGGAGGCAACGCATTCTTCCCAGATACGCAGCGCCGTAACAAAGAACTTGAAGCACATGGTATTCGTTTTGTTGGTACAGGTGTTTCCGGAGGCGAAGAAGGCGCGCTTAAAGGCCCGTCAATTATGCCAGGCGGTCAAGAATCCGCTTATAAATTGGTTGAGCCTATTCTTACAGCTATTTCTGCCAAAGTTGGCGACGACGCTTGCTGTACGTATATCGGACCAGACGGTGCTGGACACTATGTAAAAATGGTGCACAACGGTATCGAGTACGGCGACATGCAGCTGATCTGTGAAGCTTACCAACTCCTGAAAGATGTCTTGAATGTAAGCACTGAAGAGCTTCATGAGATCTTCACAGAGTGGAACAATGGCGAACTTGACAGCTACCTGATCGAAATTACACGTGATATCTTCACGAAATACGACCCTGAAACTGGCAAACCAATGGTTGACGTTATCCTGGATTCCGCTGGTCAAAAAGGAACAGGAAAATGGACCAGTCAGAGTTCTCTGGACCTTGGCGTACCGCTTTCCATCATTACGGAATCCGTATTCGCCCGTTTCATCTCCGCGATGAAGGAAGAACGCGTAGCGGCTAGCAAAGTGCTCAAAGGACCTGATGCTCCAGCTTATACAGGCGATCGCAAAGCATTTATTGAAGCTGTGCGTCAAGCGCTATATGCAAGTAAAATTTGCTCTTATGCACAAGGTTTTGCTCAAATGAGAGCAGCTTCTGATGAATATAAATGGGATCTGAAATATGGCAACATCGCAATGATCTTCCGCGGCGGCTGCATTATTCGTGCTAGATTCCTTCAAAATATCAAGGATGCGTATGACCGCGATCCGGAACTGAAAAACCTTCTGCTGGATACTTACTTCACAGATGTGGTTGAAAACTATCAACAATCATGGAGACAAGTTGTTGCAGAAGCTGTAACTCGCGGTATCGCGGTTCCTTCTTTCGCATCGGCACTTGCTTACTACGATAGCTACCGTACAGAAAGATTGCCGGCTAACTTGCTGCAAGCGCAGCGTGACTATTTCGGCGCTCACACGTTCCAACGTGTGGACAAAGAAGGTTCCTTCCACTTCAACTGGATGGAAAACTAAGAGGGCAGGGGCGTTATGCCTCTCCCTGCAAACCGTAAGCCGCTTCGCGCAGCCACATTTTCAAACGATCGGCTTCTTGATCGAAGCCGTTCCTTCTGTGAATGAGCATCAAGGAGACTTCGGCAAAATAACGGAAATTTTTTAACAATCGTGGTTGAGCAAGACCTTGCATGCGAGGGTCTTCTTCAGCCACTTTTTTCTTAATAAACTCCAAAATCCAAACAACATCCTCTTTGCACAAAACATAGCTCGGGTGTAAGATTTGCTCCAGTTTGCCTTGCGTGTGGTTGGAATAGGCAACAGTTGGGTTCAAAACTTCATCTCTCCTTGTCGGCATTAGGTTTCTCTTAAAATCTTCACTGTTTGTGTTGGAATTTATTCACACTACTATATGATTTTCAATTGGATTGTATTCATGACTATTTGGCTATGGTATGATGTTGGGAAAGTTTGTATAGACAGCATATGAGAAAAGGGGATTAACGTGACAACAAGCAATCTTGTAATTGTAGGTTTCATGGGGACAGGCAAATCAACCGTCGGGAAGATGCTCGCTGAGCGTCTAGGATGGAAGTTTCAAGACTCGGATGCCGTGCTTGAAGAAGCGCAACAGACGAGCATTGCGGATTTGTTTCGTCAATTTGGGGAAGCGCATTTTCGTTCATTAGAGAGCAAAACTCTTGAAAGTTTATTGGCTCAAAACGGGCAAATTGTGGCAACAGGCGGGGGCGCTGTGTTAGCTGAGGAGAATAGAGCGTGCATGCTTCGCAATGGCTTTGTCGTGGCGCTGAAAGCTTCACCAGAGGCAATCATTCATCGGGTAAGCACCGATATTAGTCGTCCTTTATTGCAGGGGAACTTGGAAGAACGCGTTCACACACTGCTTGAACAGAGAAAGTCAGCGTACGATTTCGCGCATACCGTGATCGACACGACGGAGCTAACAACGGACCAAATTGTAGATTTGATTATTCGGCAAGCTAATCTTTAAGAGGAGGGACAAGCCTTGAGCTTAGTCCTCCCACTCCAACATACCACCAGTCATATTTTTAAGACCTTTATAGCCTTGTGCTTCCAAAAAGCCAAGTGCTCGTCCGCTGCGATTGCCGCTGCGGCAGACTAGAATCACTTCGTCCGCTTGCGGGATTTCGCTTAATCGCTCCGGCAGTTGGCCTAGCGGAATATGAATGGCACCTGCAATCATGCCTTCAGCTACTTCTTCGTCTTCTCGAACATCGATGATTGCCAGCTTCTCGCCACGGCTTAATCTATCTTTGACGGCGGATGGTAAAATCGTATCCATCGTAGTACCTCCTTGTTTTGAATTGCTGGGGGATTAGCCCCATCACAAGTAATGATAGAAACATTAAGACCAGATGTCAAACCTCGCGCAGCACCGGGAGTTGTTAACATGTTATTTATAGGTTTAGCTGGTATTCTAGGCGCACTTGCGCGCTTCGGGCTCTCCGCATTATGGAATCCGGCAACGGCTACATTTTTTCCTTGGGGTACTTTTATCTGCAATTTACTTGGTTGTTTATTGCTTGGTTTTATTACATTTACGAATAGGCTTCCGATACCTGTGAAGCTTCAATTGCCAATTACGACTGGTTTTATAGGCTCTTTTACTACATTCTCTACGTTCAGCTATGAGACGGTACATATGTTTCACCAAGGACATCCGTTCCTCGCTCTTATTTATGTGCTTGGCAGTTTGTGGGGAGGACTTGCATTTACTTGGATAGGTGTTCGCTTCGCACTGCTTTCTCATCGGGGGGAGCAACTTTCATGAGTACTTGGCTATGGCCGATATGTTTAGTAAGTATTGGTGGATTTTTCGGGGCGATCAGCCGATTTGGACTGGGCACGTACATATCGAGAAGGTTCCCAAGTTCTATTCCGTATGGTACACTGACAATAAATCTTTTGGGCTGTTTTTTACTAGGAATTCTTATGAGATACCATGCGTTTGACGATTGGAAACTATTGATTGGGACAGGCTTTATGGGAGCTTTCACTACATTTTCAACCTTGAATTTGGAAAGCGTTAAACAGCTCCGCGCAGGGCTATGGAAAGCTTGGATGATCTATACAATGCTCAGTTATACCGGTGGAATTCTATTAACATTCATCGGATATTACATATAAACACATGCGAAGGAGATATTAACCACATGAAAGCCATTGTGAAACCTACTGCAAACCTACAAGGAGAAATTAACGCGCTTTCCTCCAAAAACTACACAACTCGTTATTTGCTAATTGGCGCACTTGCGAATGGAACAAGCACGATTTATTACCCAGCTCATAGTGAAGATAGTGATGCAATGAGACGCTGTGTACAAGATTTAGGCGCTATCATTGAAGAAGATGATGAAAAAATTGTCATTACAGGCTTCGGTAAGAACCCTAAGCACGTGTCTGAGTTAAACGTAGGAAATGCCGGAGCTGTTCTGCGTTTCTTAATGTCTACAGCAGCATTTTGCCCAGATGTAACATTCGTTAACACTTACCCTGAATCATTAGGCAAGCGTCCGCATGATGATTTAATCGAAACTTTGCAGCAAATGGGTGTTGAAGTACAACATTCTAACGGTCGTTTGCCGATAACTATTAAAGGGGGCAAACCCCGCGGCGGCAAACTTACGGTTTCCGGAAATGTCAGTTCGCAGTTTCTTAGCTCTCTCTTATTCATGACACCACTGCTTGAAGAGGATAGCGAGATTGAAGTGCTGCATGATTTGAAATCCAAAATTATTGTGGGCCAAACGCTTGAAGTGCTTGAGCAAGCTGGCATTGTTGTTCATGCAAGCGAAGATTTGATGCATTACCGGATTCCAGGTGGACAATCCTATCAAGCGAAAGAGTATGTCATTCAAGGGGATTATCCAGGTTCAGCGGCCATTCTGGCAGCTGCGGCAGTTACGAACTCGGATGTACGAGTGCTTCGTCTAGAAGAAAATAGCAAGCAAGGCGAGAAAGCTTGTGTCGATGTTTTACGTGCTATGGGTGTTAATTTAACGCATGATAACGGAGTTGTGCACGTTCGCGGCAACCAAAAATTGATCGCAGGGGAGTTTGATGGCGATCACTTCACAGACGCTGTACTAGCAATGGTTGCGGCAGCCGTTTTTGCAGAAGGTACTTCCCGTTTCTACAATGTCGAAAATTTGCGTTACAAAGAGTGCGACCGAATCACTGATTACTTGAACGAGTTGCGTAAAGCAGGCGCTGACGTGGAAGAACGTCAAAGTGAAATTATCGTCCACGGCAAGCCGGAAGGAGTTACTGGTGGTGTCGAGATCAATGCTCACTTCGATCATCGCGTCATTATGGCTTTAACCGTCGTTGGTCTTCGTTCCGAGAAGGGATTGACTATT
Source organism: Paenibacillus sp. J22R67 (assembly GCF_059692175.1). Classification (NCBI taxonomy): domain Bacteria; kingdom Bacillati; phylum Bacillota; class Bacilli; order Caryophanales; family Paenibacillaceae; genus Paenibacillus; species Paenibacillus sp. J22R67. The sequence continues at coordinate 829,165 of NZ_JCAUAX010000002.1, read as the reverse complement.
CGTGATGCTCATCACGTGGCCAAATCTTATCCGCAATATTTTGACCATTTGCGTTCTATCGGTGCTCAGGTTGAACTTGTGAAGGAGTAATTTCATTCCATAAACAAGGATCGGGTGAGTCAGCATGAGGATTATTTGGCAGGGGCTAAAGGTGACGTTTGGATTATTCCTCGTTGCAGGACTTGTGTTTGCCAGCAGTGTTTTTGCTGTACTGCTATATGCCAAAGCTACTGGGAAAGAGCCAGCATTATTTGCTGCCAACCCGATAGTACCTATGGCTAAGCCAGCCGTGCCTGTTCAAGCAGCGGAGGTTTCTTCGCCACAACCAACAATCCAGACAAAAAAATCAGCAATGATTGATGCGCCTGTTTTCTCTCAACTGCCTGAACTGCCAGCAGGTTGCGAAATAACGAGTCTGACGATGCTGCTGCATTACTATGGAATTACCAAAAGTAAGATGGAACTTGCTGCCGAGATGCCTAAAGATGATACACCTATTAAGCTTAATGCGGATGGCTCGCCTGCTTACTGGGGAAATCCGAACATAGGCTTTGTAGGTGATGTTACCCGGAAGCAAAGGGGTTTCGGCATTTACCATGCCGGTCTTTTCCCGCAGCTAAAGTCCTACATACCTGAAGCGATCGATATTACAGGTGAGTCTTTCGAACTATTTGAACAGCAGGTAGCAAGCGGTTTTCCGGTCATTACATGGACGACAATTGATTATAATATGCCATATAAATGGGTGACATGGGATACACCGATAGGACCTCTTCAAACGACTTACGCGGAGCACGCTGTATTATTGGTCGGATTCGATGAGAATAATGTATACTTGAATGACCCGCTAAGTGGTAAGAAACAGCTGCAAGTAAACAAAGCGCAGTTTATCGATAGTTGGACCGCTATGGGGAAGCAAGGCCTCACTTACTTGAAAAAATAGGAGGTACTACGCATGACTTTTGAAAATCCGTCCAGAGAGCACATTAAGGAGATTCTAGCGAATGCAGGTAACATTGCGGTCGTAGGTTTATCCGATAAACCTGATCGCACATCTTATATGGTCGCTGCTGCGATGCAGAGCAGGGGATATCGGATTATTCCAGTTAATCCGAACGCTACGGAAATTTTGGGTGAGAAATGCTACGCATCATTATCCGATATTCCGGAGCCTGTGGATATCGTCAATGTATTCCGCCGGGCAGATCAAGTCGTTCCCGTTGCGGAGGAAGCCGTGAAAATCAAAGCTAAGGTCTTTTGGCTTCAGCTTGAAATTGTGAATGAAGAAGCAGCTCGTATCGCAAGCGAGGCAGGCTTAGAAGTCATTATGGATCGTTGTATTAAAGTTGAGGATGCAATTCTCAATCCGCGAAACAACTAATTTATAACTCAAAAAAACCGCTTTTCTCAGACCATTATGGTAAGAGAGAAGCGGTTTTATTTATGATACAGCTTATGCTTTTAATACATCGTGATCGACGTAACGAGCTCCATTCAATTCACTGATCACGTTAATGGCCACTTTGGCGCCATCTCCGGAAGTGACAATGGTGTGCATGGAAACACCGGCAATTGTGCCAGCTGCCCATACACCTTTGAGGCTCGTGTTACCTTGTGCATCAGCATCGACAACGGTTTTGATACGAGGCTCTGTACCAGGCTTCGTCTGAATGCCTGAAGCTTCTGCAAGGTCAACGGATAATCCAGTAGCAAGAATGACATACTTACCTTCGTATGTACCATTTTCTGTCGTTACTTGAAAGCCCTCGCCAGCTTGACTTAATTGTGTAGCTTTTCCTTGCACGAATTCAGCACCGAATTTAGTCGCTTGTTTCTTCCCGATTTCGACTAAATCAGGACCTGTAATTCCATCTACACCATAATGATTTTCAATCCATGCGCGTTTTGTCACGCTTTGATCACTATCGATAACTAATGTTGACTTGCCAGCCTTAGCTGAGAATAACGCTGCACTTGCTCCAGCAGGTCCTGCTCCAATAATAATAATGTCATAGGCCATTGTAGTGTATTCCTCCTTGTAAAGAGTATGGGGTACTAAGAAATTATGGCATATTTATTTCCTATTAGTCAACTTATGTGTATAGAAAGTATGTTATCTCATTAAAACAGAATACGAGGCTCTCAAAATAAAAATAAATAAAATACGGAGGAGCGGAGAGAATAAAAGAGGCTCCAAAAAGGTGCCCAAAAACTAGAAGTATGAAGGAGAATTTTACACATGTATAACAACTTTAACAACAACAACGGTACCTCATCATTCGGAAACTCTTCTCAAGGTATGCAAGGTGTGCAAGCGTCCCGCAATAATCAAACAGATCAAGGGTATCAGAGCAACACATCGCAATATCAGGGTTACCAGAAGACGTATCAACCAGTAGGTTATGTCCAGTCATTCTACAATGGTTATAGTCAAGGCAACAACCAGGGTTACAATCAAGGTCATAATCAAGGCAACTACCAAAGTCACAATCAAGGTAACAATGAAGGCCATAATCAAGGCCACGCATCCACAGAGTCTTTTCACATGACGAATTACCGGGTGAACCAGTCTGACAATGACAATCCTATGCGTAACGATTCTTCCATGTCATCGCATTACCAACCATCGAGCTTTCAAAACGCTTATTCTACCTATAACGGGAGGAATAACCAAAGCAATTCGATCTCCTCTAATCAATCTCAACCGTCTACCTATTCATACAGCCAGCCGTCAATTACGAGCCAGCACACGGGCTCTTCACAATTGAATCAACAGCAGTATACCGCTCAAACCTATGTATCGCCCACAGCCTACCATACGTCCAATTATCGTGGAAACCAACCAGGTCATGATGCGTATTTGCGCAGTGATTCTTCTACACCTTCTATGCAATCCAACCAGCCCAGCTACTCATCTCAACAAAGCATACATCAGGGTTATCAGCAGCAAGGGCAACATTCGCAACAACAAGGGCAAGGACAATCAGGCTATCAAAGCTACCAACAACAAAACACGCAACCATATAACCAAACTTTCAGCAGTATTGGCATGGGACAGCAATACGGAAATAATTCCTCCCACTAATTGCCTTGCGCTTATTAACATTCATAAGCGGGTCGATCCTCGACCTGCTTATTTTGTTTTGACAAACAGGCAAACAAGCTATACGATTTGATAAGAGAGGCTTTTGCTCACCATGTAAGTTTTTTCGAGAACACTAGGCTTTGGCTTACGATGTTGGTTTTGTTAAGGCAAAACTTTTAGGAGGTAGCATACGTTTGAACTGGATGGGGAACTTACAACAGCTTGGCCGCTCATTAATGCTGCCCACCATTGCGCTTCCTATTGCTGCTGTGCTGCTTAGTCTGGGGAATCTACCTTGGGATGGGATTCATGCATCCGGCTTTGGGGATATGCTGCTGTTAGCAGGGAATACGGTCTTTGACTATATACCCATCATATTCGCTGTTGGCGTGGCGCTTGGTCTTACAGAAAGTGCCGGAATTGCCGGACTATCTGCCATGCTGGGCTATTTTATGTTTACAAGGCTCATCGAACATTCACTTGGGTCCCATTTTCAATTGGGTGTACCAGGCGGGATCTTAATCGGCTTGCTTGCAGCCATTATTTATCATCGCTGTAAAGAGATCAAGCTGCCTGAATACATACAATTTTTCGGTGGTCCCCGGATGGTGCCGCTCATAATGGGGATGTGCACGCTCATTGTGTCCTATATTATGATTGTGATAGGACCATTTTTGGAAGATGGGATGGGGAAGCTTTCGAATTGGCTGCTCGGTCTTGGAGGGTTTGGTGCATTTGTTTACGGTATTGCGCATCGATTGTTAGTGCCGTCAGGATTGCACCATATTTTGAATAACTTTTTTTGGTTTCAAGTGGGGGCTTACAAAACGCCATCGGGCCAAATGGCTTACGGGGACTTACCGCGTTATTTTGCCGGGGATCCTACAGCTGGGATGTATATGGCCGGCCTATACCCGATCATGATGTTCGCTCTTCCTGCCATTGCATTTGCCATCATTGGGGAAGCACGTGAGGATTTGAAGCCGAAGATTAAGGCGACATTTCTGACAGCGGCGCTAGCCTCTTTTTTGACAGGTGTCACGGAGCCAATTGAGTTTGCTTTTCTATTTGTTGCACCTTATTTGTTCATTATTCACGCAATTTTATCCGGTGTGGCCATGTGGTTGGCTTATGAGCTGCATATACAACATGGTTTTTCATACTCAGCAGGAGCCATAGACTACGTTATTAATTTGCATTTATCGCATAATGGTCTGCTTCTTATCCCGATTGGGATCGTGTATGGACTGGTGTATTACTTCATGTTTCGCTGGGCGATTAGAAGGTTCCAAATTCCGACGCCAGGCAGGGAAGAAGGTTCTTCACTCGAAGAGTGGGCAGGCGATATTCCGTATCGCTCGCCATTAATTCTGCAAGCCCTAGGTGGGAAAGACAATATTAAGAAGATTGAAGCCTGCATTACCAGATTGCGCCTTACGCTTGTTAATGATCGATTGATTGACATCACGGCATTACGACATTTAGGAGCTGCAGGCGTCATCCGTCTTGGAGGAGGCAATGTTCAGGTCGTGTTCGGGACATTCTCAGAGCTAATTCGTGAAGAAATTATGAAAGTACTGCGCAAAGACATTCATGTAGTACTGTTTACTTCGCCGATGCAAGGGCGCATGATTCCAATTGAGGATGTGCCTGACCGCATATTTGCCTCGCGCTTGGTGGGGAACGGCGTAGCTTTCATCCCTGAAAAAGGAGAGTTGGTCTCGCCTGTTGCAGGTACCATTATGCATATTTATCCGACCATGCATGCACTAGGCATTTTGACGGATGAAGGATTAGAAGTCTTGCTCCACATTGGTATTGATACGTCAAGTTTACCGGGGAAATGCTTTAATGCTGTGGTAAAAGAAGGCGATCGAGTAGAACCCGGGCAGCTTCTAGTTAAATTTAATTATAATAAAGTTAAAAAGTTTGCTTCATCTTTGGCGACACCGATGATTATTACAAATCCGGATCTTGTTAAGTCTTGGAGCTTTGCTCCGTTCAAAGCTGTAAAAAAAGGCCAAGGTTCTGTGATGTCCGTCGTCTTAAAGCCTACTAAATCTACGGGGGGGATGAACGGATGATCAGAGGGATAGGCGCGTCTTCAGGCATAGCAATGGGTCAGGCTTTTGTCATTCCTACGTGGGAGTGGGATTTTCCTGAGAAAATGATCGATGTGACAGATTTGGCTTATGAATTTGAGCGGTTGTATGATGGCATCCGCTCTTCTAAAGATGAATTAGAGTTAATTAAGCAGGAAATTAAGGAAGTTGTCGGGCAAGATCAAGCGTATATTTTTGATGCCCATTTGGCGATTCTGGAAGATCCCATTTTTATGAATGAAATTCAGGGGATTATTGAGCTTCAGTACAAAGCCGCCGAAGTTGCGGTGAAAGAAGTTATCGATAAATTTGTCGGCATGTTCAATATGATCGACGATGAGTACATGAAGGAGCGGGCGCTTGATATTAAAGATGTGGGGAACAGGCTTCTGAAGCATTTGCTTGGGGATACAAGCTCAACTGTTCCGCCTATCGATCATCCGTATATATTGGTTGCCAAAGAGCTCACACCTTCGCAACTGGCCCATCTAGATCCGACTAAAGTGCTAGGGCTTCTAACCATTCTAGGAGGTACGCATTCGCATGTGTCTATCATGGCAAGAGCCATGTCTGTTCCGTATGTGTTAGGCCTGGAAGGGAAGCTTCTACGGCCGATTCAAAACGGTGATTTCTTGATCATAGACGGTCAAGAGGGCACCCTGTATATCAATCCGGATAAGATCACGATTGAACGTTACCAGGCACGCAAAAAGAATTGGCTGGAATTCAAAGAGAGTTTGCAGGAAATCGCAGATGTTGCGCCTGTCACTGTGGACAACAGCTATGTGAATCTGCATGCCAACATCAACTCGGTCATGGAGATCGATCAGGTTTTACGCAACGGTGCTTCAGGGGTCGGCTTGTTCCGCACCGAGTATTTATACATGGACCGCGATTCGCTGCCTGGCGAGGATGAACAGTTCGAAGTGTATCTTCATGCAGCCAAGCAGTTAAAAGGTCGACCTATAGTAATCCGAACTCTGGATATTGGTGGAGACAAAAAGCTGGATTACATGCCGCTTCCCAAAGAAGATAATCCGTTCCTTGGATACAGAGCTATTCGGATCTCACTGGATCGTAAAGACCTTTTTATGACACAGTTAAAAGCTATTCTTAGGGCAAGTCATTACGGGAACGTGAAAATCATGTATCCAATGGTTACTTCGCTGGGTGAGGTGCGTCAAGCTAAAGCCCTTCTGGAGAAGGCGAAAGCTGAACTCAGTGCCCAAGGAGTTCCTTACAATGCCCAAATTGAAGTAGGATTAACCATTGAAGTACCTGCTGCAGCTCTTATTGCAGATGTCCTTGCTAGTGAAGTGAATTTTATGAGTATCGGTACCAACGATCTCGTTCAATATGTGCTTGCTGTAGACAGAATGAACGAAAATATTGCGCACTTATATAATCCTTATCATCCGGCTGTGATCAGACTTCTGAAACTTGTTATTGATGCTGGCAAAAGTGTTGGCATTCCTGTTGGCGTCTGCGGTGAAATGGCGGGGGACGTCCGCGCGCTTCCTATTTGGTTGGGACTCGGCATTGAAGAGCTGAGCATATCCGTGCAAACTCTTTTACAAGTCAAACACCGTTTATTAAGCAGTGACGCTAAGAAATGCAAGCAATTAGTAAGTGAAATTTTAGTTTGCAAAACTAGCGATGAAATTATTGAGCTGTTAGCACAAACCGAACAAACAGAATCCATTGTAGGAGGTACTTAGGATGGAATTGCAGGGTACGAAAGTATTAGCATTTGTTGATGAAGAGTTTGAGGATTTGGAAATGTGGTATCCTGTTTTACGTTTGCGTGAGGCTGGTGTTGTCGTAGATATCGTCGGGCCAAAAGCGAAAACAGTGTATCACGGTAAATATGGTGTGCCGATTACAACGGATTATGCTTTTGATGAAGTGCAGTCCTCGGATTATATCGGTCTGTATGTTCCAGGGGGCTGGGCACCTGATAAATTGCGCCGTTATCCAGATGTGCTTCGCCTTACACAGGAGTTTCATGCCGCGGTGAAGCCGATTGCTCAAATTTGCCATGCCGGCTGGGTGCTTATCTCAGCGAAAATCGTAAACGGCTACACAATGACCTCGACGCCAGGCATTCGAGATGACCTCGAAAATGCAGGAGCAACTTGGGTTGATGAAGAAGTAGTGGTCGACCGTAATATCATTTCAGGGCGTCGTCCGCCGGATCTACCTGCATTTTCCAAGCGTTTTGTGGACGAGCTCGTGCAATATTATAAACATCAGGAAAAGTAACAGGACGCTTCCATTCGTGGCAAAAACTACTACTCTCCTTTCGGCAGGAAATCGTATAGAATCGTAGAATATCTTAATTACAAGAAATTCATGTTCATGCCGCCTGCCAGTGAAGGAGTGTTAGAATGCAAAAGTTTTGTAAGTGCGGACGCACGATGAACCTTCGTCTGCGTACGGTTATTTATCAAAGTAAAGTTGATATTGAAAATGTACCTATTTATTCATGTGAGGCTTGTGGACGAAGTGAAGTTGTTCCTCATGTTAAACCCGAGCTTACCGGTTTAATCGGCAAGCTGGGGAGTAAGCCTGAGAAACAACAGTTGTTTTTTCATGAGCTGTCGGAAGTGGCTTTCTTGCTGCTTAAGGTAACCGAGAAAGAACATATGAATGATTCCATGGAAAAGATTGTAGAAGAACGTATAAATGAGCTTCTGGACATCTTACTGCTGGCACAATCGCTTGGTGATGAGCCATGGGCTGAAGAAATTCGCAAACGGTTATCTCAGATCACTCAGAGCGCAATATCGACATAAGCAGGATGCGGCCAATCCCTATCGGATTGGCTTTTGTACATATTTGAACAACTTTTGAAAACAAAATGAAATTATTTTCAAAGTATTTTCATTTTTCATTGCAAGATGGATTAAATTGTCGTATCATAACGGTAATATACTAGGCTCGCAGAATACTTTTGAAAATGGAGAGAGTAACCGTGACCGTAACCATTTATGATGTAGCTAGAGAAGCAGGCGTATCCATGGCAACCGTTTCCAGGGTTGTAAACAACAATCCGAACGTGAAGCCGCAAACGCGTAAGAAGGTTTTTGAAGCCATTGAACGTCTCGGTTATCGCCCTAATGCGGTAGCAAGAGGATTAGCAAGTAAGAAAACGACAACCGTTGGTGTCGTCATTCCCGATATTTCTAACTCAATTTTCGCAGAAGTTGCACGCGGAATTGAAGATATTGCGAATATGTATCATTACAATATTATTTTGTGTAATGCGGATAAGAAGAAGGAAAAAGAAATTCGAGTCATTAACACGCTTTTGGAAAAACAAGTCGATGGCTTGCTCTTCATGGGTGGCGTCGTGACAGAAGATCACATTCAAGCTTTCCGCACCTCTTCCGTTCCCGTTGTATTGTGTGGAACGAAGGATGAGGCACAAACGATGCCTTCCGTGGATATTGATCATGAGAAAGCCGCATTCGATGCTGTTAATGTATTAATCGCAGCTGGACATCGAGACATCGCAATGATTTCCGGAACTCTACACGATCCAGCTAATGGATTCGCGCGTTATCAAGGGTACAAGAGAGCCCTCGATGAAGCAGGAATTGAGCTGCGCGATGAATATGTTCGTATCGGCAACTATCGATATGAATCCAGTGTCGACGCTGTCAAATATTTCTTGGAGCTTTCCCCTCGTCCAACCGCAATTTTCTCGGCAACAGACGAAATGGCGATTGGCGCCATTCACACGATTCAAGATAACGGACTCAAAGTACCGCAAGATATCGCTGTAATCAGTGTGGATAATATTCGCATGGCTTCCATGGTAAGACCGACGCTTACGACAGTTGCCCAACCGATGTATGATATCGGAGCAGTATCGATGCGTCTACTGACGAAGTTGATGAACAAAGAATCAACGGATAACATGCAGGTCATTTTGCCGCATGAAGTCATTAACCGTAACTCTGTTACACAAGCCTAGTGAACTTAAGCCTCTAAGCGAGCTATTCCTTTCGAGGATGACGCCGCTTAGAGGTTTTCTCCTTTATACATAACTGAAATGAGGATCGATGAAATGACATGGAATAAACTTGCACTAATCGGTGCGATGAATGAAGAAATTGAATTGCTTGTTGCGCATATGTCGGATGTGCGCGAAACGGTGAAAGCGGGAATTACCTTCAGAGAAGGGACGTATTTCGGAAAAGAAGTCGTCGTCTGCCGCACTGGCGTAGGGAAGGTTAACGCTGCCGTAACTACTCAAATTTTAATTGATAAATTTGCTGTTGAAGCCATTATCTTCACAGGTGTTGCTGGTGCTTTGGATCCCGAACTGAATATCGGCGATCTTGTCGTTTCCAGTGAATGCATGCAGCATGATATGGATGTTACACCGCTCGGTTTCGCACGGGGCATCATTCCTTATGAAGCGAAATCTATTTTTGAAGCAGATAGCAAGCTGGTGGATTTGGCGGTTGCTTCAGGTGAGAAACTTTTTGCTGGTAAAGTGAAAAAGGGGAGAGTCCTCTCTGGCGACCAGTTCATTGCTAGCCGTGAAGTAGTAGCTAGCCTTAATACGGAGCTTGGTGGCGTTTGCGTGGAAATGGAAGGGGCATCCGTTGCACAGGTTTGTTCCATGAATGCAGTTCCATACGTCGTGCTTCGCTCGATGTCTGATAAAGCAGATGGCTCTGCTCATGTGAACTTTGCAGAATTTACGGTTCAAGCATCCGAGAATTCTTATAAAATGGTTGAGGATATTGTGAAGCAGCTGTAGATTAGTGAGGCTGTTAAAAACCAGTTGTACATTTGAGGATGTAAAAAAGAGTTAAGCAGGTACAACTTGCTTAACTCTTTTTGCATCCTATTTCAAATACATCATAGAGAGATCCTTCGTTTGCCGGTTCTTATCTGTAATGACCTGGCGCCTCGGAATCGGCGCCCAAGCATCCACAGGGTCCAGCCACGTATCCACGAGCTGGACCGGGCTCTTGCTCCCCCAGGCGTCCAGCCACGCCTGGGGGAGTTTCAGCTGCGGCTGCGCCGCCAGCTGGGGCAAAACAGCCTGCTCGCTCATCACGAGCCAGAGCAGGCTCCAAGCCCGTGGTACGACACGCCAGATGTCGTACCCACCACCCCCGAGCGCAACCCACCGCCCTTCGCACCATTGGTGCGCAAGGGAGTGGATTAGCTCGGGCATAGCCTTGTACACGCGCATGGAGCAGTGCACATGCGCGAGCGGGTCGAATGCATGGGCGTCGCACCCATGCTGCGAGATAATGACGTCCGGCTGGAAGCGGGCGATCGTCTCGGTTAGCACCTCGCTGAAGCATTCCAGCCACGATTCATCCTCGGTGTAAGGTTCCATCGGGACGTTAATGCTGGTTCCGAACGCGTCGCCTTCTCCGCGTTCGTTCACGGCCCCCGTGCCGGGGAATAGAAATTTCCCCGTCTCATGGATGGACAGCGTGCATACCTGGGGATCGGCGTAAAAGCTCCACTGCACGCCATCCCCATGATGCACGTCCGTGTCGACGTACAGCACTTTGGCGCCGTATGTCTCTTTGGCGTGCGCAATCGCCGCTGAAGCGTCGTTGTAGACGCAGAAGCCCGCGCCTTTGCTCTGCAGCGCGTGATGCAGTCCGCCGCCCAGATGAAGAGCGTGCGGGGCTTGGCCGGACATTACCAGATCTACTGCGGTAATGGAACCGCCTACAATCTTCGCCGTGATGTCATGCATCCCGGGGAAGAAAGGCGTGTCATCGGTATCGAGTCCGAAGCGTGCCGCTTCTTTGACCCAGCGTTCCTCTGGCACGGAAGCGCTCAGTGCTTTCACAGCTTCGACGTAAGCCGGTGCGTGAACCCGGAGCAGCTCGCTGTCTGTAGCAACGCGAGGCGTCCATAGCGCGTTGTCCGGAAGCGCACCGGCTTTGCGAAGCAAATCGACCGTCATCACAAGACGGTCTTGATTAAAAGGATGATTTTCATTGAATTTATACTGAATTTCTTCGTCATCATAGATAAAGACAGGATTTGGTGTATTCTTGTTCATATCCCACATTCCCCCGAATGAGCTAACATGCTTGCTTGAAGCCTTAGAAATCCAAAGATTAGTTTAAATTAGTACATGAATCGTTGCTGAAAGCGAATACGATCAAACTGTTCTATGGAAGATATAGGCACTTGCTTGCCTATACGAACCATCAGACAATTGGCTGGGTGCGAACAGATCTCAGGATCATCTGTAGCGAACCAGATCATATCAACGCTTTTCATTAACTTCTCCATCATTTGCCGGTACTCCCAAACGGTGAGCTTACTATTTTCCAAGTCCCAATGCCAATAATACTCCGTAGTAAAGCATATGACATTCTCCATCTGTTCGTCCTCGAAAGCAAGGCGAATCATCCGTTTGCCGAGCCCCATGGTGCGATAGTCATCCGCAACTTCTATAGCACCAAGCTCTATTAAATCTTGCATATGGCCTTGTGACCACCGCTCAATTTCGTCTGGATAATGGAAGGTGACATAACCGACAATGGTGGTGCCGTCTCTGGCTATGATGATTCGGCCTTCCGGTAATTCCGCAATTTCAATTAGCGCTTCCAGTTGTTCCTTAGGTCTTCGGAAGGCATCTAATTTGCTATGCATCGTGAGATTGTGCAAGCTGTCAGAAGAAACAGGACCTTCTATCATAATTTCTGGTTGATCGGGAGCTGTGCGCAAGCGAAATGAGTGATATATTTTGGTATGCTGCATAACCTTAGCTCTCCTTTTGAAAAACAGCATGATGAGTGATTCCTTTTCCGTTCGGTCATAGTCCCTTTATACCAAATTTTATTTGGAAATAAAAGCGAACTTAGGCGTAGGCGAAAAATTCTTCGTGTGATATAATAGAATATGTCAAAAATCGATCACATTTTGCTCGAAAACATCAGTAAAATGAAAGCGGTTTATCTCGTGAGGAGGGTTTTACGTACATGGATCAAATGAAAGTTGAACTCATTGAAGCGGTAGCTGCAAATCCTAATATGAAAAATTATGAGGAAACACATGCTAATTTTGACTGGAAAGACATCGAGAAGAGCTTCTCTTGGTACGAAACTGGCAAAGTGAATATGGCTTATGAAGCTATAGATCGTCATGCTGAATCATCGAGGAAGGATAAAGTTGCTCTGTATTACAGCGACAATCAAAGAGAAGAAGCTGTAACATTTGGACAGATGAAAGATAGGTCCAATCAATTCGGTAATGTACTTCGTGGTCTTGGCATCGGCAAGGGTGAGCGCGTATTTATTTTCATGCCACGTACGCCGGAGCTGTACTATGCTTTGCTTGGAACGCTGAAAGTAGGAGCTGTTGTAGGGCCTTTGTTTGAAGCTTTTATGGAAACTGCTGTGAAAGATCGTCTGGAAGACAGTGAAGCTGTTGCCATTGTGACGACGCCAAGCTTGCTTTCCCGGGTTCCTTCGAGTGACCTTCCTAACCTGAAGCATATCATCGTTGTTGGTGAAAATGTGGAGCCTGCAGAAGGCCATGTTGATTTCTACAAAGAGATGGAAACGGCTTCTTCGGATCTTGAAATCGAGTGGTTGGACCGTGAGGATGGACTCATTATTCATTATACATCGGGTTCAACAGGCAAGCCGAAAGGTGTTTTTCACGTACAGAATGCAATGATTCAACATTACTATACAGGTAAAATCGTACTGGATCTCCAAGAAGACGATATTTACTGGTGTACAGCTGATCCAGGCTGGGTAACCGGAACCTCTTACGGCATTTTTGCTCCTTGGCTGAATGGGGCTACGAATGTAATCCGTGGTGGGCGTTTTAGTCCTCAGGATTGGTATAATACGCTGCAAAAATATAAAGTAACCGTTTGGTACAGCGCACCGACTGCCTTCCGTATGTTGATGGGTGCAGGTGATGATGTTGTTTCTGGTTTCGATCTTTCTTCGCTTCGCCATGTGCTGAGTGTTGGTGAGCCATTAAACCCGGAAGTTGTTCGTTGGGGGCTTAAAGTGTACAACCAACGGATTCATGACACTTGGTGGATGACCGAAACGGGTGGACAGCTCATCTGTAACTATCCATCCATGACGATTAAGCCTGGTTCCATGGGACGTCCGATTCCGGGCGTTGAAGCGGCGATTATTGATGATGCTGGGAATGTCTTGCCTCCGAACCGGATGGGGAACCTGGCAATCAAGACGCCATGGCCGTCAATGATGCGCAAAATTTGGAACAATCCGTCCAAATATGAAGAATATTTCAGATTAACTGGCTGGTACGTATCTGGCGATTCAGCTTATCAAGATGAAGAAGGGTACTTCTGGTTCCAAGGCCGGGTTGATGATGTAATCAACACGGCAGGCGAGCGGGTAGGTCCATTCGAGGTTGAGAGCAAGCTTGTTGAGCATCCTGCGGTTGCAGAAGCAGGGGTAATTGGTAAGCCTGATCCGATGCGCGGCGAAATCATCAAAGCATTTATCGCGCTGCGTGAAGGATATACACCATCCGATGAGTTGAAAGCGGACATTTCCAAGTTTGTGAAAGAGGGGCTTTCCGCCCATGCTGCTCCTCGTGAAATTGAATTCAAAGACAAGCTGCCGAAGACGCGCAGCGGCAAAATTATGCGCCGTGTCCTCAAAGCTTGGGAGCTCAATCTCCCAACTGGTGACTTATCAACGATTGAAGACTAACAGAAAAGAGCCTAGTGATGATATCATCACTAGGTTCTTTTTTTAGTCATTATAAGCAATGGAAGCAGATGCTTTGGATTCACCTGAGTCATTGACAGCCGTTACTTTGTAGAAGCCATTGTAAGCCGCTGCATAATAATGAAATTCTGTGCCGCCGTCTACCGAGCCGAGCTTGGTATAGGTGCCTTTTTCCTTATTACTAAAGTAGATGTTATATTTCTTAATTTTCTCTTTTGCTGCATTTGCTTTCCAAGAGAGTGCAATGCCTGCTCCGTCTGCTTTGGCTTTAAGTCCGGTTGGAGCACCTGGTGCATCCTTCGCTGTCGTGGATGGCGGTTCAGTTGCGCCAGCAGGAGAATTCGTTGAGCCAGGAACTTGTGTGCCCTCTTCAGATGGGACAAATAGTGAATCAAGCGAGCTTCCGTCGGTATAGGCCGAACGACTTGGCACTGATTCTTTGCCGGCAACATCGACAGCAGTCACGTAGTACCCCATTAAGCTTGATGCAGGGATCGTATCAACAAACTTCGCATCCGCACCGGCCAAAACAACCTTGCCGCCTAATAGTTGGAACTTACCGCGGTTATCCGAGCGATAGATCCGGTAACCAACGATATCCGCGTTCGCGCTTGGCTGGAATGTGATGGTGGCTGTTTCTCCGGACTTCGTTGCTGTTATGTTCGTTGGAGCCGTTGGCTCTTTGCCGTCATCAACCCTTGGGTCTGTTTCGGAAGGAGCATCGTCATCATAATCTGTCGGTTTGTAATTATCGATTGACTTTCTGCTCTTCTCAGGAAGCTTGTTCATAGCATCTTGGACTTCTTTGAGCAGTTGGGAAATCGATTTTTGGCGTTTAATAACCGTTTTTTCTTGAACGAAATCTACCGGTGTTTGATCCTGTGCCATGTAATTCAAGCCGTTATAGGAGCTGATTTTCATCCGTACCATGACATTGTCGACTTCCGTAGGCACATATTTCTTGTTAAAAATATCAGTCACTTGAAGATTCGAGCTCTTCGTTAATTCGCTTGGCAGCTTGCCAGACAAGCTGGACACGGTAGCTGAAACGATACCATCAGGTTTGGCGAACGTTTTGGTTGGGAAGAGATCCGGTTTCTGTTCAATCGTCTTATTCATGATTAAGGCCCAAACATCTTTGGCGTGATTCGTTTGCAGCGTTTTGGAAGAGAGCTTGTTAATGGGTTGATCATAGCCAATCCAGACGCCGACAGTAATATCCGGTGTAAAGCCCATGAACCATGCATCGGCATCATCTTGTGTAGAGCCTGTTTTACCTGAAATCTCGATCTTGCCGTAAGATTTATATTTCTTCATTAAATCCGTTGCCGTACCTTGGCTAATCACCGTTTTCATCATATCCGTAATCAGATATGCACTTTGTGGGGAGTAGACCTGTGTTGGCTTTTGATCGTGAGAATAAATAACTTGACCGTTTGAATCTTTGATTTCACGAATCATGAATGTTTCATTGTATTGTCCTTTGTTCGGAATAGATGCGTAGGCTCCTGTCAGCTCTCTGACGGAGGTACCGCGGCTTAGTCCACCAATTACGCCGGTTTGGGCGTAGTAATCTTCTTTTTGAATAGAGGTGATACCCAGCTTTTTCGCAAAATCCCAGGCGTCATTAATACCGACTTTATTCAAAAAGATATCAATGGCAGGGATGTTGTAAGACTGGTTCAATGCTTTTCTGGCTGTCATCAATCCGTGGAACTTGTGATCCCAGTTCTCTGGAAGATGGAAACCTTTGACGCCGTCCTTTAGAATAATTGGAATGTCATCCACAATACTTGCCGGTTGAACGGCTCCTTTTTCTAAAGCTGGAATGTATGCGGCGATGGGCTTCATTGTTGAACCGGGCTGCCTATACGCTTGTGTAGCGTGATTCAGCTGTTCGTCGAAGAAGTTCCGTCCTTCAATCATTCCCTTGATGGCACCGGACTTAGAGTCGATCATAATCGCGCCAACTTGCTCAATGCCCTTTTTCTCATCATTTGGGGCAAAGTTTTTATCGTTGCTTGAGATTTCGTGCATGGAATCATAAATCGTTTTGTCGATCGTTGTGTAAATTTGATAACCACCGCGTAACAGCTGTGTATGTATGCCTTTCAAAGCTTCACTATAAGCGACCTGATTTTTGGTCGGATCAAGGTCTGGCTTTTGAATTTTCAGCAAAATCTCGGCTGCTTCCTGTTCCGTCTCAATCATCAGATAAGGATAAGTGGTGTAAGCTTTTTGGGCAGCGGATGGCATTGACGCTTTAAGATCAAATTTAAGTGCAGCTTGATATTGTTCATTCGTTATTTTTTCTTCTTCAAGCATCCGTTTCAGCACTAGCTGCTGCCTGACGACAGCTTTTTTGAAGCCATCTTCATCAAACTCCGGTTTACTAGTAAATGCGGAGTACTGGGAAGGGGATTGCGGTAGTCCAGCTAGATAGGCAGCTTGGGCTACGTTTAGCTTGTTCAGATCATCAATGTCGAATAGACCTTTAGCAGCAGCTTTAATCCCATATAAGTTGTAACCTGTTGAGCCATTTCCGTAAGGAATTTTGTTCAGATAGGCGAGCAAAATCTCATCTTTGGACATAAGGCGTTCCATCCGCAGGGCGAGCAGCAGCTCTCTAGCCTTACGGCCATCATCTCGATCCAGCGTTAAGAAGACCCGTCTGGCGAGTTGCTGCGTAATCGTACTTCCTCCGGTTTGGACTTCTTCATTCAGCAGCTTCTGAGTGACTGCCCGATAAAGCCCGCGGAAATCGATTCCGTGATGTTTGTTGAAGTCTTTGTCTTCAATTGAAAGAACAGCATCTAACAAAACTTGTGGAATATCATCCAATTGAGCGAGACGTCTGTCTTCTTCGGTTCGCAATTGCCCAATGACGGTATCGTCATTAAAGTAGGCGAAGCCGGTTACGGCGTTTTCCTGCATCTGCTGGCGAATGGCTTCTTCGCTGCGGACAGGATCTTTTTTAACCAGTGCACTGACATATCCAAATGCTGCGGAGCCGCCTACGATTCCTGCTAAAAAGACAGAAATGAGCGTCCATTTTAACGTAATTCCTATTACTTTGAAGGTCGTTCTTACCCAAGGGCGATTCATTTTGGCGAAAAAATTGCGCATAAGTTCCAATATCCTCCTTACATGAACCCTAATAGTATACCATAATTGCCCTGCTAGCGGTAATGATGTGTCGAAGAAAGGTGGTTGCATGGTTTGACAATTGCCGGAAATCTATGATATAAATTGTACAAATGCGTAGAGAGATCAGCAGTAGGTAGCTTGTGGATGCTTTCAGAGAGCCGGTGGAGGGTGCGAACCGGTACCTGCAGGTTAGTGAATTACGGTCAGGAGCAGTAAGTAGGAACTTACAGCAACAGAAGCTGTATTAGTAGTATTTACCGATTAAGCCCCGTTACAGGTTCTTGAGTGAAAATAGTTAGCCGTACACGGATGATTTTCCTATAGATGTACGTAACTGCTGTTTTAATTAGGGTGGTACCGCGAGTCAAGTCTTCTCGTCCCTTGTGGATAAGAAGGCTTTTTTGTATGCCCACATGAAAAAGGAGATGGATGAACATGTCGATTTTGAAGGATTTGGAGTTTCGTGGATTACTTCATCAAATTACGGACCGCGAGGGCTTGGACAAGAAGCTAAGCGAAGAGCGAGTCGTGCTCTACTGCGGGTTTGACCCGACAGCGGATAGTCTGCACATCGGCAGTTTGCTGCCTATTTTAACCTTGCGTCGCTTTCAGTTAGCAGGACACGTTCCTCTAGCGCTCGTTGGGGGAGGCACTGGTTTGATTGGTGACCCAAGCGGCAAAGCTAATGAGAGAACCTTGAATGGGCCAGAGACGGTTGAAGCGTGGTCGCAAAGTATTAAGGGTCAGCTATCTAGATTTTTGGACTTTTCATCGGATATCGAAAATAGCGCGGAGCTAGTCAACAATTATGATTGGCTAGGGTCCCTGAATGTTATTGAATTCTTGCGCGATGTAGGTAAAAATTTTACGGTGAACTACATGCTTGCTAAGGATTCCGTTGATTCAAGGATATCAAAAGGTATTTCTTTTACTGAGTTCAGTTACATGATCCTGCAGTCTTACGATTTCTTGAAGTTGAACGAAACCAAAAAATGTTCCTTGCAAATTGGTGGAAGTGACCAGTGGGGCAACATCACAGCCGGGCTTGAGCTTATCGGCAAAACGACGGAGAGCAGAGCTTACGGCGTAACATTACCGCTTGTGACCAAAAGCGACGGACAGAAGTTCGGTAAAACAGAAGGCGGAGCGATTTGGCTGGATGCAAACAAAACATCCCCATACCAGTTCTACCAATTCTGGCTAGGCACGGCGGACAATGATGTTATTCGCTTCCTGAAGTATTTCACGTTTATCAGCCACGAGGAAATTGAGCGATTAGAAGTTGAAGTTCAAACACAGCCTGAGAAGAGGGAAGCGCAGAAATTGCTTGCTCGTGAAGTAACGAAGCTTGTGCATGGAGGAGAAGCCCTGGAAAGCGCGATTAATATTACAGCGGCTTTATTCAGTGGCAATATCCATGAACTATCTCGCACAGAGATCGAAGAAGCCTTTAAGGATGTTCCATCTTCGACATTAGAACAAGAGGATATGGCTTTGATAGATCTGCTTATTTCCGTAGGGGCTGCACCGTCCAAACGCCAAGCTCGTCAAGACATTGAAAGTGGAGCTGTGACGGTTAACGGAGTCAAAATAACAGAGCTTGATGCGGTTGCCAAAGATTTGGGAAGGCTCGGAGAGTCTTATATCGTTATTCGCCGCGGCAAAAAGAATTACTACCTGGCGCAGTTTAAATAAAAAAAACCCCTTAGGGAAATCCCTAAGGGGTTTGCTTTTATTAACGGCTGTAGAACTCGACGATTTGTTTCTCGTCAATTTCTTGTGGAAGCTCAGCGCGCTCTGGCAAACGGATGTATTTGCCTTCTACTGCTGCATCGTTGAACTCAAGGTAAGTTGGCAAGTGGTTACGGTTAGCAATAGCTTCTTTCACTGCGGAAAGACCTTTGCTTCTTTCGCGAAGCGCGATAACGTCACCAGTAGATACGATGTAAGAAGCGATATCTACTTTTTTGCCGTTCACAGTTACGTGACCGTGGGAAACAAGTTGACGTGCGCCTGCACGAGAGTTGGAAAGACCAAGACGGTAAACCAAGTTGTCCAAACGGCTCTCAAGCAAGATCATGAAGTTCTCACCGGAGATACCTTTAAGTTTGGAAGCTTTATCGAACAAGTTGCGGAATTGCTTCTCGTTCAAGCCGTACATGTGACGTAGTTTTTGTTTTTCATTTAATTGAACGCCGTAACCGCTCATTTTTTTACGTTGTCCTGGGCCATGTTGACCTGGAGGGAATGGGCGTTTCATGTCTTTGCCGTTACCACTTAAAGAGATACCAACGCGGCGGCTTAATTTGAACTTAGGTCCTGTATAACGTGACATTTAGGAAAAACTCCTTCTTTTTAACAAATAGTTTAGTAGATAGCATCTAGATGTCAGGGTGAAGACAAGTGCCTGGTTTTGCTTACGAATCATAAAGTGATTCCCTGACAAGAGTAGTTCAGCCGCTGTCTTGGCAGGAGCAAAAGCAGTGAGGGTGATCACAAATGGCATTCACCGAAATCATGTTGTTACTCGACTTCTAATTTTATTAAAAAGCGGGGCAAGTGTCAAGTCTCAATCCGTCAGAACAAATTGAAAATGTCGTGCAATAACAGTCGAAAAATAGTATGATAAATGAGGTAACATTTAGCCTGGATCAAAAGGACTATAGTTTGTTAGTGAGGAGAGCCTATGAGTGAACCACTTCGTAGTATGAAACAACATAGCCCGGCAGAGCACTTCGAAGAGTTTCTTCGCCAAGGACTTGTTCTTTCTAGCAACTTTTCCTATGGAGAATTCAATTCTGATCAAGCGCTGCAGGATGCGTTTGAGTATTGGGTTTATCAATTTGGACAAGCGATGCTACCGCACCAAACCGCACTGTTGTGCGTAAATAGGGATCTTCGTGTCATGAATGCCTGTTTAAATAAAGCCCCGTTTATGGATGAATACTCGCAAACAGGCATGTCTTGGAACTATGCTGAGCGGGATGACAATCCTCTAGCAAGGTGTTTCGCAATTCCCCAATTACATGTAATGACTGACGAAGAAATGAACATTTCTAGGCAGAACTCTATAGTAGCTGCCGCCATTCCAATCTTGGACCGACAAAAACAACCCATTGCCTATCTGGGACTATTCTCCCATTTTCTTACAGAGCCTAAAGAACTTATTCAATTGCTTTACACCTTATCATTCTCATTCCTTAGTTGTGTACAAAGCATTGAGGATCGTCGCAGATACGACCAACTGCTGCTCCAAAATCAACAAAGAGAGCTTGATTTTAAAAAGCATGACATATTGTTTGAGGCGTCTAAGAAGCTGCATGCCAAAATCGATGTTGACTCCGTGCTGACTGAGGCAATTGAATGCATGTACCGCGTATACCCTCATATTCAAGTCGATCTGTTGCTTTCACAAGATAATGATTCAACGAATCTCTCCGTCAAACCCTTGAATTTTCAGAGTATAGAGAATGACATATGTACACGTGCTTTTATGGAAAGCACCGTGGTCTTTGAACCGACTAAGGGCAGCGAAGGGCCAAGTACGGGCAAAGTAGCGGCGCCGTTATCCGGTAAGCAGGGCGTGTACGGCGTCTTATATATGCAATTTGAGCATGATTTGATTACTGCCACCGATTTACAATTCATCTCATTGCTTGCGGATACAGCAGGCTCTGCATTTGAGAATGCGAAGCTGTATGAGCAGTCTAACGTCATGATTAATGAACTTCGTTTAATTAATGAAATCACCAAACAACTTAATCAGAGCTTGCGGTTGAACGAAATTTTCAACTCGGCTTCCAGTGAGATTTTAAGTATCTTCGGCGCTGATTTCAGCTGCATTTTGCAAACGGATCAAGATTCGGACAAATTAATTGTACAAGCAACGAATTTACCTGCGTTGTTCCATGAGATTTTTACAATGGACCAAGGCTTCTCCGGTCAAATCTACAGGACGAAAGAACCGGTTATCATTTCGGACTATCTGGCAACCAATAAGGTGAGCTCGAAGATCATGCAGTTAAGCAGCTCCAGGTCGCTCATCGGATCGCCAATTTTAGTGAACGGCCGCGTAGAGGGTGTCATTCTCGTGGCGCATAGCAAGCCGAATTTCTTTTCCTATGATAACTATAAATTGCTGCAAGTGCTTTCCGGACATATAGGTTTGGCCATGACGAATGCTTCTTTGCATGCAGAAGTGAAACGGATGGTTATCACGGACAATTTAACCGGACTCTATGCTCGTCACTATTTGGATGAGCAAGCGAATTTGTTGCAAAAGAAGGATTTCTGCGGCTCGCTAATCGTTGTAGATATCGACAATTTCAAACGTATTAATGATACACATGGCCATCAAATTGGTGATAAAATATTGATTCAGGTGAGCCAAATTATTAAGACCTGTATTCGCGAGAGCGACATCGCGGCTAGATGGGGTGGAGAAGAGCTCGCCGTTTACTTGCCTCAGGTTGCCAAAGATCAGACGATTCGGATTGCAGAGCGGATACGTTCAAGAGTCCTTAAGGAAACGAGTCCTCAGGTTACAGTTTCCTGCGGGGTATCGGATTGGAACTGGGAAGAGGACAAGATTAGTGTCGAATCTTTGTTCTATCGGGCAGATATGGCGCTGTATCAAGCTAAAAATAGTGGGCGTAACCAAATTAAAGTTGGTTAGCTCTCGGCGAAAACCACTTGTCGATGGATGGGTGGTTTTTGCTTTTCATAACGTTGCAATAATAGGGCAGACTAGCTTCAGACGCGCATACTTTTGCCCTACTTTTCTCTTCCTGAACTAACGGTAACATGTTACAATGGTTTGGTTAAGGGAAGGATGGTCGAAATTTGTCAGTGGCTAACAGAAAGCGGATACTTTCAATTCTAATTATTTTAGTTTTAGTCGTTTTTTTGGTTTATTTTTTCTTTTTTAACCCCATAGGCATTAAACTCGCGCACAGCAATATGAGACAGCTGTCTGATCATTTGAGGGATCTTGGCTGGCCCGGTAAAATCATCGGAATGGTTTTGATATTTGCTCAAACCTTTTTTCCCTTTATTCCGTTTGTGCTGGTAGCCGGGACGAATGTTGCGATTTTTGGGATTAAAGTAGGATTTTTCGTGAACTATATCATGTCCTGCTTAGGAGCAATTGCCTCTTTTTATTTTGCTCGTTACTATGGACATGCTTGGGTTGAGAAGAAATTAGAACGATTTCCGCTTGTTACTCAGTTCAGCCGCCGCATGGAGCAGCGTGGATTTATCTATGTGCTATTAGGCAGATTGATTCCGATTTTACCGTCATCGGCAATTAACTTTGCTGCAGGACTCACTAGAATACGGTTTACGCAATTTCTATGGGGCACATTAATTGGGAAACTTCCAATCGTTTTTTTAGAGTCCATGATTGCTCACGATTTATTTCATTTTCACAAATATAAAGGAAGACTTCTCCTTCTGCTTGGTATTTTAGTCGTTTTAATTCTGATTGGTAATGGCGTGAAGCGGGTGCTGACGCCCAAGTCGAAATAGGAACGTGTTGGAGAATGCAGGAAATTTTCTAGTTGCGCTTTGTCACCTATCCAAGTTATCATATAGAAAGCAAGGCGACCAACTCATATGTTAATAAATGGAGGAATGAAATATGCCAAGTGCTAATAACGCCGCAATTGTTGAAATTTCACAAACAGCTAATAAATTTAGATCATCCATCGTTCTCCAATATGATAATAAGTATATCGATGTGAAAAGTATTTTGGGGTTGTTCACAACGCTGCTTAGCTCCAGCAAATATGATTTGCATGTTCATGGTCCAGACGAGCAAGAAGCGAAAGTCGCTATGGCGGAAGTTTTCGCTAAACATGACCTAGGAGTTAACGTTGTAGAAGACTAGTTTAATGGCTTTAGAAGGTACTCTCAGAATCTCTGAGGGTACCTTCTCTTGTATATTGGAGCAATTTCGCTTAATATAGATACATATAAGGACGGATGACTATGCGTATAGGGGGAAGTGGAATGTCTTCATCTGATCTGTTGTTGGACATGAATCAAAAAGCGCTTAATCTTCTTCAAGAAGATGCAGATAAAATCGAAAAGCTGATCGAAGTACAAATGGAAAATTTGACAACACGTCAATGCCCGTTGTATGAAGAGGTTCTAGATACGCAAATGTACGGTCTGTCTAGAGAAATTGATTTTGCCATTCGGGCGGGACTTATTTCCGAAATGCCAGGCAAGCAAATTCTCAATAAGCTTGAACGTAACCTTGCTCAGCTATATGAAGCGCTGAATAACAAAAAGTAACCCATCATGCGGGTTACTTTTTTTGTTAGGCTATGTAGTGGGCATTAAGTGAACGTTAGACGAGGAAGAATACGACGCCTAGGATGATGTAGACAAAGAGCAGCAGGAGACCTTCATACCAATTGGTTGAACCATCCTGCGTAATCGATTTGGTTATGAAGACGGCTACCCCGATGGCGGCAATCTCATAGGTCGTGAATACGATATTCATTGGCGTGCCGCTCATGAAGAAGCTGATCAATACTAGCACTGGAGCTACGAATAGCGCAATTTGCAAAGAGCTGCCGATGGCAATTTCGACGGCTGCACCCATTTTATTTTTCATCGCCATCATGACGGCTGCGCTGTGTTCGGCAGCATTTCCGATAATCGCTACAAGGAAGGCCCCGACGAAGAGCTCTGAGAATCCGAATTTGTGAGTAACTTCATCTAAGGTGCCGACCAGCCACTCACTCGTGAAAGCAACCATCACGGTGGATAGAACTAGGAAGAGAATAGAAGTTGATTTGGACCAAGCGGCCTCTCCGTGTTCAATGGCTTCATCAGAAAGCACGCTTTTGTGAGTAACCATGGAGAATAGAAGCCAGAGCAGGTAGGCGGCTATAAGTATAATCGATACAATCATGCTCATATTGGTTGTCTCACTAGTCGTTAAGCCTCCTGAGAAAATCGCAGGAATGAAAAGCGCGACGACGCCTAGAATCATCAAGGACGAATTGTGAGAAGCCAGCTTTACGTTAAACGTTTGCTCTTTGAATTTGAGTCCACCTGCAAAAATACTAAGCCCGAGTACTAGCAGGAGATTCCCGATGATAGCCCCTGTAAGGCTGGCCTTAACGATATCGTACAAGCCGTCCTTCACAAGGAAGATGGCAATGATAAGCTCGGCTGCATTGCCAAACGTGGCGTTAAGGAATCCACCAACCCGTTCGCCAGCATAATGGGCCACACTTTCAGTCGCTTTGCCTAGGAACCCGGCGACAAAAATAATCGCGATACAGGCAATGACGAATTGCAGGGTTGTATCCATATGGGCGTAGTGCGCAATCCCTGTCAATACAAAAGAAATGATTAAACCCGCATAAAACAATTTACCTTTCAATGTACAACCTCCGAGTCTTGAAATATTGGTACTTTTTTACTTCTTTTTACTATACCCACTTTGCCCGATAAAGTAAATTCGATTTGGACATTTGCAGCAGTTCTTGCTTTCATCTATTGAACTTATTACAATAGATTTATACCAGAGTGGAGAAGTTTGGCATTCCATTCAAAGAACCCTATAATAGGAGTTGATCCATATGTCCGAAGACAATCAAACCGGTTTAATTCGTATTTCTGATGATGTAGTATCCACTATAGCAGGTCTTGCAGCTCTTGAAACAGCTGGCATAGCAGGAATGTCAGGTGGCATTTCAGAAGGCTTAGCTAAGCGCTTGAGCGGTAAAAACGTGCAACGAGGCGTATCAGTAGAGGTAGGCCAAGTGGAAGCGGCCATCGATTTACGCGTTATCGTCAATTACGGTTCCCGTATTCAGGATGTATGCAGGGATCTCCAAGAGAACGTTCGGGAAGCTGTCGAAAATATGACAGGCTTAAATGTGGTTGAAGTGAACGTTAAAGTAGAAGGCGTTGCTTTCAAAGAAGATGAAGCACTAGACGATCCTAATCGTGTAAAATAGAAAAAAGACCCAATCGAAGTTTCCTGTCGATTAGGGTCTTTTTTTGGTAGCAGGTTCTTCTTTGCGTGTTTGTTCCCGAGATATGCTAAGTATAATACCCATACTGATCAGTGAGACCATCATAGAAGATCCCCCGGCTGATATAAACGGAAGGGTTACCCCGGTTAGAGGGATGGTTCCTGTGACGCCTCCAATATTAACAAAGGCTTGAAAGCCGAACATCACCATGATACCGACTCCCGCAAGCATGCCGAACATATCCGGACAGCGAACAGCAATAAGGATACCCCGCCAAATGAAGAAAACGAAAACAAGAATAAATAGAGCACTTCCTATGAATCCTAATTCCTCACCGATAATAGCAAAAATAAAATCGTTATGGGCTTCAGGTAAGTAGTGAAGTTTCTGGATGCCTTGTCCAAAGCCAGCCCCGCGCAAGCCGCCATGTCCAAATGCGTATAAGGATTGGACAACTTGATGACCAGAGCCCTGGGGGTCTGAAAAAGGATCTAGAAACGAAGTCAAACGGTCTATTCGATAGTTAGTGCCCTTGGCACCGCCTTTTAACATGTAAAGGGCTATACCGATTGCACCAAGGGTCAGTAAGCTTGTCCCCAGTAAAAAGATGTGCTTCAAATTTGAACCGCCAACCATAATCACAATGGCCGAGCAAATAAAAAGAATCATGCATGAACCAAAATCCGGTTGGAGCATGATCAAGAAACAGACGAAGCCGACAACAATTAAGGCAGGGAGCAGTCCCTTTTTGAAATTGCGGAATTTTTCGTCCTTGTTGCTGATTAATGAAGCCAGATACAGGATGACAATCAACTTGGCGAACTCTGTTGGCTGAATGCCGAACTTACCAAGCGTGTACCAACTGCTGGCTCCGTTAGCTTTGGTTGTGAAGATAACGAAGATTAAGGCAATCACGATAAAGAAGAACGCAGGGATGACAAGCTTTTTGAGCTTCGTGTAATGGAGATTCATGCAAAAGAGCATGCCGATAGTTCCAATTCCGACTGCAATTAGCTGCTTTTTCGTGAATGCCCAGGGATCTCCATAATAGGCGCTTGTCATCGAGCTTGCACTGAAAACCATGGCCAGACCGAAGCATACAAGTACAAAGGTTAATAGAAGCAGCAGAAAATCCGGCGTTCCTCTTCGAGGTGGATTCATGCTGTATCCTCGCCTAGTCCGCCAACGCTTGCTTCAGCTGATCCAATTTTTGTTTGGAAAGTTTGAGCACGGATTCAGGAACTGGTGAATCGTAGTCCAAACCATGTGGGAATGTTTCTCTACCTATGTATGCATCCTCTAGAAACAAAATCGCGTAAGGAGATTCCAGTTTGCCCGATTCTACACGTGCATTGACACGTAAGAAGTACACGGAATTACTTGCTTTATCTTCCATTTTGAAATCATAAGTAGCACGAGTGTATTCCCACTGCCAGCGCACGAAACCAAGCTTCGTCGTTACTTCATCCAGGTGAGCCAAATCGCTTTTTAAGCCTTTTAGGCCAGTTGCTTCAATAATCACTTATAACGCCTCCATATTGTACGTATGCATTCTTTATTCATGATAGTATGTTTCCAAAGGTTCTGCAAGTCGATAGCTTCGTCTAATTTCTAATATTTGATGGCACTTTGGAGATGAAACTGGAGCATTAATTTGGTAGAATAGGTTCAATCACTAAGGCAAATAGGAAATACCAAGATATAAGGACGAGCGGAGGATTTATCTATGATTGATTTTCAAGCGGACTTACAAGCCATTTATGAAGAAATGGTTGGCTGGAGGCGCTATCTGCATCAAAACCCTGAGCTCTCCTTCCATGAATACCAGACGGCTGATTTCGTAGCGACTCACCTTCGCAGTTGGGATATCGAAGTTCGTCAAGGTGTTGGCGGCAACGGAGTTGTCGGTCTGCTTCGCGGCAGTGGAGAAGGGCCAACCGTTGCTCTGCGAGCCGATATGGATGCTCTTCCTATTCAAGATGAGAAAGACTGCTCGTATACGTCACTCACCAAAGGAGTTATGCATGCGTGCGGACATGATGCCCACACATCAACACTGCTCGGAATCGCGAAGATAGCGAGTAAGCACCGGGCTGAGCTGAAAGGAAATCTGGTTTTTCTGTTCCAGCATGCCGAGGAAATCACTCCTGGCGGGGCAGACTCCATGATCCAAGATGGAGCGCTTGAAGGTGTAGATGCTGTGTTTGGCGTGCATTTGTGGACACCATTCCCAGTAGGCAACGTTTACTCCAAAGCAGGTCCCTTAATGGCAGCTCCTGACGAATTTATGATTCAGATTCAAGGTAAAGGCGGTCACGGCGGATTGCCTCATCAAACCATTGACAGCATCTACGTTGCCTCGCAATTAGTCGTGAATCTGCAATCGATTGTAAGCCGTCAGGTAGATCCGATCGAACCATGCGTAGTAAGTATCGGTTCCTTTCACGGAGGGACGAGCTTCAATGTCATTGCAGAAACGAGTGCGTTAAGCGGGACTGTTAGGACTTTTAACGCAGAGCTTAGACAAGATGTCAAGCAGCGTATCGAGCGGATGGTGCATGCCACTTGCGAGATGTTCGGAGCTGCCTACGAAATTGATTACAAGCTGGGCTATCCAACGGTAGTTAATGATGTGAACGAAGCTCAACGATTCTTTAAGGTAGGTACTGCCTTATTTGGGGCAGAAGCTACGCATGAATCTCCACTTATTATGGCCGGAGAAGACTTCTCTTATTATTTGCACCATAGACCGGGGTGTTACATGTTTGTAGGCGCGGGTAATGTAGAAGCGGGCATTATTCATCCGCATCATCATCCTAAATTTGATATCGATGAGAAGTCCATGCTGCATGCAGCTAATTTGCTATTAGGAATGGCTTTGGATTATATGGCATGAATGCCGTCACCCCTTTGGAGAATGCTATGTCTGTAAGACAACTCTAGGGGAGGGATCGTTGATATGGCTGGTAAAACAGTTCGAGAGATTATGAGTAAAGATTGCGTGACAGTGACTTTGCAGGATAATGTATACGAAATTGCTTTGAAAATGAAACAGCACGATATCGGATTCGTTGCCGTTGTAGACGGTAAAAAGCTAATTGGTGTTGTTACCGACCGAGATTTGGTCGTTCGCGGATATGCGGAAAAGCATTCAGGTTCTACGGCCGTTGAGCAGGTGATAACGAAGGATGTCGCAACTATAGATCCGAATACTTCAATTGAAGAAGCAGCTAAAATAATGGCGAAAAATCAAATCCGCCGACTGCCGGTTGTTGAGAACGGTGAGCTCGTGGGCATCGTAGCCATCGGGGATTTGGCTGTGCGCGGCAGTTTCGAAGATGAAGCTGGTCAAGCACTTGGCAAAATCTCTTCCGATAAAACGCCGGTCGGAGCTAGATAAAAGGCATATTCTGAGTAATTTGGACCGGGAACCCGGTCCTTTTTGCTTGGCTAAAATAGCGTTTCTGTCAAAGTTCGCAATAAGGTAGTCAATCTGCGACAAGATGCGAACGCATAAATATGCTACATTGGTAACGTGTTCAATTTTGAATCTGACAAGAAAAAGGTGATTACATATGGAGAAGGTTAGGATTGGTATTATCGGTCTGGGCAATATGGGAACTGGACATGCCAAATATTTGGTGAAGAACGAAGTAAAAGGCGCTGAGTTAACAGCTATATGTGAATTCAGAGCGGATCGTTTGGAGTGGGCGAAAGAAAACCTAAGTCAGGACATCCAATTATTCGACAATCTTGATGCATTCCTGAACTCAGGCGTCATTGATAGCGTACTGATTGCGACTCCACACTATGACCATCCCGAAGTAGCGATAAAAGCTTTTAAAGCTGGACTTCATGTTTTGTGTGAGAAACCAGCTGGCGTTTATACGAAACAAGTTCGTCAAATGAATGAGGCAGCTAAAGAGTCAGGCAAAGTATTCAGCATGATGTATAACCAACGTACTAATCCTTTATATAAAAAGCTAAAAGATTTGGTGGAATCTGGTGAACTCGGCGAAATCCGCAGAACAAACTGGATCATTACCAACTGGTATAGATCCCAAAGCTACTACGATTCAGGCGGCTGGCGCGCAACATGGGCTGGTGAAGGTGGTGGCGTTCTTATTAACCAGGACCCGCATCAGCTTGATTTGTGGCAGTGGACGATTGACATGATGCCGAAGCGTGTTCGCGCATTTTGTTACTTCGGGAAGCACCGCAATATCGAGGTTGAAGACGATGTAACAGCATTCGTTGAGTACGAGAACGGCGCAACAGGGTTGTTCGTTACAACGACAGGGGAAGCTCCTGGAACAAATCGTTTTGAGATTTCCGGTGATCGCGGCAAAATTGTTATTGAAGATGGCAAGCTGACATTCTGGCGTTTGCGCGTTTCCGAAAGAGAATTTAACGAAACGTTCAAAGGCGGATTCGGTCAACCAGAATGCTGGAAAATCGACATCCCAATCGAAGGCAAAGAAACAAGTCACATGGGGATTACACAAAACTTCGTGGATGCAATCCTACACGGTACGCCACTTGTTGCTCCAGGCGAAGAAGGCATCAAAGGCTTAATGCTTTCCAATGCGATGCTGTTATCTACTTGGACAGACAACTGGGTTGATCTGCCGATTGACGAAGAGCTTTTCGAACAACATTTGCAGGACAAAATCAAGAATTCCACAGTTAACAAAGAAGCCGGATATAAGACGTTCGACGTTTCCGCTTCAAGATAAATCATACAAACCATTGACCCTGTCGAAACATGGGTAAGATCGTGGAGGAATTCGGATATGCAAAAAAGCGATGGAATGAATTATGCACCAAAAGGTAAGCCGAACATCGTCGTGCAAAAAGGGGAGTTCGTCTTCGCAGCTATTGCCTTAGATCATGGTCATATCTATGGGATGTGTAATGGTTTGCTGGAAGCTGGAGCAGAACTGAAGTGGGTCTATGACCAAGATCCTGCGAAAGTAGCAGCTTTTATTGAGAAATACCCACAAGCGAAAGCAGCCTCTTCAGAGCAAGAAATTTTCGATGATGCTGAAGTTAAGCTGATCGCTGCGGCTGCAGTTCCGTCAGAGCGCGGACCACTAGGCATCCGGGCGATGGAGAACGGTAAAGACTACTTTACGGACAAAACACCATTTACCTCGCTGGATCAGCTTGCTGCTGCCAAAGCGAAGGTAGAAGAGACTGGCCGTAAATATGCGGTTTACTTCAGTGAGCGTCTGCACGTAGAAAGCGCTGTATTTGCTGGACAGTTGATTGAAGAAGGCGCTATCGGGCGCGTTGTACAAGTGATCGGACTTGGACCACACCGACTGGGTGCTGCAGGCCGACCGGGTTGGTTTTTCGAAAAAGATAAGTATGGCGGTATTCTGTGTGATATCGGCTCTCATCAAATCGAACAATTTCTGCATTACGCGGGATGTAAAGATGCTACCGTTGTAAGCAGTAAAGTAGCTAACTACCATGCGAAGGATTATCCGGAGCTGGAGGATTTCGGTGACGCTACGCTCGTTGGGGATAACGGGGCAACGAACTATTTCCGTGTGGACTGGCTGACACCGAGCGGTCTTGGGACATGGGGAGACGGACGTACGCTGATTCTGGGGACAGAAGGATATATTGAGCTTCGTAAATATATTGACATCGCGCGTGACCCGCAAGGAGATCAGTTGTATCTGGTCAATCAGCAAGGGGAGAAACACTACAGTCTTCATGGACAAGTAGGCTTTCCTTTCTTTGGCCAATTGATCCTTGATTGTATCAATCGGACAGAGAATGCGATGACGCAGGCTCATACGTTCAAAGCAGCAGAGCTCTGCTTGCTTGCACAGGAGAAAGCAATTCGCGTTGAATAGAGGTTATCAAACGGGTAGTCTGGCGATCGTCGCCGGGCTGCCCGTTTGGTTTGTTCATGAATAAAACGAACAAGCCAAGTAGGTTTAAATCCCTTCCTTTCTTTTCATACTAGTGAGAAAGGAGATGGCAACCAATGAAAGTAGATTCTACCCGTCCTCTGATCGTACAAAGCGACTTGTCTGTCTTATTGGAGACGCATCATCCTGAATTTGAGTCGGTTCGGGGAGTTCTCTCCCGTTTCGCGGATCTCATCAAAAGCCCGGAGCATCTGCACATGTATCGGATTACACCGTTATCGCTGTGGAATGCAACGGCTGCAGGTATGCCAATTGAACAAATGTCGGCTTGCCTTCAGCAAAATGCGAAATTCGGTGTTCCTTCCTCCGTACTTAGCGGAATTCGTAAATATGCAAACCGATATGGCATTCTGCGCATGGAAAACGTCGGCAACGAACTCTATCTCGTGAGTGACGATACGGTCATTCTGAGAGAAATTCGTGCGTATGATTCGCTGAAAAAATATTTAGAAGATACCCGCGGTGAGCGGGCTATTGCCATCTCTCCGGCTTATCGCGGCGTCTTGAAGCAGGAATTGATTAAGCTCGGTTATCCAGTTGAAGATTTGGCGGCATACCGGAGCGGTGAATTTCTTCCTATTCAGCTGCGCGATGAAGAAACAATTGAAGAGCCTTTCCAGCTGCGCGACTATCAAAAGAGTGCCGTTGATGCCTTTCATCGCATCGGAGAAGGGGGAAGCGGCGTTCTTGTGCTGCCTTGCGGGGCAGGCAAAACCGTGATTGGTATCGCCGCAATGGCAAGATGCAACTGCGCGACGTTGATTCTCACATCGAATGTCACATCTGTCAAGCAGTGGAAGCGGGAGATTTTGAGCAAAACAGGGCTTGCGGAAGACCAGGTCGGCGAATATAACGGAACGACGAAGGATGTACGGCCGGTCACTATTGCAACGTATCAAATCCTAACACATCGTGGGAAAAAGGAAGATGACTTTGCTCATATGCGTTTGTTCAGCGAAAGAGAATGGGGGCTTATCATTTATGATGAGGTACATCTTCTGCCAGCTCCTGTTTTTCGGGCTACAGCAGATATTCAGGCGACACGCAGACTCGGTTTGACCGCTACCCTAATCAGGGAAGATGGCCGAGAGGAA
Organism: Paenibacillus sp. J22R67; assembly: GCF_059692175.1. NCBI lineage: Bacteria > Bacillati > Bacillota > Bacilli > Caryophanales > Paenibacillaceae > Paenibacillus > Paenibacillus sp. J22R67. Next base: position 797,075 of record NZ_JCAUAX010000002.1, on the reverse strand, counting down.
GATGTTTTCTCCCTAGTAGGGCCCAAGAAGTTTGATATGGCTTGGAAAGAGCTCGAGTCGCAAGGCTGGATTGCTAAAGTTACCTGCCAAGAAGTGCGTGTTCGTCTATCCGAGAGCGATCGTGACCTGTACGGAGCCTCTGGTGCTAGACAGCAATTCCGGATTGCAGGCGAAAATAGGGCCAAACAACAGGTGATAGACCACTTGCTAAGACTCCATGTCGATGAACCAACGTTAATTATTGGCCAATATATTGATCAGTTAGAACAGATTTCAGCTCATACTGGTGCGCCTATGATCAGTGGTTCTATGGCGTATGAACACAGAGAGGAACTCTATGATCAATTTAAAAAGGGGCAGCTGCCGCTCTTAATTGTCTCCAAGGTGGCTAATTTTGCAGTAGATTTGCCGGATGCCGCGGTGGCAATCCAGGTATCGGGAAGCTATGGTTCGCGGCAAGAGGAGGCTCAGCGGCTGGGGCGCATTCTTCGCCCGAAGAGCAGTGGTGCGAATGCAGCCGTATTTTATTCAATTATCAGCGAAGATACGAAAGAGCAGGACTTTGCCATGAAACGTCAACTGTTTCTGGTCGAGCAAGGGTATGAATACCGCATTACACGTTGGAGTCCTGAGACGAAAGATCGAAAAGGAGAGCAGCATGAGATATGAGCATGTAGTAAGTCGAATGCCGGAGGCACTGAAGCAGCTTATTTCTAGCCAAACTTGGTGTTCTTCTTACATCAAAGAAGGAGTCGGATTGCCTGATCTGCTGACTGATCGGAAATATCTCCTAAAACTGCTGTCCCATCTGTCCGTGGATGAGAAAAACACACTCCGCCTTGTTCTTTCCGCATTTGGCTGTGAATCGTTCACGAGCGCTGCGCTTGAAAAGCAAGCTGGCCTCCGAATGGCAGGCGCACAAGTCGCTATTGGCCTGGTAGGTCTTAGACGGGCAGGCGTTATTGCCGCTTTCAGCAAAACCTGGGGGGAGCAGCTTTTTGTGCTGCCTGAAGATGCTTTTGACGCCTGGCAGGGATTGCTTTTTCCTTCCGCAGTGCTTAAAACTGTTGCGGATGAAAGCACGCTAGAGTCGATGCCAGCGGGGGCTATCCAAGCGAATGGTTCACAGCAGGAAGAAGCAACCGTGCACCCGAGAGGTCTTGCTCAACAGCTCTTTCATTTTATTGTGGGCTGCTCGCAGCAGCCTTCACTTCCTCTAACCAATAAAGGGACCTTACATAAAAAACAGATATTGAAGCTCACCGAGCAACTTGCTCTTCCGAACGATCTGCTGCGTGCAGCGGGTATTACTTATGCATTCAGAGATATTTACGATGATGGTGCAGTATTAATGCTAGAAATGGCTATTCGGATGGGTTTCATTGCGGGGAATGGCAATCAGCTAGTCGTATGCAAGAACGCCTTTCTAGCATGGCTAGATGGTCCCTATGAGAGGCAGCAGAGGGCGCTTTACGGCGTTTGGAGTCAATTGCTGCTTCCTGCTCCTGTCTGGCTACAGCATGGCTTAGCGTTGATGGAGAGGGCAGAGAGAGGGCGATGGGTTGAAGTTGGCGCCGTAGTGAGAGCGATTATGGCCTGCTGCGCTGAGAGTGGTCAGATGAAAGAAGTTGATTCTCTTACTCGTGCGCTACTCTCTAGCTGGATTGCGCCGTTGTCGAGCTTCCGTTTTGTAGAGCTTGCTGCTGATAAAGAAGGCGGCATTTGGTTTCGATGGCTGATTTCACCTAAGAGCGAATGGGAAGATGAGGCTGAATTCAGCGGTGATCAGACAAATATTTTGGAAAAACAATCGAAGACTCCTTCGTTTTATGTGCAGCCTGACTTTGAAATTCTGCTGCTTCCAGATGCATCGCTTCGAACAGAATGGGAGATCGCGGCTTTCTCCGATCTTAAGCAAACAGATCATGTTCGTACTTACCGTATGACAAAAGAAGGCTTTCATCGCGCCTGGGAAATAGGGCAAAGTAGTGAAGAGATCATCTCCATGCTGCAAGAGAATGCTTATTATGAAATTCCTGAACCAGTAACTATGACCCTGCGACAATGGGGGGAGCAGATCGGCAAGGTGCATTTTGAAGAGGTAACGCTGCTTCGCTGCCGTTCGAGCGAAATTGCAGATGCCCTGCTAAGAAACGAGAAATGCCAGCCGTTTCTTAGGGATCGTATCAGCGATGCTGACTTCATCGTGCCCAAAGCACAATTGGCTCAGCTTACTAAATGTTTAGACCATATGGGATATAACCCTAAAAGCAGCCGTAAAGAGGCAAATAATTTTGGAATCAACGCTGAAAATGCCCCCGGAAATCAGACGCCCGGTTTATGTTATTCCAGAGATTCGATTCAGCTTTATGAAATGGATGCCGAGCTGCCCGAAAGAGATGGCTTGTACCCGGATATGGGGGATATTCCGTTAAGTTGGCTGCAGGATTTCCGTTCATACCATGGTTCAACGCGTAAAGAAATGATTCGCAAGGCCATTGAATGGAAGAGCTGCTTGCAGCTGCGCAAAGAGGGGCAGAGCCGCTTCATAATCCCTCGAAATCTGCGGGAAGAACGATCAGGCTGGATCTTGGAGGGACTAGAAGAACTACAAGAGATTGCATTGGCTGGTGAGGACTGGGAGGAAATGAAATTGATTTTGCCGGGCATTAATGACGAGGGTGTATAGAGAAAAGGAAGAAACTCTTGAGGAACTGTGGTATAGTAGAGATGTCAGATACTCTTTAAGAGGAAGGAAGTTGAACATAGGTATGTTACAGACAATGGAAGCAGAAACGATCGATATGTCGGCCGTTCTTATGCAGGCCTATGACATGGGTGACATGATTAATTCCTCTGCTGAAGTGGCAGATTATTTATATTGGAAGAACGCTGTTGAGAACAGTGCGGAAGTGAAACAGCTTAAAGCCGTCTTTGCAAGAAAGAAAGATGCTTTCGAAGAATGTGAGCGTTTCGGGCATTATCACCCGAGCTATCATGAAGCTTTGGCTGCTGTGAACGAGGTTCAGGACAAGTTGCATCAAGTCGAGGCTGTTCGCAGATTCAAAGAAGCGGAGGATCGCTTGGACGATTTACTGTTTACCGTATCCACGACGATCGCTCACGCTGTATCTGATTCTATCAAAGTTCCCAGCAATAACCCGCTCCCAACCGGCAAAGGATGTTCCTCGGGTGGAAGCTGCAGCGGCAATTGCGGTTAATCTATGCTACAACTGGAAATCGGGGCGGATGATTCCGACCTCGGTTCCTTGCCAGTTATGAACGGTAGGCGTATGAAAAGCAGCAAGCTGACTGCTTTCGGTCGCCGAAAGCAGATCTAACTGCTTCAGAGCTTCAACGACAGCTGGATATAGCGCTCGTTGGTTACCGTCTTCAATCTTCAGCACCAGACCCAACCCCTTTTCGGGAACCGTTAGTGCGAAAATGCCCTCAGCACCCATTTTGCCGATGATTCGGCCCTGCGTGACTTCGATTAATTGCGTATCGAAGCGATCGCTGCCTGCTAGGTATTGAGGATATTTTCGCACCGCGGCGACGATTCTCTGGCAAGCGTTTGCACGGACCTCGGGCAGCGCTTCCGGGCTTCCAAGCCTAGCGAAAGCAAGTGCGAGATGGTTGATGGGCATGCCGAATACCGGCACTCCGCAGCCGTCGATTCCGAGCTCCATCTGCGATTTCGGGATGTCGGACATGGCGCAGACCGCCTCCAGCATGAGCTGCTGCACTGGATGCTGCAGGCTCATGTATGTATCCGGCGATGCGCCGAGATGCGCACAAAGCGCCAGCATGCCTGAATGCTTGCCCGAGCAGTTGTTATGCAGCGTGGTCGGCGCTTCTCCCCGTTCGCGCATGGCCTGTGCGGTCGGCGCGTGGTAGGGCTCATGAGCACCGCACTGCAGGTGCTCGTGATGGAACCCGAGCTTGCCCAAGATACCTTGGGCAGCGCTCACGTGCTCAGCTTCCCCATTATGGGAAGCGCAGCACAAAGCAATTTCGGCATCTCCGAGGCCGAAATGATCTGCCGCGCCGGATTCGATGACCGGCAGCGCTTGTATGAGCTTCGCCGTTGAACGGGCGAAGGTTAGAAGCTGCGGGTCGCCTGCCCCGTGCAGCAGCGAGCCCTGGTTGTTAACAACCGCGAGATGAACGCGGTGAATACTTTCCGTTATGTTCCCGCGGTACACGCGGACAATGGTGTTAGAAGGCTTCATGTAAGGGTATCACTCCATACTAGGATTATTGAAAAGAGGTTGCAATCATGATGATTGAGCGTAGCGGGTTAATCATTTGGGTTAACGATATCAAGGCCGCCAGAAACTTGGAAAGATTCGGTTCACTTCATTACATATCCAAGAAAATGAATTATGCAGTTCTTTATATACATGCAAGTAAAGTTGAAGAGACGACTCGCAGCTTACTTAAGCTGCCATACGTCAAAAAAGTAGAAAAATCTTATCGCAACGAAATCAAAACCGAATACAGTAGTGATGTACCGGACAAAACTAGATTTTACACCCTTTGAGGCTGTAGTGCAAAACGAAAGCTTCGGAAGAAGCTTTTTTTATTTTTTGAATTTTTAGATAATAAGCATTTTTTCAGGAATTCACAAATATTTATTAATAATTTTATATATTCTTACATGGGAAAAAAAGTTATAATCAAGTAAACTATAACTTACATACAGTCATGGAATAGGTACGCGGACTCATTTTTCTAGGAAAGGGGGTGTGATCATGAAAGACAAAGTAATGGGCAGATGGAGTACTTATGAACCATTCTTCGTGCAGCTGGGTGACAAGAAAGTGGCGGATGTCGTGATCACGAATCATGCGAAGCTGAGATGGAGCGATCGTGTTTCTAGCGAAAACAACTCATTGGAGGAAATCTGTGCTTTTCTATGGGAAAAGCTTAAAAATGATAACATCGTCCCTTATTATCGAAATGAAGAAGACGTTTATTTGATTGATGATGACCTTGTCGTCGTTGCAGAGTTTTCTCACCTGGAGAATGAGACGGATCTGGTGGGCAATCCGCTGCATAAGATGATCATCGTCACCTTCCTCGGGAGAATGTCCGAAACCATGGAGCTCCGCGATTTGAAATCATATTATTCTTGGCTTAGGCATTCACGGCGCATGACGTTAATCAAGAATAGCCGCAAGCGCCGATAACTCGATAATAACTGGATCAAGAGCGTGTCCATCGTGGCATGCTCTTTTTTATGTCTTAATGGACTGCGCGCGCGCAATTTCATATAATGGTAGCAAAGAGAGGCGGGTTTTCATGGCACTTAATTTTCATCAACTCCACATTTTTTATACTGTTGCGGAAAAAGGAAGTTTCTCACACGCCGCCGGAGCGCTTCATATGACCCAACCTGCCGTTACGATGCAGGTTCAATCCCTTGAGGATTATTTCGGCGTGAAGTTATTTCACCGCAGCACCAAGAAGATTGAACTTTCTGAAGCGGGAAGAGCACTGATGCCTTTTGCCAAGAATAGCATTGAGTTGATCCGTGAAACGGATGTTGCGATGTCCAAGTTCACCAAAATGATTGAAGGACGTCTGCAGCTTGGCGCGAGTTTGACGATGGGTGAATACATTTTACCTCGTCTCCTTGGTCCATTCAGCAAAGATTATCCGAACATCTCCGTTTCCATGAAGGTTATGAATACGACTCAGATTCTGGATGAGGTTCTTGGGCATCAGCTTAATTTCGGGCTTGTCGAGGCGCCGATTCATCATCCGGATGTTCATACGGAAGCGATTCTAAGCGATGAGCTTAAGCTTATTGTGCCAGCAGACCATCCCTTAGCTGACATGGAGGTCGTTACACTCGAGGAAGTGTTGAAATATCCATTCGTGCTTCGTGAACAGGGCTCCGGGACTAGAAGAGTAATGGAAGAGGAATTCGCCCGCTGCAACATGGATTGTTCCACGATGAAGATTGTCATGGAGCTAGGCAGTACTGGCGCAATCAAATCAGCCGTTGAAGCTGGGCTTGGTATATCCATCCTCTCGCAGTCTTCGGTTAAGCATGAAGTGACCTTAGGGCTGTTTAAAGTGAAGACGATTGCAAATATCCGTTTTGAACGCAGCTTCTATGCGATCTATCTAAATTCCACGCTGCTTCCTATATCCGCAGTAAGTTTTATGACCTTTTTACGGCAGGAAGAATTGAGCCGTTTTCTATAACATGTGCGATATCCGGTGAAGGAAAAAGGGATAAAGGGAAAAAGGGGGAACAGAATGACAGCGAAAAAGGAAGCGGACTTGCATACACATACAACGGCTTCGGATGGGACGCAGCGCCCTGCTGCTAATGTGCAAATGGCCCACGATGCCGGACTGGCGGCAATTGCCATTACGGATCATGATACGGTTTCTGGGGTGGCTGAAGCGCTTGCAGAGGGGGCGAAACTCGGCATTGAAGTCGTGCCAGGGGTCGAGATTTCAACTGTCGAAGGTGGTCAAGACATCCATGTGCTGGGGTACTATATTCAGATTGATGATGCTCAGTTTCTGCAAAGATTGGCCTCATTGCGCGACACCCGAAATACGCGCAATGACATGATTATTGAGCGCTTGCAGCAGCTCGGCTTGGACATCACGATGGATGATGTGCTCAAAGAAGTAGCGAATATTAAGCGCAAAGGGGATACCGTCGGAAGACCTCATATTGCTGCTGTGCTTCTGAACAAAGGTTATGTTTCCTCGATAAGTGAAGCTTTTGATAAGTATTTGGCTACAGGAGCTGCCGCTTATGCCAACCCGCCGCGGATCAAACCGGAAACGGCTATCGAGTGGATTCACGAAGCAGGTGGCAAGGCCGTTCTTGCTCATCCAGGCATATACCATGACGATGCACTCGTTGAGGCTATTACGCAGCAAGGATTAGACGGCATTGAGGTTTATCATTCCGACCACACACCGGAAGATGAAGCGAGGTATCTTGAACTTGCTCAGCGCACAGGACTTCTCATCACTGCAGGCTCAGATTTCCACGGCGAACGGGGCGGCGTAGTATTTCATGCGCCTATCGGCTCCAAGCGAATTGGGATCGAAGTCTTGCAAAGCCTACAAATCGAGAAGGAGCAGCGTTAATGAAAAAGATTCGCAAAGCCATCATTCCTGCGGCTGGTTTAGGGACGCGATTCCTGCCAGCCACGAAAGCGCAGCCGAAAGAAATGCTGCCGATTGTGGACAAGCCTGCCATCCAATACATCGTAGAAGAAGCAATTGAGTCTGGGATTGAGGATATCATCATTGTAACCGGCCGCAACAAACGTGCGATTGAAGATCATTTTGATAAATCTGTTGAACTCGAAATGATGCTCGAAGAAAAGGGCAGCACACAATTGTTGAACATTGTCCAGTCTGTCTCTAACCTGGCAGATGTTCATTATATTAGGCAAAAGCAGCCCTTAGGTCTCGGTCATGCCATCCTTTGCGCACGTAAATTTATTGGCGATGAGCCGTTTGCCGTGCTTTTAGGCGATGACATCCTGCAATCTTCTACACCTGGACTCAAGCAGATGTTAGACATATATGAACAGACGGAAACGTCCGTTATCGCTGTACAAGAAGTGCCATGGGAAGATGTGAGTAAATATGGGATCGTATCCCCCGCGACGAACTACGGCAGCTATCGTTTGATTGAGGATTTGGTTGAAAAGCCTGATCGTGACCAAGCGCCTTCGAATTTAGCGGTGATTGGCCGTTATCTCATCATGCCTGAAATCTTCGGCATCTTGGAACGCCAAGAGCCAGGCCGTGGAGGAGAAATTCAACTAACGGATGCCCTCCGTGTCCTTAATCGCGTGCAGCAAATGGCCGCCTATTTGATGCAAGCGAATCGCTACGACGTGGGCGACAAATTTGGATATATTGAAGCGACCATCGAGCTTGCCCTCCAACGGCCAGATTTGCAGAATCAGGTGAAAGCGTATCTCCTCAATTTGGCTAGAAAGTTAGAAGCGGAGTAAAAACAAAAAGAACCTAGTGCAGGAAGGCTGCGCTAGGTTCTTTCTTTATTTTATAGTTACTTTCATTTGCTTGATGTCCTGTTCATCTGGTGTCACGAACAGCGTTTTCTGATTCACATAGATAACGAATCCAGGTTTGGAACCATTCGGTTTATGGACATGTTTGATCGTTGTGTAGTCAACAGGAACTTGACTGGAATGCTTGGCTTGGCTGAAATAAGCGGCTAACTGCGCAGCCTCTCGCAGTGTTGCCTCGGAATAGTTGTCGCTCCGGATGACGACATGAGAGCCAGGAATATCCTTCGTATGCAGCCAAGTATCGGATGAAGAAGCGAGCCGGTTTGTTAAAAACTCGTTTTGCGTATTGTTTTTGCCGACATATATCGGAATTTGCTCACTAGACATATAGCACGCCAAAGCAGGCTTATCTTTTTTCTTCTTTTTGCGCTGCTTTTTGTTACGGTCGCGGATATAGCCTTGTTCCATGAGTTCATCGCGGATTTCTTCGATATCAGTCAAAGAAGCTACACCTAGCTGCTGCAGTAAGGAGTTCAAATACGTAATTTCCTGATGTGTTTGTTCGATTTGTTCCTCGACAATAGCGGTACTGTTTTTCATTTTTGTGTATTTTTTAAAATAGCGCTGCGCATTTTCAGACGGGTTCAACAAAGGGTCCAAAGGAATTTTGATCAGAGCCTGATCTTCATCATAGTAGTTGGTCGTTTCGAGCTCGCGATCGCCTTTGTTAACGGTATGCAGGGAAGCTGTCAGCAGCTCGCCAAGTATTCGAAATTTGTCGGCATCTTTAGAATCATCGACGGTCTCTTGCAGTTTTTCTAGTTTTTTAACATTTTTATTTGATTCATTCTGTAAAAAGCGGAGCAAATCCGATACACGCTGTTTGACCGTATCTCTTTCGGCTTTGTCTCCATAGAACATCTCTAAGCATGCACTAGGCGTTGGGTACGTCTTGGACGTGCCATCAACATGCGTTAGCGGTGTCATGGCGAAAAACAATTTGCCGGTACTTGTCTGCTCGGTAATGACAGGTTCGTAGTGGTGCTCGCGCACTGCTGTCATGATACCGTCAAAAGAGTGCCATAAAGCGTCGATATCGAACGTTTGTTTGGTTTTGTCGCCTTTGCGGCTGCGATATACGATTTCTTTGGCAATTAATGGGCTCAACCCGCTGAATGCAGCGACTAGCCTTTGTTCAGGTTTATCCGAATTCGAGGACTCTTCCCCAGATATTTGAGCCATCGTATCAAAGAAGGTTGCCTTATCCACGTTAAGTGGATTTTGCTTATCCTGCGCAGGCGGTGTGACATACTTGCTTCCTGGCATGACGACACGATAGGAGGAGATGGCAGGGGTTACGTGATGAATACCGTCCAGAATGGTGTCAGTCGCCGGATCTAATAGAATGATATTACTATGCCGTCCCATAATCTCCACGAGAATTTGCTTGGTGCTCATATCACCTAGTTCATCTCGGTGGCGGATTTGAAACCGGATGACGCGTTCCATACCAATTTGTTCCACGGCCTCAATAACCCCGTTCTCACAGTGCTTGCGAAGGAGCATGCAGAACATAGGAGCATCCATCGGATTTAAAGATGTTTGCTCGGTGAGCTGGACCCGTGGGAAGGTGGGATTCGCTGAAAGAAGAAGCTTGAGATTTTGCCCTTGCGCCCGGATTTGCAGGATAACGTCATTCTCGCTGGGCTGGTGAATTTTATTAATGCGGCCACCAACACACGTTTGTAATTCATGAACAATCGCGTGCAGGACTAGTCCGTCTAAAGCCATGATACATACAACTCCATTCTAGGTGAAAACTTTGCTAATCTCTATGATGCCATACTTTTCACAAAAACTTAAGTCTTAGCCACCGGGAAAGATGATTTCAGGGATATTTTCCGGCTTGTCTGAATACATTTACGTATGAGTGGGAGGCAAGATCAAGTGGGAAGTGGGAGGGAGAAGGGCGAATGAGTCAGAATAAGTGGTACCAGTTGACATCGGAAGAAGTCCTGCAGTTACAGCAGGTGGACACGCAGCAAGGATTGCCCTGGGAAGAAGCCTGGAAGCGGCAGGGAGAAGCAGGTCGCAATGAGCTGACTGAAGGGCATCGCGTCTCTCCGATTACGCTGCTATTGAATCAATTCAAAGATTTCATGGTGCTGGTGTTATTAGGGGCGACTCTGATCTCCGGCTTGCTGGGCGAATATTTAGATGCTATCACGATCGTTGTTATCATTGTCATGAACGGCATCCTTGGCTTTACCCAAGAATTCCGCGCCGAACGTTCGCTACGCGCACTTAAAGAACTATCAGCACCGAATGCGAACGTGTGGAGAGAAGGCGCCGTTCATCAAATACCAGCTCGTGATTTGGTGCCTGGCGATATCATTTTACTTGAAAGCGGGGACCGCGTTCCAGCAGATGTTCGTTTCCTGGAGACGAATGGCGTGTATATCGAGGAGTCAGCGCTAACAGGTGAGTCTGTGGCCGTCAGCAAGCAAACAGGAGCTATTGCGCAGGACGAAGTACCGCTTGGGGATCAGCGAAATCTAGGGTTTATGGGGACGATGGTTTCAAGAGGCACAGCCAAAGCCATTGTCGTTCGAATCGGAATGAATACGGAAATGGGTAAAATCGCAGATTTGATTCAAAATACGGAATCCATGGAAACGCCGCTTCAGCACCGTTTAGAACAGCTCGGGAAGATATTGATTATCGTAGCAATCGCGTTAACTGTTCTCGTCGTCGTTGCCGGTATTATGCATGGACAACAGCCTTATGCCATGTTCTTGGCAGGAGTGAGTTTGGCCGTTGCCGCAATCCCAGAAGGCTTGCCTGCTATTGTGACTATTGCTCTGGCACTTGGCGTGCAGCGAATGATTAAACGCAAAGCGATTGTAAGAAAGCTGCCTTCTGTTGAAACATTAGGATGCGCATCGGTGATCTGCTCCGATAAAACAGGAACACTCACACAGAACAAAATGACCGTTACACACTTATGGGTTGGCGGCGATGTGCTGGAAGTCACAGGCGACGGCTATACGCCTGTAGGGGACATTCAAATTGGCGGACAAAGCGCGGATTTGCTCAAAAACCCTTCATTAAGCAGGTTGCTCCATGTGTCCGTGCTTTGTAATAACGCAACGTTATATGAGGAAAAGCAGGAGTTGAAACGCAAGAAAGGCAAGGATGCCAAAGAGAATGTCGTCTCTGTCTGGAATATCAAAGGGGATCCGACCGAAGGAGCGTTAGTTGTTCTCAGCGCGAAAAGCGGTATTACACAAGAATCGCTTAGTGATAAATATAAACGGATCGCTGAATTCCCTTTTGACTCTGAGCGCAAACGGATGTCTGTTCTCGTGACTTCGGAGAATGGCCGCATGGCATGCACCAAGGGAGCACCTGACGTTCTGCTCCAGCACTGCAGCTACATTCTATGGGATGGCAAAGTCATTCCATTCACGTCTACGCTTAAGCAAAAAGTTATGGCGGCTAATGAAGGTATGGCAAGATCCGCCTTACGGGTGCTTGGCATCGCCTATAAGGAGCTAAAAAGCACTGATCGCTACGACGACTATGAAACGGTGGAAACTGGCTTGATCTTCATCGGGCTAACCGGCATGATTGACCCGCCTCGTAAAGAAGTGCGCGAAGCCATCTCCAAATGCCGCAAAGCAGGCATTAAAACGGTTATGATTACCGGCGACCATCAGACGACGGCAGAGGCAATTGCCAAACAGCTCGGCATGATTCAAGGCAGTGGAGTTAGCTTGAGCGGGCAACAACTCGCTTCCATGTCGGACGAGGATCTGGAAGCCAAGGTTAACGATACTTACGTGTATGCAAGGGTATCCCCTGAGCACAAGCTGCGTATTGTCAAAGCCTTGCAGCGTAAAGGACATGTTGTCGCTATGACAGGTGACGGAGTGAATGATGCTCCGGCGATTAAAGCAGCGGATATTGGCATTGCGATGGGGATCACGGGGACGGACGTTTCGAAGGAAGCTTCTTCTTTGATTCTCAGCGATGATAATTTCTCCACGATTGTCGCAGCGATTGAAGAAGGACGAGGGATTTACGAAAACATCCGCAAATTCATCCGGTATTTGCTGGCATCCAATGTCGGGGAGATCATGACGATGTTTATCGCGATGATGGCAGGTCTGCCTTTGCCGCTGGTACCGATCCAGATTCTCTGGGTGAATCTGGTGACGGACGGGCTTCCGGCGATGGCGCTTGGCGTTGACCAAGCTGAGAAGGATTTGATGCAGCATAAGCCACGCTCAGCAAAGGAAAATATCTTCGCAAGACGGCTTGGCTGGAAAATCATCTCGCGCGGAATTCTTATCGGTATATGTACCTTGGCGGCCTTCTGGCTCGTGCTGCGAGCTGATCCTTCGGATGCCGCAACCTTATTGAAAGCACAAAGCGTCGCATTCGCTACGCTGGTAATGGCTCAGCTGATTCATGTGTTCGATTGCCGCAGTTCTCGTTCAATTTTCCACCGCAATCCGTTGCAAAATCGTTACCTTGTTCTTGCGGTATTATCCTCTCTCATATTAATGTTAGCCGTTATGTATGTGGATACGCTTCAACCGATTTTCAAAACCGTTCCTCTTGGCTGGAAGGATTGGATTCTTGTTCTGATCGCCGCAGGCATCCCGACCTTTCTTATGGGGCTGGGCAGCGTGCTCTCACCGAAGCGTACCAAAGGTTCTCGTCCTGCTGCTTATACGTCATCCAAGGCAAGTTTCAGATAAGTTTAGACGTGAGGCTGTCTCTAAGGTCTTTAAGACCTCTGGGATGGCCTTTTCCTATTTAACGGAACTAAAAACAGGAGAAAGGGCTATGCATTCAATCATTTTTGCGCTATGATATTGGCTAAAACACACATTTGGAGTGCTGATTACAATGAAATTCACGAAATTGCATGGTTTAGGCAATGATTTTATTGTCATAGCTGGTGAAAAAGAACTTCCTGCCGATGTGGATCAGCTTGCGATCCGGTTGTGCAATCGCTTCTTTGGGATTGGCGCTGACGGCTTAGTATATATTCTTCCTTCCGAGAAGGCAGATTTCAAAATGCGCATTATTAACTCCGACGGATCTGAAGCTGAGCAATGCGGCAATGCGATTCGTTGCGTGTCTAAATATGTTTACGATCACAAGCTCACTGAAGCAACAGAGATTACTGTTGAAACTTTGGGAGCAGGCGTTCAGAAGGTCCAACTGAACGTGCAAGAGGGGAAAGTCGCGACGGTCCGAGTGGATATGGGGCAGCCGATTTTGCAAGGACTCGAAGTTCCTACGACGGTAGATGAGGCCAAAGTCATCAATCATCCTATTGAAGTAGACGGAAGAGAGTTTCGATTTACAGCTGTATCGATGGGGAACCCGCACTGTGTCATTTATGTGGATGATGCGGTTAATTTCGATCTTGCCGTATGGGGTCCGAAGCTTGAAGTACACCCCATGTTCCCGCGTAAAATCAATGTGGAATTCGCTACGGTGAAGAATCGCGCGTTCACGGATATGCGTGTCTGGGAGCGGGGGGCGGGTCCTACGCTTGCTTGCGGGACCGGTGCTTGTGCGACGTTGGTTTCTTCCGTTCTTAATGGGCTTACTGACCGTCAGGCTACAGTTTCGCTGAAAGGCGGAGATTTGTTCATCGAATGGAATGAAGAAGATAATCACGTTTATATGACGGGACCTGCTGAAGAAGTGTATCAGGGGACGCTGGACTAGCACGGTATTAGAATTATTGATAAAACGTTTATCTTAATATCTCCCATCATTTGTGATACATTATAACTACATTTTTTTAGTAAGCGGGGAGATTATGATGAAACTGGATCTTCGGGCGGCGCTGCAGCGGGAAATTTTGACTGGTGACGGCGCGATGGGGACTTATTTATATCAGATGGGATTTCCGGTAGGCATTTCTTATGAAGAACTGAATCTACTCAGACCGGAAACGGTCGCTGAAGTGCACCGCCGCTATTTTGAGGCAGGTGCTCGTCTTATTGAAACGAATACCTTTTCGGCTAACCGTGAAAAATTATCTAAGTATGGGTTAGAAGGAGATGTTGAAGCGATCAACCGTGCAGGTGTAGAACTTGCTCGGAAGGTTGTCGGAAAAGATGCTTATGTGGTTGGAGCGATAGGTTCAATTCGTGCGGGCAAACGCAAAAATGTTCGCACCGCCGATGTCGAAGAATCGCTGCGCGAGCAGATCTCCATTCTTCTGGATTCGCCGGTTGACGGGCTCATGCTGGAAACCTTTTATGACTTGGAAGAGCTTCAGTTGGCGCTGCGCATTATCCGCAGCATGAGCGATCTGCCCGTGATTTGCCAGTTCGCGAACGAAGGAACTGGCAGCACACAGGACGGGGTTCCGCTGCAGGAGGCTTTTCTGCGATTGCGAGATGAAGGTGCCGACGTCATCGGCTTCAACTGCCGCGTCGGCCCGAACGGGATTCTCCGCTCGATGGAGAAACTGACCCCGCTGGCCGGCGTGCCGTTCTCCGCGTTCCCGAACGCGGGACTGCCCGACTATGTCGACGGGCAGTACACGTACGCGGCGACGCCCCAGTACTTCGCCGAAAGCGCGCTGCGCTTCGCCGAGCTCGGCGCGCGCATCATTGGCGGGTGCTGCGGCACCACGCCGGAGCATATCGCCGCAGTCGCGAAGGCGCTGCAGGACTACGTGCCGGCAGCGCCGGGCACGGCGGCTCCCGCGCGCGCTGTGCGCGTGCTAGAACCAGCGCCGGCGAAGCCTGCGCCGCCGGCTGGCAAGCCTTCGCTGCTGGAGATCGTGAAGCAGCGCAAAACCGTTATTGTCGAGCTGGATCCCCCGCGGGATCTCGACATCGACAAATTTATGCAGGGCTCGAAGGCCCTGCAGGATGCGAACGTCGACGCCATTACGATGGCCGACAATTCACTCGCGGTGACGCGCATGAGCAATCTGGCACTCGGCTACCTCGTGCAGGATAAGCTTGGCGCGCGTCCGCTGATTCATATCGCGTGCCGCGACCGCAACATGATTGGGACGCAGTCCCATCTCATGGGGCTTCACGCGCTGGGCATCGACCATGTGCTGGCCGTGACCGGCGATCCCGCCAAATTCGGCGATCTCCCTGGGTCCAGCTCGGTTTACGACCTGACATCCTTCGAGATTATTCGGATGATTAAACAGCTGAACGAAGGAATTGCGTTCTCCGGCAAACCGCTGAAGCAGAAAGCGAACTTCGTGGTGGGGGCTGCTTTTAATCCGAATGTCAAGCATTTGGACAAAGCGGTTCAGCGTTTGGAGCGCAAAATCGAAGCTGGCGCCGATTACATTATGACGCAGCCAGTGTATGACGCTAAGCTCATTGAACAAATCTATGAAGCGACCAAGCATTTGAATATACCGATCTTCATCGGGATTGCACCGCTCGCGAGCGGAGGGAACGCGGAGTATTTGCATAATGAAGTGCCAGGTATCCGCTTGTCGGATGAAGTTAGAGCGCGCATGAGTGGACTCAAGGGTCCAGAGGGCCGTGCGATAGGCGTGGAGATTGCCAAAGAGCTGCTGGATGCGGCAATGCCTTACTTCAATGGCATCTATCTGATGACCCCATTTCTGGCGTATGAGATGTGTGTTGACCTGACAAAGTATGTGTGGGAAAAGTCGAATCGTCATGATTTCCACTTGTACCCACTTTCAAAATGAATTAAAATAGGGTAATGGATGTGATTAGGATGATTTGCAGTATGACCGGATTCGGACAAGCGAATCGTTCTTTTGCCGGATACAACGTGTTTATCGATGTGAAATCGGTCAATCATAGGTATAGTGAAGTGTCGATTCGAATGCCGAAGGAATGGGCGGTCTTTGAAGACGCTTTGAAGAAAACGGTGCTGCAAGCTGTGAGGAGAGGGCGCGTTGACGTCTTCGTTACAGCGGAACGTGAAGCGGCTTCCACCAAGAGCGTGACGGTTGACTTCGCATTGGCAGATGCTTATTTGCAGGCTGCAGAGGAGTTGAAGGGACGCTATGGATACGCCGAACAGGTCGGTCTCAAAGATTTATTAAGACTACCTGATCTCATTCAGATGAAAGAGCTTCGCAAGGAGCCTGACGAAGAGATCGAACAGGAATTGTGCGCCTGCTTGCAGGAGGCCGTTGCCAAATTATCCGATATGCGGATGCGAGAAGGAGCATTTCTGGAACAGGATATTCGTGAACGTCTGGCTGAGCTGAAACGGATCCATGCGGAACTGGAAGCTTTAGCGCCTGGAGTCGTGCAAGATTACGCGGCTAAGCTTACGAATAGAATTCAGACTCTCCTGCAGGATCAGACACCTGTGGATGAGATGAGGCTGGCGACAGAAATTGCGATTTTCGCAGACCGGTCTAACGTAGATGAGGAATTGACTCGTCTGAAGAGTCATTTTGGGCAATGTGATCAATTGCTTTCAGAGAAAGAGCCTGTCGGACGAAAGTTGGACTTCTTGATTCAAGAAATGAATCGGGAAGTGAACACGATTGGATCGAAGTCGAATCATTCGGAGCCTACGGCTAGAGTGATTGCGATGAAGGCAGAGCTTGAAAAGATGCGCGAGCAAATACAGAATATCGAGTGAAGCGGCATGAAGCTTCGCGAGGAGGAAGCCCTAAATGGCTATCAAATTAATCAATATCGGGTTCGGCAACATCGTATCGGCGAACCGCATTATCTCGATTGTGAGTCCAGAATCGGCTCCGATCAAGAGGATCATTCAAGAGGCGCGTGATCGTCACATGCTGATTGACGCTACATATGGTAGAAGAACCCGTGCCGTTATTATCACGGACAGCGATCATGTGATTTTGTCGGCAGTACAACCAGAGACGGTAGCGCATAGACTTTCCAACAAGGACGATGATCATGACGAGTAATACGAACACTCTTGAGCGTGAGAGAGGTATTTTGATTGTTTTATCCGGCCCTTCTGGTGTCGGTAAAGGTACCGTGTGCGCCGCGCTGCGCAAATGCTCTCCTGATATTGTATATTCCGTATCGGCGACAACACGATCTCCGAGACAAGGGGAAGTCGACGGTGTCAACTATTTCTTCAAAACGCGGGAGCAATTCCAACAAATGATTGATGCGGATGAAGTGTTGGAATGGGCAGAATACGTAGGTAATTTTTATGGGACACCGAGACGTTTTGTTGAAGAAACGCTGCGCTCCGGCAAAGACGTTATCCTGGAGATTGAAGTTCAGGGTGCTTTGCAAGTGAAGCAAAAGTTTTCCGAAGGCGTGTTTATTTTCTTGCTGCCTCCTTCGCTGGATGAGCTTGAGAATCGAATTGTAACACGTGGTACAGAAACGGACGAAGTCATCCGCAGTCGCATGTCGGTAGCGATTGACGAAATCCGTTTAATGGAACACTACGATTATGCCATTGTGAATGATCATGTGGAATCAGCTTGCTCCAAAATACAAGCGATTCTTACGGCTGAACATTGCAAAAAAGAGCGTGTGTATCCCAAAATCGTACAATGGATAGATGAGGTGAAATAAATGTTATACCCTTCAATTGATAAATTGCTAGATATCGTAGACAGCAAGTATTCGCTCGTTGTCGCTGCATCCAAAAGAGCGAGATCTCTTCGCGACGGTGCAAAATCAGATTTGAAAGGCCAAAAAGCTCATAAGCATGTTGGTGTGGCGCTTGAAGAGCTTTATGGCCACTACATTGGCTATGAGAAAATCGAGCCGACAGAGAACGAGAAAGAGAAATAAATCGCTTACCCAACAACCCTTTGTGGTTGTTATTTTTTTCTCAGAATAGCAGATAGAAAGGGGATACCCATGAGTGCTTTGCAGGGTAAAACGATTGTACTTGGCGTGTGCGGAGGGATTGCTGCCTATAAAGCGGCTGCGCTCACGAGCAAGCTGACTCAGGCGGGAGCGGTGGTGCGTGTCATTATGACAGCATCCGCTGTTCAATTCGTGGCGCCGCTAACGTTCCAAGTTCTGTCTCGTCATCATGTCTTTGTGGATACCTTTGATGAGAAAGATCCTTCTGTTGTTTCCCATATTAACTTGGCGGATAGCGCTGACCTCGTGCTTGTTGCACCGGCAACAGCGAATACGATCGCCAAAATAGCGTTAGGGTTAGGCGATGACATGCTCAGCACAACGCTGCTGGCAACGACTGCACCGATCTGGATTGCGCCTGCGATGAACGTGCACATGTACGAAAATCCAGCTGTGCAGATGAACATGCAGACTTTGCTAAGCCGTGGTGTACGTTTCATTGAGCCGGGCGAAGGGCAGCTTGCATGCGGGTATGTCGGCAAAGGCCGGCTTGCGGAGCCGGAAGAGATATTTGCTGCAGTGGAGCGGCATTTTAAGGGAGAAGTTCGCCGTCTTGAAGGGCAGCGAGTGCTTGTGACGGCCGGAGGCACGGTAGAACGCATTGACCCCGTTCGTTATATTACGAATGATTCTTCCGGTAAAATGGGCTATGCTATCGCTGAGGAAGCTGTGCGTATGGGAGCCAAGGTGACTCTGGTCTCGGGTCCGAGCGCATTACCTGTACCTGCTGGTGTTGAGCTGGTATCTGTTCAGTCCGCGCTGGATATGAGGGAGGCTGTCTTATCCCGTTTTGAGGAAAGCCATGTGGTAATCAAAGCTGCTGCGGTCGCTGACTACCGCTCATCTGTTATCGCTGATCAAAAAATCAAGAAAAAATCGGATTCAATGACGCTCGAGTTGATTAAAAATCCAGATATTTTGCAGGAACTGGGTACGCTCAAAAAGCATCAGTTCGTTATCGGCTTTGCTGCGGAAACGGAGCGGCTCGATGAGCATGCGCTCGACAAGCTGAAGCGTAAAAATTGTGATCTTATTGTCGGGAACGATGTATCGCAGGAAGGGGCTGGCTTTAGCGGAGATACGAATGTGGTGCGTATTTTTGACCGAAACGGACTCGTAGAGGCGCTGCCTATCCTGAGCAAGAAAGATGTCGCACGCAGACTGCTCGAGTTGACAGCGGATCGTTTACCAACTAAGGCGAGTGAATCCTGATGTACGCGAAGGTCATTGTAGATGTTCCTGCGAAACAAACGAACCGTGCGTTCGATTATGAAGTGCCCTCGGCTCTAAGGAAGTGGGTCGAGGTGGGGAGCCGTGTGGGCGTACCTTTTGGGCCTCGGGTGCTGCAAGGCTTCGTAGTGGAATTGCAGGAGAACACACAGCTTGATGTGAAACGGATTAAACCCATACAGAACGTCCTGGATCTAGTGCCTCCTTTGACAGACGAGCTTGTGATGCTTGGCAGATGGATTAGCCATATGTATTTGTGCCACGAAGTCACAGCTCTTCAAGCCATGCTGCCGGCTGCACTCAAAGCGAAGTATGAGCGGGCGATTGGGGTTGGCGAGGAGTTTGGTGAACAGTCGCTCTTGGACATGCCGGATTTGCAGGCAATTGTAGCCTACGTTAAGTCCAAAGGGTCCGTTCCTATGGACGCTTTGATGGAACGCTTTGCGGCGGACGGTGCCCTCATCAAGCAATTGCTTGGCGCGGGCATATTGACGGAGGTCCAGGTGGTTAAGGACCGAATGAGCACGAAGAAGGCGCTAACCGTATTTCCTCCTGCGGGTGGCAGCGGGCTAGAGCAGGCGCTTTCCGAGCTTCCGGCGAGAGCTAACAAGCAGCAGGATGTACTGCGTTATTTGATGGAGCATCCTCACGCCATTCGGCTTACGGAACTGATGGAAACGGTGGAAGTAGGCGCTTCAACGGTTAAAAGCTTAGCCGATCGCGGATGGATCGAGCTGCGCGAAGTCGAAGTCATGCGCGACCCTTATGCGGGTCGTGCTTTTGCGAGGACGCAGCCTCTTGAGTTAACAGAGGAGCAGAGCCGTGTTTTTGCGGAAATTCAGGCTGCTGTCGCTGAGGAGCGCCATGAGGTCTTTCTTTTGCATGGCGTCACAGGCAGTGGTAAAACGGAAGTTTATTTGCAATCCATCCAGCAATGCTTGGATATGGGGAAAGAAGCGATCGTGCTCGTACCCGAAATTTCGTTGACACCGCAAATGGTGGAACGATTTAAGGGGCGATTCGGCGATCTGGTTGCTGTGCTGCACAGCCGGTTATCGAATGGGGAACGATACGACGAATGGCGCAAAATTACGCGCAAGCAAGTGAAAGTGGTTATTGGCGCTCGTTCCGCGATTTTTGCTCCTTTTACGAAAATAGGACTTATTATTATTGATGAGGAACATGAGTCTTCTTATAAGCAGGAAGAAAGTCCCAAATATCATACGCGCGATGTGGCGGTTAAGCGTGCAAGCATGCAAGGATCAGTCGTTGTGCTCGGTTCAGCGACACCATCGCTAGAGAGCTTAGAGAGAACAAGACGACGCAGAGATCGGGTAGAGCCTCCTTACAGATTGCTCACGATGAAGGAGCGGGTGGCCAGCAGGCCGATGCCTCCTGTTGCGATTATTGATATGCGCGAGGAATTGAAAAGCGGAAATCGTTCGATGTTTAGCACAGCGCTGTATAAAGCCATTGAAGATCGGTTACACAAGAAAGAACAGATTGTTTTGCTGCTGAACCGGCGAGGGTACGCGACTTTCGTCATGTGCCGTACCTGTGGATACGTCTCGACATGTCCGCATTGCGATATTTCACTTACGTACCATCAGAGCTCACGTATGCTGCGCTGCCATTATTGCGGTTATGCGGAACGCGAGGTGACCGAGTGTCCTAGCTGTCAGTCCAAGCATATTCGCCATTTTGGCACAGGCACGCAGCGTGTTGAAGAGGAACTGGGTAAAATATTCCCAGGTATTCGCGTCATTCGAATGGATGTCGATACGACGACAGAGAAGGGTTCGCATGAAAAGTGGCTGACGATGTTTCGCGAGAAGCAGGCGGATGTGCTGCTTGGGACGCAGATGGTCGCCAAAGGGCTCGATTTTCCTGATGTGACCCTAGTTGGGGTTATTGCTGCGGATACCGTGCTGAATATTCCGGATTTCCGTTCGGCGGAGCGAACCTTTCAGCTTCTAACACAGGTAGCCGGGCGTGCGGGCCGTCATGAAAAGCAAGGGGAAGTGTTCGTCCAGACTTACACGCCTGAGCATTACAGCGTGCAATACGCAAGTCAGCATGACTTTATTGCTTTTGCCAACCATGAGCTGGATGTACGTGCAAATTTAGGCTATCCGCCTTATCAACGATTGATTTTGGTTACTTTTTCACATGAGCAGGTACCGCTTTTGGTGCGTTTCGCGGAAGCTTTTGTCACGAGGCTCAAAGAGATCGCGCTTGAGTATTCTACGAAACAAATTGACCTGTTTTCAGACACGGTTTCCGGGGACAACTCTTTCCAAATGGACGTGCTAGGCCCAGTCGCATCGCCTATTTCCCGAATCAAAGATAGATATCGATTCCAATGCGTGGTAAAATATCGTGGGGAAGATCAGGCGGCAGAGATTGTTGGCCGGACGGTGGCTTGGTTTGAAGAGCGCTCATCGAAGGAAAAGCTGCTGATCAGTGTGGATGTTGACCCCCAATATTTGATGTAAGAAATCCCAAATAGAGAAGACTCAAAGGTAGGTGCACGTTATGGCTATTCGTATTATTGTAAAAGATCCAGATCCTGTGCTGCGGGAAAAAGCGATCACAGTGACCAAATTTAATTCCAATCTGCATAAATTGCTTGACGATATGGCAGACACGATGTATGAGGCAGAGGGCGTAGGCCTTGCTGCTCCACAGATCGGTATTCTCAAACGCGTGATTGTGATGGATTGCGGCGAAGAGCATGGCGGATTGATCGAAATGGTCAACCCAGAAATCGTTTCTTCCAGCGGCGAACAAAACGGACCGGAAGGCTGCTTAAGCATCCCTGGACTCCGCGGTGATGTCTTACGCCCAATGAATGTTACGGCCAAAGGCCAAGATCGCAACGGAAATCCAATAGAAGTTACGGGCACTGAGCTGCTAGCTCGCTGCATTTTCCATGAAATTGATCACTTGAACGGGATTCTGTTTACGGACCTGGCAACCAAAACATACACTAGCGATGAAGAGGAAGATTCTGAGTGAATATCATTTTCATGGGTACACCGGATTTTGCAGTACCTTCCCTACAGGCTCTTCTGGAGGAAGGTTATAACGTGACGACGGTTGTCACGCAGCCGGATCGGCCGAAAGGACGCAAGCGCGTCCTGACGCCGCCGCCGGTGAAGGTGGAAGCGGAGAAACACGGCATTCCGGTGCTGCAGCCGGAGAAGCTGCGCCAAGCGGATTCCGTGGAGCTTCTGCGCCAGCTGAAGCCTGATCTGATCGTGACGGCTGCTTATGGTCAGATTTTGCCCAAAGCTGTTCTTGATCTGCCGCAATATGGCTGCATTAACATCCATGCGTCCTTGCTGCCTAAGTACCGCGGCGGAGCACCGATTCATCATGCTGTGCTGCGCGGCGAAGCAACGACAGGCGTCACGATCATGTATATGGCCGTTGGACTGGATACGGGCGACATGATTTCCCGTGTGGAGCTTCCAATTGAGGATACCGATACGACAGGGACTTTGTTTGAAAAGCTAAGCATCGCCGGCAGCGAGTTGTTGAAACGCACCTTGCCGGATTTACTGGCAGGACGTATTCAGGCTGTCCCGCAAAATGAGGCTGACGCGATCTACTCCCCGAATATCCGCAGGGAGGACGAGCTGATTGACTGGTCGCGTTCGGCGGTGGAGATTTGGAATCAAGTGCGTGGCCTGAATCCTTTCCCTGGGGCTTACACCCTCTGGAATGGGGAAGTCATGAAGATTTGGGAGAGCGCGAATCCGAAGGAAACAACAAGCCGCAGCTTCGCAGAAGCTCCTGCTCCCGGAACGGTTCTTGGCAGCAGTGAGCACGGTATTGAAGTGATGACCGGCGAAGGTACGCTATGGCTGACCCATATTCAACCTGCTGGCAAAAAGGCGATGCCCGTCTCCGAATTTATTCGCGGCGTGCAAATCGCAGTAGGTACGACATTCGGCAGTGTGGGCGAAGATCAGCCATAACTTAACAAAAATGAGGTATTCGATTTGTCAACGCAAAAATCAAACCGTCCGCAACATGGATCTAACCAAACACAAGGGGCTCGTAAGCCCTTGTCATCAAAAACTTCCGGGGGCGCTGCGAAGAGCAGCGCTGTTAAGCATTCTGCCCGCGAAGCGGCGCTGGATGTATTGATTCGTGTTGAAGAGAATCAATCGTACAGCAATCTTCTGCTCAATCAGGTTTTGCAGAAGCACGCCCTTGAACGGGCCGATGCGGGGCTGGCGACTGAACTTGTGTATGGAACCATCGGACGTAAAAATACGATTGATTTCTTTTTGGAGCGTTTTGTGAGCAAAGGGCTTGCGAAGCTGGAGCCATGGGTCAGATGCTTGCTGCGGCTGAGCTTCTACCAGCTGCATTACTTGGACCGCATCCCCGACCATGCGGTCGTCAGCGAAGCGGTCAATATCGCGAAGCGCCGAGGCCACCAGGGCATCTCGGGCATGGTCAACGGCGTGCTGCGCGCAATCATCCGCAGCAAAGCGGAGCTTACGCTTCCGGCGGCGCTCGGCGACGTGAAGCGCATCGCGCTGGGCCACTCCCATCCGGAGTGGCTCGTGCGCCGATGGATCCGTCAGCTGGGACCTGAGCTGACGGAACAGATCTGTGCGGCGAACAATGAGCCGCCGCACGTGAGCATTCGCGCGAATGCGAGGCACCGCAGCCGTCTGGAGCTGCTGGAGCAGCTTCAGGGCAGCGGCCTCAGCGCGGAAGCGTCAAAGCTGGCCCCGGCCGGCATCCTTGTGCAGGGGGCCGGGAACATGGCTTTGTCCCCCGGTTTCTTGCAGGGGGACTTCTCCATTCAAGACGAGAGCTCGATGCTCGTCGCCGAAGCTCTTGAGCCGCGTCCAGGCATGACGGTGCTGGACTGCTGCGCCGCCCCTGGCGGCAAAACAGCGCACATTGCGGAGAAGATGGATGATAACGGTAAGATCTGGGCTTGTGATCTGCATGAGCATAAGCAGAAGCTGATCGCAGATCAGGCGGATCGTCTGGGACTGTCGTCGATTCAGACGCTTGTGATGGATGCTGCGAAGCTGGACGAGCATTTTGCGGCGGAGTCGTTCGACCGCATCCTGCTCGACGCGCCGTGTTCCGGCTTAGGCGTTATTCGCCGCAAGCCTGATTTAAAGTGGGCGAAGCAGGAAGCTGAGATCGATGCGATCAGCGAACTGCAGTACGCGATCTTAAGCCGAGTACATCGGCTGCTGAAGCCTGGCGGCGTGCTGGTATACAGCACGTGCACAATTGAGCATGCGGAGAACGCAGGCATGGTGGAGCGTTTCCTCGCGGAGCATCGCGATTTTGAGCTCGCACCGCTGCCGGCGGAAGCATTTGCGAGCATTGATCCTGCGGCTGCTGCCACAGGCATGGTGCAAATTCTGCCGCAGCAGTATCATTCGGACGGCTTTTTCATAGCGCGGCTGCGCAAGCGTGCCTAGCTGCTAGAGGGGGATGTGTGTTCGTCCCCGCTTTGTGATAAAATAGACAGGATTAGCAATAAAGCTGGAACAAATAACAACAGGTTGTGATAAATAGTGTCTAATAAACCGTATTTGAAAGAAAAACCATTTGTATATGATTTAAACTGGGATGAGTGGCAGAGCTGGGTAAAAGAAAACGGCGAGTCCTCATTTCGAGCTGGGCAAATTTTTGACTGGCTGTATATTAAGCGTGTGTTCAGCTTTGACGAGATGTCCAACTTGCCGAAGGCGCTGCGAGACAAACTGAAGGATCAGTTTGAATTCGTTACGCTGTCTGAGATCGCAAAGTACCAGTCGCAGGACGGCACCGTCAAGTTCTTATTTGAACTTGAAGATAAGAATGCGATCGAAACCGTCGTCATGAAGCATAACTACGGCAACAGTATTTGCGTCACTACGCAAGTAGGCTGCCGGGTTGGCTGTACCTTTTGCGCGTCTACACTAGGCGGTCTTAAGCGGGATTTGAGACCCGGGGAAATTGTGGCTCAGGTCGTTAAAGCTCAGAAGCTGCTGGATGAGACTGGGGAGCGCGTTTCTTCTATCGTCATCATGGGAATCGGCGAGCCATTTGAGAACTATGAAGCGACGATGAATTTCTTGCGCGTGATGATTCATCCGAAGGGCTTGAACATTGGACAGCGTCATATCACGGTTTCGACAAGCGGAATTGTGCCAAACATTTATAAGTTCGCAGATGAGAATCTACAAGTCAACTTGGCGATTTCTATCCATGCTCCGAATGATGCGCTCCGCTCGAAACTAATGCCGGTCAATCGCAGATTTCCTTTCGTTGATTTGATCGAAGCATGTAAGTATTACATTGCCAAAACCGGCAGACGCATCACGTTCGAATATGCCCTCATGGGGGAAGTGAACGATCAGGCTGAACATGCAGAGGAACTGGCGCAAGTGTTGAAGGATATGCCGCTTAGCCACGTGAACCTGATTCCTGTGAATTTCGTGGCCGAACGGGATTTCAAACGTACGCCTAGGGACGATATTTTCACCTTCCAACGTATTCTTGAGAAGGCCAAAATTAATGCCACCATACGCCGTGAACAAGGCAGTGACATCGCTGCTGCATGCGGACAACTGCGCGCGAAGCATATGGAGAGCAAGTCATGAGGTGAAATCAGGATGAAGATGGTAAGCCGTACCGATATCGGTAAAGTCCGTTTAGTGAATGAGGACCGCGCCGCCATACAGCATGAGCTGAATGGCCTTTCTTTGGCTATTGTCGCTGATGGTATGGGGGGACACCAGGCTGGCGATATTGCCAGCCAAATGGCAATTGATATGATCAGTAATGAACTGCAAACCATCCATTGGGGAATGCCCGTTGACGCTTGTAAGCAAGTGCTGAAGGAAGCGATCGAGAAGGCGAATGAGAAAATTTATGAATTTGCCTCTGGACAAGAAAGTTATCATGGCATGGGCACGACAGTTGTCGCCGTGATCGCTTCCCAAGAGCTGCTGATCATCGGTCACATCGGTGACAGCCGTGCGTACAAAGTTGCCGGGGAGTCGATTACTCAGCTAACAGAAGACCATTCCCTGGTGTATGAGCTTGTGAAGAACGGACAGATAACCCTTGAAGAAGCCGATCATCATCCCCGGCGTAATTGGATTACGCGAGCGCTGGGCACAGAGCCTAGTGTAGAGGTTGATTTGTACGAGTATTCGTGGCGGCCGGGGGATACAATTCTGATCTGCTCCGACGGTTTAAGCGGATTAGTGGATTCCGGCGATATCTTACGAATCATCAAATCGCACGCCGAGCTGGATGCTGCTGCGGAACAATTGATTCAAAGCGCGCTGAGTGAAGGTGGAGACGATAACGTAACGGTTGTTTTACTTGCGCACGATTCTGATTCGGACGAAAAAAGGGGTGATGGGAATTGATCGGTAGAAAGCTTGGGGGCCGCTATGAAATTCTAGACCGTATTGGCGGAGGCGGCATGGCTTTAGTTTATAAAGGGCATGATCTTTTATTAAATCGTAAAGTGGCTGTAAAAGTACTGCGACAGCAGTATGTACATGACGAAGAGTTCATTCGTCGTTTCCGCAGAGAAGCTCAAGCAGCCGCTTCCCTTTCTCATCCTAATGTCGTCAGTATTTATGACGTGGGACAAGAAGAAGATGTGCATTACATTGTCATGGAATACATAGAAGGCACTACTTTGAATGATTTAATTAAGGAAAGAGCACCACTGCAGGTGGAAGACGCTGTTCATTACGCCAGCCAAATTGCAGATGCGCTCGATCACGCTCATCATAATGAAATTATTCATCGGGATATTAAGCCGCACAATATTTTGATCGGTAAAAACGGCCGCGTCAAAGTGACGGATTTCGGTATCGCGCGGGCTGCTACGTCTTCCACGATAACGCAAACGGGAGCCGTTGTCGGTTCTGTGCATTATTTCTCGCCAGAGCATGCGAAAGGTACGAATACAGGCGAAAAGTCCGATTTGTATTCCCTCGGTATTGTGATGTATCAAATGCTGACGGGGCGGCTGCCTTTTCTTGGCGAAAGTCCGATCTCTGTGGCTTTGAAGCATTTGCAGGAAGATGTGGAAGATCCTCGTAAAGTAAATCCTCTCATTCCGCAGAGCGTGGAAAACATTATTCTAAAAGCCATGCGCAAAAAGCCCGATGAACGCTACCAGTCTGCGAAGCTGATGATGGCGGATCTTGATACGTGCTTACATCCGGATCGCCGGAATGAAGCCAAAGTAGCTTTTTGGGATGCCGATGGGATGGACGAGGAGCGTACCTTGGTTATGCCAGCCATTCGTGCGGATCAGCTTGCGAGCTTCGATGACGACGATGAACCTGAGAAGCCCACTTGGCGCGAGGAGCCTGCTGCCAAGAAGGGGAAGGGTTGGATTAAGCCGCTTGTTTGGATCGTCATTTTGCTGATGATTCTTGGCGCTATGTGGTACGCGGTCGGATACGTGAAAGGGATGTTCGCCATCGAAACGGTGGAAGTTCCTAACGTGGTGAACAAAACGCTAACCGAAGCGCAAGCCGAATTAACAGCTGCCAAGCTGGGTTTCACCGTGGAGATCGATGCGGAGAGCAAAGCACCTAAGGATACGGTTATCCGTCAAAATCCAAGCGGCATGCGAATGAACGTTGGCACCAAGGTGACGCTGTATGTTAGTAAAGGCGCTCCTAAAATCAAGATGGAAAGCTATATTGGCCAGCAGCTCAAAGACGCTAAGCTGAAGCTGGAAGCGCTCGGGATTAGCGATGATCAGATTACGTTCACCCAAACGACAACGGATGATCCGCCAGACACAATTCTGAAGCAGACGCCTCTAGTCGGAGAAGAATTTGAGCTGGATAAAGCAGCGATTACTTTCGTTGTAAGCAAAGCAAAAGAAACCTTCAAAATGCCGGATCTCGTCGGCATGACGGAGGCTGAAGCGAAGGCGCAAATCACCAAGTTGAACCTTAAGCTTCCTGCGAACGGCATTACACGCGAGAAAAGCTACAAGGTTGCCAAAGGGAAAGTAATCAAGCAATTTCCATTTGATAAAAACACGGATGTCTCCGTTGGCTCTGAAATCTCTTTGATTATTAGCGATGGATTGCCGGAAGATGCTGGACAACTAACTGTCAGTGTCCCGGTAAAGCCGACGACGGAGGGCAAGGATTCCGAGTTCAAAATTATCGTTAGCGATGCGCAGTATGAGAACTTCGAATACAAAACAGAAAAAGTATCAAAACCTCAAAACTTGGATGTCAAAGTCATTGTTTCTCCGGATAAGAAAGCCGTCATTTTGATTAAAGAAGGAGACAACTTGGTTAACTCCATTACGCGCACCTATCAAGATTATTTAGATCAAAAGAATGGCAAGAACGTCTCGCCGAGTCCTAGCGTCTCGCCTTCCTCGTCGCCTAAACAGCAAAACAACGGACCGGCTATTCCGGTGGGCGGCAATGGGCAAGGTCAATCAGGTGGCGCTGCCTCAAAACCACCTACTGGAGGCACAGATTAATGCCGCAAGGAATGATTGTTAAAGCTTTGAGCGGTTATTACTATGTTCTGCCCGAAGGGGCGGAGCTCCAGGATGTAAATACGATTACTTGTCGCGGTAGGGGCGTGTTCAAGAACAGGAAGATAACGCCTCTTGTCGGGGATCGGGTCATGTTTGAGGAGACCGAGAATGGGGAAGGGACTGTTACTGAAATTCTGCCGCGCTCTTCGGAGCTGATCCGTCCTCCGATTGCCAATGTGAACGTGGTTGTACTTGTATTCTCAGTTACAGAGCCTGTTCTGAATTTACAGCTGCTAGATAAATTTCTTGTTCATATTGAAAACACAGGCATCGAAGTTGTCCTTTGCTTCACCAAAAGTGATCTATTGTCAGAACATAATAATCCTGCAGCACCTAAAGAAATGACGGTCGCGGAGCTGGAGCGGATTACGAAGCTGTATGAGGGGATCGGTTATACGGTGCTCAAGACGAGTTCTCGCCAGAGAGTGGGTGTGGAAGCGATTCTGCATCATCTCGAAGGCGCGGTCAGCGTTTTCGCAGGGCAATCCGGTGTAGGCAAGTCCTCTTTGCTGAATGAAATGATTAGCGGCCGCAACTTGGAGACCAATGCGATCTCTCAACGTTTGGGCCGAGGGAAGCATACTACCCGCCATGTTGAGCTGCTTCCTTTGAACAATGGTGGCCTCGTTGCAGATACGCCGGGATTCAGCCAGCTGGATTTCATGGAAGTCGAGGCAGAAGGGCTTAGCAGCTGCTTCAAAGAGTTCGCTGAGGTAGCGGAAGGTTGTCGGTTTAGAGGCTGTTTGCATCTGCATGAGCCGGATTGCAAGGTTCGTGATGCGGTGGCCGAAGGAACGATTGCCGCTTCGCGTTATGATCATTACTTGTTATTTTTAGGGGAAATCAAGGATCGGAAGAGGAGGTATTAGGAACGAATGGTACATGTAGCACCTTCTATTTTATCAGCTAACTTCGCTAAACTTGGTGAAGAGATTAAAGACGCCGAGCTTGGCGGAGCAGATTGGATCCATGTGGATGTCATGGATGGCCATTTCGTGCCCAATATTACGATTGGACCACTTGTTGTTGAAGCGATACGGCCGGTGACGAAGCTGCCGCTGGACGTCCATTTAATGATAGAGGAGCCTGATCGCTATATTCCTGACTTTATTAAAGCGGGCGCAGACCTCATCTCCGTCCATGTAGAGGCTTGTACACATCTGCATCGGACGCTTCATCTGATTAAGCAAAGCGGCGTCAAAACAGGGGTTGTTCTTAACCCTGCAACACCGATTTCGCTTATTGAACACGTGCTCGATGAGCATCTGGATCTTGTTCTTATTATGACCGTCAATCCTGGCTTTGGCGGACAAGCGTTCATTCCCGGCATGCTGAGCAAAATCCGCGCATTGCGCGATCAAGCGAACGCTAAAGGGCTGAGCGGCCTGCACATTGAGGTGGATGGCGGAATCAACGAAGTGACAGCTCGCCAGGTGATCGAAGCGGGAGCTGATGTGCTCGTCGCAGGCAACGCTGTATTTGGTCAGTCCGACCGCGCGGATGCGATTAGACGAATTCGGGGGTAGAGGGGAACGGGACGATGAGATTTCTCTGGCTGTTTCTGTACAGTCTAGTTTGCGCCGTGCTTCTTGCGTGTTTTTCTAACATACACGATATCACGAAGTATATTTTTTCACTCGGTGCTTTGTATCTGGGGATGCGTTTCTTCCGGCGGTTTGAGGGACTCGGATTTCGGATCTGGTTCATCGTGATTGCTGTGATCTTGTATTTCATGTTCAACTTAATTTATGCGCTATACACGCAGACGGGTATAACTGCACCCTAGCTGCATACATATAGTTACAAGAGCGATGCGCTCTTGTAGCTTTTTTTGCTTTCTGGAAGCGAATAGATCGGAGAAAGTAAAATAGAAGGTACTTTTTCACGACCGGGGCATATACTGTTGTAATGATGTTAGTGCTCACGAAGTCGAAGTCAGTCTTCGGGCATGCGTCCGTTTACTGGCTAAACTCTAAGGAGGGGTAGAGAATGAAGTTCTACACAATCAAGCTACCAAAATTTTTGGGTGGGTTCGTGAAAGCTGTACTTAATACGTTTAGCAAAAACTAAGTTAGCTAACACATACGAAGTCCCAATCCCCAGAAATGCAAAAAAAGCACCGGAAGGTGCTTTTTGTCTTTTTACATAAAGTATAAGTATCCGAAAATTAAACGCGAGCCACTTTACCGGACTTCAACGCACGAGCACTTACGTAAACCCGTTTTGGTTTACCATCAACGAGGATGCGAACCTTTTGAACGTTAACTCCCCAAGTACGCTTATTTTTATTGTTAGCGTGGGACACGTGGTTTCCTGATTTAGGACTTTTACCTGTAACGAAACATTTGCGGGACATGTTTGACACCTCCTTCGGCAGTATACAAAGCAGCCTGGGTGGCAAGCCTAAGCTTGACATGACAGCTTTCCTCAAATTTAGACTTTGCTTCTTGCGATTCTTATAATAACCAGCAAAAACACACTTAAATATAATAGCATAGCAAAAGGAGCAGAGTCAACGAATTACCTTCTTTTTTGCCGTTTATTTATTAAGTATGTTATAGTACAATGAAGATTAGCCCACCTTTCCGAATACATAGTAATTGACGATTTGGCGTCGACTTTGCTAAAGCAAAGCTGGAATGGGAATACTTACATAATTAGTCGCTAAAGTGAAACATGAAGGAGTTGTAAGATAATGCCAATTGAACTCACAACCGAGTTTGGAAAAGTGTATATTACCAATGAAGTGATTTCAACTCTGGCGGGATCCGCTGCGTTAGATTGTTATGGACTTGTTGGCATGGCCACTAGAAAGCAATTAAAAGACGGAATAGCAGAACTGTTAGGGCGGGACAATTTAAGCCGCGGTGTCGAAGTTCGTCGGGAGAACGGGCGACTCGAGATTGATCTTTATATTATTGTCAGCTATGGAACTAAAATATCCGTCGTTGCCGGCAATGTCCAAACGAAAGTCAAATATATTTTGAATGATGTCGTAGGGCTTCATGTAGACGATGTGAACATTTTTGTTCAAGGCGTTCGTGTAGCTAAATAAAAGCCCGATAACCAGGAAGGGGAATCACTTTGAGTAAGCGCTTTATTTCAATAAATGGAAATGACTTCACTGCCATGGTCTTGGCGGGTGCGGATAACCTTCGCAGAAATGTAGACAAGGTTAATGGATTGAACGTTTTCCCTGTACCCGATGGAGATACCGGCACCAACATGAATTTAACACTCACCGCTGGTTGTGAGGAACTGAAAAAGAAGCCATCCTCTCATATTGGGAAAGCAGCTGATGCATTGTCCAAAGGGTTACTGATGGGCGCCCGGGGTAACTCTGGGGTTATTCTGTCACAGCTGTTTCGCGGATTCGCGAAGCATGTGCACGATCTTGAGAATGTGAATGCACAGCAATTCGCGGCTGCGTTGCAGCAAGGGGTAGAGACAGCGTATAAGGCTGTCGTGAAGCCGGTAGAAGGCACGATTTTGACAGTGTCCAAAGAAGCAGCCAAACATGCCACGCAGTATAGACGCGGCGGCGATCTGCTCGATCTTATGCAGGAAGTTTTGAGCAAGGCGAACGAAGCCCTCGCTAGAACGCCTGAGCAGCTTGCTGTGCTCAAGCAGGTTGGGGTGGTAGATGCAGGCGGTCAAGGACTTGTCTGCGTGTATGAAGGCTTCGTCACAGCGTTAAACGGCGGTCTGCTTCAGGTGGAAGAAGACTACGCGACGATGGATACAAGGCTCGATACGGTTTCTGTAGTTCCGGGCTTGAACCTGGCCAAAGAAGTCCATGCCCATCTTCCAGCGCAGGCGCACTTGGCTACTGCAGATATCGAATTCGGTTATTGTACGGAATTTATGCTAACGATTGAACCTGGCAAGGTGACAGGGCTTGCTTTCGACGAAGGCAGGTTCCGCGAGCAGCTTAGCAAACTGGGAGATTCTTTGCTCGTCGTTGCCGATGACGAACTGGTCAAGGTGCATATTCATGCCGAATATCCAGGTGAAGTCATGAACCAAGCGATGAATTACGGCGCATTAAGCCGCATCAAAATTGAAAATATGCGCGATCAGCATTCACATATATTGGAAGAGATGACCACGGAAGGTTACGAGGCTCCTGTTCCGACTGCTGCAACAGCGGCAGCACCGGGCAAGACGTATGGTTTCGTTGCAGTCGCTTTGGGTGAGGGCATTACAGAGATTTTGTCCAGTGTAGGCGTTGATGTCGTATTGTCCGGTGGACAAACGATGAATCCAAGTACAGAGGACATCGTGAATGCGGTTAACAGCATTCATGCGCAAACGATCTACGTGCTGCCGAACAACTCCAACATCATCCTCGCAGCGCAGCAAGCAGTTGATCTGGTCGACAAAACTTTGATCGTAATTCCATCCAAATCCATTCCCCAAGGTCTTGCAGCCATTCTGGCGTTCCAAGAGAAAGCAGATGCCCAAACAAATACGGAAGCGATGAACGAATCACTTCGCCGTGTGAAATCCGGTCAAGTGACTTACGCGGTGCGTGATACGAATATGGACGGTATTGACATCAAGCAGGGGCATTTTATCGGTATTCAAGATGGCCGAATTGTGTCTTCACAGCCAAGTCTGATGGATGCTTGTAAGAAGCTGCTCGAAGAAATGATTGATGAAGGCAGCGAGATCGTGACAATCCTCACCGGAGAAGATGCCGTGAGCACAGAGACAGAAGAACTTGAGGCCTTCATTCAGGCGGTTTATCCCGAGATTGAAGTTGAGCTTCACCCAGGCGGACAGCCATTGTACGCGTACCTGTTCTCTGTAGAGTAAACGATCATCCCTTCGGTGGATTAAATTCGGGAAATGGAGTGAGCCCTGTTGACACATATTCGTATTGTAACGGACAGCACGGCCGACATACCTTTGGCACTTAGACAAGAGCTTAACATTGAGATGGTGCCGCTTAAGATTCATTTTGGAGATGAACAATTTTTAGATGCGGTGACGCTGCGATCTGAGGAATTTTATCCTAAGCTGACCTCGTCACCTCATTTTCCTAGAACTTCACAACCGTCTCCTGCGGAGTTCCTAGGCTTATATCAGAGCTTGCTAGAAGAGCCGAATACGGAAATCATTTCAATTCATTTATCTTCTGCACTGAGCGGAACGTACCAGTCGGCCTTGCTCGCCTCCACGATGCTGGAGGAGTTTACCGGCAAGGTTCATGTGGTTGATTCCCGCTCTGCTTCTTATGGTATCGGCGCCCTTGTTGTCGCTGCGGCGAAAGCGGCCAAAGCTGGGCAAAGCTCAGCTGAGATTATAGAGCTAGTACAAAGGATTAGAGAGAACTTTTACATATATTTCCTTGTAGATACACTCGAATTTCTGCAAAAAGGTGGAAGAATCGGCAAAGCGTCGGCGTTATTTGGTTCTCTGCTGAATATTAAGCCTATTCTCTCGATTGATGGTGAGGGTGAAGTGACGGCTATTGATAAGGTTCGGGGTCAAAAGAAAGCGATCGCGCGCATTCTAGAGCTGCTTGCGGCTGACGTGCCGAATCGGCGTATTCCGTCCATACATATTGCCCATGCCAACAATTTGGAAGGCGCTCAGCTGTTGCGAGAAGTCATTACGCAGCAATTTGAGGTGCAGCATGTTGACTATATTACACTGGGGCCTGTCATTGGCGCACACGCTGGACCCGGTACTATCGCAGCATTCGTCAGTGCGGTGTAAGTGATGGATTTAAATCAAGTTGTCGTACGCGAAGTCCATGGAGTCGGCGCTCAAAAAGCACTTGAGCTAAACGCCATGGGCATTTTTACGGTTATGGATTTACTGGAGTATGTGCCATTCCGGTATGAGGACTACACAGTGCGCGATATCGCTAGCGTGAAAGACGGCGACCGTGTCACGGTGAAAGGATATATCATCGGGGAGCCGGTGCTGCAGCGCTACAGCGGCAAGTCTCGACTCTCCTGCAAGGTGATGGTCGATGACTTTCTCCTGACGGCGGTGTGGTTCAACCGCCACTTTTTGAAAGATCGCTTGCGACCGCAGCAGGAGATTATTCTAACCGGCAAATGGGATGGCAAGCGGAGGCAAATGAGCGTGTCCGATTCCGAGTTCCCCGGACAAGGTGATTCGAATACCGGCACCATTCAGCCGGTCTATTCGGTTGCAGGCTCGATTACGCAAAAATGGATGCGTAAAGCCATTCAGCAGGCGCTGACACAGTACAGCGCCATGATCAGTGAAGTGCTGCCGGCGGGCATTACCGGCAGGTACGGGTTTATGCCGCGCAGCAAGGCGCTGGCTGTCATCCACACGCCTAGTGGTGTGGAGGAGGGCAAGCAGGCGCGCAGCCGCATGGTGTATGAGGAGCTGTTCCTATTCCAGCTCAAGCTGCAGGCTTACCGCGCAGTGACGCGAAGCCGCGCGGACGGGGTGAAGCAGCAGGTTGACCTGCCTGCTGTGCGCGCCTTCGTGCGCGCGCTGCCCTTCCAGCTGACGGAGTCGCAGAAGAAGGTCGTGGGCGAGATCCTGCACGATATGCAGGAGCCGTACAGTATGAACCGACTGCTGCAAGGCGATGTCGGTGCAGGGAAAACGATCGTCGCGGCTATAGGGCTCTACGCGACGTTCAAGGCCGGCTACCAAGGCGCGCTGATGGTGCCGACGGAGATCCTGGCGGAGCAGCACAAGCGCTCCCTGGACCGCTTGTTTGAGCCCTACGGGCTGCAGGTTGCGCTGCTCACAGGCAGCTCGACGGACCGCCAACGGCGGGATCTGCTCGCTTCGTTGCAGATGGGCATGATTGACGTGCTGGTGGGGACGCACGCGCTCATTCAAGAGGACGTCTACTTCCGCCAGCTGGGGCTGGTCGTGACGGATGAGCAGCACCGTTTCGGGGTGAATCAGCGCAGCATTTTGCGGCGCAAGGGGATGAACCCCGACGTGCTGACAATGACGGCGACGCCGATTCCGCGAACGCTGGCGATTACCGCTTTCGGCGACATGGATGTGTCGACGCTGCGGGAGCTGCCCAAAGGGCGTAAGCCGATCAAGACGTATGCCGTGCAGCATGCTATGCTGGAGCGAGTGCTTGGTTTCATCCAGCGCGAGGTGGCGGCAGGGCGACAAGCGTATGTGATTTGTCCGCTTATCGAAGAGTCGGACAAGCTGGACGTGCAGAATGCCATCGACGTCCACATTCAGCTGCAGCAGCATTTTCCGCATATGCGGATCGGCCTGCTGCACGGGCGTATGAGCGCGCAGGAGAAGGAAGCGATCATGCGCGCATTCAAGGAAGGGACCGTGGAGGCGCTGGTGTCGACCACGGTCATCGAGGTTGGCGTGGATGTGCCGAACGCCACGCTGATGGTCATCTACGACGCCGACCGCTTCGGCCTGTCACAGCTGCATCAGCTGCGTGGGCGGGTTGGACGCGGCGAGCACCAGTCCTTCTGCGTGCTCATCGCCGACCCGAAGACCGAGGTCGGCAAGGAGCGCATGAAGGCGATGACCGAAACCTCCGACGGCTTCGAGATTGCGAGGCGCGATCTGGAGCTGCGCGGGCCGGGGGATTTCTTCGGCACGAAGCAGAGCGGGCTGCCGGAGTTCCGCGTCGCCGACATGATGGCGGACTTCGAAGTCATGGAGCAGGCGCGTGATGATGCTGCTGAGCTCGTTGGCGATTCATCGTTCTGGACCGGCGCTTCCTTCATCCCCCTGAGAGCTTACTTGGAGCGTGCTCACATTTTTGATAGTGAAGTGCTAGATTAATCGAAACAAAACGCTAGGATAGACTGATGATTATTGTCAGTCGTGGTCCTAGCGTTTTTCATTTTGCAGGCAGAATGTTAATTCTATCCTAATTGAGGTTAGTTTCGTATCTGTCTATTGCGGAGCAGTCTTAGTACAATAAACGTAGAGGTTAAGTGGGCACACAGCTCGAAAGAGGGGGCCGTGGGAGCGCATAGCATTTTAATCGTGAAAGGTGTGTAGGAAATGACAAATCCGATTATTCAAGAACGAACAGAGCGCACGCAGTGGTTTTTGCAGGATCGATTCGGTATGTTCATTCACTGGGGACTGTATGCTATTCCAGCTAGGGGAGAATGGGTGCGCAATGCGGAACGCATTTCGGTAGAGGACTATCAAACGTACTTTGATGAATTTGATCCTGTTCGCTATGATCCTAAAGCGTGGGCGCACGCAGCCAAGCAAGCAGGTATGAAATATGCGGTATTAACGGCAAAACATCATGATGGTTTTTGCTTATTTGATAGCGCTCTCACGGAATATAAATCAACGAACACCAAGGCTGGGCGAGATTTAGTGCGCGAATTTATTGAAGCGTTTCGGGCGGAAGGTTTAAAGGTTGGGCTCTATTATTCGTTAATCGATTGGTATCATGAGGACTACCCGGCTTATGGGGATCGTCACCATCCGATGCGGGATAACGAGAGCTATGCAAGAAATCCAGAGACGTTCGACCGATATTTGCAATATATGCACGGGCAAGTCAAAGAGCTTCTAACGAATTATGGCAAGCTGGACATCATGTGGTTTGATTTCTCCTATGATCAGATGAAGGGGGAGACCTGGAAAGCAACAGAGCTGATGGCGATGATTCGGTCTCTGCAGCCGCATGTCATTGTAGACAACCGATTGGACGCAAGCGGCGAAGAAGGCGGAAGTATTTATACGAACAATCCACTTAGCTATTCGGGCGACTTTGCTTCACCGGAACAAATCATTCCCCCGCAAGGTGTGACGGATCACGAGGGCAATCCTATTCCATGGGAGGCTTGTATCACGCTGAATAATAACTGGGGTTATGCAGCTCAGGATTTCCAATATAAATCCCCGACTACCGTCATTCGGAAGCTGGTAGAGTGCGTCAGTAAAAATGGTAATTTGCTCTTGAATGTTGGTCCTAACGCGCTCGGCGAGATTCCGCAGGAGTCATTGGACATTTTGTCAGAGATTGGCGACTGGGTGGAGAAAAATGGGAACAGCATTTACGGCTGTGGGCAAGCCGATTGGCCGAAGCCGGAATGGGGCAGGTACACGCAAAAGGGCAATTTGCTGTATGCTCACTTGTTCGAAGAAAGCGTAGGTCCGATTAACTTGAACGGTTTGGCAGGTAAGGTGAAGAAAGCCAGGCTGCTGTCGGATGGTTCAGAGGTCTTCTTAAGCCGCCCTTGGAATGCTGCTCAGTATCCGGAGGATGCGTTCATGAGTTTCGATAGACCAGAGCACTCCAGCTATCCGCTTCCGGATAAGAGAGCGACTGTTGTGGAGCTTACGTTACTTTGATTTTTAAATTAACATTTGACCACGCCCTCATTCGATTTTAAGATAATAGTAGTCCTACTATTATTTTGGAAACGAAGGTGCCATCATTTGACTTATTTTCTTGTATATGTACTGCTGATGAATATCATTACTTTCATAGAAATGGGGCACGACAAGGGGCAAGCCAAAAAAGGCGGCCGCAGAGTCCCGGAGAAACGGCTGTTTATGTTTGCTGCACTTGGTGGCGGGATCGGTGGTTGGCTCGGCATGCGGGTTTGGCGGCATAAGACGAAGCACACCTCATTCGTTATTGGCATGCCGCTGCTTGTTGCGCTAAATTGCATATGTGTTATTTTGATCGCCATTTATATGTAGTCAAGTTTGTGTTCGTTCCCTCATATGTATAAAACATGACGGGACATCGGAGGTACGAACATGAGTTATCAGCTGTACGGCATCGATCCTGCGTTGATTGAGCGAGTCAAGTTCAAATTAAGAAACCCGGCGATCAAGGAACGCCTCATTATGCTGCTGCAAAGTGTCACGAAGGCTGATTTGCAAAATCGTATGAAGGTCACACAGCTCATTGGGATTGCCTCTGGCATTCTTGGCGAGAATCTAACCGGATTTCAGACGAATCAGATTTTGGAGTTCATTCTTTCTCAAAAAATCGATCCCTCGAACACGTTTCACTTGATCAAACTGTGGTCCATGTTTCGATAAGTTAGATAAAAAATGCCGCCTGAGAGGTCTAAGCGACCTGGTCAGGTGGTATTTTTTTACTTTCCAAAAAAACCACTTGCATAACGAATACGTGTTCGGTATATAATAAGTAACACGAATATATGTTCGCATATGGTGGTGGAAATTATGAGTGTTCATGCAAGAATTGAGACAGAAGAGGATGTTCAAATTATTAAGGAATATACGCTGCTGCCCATTTTACTCGATATGTTGGCAAGGGATATGGAGGAACTCAAGGTTTATAAGGATAAAATTGTGTACAATCATATTCTTTTTTACCTCAGAGAGGTGGAGACCGCCATTTATCCTCAATTACAAAGTATTAAGAGCGTTATGAAGAAAAGAGATATTAAAGTGATTCATACCGAAATGAATGCATTAGGGATTAACGTAGAGTACAAAGTCCGGGGCTACATCCATCACTTCACGATGCTTCGCAGCTTAGTTAAAGCAGAACTCATGACTACGCTGATGAATATGCGGGGGGGATTACGGTGAGCAAAGGAAAGGAGCGGACGATATTCCTAGCGGATTGCCAGAGCTTCTACGCAAGTGTAGAGAAGGCGGATTATCCGGGGGTGAGGGATAAACCGGTTGCGGTCGCTGGAGACCCTGCCTTGCGTTCTGGCATCATTCTAGCTGCTTGTCCCATTGCCAAATCATATGGCGTTTCCACGGCCGAGCGGCTGGGAGAAGCGCTCAAGAAATGCCCGGAACTGGTCGTTATGCGCCCACGCATGCAGCATTATATTGATGTTTCACTCATGATTACTAAAATATACGAAGAATTTACCGATCTCGTTGAGGTTTTCAGTATCGATGAGCAGTTTCTAGACATTACGGCAAGCCTGCCTATTTTTGGGGACCCAGATACGATTGCGATGGCGATTCAGCGCAAGGTGCTGCAGCAAACGGGCGTGAAGGTCCGTATAGGCATTAGCTCGAATAAAATATTGGCGAAGATCGCAACCGATATTTGGGCTAAAAAGAATGAGAACGGCATTTTCACGCTGCGCCCGTCCGCTGTAGAGGAGTACTTATGGGCGCAGCCTGTAAGTAAAATGTTTGGTGTAGGTTCACGGATGACCGCGCATTTTGGCAGACTGGGCATGTACACCATCGGTGATGTGGCAAGAACGCCGCTGCCGGTGCTCAAGGACAAATTTCGTGCACGCTTCGGCAAGCAATCAGATATTCATGCGGAAGTGATGTGGCGAACAGCGAATGGTTTGGACGATAGTCCGGTTACGCCTGGTACGTTTGACACGCCTCCGAAGTCTATAGGCCATATGATGACTCTCCCTAGGGACTATGCGGAATCCGCGGAGGTGGATACGATCCTGCTCGAGCTTACCGAAGAGGTATGCCGCGATTGCCGGCGCAAGGGATATATGGCGTCCATTGTGACCGTTAGCTGCATGTGCAGCCCATTTGACGCTCCGACAGGCTTTTCACGCCAAATGAAGATGGCTGACCCTACGAATCATACGAGAACAGTTTTTCAAGCCGTTAAGCAGCTGTTCTACAAGTTCTGGGACACGATGCCCGTCCGCCGTGCCGGTGTAATGTTAAGTCAATTCGTTGACGATGATACTTATCAGCTTACGCTTTTTGAGGATCAGGTTAAGGCGAGGGCACTTGAGAAAGTAACCGACAGCCTCAAGGACCGATTCGGTAACGCAGCGATTGTGCGGGCTTCCTCGCTCACGACAGCTGGTCAAGCACAGAACAGAGCGCTCAAAATCGGGGGGCACTATAAATGAGTAAGAAACTAGAAAAGAACGGTTTATGGGAATCCAGCAGGATGATGCTGCCGCAGCACCGGGAAGCACTGCAAAATTTGCGCAGCGACAAGGCTGTTCCGGCGAATCGTCCTACAGCGGAGGACATTGGCATTATGCGAGACTACGTGCTGCTGCCCTTGATGCATGGGATGATCAAAAGAAAGGCCGTAGAGATCGAAAGATCCGCCGAAACGCTTAGACAGCTCTATTCGCGCGCTGCTCACGCGCTTGCGGCTCAAATTCTAGCCGATTTAAGTGAAACCAAAACAAAAATGATGCACAGAAGCATTCAATTGGTTGAAGAAGAGAAGAATGATCGAGCCATTCACTACCGCTACGTTTGCCGCGGGCATGAAGACGCGCTGATTATTGCGAAAGATTACATGCGTGCTGAAATGAGCGTGCGAACGGCCAGATACATTGATCACTTCGTCGCAAGCATGTACAAAAAAGGTGACGAACTCAAAACTTAGTTCATGATATACACAAAGAAAATATGACGCAACCCGCAGCCCGGTGGAGAAACCCTCCTCGGGCTGTGCGAATTGACGTGAGTATCTCTTTTTCACATAATGGAGAAGAGAGATTGTAACGTTAGACAGAGAAGTGGGAAACAGAGACTCTCGCTAGGAAATATCAAGGCAAAGGATGTGCGGCCATGTGCGGACGTTATACAATTACCGTGACAATAGAGGAGCTGATGCTGCGGTATGATATTTATTACAAATATCCTGCGAGATACAGCCCCAAATACAATGTGGCACCCGGTCAGCAAGTCATGGCGATCGTTCACGACGGTGAGAAAAATAAGCTTGGTGAGCTGCGCTGGGGGCTTGTTCCGGAATGGGCGAAGGACGAGAAGCTAGGCTATTCGATGCTGAATGCAAGGTCGGAATCACTTGCGGACAAGCCTGCGTTCCGCAAACCCTTTGAGCGCAAACGCTGCTTGATTCCGGCAGATTCCTTCTATGACTGGAAGGGGACCGGGAAGCAGAAGCAGCCTATGCGCATTATGCTGCGCAGCAAGGAGGTCTTCAGTATGGCGGGGCTGTATGACACATGGACATCTCCAGATGGTACGCGAATATCCACATGCACCGTGATTACTACGGAAGCGAACGAAATGATGGTTGATATTCATGAGCGTATGCCGGTTATTTTACCGCGAGAGGCAGAAGCGGTTTGGCTGGACCGCAGCATAACGAACACGGATGTGCTGCGCCCGCTGCTGAAGCCATACCCGTCTGACGACATGTATGCGTACCCTGTGTCTAGCCGGGTGGGCAATGTGCGCAATGATGATGAGTTATGCATAGAACCGTTAAGCCTGCTGCTGTAGGCGGATTGAGAGAATGGGAGAGGTAAAATGAGAATACGTATGGTTCTAAGCATCACGCTTGTATTTGCCATTATTTTCGGGTTGAACGGTTACATCGGCTGGCACGGCCAGGTCTTTCTAACTGACCAGTTGGGTTCTTGGTTTCATCCCGGCATATATTGGGTTGTTTTCTGGATTGTTGCCTTGTCGTATCTATTAGCATGGGCTGGTTCCAAAGTACTGCCTGCTGGTATGAAGATGGTATTAAAAATTGTCGGTTCTTACTGGTTTGCCCTCATGCAGTTCGGTTTTCTGCTGCTACCGTTGACGGACGTGGTCGCAGGACTGCTTCATCTGGCATCTGTACCTGCTGCTACATTTACGCCTATCCTTGGGTGGATAGATGTAGTAATTATTGTTCTCGTCATGATTCGTGGTTCCTACAATGCGCGAAGCCCAATTCTGAGAAAGTATGAGATTACGATTCCCAAAAAAGCAGGCGACTGGGAGCAGCTACGCATCGCTGTGGCTTCTGACATTCATTTGGGATCAATTGTGGGCAATCGTCATTTGCGAAAGCTGGTGAAGCATGTCAATGGCTTAAAGCCAGACTTGATACTTTTGCCAGGGGACGTTATTGATGATGATATTCGACCGTTTATCCGCTATGATATGGGTACAACGATGCGAGAACTGCAAGCTCCGCTAGGGATTTATGCCGTATTAGGCAATCATGAATACATTGGTGGCCACATTCCTGCCTTCATAGAACAGATGGACAAAATCGGTATTCGTGTACTCATGGATGAAACTGTGCATATCCAAGATCGGTTGTATCTCGTGGGCCGAAAAGACAAGGCGGCCGAACGAACGGCCGAAGGGCGAAAAGCACTTGCGTCCTTGCTGGATGGGACTGATCTAGGTCAGCCTATTATTGTCATGGACCATCAACCGTATCATTTAGATAAAGCGGAGGCGGCGGGCGCTGATGTCATGCTTTCAGGACACACGCACAGGGGGCAAATTAGTCCGAATCACCTCATCACAAGAAGGCTTTTTGAGCTTGATTGGGGGTACTTGAAGAAGGGGAATCTGCATGCAATCGTTTCCTCAGGCTTTGGTACATGGGGGCCGCCGGTTCGTCTAGGGAGCCGTTCCGAAATTATTGAGTTAATCATCCATTTTAAAAGCAACGAGAGAAAAGAGGAGTAATCTACCATGCAAGATGCAGAAAAAAAACAAATTACACCCGCTGAACTAGCAGCAGCTATGCTGCAGTTTACGATGAAAAGCATCGAGAATAGTTGGGATACCCTAAAGCCGGCAGCTGCCGCTTATTTACAAGATCCGGTTTTAACGCAAGATAAAGAAGACGAACTCATAAAAGAGATTTACATAGCGGCCTTGGCGCTAGAAATTTATTGTATTCCGCACGCCTTTGATACAGAAATTGCGCGCTTGGTCAAATCGGGAATGGGAGAAATAATGGCTTCAAACAACTTATCTGAGCATCGATTATCTGAATCCATTAGTCAGCACTATCTTCCTCGGTTGGCAACCGTAGAATTATCCACAACAGCGGATCTGGCTATGGCACTCGCTCAAGAAGCGGCAAGTATTCTATATGACCGATTAGAGCTTCCGCTGAAGCCAATTGACCCGACGAACAGCTTGTTGTGGGTCAAGCTGTTTCCGTTTCTCGTGCAACATGTAGGGAAATGGCCGATTCTATCTACGAACTTCGAAGTTATTCAGGAGCGGAGGTAGTCATGGTGATGGTGGCACAGAAAAGAGTTACTGTTTATCTCTTATCCGGCTTCCTTGGGAGCGGGAAAACGACCTTATTAACCAAAGCGATTGATCATTTTACCGAAGCAGGGCGGAAGCCGGCTGTCATCATGAATGAGATCGGTGAAGTGAATTTGGACGGGCAGCTGGTTGCAAATGAAGTGCCGATGTCCGAGCTGTTGGGCGGGTGTATCTGTTGTTCGAGCCGAGGGGATTTGGCAACAGCTCTTCACGAGCTAGTGACCGGGGAACAGCCTGACTTAATTTTCATTGAATCGACAGGTATCGCGAATCCAATGGAAATCATTGATGAAGTAACGGATGCTTCGCTTATCATTTCAGTGGAGCTCAAAGCAGTCATCACAGTTGTAGATGCTCCGCAATTGCTGGAACTTAACCGGACAAGCAGGGGCAAAACATATCGCCTCATGAAGGAACAGATCCGGTGCGCGAACTTGCTTCTTCTGAATAAGACAGATCTGTTGGTGGGAACGGCACTTGAGGAAGTGGATGCACTTGTGCGCGAATGGAATCCATATGCCTCCATACATTTTACAGTTTTTAGTCAGATTGATATGAGACTCGTTGAAATGCTCGAAGAAGAGGGATATGCTTCAACCCATTTGACTGATGAGCATGTTTCACATGATCACGAATCAGATAGTCGTACTTCACACGAAGAACATGATCATGCTCACGAGCACGGTAGCCACCATCATCATTCTCACAGTCATGTGATGGCGTATACGCATTTTTTTGAACGAGCCGTAGATAGTAATGCTTTTGAAGAGTTTGTCAGTAAGCTTCCCCAAGAAGTGTATCGTGCTAAAGGAATTCTTAGCTTCTCTGACACTTCAAGCCGGTTCCTATTTCAATATGCGTACAGGGAAATGGATTTCGTCAAAATTACACCAAAAGGCGAGGTGCCTGACGTTGCTGTATTTATTGGGGAGAATTTCTCTAGAGATACCGTACGGGATGCATTGCTGAAGCTGGAATCCATGTCGGGTAGTGACTCCAAATCATAATCATAGTTTTCAAGAAGAATCCCAGCACGTAAAGCTGTGGGTTCTTTTTACTGTCAGAAAATACGTTATTAATCATAATTATTACTATTATGTGTTATAATGAGTGGGAGGCGAATTGGACAAGATTGTCGAAACATGGATGGTCAGCTACTTGACGTAGGGTGCCAATTTGCTGCACTATGTTAATAGAACAATTCATGACAGAGGAGTAATGCAAGTGGGCACTCATACACATACGATTGACG
This sequence comes from Paenibacillus sp. J22R67, assembly GCF_059692175.1. Lineage (NCBI taxonomy): Bacteria > Bacillati > Bacillota > Bacilli > Caryophanales > Paenibacillaceae > Paenibacillus > Paenibacillus sp. J22R67. The sequence goes on along the minus strand of NZ_JCAUAX010000002.1, from coordinate 752,189 downwards.
AGATGCTGAAGGCCATGGCTCAGCAGGGCTGGAGAATTACAGAGCAGCGCAGGAGTTTGGCAACATTATTTGCGGAATCTGGAAGTTATTTATCGCCGAAAGACGTTTATGAATACATGAAAATCAAATATCCTGGTGTGAGTTTCGATACGGTGTACCGTAATCTTCGACTGTTGAGTGAGATGGGCGTGCTGGAGCAGTTTCATTTGGCTGACGGTTTGAAATTTAAAGCGAGCTGCTTATCCCACCATCATCACCATATGATCTGTGTAGGCTGCGAGAAGACGGTGACATTCGAATTTTGCCCGATGAAGCTAGTCAAGGATTTGCCGGAGAGCTTTGAAATTCAAAGTCATCGGTTTGAGATATTTGGTTATTGTGCGGAATGCAAGCCGTCGGCAACTGCTGCACCAATCGAACATTAAAAAAGTCATGGAACTTCGTTCCGTGACTTTTTTTGACGGAAAGAACAGCCGGAAGCGCACCGTGTGGTGCGTTTCTCGGTTTATTTGCTTTTGGCTACGTGAAGCAGTTCAGGTACGGTGACAAAGGTATAGCCGGCCGCCTTGAGCTTCGTGATTAGCGGTCCAATGGCCTGAACGGTCCCTGATAAATCTTGGCTTTCAGCTCCACCCGAGTGCTGCAGGATAATAGAACCGGGCTTCGTTTGCTGCATAATATTGCTCAGCACCTGCTCGGAATTCAGTGATTTCCAATCCAGGGAATCGACATTCCAATTCACGATCAAATAATGATGGTCAGCAACCCACCTGACCTGCTCCTCATTAATTGCGCCGTAGGGAGGACGGATAAGTTTAGGTGCGTAGCCGATTAAGCCTTGCAGCACATTTTCCGTGTTCATAATCTGGTTTTGGAATTTGTCTACTGATAATTTCGGTAAGTTCGCATGGCTATAAGAATGATTGCCAACGACATGGCCTTCACGAACAATTCGTCTAATGATATCAGGGTGGGTACTAGCCTGTGAGCCGAGCACGAAAAAAGTTGCTTTTACTTGGTTAGCCTTAAGAGCGTCAAGTACCTTAGGTGTAAACCGTGTGTCAGGTCCATCATCGAAGGTTAGGGCGACCTTCTTCTCCTGGCTGGATCCGCGCAGTTTGAAGGTGTCTGGGTATTTGACTACGAGCTGTGAAAGCGTAAGTTTTTTCTGAGAAATTCGAACTTGGCCAGAGTTTTTTTGAACGGGAACGGAGGGCTTCTTAGAGCTGGATCCCTCAGGATGCGCGGCTTTCTTTGGGTTGTTTCTAGGCGATGGGCTGGGTGTAACAGCCGTTGGCGCAGATTTAGGTGGTGCGGTAGTCAGAGGTGTTGGCTTCGGCGATGGCGTTAATGCTTCTATGTTCCTTGGGCTCGGCAAAGGTTCAAAATCAAACACGCTGTTATGGAGATTGGACTCTATTGTTGCTTCTTGCTCATCGATATGTGCATTTTGCGCTAAATGCTGATCCTGATATGGCTTGCTTTTAGGCACACCGCATCCAGCAGCCAGCAGGCAAACGATGGCAGCGGAGCATACCCACTTGGTGGTCATGGCAATCCCTCCGAGCATTATGATATGCTCTAGCTTTTGTAATGAAGGGACCGCCTATCCTGTGAAATAAAGGAATAACATCTATTGGAAACCATGGGCATGAACTATTTTCAGTCATAGACCGTCATTACATATACTAAAACCGCAAACGTGAAAGGAGCGAAAGTGAGGACATGATAGCCCTGATGAACAACAGAAAATTAATAATTTTGATCGTTTTTGTGCTGTGCGCAGGTTGTTTTCATGAAAAAGCCTCAACGCTGCCAACAGCTACCCAATCGAACAAACCAGACAAGCAAACTCGCGGACTTTCGGTCATTCCAGGAGAAAATATACAAGTACATGATGAAAATGCACATAAGCAGAATGTCGCTACCAAGGCTATTACATTTGTGGATGAGTCGCAAGGTTACGGTATTATGTCTGGAAATGGAAAAGCTTCGCTTATGCAAACTAACGATGGTGGGATGACTTGGAAGGCTCAGAGTGGGATAGCTACTTTATCGGTGCCAAGCATGCTTTCTTTTCTTGATTCTCAAACAGGCTGGCTGCTGACAAATAAATCTAAAGACCGTGGATCGGAACTTAGCTTAACCGCGGACGGAGGTCAAACATGGGAAGTAATTGCCCAGGATCTACCGGTGCTTGAGGAAGAGAAGGAGATTGTGTTCTTCCGCTTCTTTGATCGGCAAAACGGATTGATTGCCGTTCGCAACGACAAAGATTTGGTATTGCTTCGTACGCAAGATGGGGGGATCACTTGGTTGGCATCAAATCGTATCGCGTTGCCAAGCGAAGGTATCGTTACATTCCTTTCATCGCTAGAGGGCTGGTTTATTGGTTCTAGCTCAATCCCAAGTCCAAGTGAAAAAAACAGGGCAGTTGTAACGTTTTACCACATGACAGACGGGGAATCATGGGAAGAAGCAGGAAAAATGTCAACACCTCTCATGCCGAAGGCACTGTCTTTTGTAGATGCAGGACATGGTTTCGTGCTGCTGCAGTTGAATCAGCCAAATCGTGTTCAAGAGCAAGCGCGGCAACTGCTTCGGACCAGCGACGGCGGCAAAACATGGAGCCAGCACGCGTTTCCCGCCGCGTTTCCGCCGGTTGATGCGAGTTTACAGGTTAGTTTCCTTACATCAAGCAGCGGCTGGCTCTGGGATGCCGGAAATTTGTGGAAAACGAAAGATGGAGGCTTGAATTGGCAGCGGTTAACGCCTTAGAATTTCAAATGATTTTCTGATAAGTTACGATATCAAGGAATTTGCCCCATTTGAAGCCAACCTCGCGAAAGTGAGCGCACTGGGTGTAGCCATTTTTCGAAAACATATGAATACTGGGTTTGTTATCTGCACAAATCGTAGAGATTAAGGAATGAAAACCTTGTTCTTTCGCGAACGCTTCAATATATTGAATGGCGGCAGAACCGAGCCCCTTGCCTACGCATCCAGGTTGCAAATAGATCGTCACTTCTCCTGTAGTGGCATAAGCTTGCTTTTTTTTGTGAGGCATTACTTGAACATATCCTTGGAGTTCTCCATCCAATGTGATCACAAAAGTTTGAAACCGCGAGTTCGGATGAATAACACTTTCTGTAAACTCGGTGATTTCAACAGGTTCCGTATGAAAAGAGGCGGTCGAATTCATAACGAAGTGATTGTAAATTTCCATTAAAGCGGGAATATCTGAGGTTTCTATTGATTTATACATAATCTTAGACATATAAGACTCCTTCTCTTCTTTTTCAAATAGACATCTAGCATCATTCCATGTATCTTAGATATAATATCTTACTATTAAAAGAAGATAAAGTTGAACATCGCAAATAGGGGGAGTCACATGTCGGGCAGTTCAGGTTACATTCTCGTGATTGTTATTGGAGTCATTGTACTTGCAGGTCTTACATTCATGAATCTTCGCAAAATTAGCAAATCCACCGCGGATTTGACCCAGCTCAAAAAAAGAACGCTTCTCTGGAGTGAAATCTCGCTGGCGTTGTTTGTACTGCAGTTGTTCTTCCGTGATCGTCAGGGCGGATTCTTGCTATTCTTTGGAATTCTGACTCTATTTACAGGGGCTCACTATCTTGGTGTACGGTATTATTCGAAAAAAAGGGGTAAATAACAAAAGGAGAGAGGCTTTCCTAAGTAGTCGGGGCTACTGGTGGAAAGTCTCTTTTTTATGGGGTGATTACTCTTTCCAGCTTGTTGGTTGTGTTTTCATTGGCAATTTCAGCTTCTGGTACCATTTCTTCTTTTTCTTTTGTTCTAATAACGTTCTTAGCTGCAGCATAACAAGCTTCGCCCTGTCTTCATCGGCATATTTGTCTCGTAGACGTTCAAAAATTGTAGGATCTTGCATTGGATTTGGATACCTTCTTTTCTGACTGTAAGATAAATGCGAAAAAAGGAGAATATATGTTCTTGTTTGATTATTATAGCATATGAGTTTTCGAGATGCTAGTCAAATAGCTCCATGAGGAATTTTCTCATGAGGCTATTTTTATTTGACTTTTTTAGGTAAGCGTTTAGTTCGAACCTCCGGTCTTCGCATTAAATGTAGAGTACCTAAAGATAAAGAGGTGAAGACAATGGCTCGAGCAAAAGCAGTTCGTAACACTGATTTCGTTTTGATGACTTGGGCAAGAAATCCGCTTCGTCCAGGTTCTGCGCGCAGAATTACCGCCTCTCGTGTGATCGGAAATGCGTCGCCTTGTACGTTTACGTTAGCTCCTGGTAGGCTGTTGAATAATGCGTTTGCCTGTTTGTTGGATGCGGATATCGGTTTTAGAGTGGTGTATCAGAATAATACGTCGAGAACTAGCGGAGTAGTGTTGCTGCGGCGTAATCGCTAGGTTCGTAGCTGATTTAAAAGATTAAAGCCACCGTGAGGTGGTTTTTTGCTGATCAAAAAACGACTCACTTTCGTGGACACGCAAAGTAAGGAATGGTAAAATTTAACCATTATTACTGTGGGGGTTAAAATCGGATGAAAATAGCTTTTATTTCAGATATACATGGAAATGCAGTGGCACTTGAAGCGGTTTTAAACGATATCAAGCAAAATAATATAGACAAAATTTATGTATTAGGCGATCTTTGTTACCGCGGACCCGAACCAAAACGCGCTTTAGAGTTAATTCGATCTTTGAATACCGAAGTGATTAAAGGCAATGCAGACGAGTGGGTGGTCCGCGGCGTTCGTGAAGGGGAAGTTCCGCAAAAAGTGATCGAATTGATGAACATCGAACGTGATTGGACCTTTTCGAAACTTGATCCATCTGATATTGCCTATTTAGAAACACTGCCAACATCAATTAATTGTGAGGTAAGTGGAATTCGAATAAATGCGTTCCATGCAACACCGGATAGTTTATTTGAAATCGTTCTTCCAAGCGTGGATGACATTGGATTACAGAACAGCCTGATGAGCTCACAAGAAGCGCAGATATATGTGTATGCACACATCCATAAAGCTTATATAAGGCACTTGAATGGTAAGGTTCTAATGAATGTTGGAAGCGTTGGGCTTCCGTTTGATGGAGTCACTAAAGCTTCTTATGGTCTGATTGAAATTGAAGAAGGTAAATTAAAGACATCGATACAACGTGTTGATTTTGATGCAGAGAGAGTAATCGAACTTTATAGGGATGTAGACTATCCTAATGCAAAAATGATGTCAGAGATTATTCGTAATGCTAGAGTTTAAGTCGTTTGTTTGGAGTTCGAGCGACGTTGAGATCGAGAGCGAAAACGATTTTGTAACAAGAAATTGGAAGTTGGAAGTGCTGATTTGATGAGTTTAATTGTAATTGGTGTCATCATGCTCATTCTTTTTAGCTTAACTGGTATGGTCAGCAAAGGCGGGCGTAGAAGAAGTAATTTTACCCAAACTCACAATGATAGCTCCAATTTCTATGCTAATAATTCTTCAGATGATCCTAACAAAAATCGTCATAACCACCACCATAATCATGACCACAATTATCACCACAATCACAATGATTCCTCCAGCGGAGGCGGAAGTGACAGTGGGGGTAGTAGCAACGATTAAAAGAGAGTCAAATTGACTCTCTTTTTTGTTTAATTTAGATCCGATACTCCGGGGGTTGGCGTTTTATAATACGAATGGGAAACAAAGCAGACATATAGCTACTAGTGAAAGAAGAGTGGTGAGAGCCCTTGATAATTTTTTGTTTTCTTCAGATTTAAACCACCCTCGAAATTGAAAAACATTTCTGTAGAAGATAAATAAGATCAACAAATTACCAAGCAGATAATATAAGAAGTAATTTTCCATTTTAATTCTAAAAGGAGAATATATAAGTTGTTCTATCCATCCTAATATTCCATAACCAATAGCCAGAAATATAACTATTCTAACTAATTCCAACAAAAACAAAATAGGTTTAGTCAAAGTTATCAACTCCAAGAATTATTTATAAACTACTATATAGTCTATTCTATTTATTCCACCAATATCCAATTTCAAACAACTGAATAAAGCCTCGTGGGGAAATCATAGCCCACAAAGCTTTTTGGTATAAATGATAGATTCCTCTTACCCAATTAATTTCCATCTAAACTTGCACGACATGTCTCGGGTGTTGTCTCTGCCTTGATTCGATCATTTATATCCTTAACTTCATCCATTGTATGTGAAATATCCGCTGTTGCATTCTGGTTAAGGTCATTTGTTACGCTTGTAGATTCATGCTTGGCCTTTTGTGTCATTATGTATCATCTCCAACCTTCTGTTATTCGGTATCCAAATAAAAAAGACTTCATTACACCTGGAGGAGGCTAGGTGACTAGAAGTCTTTTTTTGCAAGCTTGCTTTTAAATTAAAAGCTTAACGTTGAAAGCCTTGGAGTTGCTGTTCAGCCATTTGTACCAGTCGTTTCGTAATACTGCCACCAATAGAGCCTGCATCGCGAGTCGCGAGATTTCCATTGTAACCGTCTGGTGAAAGCGGAATTCCCAGTTGTTGAGCTACTTCATATTTCATTTGATTTAAAGCTGCTTTTGCTTGAGGAACCACTAATGTGCTGTTGTTTGCCATGGAAAAAATCACTCCTTTTGTTGGTGTAATCATATCATTTGGAGTGGAAGGTATTCTTATGCATGTAAAATTAAAAATTATATATTTTCGTTTAATAAGACACAAAGGATATACAATGGATGGAAATAGTAGAGAGAAAGTGCTTTTTCGTCCCCAACTTTTTATGTTTCAAAACTGTATTAGTCGTATGAGTAGGAGTCTAAACAGAGCTTGGTTTCAGCTTGTTTTTGGCTACCTTAGCCCCTAATACAGCCGCTGGGATATTCAAGATGAGAAGCAAAATGAGGTACCAGATCGGAAAGGCTGATTCTCCAACAAGTGGATTATAGATAAAGAACTCAAAAAACAAGGCAACTATCAGAGCATTTTTAGTTTTGGCAGTTTTCGCAATTTTGGCTGTAATAAACCCACCCAAATAACTACAGAGCAATGCGATTATGAGTGCAATCAAAAGATAAGAAATATTTGAATAAATCAAACCTGGAGCATCATGCACAGTAGTAGGAGTTGTTTTAACAAGAACAAAAACAAGAATGAATCGACCAATCACTGAACCAATCTCCTCAACAATAAAGCCTAATAATAATGGGCGAGTATACTTACTCCTTTAAAGATCCTCATCTATTTCCTCCTCAAAAATAACAACAAAACTAAATTTCTTTCATGTTGTGTATATTCTACATCTCACATTTATTCCCTTTGGCTCTGCTGAGTTTTAGCTTTTGTCCGGAAAGAATGAATCAAATTGCTCGCCGCGGCTTGATCTGCAGATTGAATAGCATGTCCATACACATTCATGCTTGTAGAAATATTGGAGTGACCTAGCCGGTTGGATATGATTTTGGCATGGACGCCTTGGTTAATGAGGAGAGTAGCAGATGTATACCACGATCATTTTTACTTTGATCATAAAAGCTTTTTAAGTTCTTGAATGACAAAACTCGGTACCGAAACCTGGGGATCAAGATACACAGGAGCCTGTTCCGGGTAAAGATGAGAAGGGCATTCAAATTGGCAAAGACGAGCTGGAGAACTTTATTTTAGGTGGATATGGCCCGGCGTTTGAATATTTGTCATATGACTTTAAAGAGTTTTTATAGGTTAAACGAAATGAATATGGTGTTGCACTACGTATAGAGGAAGAACGGCCGCCAGGTGTTTCGGCTGCTGAGATCGATAGCGATTCGGTAGAAGATGAACAGAAAATCAAGCCGTTAGATAGCATGGCTGCATTTGCTTCGCTCAATCGATACTTTGCACTTATTGAAAAGTGAAACATACAAACAGATAAAAAATAAAATTATGATGAAAGTATAGCTTATAAATTTTTTCCATTTAAAAGTTTAGAGCAGTAATTCCGACAGAGCTTTGAGGAGAGACATAAATTGAGCATCGAGTGAAGACCCGATGCTCAAAATTACTTGTTTTATCTACTTTAAGATTTTGGAACCTTCGGGTAAAACAGCGTCCTTATCGACTACAATTACTCCCACCCCTCCGGGAATATATGCTGCCACTGTGTTTTCATCAACATTTATATAGTTGCCAGGAACATATATGCCATGGACAAAAGTATGAATAATGCCATTCTTATACGTGTGAGCTGGTGTAGTTATAGTCTCGGTTGCGGCGTTAATGACGCTCGGAACCATTAAGCTAGAACTTGCAAGAAGTAAAAATACTTTTGTTTTGAGGGATCTCAAATTGCATCACTCTCCCAACGGTAAGTTTAAATGTAACTCTACAAATCATATGTCAGGAAGTGGGAAAATATTATGCCTGGCATCTGCTTTAAGGTCAGTTCACGGGAAAAATAAAAAAGATCCCCCGTCTCCTAGTAAGAATCACGCGGAATAGAACATACGTTCCCGCAACTTATATTAACACACTGCGTCGGTTTTTTGTAACGTTATTAAGAAGAGATTCTATGTGTGGAACGGGGCTGAGCCTGTTCTTTTAAATCGGGTTGAAGCTGTATAATTCAATTGAGATGGAGGACGGTAGCCAATGCAATACGTCCTGATATGACGGTGATTACACCTACAGACAATTCGAGAATGAGTTTTGTCATTAGAGGAATGACAGGCTTGCGACGATGCGCTTTCATAGCCATCGTTTTTTCGTTAGAAATATGCACGTGTTGATTAAACGCATTCGAATAATAAATAAATTATGTCCTAAGCGCATAGTCCGAACTTGTCTGTTCAACATATGATGGCAAGAATAACTATGATGATTAGAAGGAAGAGTGACCAGTATGAAAACTTTACATCGGTCCAAAAGTAAACACAAACGCGTGAATAAAGGACAAAAAGCTTTAGTTGGTGCGTCGGCCACTATTTCAGCACAAGCACAAGCTAACTTAGGAACACCGGTATACGTAGTTCTTAAAGATGGGTCTTTCTATTATGGCATTCTGAAGGAAATTGCAGCCGAACAAGTTATTCTTCAAGGATTCAAAGGAAATCAAAAGATTTTTAAGAAAAAAGGGAAATCTAACGCGCATATATCTGGTTTAGGTGGCTTGGGTAGCATGCTTGGGCTGTTAGGTGGCGGAGGGCTTGGAGGATTGCTTGGAGGAGGTTCATCTGGTGGATTGTTTGGTGGGCTTGGTCAAGGTGCAGCTCCTAACACTGCTGGGGTAGGCGGTTTATTTAGCAACATGGGCAGCTTCATGAAGCTTGGAATGGGTGCCATTTCGTTTATCATGCCATTAATGAAAAATTTCTCAATTTAAGTTCTTAGCTGCTACCATTTGTGTGTTCCTCAGCGCTTACCTTCGATGGGCCGCAAAGTAAATACGGGCATTATAAAAAAAGTCACCCTTAATCTCAGGGTGACTTTTTTATGATAATTGAAGGTGACATGACATGAGTAAGCTGCTGGGGGCTTAATATATAAGATTCAAGTTTAAAAATAATGCGTGGGCACATAGCGGGAATTTGCGGTTATTATTTCTGGGTGTTATAAAAAGGTATTTAACCCGGTACTGAATGAGGCGAACAAGATAATACTAATTCTCAGTTTCTGTTCAATTTAATTGCTCGGCATTTTGAAACATGCAGATCGGGCATCCAGTGGTACAAATTCACAAGCACCAACATAGCTGCCGTCACCGACATTCCGGATTCTTTATTATGAATGCGGGCCATTCAAACACTCAACTTGGTACATTCGTCCAATCACTCACTAGTTAAAGAACATAATCTATACCGTAATGAAAAATCACGACCGAGGGGAATGAGTACACATGGGAGCAGTAGGTTATGGTGGTAGTTGTGCAGGTTATGGTAACAACGCAGCAGCTATTTTGGTTCTTTTTATTCTTTTAGTTATCATCACATCAGCTTTTGTATGGTAATTTCTTAATCTAACTGAGAACAACAAAAACGGTCCTATCGCGAAACAGATGCGAACACAGGCCGTTTTTTCTCGTTGATAATCCTTAATCTTAACGGGATGCTGAGAAACTGGGGTAACTTCCTTGTTTGTTTCGCTAACGCAGAACGTTAGTTAAATAACAAATATAAAACCACCTCTTGATTTGGCGGTCTTTTCGATGCCCTAATATCAATCTAGATCATAAATGAGCTAAAAAAAGAAGGACGATCTAACATCCTCATAGGGCATTGGAACACTCCAGGTGAGATCATGTTTGCCGTGGCCATGGTTATACGAACGAATGATCTCATATCTATTCTAACGAAGGAGTGCATTTGGTTAAAGAACGCTGCTTCTTTTGGTTGGTCTCAGTATCGATATAAACATGAGCCTGTGTTCTACGCTCATTTGAGAGGTAAGTCTCCAGCTTGGTACGGAGACCGAAAGCAGACGACCATTTGGGGCTGGACTGCCTCACGAGCTGCCAGAGCCTGAGACAATTTGGGAAGTATCGCGGGGTGATGTAACAAAGTATGCTCATCCGACACAGAAAACCGCTGGAGCTCTTACAGATTCCGATCGGGAATAGCAGCCAGCGTGGTGTGTTAAGAAGCGGTACTTTGAGTGGACAGGGATTGAGCTTGTTCTATTGAATCGGGCTGAAGTCGAAAAACAAATAATTGGATAAAGAAATAAATAATAAAATGATATGCTCCTAAGATTCGAAATGAACTACAGGAGCTATTTTATTGAATCACCTTTCAAAAGCACAACTTACGCATAGAATCCTAAATTTGGATAAAAATACTTCAAAGGGAATGAATTGAAAATTAAATCATTTGAAAATAAACCACTCATCATCCCGAGGCCAAATTGGTTGTGGAGATGATTCGAAAAAAGTCGGGGTGATCAACTTGTGGCAAAATCTGATTAATCAGATTCTTGTATTCCTGTTGATTGTTCCTTTTCTTTCGGGATGCTGGGATCGCCTAGAAATTGAAGATCGTGCTGTCGTTTTAGCAATTGGCATCGATGAAGCAAAGCCTGGTGATGAGAAGGAAACCAATAATGCAACACATATTCTAAATCAGCATCCTATAGCAAATAAGAGTTTACTGCGGATCACGGTCCAGATTGCCGTTCCAGGAAGGATTCCTCTCGGTACGGGCAGCGAAAATAGCAGTCCACGCGGAGAAAACCCAGTTTGGGTATTATCCAGTGTTGGATATACTATTGAGGATTGTTTAATGAATTTACAGCAGCAGCTCGCAGATCGGTTGTTCTATGGTCATTTGCGGGTCATTGTGCTCTCGGAAGCTGTCGCCAAAAAAGGGATTCAGAACGAAAATGATTTCTTTCGCCGTCAGCCACAAGTTCGAAGAACGGTCTGGATGGTTGTCTCAAAAGGGGAAGCAGCGGATATCATGAATGCCATGCCTCAATTGGAAAGGGTACCTACACTATACTTGCTCGCCACGTTGGATCATGCCAGAGAAATGGGCAAGCTTCCTAACAATTTCTTAGGAGTGTTTTTCAGTCAATCTTCGGCTAAAGGACAGGAAGGTTCGGTTCCTTATGTGCAATTAAAGAAAGAGTCCAATATCGAAATCTCTGGATTGGCTTATTTTCGAGACGATAAAATGGTGGGCACTTCAAATGCCCTGCAGATCGGCCATTATATGTCGATTAAAGAGATTAACCCTGGTGGGTATAGTGTTATGCATGAATTACCCAGTGGCACAACGGTTATATTTAAAGCGGTACATCGGACATCGAGAATAACCACAACCATCCAAAATGGAAAAGTACACGTCAAAATAAACTGTCAGATGGAAGGGGATATAGAGGAAAAATCAGACGAGAATTTCAGCATTACTAATGAAAGTCTTGAAAAATTAGAGGTCAAAATTCAAAGAAATGCCAAACAAGGGTTTGAAAAATTCATTCAGCAAACCCAGATGGATGGTAGCGACATTCTCGGTTTCGGTGAATATGTGCGTGCTACACAACCTGGTTATTGGAACAAGCAGGTCAAGACCAAAGAAGCGTGGCAGCGTCAATATGAAAACATTAACCTCGATGTTAAAGTGGTAGTCAAGATCAGACGTATCGGAACGAAGAACCAATCAAGCATTGTCGAGTGACAAGAACATGATCTCAGTAATTGCCGCGGGAATTGCGTTTTTTTGTTTTATTGGCTTAAGCATAATACTCAATAACAAATATGAAGACCACCTCTTGATTTGGCGGTCTTTTTCATTTTTAATCAAGACAAAAAAAGAAGGTATCCTGGAATCCAATAATGAGAACCTGCTCCTAAGGACAGCATTCTAATTTATGGTTAATTTAATTGTAATTAGATCTAATTCTTTTTATTTGGTACCTTATCGGTACCCTTATATGTTTTTTATGCCTGTACCACTCAATATTTATTGGTCTGTTATATATGTAAAACCTTGATGTATCAAGGTAATTTTAGAACTGTCCTATTAAATTAATACGACGGCCCTTTTACAGGCCGTCTCATGGGAGAAGAGAGAAAAGCATTTTTATTGATTCTGTTACAGTCTGGAAAACCCTTGATTTTACTGGTTTATTTCATCACTTAACGGAATGAAAGTGAGCTGACCAGATGAATTTTGAATCAGTTGGTTACCAACTGGTCACCAAGTGGTGACCAAGAAAAACTGTACGTAGTGGAAGCTGGATACTTCTTAAAAAAGGTAATTACAAAAAGAGTCATTCTTCAAGTTTAGAAAGAGATGAATACATTAGGCATCTTAGTAAAAATCTTTATGATGTACTCAAGCTGAAAAATAATATAAAAGATAAAACACTTAATAGGTACCATCTGAGTGCAAAAGGTGTGGGTGAAGATTTATATTATTTAACCGAGAGCTATTATAGACAAAAAAATGTGTTTAATGGTAAGCACAGCATTTCTGATTTTATCACTGAAAAAGCAAAGTATTTGATTGAATCGGGTGTGAGTGTTAGAAATAAACTTAAATTTGAACATATGGTGCCCAAAAATTTATATATTTCAAAATTTGCTGAAGCCTTAGAAAAAGGTAATTTAAATGAAGAATTTATTTTTGAAAATCTAAAGAAACATTACTATGTATGCACTGTGACTAAACAAGAAGATGATGAATTGCCAACAATGAAGCTGGATGACACTTGGGATGAAGAGAACCCATTCTATAGATATGAACAGGCCAATATTGTATTCTTTCCAAATCTAAGATAAATGCGTAACCTATTCCTTGTGGGATAGGTTATTACTATTGTCGAATCATCAATTTAATAATTTTGAGGAGATAATAAAATGATTAAAGAAATATTTCGATTGCTAGAAACTCATATAGAAAATAATATTAGTTCAATTTCATGTCATGATTACGCTAATATTTACTTTGAATTTCTAAAAGAACATAAACTTATTTGTGGGACATCAGAGAATTTAACCGGATTATCAGAATTTTTCACTCATAGGATGATACATTATCATTTTGTTAAAAAAAACCGTGAATTTAGTATATAGACAACCAGTAGATTTAAAGGGAAGAATGGAAGGAGCAGGTCCCGGATATTTTATTGATAAAGAACAACAGTATTGAGTTGTTGATATCTGTAAAAGCATATAAAAATGTACCTACAAAGATACTTAGAGAAGATATACAACGTATAGATAATATAAGGAACAAGGGTTTTAAATCTGTAACGATAAATTTCTTTTTAAACTCAGCAAAAAAGAAAAATGTTATTAGTGAATTAACAAGTGAATAGCCATACCATAATATTATTATTATGGAGAACAACTATAATAAGTTAAGCGATGTGCTAAGTAATTTAATTAATTGAGATGAAAGTATCATATACTCAAAAATAGGGTGGAATCGAAAATGCCAAATACAAATTGGTTAAAACCTTAATCATCTACAACTTGGAAAATATGCAGAATGCTTTGCTGAAATGGAGTTTGCTTCGTATGGTCTTGAGGTCTTTTCGTCAGAAGTAGATGATAGAGGTATTGATTTTATTGTAAAGAATGGGCAAGGGATTTATTCAGAGATACAGGTTAAATCATTAAGAAGTAAAAATTATGTATTTGTACCTAAAAGCAAGTTTAATATTGAAAACCCAAAGTGTTTTGAGAATCGAAACCATTCCAATTGAAAAACTGAATCCAAATGGCTGGAACCCAAATGAAATGGACGATTATATCTATCGATCGTTGGTGGAAAGCATCCGGAAGCATGGCGTGCTGCAGCCGTCCTGGTCCGAAGTGATATGACGATCGTTAAGGGTGAGAAGCGCTGGAGAGCGGCTAAGGAGGCTGGACTTACCGAGCTTACTTGTGTCATCGTAGAGTCCTCTGATGAGGAGTCAAAGCTCTTAACGATTAGCCTGAGCCATTTGCGTGGTCGGACTAATGACGAGTTGCTTGCATCGTTGCTGGAGGAGCTATCTGCACATTATTCACTCGAAGAGTTGTCAATACAGACTGGCTTTCAAATGGACGAGCTAAATCAACTGCTACCAGGATTGAACTCAGACACTGAACTGATCACTCCGGTCCAGGAAGATGAATTCGATGTTCAGCGCGCTTTGGATGAGATAAAGGAACCTGAGACACGATATGGCGATGTGTGGCAGCTCGGCAGGCATCTTTTGGTGTGTGGCGATGCAACCAAGCTTGAAGATGTGCAGAAACTCATGGAGGGCACCAAGGCGTCGCTAGTTGTGACGGACCCACCTTATAATGTAGCAGTAGAGAGCGATTCGGCCAGGCTGGCCGCAGATGGTCGAGGAACAATTATGAATGACGATATGCCCGCAGAGGAGTTTGCGGGCTTTTTGAATTCTGTTTTTTCTTGTTACGCTTCGGTTATGGACCCAAAGGCAGCTATCTATGTATTTCATCCTTCTTCTTACCAACGGCAGTTTGAGGACGCTATGAACTCGGCCGGCATTGTTGTAAGGTCGCAGTGCATTTGGTCAAAGAATGCTACTTCCTTTGGTTGGTCTCAGTATCGTTACAAACATGAGCCAGTGTTCTATGCACATTTGAAAGGTAAGTCGCCGGCTTGGTACGGGGACCGGAAGCAGACGACTATTTGGAAGGCTGGTTTGCCTCAGGAGCAGCCGGTGCCCGAGACGATTTGGGAAGTCTCCCGGGGAGATGTCACAAAGTATGTTCATCCGACACAGAAGCCGCTGGAGCTCCTGCAGATACCGATCGGAAACAGCAGCCAATGTGGTGATGTTGTTTTGGATTTCTTTGGCGGCAGCGGTTCAACGCTTATTACATGTGAACAGATGGAGCGGACTTTTAGGACGTTAGAGCTGGATCCAGTCTTCTGTGACGTAATCAAGAAGAGGTTTTATGAGTGGACGGGGATTGAGCCTGTTCTATTAATTCGGGCAGAAGCTGCATAAATGTCTATTTCTATGGTATTTAATTCGAAGTAACCATGGAGTAACACTGGCTAGGATGTGCCAGTGCTACTCCATCGGTTAACAGAGAGAGGAGCAGTAATATATGCTTAAAAGCGTGAAATGTCTTCTGATAACCTACCCATGAAACAAATAGCTAATTAAAATATAGAGACTTAAGAAGGAGTGTAAGATAGACTGGCGCTAAACGATAGTTGGGTGACATCCGCTGCTGAGGGATCTGTCGACGCAAGTGTCCTTACACGAATACCAATACGATCCCCTGCAGAAACTCCTAATGAGCCAAGATTAATATTCGTTGCCGAGCGGAAAGTGCCGGCTGTAATTACATTATTTGGAAAACCAAATCTAACCGAACTAGTTAACGCAGTTGTCAAGTAAGGTGAAGAAAGATGATCAATCCCACTATTAGGAGCTGACGGTGCGCGGAATACTGTAAAAACATATACAAGACCGAGAGTATTGATAGAAACCACAGATGCAACCAATAAATCTGCACTTATTTGTAAATTTTGAACGGTACCATTAAAGGGGATTGGGAAGGCAAAACCACCTGATTCGGGTGGACTTGTTGATTGTCCACCAGCGTTAATAACTTGAACTGTATGGTTACCAAATCCCATTAAAATCGGAGCAGCTGATACTACTGTAGCGCCACTGAGGATGATGCCCGTTGAAAATGGAATTAATCCCCCACCTCCTGGTCCCGGAGCTCCAGTTGCTCCTGCAGGTCCTTGTGCTCCAGTTGCTCCTGCAGGTCCTTGTGCTCCAGTTGCTCCTGCAGGTCCCTGTGCTCCAGTTGCTCCTGCAGGTCCTTGAGTTCCTGTTGCTCCTGTTGCTCCTCCTGCAGGTCCTTGTGCTCCAGTTGCTCCTGCAGGTCCTTGTGCTCCAGTTGCTCCTGCAGGTCCCTGTGCTCCAGTTGCTCCTGCAGGTCCTTGAGCTCCTGTTGCTCCTGTTGCTCCTCCTGCAGGTCCTTGTGCTCCAGTTGCTCCTGCAGGTCCTTGAGCTCCTGTTGCTCCTTGAGCTCCTGGCGTACCTGCAGGTCCTTGTCCTCCAGTTGCTCCTGCAGGTCCTTGAGCTCCTGTTGCTCCTTGAGCTCCTGGCGTACCTGCAGGTCCTTGGGGTCCTTCGTCACCCTGGGGTCCTTCGTCTCCAGCTTCTCCTCGTGGTCCTTGCGCCCCTGCAGGTCCTCTTGGTCCCGCTGGACCTTCAAATCCTCTTGGTCCGGCTGGTCCCGCAGGTCCTCTTGGTCCAGGTTCTCCTCCAGCCGGTCCTCTTGGTCCCGCAGGTCCTTCTGAGCCAGCTGGACCCTGTGGTCCCATTGGGCCAACCAGTCCAGGAACCCCTTGTGCCCCCAATGCTCCAGCCGGTCCAGGTATTCCTTGCGGCCCTTGTGGTCCTATTGGTCCCTGGGGGCCGCCAGCAGGACCGGCAGGTCCTCGTGGTCCTTGAGGTCCGGGAGGTCCACCTGGTGTACCGGCAGGGCCTTGAGGTCCGGGAGGTCCTATCTGTCCTTGAGGTCCCGGAGGTCCACCGGCAGGACCAACAGGACCTTGAGGTCCCTGAGGGCCAACAACCGTCGGAGTTGTCACATTCACTTTAGGTGGGGGACATGATACCTGTACAATTTTTTTAATAACTCGAAGCCGACGCTTCTTTCTTTTTCCTTTCGGAGGGCAAACAATTACTGTTTTCTTTTTACACTGTTTCTTATCATCAAAGCAACTCAATAATGACACCTCCCTATAGAGATGGTTTATTGTACGTAAATATTTTAATTTCGGGATGGACTACTAGCCATATTTAGCTAGACTAAGGACCATTTATGGAAAAAATAGGCATACAAGAAGTGGAATCTATCGTAAAAAAAAGAAGGACGCGTTAACGCCCTTCTCAAGCACCGGAACACTCCCGGTGAGATCATGTTTGCCGTGGCCACGGTCATACGAACGCATGATCTCTTTTTCATTTTAACGAATGTTGGGAGTGTTCGCAATTGAAAGATGGAAATACGAACAGGGAAAATGAAGAATTATTGCTCAAGCATGAACTCGCACTGATCGAAGGCATCCTAGAATCCAAGTCAAAGTACCGTAAAATCATACAAGCCGGCATTGCTCGCTGGGTAAAGGATTTCCAGGATGGCCGCATCGAGATCAAGTCGGTTGAGGATCTGAAGAAGCTGATTGAGATTGATTTGGAGCTTCAGAAGGAGGAGTAGATTTTTTAGATCTTGAGTACCGAGTACAGTTAATTTAATGGCGAACACAAATTTACTAATTAAGTCTACAAGAGCTTGTAGAAATGAGTTCTCATACGACAATGGATCCATTATCGCAGACTTGAATGAATAATAGCCGGTTTCCCTGGATGGAAACCGGCTTTTCATGATGTTATGCCCAAGTACTTGGTCGATCGCAAGTCAGCCATGTCATTTGAACGACTTTACGTAGTATTAATCACTAAGCCAATTGCGTAATAACGAGATGTGCTGAAACAGGCCTTGTTCCTCCAGCGACAGGAGTGATGGTTAGTGCCGCGGGATTGCCAGCGGGGTTTCGTACAGTGAGTATTGAATTGATAACTGTTGTTTGTACAAGAGCCATTCCTATTATCTGAGAAGTACCCGTTGCTCGCCCGGCCACCGTATAGGCTAGGTCAACGCCATTGAGAGTTAAAATCAGTTGGCCTGCTTCGGTCACACTCACCTGAAACAAGACCTGATATGTGCCAATTGCTGTTAAGTTAAATGAACTGGGACCCGTGCGAGTAATTGTAGTCCCGCTCGTAGGACCATTTTGGGGAAAGCTTATGTCGGTGCCGGGAGCAACTGTTGCAGCATTATCAAGAGGCATCAGCGCAAAAAAATCAGCAAAATTTGATACTGCCGCGGTTCCCGTTGCTCCCGTTGCACCTGCAGTTCCCGTTGCACCCGTTGCTCCAGCGGTTCCTGTTGCACCCGTTGCACCTGCAGTTCCCGTTGCTCCCGTTGCTCCCGTTGCTCCCGTTGCACCTGCAGTTCCCGTTGCTCCAGCGGTTCCTGTTGCACCTGTTGCTCCTGCAGTTCCCGTTGCACCTGTTGGACCTGCGGTTCCTGTTGCACCCGTTGCACCTGCGGTTCCCGTTGCTCCCGTTGCTCCTGCAGTTCCCTGCGCTCCCGTTGGACCTGTCGGACCAACAGCAGGTCCGCCAGTAGGACCAGTAGGACCCGCAGGGCCTGTGGCTCCTACAGAGATTGGGGTCTCAAGAATGCTTTCCAACTTGGATTGCAGAAGGAATTCTTTCCTAGATACCGCATTAATCGTACTTTTTACACTGTCATTTATTAATAATATATCACTGATTGTCGCCGGCGGTCCCGTCAATCCTGGCAATGTTCCGAGTACATATTGGAGTTTTTCACCTTCCGCATTGAGTATATGGCTTAATCCAAGCTCTTCCATGGCTATCGATGAAAGCAATAAATTGATCGCTTCATCACGCGTTACGGAAATATTAGGTGAAATATTAGGTATATTTGCTTGTGACACAATACATTAACCTCCTTTGTATGTAGTTCTGTTATAATTTATTCTTTTAATCTTTTTTGGTGAGCCATTTATAACCAACTGTAGAATTTTTAGGTTATATCGACGAGTATGTTAATTTTTATCATCTCAATAAACAATTCCGGAGGTGGGTGATATGTAATGCCAAGAGAACGCAGTCCCAACAGGGAGAAAGCCAAACAAATTTGGCTTGGTAGCGGCGAAAAGATGAAGCTCAAGGACCTTGCTGCAGAGCTCGGACTTGGAGAAACTCAGATCCGTAAATGGAAGAGCCAGGACAAATGGGATGCTTCATTAAAAGGTAACGTTACTAATGAAAAGAAAGGTAACGTTACTAAACGAATTGGCGCTCTTTTAGGTAATAAAAATGCAGTCGGTAATAAGGGCGGAGCTCCGAAAGGAAGTAAAAATGCTCTTGGTAACTGGTGGCCCATTTGGTAATAAGAAGGCAGTCACTACCGGAGAGTTCGAATCCATCTGGATGGATACGCTTGAAGAAGATGAACAAGAGCTGGCTCCCCAGGTGGAGACTGATCCGATTAGACAAGCGGATGAAGCAATCACACTTCTTTCTATAAGGGAACGTCGAGTGCTGCAGCGGATTCAGAACCTTAGGAACGCATTATCAGAAAAACAGCGTAAGGTCCTGCAGGAGAGAATCACTGTAAAGGATGTTCAAACCGTTCATGATGAAAAGAGTGGTTTAACCAAGAGTGTTGTAGTTCCGATAGATAAGCTGGTTACGACGAAGATTGAGGAATCAGATATTAGAGTGATTGATGATCTGCTTTGTCTGGAGGAAGCATTGACCAGGGTTCAGGATAAGAAGTTAAAGGCCATTGAATTAAAGAACCGCTTTGTAGATGCTGAGCGTGATCTTAGAATTCAGAAGCTCCAAGCCGAAGTTAACACATTGAACAACAATAATATTGTGGATCCAGTCGTGTTTAAGGATGACTTGCATGAGTGAAGTAAGCCTGCAGCAGACCATTGGTAAGGGGTATGTGAATTTCTGGCGTTTCCGCGGCCGTTATCGTGTAATTAAAGGTGGACGTGGATCTAAGAAAAGTGTTACAGCTGCTTTATGGCATATCTATCACATGATGAAACTGCCGCTTGCGAATGTACTTGTAATTCGGAAAACTTTCAATGCACACAAAGATTCGACCTTCGCGCAGCTTAAATGGGCAACACGTCGATTAGGCGTTGCGCATTTATGGCAGTTCAAGAAAAGCCCACTCGAGGCTACATATAAGCCCACCGGCCAGAAGATCCTATTCCGCGGCCTTGATGACCCGATGTCCATCACCTCGATTACAGTGGATACGGGCTATTTGTGCTGGGCTTGGTTTGAAGAAGCTTACCAGATATTAAATGAGGATGACTTCGATAAGATCGATATGTCCATCCGTGGTGAGCTGCCGGAAGGATATTTCGAACAATTGACGCTGACTTTTAACCCTTGGAATGAACGACATTGGTTGAAGCGGCGTTTTTTTGATGTGCCAAATCCTAATACATTAGCCCTAACGACTACATTTCAATGCAACGAGTTCCTGGGAGACGACGACCGGGAGTTATTCGAATGGATGCGGAAGCATAAGCCCAAACGCTACCGCGTTGAAGGCGAGGGTGACTGGGGGATTGCGGAAGGGCCATCTTTGAGAACTGGTGTGAAGAAGAGTTCGAATGGCGAGACATCGCAAAGCTGCCAGGCTACAAAGCCATTTTCGGTTTGGACTTTGGTTACACCAATGACCCGAGTGCTTTTGTGGCTGCCCTAGTTAATAAGGAATTGAAGAAGATCTACATCTTTGATGAACACTACGAGGGGGAAATTAGCGATTGGCAGAAAGATCCACTACGTAAGCTGATGTTAATCGGACAACAGTATTATGGATTAGATAATGATGTCTTAAAATATAAGCGGATGACAATTGGTGAGGGCGGTGCCTTAATCGAAGCAGTCAATCTGGCAAACAACAAGCTACCGCATGGTTTTGTTCGGAAGTTGGTTGATCAGAAGGTCGGCTATTTACTTAGTAAACCATTGAGCATTCAAACAGAAAATACAGCTTATGAAGACTTGTTAAAGGAATTCTTTAATAAGTCTTTTTTGCGCTTATTACAATCGGTTGGCCGTGAAGCAATTAATAAGGGGAAAGCTTGGGTCCATATTTATTACAGTCCTGCAGGCGTTTTATCACTTAAAAGAATCCCCGCTGAGGAGTGTATTCCTTTATGGCGGGATGCTGCCCACACCGAGCTGGATGCACTTATTCGCGTTTACGAGGTTGAGTTTTTGAAGGTAAAACGAAGAAAGTAATCAAGAAAATCGAGTTCTGGGATACAACCGGTGTGAAGAGATACGTTCTTGATGGTGTTGGTATGACACCAGACTTTGATTCGGTGGATAACGGGACCCACTTCACATTAGTTGAAGGAGTCGACAATGAAATTCCGTTGAATTGGGCGCGAGTTCCTTTTGTCTGCTTTAAATACCATGAAGACGAGCTGCCCTTGGTTAAATTCATTCAAGCTTTGGTGGATGATTACGTAAGAAAGCGATAACTCGAATAATCTGGATGATTTACCGAACAGCATCTATGTTATAAAAAATTACGATGGACAAGATCTCGGCGAATTCCGACGCAATCTCTCAGTGTTTCGTGCGGTAAAGGTTATGGATGATGGAGCAGTTGACACGCTCTCCTTAGACATCAATACCGAAGCTTACAAAACACATCAAGATATGAATCGAAAAGATATTTATGAATTCGGACGCGGCGTGGATACGCAGTCAGATAAGTTTGGAAACAGCCCGAGTGGCATTGCATTAAAGTTTTTATATCAAGACTTGGACCTGGACGCCAATGATATAGAAACAGAATTTCAGGCAAGCCTCGAGCAGCTTCGATGGTTCATTGATACACACCTTGCAAACAGCGGAAATGGAGACTACTCAGGGGAAACCGTCGATTTCATCTTGAACCGAGATATCCTAATCAATGAGATGGATACCATCACAAATGCTAAGAACAGCGTGGGTGTAATTTCAGAAGAGCGATTGTCGCCAATCATCCATGGGTGACCAATGCGCAGGATGAAATGAAGAGACTGGAAGCTGATAGGAAGAAAGCGATTGATGATCTTGCTTATGAGACAAAAATTGCTGATAAACCATTATGAGGTCAGCTGATTATTGGGCTCAGCTTATGGAGCTTCTCAACGAAGCGCAGCTGGCGAAAGGTGAGGCATACGTCCAGAACATGAAGCGCGAATACGGCAAAGCAATGTCTTCTATTCAAAAAGATATTGATGTGTTCTATCAGCGCTTTGCCAAAAATAACAGCGTAGATTTAGTTACCGCTCGTCAAATGCTTAAAGCTGGTGAATTAAAAGAACTCAAATGGTCTTTAGAAGATTACATCAAAGCTGGACGAGAAAATGCCATCGACCAACGATGGATGAAGGAACTAGAAAATGCGAGTATTCGCGTCAGTATGAGTCGGTTAGAAGCATTGCAGATACAAATGAGGCAACAAGTCGAATTGCTCACCGCAAAGCGCCAAACTGGAGCTACGAGTTTATTGGGTGACATATACAAGGATAGTTATTATCGGAACATTTTCGGATTACAGAAGGGAATAGGGTATATTGCGATTCAACTTCTCGTTTATTTGATGATTGCTGATTATGTGACCGGAGTTCTCGGAGCCATTAAAGGAAGAACTGTGGACAGTGAAATCATGTTTTGGGGTGGGGTTCGTAAAGGGATAGTTCTGCTTGTAGTTTTTCTAGCTGTGAAAATCGACCAGTTCATCGGTGGAGATGCACCAATTTTCAGGACTTTGGCAATCTATTTTTATGCCGGCCGCGAAGGATTATCTCTTATTGAAAATCTCAGAAATGACCAAACAAAGTTTTATTGAGCAAATTGCCCCTGCAGCAGTCAATGATATGATTAATACGGGTGTGCTTGCAAGTATTACAATTGCTCAGGCAGCTCTTGAAAGTGCGTGGGGGCAGTCGGCTCCCGGTAACAATCTCTTCGGTATCAAAGGCAATGGAACGACCCAGGCAACAAAAGAATTTATCAATGGTCAGTGGGTGACTATCAATGCAGGTTTTAGATCATATCAGGATTGGCTTGGTAGCATTACGGATCATTCGAAGTTTTACTAGAGAATCCGAGATACGGAAATGCAGGATTCTTTGATCGATGTTCTGTAAGGGACTATTCAGGGGCAGCAAATGCCTTACAAGATGCAGGATACGCGACCGATCCTCAATATGCCGCAAAAGTACTCGGTATCATTGAGAGTAATTGGTTACAACTATTTGATCAGGAGGCTGATAATATACTGAGAGAAATTGAGGAATTAAAAGGACAAATTCAAACACTATTGAACACAGCAGAGGCGCATAATGAGAAGATAAATGTGTTAGAAAAGAAAGCAAGTATGCCAGTTCCTGAGTGGGCACAAAATGCTGTTTCAGAAGCTGTGTGTTCTGGGCTGATCGACACACCGGATGGAAGAAGCCATGATTTCTACAGTTTGATCACTATCATTCATCGTAAAGGACTCATTTAGATGATTAAAGCTCTTTTTCCTTAAAATAAAAGGAGTGAGGGCTTTTTTTATTTGAATGTTGTATACTTCGACTTCCATTATTTAAAGCAATGAACAACCAAAACCTGTAAATACCAAGGGTAATAATCGGTATCAACAACCATGATCCAATTCCCAAACAAACCAATTGCTGCCCTATTAAATTGAAGTCTTCTCCCATCCGCAACGGTATGCATAAAGTCAATGATTAGCAACCTCTCTTCGGGAGATTATGGTTACATCATCACTTTTCCTAATAGCAATTACATATTTTTGGAATTCTGGGTTAAAGTAAACTGTGATGAAGGGAGGGGAAATGTGTGAAGTCAGGTCCATCGATTGAAGCGACTGAGCAATATTTCAAACAGCTTTTCTCTGAACAAAGCGACTTTCAGTCGAAAATGCTGTTTATTGGAGGAACAGAATATAGACTGTTTTATTTCGACACGTTGATTGATTCCTCCCTCGTTCAAGATTTTATTTTGAAGCCGCTGCTTCTCCGTCCGCAGGACGCGGTCCGTGACGTCGTGTCGATTCTCGACTATGCTGAAACTGAGCAATTGGAGGAAGCAGTTCAGGCAATCATGTACGGTAAAGCCGTGCTGCATCGCGGCAGTGAAAATAGGCTATATCTGCTTGGGGTGGATTTAAAGAAAGAACGCTCCATCAAATGACGAAGCGTAGCGCCATTATGCAGTTTTCCACGATTCAGGACAAACTGTCCATCATTTTAATCGTCTTTCTGCCAGTCTTCCTACTAATGATCTCTCGTTAAGAGGCACCAGAAGGAGCAAGATATGAAGAGATTGATTCCATCGTTAATCATTTGCTTGCTGCTGTCAGGCTGCTGGGATCAGGTTCAATTGAAGAAGATGCTTTTTGTCGACGTTATCGGGATTGATTATGAGGGTGACAGTAAGCAACTCAAGATAAGCCTTCTGATTTCTTCGCTTCAAAATGCAAGTCAGGGAGGAGGCAATCCGAACAACTTATACATTGGGTCAACTGGTGAAAATCTCTATGATGCGGTGGCAAACACATACAAGGAAATACCAGGCGTCCTTTCTGTACTGGAGACCAGATTATTTCTAATAAGTTCAGAATTCGCTAAAGATAAGCCGCTGGACTATCTGAATATTGCCGGCCAATTTATTGCCAATCCATTATACGGCTATCTAGCTGTGTTTGACGGGGATATTTCGAAGCTGCTGGCTACGAAGAAAATAAATGATCAGACTGTATCGGAATTTCTGGTAGGCTTATTGGATGAGGAAAAGAAGAGAGGAACAATCCCTTCAAACAAATTAATCCACTATATACTCGGTGGAGCCGAATTCATTAACGACTTCGCCCTCAACCGGTTCGAACCATATGGCAACGGGGCTCGTCTAGCAGGTACATCCTTGTTTAGTGAAGGGAAGTATACAGGCGTCAATCTGAATAATGAGGAAACACAGCTAGCCTATCTGATGGATGGTGCATTGGGCAATAATCAGCTGATCGTTGGTAATACAGACAAAAAAAAAATACCGTCCTGGTACAGAATGCCAAACGAGATTTCCATATTAGCACGAATGACAACATCATCAACGAAATTGAGATCACTTTAAAACTGGATCTTAAATTAGTTGAGGATGGAAATCATGAATATAAGAAACACACGAACAAAGTTCTCAAGGAACTGGAAAAGGAAATCGCGGATGATATATCTACTAAAGCATCTAACGTGATTACAACCTTACAGAAGGCCAACTGCGATTACTTACAGCTTGGACATGAAGTTGCAGCCTATCATCCGAAGGTGTTTGAAGCTATGAATTGGCGCGAACAATATCCAAAGATCAGCATCAAGCCATCAGTTAAAATTAGTATTCTTAACACTGGGGTTTTGGAATAAAGAAAGCAAGCTTGCGGCTTCTTAAAGGCCGGTAATATTTAACAATAGCTGACCGCTAATGGGTTTTCTTATTTATTAAGAAGCGACATCATTTTACGCAAGGGAAAAATTTAAAAGTTATCTTTATCGTTGAACGTGAAGACCCAATGGGGATGTTATAGAAAATGTTATCTGGCCCCACATGTCTTTAGGAATAGTATGAGTTCAAATATTGGACGTGCACCCGATCCGAAAGTAATAAATTACGATCAGTTGAAGTCTGATATTCTTATCACTATTTGGATAAATTATTTTAGAGGTGACGGAGATATGAACAAAACTCAATTAAAACTAACATCGACGGAAATCGGAGCTTTGTGGGGGCAATACGTAAATGGCACGATGGTGAATTGTGTAAATAAATATATGCTTTCCATTATAGAAGATACATCAATAAGAGGAGTTTTTGACGATGCAATCAAAATAACTGAGAATCAAATGCAGCAGGTTTCTACTTTTATTCTTAATGATGGATTTCCATTACCCATAGGGTTTACAGATATAGATACCAATCCCAACATAAAAAGATTATTTTCGGATATTTTTTGCTTGGATTATTTATATCTTATGTCAATACATGGTTTAAACGGTCACGTATTTTCGCTTACTACATCAGTTAGAAAAGATTTAAGAGATTTTTTTGATTCCTGTTTGACAGATGGGAAAAATATGTACCAGCGTACCGTTGATTTATTACTTGAAAAGGGGCATTTTCAAAGAGATCCATATTTTTTCCCCCGTTCAACCCCAGAGTTTATTGATAGTAAAAAATATCTTGATGGTTTTTGGGGAGATAAACGTCCTCTTTCAGCCATAGAAATCGGTAATATTTCTCTCAACCTCAAGAAAAGTATTATGGCAAAGACTCTAGGAATTGCATTTAGTCAAATTGCTGGATCCAAAGACATAAGGGAATTTTTAACAGATGCAGTTCAAACGTCAAATGACCACATTCAAACACTAAGTAAGAAACTAAAAGATGATAATTTACCTGTTCCAATGTCTTGGGAAACTGAAATAACCGATTCTACAGATTCACCGTTTTCAGATAAACTTATCATGTATCACACTGGTTTTTTGTTTCTAACATCTCAAGGATATCATGGACTAGGACTTGCTGGTTCTATGAGGACTGATCTAATTCTTGATTATGAGAGAATAATTCTTAAAGACCTAACACTATCAAAAAAATGGTTTGATCTCATGATAAAGCATAAGTGGCTAGAACAGCCTCCTATTGCTCCGAACAGAAAAGAAATTGCTAAAGACAAATAATTATCGAGCTTATTGTTAGGGGAAAGTCCTCTTGTAAACGATCAAAGATGGCTTATATGTATCAGAATCGACCACTAAGTGTAAGAATTTTTTCTTGTACTAATCTGTACGATAGCTGAGAAAGCTGCCGTTCTATTCTGTCGGCAGCCTTCTCCTGATGTCTATTGACTATATTTCCTTGTTAGCAACATTGTAAATTAACGTAGCTTTATTTATAACACGATGGCATATCCGAACATATATCTCGCCACTCACAACCGCATTACATGTACCTTTACATGAAGTTATTTTAACGTTATGTAATCAGCCTGACTCAACTGGTTCAGTTTCTCAATCTCATCTTTAATGAAGAAACAAAACAAAAACCCAAGTGGAAATTCCTAGTGGCGAAATGATACCGGTAGATCACGATGATATTAGATGGGTAACAATAGACGAAATGAGCAATTATAATTTTGCTCTTGCTGATGTTCCATTCGTGAATAAACTAAGGAATAGGCAAAATTAACACATATTTTTTGATTAGCTTAGGGAATTTCCTTAGGCTTTTATTGTTGTTCGTATTTTGTTCGCATATAATATTTACGAGGTGATCATTTTGCTTCGAGATATCGAACGAAAGATTTTACGCATTCTTTGGAACTATTCCAACAAACATCGCGGATATATGCCATCTTTCAATGAACTGAGTACAAAAACCGGGAAATATGAAAAAGAGATTAAATTTGTTCTTGGTAAACTGGCAGAACAGAACTTTATCATTTGGGATGGATGGAATACTGATACCATTAAAATTATTCGAGGATGGGAAGATGTGCCGCTGAGTATACCAAATCAGAGCTTTATCGGCCAAGGTTAAATAATTATATTTGCAAATTTCAATTGTGGTTTATCGGGTCTTATATGAGGTTATTTATTCTATATAATTAAATTTGGTCACCAATTGGTCACCAAGGGTCAAAAATACTCTCTGTACATATGAATTATTCATCCTGTTATACACAAAGAAACCCTTATTTCATAAGGGTTACAGAAAACTGTCATATTAAATTAATACGACGGCCCTTTTACAGGCCGTCTCATGGGAGAGGAGAAACCGGACGAAGAGCTTATGGGGAAACGTAAGTCTTCTCCGCGGTTGTCTACGACATTCTCTGATGTCGATAGTTCAAGGATGACCGTTTTACAGGAAATTTATACATGGCAGGCACAAAATTTTTGTGTCAGAATAGGGCTTGTGGTACGATAGCAAAAGAATGAACCAGTCAGAAGGGGAAAAGCGCAAGATGAGAGTGATTTCAGGCACTGCCAAAGGCAGGTCGTTAAAGTCGGTACCCGGTATCAGCACACGACCAACAACGGATAAAGTGAAAGAAGCGATCTTCAGTATGATCGGTCCTTATTTTGATGGAGGACAGGTTCTCGATTTGTTCGCAGGTACGGGCGGGCTAGGCATTGAGGCGCTGAGCCGCGGGATGGATAAGGCGATCTTCATTGATATCGAGAAGAAGAGTATCGATACGATCCAGCATAATCTGCAAATGGCCGGTCTCAAGGATCAAGCCGAGATTTACCGAACAGATGCGACTCGGGCACTGAAGGCGTTAGCTAAGAGGGAGCAGCAGTTCCAATTGGTTTTTCTAGACCCGCCATATAAAATGAAAGTAATCGTGGATCTGATCAACGCGATGGAAGTACAAGCTATCGTTGAGGCGAATACCACGATTGTCGTAGAGCATGACGCGAAGGATGTTCTAGACGACGTCATAGGCGGATTCAAGCAACAAAGAAGAGCGGACTATGGAGATACCGCTGTTACGATTTACAAGCAATCTGTAGGGGATGAATAGGCTTTTGAGAGGAGATGACAGCATGATGAAACAAGAACACGGCATTACAGTAGCTGTATACCCGGGAAGTTTTGACCCTGTGACATATGGCCACCTTGATATTATACATAGAGCAGCGAAGGTGTTTGATAAGCTCATTGTTGCCGTACTGAATAACACATCCAAAAACCCTCTGTTCACTTTAGAAGAAAGAATGGAGCTTATCCGCAGAGTGACGAAGGATCTGCCGAATGTAGAGGTGGATGGGTTTAGAGACTTGATGGTGAATTACATGAAGCACCGCAATGTGCGCCTGATTGTGCGCGGTCTTCGGGCTGTTTCTGATTTTGAATACGAGCTTCAAATGGCGTCAACGAATCACAAGCTTAACTCGGATGTGGAGACTTTCTTTATGACCTCGAAGCCCCAATATTCCTATTTGAGCTCGAGCATTGTCAAAGAAATTGCCCGGTTTCATGGGCCTGTTGTAGATTTAGTTCCACCCGAAGTGGAAGAAGCGCTTCAAAATAAATTCCCTAGAGTTTAAAATGCTATCTACTGGGCTCGTTTTCGAAAAGTGCTTATACAGGTAGATATGATTAGCATGGCGATGATCAAAAGAAGGAATTGAAAAAGTGTAATTCCCCATAAAGCCCATATCGAGCCGCCATTCAGCTGAGACGCGAATAGTGTGTTCGTGTTTGATGTTTGATCCAACCAGAGAAAGCTTGGTTCTGTATCTATTAGAAGGAACTGTACAGGTTTCCAGAGTAGGATGGTACCTACAAAGGCTAGCACGGCGTGCAAGATACGGGACTGGAAGAAAAAGCGGTACCGTGCTTCTGTTTTTTGGTGAAACCCAGCAACTTGCGCATGAGCTGACAAGCCTCCCCAGCCAAGAAATGCGCTGATAAGCGCCATTTGTGGAAGTAAGGAGACACCTTGGACTTGGCTCCAGGAATAGGCTCCGAGATGAATCTCCATCAATCCCATAATCCATTGTGGGGAGGTATCTGTGTGGACATTCAAAAAGCGTAATAAGAAGGATATAAGCGGTTTAATCGCCTCTGTAAGATGGGTAATCGTAACGACATTAATCAATACGGAAAAGATCATCATATATCCACCGATCAGCATTAACGTTTGAACAGAGGAAAGCACTGCATCGCCTAGGAGCTTGCCGAAAGCGCGGCCGTCGTGCAGGTAGGCTTGTCGCATGGTTGAGAGGGCTAACTTCCAAATAGAGCCTGACGACTTATGTTCAGAAACCGATTGAACATCAGAAGGTTGTTGAGGTACTTTAGACAATCGCATCAAGAAACCTGTGAGGATGGCAGTCGCGTAATGGACGATGGCAAGTACAAGACCAAGCTTCGCACTGTGCAGAAAGCCGATCCCCACAACCATGATTAAGAATAAAGGGCTGCATAGGTGAGATAACGCTGTTATACGTTCAGTCTCATCTCGCGAGATGAGTTTTTTTTCGCTGAGGGTGGCAGTAATTTTGGCTCCGCTAGGAAATCCTACAATGAGGCCTGATGCCAAAGCCCAACCGCTCACGCCGGGTAACCGGAATATCACTCTCATTAGTGGGTCTAGCAGAACGCCTGTCCCTTGAATGACGCCAAAACCAATCAACAGCTCGACCATAATGAGAAAAGGCAGCAGTGCCGGAAAGACAAGTTTCCACCAGATCGTAAGTCCCTCGAGCGAAGATTGAAACGCTTTGTCAGGGAAAAGTATGATAGACACAACTACAAGGGCAGCCAGAGAACCCAGTACCAGCGTCGTCAACTTGGGAGTATAGCTTACTTTTGAAGGCTGCATGGTTTCACCTCATCCTTTAACATGCTTCATTTGTACGCGAAAAGACAGAGGTTTAGACCAAGCTTTCACTCTTGTCCCATTGAAGAGAGTCATTACTTGTAGTAGGCATCAGGAAGGGGAACCTGCATGGAAAACGAAGAAGAGAATCGAATTCAAACGTGGTCTAATGATTCCTATCGATACCCGAGAAGATCGTCGACGAGACGTTATTTAGTTTCAGCGCTTGTCGGAATTGTGATTATTTACTTGTTATTTTTTGTGCGTTTACCATTCTTTATTTTCATGCCGGGAACGGCCGAAGAAATTAAACCGATGGTGACAATACCCAAAGGCTCTGATTCGGAAAAGGGAACGTTGATGCTCACGACAGTACGTGTAGCAGATGCCAATATGGTTAATTATTTAATTGGTCTTGTACATCCGTATGAAGAAATTCAGCCCAAAACGAGCGTTTTGCGCAAAGGTGAGTCCGAGCAAGAATATACACAGCGTCAAGAATATGTCATGTTAACCTCCCAAGCGAGTGCCATTCAAGCAGCGTACACGCACGCGAAGGTTCCTTTTCACATCAATCACGAGGGTGTTATGGTGCTGCAGACGTTGCCAGGCTTATCAGGAGAAAAGGTGCTCAAACCCGGCGATGTGCTACTGAAAGCTGGGGAGAAAGAAGTGAAAGTGGCTCAGGATTTACTTGATGCGCTAAAAGGGAAGAAAGCCGGAGAATCCATCACCGTTACATATGCTAGGAATAAGGTGGAACAGCAGGCGTCACTGGCGCTAGGAGCGCTTCCTCTCCAAGAAGGGGAAACAGGTGAACCTCGTGCTGGGATTGGCGTCGTTCCGGCTGATATGCAGGCAGTCAAAGCAGACCAAGAAGATCAGCAGGTCTCCATTAAAGCTGGAGAAATCGGAGGGCCTTCGGCTGGTTTGATGTTTTCGTTAGAGATTTATAATCAACTAGTTCCAGAGGATATCACAAAAGGTTATCGCATTGCAGGAACAGGGACCATTGAAACAGATGGCACTGTTGGTCCAATCGGAGGCATTCAACATAAGATCATTGCCGCGGATAAAGAGAAGGCGGACTTTTTCTTTGCTCCCAAAGATGTGACGTACAAAGATGGGACCAAAGTTACGAATTATTCAGATGCCGTACAAAGAGCAAATCAAATTAAGACGAAGATGAAAATTGTTGAGATTGGTACGATGGATGATGCCCTTAAATATCTAGCAGCACTGCCTCCCAAGTAAGCTCTCAGGAATGAATGCAAATAGATTTATAATTGACAAGAGGCAATAAAACTGGATATAATAATCTTTGTTTGTTTGGGGTGAAAAAAGATGCAGATTCGTTTTAGAGAGCTTTCTCTTAAAGGACAACCGGTCCATATGACAGAAGTGATGAATTTGACGACTCCTTTTGAAGGGCGTCAAGATGTTCTTGGTCATGGTCCAGTACGTGTCGATCTTCTTGCATCGCATGAAGATGGAGTAGTAAAAGTTAACGGAACGTTAACGCTAGACTTGGAGTTAAGCTGTTCACGATGCTTAACGCACACTAATCAAACAATCGAACTTCCTTTTGAGGAAGTCTTCATGCAAAAGCCAGAGGAAGAAGACCCTGATCTTGACGAGGATATTCATTTGGTAGTTGGAGATAAAGTCGATTTAGAGCCGTACGTTGTAGAAAATGTAGTGGTCGGTATACCGTACATACCACTTTGTGACGAAGCGTGCAAAGGTCTCTGTCCCGTGTGTGGAGAAAATCGCAATCTGACAGATTGCGGCTGTAAGCAGGAGAAAATTGATCCTAGGCTTGCAGGTCTCGCGGACTTTTTTAACAAAGAATAAGGCAACGCCCGAAATTCGATGAAGGAGGTGTTTTGAATATGGCAGTACCTCAAAGGAGAACGTCCAAAACTCGTCGCGACAAGCGCCGTACTCACTTTAAATTGGAAGTTCCAGGCATGGTGAAATGTGAACAATGTGGAGAACTGAAGCTGGCACATCATGTGTGCAAGTCTTGCGGAACTTACAAAGGTAGAGATATCGTAAAAGCATAAGAATAAGCATAGTACTTCATCCTAGTGTGAGGTGCTATTTTTTTTGCTTTCTTTTTGGTTCTAAATTTAATATACTACAGTTTAGTATCTGGTAATAAGATGAGATCTCACGAGATAAGGTGGTGCTAGCCATCGAACGCCTTCCTAAACGACAAAGGCAGCAGCAATTGCTTCAAGCAATTGAAGCGAATCCTTTTATGACTGACGAGGAACTGATGCGAACGTTTCAGGTTAGCATCCAAACCGTCCGGTTAGACCGATTGGAACTAGGTATTCCTGAGCTGCGGGAACGCATGAAGCACATGGCTGTCAAAACGTACGATCAAGTGCGTTCACTGTCCATTGATGAAGTCATTGGTGAAGTGATCGATCTACAGCTGGATAAAAGCGGTATATCGATTTTTGAAATTAAAGAAGATCATGTTTTCTCAAGAACCAAGATTGCAAGAGGACATCATATATTCTCACAAGCAAACTCCCTCGCCGTTGCCGTTATCGACGATCCGATCGCCTTGACAGCCTCAGCAGATATCCGGTTTATACGTTCTGTAAAGCTAGGAGAGAAATGTATCGCCAAAGCCTATGTGCGTTCCGTTTCCAAAGGGAAAGCAAGAGTTGAGGTGTCTTCCTACGTTGGCGATGAGGCTGTGTTCCGAGGTAATTTCGTGATCTTTCATTCGAAGAAAGAGCAACATCTAGAGAGGGAGGATAAGCTGCATGCGGATCGCGATTGATGCCATGGGCGGCGATAATGCCCCGAAGATTGTAGTGGAGGGTGCGCTAGCAGCGGCCAAAGAGTGGAAGGATGTACATATCATTTTGGTCGGCAATAGCGCCGCAATTGAAGCCCACCTCACAGAGAGGCCGGCAAATATAAGTATCCGTCACACGGAGGAAGTTATTGAAGCGGAAGATGAGCCTGTGAAAGCCGTGCGACGCAAAAAAGACGCGTCCATGGTTGTGGCAGGTAAACTAGTACGCGAGAAAGAAGCAGAAGCTATGATCTCCGCTGGGAACACAGGCGCGTTGATGACGACAGGCTTGCTCGTGGTTGGGAGAATCCCAGGCATTGAGCGTCCCGCTCTAGCGCCAATGATCCCGACAATGGATGGTAATGGTGTGCTTGCCCTGGACTTGGGTGCGAATATGGATGCTACACCGGAACAATTGCTGCAGTATGCAATCATGGGCAGTATTTACCGTTTCAAAGTGCATGGCATTGCTAAGCCGCGCGTAGGCCTTCTCAACGTAGGAACCGAGGCTGCCAAAGGGAATGAATTAACCAAAACAGCATATCCTTTAATGGAACAAGGGCCTATTCATTTTGTGGGAAATGTCGAATCTTCTCAAGTCCTGCGCGCCAAATGCGATGTTATCGTATGCGACGGGTTTGCTGGGAATATTATGCTGAAATCGATCGAGGGTGCTGCGTCTACCATTTTTTCGGCACTGAAACAGGAATTTACGAAATCGATATTTACGAAGCTGGCAGCAGCAGTTCTCAAGCCGGGTCTTACCCAATTCCGCAAAAAGTTGGACTATAACGAGCATGGGGCGGCACCGTTCTTGGGCATAGATGGATTGGTCCTGAAGAGCCATGGTTCCTCTGATGCAAATGCCATTAAAAATGCAGTTCGCCAAGCTAGAATAGCTTTGCAAAATGATTTGGTTGGCACGATATCTGCCGAAATAAGCCATGGGAAGAGAGATACAACAACATGAACCTAATACCAGTTGGGGTACTTGGTACAGGTAAATATGTACCTGATCGTATATTAACGAATCAAGAATTGGAAACGATGGTTGAGACGAACGATGAATGGATCGTAACAAGAACAGGCATCCGAGAAAGAAGGATCGCAGCTGAAGGACAAGCAACGTCCGACCTTTGTTATGAAGCTTCTTTGATCGCACTGGCCAACGCTGGCATCACTGCGGACCAACTTGATTTAATTATCGTTTCCACCATCACGCCGGATATGTCATTTCCATCAACGGCTTGCATACTTCAAGAGAAGCTAGGTGCCAAAAAGGCGGCAGCATTTGATTTATCTGCAGCTTGCTCAGGCTTCGTATATGGTTTAGCTAATGCTTCCAATTTCATTGCAACCGGAACTTATAAATACGCCCTAGTGATTGGCGCAGATTGTTTATCCAAGATAACAGATTATACAGACCGCAATACGTGCATTCTGTTCGGTGACGGTGCAGGAGCTGTTGTGATAGGCGAAGTGCCTGAAGAGAGAGGCTTCAAGTCTTTTGAACTTGGTGCTGATGGTACAGGTGGACCACTCCTGAAAATTGAAGGCGGGGGATCACGCAATCCTGCTTCACAAACATCGATCGACCAACGTATGCATTACATCTACATGGCTGGGGCTGAAGTGTTCAAATTCGCTGTGCGGATTATGGGGAACGCAGCCGATGAAGTTCTGCAAAAAGCAGGTTGGGACAAATCGGATATCGATTTACTAGTCCCGCATCAAGCAAACATGAGAATTATTCAGGCTTCCTTAAACCGACTAGAAATGACTGCAGATAAATGTATGATTAATCTTGATAAATACGGAAATATGTCAGCAGCCTCCATCCCTGTAGCGCTTGCAGAAGCAGCAGAACAAGGCAGATTAACGGAAGGCGACCGTCTAGTGCTTGTTGGTTTTGGCGGAGGTCTAACTTGGGGTGCAACCGCGCTCGTTTGGTAGTCCAGTCCATTAAATACTTCTCATTTATCTATATTATTTAAAATCTATTGCCAAAGGGGATTCTATTCTCGTATGGGTAAAATTGCTTTTGTTTTTCCTGGCCAAGGCTCACAATCAGTAGGGATGGGTCATGATTTATACACGAATCATCCGGCTGCCAAAGCTTATTTTGACCGCGCGGATGAAGCGCTGGACTTTTCTTTGTCTGATCTGATCTTCCAAGGTCCAGAGGACCAACTGAAGATCACATACCACACGCAGCCTGCCTTGCTGACAACAAGCATCGCTTGTTTGGAAGCATTCAAGGCTGCGGGCATTACGCCAGACTATGTCGCTGGACATAGTCTCGGTGAATACAGCGCGCTCGTCGCAGCTGGCGTGCTCGCTTTTGAAGACGCGGTCCGTACGGTGCGGGCTCGCGGCGAGTTCATGGAACAGGCCGTCCCTGGCGGCCTGGGTGCAATGGCGGCCGTGCTCGGAGCCGAGCGCGAAGCGCTTGCGGAGCTGTGCAAGGCCATCACAAGCGGCGGCTCCGTCGTGGAGCTCGCCAATGTGAACTGCCCGGGACAGATTGTCGTCTCGGGCAGTAAAGAAGGTGTGCAAGCGGTAGTCGAGCGCTGCAAGGAAGCTGGCGCGAAGCGGGCCATACCGCTCGAAGTGAGCGGACCTTTCCACTCTTCGCTCATGAAGCCGGCTTCGGAGCGTCTCGCTGAGGTGCTCGCAGCCGTCGAGATGAGCGAGGCAGCCGTTCCTGTTGTTGCCAACGTTACGGCACGTCCTGTTACGTCTCCAGCCGATATTCGCGGTTTACTTGTCGAGCAGGTATACTCCCCTGTATTATGGGAGGACACGATTGCTTACTTGATCAGCGAAGGTGTAGATACGTTTATTGAGTTGGGATCAGGGACGGTGCTTGCCGGTCTGATCAAAAAGGTCGATAAAACGGTCAAAACCGTTTCAATTGGCGGCCAAGAGGCCTTGGAGAAGTATGTGCAGGAGGTGCAAGATCATGTTAACAGGTAAAGTAGCACTGGTAACCGGGGCATCCCGAGGAATCGGCCGAGCGATTGCCTTGCATTTGGCTGAGCATGGCGCAGATGTTGCTGTGAATTATGCAGGAAGTGAAGCCGCTGCTGGAGAAGTAGTAGCAGCGATTGAGGCAATGGGGCGCAAAGCCATAAAACTCCGTGCAGACGTAAGTAGCTATCAGGAGTCTGAAGAATTAGTTAAGCAAACCATTGAAAAGTTTGGTAAGATTGATATTCTTGTGAATAATGCAGGTATCACAAGAGACAATCTAATCATGCGAATGAAGGAAGAAGAATTTGATCAAGTCATTGCTACGAATCTAAAGGGTGTATTTAACTGTGTTAAAGCTGTTACACGTCCTATGATGAAGCAACGATTCGGTCGAATAATTAATATATCTTCTGTAGTTGGCGTGCTCGGGAATCCGGGTCAGGCCAATTATGTAGCAGCCAAAGCCGGCGTTATTGGGTTAACCAAGGCTACGGCGAGGGAGCTTTCCACTCGGGGAATTACCGTGAACGCGGTGGCGCCAGGTTTCATCGAAACCGATATGACCGACAAGTTGTCGGCCGAGATGCGCGAGCAAATGTTAAAGCAAATTCCGTTGGAACGCCTTGGTCAACCGGAGGAAATCGCGAAGGTTGTTCGTTTCCTGGCATCCGATGATGCATCCTACATGACAGGCCAAACACTTCATGTGGATGGCGGCATGTACATGTAAGATTCGCCAAAAAGAGAATCTCCAAATTGCCTACTGGCAATCTGTCAAAGATTCTCGTATAATACCAAAGAGGAGGTGAACCGGATGTCCGACGTATTGGATCGTGTTAAACGAATTGTAGTCGATCGTCTAGGGGTTGATGAAGCTGAAGTCACCCTCGAAGCATCTTTCAAAGAAGATCTTGGTGCTGATTCTCTCGATGTAGTTGAATTAGTAATGGAATTAGAAGATGAGTTCGATTTAGAAATTTCAGATGAAGATGCTGAGAAGATTACGACAGTAGGAGAAGTTACGAATTACATAAAATCTCATACGTAATAGTCTACAGAGTCCCGTTTCTAATCAAGACGGGACTTCTCTCCATTCTCACCCAATAAAAAAACGAAGATTCACTACTATAGAAGGTGGTACAGATGAAAAGAGTTGTAATTACAGGTATGGGCGTAGTTACTGCCCTTGGTCAAGATTTGGATACGTTTTGGGGCAATTTGACGTCCGGTAAGTCCGGTGTCAGCTTGATCGAGAATTTTGATGTAAGCGAATACCCAACACGCATTGCAGCAGAAGTGAAAGATTTTAAAATTGAGGATTATGTGGATCGTAAAGAATCCCGCCGGATGGACCGTTTCGTACAGTTCGCCGTAGCAGGCGCGCTAAACGCTCTGAAGGACGCGAACTTGAATTTGAAGGAAGATACGGATCCTGAACGCGTTGGGGTTTCCGTTGGCTCTGGAATCGGCGGTTTGAACACTTGGGAAGAGCAGCATAGAATACTTTTGGAAAAAGGTCCAAAACGTGTTTCTCCATTCTTTATCCCAATGATGATCGCGAATATGGCCTCTGGTCACATCTCGATGGTTACAGGGGCTAAAGGTCCGAACTCCACAGCGGTTACAGCTTGTGCGACAGGAACACATTCCATCGGTGATTCCTTTAAAATGATTCAACGCGGCGACGCGGACGTAATGATCTGCGGAGGAGCAGAGGCGACGATTACGCCGATTGGTGTGGCTGGTTTCTGTGCGCTGCGCGCGATGTCTACTCGTAATGATGAGCCGCATTTGGCAAGCCGTCCGTTTGATACGGATCGTGACGGTTTCGTTATGGGCGAAGGATCAGGCGTTCTGATTCTGGAATCCCTTGAGCATGCTGAGCAGCGCGGGGCGCGCATCTATGCGGAAGTAATCGGCTATGGGATGAGCGGTGACGCCTATCACATGACAGACCCGGATCCGGATGGAGCAGCACGTTGTATGGTGAAAGCGATCAAGGATGCTGGCATTGCGCCAGACGAGATCAATTACATTAATGCACACGGAACATCAACACCAGTTGGTGATAAGTCAGAAACAACAGCGATCAAAAAAGCGTTCGGGGATCATGCCTACAAAGTAGCGGTTAGTTCAACGAAATCGATGACAGGACATCTACTTGGGGCTGCGGGAGGCGTTGAAGCCGTAATCTGTGGTCTGACAATCGCTAACAGTTTGATTGCGCCTACGATTAATCTGGTAAACCAGGATCCGGAATGTGATCTGGATTATGTACCGAACCATGCACGACAAGCAAAGGTTGATATTGCGATGTCCAATTCATTTGGTTTTGGCGGTCACAATGCAACGATTATTATGAAAAGGTTCCAAGCATAATTTGCCTGCCTGGGAAGAAAGATAACGAAATAGCATTCTCTCTGGGTGGTGAATTAAGCAATGAACCGCAATGTTAAGGAATTGCAGCAGCGGATTGGCATCACATTTCGCAAATCAGAGCTGCTGAAGCAAGCTTTTACCCATTCTTCTTATGTGAATGAGCATCGTATTGCTGGACATAAAGATAACGAGCGTCTGGAATTTTTAGGAGATGCCGTATTAGAATTAACCGTTTCGGAATTTTTATATGATTCTTATCCTGGGCGTTCGGAAGGTGAGTTGACGAAACTGCGAGCATCAATTGTATGTGAGCCGTCACTCGTTACGTTTGCTGAAGATCTGGATTTTGGTGCTTTTGTGTTACTGGGTAAAGGGGAAGAATTGACTGGCGGACGTAACCGTCCAGCTCTTCTTGCTGATGTTTTTGAATCCTTCATTGGTGCTTTATATTTGGATCAAGGTATAGATGTTGTAAAAAGTTTCTTGAAGAAATATGTATTTGCGAATATCTCCAGTGAAGGTAAGTTGCTCGTTATTGATTACAAGACTCAGCTGCAAGAGCATACTCAGCATCACGGAATGGGTTCCCTGGAATACCGGATCGTGAATGAGCGAGGACCTGCTCATGAGCGTGAGTTTGTAGCTGAAGTACACATGGATGCCGACCTTCTAGGAACCGGAGCGGGACGTTCCAAGAAAGAAGCTGAGCAGCAGGCTGCTGCGCAAGCTTTGTTGAAATTGAATGTGACCGTTCAGCGGTAAGTCATATAGCATAAAGAGGCAGCTGCGGCTGCCTTTTTTGTTTTTCTCTCTTATTTTTAGAAGGGATATGTTACAATAATTTCTGAGGTGAGACCATGTTTTTAAAACGGATTGAATTATCCGGGTTTAAGTCTTTCGCAGACCGGACGGAGCTGGAATTTGTTCGCGGTATAACCGCGGTTGTAGGTCCGAATGGGAGCGGGAAAAGTAATATTTCCGATGGTATCAGATGGGTACTAGGGGAACAAAGTGCGAAGTCTTTGCGTGGCGGTAAAATGGAGGATGTTATTTTTGCGGGCAGTGATGCGCGCCGGGCTGTCAATTATGGGGAAGTATCGTTGACACTGGATAACACTTCACAATCGCTTCCGCTTGATTTCAATGAAGTAACGGTTACTCGCCGAGTACATAGGAGTGGGGAAAGCGAATATTTAATCAATAAGCAGCCCTGCCGCCTGAAAGATATAACGGAATTGTTCATGGATACGGGAATCGGGAAAGAAGCGTATTCCATTATCGGACAAGGACGTATTGAAGAAATTTTAAGTACGAAATCAGAGGATCGTCGAGGTATTTTTGAAGAGGCTTCGGGGATTGTTAAATATAAATCGCGTAAAAAGGAAGCAGAGAAGAAATTAAGTGATACAGAGCAAAATCTGCTCAGGATTCATGATTTGGTTTCAGAGCTAGAGGACCAGATCGAACCTCTACGGGAGCAGTCAGAGAAAGCGATTCGCTACAAAGAGCTGCGTGAAACGCTCAAAAGCAGTGAAATTGCCATGTATGTTCATCAGATTGATCAGATATATCTCTCCTGGAATGAAGCTTCGCAGAAGCTGGAGAAGCTGGTCAAGGAGCAAACAGAGCTTTCAACCATTGTGAATCAGCATGATGCGCATTTGGAGAAGCACCGGTGGGAAACCCGCAGGCTGGAAGAGGAGCTAGAAAAGCTGCAGGAGAGCTTGCTGGTCCTAAGCGAGGAATTCGAGAAGTGCGAAGGACATGGTGAGGTACTCAAAGAGCGTAAGCGAAATTACGTCGCTAATCAGCAGCAGCTTAGCAGCACGATTGCCTTGCAGGAACAACGCAAAATAGACAAGGAAGCGGAACTTAGCGAACAGCGTGAGAAAATCATTCAAATTGGCGCTCAACTCTTTGAGTTTCAAGCTAAGCTGACGGCTGAAGAACAACGCCTGCTTGGGGTTAACGGTGGAATCAGCTCTTCACCAGAAGATCAACTAAAGAGTGAACTCTTAGAGACGTTAAATCGGATGGCGCAAGCACGGAACGAAATTCGTTATGCTGAGCAGCAAACGGAAAGTATTGGACGCAGGCTGGAAAGGCTTGATGATGAGCGCCAGAAATGGGCTGATCAGCGCGAGAAAATCACCGTACGCAAGCACGAATTAACGGCAAAGCTTGAAACAACAGTTAAAGAAATAGAAGACATCAGACAGCAGTATGTCCAGTTGACGCAAAGCTTGAAGAATAAGCAAGGGTTGCTCGATGATGCCTTAGGTATGGTCCGCAAATGGGAGCAGAAGTTAGATGCATTGACATCACGCCGCGACACCATGAAAGAAATGGCCAACGATTACGACGGCTTTATGCAAGGTGTTAAAGAGGTGCTTAAGGCGAAAAGCCGCAAGGATTTGCGGGGGATTCGCGGCGCTATTGCCGAACTCGTAAAAGTGCCGGCTGATGTGGAGATTGCGATTGAAACCGCTTTAGGCGGGGCTTTACAAAATATCGTGGTCGAAACAGAAGCCGAT
Organism: Paenibacillus sp. J22R67; assembly: GCF_059692175.1. NCBI lineage: Bacteria > Bacillati > Bacillota > Bacilli > Caryophanales > Paenibacillaceae > Paenibacillus > Paenibacillus sp. J22R67. The sequence goes on along the minus strand of NZ_JCAUAX010000002.1, from coordinate 711,003 downwards.
GGACGTGAAGCGATTTCTTTCTTGAAGCGTCGTCAAATGGGACGGGCAACGTTTTTGCCGATGAATGTTATCCGAGGGCGCTCGATTTCGGACAACGAGATCAGCTCTCTAAGATCGGCAAAAGGTTTTATAGGCATCGCAGTAGATCTGGTATCGTTCGACTCTACGTATCAGAACATTTTCTCGAGTCTCCTTGGTAATGTGGTTGTTGCCCAAACGTTAGAAGATGCGAATCATATTGCTGCAAAAGCGCAATATCGCTATCGGGTTGTGACGTTAGAAGGCGATGTAGTTAATCCCGGAGGATCTATGACGGGGGGGAGTTTGCAGAAGAAGTCGACAAATCTGCTAGGCCGTCAACGCCAAATTGAAGAGCTGGATAATGAAATCAAACATTCTGAGCAGCAGCTTAGTGGCTTGCGTAGTCAATCCAGCGTCATGAAGCGTGAAATTACGGATGAGATGATGGCCGTCGAGCAGCTTCGCCAGCAAGGTGAGCAAAAGCGTATTGAGGAGCAGCAAGTACGTGCGGAGTTAAATCCGCTTGAAGCAGAGAGTCGCACGGTGGATGAGCAACTTTCCTTGGATAGCCAAGACAGGGGGGCTTTGCTTGAAGAGCAAGCTGATCTTGCACGCAGGAGGACGGAGTCCGAAGCAGCGCTTGCGGAGCTGCAGCAAGAGGAAGCTTCCCTGCAGCAAGCGATTCGAGATGCTGAGCACTCGCGGAAAGCCAGCGAATCGGAGAAAGAAGAGCTGCAAGGCCAACTGACGGATCTCAAAGTGAAGGTGGCTTCAATTTCCCAAGAGAAACAGTCGCTTCAGGATCAGCAGCGGCGGTTGCAGCAGGATCTTAGCGAGTCGGATCGAGAGATGGAGATGAACCGCGGTCTTCTGCAACAGCTGGAACAGGACATGAGTGCTACTGAACAGGAAACTGTTCTGCAAGTAGAATTACTTAATGATCTCAAACTGAGGAAGCAGCAGTGTACAGAGAGCATTGATTTCAAACGTGCGGAGCGAACCGAGTGGTTACATAAGCTTGAGCAGGGTGAGAACGAAACGCGGGCACAACGCGTACAGCTAAAGCAAGTTGAAGAGAGCTTGCATCAAACCGAAGTGCGTGTAACTCGTCTGGATGTTGAGCTCGAAAACTTGCTGAAAAAGCTTGGCGAAGAATACGAGCTTAGCTACGAGCTAGCCAAAGAGCGCTATCCGGTTCCAGAGGATATTCAAGGCACGCAGACTAAGGTGCGTGAGATCAAACGCGAAATTGCTTCGCTCGGCGATGTCAATCTCGGTGCGATCGAGGAATATGCGAGGATCTCAGAGCGTTATGAGTTTTTGAACACACAGAAAAATGATTTGATCGAAGCCAAAACTACGCTTTATCAGGTAATCCGCGAGATGGATCAAGAGATGTCCAAGCGCTTCAAGACAACCTTTGATGCGATTCGATCGCATTTTGGCGTTGTTTTCTCCAAATTGTTCGGCGGGGGACGTGCAGATTTGATCCTGTCCGAACCGGAAAATATGTTGGATACGGGGATTGAGATCGTCGCCCAACCACCAGGCAAAAAGCTGCAAAATCTTCAGCTCTTGTCCGGGGGAGAACGCGCGCTTACGGCGATTGCGTTGTTGTTCTCGATTATTCGGGTCAAGCCGGTTCCATTCTGCGTATTGGATGAAGTAGAAGCTGCCTTGGATGAAGCGAACGTATCCCGTTTTGCGGAATATTTGCGCGAGTTCTCCGAAATGACGCAATTTATCGTCGTTACTCACCGTAAAGGGACGATGGAAGAGGCCGATGTACTCTACGGTGTAACCATGCAAGAGGGCGGCGTCTCCAAGCTCGTTTCTGTTCGATTGGAAGATGAGGAAGCGGAAATGTCCGCATCTTAATAAGTTTAAGTTATCCTTGGGAGGAACTATGAGTTTTTTTAAACGATTAAAAGAGAGCATTTCTAGCAAGGCCGAAGCGGTAACAAATAAGTTCAAAGAGGGACTAACGAAAACGAGAGATGTGTTCGTTGAGCGTGTGGACGACTTATTTAGCCGCCGCAAGAAGATTGATGAAGATTTCTATGAGGAGCTGGAAGAAATTCTGATTGGCGCAGACGTAGGCGTTAATACAGTTCTTAAGCTTATTGATCAGCTTCGCGCAGAAGTGAAGAAACGCAAAATCGAAGATCCCGCAGAACTTCAGCCTATCCTTTCCGAAAAATTGATTGAGCTGTTGAAGGGCGACGCCGATGCAGGCTTGAATTTAAACCCTAATGGTCTATCGGTTATCTTGTTTGTAGGTGTCAATGGGGTTGGGAAGACGACAACGATCGGCAAGATGGCGCACATGTTCAAATCTCAAGGGAAGAAAGTGCTTATGGCTGCTGGTGACACATTCCGTGCCGGAGCGATTGAGCAGTTGGAAACTTGGGGCCAGCGTGTCGGAGTTGACGTGATTAAGCAGCAATCCGGAGCTGATCCTGCTGCAGTTATGTTTGATGCTGTGCAAGCTGCCAAAACCCGTGGCGTGGATATTTTGCTCTGTGATACGGCAGGTCGCTTGCAAAATAAAGTTAATTTGATGGAAGAGCTGAACAAAATTTACCGTGTTATCCAGCGTGAAGTGCCAGATGCTCCTCATGAGGTTATTCTTGTGCTTGACGCGACGACGGGGCAAAATGCGCTCAGCCAGGCTAAGCTATTCGGAGACAAAACTGGTCTAACCGGATTAGTGCTCTCGAAACTTGATGGGACGGCCAAAGGCGGTATTGTTGTGGCGATCCGTCAGGAACTATCGTTGCCAGTGAAGTTTGTCGGTCTGGGTGAAAAAATGGATGATCTTCAGCCCTTCGACTCTGAACAGTTCGTTCACGCCTTATTTGGCAAATGGATCGGCGAGCAAAAAGAAGAATAATAAGCGAAATTCTCCTCTGCCGCTAGTCGGTTAGTGGGGGATTTTTTAGTTTGAGAAGTGACAAGGTAAAACGCTTGACATTCATCTTGGAATTCAGTATGATAGGTTCTGTTGTGCTGGTGTCAAGGGTGCAACCTTTACGGAGGTGAGTTCATGACTATCGATCAAATGCTTGCGAAAACAAATCGCATAAATCTGCTATTTGATTTCTATGAAGCACTTTTAACCGAGAAGCAGAGAACGTTCCTTCAATTGTATTTTCATGATGATTACTCACTCGGAGAGATTGCCGAGAATTTCGAAATAAGCCGCCAAGCGGTATATGAACATATAAAACGGGCAGAGTTAACTTTACAGGAGTATGAAGCTAAACTGCATCTGTTACATAAGCATGAACAACGTATGAAGCTGCGCATAGAGCTGGATTATAAGCTAGATAGCTGCGAACCAGAGCTAAAGAGGAAAATGGCAGAGCTTTTTGATACAATAATAGGGATCGATTAAAAAAGTCTAAGCAGGAGGTGAAGCGCATGGCATTTGAAGGATTAGCAAACCGATTACAGAACGTATTCGGCAAGCTGAGAAGCAAAGGTAAGCTGACGGAAGAAGATGTAGGCGAAGCGCTTCGCGAGGTAAGGCTCGCTCTGCTTGAAGCGGACGTTAACTTTAAAGTGGTGAAAGACTTTATTGCTAAGGTGAAGGAACAAGCTATCGGACAAGAAGTGCTGAAGTCCTTTACACCAGGCATGGTCGTTATCGATATTGTTAACAAAGAGCTCACGGCATTAATGGGTGGTACACAGAGCAAGCTTGCTCGCTCCAATCGCCCGCCAACTGTCATTATGATGGCAGGCTTACAAGGGGCAGGTAAAACAACGACGTCTGGTAAACTGGCGAAGTTGCTGCTTAAGCAAAATCATAGACCGCTGTTGGTTGCGTGTGACATTTATCGTCCTGCGGCAATCAAACAGTTAGAAGTACTCGGTGAACAGCTCAAAGTTCCTGTTTTTTCACTAGGAGATCAAGTAAATCCTGTTGAAATTGCAAAAGCAGGACTTCAACACGCGAAAGATAACGGCAATGACTATGTGATCATTGATACAGCGGGTCGCCTGCACATTGATGAGAACTTGATGGATGAGCTGAAGAATATTCGTTCCGTCGTTGAACCTGATGAAATCCTGCTTGTTGTTGATTCTATGACTGGACAGGATGCTGTCAACGTGGCTGAGAGTTTCCATCAGCAGTTGGAACTCACTGGTGTCGTACTAACCAAGTTGGATGGCGATACCCGCGGTGGCGCGGCGTTATCTGTCAAGGCCGTTACGGGTTGCCCGATTAAGTTCGTAGCAAGTGGCGAGAAGATGGACGCGTTAGAACCATTCTTCCCGGATCGTATGGCGTCAAGAATTCTTGGCATGGGCGATATGTTAACTTTGATTGAGAAAGCGCAAGCTGGTATCGATATGGACAAGGCGAAAGAAATGGAACGCAAAATGCGCAACGCCGAATTCACTTTCGAGGATTTCCTTGATCAGATGGAGCAAGTGAAGAAGATGGGTCCGCTTGATCAGATTCTGGAGATGCTGCCAGGCGCGAACAAGATCAAAGGCATGAAAGATATGAAAGTCGACGACAAACAGATGGCACGTGTTGAAGCGATTGTGAAGTCGATGACGAAGGAAGAGAAACGCAAGCCTGAGCTTTTAAATGCAAACCGTCGCAAACGGATTGCACTAGGCAGTGGTAACTCGGTTCAAGAGGTCAACCGTTTCATTAAACAGTTCGATGATATGCGCAAAATGATGAAGCAGTTTTCGGGTATGATGGGGCCGAAAGGCGCCAAAGGCATGAAGAAGTTAGGCAAGGGATTTAAATTTCCCTTTTAAATAATGTTTTTTATTCTAAGTAGGAGGTGATTTTTCATGGCAGTACGTATTCGTCTTAAACGTGTAGGCGCTCATAAAGCTCCTTTCTACCGTGTGGTGGTTTCGGATTCCCGTTCCCCGCGTGATGGTCGTTTTATCGAAGAAATCGGAACTTATAACCCGATCGCAGAACCAGCAGCTGTAACCCTTGATGAGGAAAAAGCGCTGAAATGGCTTCAAACTGGCGCTCAACCGTCCGATACAGTTCGCAGCCTGTTCTCCAAAGCAGGTTTGATGACTAAGTTTCACGAGCTGAAATTGCAGAAGTAATCTGTTATCTTTCGGAGGGTGGGTTCATGAAGGATCTTATCACCGTTATTGCTAAGGCTCTTGTTGATCATCCGGAAGAAGTACGTGTCGTTGTCGTGGAGAAGGATGACAAAATTGAGTACAGGCTGTCTGTTCACCCCGACGATGTCGGTAAAGTGATCGGGAAGCAGGGCAAGATTGCGAAATCGCTCCGCACAGTCGTCACGTCAGCAGCAGTGAAAGAAACGAAGCGGGTAGCCGTTGAAATCGTTTCATAAGAAACTAGGTTAGGATTCAGTTCCTAGCCTTTTTCTTATATGGTCTTGGAAGGTAAATTATAGTGGAGGTTGGGCAAGCGCAAATGACCGAGAAACTAATAACTGTTGGTTTAATCGCAAATACCCACGGGATTCGTGGGGAATTGAAAATAGTTCCAGAAACTGATTTCCCAGAACGTTTTGATAAAGGAAATACATTAATCATTGTTGATCCTCAAAATAAGCAAACGCCGGTGACGGTTCAAACCTCCCGCTTACATAAAAATGTATTTATCGTCCAATTTGCGCAGTTCAGCAACATTAATGAGGTTGAGAAATACAAAGGTTCACTGCTAAAAATCGAAGCTAAGAATCAACAACCCTTGGAAGAGGGAGAATACTATTACCATGAGATTATTGGCTGTAAAGTCGTAACGGAGGAAGGCCAGGAACTAGGGCTTGTTTCTGAAGTTTTGACACCTGGCGCCAATGACGTTTGGGTTGTGGACCTGCCTAAGGGCAAACAGCTGCTGCTTCCTGTGATTGATGATGTGGTCCTGGATGTGGATATTGCTTCCAAAACAATCCGGATTCATTTGATGGAAGGACTAATGGAATGAGAATCGACGTATTAACCTTGTTTCCAGAAATGTTTGACGGCGTATTTTCGTCGAGCATTTTGGGGAAAGCTCGTGACAAGGGAATTGTTAGTCTAAACACCGTGAATTTTCGTGAGTACTCCAATAACAAACATAATACCGTCGATGATTATCCCTACGGCGGTGGCGGTGGAATGGTTCTGAAGCCAGAGCCGATTTTTGCCGCAGTGGAGGATTTACCTAAGCATCAAGAGGCAGGACAGGAACCAGCAAAGCCGCGTGTCATTCTCATGTGTCCACAGGGGACGCCGTATTCGCAGAAAATTGCCGAAGAACTTTCGAGCGAAGAGCATCTTGTGTTCATTTGTGGTCACTATGAGGGCTACGATGAACGCATTAGGCAGTATCTAGTGACCGATGAGCTATCCATAGGTGATTATGTATTAACTGGTGGAGAATTGCCTGCTATGGTGGTCATAGACAGCGTAGTGAGGCTGCTGCCTGGTGTGCTGGGCAATGAGATGTCAGCGGTGACGGATTCGTTCTCCACAGGCCTACTGGAGTACCCTCACTATACAAGGCCTGCTAAGTTCAGAGACTGGGAAGTGCCTGAGATGCTTTTATCAGGTCATCATGAGAACGTAAAGCGCTGGCGCCGGAAGGAATCCATCCTTCGTACCCTTGAGCGTCGTCCTGATTTGCTTGAAAGTAGAGAGTTGTCCAAAGAAGAAAAGATTTGGATCATGGAATGGCAAGAGAAAAACAAATGAAGTAGCCCCCAAAAACTTCTCTATTGAATTTCTCTTCTGTCTATGATAATATATATTCTGTTGTGAATTTTTCAACAGTTCGAGTCTGGTGGTCCTCTACGCATAACAGCTAAGACATACTATGTAGATAAGCGGAATGAACACCTGTGTGGAAGGAGGGAGTCAACTATGAATCTTATTCAAGAGATTACGAAAGAGCAACTCCGTACGGATATTCCTAATTTCCGTCCAGGAGACACACTTAAAGTACACGTAAAAGTTATCGAGGGTACACGTGAGCGTATTCAGCTGTTCGAAGGTGTTGTTATTAAACGCCACGGCGGTGGAATCAGCGAAACGTTTACAGTTCGTAAAATTTCTTACGGTGTGGGTGTGGAAAGAACTTTCCCATTCCATTCTCCGAAGATTGAGAAGATTGAAGTGGCTCGCCGTGGTAAAGTTCGTCGTGCGAAACTTTATTATCTGCGTGGTCTTCGTGGTAAAGCAGCAAGAATCAAAGAAATTCGATAAGAAAACGGGGGGCTTGTTCAGGCAAGTCTCCTTTTCATTTTTGTAGGGCAATCTAATACATATAACCAAAACTGGAAAAGAGGCAATCAGTGATGGAACAGAATGAGCAAGATCAGCCTAGAATAAGCTCAGTTACGACCGCGGAAACTACACCTGCAGCACCTGCTAAAACAGCAAAAAGCGAAACTTGGGAATGGATCAAAGCGTTAGTAATCGCGGGAGTGCTCGTTATTATCATTCGCTGGTTCCTGTTCTCACCTTTCATAGTCGACGGTGACTCCATGCGCCCGAATTTTTTAACCGGCGAACGACTCATTGTTAATAAAATTGTTTATGACATTCGCTCACCGAAGCGGGGAGAAGTTATCGTTTTCCACGCACCGGAGGGGAAAGATTACATTAAACGTGTGATCGCACTCCCAGGTGAAACCGTTAAGGTAACAGGTGATAAAGTATTTATTAATGGTCAAGAGATTGATCAGCCATTCATCAAGGAAGCTATCGAGCAAGCGAATAAAGAAGGACATGCTTATAATACATTGTCAGACTTTCCGGAAACGAAAGTACCAGATGGAGAGCTTTTTGCAATGGGGGATAATCGTCCTAACTCGAAAGATAGCCGAGCTAAAAGTGTAGGTTTCGTTCCATTCGAAAAAGTTGTTGGCCGTGCGGAAGTTATTTTCTGGCCGCTGAACAAAATTAGTTTTATACATTTTTGAGGTGAAATAGAATGACCATTCAATGGTTTCCCGGTCACATGACCAAAGCTCGAAGGCAGATTGAAGACAAGCTTAAGCTAATTGATGTCGTCATTGAGCTCTTGGATGCCCGCGTACCGCTTTCCAGCCGGAACCCAATGGTAGATGAAATTTTGAAGGGCAAACCTCGGTTAGTCCTTTTGAATAAAAACGATCTGGCGGATCCTCAAGTGACAGCGCAGTGGGTTAAGTATTTTGCAGATCAAGGACTGCCTGCTTTGCCTATTGATGCAGCCACTGGAACTGCGACCAAAGAAATCTTACCCCGCGTAAAACAGCTGTGGGCACATAAAATTGAACGTCAAATCAGCAGAGGAATTAATCCTCGTGCTGTAAGGGCACTCATCGTAGGCATTCCAAACGTTGGGAAATCAACGCTCATCAATCAGTTGGCGGGTAAGAAAATCGCAGCAACGGGCGATAAGCCAGGTGTTACCAAAGGTCAACAGTGGATTAAAGTCGGAACTGAGATGGATTTGCTGGATACGCCAGGTATTTTGTGGCCGAAATTCGAGGATCAATTGGTTGGTCAACGTCTTGCAGCGACCGGTGCGATTAAAGAAGAATTGTTGCATTTGGATGATATTGCGCTTTTTGTTGTCCGTTACATGGTTGAACATTATGGTGCAGCTCTTCAAGAGCGATTCGGAGTAACCAACCTTCCAGAGGATATGGAGAACATACAGGAAGTGGTTAAAGTAATGGAAGCAATCGGTCGGAAACGCGGAGCCATCGTAAGTGGTGGTAAAGTGGATCTAGATAAAGCTTCCTTAATTATCATACGTGATCTTCGAGCAGGTAAAATGGGGCGTATTTCCTTGGAAAAGCCTCAGTGATACAAAGAAAATAGCCACTTTCGGACCTAGCTGGTAAGGCGGGACCGTAAGTGGTTTTTTGCTTTTTAGGCAGAAAAAAATGGGTATAGCTTGACGAAGCGGCAATCCCTTATAATGATGAGATGGAAAGGGGCGAAATTCATTGCTGGAGCACGAAAAAGAAGTATGGGAGCAAGGATTCAGCCTTGTTGCCGGGATCGATGAGGTAGGAAGAGGTTGTTTGTTCGGTGATGTCGTTGCGGCAGCTGTGATTCTTCCTCAAGGCTATGTATTAGAAGGAGTTAATGATTCCAAGAAACTCTCTGAGAAAAAACGGGATGCCCTCTACGAGCAGATTATGGAAGAAGCTCTAGCTGTAGGGGTTGGCATCGTTGATGTTGATAAGATTGAAGCCATTAATATTAAACAATCCGCTAGATTGGCTATGAAGATGGCTGTCGAGAAGTTAAGCCAAGTACCGGATTATTTGCTTGTGGATGCTGAAATCGTAGATTTGGATATTCCACAAACCGCTATTATACATGGAGATGCGTTAAGTCAATCCATTGCAGCAGCATCAATTATCGCCAAAGTGACGAGGGATCGGATGTGTGTTGATTGGGATGAGCAATATCCCGAGTATGGACTTGCCGTACATAAAGGTTATGCCACAAAGCACCATAGAGAGATGCTTTTGCGCTATGGTCCGACGGCTCTTCATCGAAAATTGTTCATACGTAAAGTAATGGCTCAGCTGGAAGAGAAAGAAACACAGCCGCAGTCTGAACAGTTGGAACTGGATTTCATCTAACCGCATCTTATTAAGAAATCGCGAGAAGCAGCCGATAATATACATAAGTGTTAGAGAGACTTGAGGTGAACGGGATGAACATAAGTGGATTAATTCGCAGCCTGGTGGGTGATTTAACCGCTTCGGATAGCAAAGTGCTAGAACTAAAAGTTGGACAAATTGTGAAAGGCGTCGTTCTCCAACTGCTTAGTGATCAAGAGGCTCTGCTTAATATAGGCGGTGTACAGGTCAGAGCCAAACTAGAAACTCCTCTTAAGCAAGGAGATGTGACTTACCTGCAGGTTCAACCGGAATCAAGCGGCGGACAAATTATGTTAAAGCCGTTGACGGCATCGGGCGTACAAATTACAGAAGATTCTCTTGGTGATCTTCTTAAGGCCTTCTCAGTTAAGGATACGGCAGGCAATCGTCAAATGGTTCAGCATATGCAGCAGGAAGGCGTTCCGGTTTCAAAAGAAACTGTAAAAGCTTTTGAAACATTAATGAGTAGCATGCCTGAAGGTGTGAATAAGGAAGAGTGGGCACAGGCTGCTGTTCTGGCCTATAAAAAGGGATTACCCCTTACACAGGAAACGGTAGGGGCTTTGAGGCAGGTTACTTCCGGTCCTCCCGTAGGGAAAGTGCTAGATCAGCTGGAGCAGCAGGCAGCGAGCTTGCTCGAGCAGGAGCCGCAGCATCCCGCTGCCGACACCGCGAAGCAGGTGGTCGCGCTGCTGAAAGAGCTGCGGGCTTCCGCCGCAGCTGTCTGGCCCGCGCGGCCGCCGGAGGCGTCGGCCGCGGCTCCGCCAGCTGCTTCGCAGGCTGGCGGCAGTGGGACGGCGGCTCCCGCAGGGCCGCCGCCAGCAACAACTCCGCCCGCTGCAGCGCCAGCGGACGTGGAGCTTGCCGCCGCCCCGGCGCAGCCGGCGGCGCAACCGCAGGCCGCCCGCGCAAGGGCGGCGGCCGTGCTGGAGGCTCAGGCGCGCAGCGCTGAGCCATTGAGAGAAGGCGAACCGCCGGTGGCGGGTTCGCCCGTGCAGCAGCCGCCTGCGAAGCAGAAGGCGGCAGAGCCTTTAGAGGCGCGTAGCAGCGCGCCTCTAAAGGCCGAGGCTGATCCAGAGCCTAACTGGATCAGCAGGATGCTCAAAGCCGTTGGCGTTGAGCATGAGGCTCATCTGGCAGCGAAGCTGGATGAGCGCGGAGACGGCATGCAACGCGGCCGGCTCCTTAAGGACGATCAGCTGCCTAATCTGATTGCTATGACTTCTCAGCAGGACGACACGGCTAAGCCTGCTGCTGAGACACTGAAGAGCCTGCTTTTACAACTTACAGCTTCTAGTGATACACCCGCGCCACTGAGAGAGGCGGCGCAGCAAGCGGTCGGGCAAATCACGGGTCAACAGTTGATGTTGACGGGTGACAAATCCGCCATGTTTGCTCATATGACCTTATTTGTTCCTTTTATGGATGGAACAGGTCAGCAATCTGCAGCGATTCATATCCAATCCCGCAAAGGCAAACGCGGTGAGGTAGATGCAAACAACTGTCGTTTATTATTTGATCTACAGATGAAAATCATGGGAAATACTTTAGTTGATGTACACGTCGTAAATAAGATCGTCTCATTAACGATTCATAATGATCATCCAGCATTAGCTCCTATGATGGAGGAGTCCAAGGAAGAAATAACATTGGCAATGAACAAGGCTGGGTATCAGTTTATTTCCTTGAAATGCTCACCCTATCCACAGCCTGTACGAAACGACGATGAGGGAAAAGTGAAGGCAGTCACAGATGGTCGAGCAGATCTTCGCTCGCTATACCTCCCAAAAACGTACAAGGGGGTAGACTTTCGGGCATGACCAAGCAAAGACATACAGCCGGAGCCCCTGAACCCACGCCGATCAAAAAGGCAGTGGCACTTCGCTATTCACCTGAAGCGCAGAAAGCTCCAACCCTAATTGCCAAAGGCAAAGGGCATGTGGCTGAAGCTATATTGCAAAAAGCTAAGGATAATGGAATTCCTGTTCAAGAAGATTCTTCTTTAGTTGAGGTGTTATCCAAGCTGGACCTGGATCAGGAAATCCCTCCTGAGCTGTATCAGTTGGTGGCTGAAGTGCTAAGCTTTATCTATCGATCAGATAACCGGATGCGATCCCAGAGGGACGGCTAATGAAGGGACAAGGTAAAGATAACAGAAAGCTGCTAGGTAAGCTTGGCGAAGATGCGGCGGAAGCATTTTTGAGCAACAGGGACTATCGGATTTTGGAACGAAACTGGAGCTGTCGTACGGGAGAACTTGATATCATAGCTGAGCAAGCAGGTACGCTCATATTTATTGAGGCCAGAACAAGACGTACGACTGGCCGTTTTGGGCTTGCCAAAGAATCCGTTGATATCCGCAAGCAACTTAAAGTGAAAGAAACGGCACAATTTTACTTGCATCGCTTTCAAAAATATGAGAATTCCGTTCGTTTTGATGTCATTGCCGTCGAGATATCCTTAGACGGAGTTACGCATCAAATTGAACATATTGAAGGAGCCTTTTGAGCTCGATCGTTGAAAAGACGAGCGGGGCGAAGGCTCTTATTTGCGTCATCCATCTTGCTCTTTTTGCTGCTTATCGAGATTCCGGTATTGGATGGCCTCAGCTAGGTGATGGGACAGAATATGATCGCTCTCCTCTAAATCTGCAATCGTTAAGGCTAAGCGGAGAATCCGGTCATGTGCTCTAGCACTAAGTCCAAGCGCCTCAAAGGATGCACTCAGCAACTGCTCTCCTTCAATAGTTAAATGGCAAATTTGCCTCATCCGGTTACCACTTAATTCATTATTATGCTGAATGCCAGTACCCACATAGCGCTCCTGCTGTCGCTGATGAGCAATTAAAACTTTCTCCAGCATTTCCGTGGATGATAAAGGATTACTTAGAGTGTATTCCTTCAGCTGAGCATAACTAGGTTTAGGTACCTCGACATGGAGATCAATGCGATCGAGCAGAGGGCCGGATATTTTGGAGCGGTATTGAAGAATTTTCGCATGCGAGCAGATGCAGGCATTTGCTTCATTTTCAGCTCCATAATAACCACAAGGACAAGGATTCATAGCAGCAGCTAAAATAAATTGCGAAGGAAATGTGTACACGGCTCGTGCCCTAGCGATTGTAACAGAGCGCTCCTCAAGTGGCTGTCTAAGGACCTCCAGTGCATTTCGTGTAAACTCAGGCAGCTCGTCCAGAAATAAAATTCCTCGGTGAGCTAAGCTGACTTCACCTGGTTTTGGTATGGTTCCACCTCCGACGAGCCCTGCAGCCGATATGGTGTGGTGAGGAGCTCGAAATGATCGAGTGCGCATCAGTGAAGAGCGATCTATGAGCTTACCTGAGGCACTGTATATTTTGGTAACCTCAAGCGCTTCATGATCTGACATGGGTGGTAAAATGGAAGGCATACGCTTTACCAACATGGTTTTACCGGTTCCAGGCGGGCCAATTAAAAGGATATTATGCATGCCTGCAGCAGCTATCATCATCGCTCGTTTGACTTGGTGCTGCCCGTTTACATCAGCATAATCGTCGACATCATGGGGAGTTGTCGAGAAATTTGTCGAATGCTCATTGAGAATACTTTTATTAACATTAAATAGATACTCGTGAGGAGATTGTCGGTTCCAATTTCTAAAATCTGAGAGATTGGTTATTCCGCAAACTTCCACACCGTCAATTAATGCAGCTTCAGAGGCATTGGGGAGAGGGACGCACACTCGGTTGATGCCTAACTTCTTCGCTGCATGCGTCATAGATAACACGCCTGGGATGGGTCTGAGTGATCCATCCAATGCTAATTCTCCCAAAAATAAGGTCATCTGTAAGGATTCACTGCTCACTTGACCGGTAGTTAGTAAAATAGCAACAGCAATAGCCAAATCGAAAGAGGAGCCCTCTTTGCGCAAGTCTGCTGGTGCTAGATTCACAGTGATTCGATCCATCGGGAAAGTAAACCCGCTATTTTTGATAGAAGTGCGAACTCTCTCCACTGATTCCCGAATAGCGGAATCTGGCAGCCCGACCAAATTCATCTGAGGTAAACCATTTGAGATGTCTACCTCTACTTCAATTGTTCTTCCTTCAATTCCCTGCAAGCAGGCGCTCCAAACTTTGCCGTACATACAATAAAACACCTTCCTCTCCTTAATAGAGCAGCAGCTAAACTACTGTTCATGAGGATAAAAGGTGCTTCCTTATTGATCCTTTTAATTTCCTCTATTGTATAGAATATGGAAAATTTACGCAATCCATAAATAGCCTTAGAACGTTTTAAATAAAGTCAATATGCACATACTGGAAGATGAGGTGATGATATGCAGGAGAAGCCGTATTTTTGTCCAAACTGCCGTTCTAATCGTATCAAATTTAGTGTGATTACCAGCTATGCGCAGTCGTTTCTGAAGGATGCTTTGTCCGGCAATATAACGGAATTCAACGATCCTAACGCAGTTCCTGAGGAAGAGCCGATGATTCAATGTCTTGTTTGCAGCTTTACAGGGAATGAATTGAGATTTATCAAACAAGCAGAGCGCGAACCGCGAGTGAACACGCCGACAACGCCACATTATTGACAAATAATAAGTTGGACGTATTTTTCAAGTTTTGAGAAATACGTCTTTTTTATGAGGGTTTTTGTCATTTAAACACATATGAGGGCGTTTAATGGCTATAAGTGATAGCTAAAGTTTTTCAGAGTGAAAGGAAAATTTGAATGAATTAACGAAAAAAATAAGGAAACTGTCGAAAATTAGTGATACAATGGTTAGGGCTTGTGAAGAAGTGTGATACTAATTCCGGCAGCAAGATTTATTTCGTGCACAACACACATAGGAAATTACACTTTTTCCCCTGTATAGCACGTATAGAAAGTCCATACTGATAGGAGGATTTTAGGAAATGAATATCCATGAGTACCAAGGCAAAGAAGTCCTGAGACAGTACGGAGTCAGCGTTCCTAACGGGAAAGTTGCTTTCACCGTAGATGAAGCTGTTGCAGCTGCAAAAGAACTCGGAACATCCGTCGTCGTAGTTAAGGCGCAAATTCATGCCGGAGGTCGCGGTAAAGCAGGCGGCGTTAAGGTAGCTAAAAACCTCGACGAAGTTCGTACATATGCTAGCGAAATTCTTGGCAAAGTGCTTGTCACTCACCAAACAGGTCCTGAAGGTAAAGAAGTTAAACGCCTTTTGATCGAAGAAGGTTGTGACATTAAAAAAGAATATTATGTTGGTGTTGTTGTTGACCGTGCTACAGGTAGCGTCGTTTTGATGGCTTCTGAAGAGGGCGGTACGGAAATTGAGGAGGTTGCTGAGCACTCTCCTGAGAAAATTTTCAAAGAAGTAGTAGATCCTGCGATCGGTCTTCAATCTTTCCAAGCTCGCAGACTTGCCTACTCCATCAACATTCCTAACGAACTGGTTAACAAAGCAGTTAAATTCATGCTTGCGCTTTACAAAGCGTTTGTAGAAAAAGATTGCTCCATCGCTGAGATCAACCCATTGGTTGTTACTGGTTCCGGCGACGTTATGGCTCTTGATGCTAAATTGAACTTCGATTCTAACGCTCTATTCCGTCATAAAGACATCGTTGAACTTCGCGATCTTGAAGAGGAAGATGCGAAAGAAATCCAAGCTTCCAAATATGATTTGAGCTACATTGCTCTTGACGGTAATATCGGTTGTATGGTTAACGGCGCAGGACTTGCGATGGCTACTATGGACATCATCAAGCACTACGGCGGAGACCCTGCCAACTTCCTTGACGTAGGGGGCGGTGCTACGAAAGAGAAAGTTACAGAAGCATTCAAAATCATCTTGTCCGATGAGCAAGTTAAAGGGATTTTCGTTAACATCTTCGGCGGAATCATGCGTTGTGACGTAATCGCTGATGGCGTTGTTGCTGCAGCTAGAGAACTTGGTCTTTCCCGTCCGCTTGTTGTTCGTCTTGAAGGAACAAACGTGGAACTTGGTAAAAAGATTCTTAACGAATCCGGCTTGAACATTGTTGCTGCTGACTCCATGGCAGACGGTGCTCAAAAAATCGTTGCACTTGTGAAATAATTAAACCCGTGCGGTTTTAAATAATATAGGGGATGTGAACAAAAGATCATGAGTATTTTGGTCAATAAACATACAAAAGTCATTACTCAAGGGATTACCGGCGCTACGGGTTTGTTTCATACCAAAGGCGGTCTTGAATACGGCACACAAATGGTTGGTGGCGTAACCCCAGGTAAAGGCGGAACAAAAGTAGACATCACACTGGAAAACGGTGAACTCGTTCAACTTCCAGTTTTCAACACAGTCATCGAAGCTAAAAATGCAACTGGTGCAACAGCATCTGTTATTTATGTACCACCTGCTTTTGCAGCTGAATCCATTATCGAAGCAGTTGACGCTGATCTTGATCTCGTTATCTGTATCACTGAAGGTATTCCTGTGCTTGACATGGTTAACGTGAAGCGTTACATGGAAGGCAAAAGAACGGTTCTTATCGGACCTAACTGCCCAGGCGTTATCACACCAGGCGAGTGCAAAATCGGCATCATGCCAGGTTACATCCATACACCAGGTCACGTAGGTGTTGTTTCCCGTTCCGGGACGCTAACATACGAAGCCGTTCACCAATTAACAACTCGCGGTATTGGACAATCTTCCGCTGTTGGTATCGGTGGAGACCCTGTAAAAGGTTCTGAGTTTATCGACATCCTCAAACGTTTCAATGACGATCCGGACACTTATGCTGTAATCATGATCGGTGAGATCGGTGGAACAGCAGAAGAAGAAGCGGCTGAGTGGGTTGCTGCAAACATGACGAAGCCAGTTGTTGGTTTCATCGGCGGTAAAACTGCACCTCCAGGAAAACGTATGGGCCATGCCGGTGCGATTATTTCCGGTGGTAAAGGTACAGCTGCTGAGAAAGTTGCAACAATGGAAAGATGCGGAATCCGCGTAGCGGCTACTCCATCTGAAATGGGTTCAACACTTGTAAGCGTCCTTGAAGAAAAAGGTATGCTTGACAAAGTTATCACAAAAAAATAGTCTCATCTTTTCGAAGGTAAGCAACCTTCCATCTCCCTTAAACAGGGATTTGGGAGGTTTTTTGTTTTTCTAGCTTTGCAAAGATTTGTCATTCGAGTAAGGAGTGTATATACTAATGGATAATCGAATCATTTTATTTGGCCTTCATGAACTTGAAGGGGTCGGCTGGAAAACCATGCTTCAGCTCGTTAATCGGTTTCCAGACCTACAAGTTTTATTTGAACTCTCCGCAGAGGAAATTGCTGCTCGAGGTATTCGTGCTTCTGTAGCTGAGGGAATTGCCTCGCAATTTACTCATGCCTTCATTGAGGAAAAGCTTCAATTATATATGAAGCAATCCATTCAAATTCTTACGATTTTGGATGAGGAATACCCTCAAATATTGAAAGAAATTGCGCAGCCTCCTTGGGTTTTATATGTGAAAGGCAAACCTGCCCTACTGAATGGACGACTATTAGGAATGGTCGGTACCCGTACGCCAACGCTTTATGGGAAAAAGATTGCAGAGGAGTGGGCAGCTGCACTTTCGCGAGCTGGATTCGGTATTGTCAGCGGGCTGGCTAGAGGAATTGACAGCAAAGCTCATATCGGTGCATTGCAAGGAAAGTCGAAGACGGTAGCTGTTCTTGGTTGCGCTATCAATCAGATCTACCCACGTGAGAATGCTTTATTATTTCGAAACATTGAGCAAGAAGGAGTTATCATTTCTGAATACCCTATTGGTACAGGGATGAAGCCTGGTATGTTTCCGCAGCGAAACCGCATTATAGCGGGATTGTCATTAGGCGTCACGGTTGTTGAGGCAGCTGAGGACAGCGGATCGCTGATAACGGTAGAGTTTGCTCTCGAGGAATCACGGGATGTATTCGCTATTCCAGGGCCTATTAATTCCCGCGTAAGCAGTGGCGTTCATAGGCTTTTAAAGGATGGTGCTAAATTAGTTACCCGTGTGGAAGAGATTGTAGACGACTACAACTATATGATTAGTTCAGATGAAAAGCGTGCTTTAAACAAGCCGTTGACATTATTTTCACTTTCGGACGAGGAAGGCGAAATTTTCCGTAAGTTGTCGAATGAACCCATTTCGATTGATGCTCTAATGGAGGACGGACAATTTACGTTTGGACATTTGCATGCAGTTCTGTTATCTTTACTATTGAAAAAGGCGATTAAACAGCTTCCAGGTTCTACCTACATCCAAGCATAGGCTATTCAAGGAGTTTTTCTTCTCGCCAATAGACTTAACCTTGAAATTAAGAGGGGAGGAAGGACGATCATGGCAGATTCATTAGTGATTGTTGAGTCACCAGCTAAAGCCAAAACCATCGGCAAATATTTAGGCAGCAAATTTATCGTAAAAGCCTCGATGGGTCATATTCGCGACCTTCCGAAAAGCCAAATTGGCGTTGAAGTAGATCGTAACTTTGAGCCTAAATACATAACTATCCGTGGTAAAGGTTCTATATTAAAAGAGTTAAAAGATGCTAGTAAAAAAGTAAAAAAAATATATCTCGCAGCTGACCCGGATCGTGAAGGTGAAGCGATTGCCTGGCATTTAGCGCATTATTTGGATGTTGGTGCAGATGAACTGTGCCGTGTTGTGTTTAATGAAATTACGAAGGATGCTGTGAAGGATGCTTTTAAAACACCTCGCCGCATTAATCAGGATCTTGTTAACGCACAGCAGGCTAGACGGATATTGGATCGACTTGTAGGTTATAAAATAAGCCCTTTACTTTGGAAAAAAGTAAAGAAAGGTTTATCAGCAGGTCGTGTACAGTCCGTCGCAGTTAGACTGATTCAAGATCGAGAGAATGAAATTAAAGCTTTTGAGCCTGAAGAATACTGGTCCATTACAGCTCTGTTGGATGCGGGAAAGACAGGATTTGAAGCGAAGTACCACAGCATTAACGGCGAGAAGAAGGAACTGCATTCGCAAGATGATGTTAACGAGATTTTAGCTGCAATGGGCAACGGTAAGTTTACCGTCAAAGAAGTGAAGGAGAAAGAGCGTGGGCGTAACCCGTCTCCTCCATTCATTACGAGCTCCATGCAGCAAGAAGCGGCACGTAAATTGAACTTCCGGGCGTCTAAGACGATGTCAGTGGCGCAGCAGTTATATGAAGGAATAGACTTGGGGAAAGAAGGTACGGTTGGTTTAATTACGTACATGCGTACGGATTCAACACGGATTTCACCTGTCGCCCAAGAAGAAGCTAGAGAGTTTATTCAGATGAAATACGGTGCAGCCTTTTATCCAGAAACACCCCGTGTTTACACGAAAAAGAATGCAAATGCACAAGATGCACATGAAGGAATCAGGCCAACCTCAGTGCTTCGTGAACCTGAACAGTTGAAAGAATTCCTTAGTAGAGATCAATATCGTCTCTACAAACTCGTATGGGATCGTTTTGTTGCTAGTCAAATGTCATCCGCCATCTTGGATACGATGACCATCGATTTGACCGCAGGTGAAACCGTATTCCGGGCGAACGGTTCCAAAATGAAGTTTGCCGGATTTATGAAGGTTTACGTTGAAAGTAATGATGATGGAACGACAGAAGAGGATAAATTGCTTCCGCCGTTATCCAAAGGCGATGTTTTGGACAAACAAAGCATTGACCCCAAACAACACTTTACTCAACCGCCTCCACGGTATACGGAAGCCCGTTTAGTGAGAGCACTCGAGGAAATGGGCATTGGCCGACCAAGTACGTACGCACCGACGCTGGAAACGATACAGAAGCGTGGTTACGTTGCGATCGAAGAGAAAAAATTCGTTCCTACTGAGTTAGGCGAGCTTGTCATTCAATTAATGCATGAGTTCTTTCCAGAAATTCTCGATGTTGAATTCACAGCGCATATGGAAGAGGAACTTGACTTTGTAGAAGAAGGTAAAGAGGATTGGGTAAGAGTCCTGGATACATTCTATACTTCCTTTGAGAAACGGCTTGAATTTGCCGAAGAAGAAATGAAGGAAATTGAAATTCAGGATGAAGTATCTGATGAGATCTGCGAGAAATGCGGTAAGCATCTTGTTTATAAAATGGGACGCTTCGGTAAGTTCCTGGCTTGCTCCGGATTCCCGGAATGCCGTAATACGAAGCCAATTATCAAAGATATCGGTGTCACATGCCCAACCTGCCATACTGGTAAGATTGTAGAACGCAGAAGTAAGAAGGGCAGAGTATTCTATGGCTGTGATCAATATCCAACTTGTGATTTTGTCTCGTGGGATAAGCCTGTTAACAAGCCATGTCCAGTCTGCAGCTCGATGATGATCGAGAAAAGAAGTAAAAATGGCATCAGCATTCAATGTACGAAATGCGACCATAAAGAAGAAGTAAATGAAGATCAGAACGACGATATGAAAGATTAGAGGTGTCCGATTTTGCCAGAATACCCAAGAGTAACAGTCATCGGAGCAGGACTCGCTGGAAGTGAAGCAGCTTGGCAGATTGCACGTCAAGGTGTCCCTGTTACTTTATACGAAATGCGTAATGTCCGTAAAACACCAGCTCACATAACAGATCAGTTTGCAGAGTTGGTGTGCAGTAACTCCCTTAGATCCAATGGTTTGACAAATGCTGTTGGCGTATTGAAAGAAGAGATGAGACGAATGGACTCCTTAATTCTCTCATGCGCTGACCAGCATGCTGTACCGGCAGGTGGAGCTTTGGCCGTTGACCGTGATGGGTTCTCACAAGCGGTTACACAAACGCTGCGTAACCATCCGCTAATTGAGGTCATCAACGAGGAAGTGCAGGTTTTGCCGGAGGGCATCACCGTGGTAGCCTCGGGTCCGTTAACTTCACCAGATTTGTCGAACCAACTTAAAGGGCTGATGGGTGAGGAATACCTGTACTTCTATGATGCGGCAGCACCGATTATAGAGAAAGATTCCATTGATATGAATAAAGTTTACCTGGCTTCTCGATATGACAAAGGTGAGGCAGCTTACCTCAATTGTCCGATGACAGAAGAGGAATTCAATGTTTTCTACGAAGCCTTAATAACGGCAGAAGTAGCAGAACTTAAGGAATTCGAGAAAGAGATCTATTTCGAAGGCTGCATGCCCTTAGAGGTAATGGCCAAGCGCGGTAGGCAGACGGTGTTGTTCGGGCCAATGAAGCCGGTTGGACTAATTAACCCGCACACTGGAAAGCTGCCACACGCCGTTGTACAGCTTCGTCAAGATAATGCCGCGGGAACCTTATATAACTTGGTTGGTTTCCAAACCCATTTGAAGTGGGGCGAGCAAAAACGTGTTCTGTCTTTGATTCCTGGGTTGGAACAAGCAGAGTTCGTCCGTTATGGCGTTATGCATCGCAATACTTTTATCAATTCACCGAAGCTTCTTGAGCCGACTTACCAGTACAAGCATCGTGAGAATCTGTTTTTTGCTGGACAAATGACAGGTGTTGAAGGTTATGTGGAATCTGCCGCATCCGGTTTAATTGCTGGACTTAATGCTGGTCGATTAGCAAAAGGGGAACCTTGTTTGGTACTTCCTGAGGAAACAACGTTAGGCAGCATGGCTCATTACATTACGACAGCTGACTTTAAACATTTTCAGCCTATGAATGCTAATTTCGGATTACTTCCACAACTTCCGGA
The DNA here is from genome assembly GCF_059692175.1 of Paenibacillus sp. J22R67. Classification (NCBI taxonomy): domain Bacteria; kingdom Bacillati; phylum Bacillota; class Bacilli; order Caryophanales; family Paenibacillaceae; genus Paenibacillus; species Paenibacillus sp. J22R67. The sequence continues at coordinate 689,712 of NZ_JCAUAX010000002.1, read as the reverse complement.
GCGAATTCGCAACAAAAAAGAAAAATACGAGAAGTTGGCTAATCGGGCGATTGAGAGTATTCAGAATTTTTCGAAAACAATAGCAGAATAAGTTGTAATCTCACTATTCAGTGTGTTACTATAATAATGTTTTGAATTATTATTCATTCGTATTCTCATACATTTACCTCTAGATGCGGTCTAATTTGTGAAATTGACCTCGCTAGAGGTTTATCTCTTTTTATTAGGTCGAAACCAAGTCAAGAAATTGTTTACACGGTGTATGATTCCATTGGAGGAGTGAGAAGAGATGGATGCCAGTCAGGCGCAATTTCATGCGACAACTATTTTTGCCATTCGTCATCAAGGTAAAGGTGCAATAGCCGGAGATGGTCAAGTCACTTTTGGTAACAATATGATTATGAAGAACAGTGCCAAAAAGGTGAGGCGTTTACATAGAGGGAAAGTTATCGCAGGTTTTGCAGGATCAGTAGCCGATGCGATTACCCTTTTTGAAAAATTCGAAGGCAAACTCGAAGAACATCATGGTAATTTACAGCGCGCAGCCGTCGAACTCACGAAGGATTGGCGTCAAGATCGCGTGTTACGTCGATTGGAAGCGATGATGATTGTTATGGATGACACTAGCTTATTGCTTCTCTCAGGCAACGGGGAGATTATTGAACCGGACGATGGCATTCTGGCGATTGGTTCTGGCGGCAGTTTCGCATTGGCAGCAGGAAGAGCATTATATCGTCATGCGCCAGCGCTCAGTGCCAAAGAGATTGCACATGCTGCACTTACAACAGCCGCTGAAATTTGCGTGTTCACAAATCATAACATTATTGTCGAAGAAATCGAGTAAGTCAGAATTGATTACGCACTTTTTTAGGAGGGTACCCGAATGGCAAATAGCTCCCTAACACCTAAACAAATTGTCCAGGAATTAGATCGATACATTGTAGGTCAAAAGAAAGCAAAGAAATCGGTTGCTATTGCTTTGCGGAATCGTTATCGGAGAAATCTGGTGGATGAAGCCATGAGGGATGAGATTGTTCCCAAAAATATTTTGATGATTGGACCAACAGGCGTAGGTAAGACTGAGATTGCCCGCAGATTAGCTAAATTGGTTGGAGCACCTTTTATTAAAGTAGAAGCAACCAAATTCACTGAAGTAGGTTATGTCGGCCGTGACGTCGAATCGATGGTAAGGGATTTAATTGAAACCTCAATTCGTATGGTTAAATCGGAACGCATGGAAGCAGTGAAAGACCGTGCAGAGACGTTAGCTAATGAGCGAATTGTTTCTTTATTGGCTCCAAGTCCATTGCGCACCAAATCGCAGCGTAATCCGTTCGAAATGCTGTTTGGAGGCCAGAATCAACCCGAGCAGGAAGAGAGTGCGCCTGATCCAAATCTAGCGTCTAGAAGGGCTCAAATCGCAGATCAATTGACTAGTGGTAAATTAGAAGGCGAGATTGTTGAGATTGAAGTGGAAGACTCTTCTCCTTCCATGTTGGATATGCTTGCTGGGCAAGGAAACGAGCAAGCCGGCATGAATATGCAGGAAATGTTTGGTAGCCTGATGCCCAAAAAAATGAAGAAACGCAAGCTTCCAGTGAAGGAAGCAAGAAAAGTTCTAACACAAGAAGAAGCGCAGAAATTGATTGACATGGACGATGTTATCCAAGAGTCGATTCACCGCGCTGAGCAGTCGGGTATCATATTTATCGATGAAATCGATAAAGTAGCCAGCAGTTCCCGCGGGGGGAATGGTCCAGATATTTCGCGTGAAGGCGTACAGCGAGATATTCTCCCAATCGTTGAGGGTTCTACCGTTATAACGAAATATGGACCTGTGAAGACGGATTATGTCTTATTCATTGGTGCTGGGGCTTTCCATATTGCCAAACCTTCAGATTTGATCCCAGAGCTTCAGGGGCGTTTTCCGATTCGAGTAGAATTGAGTGATTTAACGCTTGAGGATTTTGTTTCTATTTTGAAGGAACCCAAAAATGCACTAACGAAACAGTACACGGCTTTGTTACAAACAGAAGGTATAACAGTTGAATTCGCTGAGGAAGCTATTCAGGAAATAGCTCGAATTGCGGTAGAAGTCAATCAGAACACAGAAAATATCGGAGCGCGTCGTTTGCACACGATCTTGGAGAAATTACTTGAGGATCTTTCCTTTGAAGCCCCAGAAATTACATTGGAGTCCTTCGTAATCAATCCAGAATATGTACGCGAAAAGCTGAGCGGTATAGTTCAAAATAGAGACTTGAGTCAATACATTTTATAATGAGCGATTGCAGGGTTACGTAAGTAGGAGGCAGTTACATGAGTTTATTAAACAAAACAAGAAGGCTAAATCGATTGCTGCAAAAGGAAGCAGGGAATGCGGTTAGCTTTATGGATATGGCAGAAGTTCTTCGTGATATTGTTATAGCAAATATATATGTTGTTAGCCGTAAAGGGAAGATTCTAGGTTATGCAACAACGAATGATCCGATTTCATCTGAAATGAATCAGGCGATCTTGCTTGAACGTAGATTTCCGTCTGAATCCAACAATCTTTTATTGAAAATAGAAGAAACGACGTCGACGTCAGAACCAAGTAGCCCGTATTTTTACTACACAGAACAAATGAAAGACATGTTCCCTTACACCCACACGACGCTGGTACCTATTATTGGTGGTGGCGATCGGTTAGGGACACTAATTCTAAGTCGCAATGAAAGCCTATTTATTGATGATGACTTAATATTAGCTGAATATGGCTCGACAGTAATCGCTATGGAGATCTTGAGAGAAAGAGCAGAAGAGATCGAAGAAGAGGCTAGAAGTAAAGCTGTCGTTCAAGTAGCAATAGGCTCATTATCATTTAGTGAAATGGAAGCTGTAGAGCATATTTTTGAGGAATTAGATGGCAAAGAAGGGCTTTTGGTCGCGAGTAAAATCGCTGATCGCGTTGGAATTACGCGTTCTGTTATCGTGAATGCACTTCGTAAGCTGGAAAGTGCCGGAGTTATAGAGACACGCTCGCTTGGTATGAAGGGCACTTATATCCGAATTTTAAATGAACAATTAATCCAGAGTATCGAACAGATCAAGACGAAACTATAATCAGTACTATTGAAAAGCCCTGTCTGCAAAAAGATAGGGCTTTTTTCTTATTGTAACTTAAGCTAATATCTTAGATGATTAGAAAGGTAATGAACTTACAAATTTCTACAACAGGAAACTTTTTCTATTTATTTTGTGAAAATAATGTCGAAATAAGAAGGAATACATACTTTCTTTGTGGAAGTATAGTGTCGAATACTCTATTGAAAGGGGGGAACGAGTATGTCTTTGTTGGACAAACCCAGTTGGAACTTGATGGAGCGTTCGCTCGATGCTTCGACGCTTAGACAAAAAGTGGTAGCGAACAACGTCGCCAATGTGGACACACCTTACTTTAAGCGGTCAGATGTATTGTTTGAAGAGCTTTTGCAAGGTGAAATGAATTCATCAACGCCCTCTATAGAAGGTTATCGGACAAACCCTAAGCATTTCTTTATAGGCGAATCGACAAATTTACCGAATTCAGAAATTAAAACCGATGAATCGACAGCGATTAACAACAACTTGAACAATGTCGATATGGATTATGAAATGTCTTTAATGGCTAAAAACCAACTGAAATACAATACGATGATTCAGCAAATGAACAGTGAATTTAAAAAAATGCGCACAGTATTAGGGGGGAAGTAATAACCAATGAGGCTCACTAACGGATTTGACATCAGTTCATCAGCACTGACTGCACAACGTTTAAGAATGGATGTCGTCTCTTCAAATATTGCTAATGCGGATACAACACGTGCTAAGTTTGTGGATGGGAAATGGGTTCCGTATACGAGGAAGTTAGTTGCATTTGAAACAAAGTCACAACCGAGTTTCGCACAGTCTTTGCAATCAGCAATGGGAGATGGAACAGGCGAAGGTGTAAGAGTCAACAAAATCTTCGAAGATCAGTCGCCACTTAAACAAGTATATAACCCTACACATCCTGATGCAGATGCAAATGGATTTGTTTACATGCCCAATGTTGATGTGCTAAAAGAGATGGTTGATATGATTTCTGCGACAAGATCTTATGAAGCTAACGTTACCGCGCTTAATGCAAGTAAATCAATGATTACAAAGGCATTAGAGATCGGTAGATAACGAATCGGGAGGTTGCAGAATGATAGACAAAATTAGTTATAGTCCATTAAATATCATGAGCTCAGTTCAACCCAAAGACAATTCAGGTGAAGGTGCTGCGGATCTTGGTAAACGATTTGGTTCTTTTCTGAATGAAGCGATGACGAATTTAAACACGCAACAACAACAAGTCGATCAGCTTAATCAAAGTTTCATTAAAGGAGAGCTTTCAGACGTCCATCAGCTTACGATTGCTTCCGAGAAAGCATCATTAGGTCTGGAACTTACTGTGCAAGTTAGAAATAAAGTCCTTGAAGCATACCAAGAAATGATGAGAATGCAGCTGTAATTGACGAGATGCTGCTAAAACTTTGGTTCGATGGGGTGACGGAGTGAACGAGAATCTCCTCCAGTACTGGGAGAAAGTTAAACAGTATTGGAATCGATATAGTAGAACAACAAAAATAACATTTATCGCAACGGTTGCCCTTCTGATCCTTACAGCTGCAATTATCAGTGTTAATTTATCTAAGACGGAATATTCCTTAGCATTTACCGAACTTCAGCCAAGTGACGCGGCTGCGATCAAAGGTTATCTAGACACAGCTAAAATTCCATACAAGCTTAGTGCTGATGGTAAAAGCATCGAAGTGCCTACAAATGAAGTTGCGAACGTGAAACTCGGTGTTGAGTCACAAGGTTTAAACAAAAATGGTTCTCTAGGATTCGGTGCTTTTAGCAACAGTAGTTCTTTTGGTATCACAGATAACGAGTTTAAAGTGAAATATTTAAATGCGATTCAAGGTGAGTTGCAGCAGCTTATTAATTCCAATCAAGCCATCGCAGGTTCAAAGGTTCTTATTTCACTTCCGGAGGATGGGCCTTTCTTGCAACAGCAAGAAGAGAAAGCAACAGCATCCGTTGTTCTTCAAATGAAACAAGGCTACACACTTGATCAAGGTAAAATTGATACCATCTATAACTTGGTTTCACACAGCATCAAAAATCTCCCTGTTGAGAATATCACCATCTCAGATCAATATGGGCAAAGCTTAGTTTCTTCCAAATCAGGAGGTCAGTCTTCCTCAAGCCTAGTGACAAGCCAGTCCGACATTAACGATAAGTTTCAGAAAGATCTGCAGAAAAATATTATGAACATGCTGGGAACTATGTTTGGACGCGACAAAGTAAATGTAAGTGTATTCTCTACCATGAACTTTGATCAAAAGAAGAGTAAAGAACAGCTCGTCTCCGCGCCAAATCAAGTGGATCAAAAGGGCTTGGAAATTTCCTTGCAGGAAGCTAGCGAGTCTTACCAAAATAATGGCGCAGATACTGGCGGCGTTCCTGGTACTGGCACGACGGATGTACCTGGTTACCCAGGATCGTCAAACTCAGGGAAATCGAATACAGAGAAAAACACAAAGACAGTAAATTACGAAGTGAATCGGATTACGAACGACATTGTTGCGACACCGTACATAGTAAAAGATCTAAGTATTAATGTCGGAATTGAACCACCGGTTAAAGATGATCCGACTTCTTTGACAGCTGAAACGAAAACTGCTGTGCAAACCGCTTTGGTTAGTATTGTTAGGACCGCACTAGCAGATAACAAGGCTACATATACAGACGATGAATTACAGAAAAAAGTTACAGTTCTTGCACATTCTTTTGCACGACCTGCAGATACACTTGCTTCCAAAACAACAACGTACTTAACTTACGCTGGTTTGGCATTAGCGGCGCTTGCGATTGGTGCGATTGCTGGATTTGCAATTAGAAGACGCAGAAAAGCTGCACAACAATTAATGGAACAAGATCTAAGCATGGCAGCGAATAAAGCTGAGCTTCCAACGATTGATATTGAAAATGTAACTAATGACAATCAAGTACGTAAGCAGTTAGAAACTCTTGCGAAAAAGCGGCCAGAAGACTTTGTCAATCTGCTTCGTACTTGGTTAGTAGACGAATAGAGGTGCACTTGTATGGCCAAAGCTGCTCTAAACGGGTTAACCGGACGACAAAAGGCAGCCATTCTTTTGATCAGTTTAGGCCCTGAGGTGTCTGCTCAAATATTTAAACATTTACGAGAAGAAGAGATTGAGCAGTTAACACTAGAGATTGCGAATGTAAGGAAAGTAGATTCTTTCGAAAAAGAAGCGATTCTGTCTGAGTTTCATCAGATTTGTCTTGCACAAGAGTTCATTTCTCAAGGCGGTATTGCTTACGCCAAAGACATCTTGGAGAAGGCGCTTGGTTCTCAGAAAGCACTGGATATTATTAATCGTCTGACAGCTACTTTGCAGGTAAGACCATTTGACTTTGCTAGAAAAGCAGACCCGGCACAAATCCTTAACTTTATTCAAAATGAAAATTCGCAAACCATTGCACTAGTCTTGTCCTATTTGCAAGCGGAGCAAGCTTCTATCATCTTGTCTTCGTTGCCTCAAGAAAAACAAGCAGATGTTGCAAAGCGTATCGCATTGATGGATAGCACTTCGCCAGAAGTGATCAGTCAGGTTGAACGTGTACTCGAGCAAAAGCTATCGTCAACTGTTACACAGGACTACACAAATGCTGGAGGTATTGCATCAATCGTTCAAATTTTGAATGGGGTTGATAGAGGAACTGAGCGGACCATTCTTGATTCTCTAGAAATCCAAGATCCTGAATTGGCTGAAGAAATTAAGAAACGGATGTTTGTCTTTGAGGATATTGTCAATATTGATAATCGTTCTATTCAGAGAATTATTCGTGATATTGAGAATGCCGATCTACAGCTTGCGCTTAAAGTGGCGAGTGAAGAAGTTCGCGATGTTCTATTCAAAAACATGTCCAAACGGATGGCAGAGACGTTCAAGGAAGAAATGGAATTTATGGGGCCTGTTCGTTTGCGTGACGTTGAAGAAGCACAAACGAGAATTGTCGCTACAATCCGCCGCCTAGAGGAATCAGGTGAAATCATCATTGCACGTGGTGGAGGAGACGATATTATTGTCTAATATCATTAAATCATTTGCTTATTACGCTGTAGATGATAAGAAATTGGTTGAAACGATCTCGCCATTTCAGTTCCTTAATGAAGATCATGATGGAAGTAATCAGCTGACTCCTGAGCAACAGCAGGAATTATCTGAAGCAACGAACTTGAAAGATCAGATTCTTCAAGACGCTGAAGAATTTGCTAATGAGCAGATTCAGCAGGCCATGCAGGAATGTTCGGAACTCCGAGAACAAACGCAGGAAGAAATTAATAGCTGGTGGCAAACACGCCGTGCAGAAGATGAAGAGCAAGTCTCCTTATCCAAGCAAACAGGTTTTGAAGAAGGCTACCAACAAGGAATTGCTCAAGCTGAAGAAGCGCTTAGACAGGAATACAGTGAAATGTTATCGGAAGCTCAAAGTATTCTAGAGCAATCCTACAAGCTTAAACAGCAGATCATTCAAGAATCTGAGCCTTTCTTGATAGAATTAAGCACATCGATAGCTGAGAAAGTCATAGGTAAACAATTAACCTTAAATCCAGAATGGGTTGTTGAGTTGATTCAAACCGTTCTGTCGCGTAGACGCGAAAAAGGGATCATTGCTTTATGTGTTGCTCCTTCTCAATTTGCTTACATACAAGATGCACGTGAAGAGTTGCTAACATCTATAGACTCACAGGCTGAGTTGCAAATTATTCCTGATTCTACAGTACAAGATCGTGGATGCGTGATTCGTTCGTCTTTTGGAAGCATTGATGCCCGAATCGATACACAGCTGAAGGAGATCAAATCAGCACTGCAACAGTTGGCTACTCAAAGTGAGGGTACAGGATCATGAACAGCCCACTACCAAAAGTTGATAAATACAAAGAGCATTTGCACTCGATCGACCCCATCCGTGTCAATGGAAAAGTAACACAAGTGATCGGATTGACGGTTGAATCAGAAGGGCCAGATGTGAGTATTGGCGACCTTTGTTACATTTACCCGCATAAATCCAATAAGCCTTTAAAAGCGGAGGTCGTTGGTTTTCGCAGCAATAAAGTGGTGCTGATGCCGCTCGGCGATTTGGATTCAATCGGACCTGGCTGTGATGTTGTAGGTACTGGAAAACCACTTACTGTTCAAGTAGGCCATGAGCTGCTTGGTAAAGTGTTAGACGGATTAGGACAACCACTGGATGGTTCGTTTCTACCTTCAAGAATGGCTCAATATTCTACGAATAATGCGCCGGGTAACCCCTTAGCTCGCCCGCGAGTGCTGAATCCAATCTCCGTAGGTGTACGTTGCATCGATGGATTATTGACAATTGGTAAAGGTCAGCGTGTTGGTATTTTTGCAGGGTCTGGTGTCGGCAAGAGTACGCTGATGGGAATGATTGCCCGTAATACATCTGCAGATGTTAACGTCATTGCACTTATCGGTGAGCGGGGCAGAGAGGTCTTGGATTTTATCGAAAGAGATCTAGGTCCTGAAGGACTAGCAAGATCAGTAGTTATCGTTGCAACATCTGATCAACCTGCGCTCATTCGCATCAAAGGAGCAATGATTGCGACAAGCATCGCTGAGTATTTTCGCGATCGCGGCCTAAATGTGATGATGATGATGGATTCCGTCACACGGTTTGCCATGGCACAGCGCGAAGTAGGCCTTGCTGTCGGGGAGCCTCCAGCAACCCGAGGTTATACACCTTCGGTTTTTGCTATGCTTCCGCGTCTACTAGAGCGATCAGGTACTGGTCCGAAAGGATCCATTACTGCATTTTATACGGTGCTCGTTGACGGCGATGATATGAATGAACCAATTGCTGATGCGGTACGTGGGATTCTTGATGGTCACATAGTGCTAAACCGCAGCATTGCCAACAAAGGTCATTATCCTGCCATTGATGTTTTGTCCAGCGTAAGTCGTGTAATGAAAGAAATTGTGCCTTCTGAACACATGGAAGCTGCTGATCATTTAAAGCGACTTCTCTCTATATATAAAGATTCGGAAGACCTTATCAATATTGGGGCGTACCAAAAAGGTTCTAATCCAAATATTGATGTTGCAATGGATCATATTGAAGCCATATGGGACTTCACGAAGCAAAAAACTAGTGAAAAACTTACGTATGAAGAAGCTCAAGAACGTTTGATTCACGAATTTTATAAGGGATGAGGGTTCTAAATGCAATTTCGTTATTCTTTCCAGCAAATTGTCGATTTAAAAAACAATGAACGAACACAGGCAGAGTGGATCTTATCTGAGGCAATGGGTCAACTACGGAACGAAGAAACGAATTTACATGGATTATTTGAGCAAAAAGAGAACCTGCATGAGGAAATGGTAACGGCCTCTTGCGATTCAGTATCTATTGCAAAGATGCTTATGCTGCAAACTTATATGAATCATGTGGACCAGCAGATTGCTCGTAAACATCAAGATGTTCAGCAAGCTAAGCATATCGTGCTCAAAAAGCAGGAACATCTTTCGGAAAGAATGATCGATGAGAAGGTGTGGTCGAAAGCTAGAGAGAAGGCATTCGGCCAATTTCAATCCTTTGTTGCCAAAAAAGAGCAGGATGCTCTGGATGAAATGGCAACAAACCGGTTCAAACGACTCTCTTATTGAGGAAGGTAAAGGAGGAACAAGGAGATGGCCGATACAAGCATTGAAGGTGCATCTTATAGTGCGCTGGAGCGGTTTCTGATATGGTTTGTCATCCCCTTTGTGTTTACGGCTGTCTTGCTTTTCGTGTTGCTGTCAATCTTTGATTATGATATCAAGAGCAGTATTCAGAAAGCGTTGCATAACACTCCGGTGGTTGGAGCAATTGTTCCCGCGCCTAAAGAAAAAAGTGTTGCTAGCGGAACTGGTAAAGAGACAACTCCTGAACAAAGCATCAAAACCAAGGATGATGAGATTACGAAGTTGAATGCCAAATTGGCAGAGCTTCAGTCCACTTTGCAGAAGGCTGAATCAACAACTGAGCTGAAGGATCAATCACTCAAAGATGCAGAAGCAAAGATTACTGAACTTGAAGAAAAGTTGAAAGATAAGACGCAAACAGAAGAAGAGTATGCGAATCAAATTACTCAGCTTGCCAATATGTACGCCAAAATGACGCCGAGCAAGGCGGCTCCAATTATCGAAGCCCTTACACCCAAAGAAATGGTGCTAATCTTCTCCATGATGAAAGCGGACAGTCGCGGGGCTATCCTGGAGAAAATGGATGCTGCTAAAGCGGCCGAAGCATCGATGGGACTTAAAGACGTTACTCCTGTAAGAGATAAAGAGATTGCCGCTTTGCAAGAAAGATTAGCAACGAATGGAGCAAGCACAGCAAAAGCGACGACATCTGTCAGCAAATCGGATTTAGGTCAAACTTTTGCTAACATGACTCCCAAAAGTGCTTCAAATGTGTTAATTGAAATGAATAAAGCAAATCCCGATAAAGTATTAGCCATTCTAAGTGGCATGGATAATGCTTCCCGTTCCAAAGTGATGTCAGCATTGTCTGATGCGAATAAGGAAATCGCTGCTTCAATTTCAGCTAAACTTGTTCAGTAACTGACTTTGATCTTAGGAGGGAGGTGAATAAATTAAAATGGATGTACAAATACAGACAACACCTACTTCAAATCCTGCATCTACCTCGGCGAATAAGGCGGGAGCGACGGGAACGACTTCTAAAGACGGCTTCAATCAAGTCTTGGACGGTCAATTGTCTCAAGATAGAACAGGTAATGGTGAAGTGAATCCGGCTGACCCAGCACTTTCTCTAGGCATGTTGCTCCAAATGCTTCAGAGCTTGGTAGCACCTATGCAAGGTACTGCTGTGCAGGATGTTAAGCTGGATGAGCAGCCACTTTCTGAAGTTGTTTTGGAGGCTATGAATAGTAATCCAGCACTTGCTGAGCAATTATTGCAGGATCCGAAGGTTCAGCAATGGTTTGAAGATGCAGCGCAACTACTGCAGACGCTAAGCGGAGCTCAACCAAGTCCTTTGGTTAATCTTCCTAGTGCATTAAATCTTCAAACAACTGAAATTTCCAACCTGCAAGCTCAGAATACATTGCTAGCCTTAGCGTCACTGTCTAAGCAGCAACCTGACAATCCGATTGTGAAGTTTCTGAATCAAGATCTTCAAAAAGTCATCCAACCATTACTACCAGAGTTGATGACGAATTTGCAAGGTCAAACGTTGGATTCTGATGCAACTGAGAATACTACTGTAGCTTTGGAAGGTTTGTTGAATAAAAAGGAAGTCACTTCCGCAGATAAGCCAAACCATCACAAGTTAAGTAGTAGAAAAACATCGGATCTGAACATGGATATACTGAACACTGTGACTGTTGTGCAACCAGCTAAGTCAAAATTGGAGCTTCTTGCTCTGAAGAGTGGTTTTCTAAACACACAGGTGAATGCATATTCTACATCAGGAGATGCGGTACCCAATCTTGTAGATCTGCCAACTGATCCAGAAAGTTCTACTAGCTCCGTGGTTACCATCGCTGATTTGCAGAGAACACAGCAGTCTCAGGCAGTTGTTGATAAAGCCGTTGCTCCAACGATGAATGCTGCTAATTTCGCTGAAGAAATGACTGATCATGTACTGAAAAACATGAAGATCACTCTTGCGGACGGTTTCTCCGAAGCTAAATTATCGTTGTTTCCAAAAAATCTGGGGCATATCGATGTGAAAATATCGATGCATGATGGACAGCTGGTCGCACAGTTTGCAGCCGAATCCGCAGCAGCTAAGCAGATGCTGGAAAATCAGCTGCCACAGCTGAGACAAGCTCTTATAACACAAGGTTTGCAAGTCGAAAAGCTTGAAGTTACGCAAAGCCAAAACATGCAATCCAGCATGTTCCAGGACCAGCGTCAGCAACAAACTTTTGCACAGTCTCAACGTCAAAACAAAAATAATTCCGGCAGCATTGAGGTAGAATCACTGGATTTTGATCAAGAAATCGATGCCGTGGCACAAGTCAGGCCGGCTATTCATGGCAATTCCTTTGACGTAACTGCCTAATTGTGTGTCCATTTGATGCAGTTGGAGGTGAAAGTATGGCTGCTAATCCCATCGTAGGTAACGTTTCGGATTTAATCAATGCAGGGAAAAATGCTAAAACGAAAGATAAAGACAACAACGCATTAGGTAAAGACGATTTTCTCAAAATCTTAATTACCCAGCTTCAGAATCAAGATCCAACACAACCATTACAAGACAAAGAGTTCATTGCCCAGATGGCTCAGTTCACTTCCGTTGAGCAGTTGACCAATATGGCTGGTGAAATGAAACTAATGCGTCAATCACTAGGATTTGTTTCAGGTTTGATTGGTAAATCGATCACTTGGGATGAAACGGACTCTACTGGAGCGACTGTCGAACAGTCAGGCGTTGTTGATTCCATTACGTTCAAAGACGGCAATCAATTTGCCACTGTGAAGGGAGTGGAAATTTCTCTAGATAAACTCAAGAAAATTGAGGATGTCGGAGAAACGAAATGACAGAGAGAATATCCATAGGGCAGCTTTATCCTAATGCGGTTTCTCCAGCTTCAAAGAGACGAATACCTGTACAGCAACCGGTATCCACATCCGCAGCCTGTAATCCTACATTTCAAAAGCTTCTTCAGGAGCAATTTGTTCGTTTCAGTCATCATGCAGAAGTTAGGCTGAAAGAGAGAGGCATTCAATTGAAGCCGGAGCAACTCGATAGTCTAAGCAAAGCCATTGATAAAGTAGCTGCAAAAGGTGCAAAGGACGCGCTAATGGTTTTAGGCGGAAATGCATTGATTGTCAATGTTCCTAACCGAACTGTTGTTACTGCGCTTGACGGGAACGCGATGAATGAACATGTTTTTACACAGATAGACAGTGCAATTATTATATCTTAATAAACGGGCTCGACCGAGCAGGAAGCCTGGAGCTGTGGATCGAACGAAGCAGCTCATGTTATACGTTATTTTAATCCGATTAGGAGGCTAGCAAGATGTTAAGATCTTTATACTCTGGTGTTTCAGGTATGCGTGGTTTTCAAACAAAGTTAGATGTTATTGGTAATAATATCGCAAATGTAAACACCATCGGATTTAAAGGTAGCCGTGTTATGTTTAAAGACATTCTTAGCCAAACGGTTTCCGGCGTTAGTGCTGCTGATGAGAACCGTGGCGGTGTGAATGCTCAGCAAGTTGGTTTAGGTGTAAGCGTGGCTTCAATTGACACTGTACATACAGCTGGTAGTGCGATGACGACAAATGTTCCAACAGATTTACGTATTAATGGAGATGGGTTTTTTGCAGTAGGAACAACAGAACAAACGGATGCTCCTTATTTGACGAGATCTGGAAACTTCACCGTAGACCCTTCTAGAAACCTTGTTAATGCAGAAGGGCTTCATGTTATGGGTGCTGACGGTGCAGGCCCAATCGTGATTCCGGATGATATCGTATCCTTCTCCATCTCTCAAAACGGTGACATTATTGGTGTCGACACTACAGGAGCTACAGTAGCAACTGGCCAAAAAATCGGCGTAATCAAAGTCGTTAATCCGTCTGGTCTAGAGAAAATTGGTGGCAATCTGTATCGTATGACAGCGAATGCTAACCCAGAGGGTGCGATTGAAATTGGTGCTCCTGGTAATACAGAAACAGGAACAGGGACACTGATTTCTGGGCAATTAGAAATGTCCAACGTTGATTTGACTGGTGAGTTCACTGAGATGATCATCGCTCAACGTGGTTTCCAAGCAAACTCCCGTATTATCACAACTTCTGATGAAGTGCTTCAAGAGGTCGTTAATCTTAAACGTTAATTTTCATTGAAATGACAGAGGGGAGCTAGTCTCCCCTTAACCTGATGCAGGAGGAGAAGCATGATTTCTCTCACTCGTTTAAACGGTAAAGCCATCATCCTTAATGCTATTTTGATTGAATCGATTGAAGAGACGCCAGACACCATGATTACCTTGACGACAGGCAAGAAAATCACCGTTCTTGAGAAGGCAGAGGTTGTGGTAAGCTTAGTGCGGACCTACATGCAGGAAATTGGCTCAGTTCGAGCGACGATTATGTCAAGGGATGCGGAGGGTTCGTAATTGTTTAAGAATAAAATTTTCATACTGATCGTATCGATTTTAATTGCAATCACTTTAATTTTGACCGCTGCCTTCGTTCTGTGGAATTTTATGGAGAAGAATAATCAATCCAAAGATCCTGCGGTACAAGCACAAGATGCTGTAGCAAGTGTGAAACCGACGAAAGCACCATCTGCTGAAGCGGTTAAGGCAAACACGGCAATCATCAAAGATATTTTAACCAATTTATCGGGCAGCCAAAACTTCATTAAAATTAGTTTCGCTTTTGAACTAGAAAACGCAAAAGGTAAGACTGAATTTGACAGTTTGTTGGACTCCGCAGTGAAAGGGACGATCGTTCAAACACTAGGAGATCTTACAAAGGATCAAATTGAAGGAAGTAAAGGTTCTGATAACTTAACGGCTACGTTAATGAACAAATTAAACCCACTGCTTCATGAAGGTAAAATAAAGCAAATTTGGATAACTGATAAAGTGCTTCAATAAATTCGCTATTGATTTTGCTAAAAGGAGGTGACTCTAATGGTTGATGTTTTGTCGCAAAATGAGATCGATGCCTTGTTGGCTGCATTGTCCTCTGGCGAAATGGATGCGGATGAACTTAAAAAAGAAGATACGCAGAAGAAAGTAAGAGCTTACGACTTTAAAAGGGCTGTACGCTTCTCCAAGGACCACATTCGAAGTTTGACTCGAATTCACGAAAACTTTGCACGGTTCTTAACAACTTACTTCTCAGCGCAGCTCCGTACGTTTGTACAAATTAGTGTGGTTCAGGTTGAACAATTGCCTTATGATGAATTTATTCGTTCGATCCCGAAAATGACCATTTTGAACATCTTTGAAGCGGAGCCTTTAGAGGGTCGGATGGTGCTTGAAGTTCATCCCAATGTTGCCTTTGCTATGTTAGACCGCTTGTTAGGCGGTGCGGGTACAACCCCTACGAAGATTAATGCTTTAACTGAGATTGAAACAATTGTTATGGAACGTATTTTTAGCAGAGCCTTCGAAAGCTTGCAAGAGGCATGGAAAACAGTCATTGATATTCAGCCTAGATTAGAAGCACTTGAAACAAATCCACAGTTTATGCAAATTGTTTCACCTAATGAAACGATCGCATTGATCTCACTGAGCACCAAAATTGGTGATACCACGGGGATGATTAATTTATGCATACCGCATGTGGTCATCGAACCGATTATGCCTCGACTTTCTGTGCATCATTGGTTTGTTTCACAGAAGAAGACGAGAGCACCTGAAGAAGTGGAAGCACTTCAATCCCGCTTGGAAAAAACCAAGCTGCCCCTCATTGCAGAATTGGGTTCGTCCGAAATTTCAATTCGAGATTTCTTAGGCTTAACGGTCGGCGATGTTATCCCGCTGCATAAATCCGTCGAAGAATCGCTTCAAGTCAAAGTGGGCGAGAAGCTGAAATATCTCGGTAGCCCTGGTACCTTAAAAGGAAAGATGGCTGTTCAAATTACAGATATCGTAAATGAAGGAGAAGAAGATTATGACGAATAATAGAGATTATTTGTCCCAGGAAGAGATCGATGCTTTGTTGAGACAGTCTTCGGACGATAGTTCAGCCACTTCTTTTCATGGGTCTCCTCAAGTTGAAGATTTTTTATCTTCATTAGAACAAGACGCACTAGGTGAAATTGGTAACATCACGTTTGGCAGTGCAGCTACAGCTCTTTCTACCTTGCTCGGTAAAAAAGTCGACATCACGACGCCAAAGGTATCGATTATCAGTAAAGATGAATTGCAAGAGCAATTTCCAAAACCACATGTTGCTGTCCATGTCAACTATGTAGATGGCTTCGATGGTATTAACCTGTTAGTGATCAAAACGCGCGATGCTCAAGTCATTGCTGACTTGATGATGGGTGGAGACGGGACTGGCGGAGATGAACATCTCAGCGAAATTCACATTAGTGCCGTGCAAGAAGCGATGAATCAAATGATGGGATCTTCGGCGACATCGATGTCTACCATATTTAATCGATTTGTCAATATCTCACCTCCAGGAATCGACATATTAAATTTGTCGAAAGGAGAAGGAAAACTGCCCGACGAGGACGTATTTATAAAGATATCGTTCCGACTTATCATTGGCGACCTTATTGATTCTAATATCATGCAATTACTACCTGTTCCTTTTGCCAAAGAAATGGTATCGATCCTCATGGGTGGCGATTCTGATTCTTCGATGGAGGTTGCACCTGCTGCTCAAGCGCCGACGCCTTCACCAGCGCCAATGCAGGAAGTACATACACCGCCCCCTGCAGCTGCTCAACCTGTGTATGAGCAACCTATGTATCAACAACAGCAGCCTGTGTATGAACAACCTATGTACCAGCAGCCTATGCAGCCGTCAATGCAACCACCAATGGGGCAGCCGATGTATCCGCCGCAGCAACCCATGTATCAGCAGCCACCTGCTGCATACGGCGGGATGCCAAATCGTAATGTCAATGTTCAGCCTGTGCAGTTCGGTAATCTACAATCAGGTGCATTAGGGCATTCGGATGATACGAACTTGAATTTACTACTGGATATACCGTTAAAGGTAACTGTAGAATTAGGCAGAACACACAAGGTGATTAAAGACATCTTGGAACTCTCTCAGGGATCGATTATCGAATTGGATAAGCTTGCAGGTGAA
The DNA here is from genome assembly GCF_059692175.1 of Paenibacillus sp. J22R67. NCBI lineage: Bacteria > Bacillati > Bacillota > Bacilli > Caryophanales > Paenibacillaceae > Paenibacillus > Paenibacillus sp. J22R67. Next base: position 672,803 of record NZ_JCAUAX010000002.1, on the reverse strand, counting down.
CCGGTAGACATCTTAGTTAACAATAAGCTGATTGCCAAGGGCGAAGTCGTTGTCATCGATGAAAACTTCGGAGTTCGTGTAACCGACATTGTGAACCAGTGGGAACGAATTCAAAAGTTACAATAATTTAATTTTAGGGGGACTTTATTCATGGCTAACCGTATTCTAATTGTTGATGATGCTGCATTTATGAGAATGATGATTCGTGATATTTTGACAAAAAATGGTTACGAGGTTTGTGGAGAAGCGAATGATGGTGCACAAGCTATCGAAAAATACAAAGAGTTGAAACCGGATCTCATTACAATGGATATCACAATGCCTGAGATGGATGGTATTCAAGCATTAAAAGAAATTAAAAAGATTGAACCAAGCGCTAAAGTGATCATGTGTTCGGCGATGGGGCAACAAGCGATGGTTATTGATGCAATTCAAGCTGGTGCAAAAGACTTTATCGTTAAGCCTTTCCAAGCAGACCGTGTTATTGAAGCTATTAAAAAGACTCTAGGTTAAGCCGTCTTCGTTCGGTCGAGTCTTACATACACCGAAAGGAATGTGGATATGAGAAGACTCCGCTCGAAAAGACTGCTAACAGGATTACTTAGTTTAGCCGCAATGTTGTATACAAGGTCCGTCGGTTTTGCTGAAACAGAACCAGGACAAGGACTTCCAACATCGGATTATCCGAGTACCGATCCAACGGGGACGTTTGGTATGATTTTTAAGGTCATATTTTTCTTGATTTTAATCATTCTCCTTTTCTATGTACTTATTAGGTATATAGCAAAGAAAAATAAAGGAACAATGTTTGGGAACTCAATTCGATCTTTAGGTGGAGTTCCCCTAGGCCAAAATAAATCAATTCAAATTGTTGAAATTGGACATTCGCTCTTCGTGGTTGGCGTCGGAGACAACATCCAGCTATTGGATAAAATCAATGACGCCGATGAAGTAGCATACATTACTGAGCTTCTGATTTCTTCTCAGGATGATCGAATGGGATTCGGAACTGTTAGCAAGTGGATTAGTAAACTGCCAATTAGAAAAAAAGACATCGAAGAAGAAGTAGAAATTACTTCAACGTTTCAGCAAGTGTTTCATGATAAGCTGCAGCGTGTAACGAATCGTAACCGAAATGTGGAAGAATGGCTTTCTGATCAAAAACAAAAAGATCGGTTGAATGATGAATGAAACAAAAAAAAATAGTTGTTACACTTCTCATCGTGTTGGTTTCTGTGTTTCTACTCTCTTTGACAGCATCAGCTGCGGAGACTGATCCGAACAATCCGATTCCAGGTTTGAACGTAAACATTGGGACTGGAGGAACTGCCGGAGGCTCTTCCAATACAGTAACGCTTTTGCTGCTGTTAACCGTTTTGAGTCTTGCACCATCTTTTCTCATTTTAATGACTAGTTTTACACGAATCGTAATTGTGCTCGGTTTCGTCCGTACTTCACTAGGCACCCAGCAGATGCCACCTAACCAGGTTCTAATCGGACTCGCTCTGTTTTTAACCTTTTTTATCATGTCTCCAACTCTAGGAGAAGTTAACCAAGTAGCGCTACAGCCCTATATGAAGGGTGAAATCAATCAAACGCAGGCGTTCGAAAAGGCATCATTGCCAATGAAGAAGTTTATGTTCAAGCATACGCGTCAGAAGGATTTAAAGTTATTCTTAGATTACACCAAAGCAAAGGCACCTACAGGCGTAGAAGATATTCCGATTACTTCATTAGTTCCAGCTTATGCGATCAGCGAGTTGAAGTCTGCTTTCCAAATGGGATTTATGATATTCATTCCGTTCCTGGTCATTGATATGGTCGTTTCCAGTACCTTGATGGCGATGGGGATGATGATGTTACCGCCTGTTATGATTTCATTACCATTTAAGATTCTACTTTTTATCTTGGTAGATGGTTGGTATCTTGTAGTGAGATCATTACTCCTAAGCTATAGTTGAGGATCAAGATATCGGAGGTTTCCTAAATGGGTTCGGAATTTGTAATACGTATTGCTGGTGAAGCTGTTTATACGGTGCTTAAAGCAAGTGCTCCCATGCTTATAATTGGGCTTGTAGTAGGTCTGATTATTAGTATTTTCCAGGCGACAACGCAGATTCAAGAACAAACACTAGCTTTTGTTCCCAAAATCGTTGCTGTACTGCTGTCTATCCTCATCTTTGGGCCGTGGATCATGAACACATTGGTTGATTTTACGTTCAATTTACTCAACAACCTTTACAAATTCGTTGGATAGGTTGTGAACGCGATGGCATTAGTTTTTCAGGCAATCCCTATTTTTTTGCTTATCTTTTGTCGAATTACATCGTTCTTTGTCGTGGTGCCGATTTTATCTTCAAGAAATGTGCCCATGATGTTCAAGATCGGTCTTTCCGTATTCATCTCATTTCTTATCTTTGCGAGCATGGGGTTGGATAAACCCATTCCCATGGATGGTGAATATGTTCTTTTGATTATTCGTGAAATGCTGATCGGCATTTTACTTGGTTTTCTTGCCTACATCTTTTTTTCGGTCATTCAAACTGCTGGTTCTTTTATGGATATGCAAATTGGCTTTAGCATGGCAAGCGTAATTGATCCGCTAACAGGAGTTTCATCTCCAATGTTAGGTAACCTCAAATATATGATTGCCGTTCTATTATTTCTTTCATTTGACGGCCATCATTACCTCCTAAGAGCTATCATGGATAGCTACAAGTGGGTTCCGCTGGACAATCAGCTGTTTGCTCGGATGTATAACGGTGAAATCTCTGATTTCTTGTTTCATTCATTGGCCAAAATGTTTTATCTCTCGTTTCAACTTGCTGCACCGATTATAGCTGCTCTTTTCTTAACAGATTTAGGTTTAGGGCTGTTAACCAGAGTTGCTCCGCAATTCAACATTTTTGTTATCGGTGCGCCGCTTAAAATGATTCTGGGCTTTTTCTTGCTCGTTGTTTTATTCCCGGAATTAATATCGCAATTCCAATATTTGTTCTCAACCATTTTCGATAACATGGAGAAGTTGCTCCAAATCATTAGCGGAACACAGCAACCATCTCCCTAAGTAGGAGGAAATCCGTGTCCCAACAACGTCGTTTGCAGCTTGATTTACAATGGTTTGCTGGGGAAAAGACGGAGCCAGCTACGGCGAAGAAAAGGCAAGATGCTCGCCAAAAAGGGCAAGTTGCGAAAAGTATGGACTTACCCGCGGCACTTATCTTACTCCTTTCGTTCATCTCTTTTCTCATGTTTGGCGGGTACATGAAGGAGAGAATGATTAACATTTTTCGAAATGTGTATGAGAATCAACTGACAATGGATATAACGGATAGCAATGTTCATGCGCTTTTCGCTGATCTGCTCAAGCAAGGATTTTATATTTTAGGTCCGATTTTTATTTTAGTAATGGTCATCGCTATTATTGGGAACTATGCGCAAATCGGGTTTTTGTTTATCGGCGAGCCCTTGCTGATGAAATTCAATAAGATTAATCCTTTAGAAGGCTTTAAACGGATTTTCTCTTTGCGGACCGTGATGGAGTTTTTGAAGTCTACTTTGAAAATGACCATCATCGGCTATGTTGTTTACACGACATTAATGGGAGCAAAGGCTAGACTATTGGGCTTGGGACATACTCCGCTCGAAAGCACGTTTTCGTTTATCGCTTCACTGACTTTAAAGTTGGGGATAAAAATAGGCGCCGTTCTCGTTGTGCTTGCCATTTTTGACTATATTTATCAAAAATACGAACATGAGAAAAGTCTTAAAATGTCAAAACAGGACATTAAAGATGAATACAAGAAAAGTGAGGGAGATCCCCTTATCAAAGGAAAGATCCGTTCGAAGCAGCGTCAGATGGCGATGCAGCGAATGATGCAGGAAGTACCCAAAGCGGATGTCATTATTACGAACCCAACTCACTTTGCAGTGGCCCTGAAATATGATTCCACCAATATGCAAGCCCCTACCGTTATTGCGAAAGGCGCTGACTACGTAGCATTGAAAATCAAAGAAGTTGCCAAGACCAACGGTATCATTACGATGGAAAATAAACCGCTTGCTCGTGCGATCTTTGCACAGGTGGAAATAGGAGACTCGATTCCGGCTGAGCTGTTCCAAGCTGTCGCAGAAGTGTTGGCGTATGTATATAAAATGAAGGGCAAGACGAATTAAAGAGAAGGGAGGTACAATCTAGTGAAAGTCAAGGATTTGTTCGTTCTCATAGGCATTATTGGTATTGTTTTAATGATGATTGTACCAGTTCCAATCCCTTTGTTGGATTTTCTTCTAATCATTAACATCTCTATTGCTTTGATGATTATCTTGGTTGCCATGAATACGCAAGAAGCCTTGCAATTCTCTATTTTTCCATCCTTACTACTGATCACAACGTTGTTTCGATTAGCTCTAAACGTTTCTACAACTCGAAACATTTTGTCTCATGCAGAAGCAGGCGACGTGGTCAGAACTTTTGGTTCTTTCGTAGCGCAAGGAAATATCGTCGTGGGATTTGTCGTATTCCTTATCCTTGTTTTGGTTCAATTCATCGTAATTACCAAAGGTTCTGAGCGCGTTGCCGAAGTCGCAGCAAGATTTACGCTCGATGCGATGCCAGGTAAACAAATGAGTATCGATGCCGATTTAAATGCCGGGTTGATTAACGAGGTTCAAGCCCGGGAACGTAGACAAAAAATTGAGCGAGAAGCAGATTTTTACGGGGCAATGGATGGTGCCAGCAAATTCGTAAAAGGAGATGCTATTGCTGGTATTGTCATTTTGGTCATCAATTTGATTGGTGGCTTTATTATCGGGATGACGATGAAAGGTATGGACTTCTCGGAAGCCCTTCAAACCTTCTCGATTCTAACGATTGGGGATGGACTAGTTTCCCAAATTCCTGCACTACTGATTTCAACGGCTGCTGGTATTATCGTTACAAGAGCATCTTCCGAAGGGAACTTAGGCCATGATGTTACTAAGCAATTAACTGCACAGCCTAAACTTCTTTATATTGTTGCAGGTACTTTAGTAATGTTAGGGATTTTCACACCAATCCATTGGTTTACGACTTTTCCGATTGCCGGATTGTTGGTTTTCGCCGGTTACAAAATGCAAAAAAACTTGGAACGAGAAGCTATCAAAGAAGAACAATTGGTTGAAGAGCAACAAATTGAGGAAGTTCGAAGTCCCGAAAGTGTTATCTCCTTACTGCAAGTCGATCCGATTGAGTTTGAGTTTGGTTATGGCTTAATTCCACTCGCGGATACACAGCAAGGCGGAGATTTACTTGACCGAATTATATTGATTCGTAGGCAATGTGCACTTGAATTGGGGGTAGTCGTTCCTGTTATTCGGATACGAGATAATATTCAATTACGCCCGAATGAGTATATCATCAAAATTAAAGGCAATACAGTAGCACGTGGCGAACTACTCCTTAATCACTATCTGGCAATGAGCCCAGGAATTGATGATGATTCAATTGCTGGAATTGAGACAACAGAGCCTGCTTTTGGGTTGCCTGCCATCTGGATTGATGAAGTAACCAAAGAGCGAGCCGAGTTATCGGGATATACAGTTGTTGATCCTCCATCTGTAGTGGCCACTCATCTTACAGAAGTTATTAAGAAACACACACATGAGCTTCTTGGACGCCAAGAAACGAAAGCGCTCATTGATAATGTTCGCGACTCCTACCCTGCACTTGTTGATGATCTTATCCCATCCGTTTTGTCGATTGGTGATGTTCAAAAGGTGTTAGCTAAGCTGCTTAAAGAGAAAATATCGGTTCGCGACTTGGTTACTATTTTGGAGACACTTGCCGATTATGGCACGTATACGAAGGATCCTGAGATCTTGACGGAATATGTCAGACAATCACTATCTAGACAAATCACGCAGCAATTCACTTCACTAGGAGATTCATTGAAAGTAATCACAGTAGGTCCGTCAGTGGAAAAGAAAATTGCTGATTCTGTGCAGCAGTCCGATCAGGGGAGTTATTTAGCGCTGGATCCATCTTCATCTCAAATTATTTATCATCGCGTAAGTGAACAAGTAAGTAAATTAATTCAATCAGGCCAACAACCTGTTATTTTAACATCACCAACAATTCGAATGTATTTGAGACAACTGCTTGAAAGAACACTGCAAGATATTCCTGTTTTATCGTACAGCGAATTAGAGCCTAGCGTAGAAATTCAGAGCATGGGGGTAGTCAATTTATGAGAGTAAAAAGATATGTCGTTGATTCCATGCCTGATGCACTACAGAAAATTCGCACAGATCTAGGGAAGGATGCAGTGATACTTAATACCAAAGAAATTCGCACAGGCGGATTTCTTGGTATGTTCGGAAAGAAAAAGATTGAGGTTATAGCTGCCATTGATAATACCAGTTCGAATGCAGCCCCAACGGCATCTAAGGTTTCGCCTCAGCTTCATCAACAACAGAAACAACAACCATTGATTTCTCAAGTATATGCGTCAAAGTCTCAACCTCATCAATCTGATTTTCCGGATGTCCCGGATGTGCTCGCGAATGTTTCAGTAGCAAATGAACCTATTGCAGCAAAATATGGCGTGGATATGCAAACAACTATAGCGCAATCGTCGCATCAGACGTATACACCAGCTTCGGTTAATGCACCTAATAAGATTAGCTATCATAAGGATGAGCAGCTTATCGAGGAACTCAAACAGATGAAAGAGATGATGAAGAAGCTAACGCAAGCTTCTGATGTGTTCGCTCTCCCTGAACCTTTACAAAAGCTCGAACAGCGATTAAGTGATCAAGAAGTAGATCCAAAGTTGATTCGTCAAATTATGGATGAGACAGTCGCTGATTTTCAACTTGCCGATGAACCAGTAACAGACGAGAATGCTATACAAATCGTTAAGGCTAAACTAGGTCAGGTTTTTCAGTCCGAACATGGCAAGAAAATCGCACCGAACACGCGAGTTGTGCATTTTGTGGGCCCGACCGGCGTGGGTAAGACGACGACAATTGCCAAGCTTGCTGCTGAACAAGTGCTGAAGTATCAACGGAAGGTTGGTTTTATTACTTCAGACACCTACCGAATCGCAGCTATCGAACAACTAAAAACGTATGCCACCATTCTGAATGTTCCATTAGAAGTTGTGTTTTCACCGCAAGATTTAGTAAAAGCATTTCAAAACTTAGCAGAATGCGATATTATTTTCATGGATACAGCCGGTCGCAATTTCCGTAATGAAATGTACGTCTCAGAGCTCAATTCCTTGCTCAAGACACAAGGCAGCAGCGAGACAATACTAGTACTAAGCTTAACAACGAAATATAGAGACATGAAGGCAATTACGAATAACTTTAACAAATTTAAGCTGGATAAAGTCATTTTCACCAAAATGGATGAGACGGATTCTTACGGAGCTATTGTTAATATTGTTCATGAGTTCTCTCTTCAGATTTCGTATGTGACCAATGGTCAAAGCGTGCCTGATGACATAACGGAATTGAACGAGTGGCAAATCATTGATTTGTTATTGGAGGAACCTAGGGCATGAAGGATCAAGCAGAAGGGTTACGGAACCTGGTTCAAATTCAGAATGATAAAGGCACAAAAACTACCAGGATTATTACCGTGACTAGCGGAAAGGGCGGCGTAGGGAAATCGAATGTTACGCTTAACTTTGCTTTAGCGCTTCAGTCTCAAGGTTATAAGGTTCTTGTTTTTGATGCTGACATAGGGCTTGCCAATATTGATGTACTGATGGGCATTTCCTCTAAGTACAATTTGTATCACTTGTTAAAAAAGGAAAAAACCATTTGGGAAATCATCCAAAAGGGTTCAAATGATTTGGATTTTATCGCAGGCGGCTCTGGTTTCAATGATTTGCTTCGTTTAACGGAAGATGAGCTGGACTACTTTGCCGAACAAGTTATGCAGCTTAACGGTTACGTGGATTTCATCATTTTTGATACTGGTGCTGGTTTGTCAAAAGAAACATTGAAATTCATTCTTGCGGCTGAGGAAACTTTCGTCGTAACGACTCCAGAGCCAACTTCTATTACAGATGCTTATGCGATTATCAAAATGGTTAATTCGATGGGGCACAATGTGTCCTTCAAACTAATAGTGAACCGGGTGACAGATCGGAAGGAAGGCAAGCAAACTGCTGACAAAATCGCTTTAGTAGCTAAACAATTCCTAGGAATTCAGATTCCTACACTGGGGTTCGTGGAAGACGATGCGTCAGTGTCAAAAGCTGTGAAAAAGCAAATTCCCTTTACCGTTGCGTTTCCCAACTCGGATGCGGCTAGAAGTCTGCAGTCACTTGTAGAAGATTATATTAAAGGTTATCGCGTTGTTGAAACTACTTCACCTGGTGTCAAGGGCTTTTTGAATAAAATGATGAAACTTTTGAAATAGGAATTTCGCGAGTTATGTCGAATTAGCACATAAAGGGAGGGAAACAGCATGGCACTATATAACATACTAGTTGTAGATGACTCCGTCTTTATGCGAAAAATAATAAGCGATCTGATTTCAGATAATCCTCAGTATAACATCATTGGAACAGCCAAAAACGGACAAGAAGCTATTGAACAAGTGAAGCTTTTACGACCTGATGCCGTCACAATGGATGTAGAAATGCCTGTGATGAACGGTCTGGATGCGTTACAGCGCATTATGGCTGAGCAGCCAACTCCGGTGATTATGATTAGCTCCTTAACCGAGGAAGGGGCAGCAGAAACGATAAAAGCGCTTGAATGGGGTGCTGTCGACTTTATTCGAAAGCCATCGGGTTCGATCTCTCTGGACTTATATAAAGTAAAGCAGCTGCTGCACGAAAAGCTGCAGATGGCTGTTCGAACCAAGTTGAGATCATTTCAGCCCATTCAACAGGCTCCCGTGTCACCGAGAAGCAATTTAGCACCGCTTCAACTCAATAAAGTCGGCACGTTGAAGCAGCCAGATACGAAGAAAGCATTAGCAGAAAATTCAACGAATTTTGAGCATCTTGTTGCAATTGGAACTTCAACGGGTGGACCACGAGCCTTACACCAAGTGATCTCCAATATCCCAGCTGGCTTTCCTGCTCCAATCCTAATTGTTCAACATATGCCGCCTAATTTCACAAAGTCATTAGCACAGCGTTTGAACGACATCTCTCAGATCCAAGTTGTTGAGGCAGCAGAGGGAGATGTGCTCAAAACGGCAACTGCTTATGTGGCACCTGGAGGTTGGCATATGATTGTATACAAAGATGTTAACAAAACATACAAAATTAAATTAACTAAAGAAGATCCTCGTTCTGGCCACCGTCCTTCGGTGGATGTCATGTTTGAGTCCTTGCTTGGCCTGAATGAGTTGAAGAGGCACATCGTCCTGATGACGGGGATGGGTAGCGATGGCGCCAGAGGAATGCTTTCCTTGAAGCAATCGGGAGCAGTGACAACCATTGCTGAGTCCGAAGAAACGTGTGTCGTTTATGGTATGCCACGGGCTGCAGTAGAAATGCAGGCAGCTATGCATGTAATCCCACAGCAAAATATTGCTGCCCGCTTGACACAATGTGTACTTCCTTAATTGATGGAACAATGCAAGCAAGCTACTTAAAGATCCTATTGGAGGTGTGTGGTTTTGGAACTTAGTCAATATTTATCCATGTTTATCGATGAGTCGAAAGAACACTTGCAATCTTTGAATGAAAACTTACTAAGTTTAGAAAGCAACCCTCAAGATATTAGCATAGTACATAATATTTTTCGTTCTGCACATACGTTGAAGGGCATGTCTGCGACAATGGGATTTGAGGATATCGCTTCTCTTACGCATGAAATGGAAAACGTTCTAGATATGGTCCGCAACAGTAAAATCGAAATGAATCCATTCATTTTTGATTGTATTTTTAAAAGTTTAGATTCGTTAGAATCCATGGTAGAAGACATTATTCAAGGCGGCACTGGAAAAGCTGATGTTACTCCAATTGTAGTATCACTACGATCCATTGTGACCGGTGAATACAAAACAGCTTCAGCAACAGTTGTTGCAGCAGTTAAGGAACCAGCTAAAGGCATTGAAGTAGATGAATTTCAATTTTCCATTCTTCAGCAATCCATTGATGCGGGTTTTCTAGTTTTCTACATAGAAGTTAACGTCAATGAGAATTGTGTATTGAAAGCCGCGCGTGCTTATATGGTCTTCGATGCATTGGAGAGAATGGGTGAGATTGTCAAAGCGACGCCATCTGTTCAAGAGATCGAGCAAGAGAAATTTGATCGCTCATTCTCGCTCTATTTTATATCGAAAGTGGATCAGGCTACTCTAGAAAAAGAGATTCTTAGCGTCTCAGAGATAGAATCTGCCGTAATTATTACGGTTGACTCTGAGTCTCTGGTTGAATTGTCTCGTCCTCGCAATGAAGTAGAGGCAGCAAGACAAGAAATCGCTGCTGCTGTAGCAGCTGTTGAGGTACCAACTCCAGCTATTTCTGTTGCTAGCACACCGGCTGCGGTAGAACCTGCGGCAGCAGGATCGAAGCCGGCAGCTGGTGGTGCCCCTGTTGCAAGCCGTACGATTCGTGTCGATATAGAGCGACTAGACGCATTGATGAATCTTTTTAGTGAATTGCTGATTGATCGTGTACGTTTGGAACAACTGGCTAGTGAAGTTAAGCGCAATGATTTAACAGAAACAGTAGAACACATGTCTAGAGTTAGCAGCGACTTGCAAAATATTGTTCTAAAACTTCGCATGGTGCCCGTCGATTCCGTATTCAATCGTTTCCCGCGGATGATAAGGGATTTGGCGAAATCACTAGATAAGAAAGTAGATCTAGTGATCACTGGCGCAGAAACCGAATTAGACCGTACTGTTATTGATGAGATTGGTGACCCGCTTGTCCACTTACTGCGTAATGCTGTTGATCATGGTATTGAGTCAATCAGTGACCGTATAGCTGCAGGAAAAAGTGAACATGGAACCATCCAACTTCGTGCCTTCCATAGTGGGAATCATGTATTTATCGAAATAGAAGAAGATGGAAAAGGCATTTATAGGGAGAAAGTATTAAAAACGGCGCTGAAAAATGGACTTGTAACTGCTGAACAAGCTGCAAAGCTGACGGATAAGGAAGTTTACAACTTACTGTTCGCTTCAGGTTTCAGTACGGCCGAAAAAATCTCAGACATCTCTGGTCGCGGCGTGGGGCTTGATGTCGTGAAAACTAAGATTCAAATGCTTGGTGGACATGTACAAGTCGATTCGAAGCCAGGCGTAGGCAGTAAATTCTCTGTTCAACTCCCGCTCACACTTTCTATTATTTCGGCTATGTTAGTTCGACTTGGCAGTGAGAAATATGCGATTCCTTTATCTTCTATCGTGGAAACTTCAGCGATTCAGAAAAATCAAATTCGCAACATCCATGGTAACAAAATGGTGGATTACCGCAAGTCAGTTATTCCTCTTGTATCTTTGAGCACATTGTTTGAAGTTCCGGATTTCAATGAGGATCTTGAAGAGGAAACAGAAATTGTCGTTGTTCGCAAAGGGGACAAGCAAGTGGCACTGATGGTTGATGAGTTTATCGGCCAGCAAGAGATTGTTCTCAAAACATTAGGTAAGTATTTAACAGGACTATTTGCTATCTCGGGCGCTACGATTCTTGGTGATGGGCAAGTAGCTTTGATTATTGATCCAAACGCATTGATTAAATAAATACATAATTCTAGGGAGGATATTACAATGGGAGAAGAAAAGAAAGTAATCGTCTTCGCACTTGGATCGGAAGAGTATGGCGTGGAAGTCGAGAAAGTCAGAACGATTGAAAGAATGCAGCCAATGACGCGTGTTCCAAAAGCACCTGAATTTGTTAAAGGCGTAATTAATCTCCGTGGTGTTGTTATTCCGATTATCAATCTGCGCTCCCGATTTGGACTTGAAGAGCAAGCGACTTCAGATGCTTCTCGTATTATCATCGTATCAGCAGGTGAATTTGAAGTGGGCTTAATCGTAGATTCAGCTAATGACGTCATTGACCTGGATACGGATAACATTGATACTCCACCAGAAATTGTTGGCGGCATCAAAGCGAAGTATCTCGATGGGATTGCGCGTGTCGGCGAGGAAAGATTGCTAGTTCTGCTTAATTTAGAGCAGGTTTTAAACCGCGACGAAATTCTTCAGTTAGAAAGATTAGGGGAATAGCTTGTGGACGTTTTTAGCCAGTTGGCAGATTTTCAAATGGATGTTCTGAAGGAAGTTGGTAATATAGGCGCGGGGCATGCTGCTACCGCCCTATCTACGCTATTGGATAAACCGATCGATATGCTTGTACCCAAAGTCAGGATGCTTCCTTTTGAAGAAATTTGTGATAGTGTTGGCGGGGCTGAAACGGTTGTTCTTGCCATTTTCTTACGAGTAGAAGGAGACGCTCCGGGAAATATGTTCTTTATTCTCAATTTGGATGCCGCCAAGAATATATTGCGGGATCTGATTGGTTTGAACATTGAAGATCAAGAAGAGTATTCGGAGCTAGAGTTATCGGCTTTAAACGAAATAGGCAACATTCTTGCAGGTTCCTATCTTTCTTCTCTTGCTGATTTTACTAACCTGAACATGCAACCCACAGTACCAGCATTAGCGATGGATATGGCAGGTGCCATATTAAGTTATGGTTTATTGCAATTTGGTCAAATGGGCGATCAGGCACTCCTCATCGATACCAAATTTTTGGAAGGGGAAAATGAAGTACAGGGACATTTCTTCCTAATTCCTGATCCGGAATCGTTTGGCAAAATATTTTCGGCATTAGGAGTAGATTCTTCATGACTCAGGATAATTTGATTAAAGTTGGCATGGCTGACTTGAATGTTGCTCACCTTACTGGTGTGTTGAAAACAACAGGTTTAGGATCATGTGTAGGGGTTACGCTTTATGACAGCCGCGTGAAAGTAGCTGGTATGGCACATGTCATGCTACCATCCTCTGAAATTGCCCGCGAAGGTTCCTTGAACATTGCGAAATACGCGGATACCGCAATACCTGAGTTAATTTCCAGAATGGAGCAGCTCGGGGCCAGTATCAGTAAGCTTGAAGCAAAGCTTGCCGGCGGCGCACAAATGTTTGCATTTGCTGGAAATAATGATACGATGAGAATTGGTCCGAGAAATGTTGAATCTTGTAAAGAAATGTTGAATAAATACAGAATTCCAATTCGAGCAGAGGATACTGGAGCCAATTACGGTCGAACGATAGAATTTAATAGTGAAACTGGTATTCTAGTAATTCGAAGCGTCCAATTAGGAGTGAAAGAAATTTAATGATGATTGGTACCATTCGGATAAATTTCATTGTGGCAGGTTTGGCAGGTTTATTTACTTTTGGTCTATCAATTGGCAATAATTTATTGTTAACTTCCTGTCTGAAATGCATGTATAGTTTTGTTATTTTATTTATTCTTACTTTTGGTTTTCGATGGGTGTTAGGCCTGATGATTGGGGCTGAACATGCAGCAAGCCACTCCCAAGATGCGAATATGACGTCAGATTCATCGGTTGGTCAAACTTTGGATTTGACGACTCCAGAAGAAGATGAGGAAACACGTGAATTGTTGAAAGCCAATTTAGGCAATAATCATGCGCCGTCATCAGCTGACATGCAATTTTCACCACTGAATCCACCTAAGTTAGTCACCAAGAATAATCTGGACCCTGAACAACTGGCTGGTGCCCTAAGGCGAATGTCAGAAGACTAAGGATGGTGAAACGTAAATCATGATCGAACAAAAGCAATCACAACTAGCGAATTTCGACTTATGGAAGCAGTGGAAAGAAGAAGGCTGGGTTCCCGCTAAGCAGGCATTGATTGAGAGTTACTTGCCTTTAGTCGATTATGTTTCTGGACGTCTAGCCATTGGACTACCCAAAAGCGTCTCGAAAGAGGACCTGTCCAGCTATGGCGTGATGGGTCTTATTGATGCCGTGGAGAAATTTGATTATGCCCGCGGATTACAATTTGAAACTTATGCATCCTGGCGAATCCGTGGCTCTATCATCGATGGTCTAAGGCAAGGAGATTGGGTTCCGCGCTCTGTTAGAGAAAAGGCCAAAAAGGTTGAAGATGCCTACCAGAAACTTGAACAACAGTATCTTCGTTCTGTGACAGATGCCGAGATCAGCGCATACTTGCAGGTCAGCGAGCAAGATTTCCAACAGATGCTTCAAGATATTTCTATTACGACGGTGTGTTCGATTGATGATCCAATTCGGGAAGAAGATTCGGAAACGCGGCTTTCCTTACTTGTTGATGAAAAAGCTAAAAATCCAGAGTTTCAAGTGAACGAGTTTTATCTCAAAGAATCGTTGGCCAAAGCTATTGAACGCTTAACGGAGAAGGAACGGACCGTGGTTTCGTTATTTTATTTCGAGGAACTCTCGTTAAGTGAAATAGCTGAAGTTATGAGCCTATCTCCTTCACGCATTTCGCAACTACATTCAAAAGCGATTCTTCGTCTAAAGGGTGTACTTAGCCGATTTAAGAATCAGCTATTTCAAGATACTTAATATAAACTTGCTAAAGTTGAAGGGTGGAATTCCATGCTTGAGAGGAACATGCCTTTAGATTTTTACATCAGTATTTCCATCTCGGATGATAAATTGTCAGCATTTTTACTTATTAATAATATAGATGACACTTTAAAAGTAACAGCTGCTCAATTAGAAGAATTAGCTCAGAAAAACCGGATTGTCCATGGATTGAATCGACCATTGCTAGCTCAAATAGCTGCAGATCCTAAATCTTTTTATCAACAAAAGCTAGTTATCGCTGCCGGGACGAAGGCAGAACTAGGTGCTAACGGTTATATTTCATATATTTTTGATTTTGATGAGAATGACAAAAAACCTCAAGAGCTGGATGACGGCAGGGTAAATTATAAAGAAGTGGTATCCCTACATAATGTAAAAAAAGGACAGCTTATTGGGCAGCGATTTTTGGCTACCGAGGGCACTCCGGGACGTGCTGTAACCGGTGAGACGATTTTTACCAAAGCTGGGAAAGAAGCTCGTTTCAAAATTGGAAAGAATGTTATTGCAGACGCCGAGCAAAAGGGGCTATATGCCTTGATTGATGGGATGGTTGTCAAAACAGATCGAGACAAGATTAACGTATTTCCTGTCTATGAAGTCAATGGAGATGTGGATTATCATGTTGGAAACATTGATTTTATCGGTACTGTTGTTGTCCGGGGTAATGTTTTGCCTGGATTTAAAATCCGGGCTGCGGGCGATATACGCGTCACTGGAGGCGTAGAAGCTGCAGAGCTTGAAGCGGATGGCTCTATAGAGATAAACGCTGGCATCGTAGGTCAAAACAAGGCCTTTGTGAAGGCAGGTAAAAATGTAAAAAGCTCTTTTATTCAAGATGCGACCGTTGAAGTGTTAGGTGAATTGAAAGTTTCACAGAGCATTATGCATGCAACCATTCGAGCTGGCAAAGCAGTTAGCTGTAATGGAGCTAAGGGACTCATCGTAGGCGGTACGATACAAGCGGGTGAACGTGTGACTGCGCGTACAATCGGGAACTCCATGTCAACCACAACCGTCATTGAAGTTGGGGTATTACCTGAACTCCGCAATGAAATGATACATTTGCGTAATCAGCTGCGGATATTTATGGAGAATTTGGACAAAACAGACAAAGCTCTTTCACTGTTGGACGCATTAGCTGCTGCTGGACAACTTACTCCAGATAAACTAGCTATGCGAGTTAAGCTGAATCATACGAAAAAGCAAGGCATCGAGGAGCAAAATACGGTTAAGGAACGTATTCTTGAGATTGAAAAATCGTTAGAAGACTCCGAACAAGCGAAGGTTGAAGTTTTGTCGACCGTTTACGGTGGAACTAAGATTGTCATTGGTCGTTATACGAAATTCATCAAAGATCCTACTAACCGTATGACGTTCCGTTTGAACGACGGAGATATTTCAATGATTGCCTACGTGTGAGTGAAGGAGTGGGTAAGCGATGAGTTTTAAAGCCATCGATTTACAGTTCGCTGTACACAAAAATGATGAGGCGGGAATTCGTCAAAATCAATTGATGCAGAAACCTCGTCAAGATGAGACGATTTTAGAAAATCAGGCTGCTCAATCAACAGAAAAGGATCGACACCGAAGCAGTAAGCTTGAAGAAAGCGCTAGGGCTGATATCCAAGATCACGGTGGGCAGAAGCAGCAGATGGCTGAGAGGAAGTCAAAGAACAAGAAAACTTCGTCCTCAGCCCCTCCTGAACTTGACCATCAACCGAATCATCCGTACAAAGGGCATCATATTGATTTATCATTATAAGGCGTTTTCTCATTATATAGAAAAAGGTGAACATAAGTGGCTATGCAGCCGTGGATGTATATCGTGCTTTTAGGGCTGGTCTTGATTGTTTATGCGCGTTTTCTGCCTAAGGAACAAGTGGCAGCCTCTGGTAAGATGACTGTCGCTCAGGAGATCGAGGAAACGATAGAACACTTTGCCGCGGAGATGGATGAGCAGAATCAATCGCTACTTGACCTATTTTCGAAGACCAAACAAGATTATGAGGTCGAACTTGCCAAGCTGGCAGGTAGGTTGGAAACTTTGGAGAAGCAGAAGCTTGAACTGTCACAGGAGTTGACTAAAGTGCATGTCAATGATCAAGGGACTCTAATATCACTAGAGCAACACGCAGCCGCGGGAGAGTCTCAATTCATGAATTCTGCTTTGGTCGTAGAGCCACCTATTTTGGAGGAAGAGCCAGTTTATGCAGGTTTGAGTATGAAAAGCCGATATGCTGAGCTATTTTCTTTGCATGATCAAGGCAAAGGCGTGGAAGCTATCGCTAAGAAATTAGGGATGAATAAAGGTGAAGTTAGTTTGATCCTACAGCTTTCTAGGCAGGAGGAGCAGACCCGTGCTTAAAAATCGTTCGTATATTTTAGGTATTGGAACAGGGATCATTGTTGGGGCGTTGTTGTTGCAAATGATGTCCGTTCGGGCGAGTGCACCGGGCAAATCTGGTTTAGCTCTTGATGAAATGGATCCTCAGAAATTGAAAGAGGAAGCCACTAAGTATTACCAAGTTTTTGATTTAGGGACTAACATGTATACGCAAGCAGAGATGGACGCTACTGTTAAAAATAAGGTGAAAGAAGCAACGGACAAGCTAGCCGATGCTAAGCCTCAAGAGCAGCCTAAAGCAGAGACGGTTGTTAGAACGGTTATTTACGTGCAGCCTAGTCTTGATGCAACGACAGTTAGTGAGCTTCTTGTGAAATCTGGTCTTATTAGCGACCGCAAGGCATTTGCTACTGAGCTTGAAAAGCAAGGCGGGAACACCAAGTTGCAAGTTGGCTTTCACGTTTTTGAAGGGCCAATGGATATGCAAAAGGTTGTGTCGAATCTCATAACAACTCAGCAATAGACACTCAAATTGATCTTTATTTTGAGGTCTTTTTTTATTAAGACATCCCTATTTCATCACGAAAATACGTTATCGACAAAAGGTTGCATAGGGATTTGAGTTGTGGTATATTTATTCACGGTGTTAAAAACTCACGCCAGTCAATTTGTATATTGGTGCTTACTTAGGTAAGTTTTATGCAAAGATGCGACAGGCGGCGGATACCAAATAAACCATTTTAGAGGAGGGATTGGGGATGGCAGTTATCTCCATGAAACAGCTTTTAGAAGCTGGCGTACATTTCGGTCACCAAACACGTCGTTGGAACCCGAAAATGGACAAGTACATTTTCACAGAAAGAAACGGAATTTACATTATCGATCTACAAAAAACGGTTAAAAAAGTTGAGGAAGCTTACAACTTTGTTAAATCCGTATCTGAAGATAATGGTACAATCCTTTTCGTAGGAACAAAAAAACAAGCCCAAGATTCCGTTGCTGAAGAAGCAGAACGTTGCGGAATGTACTTCATCAACCAACGTTGGTTGGGTGGTACGCTTACTAACTTCCAAACCATTCAAAAACGTATTGACCGTTTGAAAACTCTTGAAAGATGGGAAGAGGACGGTACATTCGAAGTTCTACCTAAGAAAGAAGTTATCATTCTCCGTAAAGAGAAAGATCGTCTTGAGAAATTCTTGGGCGGAATCAAAAACATGAAATCCTTGCCTAGCGCACTATTCATTATCGATCCACGTAAAGAGCGTATTGCTGTTGCAGAAGCTCGTAAATTGGGTATCCCAATCGTTGGTATCGTTGATACGAACTGTGATCCGGACGAGATCGACTACGTGATCCCAGGTAACGATGATGCGATTCGTGCGGTTAAATTGCTTACAGCGAAAATTGCTGACGCAGTTATCGAAGCACACCAAGGCGAACAAACAACAGCTTAATTTATAGGAATGAGAAAAGGGTGGTTGGAAGGTGTAACAGCCTGTCACCACCCTTTTTTTAAAGCAAAGGCGTTACATATTAAACCACTAACGGGAGGTTTCTTTCAATGGCAGTTACAGCAGCACAAGTGAAAGAATTACGTGAAAAAACAGGCGCAGGAATGTTGGATTGCAAAAAAGCGCTTGAAGAAGCAAATGGTGATATCACAAAAGCTGGCGAATTGCTTCGCGAGAAAGGTCTTTCCGCGGCAGCTAACAAAGCAGGTCGTATCGCAACTGAAGGCGCAGTAGAATCTTACATCCACGCTGGAGGTAAAGTTGGTGTTCTTGTTGAGATCAACTGTGAAACTGACTTCGTAGGTAAAACAGAACAATTCAGAACTTTCTGTAGAGATATCGCTATGCACATCGCAGCGGCTAACCCAACTTATGTTCGTCGTGAAGAAGTGCCAACAGAAGCTTTGGAAAAAGAAAAAGAAATTCTTCGCAACCAAGCACTTAACGAAGGCAAACCTGAGAAAATCATTGACAAAATGGTTGAAGGACGTATCGGTAAATACTACGAAGAGTTCTGCTTGATGGAGCAACAATTCGTTAAAGATCCAGACAAAACGATCGACCAATTGTTGAACGAGAAAATCGCTGCTATCGGCGAAAACATCTCCATTCGTCGTTTCGTACGTTTTGGTCTTGGTGAAGGCCTTGAGAAAAAACAAGAAAACTTCGCAGAAGAAGTTATGTCCCAAGTTAAACTATAATAGCTACTTCAAAAAGATGGAACACTTGGTGTTCCTTCTTTTTTAGCCAATAAGTTTGTTCATGCATGGAAACGGAGGTTATACAAGTTGGGTCAACCTTTTTATAAAAGAATAGTGCTCAAATTGAGCGGCGAAGCTCTGGCAGGACAGCAAGGGTACGGCATTGATTCAGAAGTCATTACCTCCATCGCCCAGCAAGTGAAAGACGTAGTTGAATTAAACGTAGAAGTCGCTATCGTAGTAGGTGGCGGTAACATATGGCGTGGTATCGCAGGCAGTGAAAAAGGTATGGACCGTGCAACTGCGGACTATATGGGGATGCTTGCGACCGTTATGAATTCCTTGGCTCTACAGGATGCATTGGAAAATATTGAAGTGCCTACAAGAGTACAGTCATCCATTACAATGCAACAAGTGGCTGAGCCCTACATTCGCAGAAAAGCAATTCGTCACTTGGAAAAGTCGAGAGTTGTCATTTTCGCAGCGGGTACAGGGAATCCATACTTCTCTACTGATACGACAGCGGCTTTAAGAGCAGCTGAAATTGAAGCGGAAGTCATTCTCATGGCCAAAAATAAAGTGGATGGCGTATATTCAGCAGATCCATTCAAAGATCCAACAGCTAAGAAGTTTGAAACGTTGACCTATATGGAAGTTATCAGTAATAATTTAGGTGTCATGGACTCAACCGCATCTTCCCTATGTATGGATAACAACATCCCGTTAGTGGTGTTCAACATTACAGAAAAAGGGAATATTAAACGAGTGGTCCTTGGCGAGAAAATTGGGACTACAGTTAAAGGGAGTGTCTAATCGATGCCACAAGCAGTGAAAAAGAACGCAGAAGACCGGATGGATAAAGCCATCGGCGCACTTAAAAGAGACTTAACTTCGCTACGTGCTGGTCGTGCTACGCCTTCTTTATTGGATCGTATTCAAGTGGAATATTACGGAGCAATGACACCTGTGAATCAACTAGCGAATTTAACTACTCCTGATTCACGTACTTTGCTTATTCAACCATGGGACAAAAGCTCCATGTCTTCTATTGAGAAAGCAATCATGAAGTCTGATTTGGGCTTAACACCATCCAATGATGGTATCGTAATTCGAATTGTGATCCCGGCACTGACGGAAGAGCGTCGTACGGATCTTGTTAAAATGACCAAAAAATTCGGCGAAGAAGCCAAAGTGGCTATTCGTAATATTCGCCGCGATGCGAATGACGAGATCAAAAAGCTTGAAAAAGCAGGGATCTCGGAAGATGAATCCCGTAAGCATCAAGAAGATATCCAGAAGTTTACGGATAAATTCGTAGCTGAAGTTGAAAAAGTTTTGGCTGCTAAAGAAAAAGAAATCATGGAAGTATAAGATAGATATGCCCCCGGGTAGTCGCTGGGGGTTTTTCATCTTTCCCTAGTTGGGAGGAACAACTGTGCTCAAGCGATTTAAGCAATGGTTCGGAATGAAAGATCAGCAAGCATCTGCTGCTAGACCAGAAATTGAATTGGACAAAGTGCCAGCGCATGTCGCTATCATTATGGACGGAAATGGCCGCTGGGCAAAGCAAAGAGGTTTGCCACGCGTAGCCGGGCACCATTCCGGCATGAAGAATGTAAAGAAAATTACGATGGCAGCTAATGAGATCGGTGTTAAAGTATTGACGATGTATGCTTTTTCCACAGAAAATTGGAAGAGACCCAAGGAAGAAGTGGAGTTTTTGATGAAGCTTCCACAAGAGTTTTTTCCTTTGGAAATTGAAGAGCTAATCGAGAATAACGTCCGTATCCGGATGACGGGTTGGAAAGAAGGCTTGCCTGACTATACGTTAAACGCCATAGAAGGTGCTATCGAACGGACGAAAAATAATACAGGACTCATTTTGAACTTTGCCTTAAACTATGGTGGACGTAAAGAAATGATTGCTGGTGTGCAGGATATGATTCGTGATGTTCAAAGCGGCAAGCTGCAGACCGAAGAGCTGGACGAAACTCGTTTTTCATCGTATATGCTTACTTCAGATCTACCAGATCCCGATTTGTTAATTCGCACGAGCGGTGAGTTGAGACTTAGCAATTTTCTGTTGTGGCAATTGGCGTATTCAGAGCTTTGGTTTACTGATGCTTATTGGCCGGAATTCACAGAATCTTTATTTTTGCAGGCCATCGCTGAATACCAACGCCGTGGGAGAAGATACGGAGGACTGTAAGTGATCCTTTCGATTTCTCCTAAACGGTGACGGTTTTAACGAATTGCTGCCGGATTTGAAGTTGTTCATCTAGGAGGATTCAACTTGAAACAAAGGATCGTTACAGGGGTTATTGCTGGGCTTGTTTTTATTACGCTATTAGTATTAGGCGGTTACTGGTATGCAGGTTTAATCGTATTGCTTTCGATTCTTGGCTACCGGGAATATTTGCAGATGAATGGCTACATGAAGTATAAGTTAACAAGCGCTGTTGGATTAGTAGCACTGTTGTACGTTACAATTCCTTGGGAATTCGTTGGGATAACTTCTCCAATTTCCACAAGTGCGATCATTTGGTTTGCTATGTTCTTACTTTTATTTATAACTGTAGCTTCCAAAAATAAAATCACCATTGATCAGGTATCGGTCATTTTGTTAGGCGTTGTCTATATTGCTTTTGGCTTCTATTATATGATCGCGGCACGTTTGGCAGAGCACGGCTTGTTTTGGACAATCCTTGTTTTTGTTTGCATTTGGGCTTCGGATTCAGGTGCATATTTCGTTGGCTCCAAGCTGGGCAAAAACCTTCTATGGCCACAAATTAGCCCTAAGAAATCAATAGAAGGCGCAATTGGCGGCGTTGTTATCTCTATGATCGCGGCGTTCATATTTGCTTGGTTTGCCCCGGATTTACTGGGGTTTGGCAAAGCGTTGGCACTTGGTTTTATCATTGCTGTTGTTGGACAAGTAGGCGATTTGATTCAGTCAGCGTATAAGCGTGTTAAAGGAATTAAAGATACGGGAACATTGCTCCCCGGTCATGGCGGTGTGCTGGATCGGATGGATAGTTGGCTAATTGTGTTTCCTTTTGTTTATTTGATCGGAATAATACCTATGTAATTGTCATGGGCGAGGTGCTTAATCATGAAACGGATTGCCATTTTAGGTTCAACGGGGTCTATCGGTACACAAACGTTAGATATCGTTCAACATGCCCCAGAGAAATTTCAGGTCGAAGCTTTATCTGGTGGATATAATACAAAGTTATTGATTGAGCAAGTTAACCAGTTCAAACCGAAACTTGTCTCCGTTGCAACGAAAGAGTTAGCAGACGAAGTTCTGATGAACGTATCATCTGGCACGAAGGTTGTATATGGTGAAGAAGGACTTATTGAAGTAGCCGCAGCCACAGACGCTGATTTAGTTGTTACTGCTTTGGTTGGAAGTCAAGGTTTAAAACCTACACTTGCTGCAATAGATGCTGGGAAACACATCGGACTTGCGAACAAGGAAACTTTAGTGAGTGCGGGACACATCGTTACGGAAGCTGTACGTAAAAAAGGTGTCGTTGTACTGCCGATTGATAGCGAGCATTCAGCGATTTATCAATGTTTAAACGGTGAAAACAGATCGCAAGTTTCCAAAATAACGATAACAGCATCTGGCGGTTCCTTTCGCGATCGTACTCGCGCTGAGCTAGAGGGTGTTACCGTTGAACAAGCCTTACAGCATCCGAATTGGTCGATGGGCGCAAAGATTACAATCGATTCAGCCACGATGGTGAACAAAGGTTTTGAGGTCATTGAGGCACACTGGCTGTTCGATCTTTCTTATGATCAAATTGATGTTTTAATTCATCCGGAAAGTGTCATTCACTCCTACGTTGAATTTGTTGACAACAGCATCATTGCTCAGCTTGGCAACCCGGACATGCGTGTGCCAATTCAGTATGCCTTAACGTATCCTGACAGATACACGACGCCGACTAAGAGGCTTGATCTGGCTGCGATTGGTAAACTGCATTTCCGCGAGATGGATTATACAAGGTACCCTTGTTTACGGATGGCATATGAGAGTGGTAGACAAGGTGGAACGACACCGACGGTTTTCAATGCAGCCAATGAAATTGCTGTTGCTCGATTCCTCAAAGGGGAAATCACTTTTCTACAAATCGAGCAAGTCATTGAAGCAGCGTTACAGAAGCATGAGTCTTATTCCAATCCTGAGCTGGATCTCATTCATGAGCAGGATCAATGGGCTAGATCATTCGCGGAGTCTATTCAATTTTAATGTGTTAAGAGCTTAAGTCAGTGAGTATGGCTCGGCTCTTTTTTTCTCTGGTTACAGGTACGTCTAATTCATTCTCCCGACTCGTATACTGTGCTAAACGGGCATAGCTTGTATTCAGCGGTTCAATAATGGTAATCTAAGAACATGCTGTCCATGAAGGAGGAAATACGACTTGTCAGCCATAGAAGTTGGATTGAAGGTTATTTTGATGTTTTTCGTTCTTGTATCGATTCATGAATGGGGGCATTTTTACTTTGCAAAACGCGCAGGCATCTTAGTTAGAGAGTTTGCCATAGGTTTTGGACCCAAGATTTTCTCATATAAAAAAGGGGAAACTCGCTATACGCTTCGCTTGCTACCCATCGGTGGTTTTGTTCGTATGGCTGGAGAAGATCCGGAAATTGTTCAAGTGAACCCTGGACAAACCATTGCCATTAAATTAAATAAACAAAATGAAGTGTCCTCCCTTTTTCTCGATCAATTAGACCGTCGCTCCAATGTCATTTTGGGTGTTGTGGAACAAATCGATCTAGAAAGAACACTGCAAGTTTCACTCGATGTGGATGGAGAAAGAGTGACTTATCCCATTGACCGTGAAGCGTTGATGGTTACCAAAGGAGTCGAAACACAGATCGCGCCATACGATCGGCAATTCGGATCAAAAACTGTTGGTAAACGGGCGATTGCTATTGTAATGGGACCTGTGATGAACTTTCTATTAGCGATTGTGCTATTCCTGATCGTTGTCATCATGTCGGGTGTCTTTACGAATGTAAAGCTGGATTCCGTGCTGGCGGGTAAGGCCGGAGAGAAGGCAGGGTTGCAAAAGGGAGATATCATCATTTCGATTGATAACCAGCCAATTGGCGATGACCGCGAGAAGTTGGTGACGACGATTCAATCATCTGCAGGGAAGCCAATGACTTGGGTAATTGACCGCTCAGGAAACCCGCTGTCTCTACAGGTAACACCAGAAATGGAAGCCGGTGCTGGAAAATTAGGTGTTGTGATTTCAGGTGACAGGAGAACTGCTTCATTTACTGAAGTCTTAAGTGGAACTTATGAGCAAGTTGTTGGGACAACAATCGGAATCGTAACTGGTCTGCAGAAGCTAGTGATGCTGCAATTTAAACTCGATGATTTAGGTGGTCCGGTTAGAACAGCACAAGTGTCTGCCCAATTTGCCCAAATGGGAATAACTGTTTTTCTCTCGTGGATGGCTACATTAAGTTTATATCTTGGGATATTTAACTTGTTGCCGATCCCAGCTTTAGATGGAAGCAGACTATTGTTCATGGGACTAGAGGCGCTTCGCGGCAAGCCAATTGATCCGAACCGAGAGAGTATGGTTCACTTCGTTGGGTTTGCGCTGCTCATGCTGCTAATGGTGGCCGTAACGTATAATGATATTTTACGTTTAATTAAGGGATAGTTCTAATGATCTAGGAGGGTTTATGTCAAACGATAAGCAGTTTGTTAAAGAGATTACACCACAGGGGGAAGATTTCTCCCGTTGGTACATAGATGTGATCAAAAAAGCGGATCTGATGAGCTATTCTCCGGTTCGAGGCTGTATCGTGTTTAAGCCGGACGGCTACGAAATTTGGGAAAACATTCAACGCGAGTTGGACAGCAAATTCAAAGAGACCGGCCACAGGAATGCTTATTTCCCTCTATTTATCCCAGAAAGCTTTTTCCAGAAGGAAAAAGAGCATGTAGAGGGCTTTAATCCAGAGCTGCCGTGGGTGACAGAAGCAGGCGGGGAGAAGCTAGAAGAACGTTTGGCGATTCGCCCTACTTCCGAAACCATGATCGGACATATGTACTCCGAATGGATCAACTCCTATCGTGATCTGCCTTTGTTGATTAACCAATGGGCGAATGTGGTTCGTTGGGAGAAGCGTACTCTGCCTTTCCTGCGTACAACTGAATTCCTATGGCAAGAAGGCCATACGGCACATGAAGATGAGCAGGATGCACGCCGCGAAACCATGCAGATGTTAGAAGTGTATCGTCAATTTGCGGAAGATTTCTTGGCTATACCTGTTATCGTAGGTCAAAAGACACCTTCCGAGAAATTCGCTGGTGCAATTGATACTTTCTCGATTGAAGCGATGATGAAAGATGGAAAAGCAGTACAAGCGGGTACCTCTCACTACCTGGGTACGAATTTCGCAGTTGCCTTTGATATCAAATTCTTGGATCGCGAGAATCAACATCAATTTGCGCATACGACTTCATGGGGGGTAAGTACTCGTCTTATCGGAGCGCTGATCATGGTTCATGGAGATGACAGAGGTCTGGTTCTGCCGCCAAAAGTTGCTCCAACACAAGTTATCATGATTCCAATTGGTCCTCCAAAAACGCGGGATCAAGTTATCGCGCGAGTAGACGAGCTGTACGCTGATCTTAAAAAAGCAGGTGTCCGCGTGAAAGTGGACGATCGTGCTGATCAAAGCCCAGGCTGGAAATTCAATGAATACGAAATGCGCGGCGTCCCAATTCGCGTTGAATTGGGACCCCGCGATATGGAGAATGGACAAGTTGTTCTTGTATCTCGTGTAAGTGGAGAAAAGAGAATCGTGCAACAAGCGAATTTTGTCGAAGAAGTGCAAAATTTACTTGCTGAGATCCATCAGCAGATGTATGATAAAGCCAAGCAGTTCCGTGATGAGCATTACATTGCCGTGGATTCTATCGATGAATTCAAGACTTTCCTTGAAACAAAACGTGGTTTTGCTTTAGCTGGATGGTGCGGTTCTAACGCATGCGAGGAACAAGTGAAGCAAGAAACAGGTGCGACAAGTCGTAATATTCCTTTCACACCTACAGAAACGAAGGCAACATGTCTGGTTTGCGGCGATGCTGCTAAACATACGGTCGTATTTGGCCGCAGTTACTAATTACTACAATAAGGGCAAATGGAGGCAAGTCATCCATTGCCCTTCGTATTTTTATGGGGAGGCTGTTCATGAGTAATTTGGCTGATAAACGGAATCGCTTTGAGCTTTTGATGCAGCAAGCGGAGATTCCAGCCGATGTCGTGCGATCATTTTTTACGGAAGGCTATATCGATCAAGTAGAAATAAGTCGGAAGAATCGCGACTGGACTTTTTATTTGGTGAAAAATGAATTAGTGCCTCAGAACATTTACCGCTCTTTTTGTAAAATGATTCAAGAAAAATTCGCGCAAATTGCGAAGATTCGTTTTATTTGGAAGTTTGAAGGGGCGGAGCCGGCTGCTTTGGTAGATGAATACTGGAGCTTATTTATGGAATGGCTGCAGCGCGAAGTGCCTTCCATTAACGGCTGGATGGCTAAAGCCAAATTTGAAGTACAAGGGCAATCACTATCCCTCATTATGCTGGATGCGATCGGATTAGAGCTTGCCAAGAAGAAGAATATAGATGCATTCATTCGAGATTTTTTCCATAACTATTTCCAAACGGATTTAACGGTTAAATATGCGATCAGCGATTCTGCCGATGTAGAAACGGAATACGAGAAGTTTGCCAAACAGCGCGAGCAAAGTGAGAAGACGATTACACAAGAAATTATGATGTCGATTGATATGGAAGAAGAAGAGTCTTCATTACCGGATGATTTGAAGCTCGTCATTGGGTACGACATTAAGGAAGTACCGACTCCGCTGAAGGATATTAAAGAAGAAGAGAAGAAAATTACAGTGCAAGGAACTGTTTTCGGCTTAGATGTTAAGGAATTAAGAAACGGTAACACGTTGTATACTTTCAATTTGACGGATTTTACGGACTCCATGGCGATGAAGGTATTTGCAAAGTCCAAAGACGACGTGAAGATTATGAGTTTGCTTCAGAACGGAACATGGATCAGAGCTAGAGGTAAGGTTGAGTATGACCGATTCATGCAAATCCCTGAGCTCGTTATGATTCCAAATGATTTGACGGAAGTAATGGCGCCCAAGGATCGAATGGATGATGCGGCTGAGAAACGTGTAGAGTTCCATTTACATACTACGATGAGCACGATGGACGCTTTAACTCCAATTGATCAGTATGTGAAAATGGCTGCAAAATGGGGACATAAAGCCATTGCAGTCACGGACCACAGCAATATTCAATGTTTTCCTGATGCGGGCAAAGCCGCCAAAAAACACGGGATTAAAGTGATTTACGGCGTTGAAGCTAATGTTGTGAATGACTCTGTGCCCATCGTCATGAATGGCAGGGATATTGACTTGAAGCAGGCGACCTATGTTATTTTCGACGTTGAGACAACAGGTCTATCTGTCATAAATAACCGAATCATCGAGCTTGCCGGTGTTAAAATGCAAGATGGTAAGGAAATCGATCGTTTTGCAACGTTCATTAATCCGCATGAGAAAATTCCTTATAACATTCAACAATTAACGAATATTACAGATGATATGGTGGTTGGCGCGCCTGATATTGAGGAGGAGCTTCCAAAGTTTGTAGAATTTATTGGGGATTCCGTCCTTGTAGCACATAATGCGCGCTTCGATATGGGCTTCCTACAAGCCAATCTGAAGCGAATGGGCTTGCCTGATGTTACGAACTCTGTATTAGATACATTGGAACTGGCCAGATTCTTGTTCCCGTCCATGAAGAATCACCGATTGAACACTTTATCCGATAAATTTAAGGTTGGCCTAGATAACCATCACCGTGCGATTGATGACTCCATTGCATTGGGATTTGTGCTCTATCATTTAATTAATGAGGCTAATGATCGACAAATAACGAGTCTAGCCAAACTAAATGATTACGTGGGTAAAGATTTGTCGAATCAGCGACCTTTCCATTGCTGTGTTTATGCTCTAAACGCGGTTGGTAAAAAGAACTTATTTAAACTTATTTCTTTATCCCATACGACCTACTTGCAAAGAGGCGCTACGATACCGAAGAGCGTGTTAGTCGAGTTTAGAGAAGGGCTTCTCATTACGTCCGGTTGTGAAAAAGGGGAGTTCTTTGAGGCTGTTCTTAACAAAACGATCGAAGAGGCTGAACAAGTTTCAGAGTTCTATGATATTTTGGAAATCCAACCAGTAAGTTACAATATGCATCTCGTTGAAAAAGGGCTTGTTGGCAGTGTTGAGGATCTCGAAAATGCTGTACGCCGCGTTTGTGAAATCGGTTATAAAACAGGGAAACCAGTTATTGCAACAGGAAATGTTCATTACCTGCATCCTCGAGAGAAAGTTTGCCGTGACATCACCATTAACGGGATTACAGGCTTTAGCCCGCTTAAATCGATGAAGAAACCAGATGCTCACTTCCGTACCACGAAAGAAATGCTGGAAGAGTTTAAATTTCTGGGTGAAGAGAAGGCCTTAGAGGTTGTTGTGCGCAGCACGAATGAACTGGCTGACCGGTTCGAAGCGATCGAGCTCTTCCCTGATAAGCTGTTCACGCCAATCATTGAAGGCGCAGACGATGAAATTCGAGATACCTGTTACGCTACAGCGAAAAGTCTCTACGGCGAAGAACTCCCAGAGGTTATTGTGGCCCGGTTGGAAAAAGAACTTGTTCCAATCATTAAATTCGGCTTCTCTGCGAACTATTTGATCTCCGAACGACTGGTTAAAAAGTCTAATAAAGATGGCTACCTTGTCGGTTCAAGGGGATCTGTCGGATCTTCCGTAGTTGCCATGATGCTTGGTATTTCCGAGGTTAATCCGCTGCCCCCGCATTATATTTGTGCCTCATGTCAGCATAGTGAGTGGTTCCTGGACGGTAGTGTTCCGAGCGGATTCGATCTCCCGAACAAGGTATGCCCGGATTGTGGCGGAAATCTTAAAGGTGACGGACATGATATTCCCTTTGAAACATTCCTAGGCTTCAAAGGAGATAAGGTTCCCGATATCGATTTGAACTTCTCAGGTGAATATCAGCCGATTGCCCATAATTACACGAAAGAAATTTTCGGAGAGAAATGTGTTTTTCGTGCGGGTACCATTGGCACAGTTGCGGAGAAGACGGCTTTCGGTTTCGTGAAAAAATATGAAGAAGAGCAAGGACAGAAATGGCGGGGCGCTGAGTTGAATCGGTTAGCTGCAGGTTGCACGGGAGTTAAGCGTAGTACGGGGCAGCATCCTGGTGGTATTGTTGTAGTTCCTGATTATATGGAAGTTGATGATATTACACCTGTTCAATTTCCTGCAGATGATAAGAATTCAGAGTGGAAAACAACCCATTTTGACTATCACGCATTTGATGCCAATTTGCTCAAACTAGATATTCTCGGACACGACGATCCGACGATGATGAGGATGCTGCAGGATTTGACGGGGATTGATCCGACGAGTATTCCAATGAATGATCCGAAAGCAATGAGTATTTTTAACTCAACAGGAGCACTTAATGTAACTCCGGATCAGATTCGTTCCCCAGTTGCTACTTATGGAGTTCCAGAAATGGGAACTAAATTTGTGCGTCAGATGCTTCAGGAGACCCAACCGACCTCGTTTGCCGATTTACTGCAAATTTCTGGTTTGTCTCACGGAACGGGCGTTTGGTTAGGTAACGCTCAAGAGCTGATTAAAAAGGGAATATGCAATATTAAGACCGTTATTGGCTGTCGGGATGATATCATGCTATTCTTAATTTATAAAGCAGGCATGGATGCGGGATTAGCGTTTAAAATTACAGAGAGTGTGCGTAAAGGTAAAGGTCTCACGGATGAATGGAAAGAGGAGATGAAACGCTGTAATGTGCCAGCGTGGTATATTGAATCTTGTGAACGGATTGAATATATGTTTCCAAAAGCGCATGCTGCTGCTTACGTTATTTCTGCTGTTCGTACAGCATTCTTCAAGGTTTATCATCCAATTGCTTACTACGCCACATACTTTAGTGTTCGTGCGGCTGACTTCGATCTCGAATTGTTGTGCCAAGGGTATGACGCTATTTTGAAACGATTGATTGAAATTGAAGAAAAGGGTTTTCAGGCGCTTCCCAAAGAAAAAGCCATGGTCTCCATTCTGGAGATGTCGCTTGAGATGACGTCTCGTGGCTTCAGCTTCAAGCCAATTGATATCTATCGTTCGGATGCGACACGATTTACAATTGATGGCAACTCACTGATTCCTCCATTTGCTGCGATGTCAGGTATTGGGGAGAACGCAGCGAAGAATATTGCAGCTGCCAAAGACGAGGGAGATTTCCTTTCTATCGAGGATTTCCAGAATCGTTCTAAAGCTTCCAAAACTGTCATCGAGCTATTAACGTCGATGGGATGTTTCCGAGGTATGCCGGAATCTAATCAGTTGTCACTTTTCTAGATTTCATTGCGTAGCTCAGTTGAGAAATAAGCTGTCAAGTGAAAATCATTAACAAGTTTGCTATTGTAATGCAAAGATTGGTTATGGTATAATTTTTATTGGCAATAATGAGGATATCATCTTGTGATTAAAGAGTGGGGAAACCCACTCTTTACATTTTGATATAGGACTTTTCGGGTTATGACTGGGGAAAGTCAATTTAGGAGGTACATTTATCTGTGGTTACACAAGCACACATCAAATCCGTCATTGAGGACATGCTGAAGGATTTCATTGAACAAAATGGATTTGAACTCGTGGATATTGAATATGTCAAAGAGGGCAGCAATTGGTTCCTTCGCGTCTACGCTGACAAAGAAGGCGGAATTGATATAGATGATTGCGGCCGTATCAGTGAATACCTTAGTGTTCAATTGGATGAGAAAGATCCGATTGCTGATGCTTATTTCTTGGAAGTTTCTTCACCAGGGGCTGAACGTCCATTGAAGAAGACGCAAGATTATTACAAGGCCGTGAACAGTCACGTATTTGTTACGACCTATGAGCAGATCGAGGACTCCAAGGAGTTCGAAGGATTATTGGTATCCTTTGACGAACAAGATCTCATCATTGAAATTGGGAAAAAGAAAGTTACTATTCCGTTCACTAAGGTAGCAAGCGCTCGTTTAGCTATCGTATTTTAGTGACCGTTACTTATTGAAGGGGGGGACTCAGTTCAAATGAACACGGATTTCATCGAAGCGCTGTCGGAAATTGAACGTGAGAAGGGTATCTCTAAAGAGTTACTTATCGATGCAATTGAAGCAGCGATGATTTCAAGTTATAAGCGTAATTTCAATACTGCGCAAAATGTGCGCGTAGATATCAATCGTCATACTGGTCTCATCAAGGTATTTGCACGCAAAGCCGTAACTGAGGAAGTACTCGATCCAAGATTGGAAATTTCGCTCCACGCTTCGCGTGAAATTAATCCTAATTATCAACTGGAAGATATTGTTGAAATTGAAGTTACGCCTCGCGATTTTGGTAGAATTGCTGCTCAAACAGCAAAACAGGTCGTAACGCAGCGTATTCGTGAAGCTGAGCGAGGATTGATTTACAATGCGTTTATTGACAAAGAGGAAGATATCGTTACGGGTATTCTTCAGCGTCAAGATCAACGCAACATTTATGTTGATCTAGGTAAAGTGGAGGCTGTGTTGCCTTTAACTGAACTCATGCCAACAGACAAGTTTAAACAAGGCGATCGGATCAAAGCGTATATCACCAAAGTGGAGAATACGACTAAGGGACCTCAAATCATTTTATCCCGTACACATCCTGGTTTGCTTAAACGTCTATTTGAACTCGAAGTGCCTGAAATTTTTGATGGTGTCGTCGAAATTCGTTCAGTGGCCCGTGAGGCAGGATTCCGTTCCAAAATCGCTGTTCACTCACGCAATGCTGAGGTTGACCCTGTAGGTTCCTGTGTTGGACCCAAAGGTTTACGTGTTCAAACGATTGTTACTGAGCTGCGCGGCGAGAAAATCGACATTGTTCGTTGGATGGAAAGCGTGGAAGAGTACGTGGCGAATGCGCTAAGCCCTTCCAAAGTTCTTGAAGTTCAAATTCATGAAAATGAAAAGATGGCACGCGTCATTGTTCCAGACTACCAACTATCATTAGCAATTGGTATCAAAGGGCAGAACGCTCGACTTGCTGCTAAATTGACGGGCTGGAAAATCGACATTAAGAGTGAAACACAAGCGGAACAAGAATTTGGCCGAGTGAAAACTTATACAGAAGAAATGCATCAAGATTCAGTCAGTATCGATTAAGTTTTTGTTTGGAAGCAAGGGGTGATCGGAATGAAGCAGAGAAAAGTCCCTCTGAGAAAATGCGTGGCCTGCCAGGAAATGATGCCGAAGAGGGAATTGATCCGCGTCGTCAAAACGCCTGAAGATGACATTCTCATTGATCTTAAAGGGAAAAAATCCGGGCGCGGTGCCTACTTATGCGGTAAGGTTTCTTGTTTTAAATTGGCAAAGAAAAGCAAAGCCTTGGATCGAGCACTTAAGCATGCCGTAAGCGCTGATATTTATGACCAACTGGAACAGGATTTTATTCGGGTTGAAGATGAATTCCTCTCTTCCAAAGAGGAGGAATCAGAAGATGAATCCTAAATTTTTTAACCAATTGGGTTTAGCGATGCGGGCAGGAAAGCTTGTTACCGGCGATGAAGGCGTCTTTAAAGCTATTCGTTCGGGAGAAGCCAAACTTGTCATTATGGCGGAGGATGCTTCGGCTAATACACGTAAGAAATTTCAGGACAAATGCCAATTTTATGGGGTTACTCTCATAGAAATTGCAACGAAGTATGAATTGGGCCGCAGCATTGGTAAAGAGATGCGTGTCACCATAGGTGTATTGGACGGAGGCTTCGCGCAGATGCTGCAGAAAAGTCAAGAAAATCCTGCGGAGGTGGAACATATTGACCAATAAACAACAAGATAATAAAGACAAAACCCGCGTATACGAATACGCCAAACAGCTCAACATGAGTAGTAAAGAGATTATCACCATCCTCAAACGTTTAAATATTCCTGTTAACAATCATATGAGTGTAATGGAAAATGACGCGGTTAGTTCCGTGGAGAAATTTTTCCGTGATATAAAAGCTAATGCGGCTGCCAAACGAGCAGCTACGGACGGAGGAAATGTGAGTTCATCAACGACGAATCAGAATCCTGCATCGCAGGCTCCAGCACAAGAGAATAAAGGTGCAGCAACGGGGGCTTCTAAGCCTGTTGCTTCTTCAGAACAATCAGCCAACAATACAACTAGTGGTGCAGTGACACCACAACAATCAACACAACCAACAACACAACCAACAACAACTACGCAATCTACATCCAATGCGACAAGTCGCCCATCTCAGCCTCAGCGTGATGGACGTCCTCAAGGCTCTTCGCAAGGCGGCGGACAACGTCCAAGCGGCCAAGGTCAAGGTGGACAACGCACAGGTTACCAAGGCCAAGGCGGACAACGTCCAAGCGGTCAAGGTTCCTCACAAGGCGGACAACGTACGGGCTACCAAGGTTCTTCGCAAGGTGGGCAACGTCCAAGTGGCCAGGGTTATCAAGGCCAAGGACAGGGTCAAGGCGGGCAACGTACCGGCTACCAAGGCTCTTCACAAGGTGGGCAACGTCCAAGTGGTGGTGGATCAACTGGCGGGTATAACAGCCAACGTCCAAGCGGCCAAGGCTCCTACCAGGGTCAAGGTCAAGGCGGAGCTCCACGTACCAATAGCAATTATGCGGGATCTCGTCCTAACCAAGGTGCAGGTGCATCTACTGGCGGCGGACAAAGCGCGAATAGTGGCCGTCCGCAAGGAGCGAGCCCTAACCGTAGTACAGGACCAAATCGTCAAAACAAACCTTTTGACAACCGTAACAATAACCAAAGTGGAAGACCCGTTATTCAAGAAGCTAAGCCGCAGTTCCATGTTGGTGCAACAGCAGCTGAATTAGATGATGCAGCAGCTAAGGCTGGTGTGATTACAACTAAGAAATCCAAACCAACGCCTAAGCGTTTTGATGATAACCGCTCTGGCGGCAACCGTGGGCCATCAGGTAACAACCGTGGCAACCAACGTGGTAATAACCGTGGCAGATATCAGCAAGAAACGGTTAAGAAAGAGAAAATTGATAACACACCTAAGAAAATCATCGTTCGCGGCAGCATGACGGTTGGTGAAACAGCCAAATTGCTCCACAAAGATGCTTCTGAAGTTATCAAAAAACTATTGTTCTTAGGAACAATGGCGACGATTAACCAAGAACTTGATTTGGACGCTATTCAATTGATTGCAACTGAATTCGGCGTTGAAGTTGAGATTAAAATTAAAGTCGAAGAAGACAACTTCGAGACGATTGAAGAAGTGGATGATGAGGCAGATCTGCTTGAGCGTCCACCAGTTGTTACGATTATGGGTCACGTTGACCATGGTAAAACGACACTTCTTGATGCTATTCGTAAAACAAGCGTTACCGAAGGCGAAGCTGGCGGAATCACGCAGCACATCGGGGCGTATCAAGTTGAAGTTAACCATAGAAAGATCACGTTCTTGGATACACCTGGTCACGAAGCATTTACAACCATGCGTGCCCGCGGTGCACAAGTTACGGATATTACGATTATCGTCGTAGCTGCAGATGACGGTGTAATGCCACAAACCGTAGAAGCGATTAACCACGCTAAAGCGGCAGGCGTTCCAATCATTGTAGCTGTGAATAAGATTGATAAAGAAGGCGCGAATCCTGACCAAATCAAACAGGCGCTTACAGCCTATGAATTGGTTCCAGAGGAGTGGGGCGGGGATACGATTTTCTGTGAAATTTCCGCGAAACAACGTATCGGACTTGAAAATCTCTTAGAGATGATCTTGCTCGTGGCGGAAGTACAAGAGTACAAAGCTAACCCGAACAAACGTGCAAGAGGAACGGTTATTGAAGCTGAGTTGGATAAAGGAAGAGGCCCAGTGGCTCGTGTCCTGATTCAACATGGTACGCTTAAAGTAGGAGACAGCTTCGTTGCTGGCGTTCACTTCGGCCGTATCAGAGCGATGGTTAATGATAAGGGCAAACGCTTGAAAGAAGCAGGTCCATCTACGCCAGTCGAAATCACAGGTCTAACTGATGTTCCTCAAGCTGGAGATCCATTCTTGGTGTATGAAGATGAGCGTAAAGCGAGAGATATCGCAGATCGTCGTTCCATTGCACTGCGTCAATCCGAGATGACGGCTAATTCACGCGTGACATTGGATGATCTCTTCAAGCATATCAAAGATGGCGAAATCAAGGATTTGAATGTCATTATCAAAGGTGACGTTCAAGGATCTGTTGAAGCACTGAAAAGTTCACTTGAGAAGATCGAAGTGGAAGGCGTTCGCGTCAAAATCCTGCATCATGGTGTAGGGGCGGTTACGGAGTCTGATATTATTCTTGCTTCGGCGTCTAATGCGATTATTATCGGGTTCAACGTTCGTCCAGAGTCTGCTGCGAAAGCTACAGCAGATCAAGAGAAAGTTGATATTCGTCTGCATAATATCATTTACAACGTTATTGAAGAAATCGAGCAAGCAATGAAAGGCATGCTGGATCCAATCTTCAAAGAAGTTGTTCTTGGTCAAGCAGAAGTACGTAACGTGTTCAAAATTACGGGTTCAGGAACAATTGCCGGCTGTATGGTTACTTCGGGTAAAATTGCTCGTAACGCTCAAACTCGCTTGATCCGCAGCGGTATTGTCGTGCATGAAGGCAAAATTGATTCCTTGAAACGTTTTAAAGATGACCAAAAAGAAGTAGCACAAGGTTATGAATGTGGTATATCTCTGGAGCGTTATCATGATATTAAAGAGGGCGACATTATCGAAGCCTTCATCATGGAGTCCGTTGAGAGGTGATAACAAATGGCTAGAGTGCGTGTAGGTCGAGTAAGCGAGCAAGTCAAGAAAGAAATAAGTCAAATCATTCAATCCGAATTAAAAGACCCGCGAATTGGTTTCCTAACTGTTACGGGTGTTGAAGTAACAAATGATCTTTCCTTAGCGCGAGTGTTTCTAAGCGTTATGGGTACGGACGAACAGAAAGAGGCCACTATCAAGGCGCTTTCTGCAGGTTCCGGTTACATCCGTTCTGAGCTTAACAAACGAATTCGGTTACGGAAGATCCCGGAATTACAATTCAAGTTCGATTCGTCTATCGATTACGGCAGTCATATCGAAAACCTGCTCCACAAGATAAACCAGGAAGGAAATCCAAATGTATGAGTAACAGAATGATGCATGCCACCGAATACAGCGAGCAGCTGGAAGCAGCAGCTAAGTTTATCGAGCAGCATGATGATTTCTTGGTGGTATCTCACATCCAGCCGGATGGAGATGCCGCCAGCTCTACATACGCGATGGGTTGGCTTCTGGGTCAACTTGGTAAGACCTTTACCATGATGAATGAGGGCGCTATGCCTTCTAAATTCTCCTACCTATGGGGAAGCGATCAGGTACTTGATTTTAGCAAAGAAGTTCCTAGTAGACGTTACAAGACCATAATAAGTGTTGATTGTGCTGATTTCTCCAGAATAGGTAGGGTCAGCACTCTTTTTGATGAACAGGCCCAGCTGCTCAATATTGATCATCATCCAACCAATGATAGATTTGGTTCGTGTCATTTGATTAAACATGATGCGGCCGCGACTGTTCAAATCTTGTATGATTTAGCTATACATATGAACATGAGTTTGAATTTGGCTATTGGGGACTGTATTTACACGGGGTTGCTTACAGATACAGGCGGCTTTCGTTACTCGAATACTTCGCCGGAAGTTATGCAAATTGGAGCGACTTTGCTTGCTTTGGGCGTGCAGGGATCCGAAATTGCTGAGCAAGTATTAGAGCGAGTGACGTATTCGCAAATTGTTCTTCTTCAGAAGGCGTTATTTACCCTATCATTTGCGCATGAACGCAAACTAGCGTGGCTCGCGGTTTCTTTATCTGATTTAGAGTCTACTGGGGCTTCTAGCGAGGATTTAGATGGACTCGTGAACTATCCTCGTAATGTGGAAGGCGTCGAAGTGGGTATGCTATTTAAAGAGAAGGCGCCCGGTGTAATTAAAGTAAGTCTGCGCTCTTCAGGACTTGTCGATGTTGCAGCGATCGCTCAATCCCTTGGTGGAGGCGGTCATGTGCGTGCGTCAGGCTGCACAATCCAAGGAACAATTGAAGAAGCTGTAGCAAGAATGGTTCAGGAAGTAGGGAGCAAGCTGATATGACGCTAGAAGGCATTTTGCCTGTTTGGAAACCAGAAGGGTTCACATCCCATGATGTTGTAGCCAAAGTCAGAGGTATACTTGGAATTAAACGTATCGGCCATACCGGAACATTAGATCCGCAAGTGACAGGGGTACTGCCGCTTTGCATCGGACGAGCAACCCGGATGGTTGAATATATACAGGAACTGCCGAAGGAATATGAAGCATATCTTCGAATTGGCCTTTCAACAGATACAGAAGATATGACTGGCAACGTACTAGAGGAAGTTCCACTTGTACAATTGGATGAAGCTGTTGTCCGCGAGGCTTTGCTTCGCTTTGTTGGAGAGATCGAACAGACTCCTCCAATGTTCTCAGCTGTTAAGATCGACGGGAAACGGCTGTATGAGCTAGCCCGCGAGGGTAAGGAAGTAGAGCGCAAATCTCGCAAAGTAACCATTCATCAGTTAGACATACTTCATATGGATTTGCAGCAAAAGCATCCGGAAATACATTTTCGTGTTTCTTGCTCTAAAGGGACCTATATTCGAACCTTATGCGTTGATATTGGTAAAGCTTTAGGGTATCCTGCGGTTATGAAAAGCTTAATTCGGACTTCTACAGGCAGTATCCGTCAGGAACAGTGTTTAACCTTTGAGCAAATCAAAGACTTGAAAGCACAAGGCGTGTTGCAAGTCCGTATGATTCCTATGGATCAAGCGATTTCTCATATTCCATCTGTGGAGCTTTCCGAACAAGAAGCTATTCATGCGCAGCAAGGAAAAAGGATTACAATGGCTGAGAGTCGTATATTAGGTGCAGCGGCGGGTTCACAAACCTTGCTCCGTGCTTATTCTCCGGATAAAAGGTTTCTAGGGCTATTTGAATGGAATAGCGCTAGCCAAATCCTGATCCCTTCAAAAGTATTTCTTTAACCCATTACATTCAGGGACAGGTTGAAATGGATAGGTGAATTGAACTTATATGCAAATAATACCAATATCATATCCCATTGATTTTGATACTCCGCGTGTTTTTGTTGGAGAGCAGGTAGTGGCTATAGGTGATTTTGATGGTGTACACTTGGGACACCGAGAGGTCATTGGACGAGCCTTACTTACCGCCCAAAAGCTTGATCTTCCAACGGCTATCATGACCTTCCATCCGCATCCTAGAGCGGTAATGGGGCAGGATAAATATATTGATCTTTTGACACCAATGAGAGAGAAGATGGAGATATTTGCCTCGCTGGGTGTCAATCATACCTACATTGTTACCTTCGATGCTTCGCTAATGCGGCTGTCCCCGGAACTATTCGTGGATCAAGTATTGGATCGGCTTGGTGTGAACAGTGTCATTTGTGGTTTTGATTTTACTTTCGGCTATCAAGGCAAAGGCAACCCGGATTCGCTTTGTGAATTGAGTCACGGGAAATTTTCTGTAGAAGTGGTGAGACCCTTTCAAATGGACGGCGAAAAAGTTAGTTCAACACTCATTCGTGAATCATTGCAACAAGGGGATATTGACACAGTTACTAGACTGCTCGGTCGTCCCTACAGCATTAGCGGTATCGTGGTAGATGGAGAAAAACGGGGAAGACTGTTAGGGTTTCCAACGGCTAATCTTCAATTGGATGAGGCTTATGTCATCCCTACAAATGGCGTGTATGCGATTAAGGCTTCTATCAAAGGGGAAACCTATAAAGGTGTCATGAATATTGGCGTGAAGCCGACTTTCGCTACTGGGGAATTGAAGCCATCGTTTGAAGCTCATTTATTTGATTTCTCTGAGCAAATTTATGGCGAACACATGAAGGTTGAACTCATTGCTTTTCTTCGCCCAGAGCGTAAGTTCTCGTCCATTGACGAACTGGTCGCACAAATCAAGGTCGATGCGGAAGCTGCAAAAAATAAATGATAATTGCCACAGTAGAAACAAACATTTACTTCTACTATGCGATTATGTTATACTGATTAACGTTGCCCAGAGGACAATTCCTTTGGCATGAACCTAAGCTTGGATAGACGCTATCATCGGCGATTTCTAGGCTTACGGGGATACAATAGAATTTAGGAGATGAACAATCATGGCATTAACACAAGAGCGCAAAACACAACTGATTCAAACTCACAAGGTACACGATACCGATACGGGTTCACCTGAGGTACAAGTAGCAATCCTTACAGAGAACATTGTTAACCTTACGAACCACCTTCGTACACACAAGAAAGATCACCACTCCCGTCGTGGTTTGCTTAAAATGGTTGGACAACGCCGTAAGCTTCTAGCATACGTGAAGAACAAAGATGCAAGCCGTTATAGTGCTTTGATCGTGAAGCTTGGTTTGCGTCGATAAAACCGACAATGAGAAGCAACCTGTTGCTCCTTTGCTGGGCTTGATAAAGCTTGCGCAGAGAATGGCAACGAGGTTGCTTTTTCTTGTATTTTTAAAACGGAAAAAGAAGGAAATACTAGACACTACGCAGAAATAGAGGATGACTCAGGTGCTAGGCATTTTGCTCGATACATACGGCGTCTAAAGTTTGAGGTTATTGACCTCTTTTTCTGTGAATGCGCATCAAGACACATAATGAATAAGAAATTTCCTTAGGAGGATTTTATGGAGAAAAGGGTACAAATGGAACTTGGCGGTAAACCGTTCATTCTTGAAACGGGCAGACTTGCCAAACAAGCCAACGCAGCAGTTACCGTTCGCTATGGTGATACGGTTGTGCTAAGTACAGTTACAGCATCCAGCGGACCGAAAGATCTGGATTTTTTCCCGTTGACTGTGAATTATGAAGAAAGACTATATTCCGTAGGTAAGATTCCAGGCGGATTTATTAAGCGTGAAGGTCGCCCAAGTGAAAAGGCTATTCTTGCGAGCCGCTTGACGGATCGTCCGATTCGTCCGCTTTTCCCAGAAGGTTTCCGTAACGACGTCCAAATCGTGTCCATGGTAATGAGCGTGGATCAAGAGTGTCCACCCGAAATCGCGGCAATGATCGGAACTTCTGCAGCGCTTGCAATCTCTGACGTTCCTTTCAACGGTCCTGTTGGCGGTGTTATTGTCGGCCGCGTGGATGGTCAATTCGTTATCAACCCAACGGGTGAGACAGCAGAGAAAAGTGATCTTCATTTAACTGTTGCTGGAACGAAAGACGCAATCATGATGGTTGAAGCAGGCGCCAACGAAGTATCCGAGGACGTTGTGCTCGAAGCTATTATGTACGGACATGATGAAATTCGCAAAATTGTTGCTATTATTGAAGAATTGGTTGAAATCGCAGGCAAGCCAAAAATGGAAGTTAAACTCCATGCGGTTGACGCTGAAGTAAACAAAGCAGTTCGCGACTTCGCGCAGGCTAGACTTGTTGATGCCATCAAAATTTCCGAGAAACATGCGAGACAAGAAGCAATTGATGTTGTGAATGCTGATGCGGTGGAACATTTCACAGCGTTGTATGCTGAAACACCTGGATTGTTAGGCGATGTTAAAGAAACACTTTATGATATCGTTAAAGAAGAAGTTCGTCGTTTGATTACACATGACAAAGTAAGACCAGATGGACGTAAATTGGAAGAAATTCGTGCGATCGACTGCGATATTGACTTGTTGCCGCGTACACACGGTTCTGGTTTGTTCACACGTGGACAAACTCAGGCGCTAAGCATTTGTACATTAGGCGCATTAGGCGATGTTCAGATTCTGGACGGCTTGGATCTTACAGAAACGAAACGCTTCATGCATCACTATAATTTCCCACCATTCTCCGTAGGTGAAGCAAGACCGCTTCGTCCACCAGGTCGTCGTGAAATCGGACATGGTGCACTAGGAGAGAGAGCTTTAGAGCCGATCATTCCTAACGAAATTGACTTCCCTTACACGATTCGTCTTGTATCTGAAGTGTTGGAATCCAACGGATCTACATCCCAAGCAAGTATTTGTGCAAGTACATTAGCGCTTATGGACGCAGGGGTTCCAATTAAAGCACCAGTTGCTGGTATCGCGATGGGTCTGATTAAAGATGGCGATCATTTCTCCATTTTGTCTGATATTCAAGGGATGGAAGATCATCTTGGCGATATGGACTTCAAAGTTGCTGGTACAGCAGAAGGAATTACAGCGCTTCAAATGGATATCAAAATCGATGGTATCGATCGCAGCATTCTTCAACAATCTTTGCAACAAGCTAAAGAAGGTCGTTTGCACATTTTAGGCAAAATGGTTTCACGTATTTCGGAGCCGAAGAAAACTCTTTCCGAATACGCGCCGAAAATTTTGACAATGAACATCAACCCAGATAAAATCCGTGATGTTATCGGAGCTGGCGGTAAAATCATCAACAAAATTATCGAAGAAACTGGCGTGAAAATTGATATCGAGCAAGACGGCCGTGTCTTCATTGCTTCCTCTAATCAAGCAATGAACGAAAAAGCACGTTCCATTATTGAAGGTATTGTGCGTGAAGTTATCGTCGGTGAAACGTATCTTGGTACTGTAAAACGCGTAGAGAAGTTCGGAGCTTTCGTTGAGATTTTGCCAGGTAAAGAAGGACTGGTTCATATTTCTCAAATCTCCACAGAACGCGTAGCGAAAGTGGAAGATGTCGTTAACGTTGGCGATCAAATCACAGTGAAAGTAACAGAAATTGACCAACAAGGCAGAGTAAATCTTTCTCGCAAAGCTACATTAACTTCGCAAGTCCCGGCTCAAACTTAGGGCCGAGTGACTTGTGAAGTCCCTTTTTCATAGGTTGAGTTATGGATAAAGAGTCAGATCAATCTGTCTCTTTTTTGCTATTCAGTTAGACATGGACATGCTCTGTTCTACTCTTGTCCCTTTCTGCATACACTCAGGACATGAGGAGAAGGGGGATCAGTCTATGCGCTACAAGAAATGGCTTCTACTGGGAAGTTTTTTTGCTATGATCATGCTTGCCTTAGATACTATCCCTAATGTAGGTACTTATATTCAGTCCGTGCAAAATGGACAAAGTCCCTATGTATTCGGGACAGATTGGGAGGACGAAGAAGCGCTTCCAGTTTTCGCAATGGAGCCAGTTGGTTCCACCCCATCTAATCCGTCTAAAAGCAATAATTTATTAGATATAATTACACAAGAAGCGGAAAAACGTAAAATTGCTCCTATCAATGCGAAAATAGATTCTGTGTGGAAAGCAATTCCAGGCTATAACGGGCTTGAAGTCGATATTGCGGAAACACTTAAACTTGCTGAACATAAGTTGACACCTGGCAAAATCAATTACGTCATGAAAGAAGTTACTCCTAGTATCCAATTAGATGATCTGGGACCAAACCCAATCTATAAAGGCAATCCCAAAAAGCCCATGGTCTCTTTTATGATCAATGTTGCATGGGGCAATGAGTATTTGCCGAGCATTCTTGAGACACTTCGCAAAGAAAACGTGCACGCCACATTTTTCTTCGATGGCTCGTGGTTGAATAAAAATGTAGAGATGGCAAAAACAATCCAGAGTGCAGGTCATGAATTGTCTAATCATGCTTATTCCCATAAGGATATGAGAAACGTCAGTCGAAGTAAGGCCGTGGAGGAAATCTCCAAAACCGAGCAACTGCTCAAGCAGCAGTTAGGTGTGAACAACACGCTTTTTGCGCCGCCATCGGGTTATTTTAACCAAGAAACTGTGCAAGTAGCTGCTGAGTTTAAACTAAAGACGGTATTATGGACTTTTGATACGATTGATTGGAAAAATCCCGGGGCTGACCGCATTCTGCAGCGGCTATCCACCAGTGTCGAACCAGGCTCGCTCATTTTGATGCATCCTACACCTTCTTCCCGAGATGCACTGCCAGGGATGATCCGAATAATCAAAAATAAGGGGTTAACAATGGGTACGGTAACAGAGTTGCTTTCCTCAAAACGGGTTGCAGAAGCGAACCAAATAGTCAACTGATAGGCGGACAACCTGCAAAGTTGAGTCGCTCGCACATTTTTGTTAGACTGAGGAAGTATAATTTGGAAATGGGAATTTACGGGCTTCATTTTGAGGAGGAAACTTAGTGATCAAATATCGCTTACATAATGGCTTGAGAGTGGTTATGGAACAAATCCCTACTTTTCGATCAGTTACGTTCGGAATTTGGGTGAAGACTGGCTCACGTAATGAGTCTCAAGAACAAAACGGCATTTCGCACTTTATTGAACACATGCTGTTCAAGGGCACGGAACGTCATTCA
Organism: Paenibacillus sp. J22R67; assembly: GCF_059692175.1. Taxonomy (NCBI): domain Bacteria; kingdom Bacillati; phylum Bacillota; class Bacilli; order Caryophanales; family Paenibacillaceae; genus Paenibacillus; species Paenibacillus sp. J22R67. Next base: position 629,125 of record NZ_JCAUAX010000002.1, on the reverse strand, counting down.
GCTAAAGATATAGCCGAGATATTTGATGGAATTGGCGGAAATGTCAATGCATTTACCTCCAAAGAGTATACTTGTTATTATGCCAAAGTACTCGATGAGCATTTGCCGCTAGCTATGGATGTACTCTCCGATATGTTCTTTAATTCTTCCTTTGATGAAGGGGAGCTGGAGAAAGAAAAGGGAGTCATATATGAAGAAATTTCTATGTACGAAGATACACCTGATGATTTGGTCCATGACTTATTAGCGAAAGCTTCTTATGGAACTCATCCATTAGGTTATACGATTCTCGGAACAGCTGAGAATTTATCCAAAATGAAGTCCGATGATCTACGTAGTTATATGAAGAAACATTATAATACGGAGAATACGGTACTTAGTATTGCTGGCAATATTGATGACAGTGTTCGCGAGCTGATCGAGAAGCATTTTGGGGGATTCACACAAACAGGTGTGGAAACGAGCTATGATGCTCCGGACTTTGTTGGAGATTTGATTTTCCACGCTAAAAAAACGGAACAAAATCATATTTGTCTCTCACTGCCAGGTCTGTCCCTACAAGAGGAAAACCTGTACCCTATGGTGCTGCTCAATAATGCGATTGGCGGGGGCATGAGTTCCAGACTGTTTCAGGAAATCCGTGAGAAACGCGGCTTAGCTTACTCGGTATATTCGTATCATTCTTCCCATATTGATAGCGGAATGTTTACTATATACACAGGCACAGCTCCTAAACAAACAGAAGAAGTGTTGAAAGTAACGATGGAGCTGCTGCATGATATCGCGGTAAAAGGCATGTTGGAGTCCGAGTTGAAAAAGGGGAAAGAACAGCTGAAAGGCAGCTTAATTCTTAGCCTTGAGAGTACGAGCAGCCGCATGAACCGTTTTGGGAAAAATGAGTTGATGACCGGCAAGCATTACAGTCTGGATGAGATGCTCCAGCGCATTGACAGTGTACAAATGGAGCACATTCAAGCGTTAACCAAAACGCTATTCTCTTCGCCATTCGCTCTTTCTATGGTAGGGAATTCCGATGACGTTATTAGCAGCTTCAGGAGGGATCAGCTTGTCTCTCTCTAAGTTTGACGTCCAAATAAAACGAGTTTCCGGGCAGGAAGATATCCTCTTGCCACAGAAAATGTCTGCAGCCGCAAGTGGCTTTGACCTTCACGCTGCAGTAAGTGAACCTGTTGTTCTTGCTCCAGGAGAGCGTCGGCTTATACCTACTGGTTTTGCACTTAGTATGCCGCCAGAGCTTGAAGCTCAGATCCGGCCACGAAGTGGATTGGCTTTCAAATATGGTATTACGACGCTGAATTCACCAGGAACAATTGATGCTGATTATCGTGGGGAAGTGAAGGTGCTACTGATCAACCTTGGACAGGAAGCGTTCACGATTGGGCGAAATGAGCGCATTGCACAGATGGTGTTTCAGCTCGTACCACAGATTGAGTTAGTTGAAGTTGAAGAGTTGACGGAAACGGAGCGGGGCTCTGGCGGCTTCGGTCACACCGGAAGATAATAAGTAGAACGAAGAACCTCTGTATAGGGGTTCTTTTTTTGTTTCAAAAAGCAGTGGCACCCATCCTTAGGCGAACGCATACTATAACGTATCGAAACGGACCGAGAAAGGGGTGTAAGCAAAGAATGCTTACTGGGATTTCGGTTGCTTTCATGGGTGGAGACGCCCGGCAGCTAGAAGTAATTCAGAAATTTACCGAGCTTGATGCGTCAGTGACATTAATCGGTTTTGACAATCTCGGGAGGCAATTTAGCAGTGTTACGAATGCTAAGCTAGATCCCGTGCTGCTTCAAACGGTTGATGTTCTCATTTTGCCGGCTGTAGGTACGGATGATTCGGGACAAGTGGAATCTATTTTCTCAAGTGAAGAGATGCGATTGACGGACGTTCATATTTCTTCGCTGCCGAAACATGCCAAAGTGTACACGGGAATGGCCAAAAGTTACTTGAAAAATCTTTGTGCCGCACATGGGATCGGAGTTGTGGAGTTATTTGATCGGGACGATGTCGCGATATACAACTCCATTCCGACAGCTGAGGGCGCTCTGATGATGGCGATACAGAACACAGATATTACAATTCATGGTTCTGTATGTATGGTTTTAGGTTTTGGTCGCACGGGTTTCACTATGGCCAAAACACTGCAAGGTTTAGGGGCTACCGTTAAGGTAGGGGTAAGGAAACCAGAGCATTTCGCAAGGGCGTGGGAGATGGGTTTTCAGCCTTTTTATACGAAAGATCTGTATCCGGAAGTGGGGAATATTGACTTGCTTTTTAACACAATTCCGACTATGATAGTCACAGCGCAAGTTATTACCAATATCCCACATCGCGCGCTGATCATCGATTTGGCTTCTAAACCCGGCGGAACGGACTTCCGATTTGCCGAGAAAAGAGGCATCAAAGCGATGCTGGCGCCCGGATTACCTGGCATCGTCGCCCCCAAAACAGCTGGCCGCATCATGGCGAACACATTAAGTCAGCTGATCGAGGAAGACTTCAGAGACAGGAGCGATGTGGAATGAATTGGCAAGGGAAAACAGTCGGTTATGCGTTAACCGGTTCTCACTGTACGCTGGAAGAGGTAATGCCTCAAATTCAGAGATTTGTAGATGCAGGTGCACGCGTCATTCCGATTGTATCTAATACGATCATGACAACGGACACACGCTTCGGTAAATCAGCGGATTGGCAGCAGCAGTTAAAGGACATAACAGGCAACAACATCATTTCGACAATTGTAGATGCAGAACCACTAGGTCCATCCAAGTTGCTTGATGTGATGGTTATTGCGCCGTGCACAGGAAATACAACTAGTAAGCTAGCAAATGCGATGACAGAAAGTCCTGTACTTATGGCAGCCAAAGCGCAAATGCGGAACTTACGTCCGCTAGTTTTAGCTATTTCAACCAATGACGGACTGGGTTTGAATGCGATGAATATCGCTAAGCTTCTGATTACGAAGAACATTTATTTTGTTCCTTTTGGTCAAGATGCACCTGGAGCTAAGCCAAATTCGTTGGTGGCTCGAATGGACTTGATTATGGAAGCTTGTGAATCTGCGTTGGAAGGCAAGCAATTGCAACCCATGATTATTGAGAGATTTCAGTACTAATTTCATATATAAATCTTGAAGGGGAGAGACCAGCTCATGTCCAACCAGAAGCTTTTCAACATCGCCGTCGTCGGAGCAACAGGCGCAGTAGGTGAACAAATAATCCGTCTATTAGAACAACGGAATTTCCCCATCAAGGAATTAAAATTGCTTTCTTCCGCTCGCTCAGCGGGTGTAAAGATCCCTTTCAAAGGTGAAGAGGTAACCGTTCAAGAGGCTACCCCTGATAGCTTTGAGGGTGTGGATATTGCTTTGTTTAGCGCTGGCGGCGACGTTACTAAAGCGTTGGCTCCGCATGCAGTTAAAGCGGGTGCAATATGTATTGATAACACAAGTGCCTACCGGATGGATCCAGACACACCTCTGGTTGTTCCTGAAGTGAATGTTGACAAAATCAACGAGCACAAAGGTATCATTGCAAATCCGAACTGTTCCACGATCCAGATGGTGGCAACACTGAAGCCTTTATACGATCGTTATGGCATTTCTCGTATCATCGTATCGACGTATCAAGCTGTTTCTGGAGCAGGCGCGAAAGCTATTCATGAAATGTTGAGACAATCGAAAGAGGTACTTGCAGGAAACGATGCGAATCCGGATATTTTGCCAGTGGGCTCTTTGCCGGTGAAACACCAAATCGCATTTAATGCAATCCCCCAAATCGACAAATTTCTCGACAACGGATTTACCAATGAAGAAATGAAAATGATTCTTGAAACGAAAAAAATTATGGGTGACGAGTCCCTTGAAGTGACTGCCACTTGTGTGCGTATCCCTGTGGTATATGGACATTCAGAGTCCGTTTACGTGGAATTGAAGGAAGATTTCGACGTAGAAGAAGTGAAAACATTGCTGGCGAATGCTCCTGGTATCGTGTTAGTTGACAACCCTGCTGAGCAGCAATATCCATTAGCGACAGATGCAGCGGGCAAGCTGGAAACTTTTGTTGGACGCGTACGCCGCGATTTGAGCAACCCAAAAGCACTGAATATGTGGATTGTTTCTGACAACCTGCTCAAAGGCGCTGCTTGGAATGCTGTGCAAATTGCTGAATATATTGCTATAGAACAATAATCAGCATTACTGCAATCAAGTTGCAGTGAATATGGGGGAAACTCATGCGAATCCTTGTACAGAAATTCGGAGGTACCTCGCTTTCCACCGCACAAGCTAGAGAACACGTTATTGGACATATTCAAGATGCACTAATCGATGATTACAAACTAGTTGTTGTTGTTTCGGCGATGGGACGTAAAGGGGAACCCTATGCGACTGACACGCTCTTAGACCTTGTTCGTAAGAACGGGGAAGGGCTGCCGGCACGGGAACTCGATTTGCTAATGGGCTGCGGAGAATTAATTTCTGCGGTACATTTGTGCAGCTTATTGCAGTCTAGAGGCATACGCTCGACAGTTTTGACGGGTGGGCAAGCCGGCATTTTAACAAATGACGATCACGGTAATGCTAAGATCGTTGCTATGCAGCCTAACCGCATTTTAGAGTTACTTGAACAAGATATGGTTGTTATTGTTACTGGTTTTCAAGGTAAAACTAGCGAGGATGAGCTGACTACTCTGGGTCGTGGAGGTAGCGATACTTCAGCGACAGCATTAGGAGCGGCAGTGAAAGCCGAGATTGTTGATATTTTCACCGATGTAAATGGGATAATGACAGCGGATCCAAGAATTGTGGAGGACGCTAAACCGCTTATTCGCGTCAGCTTTGCCGAGATTTGCAATATGGCGCATAATGGCGCTAAAGTGATTCATCCGCGTGCCGTAGAAGTCGCTATGCACGCTAATATTCCTATCCGGGTGCGATCCACGTTCACGAAGGAATTAGGCACTTTGGTTACAGCTTCAGACAGCATCCCGCATGATTTGAATCAAGTGAAAGACCGCTTTGTCACGGGGATAGCCCATTTTACGAATATTACGCAAATCTATGTGGCCGCCGTTGAAGGGCAATTTGATCTGCAGCTTCGTGTTTTTAAAACGATGGCGCAGAACCAAATCAGTGTTGATTTTATCAGTGTGAATCCTTCGGCAGTTGTTTATACCGTATTCGACCATGAAGCAGAGCGTGCAGTCAAGCTGCTTAGAAGCCATGGTTATGAACCCCAAGCTTTAAGCGGTTGTGCTAAGGTATCCGTAATTGGCGGGGGCATGAACGGTGTGCCGGGAATTATGGCGCAGATTGTAGAAGCTTTAACGGTAGAAGACATACGGATCCTGCAATCAGCCGATTCGAATACGACGATTTGGGTGCTTGTTCAAGGTGAAGATATGATTAAATCCGTTAAGGCATTACATCATAAATTTGGTTTAAATAAATGAATATGAGATTCAGGAGGTGCAAACGGTGGATTTTGGAAGAGTAATCACAGCCATGGTCACTCCGTTTGACGAGCAATTACAAGTCAACTGGGACCAAGTAGAACCGCTAATCAATTATTTGATCGAAGAGCAGCAGTCTGATAGCCTCGTAATTTGTGGGACCACTGGTGAGGCGCCTACATTAAATGACGAGGAGAAGCTGAAGCTTATCGAGCTATCCGTTCGTTATGCAAGGGGGCGTTGCAAAATCATTGCAGGTACCGGAAGCAATGACACCGCACACACCATCCATTTCTCCAAAAGAGTTGAGAAACTCGGAGTCGATGCTTTGCTCATCGTTGCTCCTTACTATAACCGCCCATCGCAAGAAGGGCTGTACCAGCATTTTAAAGCAGTTGCTGAATCCGTTAAAGTTGGTATCATGCTTTATAATGTACCGGGACGTACTGGTGTCAATTTGGATGCAGAAACAACAATTCGTCTTTCTCACATTTCGAATATTGTGGCAACCAAGGATTGTGCGAACACGGATCAATTAACCCGTATTCTTAACGATGCAGCTCCTGGTTTCCTAGTATACAGCGGGGATGATAGTAATGCCCTTCCAGCAATATCCGTTGGTTGTCATGGAATTATTAGCGTTGCGAGCCATGTGATTGGAAAAGAAATGCAATCTATGGTAAAGTATTATTTAGAAGGTAACATTCAGCAAGCGGCAGAGCTTCATCGTAAGCTGCACCCTGTGTTTATTGGCATTTTCCGTGTTCCGAGTCCTGCACCGATTAAGCATGCTCTTGCACTGAAAGGCATTCAAACAGGGGGCGTGAGACTTCCGTTAGTTCGCGTATCCGAGCAAGAAGGACAATTCATCCAATCACTTTTTGTATGATAACGCCTAATGAATCGGTGCTCCGGCATCGGTTTTCTTTTTTTGGGGAAGCTATTGTAATCGGTATTAACTTGTATTTGTTGTTTTTTTTCATGTATAATGGTTGCAAGTGACTAGTTCGGTTTTTCATTTAAAATTCGTCGTCCAATCTTAGAAGGAGGTATATTCTTGTCCAAAAAAAATATTGATAAACTTTTGATCTTCGCTCTTGGCGGCGTGGGCGAAATCGGAAAAAATATGTATTGCGTTCAGTATGCGAACGATATCATCGTCATTGATAGTGGTTTGAAATTTCCTGAGCAGGACATGCTCGGAATTGATATTGTCATTCCAGATATCGGATACTTAACGGAGAATCGGGATAAAGTACGCGGCATTATCATTACTCACGGCCATGAAGATCATATCGGCGGCTTACCTTACGTGCTTAAGCACCTTAATGTTCCACTGTATGCTACAAAGCTTACAATGGGTCTCATTGAGGCGAAGCTGAAGGAAGCGAACTTGCTCGGTACGACGAACCGGATCCTCATTAACGCGGATACCGTGCTTTCTTTAGGCACTCTTACAGCAACATTCTTCAAAACCAATCATAGTATCCCTGATTCTGTCGGTGTCGCTCTGGATACGCCGGAAGGCGTCGTTGTTCATACAGGGGATTTCAAATTTGATCAAACTCCTGTGAATGATCAATATGCCGATTTGCACCGTATGGCAGAGATCGGGAAGAAAGGCGTTCTAGCCTTGCTTTCTGACAGTACCAACGCAGAACGACCTGGTTACACAGGTTCGGAGCGCAGTGTGGGCGTTGAGATTGAAGAAGTGTTCCGTAAAGCTAAACAGAGAGTTGTCATTGCAACTTTTGCATCCAACATTCATCGTGTACAACAGGTGTTTGATGCAGCGGCTGCTACGAATCGTAAAGTTACCGTTATTGGTCGAAGCATGGTAAATGTGGTATCGATTGCAAGCGAATTAGGTTACTTGAACATTCCGGATGGCATGTTGATTGAGCCAGAAGAAGTGAACAAGCTTGCTGCTGATCGGGTTGTCATTCTTTCCACTGGAAGCCAAGGCGAGCCGATGTCTGCACTTACAAGAATGGCGCGTTCCACCCATCGTAAAGTTGATATTTTACCAGGTGATACGGTCATTATTGCAGCTACGCCGATTCCAGGGAACGAACGTGACGTAGGTCGTACCGTAGATGAATTGTTCCGTATTGGTGCTAATGTTATTTACGGGCCAGGTTCAGTAACCGGTGTACACGTATCAGGTCACGGTAGTCAAGAAGAATTGAAGCTTATGCTCAATTTGATGAAGCCGAAATACTTTATTCCAATTCACGGTGAATATCGCATGCTACGTCAACATGGTCTCCTTGCTGAGTCTGTGGGTATGGCGAAAGAAGATATTTTTATGTGCGATATCGGTGACACGGTAGAAATTCAAAATGGGGTTGCACGCAAAGGATCTAAAGTTCAAAGCGGCAACATTCTGATTGATGGACTGGGCGTCGGGGATGTAGGCAACATTGTGTTGCGTGACCGTAAGTTACTGTCTCAGGACGGTATTCTTGTAGTTGTCGTTACTCTCAGTAAACAAGATGGCAAAATTTTATCCGGACCGGATATCATCTCTCGTGGATTCGTATATGTACGTGAGTCAGAGGGCCTCTTGGAAGAAGCCAATCGTATCGTTACCAACACATTAACGAAGTTAATGAACGAAAATGTAAATGAATGGGCATCTTTAAAAACTAATGTAAAAGATGTTCTCGGACGCTTTTTATATGAACAAACCAGAAGAAGACCAATGATCCTTCCAATTATCATGGAAGTCTAGGCTCGAACAGTCACTTGAACCTATGCAAATAGCAAAGCTCTCTCCATCACTGGAGGGAGCTTTTTTCAGTTGGTTCTTAAGTAGAAAATGATGCATGAAAGGAACCAAGATTATTCATACTATGGGAGATTGTGATCCATGCATGTAAGGATTGTTAGTCAAACATGAAGGGGGACTTATTGTGGCATCATCAACAGAACCGACGAAACAGCAAGAACCAGTAGCAGAGGAGGGGAAGAAAAATCCTGTCCTCGAAAATATTCAGCAACTAGGGCAAACCAATACGATTTCGGGTGAATCGAACATTTTTTGTCTTACCATTATCGGACAAGTGGAAGGCCACATCGTTCTTCCACCGCAGAATAAAACAACGAAATATGAGCATCTCATCCCACAATTGGTCGCAGCGGAGCAGAACCCAAAGATTGAAGGCGTTATGATCATTTTAAATACAGTGGGTGGAGATGTTGAGGCTGGCTTAGCGATAGCAGAGATGGTTGCGACCCTCTCGAAGCCTTCAATCGCGTTAGTTCTTGGGGGTGGGCACAGCATCGGTGTCCCTATAGCGGTTTCAGCAGATTATTCCATTATTGCAGAGACAGCAACGATGACGATTCACCCGATCCGATTAAATGGATTAATTATCGGTGTTCCACAAACTTTTGAGTATCTGGACAAAATGCAAGAACGTGTGGTGCGATTCGTAACGAAACATTCCAATATAACGGAACAAAAGTTTAAAGAGTTGATGTTTAAGACAGGCGAGCTGACAAGGGATATCGGGACAACGGTCATTGGTGAGGACGCTGTGAAATACGGCTTAATCAACCAAGTCGGCGGGATCGGTGATGCTATTCGAGAACTCAATATGCGCATTGAATCGAAGAAGGCAGCTATGGGTGGTGGCATGGTACAATGATTCATTACTCGGTTGTGCCAATGGATGTGATCTTTGAAGGGGCAGATACGTATGAGCCCAAATTCATGGATATTGATCAGGGTGGAATTAAGATGCAGATAGAGCCACTTAGCGGCTTTCAGGCACGCATTGTAAGGCTGTACAGCTGTAACCCACAGGATTATTTAAAAGAGCAATATGCCCCTGGAACGATAATTTCATACAGTCCAATTGTGGAGTCTTCACTCACTTAAAGCGTTGTTCCTGTATCATCCCTCAAGCCAAATATGGTATAATGTGGACTTGGGGGTGACAAGCGTGGCGAAACGCAAGAAGAAAGGTAAGGCTTTAAAAACTAGCTTGTTATTCGAATTGTACGGAATTCTCATTTTGATTTTTTCCGTCATTGCACTTGCTCATCAAGGACATGTCGGGAACTCATTGATTTACCTTTTCCGCTTTTTTGTTGGAACATGGTATTCGTTGGTGCCTCTCATTTTCATATATGTGGCCTTATATGCCATGATCAAACGTGCTTGGCCACAGATGGTGACGCCTAAGAAAGCAGGCATTTTGCTGTTTATTCTTGGACTGCTGATAAAAAATCATATTGATTTATTTGCTCAGTTGTACCCCGATGGTGGATTTACGTCAGGTAAAATCATTTCGTCGACATGGAGCGCCATGCTGGAAGGGCTGCATCCGACGGAAGCAGGAAAGGCTGCGCTTGAACATGGTATTGGCGGCGGGATGATCGGTGCCACGCTGTATAGTATCTTGTACTTTTTATTTGACTATTTGGGTGCAAGATTGATCCAGTACGCCTTATTTGTAATAGGATTTATTCTGGCTACTGGCATTTCTTATGTAGATATCGGGAATGTGATCCGCGGAAGGTTCAGCAATGTCGGACAGAATTTCAAAGACAGAATGAAAGAATGGCTGCAGGATCGAGAAGGGCGACAACCTGCGCAAGTAGCCACTGCTTCGGCCTTTGGCGCTAATGACAAGAAAGTAAAGAGACAGGCTTATGTCCCTGTTGACGATGAGTTCGATGAAGAAGTATTCCAGCCAGTGAAGCGCAAGAAATCACCGCTTATTATGGAGCTCTTGCGACCTATTAAAGAAGGTCGGAAGAAGGCAAATACAGCTGCAAGCGATGAGAATGAAGATGATCTTTTACATAATGCAGAAGCAGCGGAAGCTTCCGAACAAGTGGTTTATAAATCGAATGATGGGCGTACTGCCGGCGATATCTCTTCAGAGGATCAGCCTGTTACACCGATCATTCGCGATTTTCAGGAGCAAGTGTTCCAAGAAGCACAACAATCGGTTAAACCTGCTTCGGCTGCAGCTACAACTACAACTGTGTTGCCTAAGTCAAAACCATCTTCAGCTGGTGATGCAGCTGCTGAAGATGAGCCTGTGACTTTAGAGTTTCAAGATAATGTACCGGTCGTTCAAACTCGGCCTTACGAAATGCCTGCACTCGAACTATTGGCGAAGCCGGCAGTTGGCAAAGGCAGTGAGATGTCTGACTACAAAGCGAATGCCAGAAAGCTCGAAGCCACCTTGGAAAGTTTCGGTGTCCGTGCCAAGGTTCTCGAGGTCGTCAGAGGACCTGCGGTAACGCGGTATGAGATTCAGCCAGATGTCGGGGTGAAGGTGAGTCGAATTGTATCTTTAACCGACGATATTGCATTGGCACTCGCTGCCAAAGATATTCGGATGGAAGCTCCAATTCCGGGTAAATCGGCGATTGGGATTGAGGTTCCAAATCTAGAGGTTTCAATCGTAACGATGCGAGAAGTGATGGAAACGTCAGCTTTTCAAGAATCCAGCTCTCGCTTATCTGTTGTACTTGGGAGGGACATTTCTGGACAACCTATCGTCGGGAATTTGGCTAGAATGCCCCATTTACTAGTAGCTGGTGCCACGGGGTCAGGTAAATCCGTTTGTATCAACGGGATCATTACGAGTATCTTGTACAAAGCTAAGCCGAACGAAGTTAAGTTTTTGATGATCGACCCCAAAATGGTTGAGCTAAATGTTTACAATGGGATACCGCATCTTCTAGCGCCGGTTGTTACAGACCCACGTAGAGCTTCTCTAGCTCTTAAGAAGATCGTTGTCGAGATGGAGAAACGATACGAGCTGTTCTCGAAGAGCGGCACGCGAAATATTGAAGGTTACAATGCTATGCTAACCGAGAGCGGCACTGCAGCTCCACTGCCTTACTATGTTGTCATTGTAGACGAGTTGGCTGATTTGATGATGGTCGCGGCAAATGACGTGGAAGATTCGATCTGCCGATTAGCACAGATGGCTCGTGCAGCAGGTATTCACTTGATTATTGCTACACAACGGCCTTCCGTTGATGTTATCACGGGGGTAATCAAAGCAAATATCCCTTCACGTATTGCGTTCGGTGTTTCCTCACAAGTCGATTCACGGACGATTTTGGATATGGTTGGAGCGGAGAAGCTGTTAGGTCGAGGCGATATGCTTTATCTACCTGTTGGCGCATCCAAGCCGGTACGTATACAAGGAGCTTTTTTATCTGACCAAGAAGTTGAACATGTCGTAACTTTTGTACGCACGCAAGAACAAGCCAATTATCAAGAAGAATTGGTACCGCAAGTTGAAGAAATGCCTGAGCAGCAAAATGAATTCGAGGACGAGCTGTATGATCAAGCCGTTCAAATCGTGCTAGAAGCGAAACAAGCCTCCGTTTCCTTGCTTCAAAGACGCATGAGAGTTGGCTATACGCGCGCAGCAAGGCTTGTGGACGCCATGGAAGCCAAAGGAGTTGTCGGTCCTTATGAGGGAAGTAAACCCCGTGAGGTGCTGATGTCAATTGAACAATACCAGCACAATCGAATTAGTTGATACCGGTCGTAGGATGAATACTTGGACACTCTCTTTCTAGAGAGTGTTTTTGTTTGCATAAACAAAGACCCCCTTTCTCATAATAAGCTAAGAAAAGCAAGAAAAGGCTCTTATTTGAAAAGTGAGGTTGAGAAGGGGAATGAATAAACGATTAATTGTGCTAACCTTTTGTATTGTCTTCGTATTGGTTGTTGCATTCCAATTGAAAGGAAAGTTCAACCCGCCAGCAGAAGAAACGTTCAGCAAAAATGAGATACGTTATGGAGCTACGGGTACAGACGTCAATGAACTACAAGGGCGTTTGAAATTCATCGGTTTTTATGGCGGTAATATAGACGGTGACTATGGGTATAAGACATTAACGGCTGTGAAACGTTTCCAAGGCGAGTTTGGGATGACGGTAGATGGTATTGTAGGAGCAAAAACGAAGCTTAAGCTCTGGGAAGCCACGAAGAATTGGAAACCAACAGCGCCAGCAACAGGAGGAAACACAGGCGGTGGAGGAGGTGGAAGTACCGGTGGTACCGAGACAGGAACTTCCGACCAAAAGCCGGCTAATTTGCTTCCATCTAATAACCTGGGGCTTTCAGAGCAGGATATTAACTTGATGGCTAATGCAGTGAATGGTGAAGCCCGCGGAGAGCCGTACGTTGGACAAGTTGCGGTAGCAGCAGTAATTTTGAACCGCGTCAAGAATCCAAGCTTCCCCAACACGGTTTCGGGCGTTATCTTTCAACCTGGTGCATTCACTGCAGTAGCAGATGGTCAAATTTGGCTCACACCTAGCGAATCGACGAAAAAAGCGGTTAAGGATGCATTAAGCGGTTGGGATCCTACAGGCGGGTGTATCTATTATTTTAACCCAGTAACAGCAACCTCCAAATGGATTTGGAGCAGACCACAGGTTAAGAATATTGGCAAGCATATTTTTTGTAAATAATTTTGACTTGGACAAGGAGAAGGGACCGGCATTGGTTGCTTCTCCTTCTCGTATAGGAATATAATGGAACTATTACGATCTTAGAAGGGAGACAGACCTTTGAAGCATATACAATTTGAGCGCAGTACACTAAATCATATTCGTTTGCATGTGCTGCCGACAGATCGGTTCAAAACGTTTGCTATTTCCGTGTACATAGGCCGTCCCTTAGATGAAGAAATGGTCACGAATACCGCCCTTACTCCTTTTGTATTACGCAGAGGAACTGAATTACGGCCGGAAACGCAGCAATTTCGAGAGTATTTGGATGATCTTTATGGCGCAGGTTTTGGTTTTGATATTTACAAAAGAGGCGATTATCAAATTGTGCAGATGCGAATGGATATTATTAATGACCGTTTCGTAAAATCAGCGCAATCACTCTTGAAACAAGGGCTTGATTTTGTTGGAGAAACACTGACACGTCCTGCTCTAGAGGGTAATCATTTTCGCAGCAAATATGTAGATTCCGAGAAGCAAACGCTCCAGAAGCGTATTGAGTCTGTTATTAACGATAAAATCAGGTATGCTGCTGAGCGCTGTATCGAAGAAATGTGCAGTGACGATCCGTATCGTCTTCACCCATTGGGTAAAATAGCTGATCTTGACCGCATCAATTCCGAACAGCTTTACGAACAGTATAGACAGTGGCTTCAAACACAGCCGATAGACATCTATGTAGTTGGCAACACAACGTTAGCTGAAGTTGAAGGAATTGTAAAAAGTGCATTTAAGATTGAACGTACTCTAGATGTTGGTTACGTAACTACGGCTCCGCGGGGTGCCTCAGGTGAAGTGAAGACTATCGTCGAGCGATTGGACGTTAATCAAGGTAAATTGAACATGGGACTGCGCACGAATATTTCCTATGGTGATGAGCTTTATCCAGTAGCCCTAATGTACAATGGGGTTCTGGGTGGGTATCCGCATTCCAAATTGTTTATCAACGTTCGTGAGAAAGCGAGTCTTGCTTATTATGCTTCTTCTCGATTTGATGGGCACAAAGGTATATTAACGATTCAATCCGGTATCGAAATGGCCAATTATGAGAAAGCGGTTGATATTATTCGCAAGCAGCTAACGGCTATGGAGCAGGGAGATATTAATGATATTGAACTAAGCCAGACCCGAGCTATGATTGCGAATCAGCTTCGCGAAATCCAGGATTCCGCTTTTGAATTAATTTCTTTTGATTTTAATGCGATCTTATCTGGTAAAGAGCGTACAGTAGCGGGCTTAATCGAGTCCGTGGAACAAATCGATATTCCGGCGATTGCCGAAGCTGCTAAGCGGGTTCAACTGGATACGATTTACTTTTTACGGGATCAGAAAGGAGAGTAGGCCATGAAAGTTATTCCTTATCCACACCTGGGTGAAACGATTTATCACGAAGTGCTCGATAATGGGCTTCATGTGTTTGTTCTGCCCAAGGAAGGTTTCCAGAAAACCTATGCGACATTCACGACGCAGTATGGTTCTATAGATAACGATTTTCAAGTTGAAGGTAAAGAAGCTGTTCAAGTTCCCGATGGTATTGCCCATTTCCTTGAGCACAAAATGTTTGAAGAACCAGAAGGCGATATCTTCGCCACTTTTGCTTCAAATGGGGCTTCAGCTAACGCTTTCACCAGCTTTGACCGAACAGCGTATTTGTTCTCGTCTACAGACAATTATTTAACAAATTTGACGACATTAATTAACTTTGTGCAAAATCCTTATTTTACAGATGAAAATGTGGAAAAGGAAAAAGGGATTATTGGTCAAGAAATCAAAATGTACGAAGATAATGCGGATTGGAGAAGCTATTACGGATTAATTGAATCCTTATATGCCAAGCATCCTATTCATATTGATATCGCGGGGACCGTAGCCTCGATTGCCAAAATTACAAAGGAAACTTTGTATGAGTGCTACAACACCTTCTACCACCCGAGCAATATGAGCTTGTTTGTTGTTGGTGGAGTGAATGCTGAAGAGGTAATTGCACTTGTCAAAGAAAACCAAGCCGGCAAAAAGTTCCCGCCGCAAGGCGACATCAAACGGTTCTTCCCAGAAGAGCCAGTAGAAGTGAAGGAAGCGCGCAGAGTTACCTTGCTTCCAGTATCGATGCCGAAATGCTTAATTGGCTTCAAGGAGCAGGCGCCAGCCGTAAAAGGCAAAGATTTGCTAATCAGAGAATTAACGACGAAATTAATGCTGGATGTTCTATTCAGCTCAAGCTCTGATATCTATCAAGCGCTTTATGATGAACAGCTCATTTCTGATAATTTCGGCCATGAATATAATTGCAGCGATGGTTATGCCTTCTCTATCCTTGGTGGTGATACCAAAGATCCTGATCAACTTATTGCCCGTATTCGTGAAGAAGTTGAAAAGCGGAAGAGCTCAGGGCTTGATGAGGTTACATTTGAACGCAGCCGCAAGAAGAAAATCGGTAATTTCCTACGCATGATGAATTCTCCGGAATCTATTGCGAATGAGTTTACGAAGTATCGGTTTAAAGGAATTGATTTGTTTGACATTTTGCCCGTCTATGAGCAAATTACGCTTAATGATGTTAATCAACGATTCAGGGAGCATTTTGATTGGAGTAAGCTTGCTATTTCGATAGTCCAAAGTCGTGAGAAGTCGTGACCTTTTCCAAGCCTTTTAGTGAGCAAACGGTTCTCATCACGGGAGCCAGCCGAGGGATTGGAGCAGCCATTGCTGAGCGTTTCGCC
Source organism: Paenibacillus sp. J22R67 (assembly GCF_059692175.1). Taxonomy (NCBI): domain Bacteria; kingdom Bacillati; phylum Bacillota; class Bacilli; order Caryophanales; family Paenibacillaceae; genus Paenibacillus; species Paenibacillus sp. J22R67. The sequence continues at coordinate 613,432 of NZ_JCAUAX010000002.1, read as the reverse complement.
GCGGTAGGGATGAAAGTGGTCATCCACTACCGCGACTCTCATGAAGCGGCGAACGAGGTTGCCAGAACTTGCATGAAGCATGGTGCGAAGGTATTGACCGTGTCTGCGGATGTCAAATCCCGTGCACAAATCATGTTGATGAAGGAAAAGCTGGAGCAGAAAGAAATGATTCCTGATATCATTGTGAATAACGCTGGCATCGCGCATTATGGGCTGTTGTCAGATGTAAGCGAAGAAGAATGGGATAATGTCATGGACGTTAATCTAAAGGGAGCTTTTCTCTGTTCTCAAGCTTTTATGAAGACAATGATTTCCCAAAAATATGGTCGAATTATTAATGTGTCATCTATTTGGGGGATCTCAGGAGCATCCTGTGAAGTTGTATATTCAACGGCCAAAGGTGGATTGAATGCGTTCACTAAGGCATTAGCTAAAGAGCTTGCTCCATCTGGTGTGACGGTGAATGCCGTTGCGCCTGGCGCTGTAGAGACAGAGATGATGTCCGGGTTCCAAAGTGAGGAGCGGGACGCGATTGCCAGCGAAATTCCGGCCGGGCGCTTTGCAATGCCTTATGAAGTGGCTTCGCTCGTTTATTTCTTGGCACTTCCTGAATCCGGCTATATCACGGGTCAAATTATAAGCCCTAATGGTGGATGGCTAACTTGATGTCATTGTAAGGAGCACGCATAATTCTAGCGGGAGAAGCGAATATTACTTATGTAATAACCATCTCTCATAACTCAAAGGAGGCTTCTTACAATGGCTACAGTACTTAAAGTATTTGACAAGTGGAAAGAGTTTCTGGCTGAACGTGTTAGTCAAGCTGGACATGCAGGGATGAGTGAGGAAACCATCTCGAAACTCGCTTTTCAAATTGGTGAATTCCTAGCTGATAAAGTTGATCCGGAAAATGAGCAGGAACGTGTGCTCAAAGAGCTGTGGGATGCAGGGGATGAGCAGGATAAACGTACCCTTGCCCGCCTCATGGTAAAATTAGTGGACAAAGGTTAATAAGCGTTTTACAATTCAATAGGGTACTATGTGAAAGCCTCCTCTTTCGGAGGCTTTTGCACGCTTTCTTAGGTAGAAAGGAATCGAATTTATGATTATCAAACGTTCTATGCTTATGTTTTTGCTCTTATCTTTCATTGTTGCTGGTTGTGGAAATCGAGGAATTCCTGTCATTAAGCAGGAGTTATTGGATAAGAAATTGTCTGTCTTGATGCTTTCGAGCGTTAACTTATCTCCAACCGCTAAGCAGTCCGTAGGGAGTGCGCTCCAAAAGTGGCGAGATGCCAATTTTATTGCTTATGATTGGATTAACGATTTGAGTGCCGTGGATGATCGTGTGCTCACGAAATTGAAAGCAAGCTCGTACGATTACATATATGTTATCGGCAACGATTTGTTCCCATCGGCAAATGGGGTGATTCAGCAAGGCCTTAATCCGGGTAAATGGACATTATTACAGAGTCAGCTGGATGTTAACGGGAGTGCGACATCAGCCATTGATCAAGCATCTTTCCTGCAAATTGATTCTCAGCAGATTGAAAACTTGAAGAACCAATGGATTCAAAATCTTTTAGCTCAGAATGTCACTGTTGAGTGGGTAACGCGAAGTGATCGCCCAATTCCTTCCGCATGGGCACCCTCCGAAGAAGCGGATCATATTGTATTGCTTGATAATAATGAACAATGGTTCCAACAATTAGCCTTTCAAACAAAACAGCATTTTGCTACTTGGATTATTTTCTATTCTCCCGTAACAGAAGCGCAGCTGCAAAGAGCAAAAACGCTAGGCGTATCTGCAATGGATGTCTCTAATTCATTATCTGCTGAGCTTAACTGGCCGCAAATTTTAGATAATCGGCTTCTTACAATGACGAATAAGTCATGGCAGAAAGGTCCCTTGAACTATAATGAAAAAGAGCTTACTGAACTTAAAATGAAATAAATTAATGCCGTTTTATAGAAGGAAATTGGCGAAATTTGTAGAATTTATTTAAAGAGCTAATAAAAGGAACGTTACAGATATTGCGATGAGGTGGAAGGATTGGACGTAAAAGAATGGTACATGGAGTATAAGATTCACAAAAACCGTCCCGGGTTATTAGGGGATATCGCTTCCTTGATGGGGATGTTGGATATTAATATTGTGACCATTAACGGGGTTGAAGATCGTACGCGTGGTATGCTTCTACAAACCAATGATGAAGAAAAAATTGACTTAATGGGTAAAATGCTGAGAAAAGTAGATAATATTACTATTACGGCATTGCGTCCTCCTAAGCTCGTTGATATTTTGGCTGTACGTCATGGTCGTTATATTGAACGGGATTCGGACGATCGCAAAACGTTCCGTTTTACACGTGATGAGCTAGGGTTATTGGTTGATTTCCTCGGTGAGGTTTTCAAGCGAGACGGAAACCATGTGATTGGGCTTCGCGGCATGCCTCGCGTTGGCAAGACGGAGTCGATTATTGCAGGAAGCGTATGTGCCAACAAACGTTGGACATTCGTCTCTTCCACATTACTTAGACAAACGGTTCGCAGCCAATTATCTGAAGATGAGATGACCCCTAATAATGTGTTCATTATTGACGGAATCGTCTCCACGATTCGTTCGAATGAGAAGCATCATAGCCTCTTACAGGATATTATGGCGATGCCTTCGACTAAGGTAATCGAGCATCCGGATATATTTATTCGCGAATCGGAATACACTTATAATCACTTTGATTATATTATTGAGCTTCGTAACAGCCCCGATGAGGAAATCAATTACGACTCATTTACGTACACGTCCGAACCATTTTAAGGTTTGTAACGTCATTAACTAATAAGATTCCCGTGAGGAGGTGACCATTATGTCTGATCTTGGATACATTTTACGCAAGACACGATTGGAAAGAAAGATTTCGCTTGACGATTTGCAAGAAGTTACGAAAATTCGTAAACGTTACCTTGAAGCCATTGAAGAAGGAAACTATAAAGTGTTGCCAGGAAGCTTTTATGTACGAGCTTTTATCAAAAGCTATGCAGAAGCGGTAGGGCTTGATCCAACTGAAGTGCTGAATATGTACCAGACAACGAATCCTTCTCCAGTCGTGGAAAAACCGGTAGTAGAAACAATTCGTAAGAATCGAACAAGTGTTCGTAATACGGAGAAAATGAGCCGCTGGGCTTCAAGCGTCATGTTTATTTGTTTTATTTTGCTCATTTTCGGAATTGTGTACTATTATACATATAAGAATTACAAGGGAACACCGGCAGAGGAAAAGCCTGCTCAAACGCAGTCTCCGAGAATTACGGATACCACGAATCCCGGGGCAGGAACGACTCCGACAACTTCAACGAATGCCTCCAGTGAAGGTAAAGTGGAACCTCTTCCGACCCCAACACCAGCACCAACACCAACGCCACCAGCGGTACAGGTTAAATTTAGCAGCAATGAAAAAGGTGTAGATAACTACATAATTACTGGTACTGCAAATTTGAACATTCAGATGAAAATAAACGGTTCCTGCTGGATTCGAGTTGATGCTCTTACAGATGGGGGCGGCAAGGACATGTTAAGACAAAAGCTTTACAAAGCAGGCGATACGGACGTCTTCGATTTGACAAGTTCCGCCTATCTGAATGTAGGGGCAGCAAGTGCCCTAGAGCTTACTGTGAATGGCACCGTGGTTCCAGTTGGTGATACGCCTAATCCAAAGCGTGTACAGCTGAATTTGCAAAAAAACTAGCATTTTGGCAGTTCCTGCGCTTTCCCGGGTAATGAAATAATTTCCTCAAGAGACATCCTAGGCCGTGGGGCTGCGGGATGTTTCTTTTTATAAAACTTCTTGCTATAATGCTATTGTAATTTGATGGAAAGGGTGTTTGGTCTAAGATGAGTTCAGAAAGTTCGTTTGATATTGTATCCAAGGTGGATATGCAGGAGCTAAATAACGCGATTCAGCAGGCGGAAAAAGAGATTGCAACCCGCTTTGATTTTAAAGGCAGCAAAAGCAGCATTAAGTTAGATAAGGATCAATTAGTCGTTACTTCAGATGACGAGTTTAAGCTTCAGAATGTCCTTGATATTCTACATGCCAAAATGACGAAACGCGGGATCTCGATCAAAAATCTCGATTACAGCAAGGTTGAACCTGCTGCCAGCTCAACTGTAAGACAGAAAATCAGCATGAAACAAGGTGTGGATCAAGAGAATTCGAAAAAAATCAACATCCTGATTCGTGATTCTAAGCTTAAGGTGAAAACGCAAGTACAAGGAGATCAAATTCGGGTAACGGGCAAGAGTCGCGATGATTTGCAGGCAGTTATCGCTCTGCTGCGCAAGGCGGATATTCCTCTTGACTTACAATTTGTAAATTTAAAATAGGCATACATACTATGTTATTGAAAGAGAAGCCCCCCTGTAGCAAGGGGGTTTTTACATTTTGACACCCTATAGGGCTTGTATTATACTTGTATGGAGTGTTTTTAGGACTATTGGAGGTTGTTTCTTTCATGACAGAAAAGGTTAAAGTAGTTACCCTCGGATGCGAGAAGAATATGGTCGATTCCGAGATTATGGCTGGATTAATACATGGGCGTGGTTTTCAGCTTGTAGATAACAAGGAAGATGCCACTGTCATTATCGTGAACACTTGCGGGTTCATTGATGCAGCGAAAGAAGAATCCGTTAATACAATTTTGGATATGGCAGAACTGAAAGAAACAGCAAATCTCAAAGCGCTTATCGTATCAGGTTGCTTAACACAGCGTTACAAAAAGCAATTGCTCGACGAGATGCCAGAGATTGACGGGATCGTGGGAACGGGAGATTTTGATAAAATCAATCATATCGTTGACGAAGCTCTGCGCGGGAAAAGACCGGTTCTTGTTGGGAATCCGGTATTTAACTATGATGCGGACCTGCCGAGGCTTGTTACTACGCCTAGATATACAGCGTACGTAAAAATTGCCGAGGGCTGCGATAATGCCTGTACATTCTGCAGTATTCCGATCATGCGCGGCAATTTCAAGAGCAGAAGCATGGATTCCATTGTTTCGGAAGTAGCTAACCTGGCTTCACAAGGCGTGAAAGAGATTAGTTTAATTGCTCAGGATTCTACGAATTATGGCACGGATTTATATGATAGCTTCATGCTCCCTACACTTTTGAATAAAGTAAGCGAAGTAGAAGGCATTGAGTGGGTTCGCCTGCACTATGCTTACCCTGGCTTCTTTAGTGACGAGTTAATTGAAGTTATGGCGACGAACCCGAAAGTATGTAAATACATTGATATGCCACTACAACACAGCGAAGATTCCATTCTTAAACGTATGCGTAGACCTGGCCGTCAAAAAGATACTCGTGAGTTGGTTCGTAAAATTCGTGAATCGATCCCGGATGTTGCGCTTCGGACCTCGCTTATTGTAGGTTTCCCGGGAGAAACTGAAGAAGATTTCGAGAACTTGAAGCAATTTGTTCGTGATGTTCAGTTCGATCGTCTAGGTGTTTTTGCATATTCCAAAGAAGATGATACACCAGCAGCACGTTTACCGAATCAAGTGCCTGATGAAGTGAAAGAGTATCGTGCGAATGCGATCATGGAAATCCAAAGAGAAATTTCAAATATCCGCGGCGGACGCCGTATCGGTCAAGAAATCGATGTGTTGATTGAACGGTACGATGGTAGAAGTGATGTGTATATTGGTCGTTCTCAATTTGATGCTCCAGAGATTGATGGAGAAGTATTCGTATCGAATGGTAAGCTTACGATCGGTGAACTCGCCAAAGTTCGCATTACCCACTCTTATGAGTTTGACTTATCTGGGGAGGTAATTGCATGAACCTGGCCAACCGCATCACCGTGGCGAGGATTTTACTAGTACCAATCATCATGTTTTTCCTGTTGATTAAGGTAAAATTCCCTCATATACGGATAGAGGAGTTTAGCATTACGTATAATCAAATTATTGCTGCATTGATTTTCATTATTGCAGCGAGTACAGATAGTTTAGATGGTTATATTGCACGAAAACGCAATTTAGTAACCAATTTAGGCAAGCTGCTTGATCCCCTGGCGGATAAGCTGCTTGTTACGGCTGTGCTCGTTTCACTAGTGGAAATGGATAAAGTAGATGCTTGGATTGTCATAGTCATAATCAGTAGAGAATGGGCTGTAACAGGTCTTCGCCAAATTGCTCTGCTGGAGGGCACTGTGATGGCGGCTAGTAAGTGGGGAAAAGCAAAGACGGCAGCTCAGATTACAGCCATCATAGCGCTACTTATCAATAATTTTCCGTTTACGTTTGTGGACTTCCCTTTTGATGTAATAGCAAGTTGGGCAGCGGCCATCATTACGGTCTACTCAGGAATCGAGTATTTTGTGAAAAATAAACATGTCATAGACTTTTCAGAAAAGACACAATAGGGCAACCTATTGGTTTTTTTCTATTCTAGGAGGATGATTGGATGAAAGCAGAAATCGTTGCTGTTGGAACAGAGCTCTTGCTTGGACAAATTGTAAATACGAACGCTCAATTTCTTTCCAGAGAGTGCGCCGCGATTGGCGTGGACATTTATTTCCAGACAGTAGTTGGCGATAATGAACAGAGACTGTTGGAAAGCCTCAAGTTAGCCGCCTCCAGAGCCGACGTCGTCATTTGTACAGGCGGACTGGGTCCTACGCAGGACGACCTAACCAAAGATGTCCTAGCGGCGTATGTAGGCCGTCAGTTGATCATTCATGAGCCGTCGATGAACGCGATTACACAAATGTTTCAATCTCGCGGGATACATATGGTAGAAAGCAACAGGCGCCAAGCGTTAATGCTCGAGGGCAGCGATCCCTTACATAACGAAACAGGGCTAGCAGTAGGCGTAGCATTCACGTTTGAAGGAACTCATTTCATCCTTCTGCCTGGACCGCCAAAAGAAATGAAGCCCATGTTTACCAAATATGCGGTTCCTTGGCTGCACACAATTATGAAAGATGAAGTTCCGCTGTATTCCAAAATGCTCAAGTTTGCCGGCATCGGTGAATCTAATTTAGAGCATCAATTAATTGACTTGATTCAAGCTCAATCGGACCCAACCATAGCTCCATATGCCAAAGAAGGCGAAGTGACGATTCGTTTAACGACTCGTGCACATTCCGCAGAAGAGGGCGAACGCAAATTATTTGCGACTGAGCAAGAAATTAGAAGCCGTTTAGCTCAGCATATTTATGCGGATCAAGACGTTCCGATTGAAACAATTGTTGTGAAAATGCTGGATGAACGCAAGTTATCACTTGCTGTAGCTGAGAGCTGTACAGGTGGTTTGCTCAGCGATTTAATAACTTCAATCCCAGGGAGTTCGAACTCCTTTCTAGGCGGAATTATCTGTTATTCCAATGCGCTGAAACACAAGCTTCTCGGTGTTCCGATGGAGGTACTGGAAGGCGAAGATGCTCCAGGTGCTGTTAGCAGCGAGACAGCGGTTATTTTAGCGGAAAACTTGCTGACGACAACTGGAAGTGATTTCGGCATCTCCGTTACTGGCGTAGCGGGTCCTGGCACGTCTGAAGGGAAGCCTGTTGGGCTTGTTTATATCGGCTTTGCGCAAAAAAACGCAGAAACCCAAGTCATTACGCTGCAGCTTTCCGGTAACCGGGAATCGATTAAACATAGATCCGCGAAGAGCGCACTCTACCATCTTTGGAAACAGTTGAAAGAAAGCTAGAGTTCGCATATAATGAAAGAAGTGTTAACGGAAGAACCGTAACAAAGCGATAACTTTGTTGCGGTTTTTTGTTTGTTCGCGAAAAAGTCGAATGTATGTTCGAAAAAGTACTTGGCAAACACCCCGAAACAAGTTATCATATACCTATAATGATAGAAGGAAGTGAGTGTTTTGACAGACCGTCGCGCAGCACTTGATAATGCATTACGACAAATTGAGAAACAGTTCGGTAAAGGCTCCATCATGAAGCTTGGAGAATCAACGCATATGCAAGTTGAAACGATTTCAAGCGGAGCGTTAGCCCTTGATATTGCTCTTGGAATAGGTGGATTCCCACGTGGAAGAATTATTGAAGTATACGGACCTGAATCCTCAGGTAAAACAACAGTAGCTTTACATGCTATCGCTGAAGTTCAAAAGGTTGGCGGACAAGCTGCATTTATCGATGCAGAGCACGCCTTGGATCCTTCTTATGCAAGTAAGCTGGGCATTAACATAGATGAGCTGTTGCTTTCTCAACCAGATACAGGTGAGCAAGCACTTGAGATCGCTGAAGCGCTTGTAAGAAGCGGCGCAGTAGATATTATCGTTATTGACTCTGTAGCGGCATTAGTACCTAAAGCGGAAATCGAAGGCGAGATGGGAGATTCTCACGTGGGTCTACAAGCACGTTTGATGTCTCAAGCACTTCGTAAGCTTTCAGGTGCGATCAATAAATCGAAGGTTATTGCGATTTTCATCAACCAATTGCGTGAGAAAGTCGGCGTCATGTTTGGAAACCCGGAGACAACTCCTGGTGGCCGTGCACTGAAGTTCTATTCCTCTGTTCGACTCGATGTTCGTCGTATAGAAACTATCAAGCAAGGTAATGACATGGTTGGTAACCGTACGAGAATTAAGGTTGTTAAGAATAAAGTAGCGCCTCCGTTCAAACAGGCGGAAGTGGATATTATGTACGGTGAGGGAATTTCACGCGAAGGCAGTATCATTGATATCGGGACAGAGATGGATATCGTGAACAAAAGCGGAGCTTGGTATTCCTATGAAGGCGAGCGCTTAGGCCAAGGTCGTGAAAATGCCAAGCAATTCTTGAAAGATAACAAAGCCATTGCGGAAACGATCGAACAAAGAATCCGTGGGAACAGTAATTTGATTGTTGCTGTTGGACCAAATCTTGACGACGAGGAAGACGATGAATTAGAAGCGGCTTTCGAGTAAGATTCGAATATATCATATCGTGAAAGCACCTTAACCCTTAGGTTAGGGTGCTTTCGTGCATGAAAGGGGCTGGAAAGCTTGGAGCAGGAACAGGAAGAGCAACAGATTTCCATTATCACATTAGTAGAGAAGCAGAAGCGGGGGAAGCACCGCTATAATATATTTTTGAATGAAGAGTACGCTTTTTCAGTACATGAAGACATTCTAATTAAACATCGGTTAGTCAAAGGAGAGAGCGTACACTTACAAGAGTTAGAGAAGATTATTCAAGATGAAGAACAGAATAATGCCTATATAAAGGCTATACGCGTTATTGGCCGGCGACCGCATTCATCGAGTGAATTGAAACGCAAGCTCAAAGAATCAGGTTATGAACCATCCATTATTGACTGGGTAATTGATAAATTAGCTTCGCAAAATTACCTTAATGATGAAGAATTTGCCAAAATGTGGACGGACAGTCGGATCATTTCTCAAAAGAAAGGTCGTAACCTCGTTCGTCAAGAGCTACAGCAAAAAGGCATCGACAAAGAGTTCGTTAAACATGCCATGGAGAACATCAATCCTGAGGATGAAATTGCTGGAGCTATGAAAATTGCTCAAACGAAATGGAAGCAAACTTCAGGCGAAACTTTTGACAAGAAAAGAAAGACGGCCGCATTTCTAATGCGTAGAGGTTTCACAGGAGCTGTAGTGACTAAGGTATTAGGACAGCTAAGCAGCGGGTCGAGAGATGAAGACTTTGAGATTCTTGAGGATTCTTTCGATGATTAATATTGTTAAATATTGACTGTAATTCGTTAATATCATTAAGGAATAAAGGAGTAAGGAGTTGGGCAAGATGATCTTCTCGTGGACTATCGCTTGACAAGCTTCTTCGACAAAAGATAAAATAACAGTGTATATTTTCATAATGTATTCAAAATCATACTTATTTCATTGATTTTGAGAGGACAGATGTAAAAACCGCCAATTTTTACACTGTTGATTATGGATTATTAGCACTATAGTGCCTCTAACGCACAGTGCGCATTCATTTAAAAGCCATACTCTTTTTATTTTGGGGTATGTATGACTAGTCAAACAATTAAAAATCGGATTAAAAAACCGAACGGAATCCCAGGCTAACACCTTGGAGAAACCAACGAGGAGGTGAACAAGATGACTTTCATCTGGATCGCGATCATTCTCATTGTTGGAGCTGCATGCTTAGGGATTGGTTATTTTATCCGTAAATCTCTTGCAGAAGCGAAAATTTCCAGTGCTGAAACAGCCGCTGAGCAGATTAGAGAAGCTGCTAAGAAAGAAGCCGAAGCACTGAAAAAGGAAACGGTTCTGGAAGCGAAGGACGAAGTACACAAACTTAGGTCCGAAGCTGAAAAAGACATTCGTGAGCGTCGGAATGAAATTCAACGACAAGAAAGACGATTGTTGCAAAAAGAGGAATCGCTGGATAAAAAATTAGAATCTCTCGAGCGTAAAGAAGAGCAAGTTGCCAACAAAGAGAAGCGGATCGAGGATACACAAAATCAAATTGATCAGCTTTATAAAAGCCAGGTTTCGGAGTTAGAGCGTATCTCAGGACTTACAATGGAAGAAGCGAAAAGTATTATTCTTACCAATGTGGAGCAGGAAGTACGACACGAAACTGCACAGCTTATTAAAGAAATCGAACAACAGGCCAAAGAAGACGGCGATAAGAAAGCCCGTGAAATCATCACGCTCGCCATTCAACGTTGTGCCGCAGATCATGTTGCTGAAACGACAGTTTCAGTTGTTTCATTGCCAAATGAAGAAATGAAAGGCCGGATTATCGGTCGTGAGGGACGTAATATCCGTGCACTGGAAACATTAACGGGTATTGACCTTATTATTGATGACACGCCAGAAGCAGTTATTTTATCTGGATTTGATCCAATTCGTCGCGAAATTGCTCGTACATCCCTAGAGAAGCTTGTTGCCGATGGTCGTATTCATCCAGCACGTATTGAAGAGATGGTTGAGAAATCCCGTAAAGAAGTGGATGAACGTATCCGCGAATATGGGGAGCAAGCCACGTTTGAAGTTGGAGTTCACGGATTGCATCCTGACTTGATCAAAATTTTAGGTCGACTGAAATTTAGAACAAGTTATGGTCAAAACGTGTTGAAGCATTCCATGGAAGTAGCTTATCTGGCTGGTCTGATGGCCGGGGAGCTCGGGGTAGACGTAACTTTGGCGAAACGTGCCGGGCTGCTTCATGACATCGGTAAGGCGCTTGACCACGAGGTTGAAGGATCTCATGTCGAAATCGGTGTTGAGATTGGTAAGAAGTACAAGGAGCATCCAGTCGTTATTAACAGTATTGCTTCACATCATGGCGATGTAGAAGCAACGTCAGTTATAGCGATGTTAGTCGGAGCAGCAGATGCCTTATCCGCGGCGAGACCTGGAGCACGCAGGGAAACGCTCGAAACATATATTAAGCGTCTAGAGAAACTCGAAGAAATCTCGGAATCTTTTGAAGGTGTTGAGAAATCATACGCCATTCAAGCCGGCCGTGAAGTACGTGTTATGGTTCAACCTGAGAAAGTGGATGATACCGAAGCGTTCCGCCTAGCCCGCGATATTACCAAGAAAATCGAGGGTGAACTCGATTATCCAGGACATATTAAGGTTACGGTCATTCGTGAAACACGAGCTGTTGAATACGCTAAATAAGAGTAACCAATGCGAAAAGTGGCTGATACAGCCACTTTTCCTTATTTTATAGGCGGATCAATAGGTTGTATCCTAACCCTCCGCGCATCTACGTTAATAAAGGAGCTATAAATTTGTTATGAAAATTGTATTTATTGGAGATATTGTTGGATCTGTTGGACGTAAAGCACTTAAAAATGTCATGCCTCGATTAAAACAAGCGCACCCTCATGCCGTGTTCATTGCCAACGGAGAGAACGCCGCAGCGGGGAAGGGGATTACCTCAGCAATAGCGAAAGAAATCTACGAGATGGGCATTCAGGCCCTTACAATGGGCAATCATACATGGGATCAAAAAGAAATCTTCGATTTTATTGATCGGGACGAGAAAATGGTTCGTCCAGCCAACTTTCCACCTGGTACGCCAGGCAGGGGACATACGGTCATAAAAGTGAAAGATCAGGAGCTGCTGATCATCAATTTACAAGGGCGCACGTTCTTGCCGCCTATTGATTGTCCGTTCCGCAAAGTCGATGAGATCCTTGAAGCAGATAAGAAAAAGCACAAATTTATATTTGTAGATTTTCATGCTGAAGCGACTTCTGAGAAAATTGCGATGGGTTGGCATTTGGACGGGAAAGTATCAGCTGTCGTCGGCACGCATACCCATGTGCAAACGAATGATAACCGCGTATTGCCGCAAGGTACAGCTTATGTGACAGATGTAGGGATGGTTGGCCCGCGTGATGGCATTCTAGGTGTGGAACGAAATGCGGTGCTTCAGAAATTCAAAACGCAGCTGCCAGTAAGATTCGTTACAGACGAAGGGAAATGGCACTTCCATGCTGTTGTTATAGAATTGAATGATCAAACAGGCCAAGCGAAAGCCATACAGCTTATCCGTTACGATGAGGATCAAGTTTTCATGGATTAATTGTTATTTCAGAAAATTTAGAGAATTTAGATGAAATAGAAAGTCATGTTTGTGCTACCTCGAGAATATGATGATTAATGGAACTATCCATCATTCCCGAGGAGGTACTATTCATGGATGTATTAAAAGTTTCAGCAAAATCCAACCCAAACTCCGTTGCAGGTGCTTTGGCAGGTGTGTTGCGTGAGCGCGGGGCAGCTGAGCTCCAAGCTATCGGTGCAGGCGCCTTGAACCAAGCCATCAAAGCAGTAGCGATCGCAAGAGGATTTGTGGCGCCCAGCGGAGTTGACTTAATTTGTGTACCAGCCTTCACAGATATCGTGATTGACGGGGAAGATCGGACGGCCATTAAATTAATCGTTGAGCCGAGGTAATGAACGGAACCATACATATTAACCCACGTAGCCTGTTTACCTTGTAGACAGGTTTTTTATTCTACCCCAAAACCTCTGATAAGAGGTTTTTGTCTTGTTTAGCGACAGATAAGGAGGCTGCATGGATGAAGATCATGGATGGTCATTGCGATGCGTTAACGAAACTGTATGTGAATCCAAAGCTCGAATTTGGCAAGGAAGATCAGGAACTGGATGTCAGTTATCCGAGATTAAAGCAAGCGGGCGTTAAGGTGCAGTGTTTTGCCATTTATTTATCAGACTCTATTCAGCAACCTACATTTGATCATATTTTGCAGATGGTTGATATTTTTCAGCGGAAAATTGTAAGTCATTCAGGCATGCGGTTTATTCAAAATGTGAGGGACTGGTACGAAGTAGAAGCTGGAGATCAAATTGGCGCAATTCTGACACTTGAAGGTGTGGACGCTTTATCGGGCAACTTGACCCATCTAAGAATTCTATATCACCTAGGTGTACGAAGTGTAGGAATAACTTGGAACTACGCGAATTGGGCCGCAGACGGCGTCATGGAGCCAAGAAAAGGCGGTTTCACAAGAAAAGGCAAACTCATGTTAAGAGAATTAGAAACAATGGGTATAATAGCAGATGTGTCACACTTATCGACTGCAGCATTTTGGGAAATGGTTGAGGTTTATAGCAAACCTTTTATTGCTTCCCACTCCAATGCTCAGAAAATTTGTCCCCATCCAAGAAATTTATCAGACGATCAAATCAAAGCTATCATTCAATGTCAGGGACAAATTGGCCTTACGTTTGTTCCCTATTTCGTTGATAGTATGAATCTGGCTGTTCCTATCGCTGGTTTGCTTAATCATATTGATCACGTCTGCTCGTTGGGGGGAGAGAGACAAATTGGTTTCGGATCGGATTTTGATGGCATTGAGCAGTGGATCAAAGGGTTAAGGCATGCGGGTCAATACGAAAATTTAATAGAGGCGCTATGCAAAAACTATAAGGAAACACAAGTAGAGGCATTTTTGTTTGGAAATTGGCGCAATTTCATGCTCGCGAACCTTCCGAAATGAAAATTGAAAATCGATCTAATATTGATATGGATTCGATCTAAAAACTCTATCTTTTAGAATCGTTGGTACCCCTTGCATTTTGCTTCATAAAGGCATAGAATTTGGTTGACAAGTGAAAGATTTTTTTTATTGCATTATCTATTTTACTAAACAATTGAGCTTTTAATGTCTTCGAGCAGCTACAATCAAAAGGAGTGGACGTACGGTGATTAGTCAGTTATCTTGGAAAATCGGAGGTCAACAGGGTGAAGGGGTCGAAAGTACTGACCGTATCTTCTCTACTGCATTGAACCGTCTCGGTTACTATTTGTATGGGTACCGTCATTTCTCTTCACGGATTAAGGGGGGACATACAAATAACAAGATTCGCATCAGCACCAAGCCGATTCGCGCAATTTCAGATGATTTGGATATTCTGGTTGCATTTGACCAGGAAAGTATCGATTTCAACGCTCACGAGCTTCGTGACAATGGTGTAATCGTTGCAGATGCCAAATTTAACCCTGTTTTACCTGAAGGAATTAAAGCACGTCTGTTTCCAGTTCCCATTACTGCAATTGCAGAAGAACTAGGAACATCCCTATTTAAGAACATGGCCGCATCAGGAGCCTCTTGGGCATTGCTCGGTTTGCCGCTTGATGTGTTTAATAAAGCTGTTGAAGAAGAGTTCGGTCGTAAAGGTGCAGCTGTCGTTGAGAAAAACATCGAGGCTGTTCGCAAAGGTGCTGAATCCGTACTTGAATTGGCTGGTGGCCCAATCGCTGACTTCCAATTAGAGCCGGCTGACGGCATGCAAAAATTGTTCATGATAGGTAACGATGCAATCGCTCTGGGAGCTGTTGCTGCTGGCTGCCGTTTCATGCCTGCATATCCGATTACACCTGCTTCCGAGGTAATGGAATACTTGATTAAAGCACTTCCTAAATTCGGTGGTACAGTTATCCAAACAGAAGATGAGATCGCAGCTTGCACAATGGCAATCGGCGCTAACTATGCTGGTGCGCGTGCACTGACAGCTTCTGCTGGTCCTGGTCTGTCCTTGATGATGGAAGCAATTGGTTTGGCTGGTATGACGGAAACTCCGGTTGTTATCGTTGATACACAACGCGGCGGACCAAGTACAGGTCTTCCAACGAAACAAGAACAATCCGATTTGAATGCAATGGTATATGGTACGCACGGTGAGATCCCGAAAATCGTATTGTCCCCAAGCACGATTGAAGAGTGCTTCTACGATACAATTGAAGCTTTCAACTTGGCTGAGAAATACCAATGCCCAGTTATTCTGATGACTGATCTTCAGCTTTCCTTGGGTAAACAATCCGCTGAAATGCTGGACTACAACCGTATCGTCATCGATCGCGGTGCTCTGGTAACAGAAGCTCCTGAGCTAGAAGCAAATCAGTTGTTCAAACGTTATGAGTTCACAGAGAATGGCGTTTCTCCACGTGTCATCCCAGGCGTTAAACATGGTCTTCACCATGTAACTGGGGTAGAGCATGATCAAACAGGTCGTCCTTCAGAGAGCACAGAGAATCGTCAAAGAATGATGGATAAACGTCTTGAGAAGTTGAAACACATTCAAGTAACAGATGCAATCAAAGCTGATGCTCCTCATGAGAACCCAGATCTTTTAATTATCGGTATGGGATCCACTGGCGGTACGATTGATGAAGCAAGACGCCGCGTTGAACTAGAAGGCATCAAAACAAATCACGCGACTGTACGCTTGATTCATCCGTTCCCAGCTGAACAGCTGAGACCGCTTGTTGAGAAAGCAAAAACAGTTATCGTCGTTGAAAACAACGCTACTGGTCAATTAGCTGATCAAATTAAACTGCATGTTGGTCATGCAGATAAAATCAAAAACGTTCTGAAGTACAACGGTAATCCGTTCCTTCCAGCAGAAATCGAACAAAAATGTAAGGAGTTGACTTTAGCATGGCAACATTAAAAGACTTTCGTAACAATGTAAAGCCAAACTGGTGTCCAGGATGCGGAGACTTCTCCGTACAAGCAGCTATTCAACGTGCAGCGGCTAATGTTGGTTTAGAGCCTGAAGGCTTAGCAATCGTATCCGGTATCGGTTGTTCCGGACGTATCTCCGGTTACATCAATGCTTATGGTTTCCACGGTATTCATGGTAGATCTTTACCAATCGCACAAGGTGTGAAAATGGCTAACCGCGACCTTACAGTTATTGCTTCCGGTGGTGACGGAGACGGCTTCGCAATCGGTATGGGACACACGGTACACGCGATTCGTCGTAACATCGATGTTACTTATATCGTTATGGATAACCAAATCTACGGTTTGACAAAAGGTCAAGCATCTCCACGTAGTGCTGAAGGTTTCAAAACGAAAAGTACACCGCTTGGTACAATCGAGTCTGCTATTTCTCCGTTAGAAGTAGCTATGGCCGCTGGTGCAACATTCGTAGCTCAATCTTTCTCCAGTAACTTGAAACAGTTAACAGCTGTAATCGAAGCTGGTTTGAACCACAAAGGGTTCTCCTTAATCAACGTTTTCAGCCCATGCGTAACTTTCAATAAAGTTAACACGTATGATTGGTTCAAAGAGAACATTGTTGATTTGGATGAAATTCCTGATTATGACTACACAAATCGCGTAATGGCAATGACCAAAATCATGGAAACAAACTCCATGTTGACAGGTATCATTTACCAAAACAAAGATAAAAAGAGCTATGAAAATTCAATCCCTAGTTTCGCTAAAGAAGGACTATCGAAACAAGATCTTCAACTTTCAGAAGCAGACTTCAACAAAATGCTCACTGAATTCAAATAATGGGTTGACCTTGAGGGCATATGGAGATAATCCGTATGCCCTTTTTGCTGAGCGGCAATACTGACAACTATACTAATTCAAAGGATGATATCGCATGAAAACAGTTCCCGTTGGAGTATCAGCTAGACATATTCACCTATCTGAGGCGCATATTGCCATTTTGTTCGGAGAAGGGTATGAACTGAAAGAGTTTAAAGAGCTCTCACAGCCTGGGCAATTTGCAGCCCAGGAAACAGTGTCGATAGTTGGGCCTAAAAACAAGATGGAAAAAGTGAGAATTCTCGGTCCAGCACGTCCATTTACCCAAATTGAAATTTCACGTACGGATGCTTTTTCATTAGGTATTAACCCGCCGGTACGTGAATCAGGCCATATCGACCAGACACCTGGTCTCCTGGTAGTTGGTCCAGTAGGGGAAGTAGAGCTTGATCAAGGTGTAATTGTAGCAGCTAGACATATCCATTTTCACACGTCAGACGCAGATAAATGGGGCATTCAAGATAAACAATTGCTGCGCGTCAAGGTAAATGGCGAAAGACCGTTGATTTTTGAAAATGTAATTGCTCGTGTATCCGAACAATTTGCTTTGGACATGCATATAGACACGGATGAGGGGAATGCAGCGGGTGTAAAAACAGGGGATATAGCAGAAATTCTTGACTAGTTCAAAGAGAGCTGTTTTCACTGTTATACCAATTTCCTTTTGTACTAAATAGGCATGTAATGTTATAATAAAAGTTGCGTAATTATTTGTGAATTACGTAAGTTTTACCAACGCAAACTCGTAGGAGGAACGAAAGTGGCTAACCAAGTGAAATCCGATAAGGATTATTCTCAATATTTTCAGCCTCCTTCACTGTCAGATGCTAAGAAGCGCGGAAAAGAAGAAATCGCCGTTCACTATGATTTCCATATCCCTGAGGACATGCAGGAGTTCGGCAAAGATAAATATTATTTGATTCGCACTTACGGATGTCAGATGAATGAGCATGATACAGAAGTAATGAGGGGCTTGCTTGAACAAATGGGTTATCAGACGACGGAAGACAAGTACCAAGCAGATGTCATTCTGTTGAATACTTGTGCGATCCGTGAAAATGCGGAGGATAAAGTGTTCGGTGAACTTGGACACTTGAAGGCTCTCAAAGCACAGAAGCCAGGACTTGTTCTTGGTGTTTGTGGTTGTATGTCGCAAGAAGAAGCTGTTGTAAATCGGATTATGCAGAAGCATGCCTTTGTTGATTTGATTTTTGGAACACACAACATTCATCGTTTGCCTGGCCTATTGAAGGATGCATTCTATAACAAAGAAATGGTTGTTGAAGTGTGGTCCAAAGAAGGCGACATTGTTGAGAATTTACCGAAGAAGCGGGAAGGAATCCGTGCTTGGGTCAACATCATGTTCGGCTGCGACAAATTCTGTACATACTGCATCGTCCCATATACGCGCGGCAAAGAGAGAAGCCGCAGACCGCAGGATGTACTTGCTGAAGTAAGAGATCTAGCACGTCAAGGATTTCAAGAAATTACGCTGCTTGGACAAAACGTCAATGCTTATGGCAAAGACTTTGAAGATATTACTTACTCCTTCGCTAATCTGATGGATGACATTCGTAAAATTGACGTTCCGAGGATTCGATTTACAACCTCGCATCCAAGGGATTTTGATGACGACTTGATTGAAGTTTTAGGCAAACGCGGCAATCTAGTCGAACATATTCATCTGCCAGTTCAAGCGGGGAATACCGAAGTACTGAAACGGATGAGCAGAAAGTATTCCAGAGAGCATTATTTGCAGCTTGCCCGCAAAATTAAAGCCACGATGCCGGATGTCGTTCTAACTACGGATATTATCGTTGGTTTCCCTGGGGAGACCGATGAGCAGTTCGATGAAACGATGTCTTTATACGAAGAAGTAGGATTTGATTTCGCGTTTACATTCATTTATTCGCCGCGCGAAGGTACGCCTGCTGCTGGAATGGAAGATAATGTTCCGATGGAAGTGAAGAAACAGCGTTTGTATCGTTTGAATGAGCTTGTGAATGCTCACAGTAAAGCGAGTAACGAGAAATTGCTGGGACAAACGGTCGAAGTACTCGTTGAAGGCGAAAGTAAGAATAACGCAGATGTACTTGCCGGACGCACACGGACGAATAAGTTGATTCATTTTACCGGCTCCAAAGAGCTAATCGGGCAAATGATCGACGTACAAGTAACGCATGCGCAAACATGGATTTTGAAGGGTGAAATTGTTCAGAAGCCCTTGAAATTATCCATATAATTCGTTTGTTAATATAGATAGGAGTGTGAATGAAAGTGTCCCAATGTGATCACCAACATGATAACCAGCCTCATGCTTTTAAAGTTGAGGAATTTACGAATACGGAAATGATCGTTCGCGAAGATATTTTGGACAAAGCCAAAGAATTGGCTACTTTGTTGACTACTTCGAATGAAGTTCAGTTCTACCAAAAGGCTGAGAAGCAAATTGCTACAAACCCGGATATTCAAGTTCTAATTGGCTCCATTAAAAAGAAGCAAAAAGAAATTGTGGCCTTCCAAACATTTAAGAACGAGAAAATGGTTCAAAAGATTGAGAATGAAATTGAAGTTCTGCAAGATGAATTAGATGGAATTCCAATTGTAAGTGAGTTCAAACAAACTCAAGATGATATTAATTATTTACTGCAGCTGGTCATGTCGGTCATTCGTGATACGATTTCCGATAAAATCAATGTAGAAGCAGGAACTTCAGAAGCACCGACATCTTGTGACTAAGATGAAAGATGACTTCCCGTGGGTTAGCGAGAATCGCCCTCTATTCAGGCCTTAGCTTGATGTGAGTGGCGATTTTTTCCAAAGGGACCAATAGGAAACATGAAGGAGAGATTGTCATGCTTACCGTACGTAATCTAAGTAAAGTATATCCGCCAGACAATCAAGTGCTTTCTCAAGTTAGCTTTCAAGTGGATCAAGGCGAATTTATTGCTGTCATTGGAAGTAGCGGAAGTGGCAAAACAACATTACTGCGCTGTATCAGTCATCAAGAAAAGTGGACAAGCGGCCAGTTAATTTATAACTCCAATGATATCTCCAAACCCGGGCCATGGGAGCGCTTTAAATTAGGCAAGGATTTCGCTTTCTTAGAAGAGAAACCTGCGCTGAATCGAAATAAAAGCGCTGTCAAAAATGTGATGATGGGCAGAGTGTTTCAAGCGCCATTACGAGTTATTACAGGCATGACATCCAGGGATGAGCATGTAGATAGCATGGATTATTTGGAAAAGG
Organism: Paenibacillus sp. J22R67; assembly: GCF_059692175.1. Classification (NCBI taxonomy): domain Bacteria; kingdom Bacillati; phylum Bacillota; class Bacilli; order Caryophanales; family Paenibacillaceae; genus Paenibacillus; species Paenibacillus sp. J22R67. The sequence continues at coordinate 593,347 of NZ_JCAUAX010000002.1, read as the reverse complement.
TTGGCTTGCTTGATAAAGGGGAAAAGAAAGTTGGTCAGCTTAGCGGTGGTGAGCAGCAGCGTGTGGCAATCGCCAAAGCTTTAATCCTTGGACCTAAAGTGCTTGTTGCTGATGAGCCTGTTTCTGGACTCGATCCGAAATCCACGGAGTACATACTTCAGGATTTGAAGTCATTATGCAAAGATAGGAATATGAGTGTAATTGCTACACTGCATAAGGTAGAATTAGCAGAGCGATTCGCAACACGTATTTGGGGCATCGCAGAAGGTAAAATTGTGCTCGACATCCCTGCTAGATCGTTAACGATGCGTGAGAAAAAGCTCATATTTGGTGAAGTATGATCCAGGTCTTATTCGTTTGTTTGGGAAATATTTGTCGTTCTCCCATGGCAGAGGCTGTTTTTCGTCACCAGGTGAAACAGGCTGAACTAGAACATGTCATTGCCATTGATTCAGCTGGCACAGGTGATTGGCATATCGGTCATCCGCCGCACCAAGGAACAAGGGATATTTTAGATAAAAATCATATTGATTACAAAGGCATGCAAGCTAGACAGGTAAAATCAGATGATTTCGTGCAATTTACATACATCATCGCCATGGATGAGAGTAATGTCCAGAATCTAGCTGCGTTCGCTCCTGAACCAGTAGATGCTGAGAAGCGTGCTTCAATTCACAAATTATTGGATTTTGCACCCGGGCGGAAGGATAAAAATGTGCCTGATCCGTATTATACGGGGAATTTCCAAGAAGTTTTCGAAATGGTTGAAGAGAGCTGCGCAAGTTTACTTACGTATATTATGGATAAGGAACAACTTACATAAATGCAGTAAAAACAAAGGTGAGATGGATTTGTACTCCACTTTTGTGTGATAGGCCAGAATTACTTAGAAAACGGAGCCCGCAAACCTGCGAGGCTCCTTTTTTGTTGTTTCACTCGAAAAAATGGTAAAAACAAACAAAAAGACGGGAAAACGCAAATACAATTCCGAATTTTTGCTACATAATGTATCTTGTGATGGAAGAAATATATGTAGTGACTGGAGGAAGAAGCTTGAAAAAAAGGTTAAATTGCATATCCAACAATTTTCAAAAGATTGTATCTTCTGCCTTGATTGCCAGCATGGTTTTAACATTCACAGCCCCTATGGAACCCGTTGTAGCCGCAGGAGAGGAATCAATCTTATTCCAAGATGATTTCAATGATCTCAATGCGGATGGGTGGACGACATATGGGGGATCCTGGAATGCTTCAGATGGAGCCTACCATACCAACAAGGGGGCTGGATTCAAGGCTGTTGCAAACGGAACAACTTTTAGCAATTTTGTATATGAATCCGATATTGCCTTCAAAGATGGCATTAATTCGGATAATGCTGGACTCATTTTCAGAGTCAATAACCCAAGCGTCGGGGCAGATAATTTGCAAGGCTATTATGCGGGCATTACAGCGAATAATCTCGTTCAACTGGGTAAAATGGATAACAATTGGAAAGAACTGGCCTCCAGCCCTTTTGCCGTTCAACAAAACAAAGTCTACCGTATGAAGGTGGAAGCCAAAGGAAGCAATATTGATATCTATATCGATGGCAACCGCGTACTCAGTGCTGTAGATTCCACGTTTACTCAGGGGGCTATTGGAGTCAGGTCCTTTTGGACGAATGCGACCTATGACAATTTGAAGGTAACGGAACTCGGCGAAAAGGCTGTAGAGTCCATCTCCCTGAAGCAGAGTGCCATCTCATTAAAGGTTGACGAGAAGGAGACCCTTATTCCTGAATTTAAACCAGTTGATGCAAGTAACCAGGAAGTATCCTGGCTATCTAACAACCCTGATGTAGCAACAGTGGACAGCAATGGCGTTGTAACGGGGATAAACTCAGGTTTTGCAACAATTACAGCAACTGCTAAGGACGGCGGAGCTACGGCATCTGCTGAAGTGACGGTTCAAGCCAGTGCATATTTTAAAAATCCTATCGTTCCTGTTTCCAACAGCAGCGGCGGTTCGGCAGATCCGAGCATTGTATTTAAAGATGGTTATTATTACTATGTGAAGTCTAACAGAGATGCGTCCATATCGATTTCGAAGGCAAAAAGATTGCAGGATATCGGCTCAGTCCCGAGAGTAACAGTCTATTCGCCTCCAACCGGTCAACCCTATTCAAAAGAACTGTGGGCGCCAGAGCTACAATATCTGGATGGTAAATGGTACATCTACTTTGCTGCAGATGATGGTGCAAACGAAAATCACAGGATGTATGTACTGGAAGGTAACTCCCAAGATCCGCAAGGGACATATACATTAAAAGGGAAAATCTCGGATAGCACGAACAAATGGGCTATTGACGGAACTGTTCTTGTCAAAGAAGATAATTCCAAATATTTCGTATGGTCAGGCTGGGAAGGCGATGTCAATGTGAAGCAGAGCATTTATATCGCTCCAATGAGCAATCCTTGGACGATCAGTGGCCCGAGAGTTCAAATCTCTACACCAGATCAACCCTGGGAGCGTATCGGTACACCGTATATCAACGAAGGGCCGGAGATCTTGAAAAAAGACGGCAAAATATTTATCGTATATTCCGCCAGCGGAAGTTGGACGGATGATTATACACTCGGCATGCTAAGCAATACGGATGGGAATGTATTGAACCCTGCATCTTGGAGCAAGTCTGGCCCTGTCTTCAGTAAAGTGCCGACAGCGTACGGTCCTGGTCACAACACGTTCACCACTTCACCTGACGGCAAAGAGGATTGGCTCGTGTATCACGCCGATCAATTCTCTGGCGGAAGTTGGGGAAATCGCAGTGTCCGGGCGCAAAAGTTTACATGGAAGGAAGACGGTACTCCGAATTTCGGAACTCCTGCCCCTTATGGCGCTTCCATGGAAGAGCCATCTGGCACTCCGAATGTAATCAGATATAAATATGAAGCTGAACATGCACTCCTCGGCGGCTCGGCGGTCCTTACTTCTTCTGATAATGCATCAGGGGATAAAGTTGTCGGTCATTTGGATCAGCCTGGGAAAGATTATGTAGAGTTCACGGTTGATGTCAAGGAAGCAGGAGATTATTCGCTCATTGTCATAGCTGACAATGGAACTGCCGGAGGAGCTTCTGCGCAGCATGAGGTTTCCGTTAATGGCGGTATTGGCCAGACGTTAACTTATAAAAACTTTGGCTGGAAGGGTTTTAATCCAGTATCTATGGATGTTAGTCTGCAAGCGGGGATTAACAAGATCCGTTTAACCAGCAAACTGAATTTTGCCCAACTGGATTACATCGTTCTTGAGCCTCTGGAGAAGAGCGGTGTTTCAGCGCCTGTAGAAAGTATTCTACTTGATAATCAAGCCATGACGTTGGGTACTGGAGAATCTGCTTCCTTAACTGCATCTGTCAGACCGCTGATCGGATCGAACAAGAACGTCGTGGTGACTTCAACGGCACCTGATGTGGTGACGGTTACGCAGGACAGTAAGGATACAGCTACAGGAAGCACCATGCTGACAGTGAAGGGACTGAAAGCGGGTACCGCAACAATTCGAGTTATAAGTGCCGATAATGGTGCAGTCCTTAGTGAATGTAACGTTACTGTCCGTCAAACGCCTGGAGAACCGGATTTATCGAAGTTTACGATTGATTCCTTTGATAGCGAGGTGCTCGACCCAGCATGGTCGATATTCCAGGAAAGCAAAGGTAATTGGAGTTTGACTCAAACGCCGGGTTCAATGACTATTCATACGACGCCTACGGACGTCTATCAGGATAACAATAGTCAAAACAATGTATTCCTGAGAGATGTGCCGGCCAATGGCGATTTTGAAATCGTTACGAAAGTTACGGCACCTATTGCCATAAATCATCAGCAGGGCGGTCTCTTCGTCTGGCAGGATGCAGATAATTTCGTAAAGCTTGCTCATGTCTATGCGAATGGGAAAATTATTGAAACCGCTTATGAGCTTGGCGGCAGTTACAAGAAACCAGGCAGTGAAGTGGCTCACCCCGGCGGAGATACCATGACGCTCAAAATTAAGAAAATGGGGAATGTCTATACGACCTATTATTGGGATGGATATGACTGGATTCAGGCATCCAATCCTGTCACCGCGAATTTAAAAAATATCAAAATCGGATTATTCGCAAACAATATTGTTGCGACAAACAATCGGATTGATGCTCGATTTGATTATTTCGCTGTCAGATCCATTCAGGGCGGGGTTGATCTTGATCAGAAGAAGCTGACCCTTGAATCAGGGAAGACATCCCAGCTTCACAACATGGGAGCAAGCGGCGAAGAAGTGACTTGGACATCGAGCAATCCGGAGATCGCTACTGTCAGCAGCAGTGGATTAGTAACGGCATTATCGCCAGGCAGAGCGGTCATTGAAGCGGTCTCAACAAGCGGTGACTTCCGCTCGCAAGCTGCAGTAACCGTGCCGAACTCCGAACCTGTACCGGAGATCCTATACATGAACGATTTTAGCGGATCAACGGTTGAAGGATGGTCTACGTACGAAGGTGATTGGAGCGTCTCTAATGGACAGTATGCGGTAAACAGCGGACCTGGCTATAAAGCTGTGCTTAACAGCAAAAGCTTTACAGATTTCGTATTCGAGGGCGATGTGCAAATTACGAGCGGCAACGAAGCAGGGTTGATTTTCAGAGCATCGAACGTTGCAAATGGCGCGGATCACTTAGACGGATATTATCTAGGCATTAATGCTTCCACACAAACAGCCGTACTCGGAGAAATGTCGAAAGGCAATTGGCAGGAACTTGCTTCCAAGAAGATGCCAATCCTTGCAAACGAGTGGTACCACCTTAAGGTCGTTGCGAATGAAGATCACATTCAGGTTTATGTGAATGACAATCCGCTTAACGTCAATGGGTATCCGAAATTTGATTTGTTGGATGCATCGCATCGGGCTACGGCTAAAATCGGACTGCGCACATGGCAAGCAGATGCCAGATTTGACAACATCAAAGTATCTTCGTACCAGGAATCAATAACTGGGCCAACGTATACCAACTCCGTGTTGCCGAATATTGCTGACCCCTTCGTGTTGCAGCATGACGGCAAGTATTATTTATATGGGACGAATACCTCAACTGCGGCTAATAAGCCAAAGGGATTCAAAGTATACACCTCAACGGATCTGGTCAATTGGTCGGAGCAGGATGAATTGGCGTTAAAGCAGTCTGATTCTTGGGGGACCAGCGGCTTCTGGGCACCTGAGGTCGTGGAAAAGGACGGGACCTTCTACATGTACTATGTAGTTAATGAAAGGCTGGCTGTAGCCACAAGCAGCTCTCCTTTAGGGCCGTTCGTCCAAGACATCAAACAGCCGATGCATCTGAACACGCCGGAGATCGATGCGCATATTTACACAGACGATAACGGTAAAAAGTACATCTACTTCGTCAGGTTCAATCAAGGTAATGAAATTTGGATGGCCGAACTGAGTGAAGATATGAAAAGCATGAAGGAAGATACTGTACAATTCGTGTTCCGAGCTACCCAAGATTGGGAGCGCAGTCAACAGCAGCCGGTTGCAAGTATTAACGAGGGACCGTTTATGATCAAGCATAATGGAACCTACTATTTGACATATTCCGGCAACCATTTCGAAAGCCCGGATTATGGCGTTGGTTATGCAACCGCTCCGACTCCGATGGGACCATGGACGAAATATACGTATAATCCGATTATGAAATCCAACACGATTGTACCGGGAGCGGGACATCATTCCTTAATCTCTTCACCAGATGGTACAGAATTATTCATGGTGTACCATACACATTACAAAGCTGGTACAACTGAACCGCGTAAACTTGCAATTGATCGTGTTCATTTTGTACCGCAAGCTAGCGGTATTGATGCGATGGAAGTGTGGGGACCGACGATTACTCCTCAGCTTAAGCCTTCCGATGAGCAGTCGACAGAGGAACCGATGACTACGTTAAAAGGAGCAAGCAGCGTGCAAGCTGGACAGTCCTTCGAACTCATGTACGGTCTCAGCCATCTGAGTGTCACACAAAGTATTTATGCGCAGGACATCACGGTCACATTCGATCCAACACAAGTAGAGTTTGTTGATGCAGGGCTTGCTCGGCAAAGATTAACCATCGCGGGTAAAAACGAAACATCCGGTCGTGTGCGTATCCTGCTGGCAAGTATAGGAGCTGACAATGCCATTCACGCCAACGGTGATCAGCTGAAGCTCCACTTTAAGGCGAAATCTTCTTCTCAACCAGCCGTAATCGGGTTAACCAATGTTGTTATCTCCAATGGCCTAGGGGAGGAAACCACACTCGGCAATGTATTCATGCGTGTAGACATTCAAGCAAGCGATCGAGCAGCGCTGAGCGCCGCTATAGCATCGGCGCAAGCTAAGTTTGATGCCGCTGTGGAAGGAAACGAAGTGAATCAATATCCTTTGGGATCCAAAGCTGTATTGCTGTCAGCGATCGAGAAAGCAAAATCGGTTCTGAACAATCCGAATGCTTCCCAACAGCAGATCGATCAAGCAGCAGCAGAGCTTAACATCGCGTTTCTAGCCTTCATCGATTCGGTCAATACAACTCATCCTAGTGATGTTAACAACGATGGACACGTTGCGATTGGTGATCTAGGCATCGTGGCTGCTGCCTATGGAAAAACTTCCAATGATCCAAATTGGAGTGAATACAGAAAGGCAGATATTAACGGTGACGGGAAAGTAGATATTGAAGACTTGGCAGAGGTAGCCCGAATGATATTGAATTAACGAAAAAAGGCGTGCAAATTGATTGTCAATTTGACACGCCTTTTTTCTATTGTTTATAAAGAGATTAGCCCTGTACGCGTGAGGCATTCTGAGATAGCGTCAAGCATGACTGGATAAATTGGAATAACAATATTAATAGGGCCAAGTTCAAACAATCCGCTTCTGTTATGGACGGTTGCTCCTTGAACATAAATACGGAAGTGATCGGAACCCGAAGATAAATGGGTGGTCTCTTGGTTACCCGATCGGGCATTTACGAAAGACATGGCTTTGAGTGAAGCATTCTCATAGGGAACAATACTGATGATGTTCTCCAGTTTAAAATAATAATTAATATGAGGCTTATGAAGAATCAGTTCTTTGGTCGTGATGGTCAAACCATAATCCTTTTTCTTATGAGACATTTTCAAGTCGCCGTCTAGCGATTTAATCTGAATGAAATCCGAACTCATGGCAAAGCCCTCCTTCACGAGTCATGATGATCGCTTGTCTTAACAGAATAACATAGATCATCATCCTTGTTAAATGGATGGACTTGGTTGTTATTTTTGCTGAAAAAGGATCGAGCATTGTGTGCCCTGGTTTATCCTACTACTGAAGGAGATTTTCCCGTTCATCATTTTGATGATGCTCATAACGACGACAAGCCCGAGACCGGTTCCTTGTTCTTTGGTTGTATAAAACGGCATGCCTAGTGAATCTAATTGTGACTTGCTCATCCCAACCCCCGTATCGGTGATAGAAATTTGAACGCCGCTCGGCAGCTTACAAGTGCGTAGTAGAATGTGGCCGCCATCAGGCATGGACTCAATCGCATTTTTAACCAAATTTATTAAGCATTGCCGAAGTTTCTTGGATTCCCCTAAGATGAATAGAGGATCGTTAGTCTCGTGAACGATTTCTATCGCAACCTGATGATCAGTAGCAAGTGGAGTGATGAATCGAAGCGTAGCTTCCAATTCCTCCTTAATGTCCAACTGTTCCTGCAATCCGTTAGATGGTTTGGCATAGTTCAAATAATCATTGATGATGGTATTCGCCTGATCTACACCGGATAGCGCTAGCTCAATGTACCTCTTCTGATCATGAAGTGGCAGCTCCTTCTGATCCATCAGCTGCAGGAACCCGCGAATGGAGGTTAACGGATTGCGAATTTCATGTGAAATCGTAGCTGCTAATTGACCAATCATACGGTCTTTTTCAATAGCGATAATGCGCTGTCTATGAAATTCATGTTTCTTCACATGGAAAACTAAAAAAATGATGAACAAAAGGGAAATAAAAGTAAGCAAAATGGTGTATAAAACATACAGAGAGAAGTAAGATCGTATGTAGGTCGCAAGCATGGCATACAATACTTCGTACACGGCAAGTAAGCCTATTGCATATGTTATTTTGAGCTTAAGGTTTAGTTGATTAACTTTATTTCTAATGTAATAACTACCGAGTAAGATAAAAGCACTGCTTAGCAATGCCGGTTCCCAGTAATAATTAAGGATAAACATACAGCCAATATTGAAACAGATCCAAGTCATTGCAGCAGGAATAAATCCAGCGAAAATAATGATGGTTGTCAAACTTAAAGGAAGAAAGTGGAGCGAATAGATGAAGGGATCAATATCTTCAAAATTCCAATAAAAGATAAGTAGAATGATGAGCAGAATACCAAATAGTAGATTGCGCTGCTGCTCTTTGTAGATGAATAGAGGTGCGAGAACCTGATGGATTAATGTAGCACTCATGAGGTAGAAGAGACCATGCAGTTCATGGGAAATGATTGAATGGAGCAAACGATTGCCATCCTTTCCATATGTACGACATTATCTTGGTTATTTCTACATTATCTCACATAATCAGACCTTATCAAGAGAAAGGGTCTATTTTGAATGCTAAAGATTTACTAAAGATTTGCTAAAGACTTATGGTGTTAACGCTATTAACCGCTGTATAATAGGAGGTAACATCAATGCAAGCGTTTACAAATTCATGGGATTTGAAAACGAGGAGAGATGAGGATGAGGGCGTGCTCACAGGTTTGCGGTGTTGTCTTTAATCCGATTGACGAAGATTATGTGAACGTTTGTGACGAGTGTGAGCATGTCGGGAACCATGAAATTGAAACAGAGCACGAGAGGGTAGAGGGAACCAGTTATTATTTGGGAAAATGCGGACTCATTATTGATTATTTGCTCTAAAGAGTCTTTGTCTAAAAAAAGGTTGATTACCAGCAATTTCTTGTTACAATGAAAGTAGATTTACTATTCATACTATTTATTCTTAATGCTGTTCATTTTTGAAAGGAGACCTTGCATGGTAACTTTACCTAAATTGAACGATCTCGGATTTTTCGAGATAAGACTGGAATCCATCGGCGGTCTCGGCGCTAATCTGGCAGGTAAGATGCTGGCGGAAGCGGGAGTTGTTGGGGTGGGATTGAACGGGGTTAGTTTTTCTTCCTATGGTTCTGAGAAGAAAGGATCAGCAGTGAAAGCGCACATTAGGTTTTGTGACATGGATACGAGAATACGGGATACTTCGCCTGTAGAACGACCGCATGTTGTAGGTGTTTTTCACGAATCGCTTTCCAAAACTGTAAACGTTATCAGTGGCATCTATGAAGATAGTACAGTCTTAGTAAACTCAACGAAAACACCTGATGAGCTCAAGGAAAAGATGAAGTTAAGAGGCGGCACCATTGCCGTTATTGATGCCATCGGCATTTCGCTGGAGGAGAAAAATCGTGTAAACATGGCAATGCTTGGCGCCTTGTTCCGGTTATGTGATTTCCTTGATCCGGATGTTATGAGAGGCGTTATTCGTAAATCGTTAGAAAAGAAGTACCCGCTGGCTGTGGCGCCCGCTTTACGAACGTTTGACCGTGGATACAATGAGGTCAAGTTCCAAACGTATGCGCTTCCAGAAGGGGAGACCATGCCTGATTTCGTGCGCTTTGACACGCCAGTTCTTGGTTACGAAACGCAGTCGATCGGCGGAGTTATTTCGAATCCTGGAAATAGTATTCTAAAGGATTTAAGTATTTCACGTGCGGGGATGATGCCGCATTTCCATGAAGATAAATGCATTCACTGCGCTTCTTGCGATAATGTTTGCCCGGATTTCTGCTTTGTTTGGGATGAGCTCCCTGACAAAAAAGGGCGTCCGCAGATGTTTCTGCAGGGCATTGACTATCAATACTGTAAAGGTTGCCTCAAATGTGTACAGGCTTGTCCGACCGAAGCGCTCACTGATGAGCGGGAAGAAGACGGTTATGCCGATATTCACCGTATGCCACATCGCTTCAATCTAGCTATAAACTCTTAGAGAGTATTTATGGGAGAAGGGTGGAACTACTCGTTATGTCCATTGATATTAAGAAGGAATTAGGGCAGGCCAAGGTTGAACAGCGCATTGTATATGAGTCAGGCAACGAGATGGCGGCTTATGCAGCTCATCAGATTAATTATCACGTCATGGGATATTTCCCGATTTCTCCATCGACAGAAGTAGCCCAATTCCTAGATCTAATGAAGTCCAACGGACAACATGATATTGTGCTCATTCCCGCAGACGGAGAGCATGGATCTGCAGGTATATGTTATGGAGCCTCAACTGCTGGCGGCCGCGTATTTAACGCGACAAGCGCCAACGGTTATTTGTACATGTTGGAACAAATGCCAGTGCAGTCAGGCACACGCTTCCCTATGGTGATGAACTTGGTATGTCGGTCTGTCTCCGGTCCACTCAACATCCACGGTGATCACTCGGATCTGTATTATGCTTTAAACACAGGATGGCCGATCGTGATGTGCCGTGATCCGCAAGCGGTCTACGATATGAATATTCTCGCATTGAAATTGGCTGAAGACCCGGCGGTACGCTTGCCGGTATTGGTGGCCTCAGACGGATATTTCACATCCCACCAGAAACGCAGAGTTCAAACGTTTGCAAATCGTGAAGATGTGCAGGCGTTCATCGGCGAGAAGCCGCAAGGCTTCCCTGATACGTTAGATCGGAATAATCCGATCACGGTTGGGCCTTATATGAATGAGCCGGATTACATTAATAACTGCTATCAGCAGTCTATGGCGATGTACAATGCCGAAGAGGTGTATGACCGCATTCGGCAGGAATATGCCGAACTAACTGGCCGTGACTATCCGATACTCGAACTGTATCGGATGGAGGACGCGGAAGTCGCGGTATTCCTGATGAATTCGGCTTCCGAAATCATCAAAGACGTCGTCGACCAGCTCCGCGAAAAGGGCATTAAAGCCGGATCGATCGCGCCGAATATGATCCGTCCTTTCCCTGCCAAGCAGATTGCAGAAGCGTTGCAGCATGTGAAGGCGATCACCGTCGGCGATCGCGCGGATTCCTATGGCGGCCATGGCGGCAATATGGTCAACGAAATTAAAGCGGCGCTGTTCACACACGGGAACAGGGATACGCTTGTCATAAGCCGCATATACGGCTTAGGTGGCAAGGACTTTTATGCCGAAGATGGGCATAACCTGTTCCAATTTGCCATTGATGCTGTGCAAAACGGCAAGGTGGAAGTTCCCTTCGATTACTACGGCCATACGCCAGGTGATCCAGCCAAAGCGCCGAAGCGGGTACTGACACCGATGAAATACGAGGATTTGAAGACGGGACTCATCACCGTAACACCGGATGAGGCATCGGGCAAGCTGAATGTTCGGATCCCGCCACTACGCGCACTAACGAAGAAGCCTAAGCGTATTGCTCCTGGCCATGGCGCATGCCCGGGCTGCGGCATTTTCTCGGGCTTAGAGTTGTTCTTCAAGGGCATCGAAGGCGATATTGTTTCGATCTTCCACACAGGCTGTGCGATGGTCGTAACGACAGGTTATCCCTACTCGGCGCATAAGGCGACGTATATTCATAACCTGTTCCAGAACGGCGCTGCAACGCTGTCAGGGGTTGTCGAGATGTTCTGGGAGCGCAAGCGTCGTGGAGAACTCGATCATCTAGGTTTGAAGGACGATTTCACCTTCGTCATGATTACGGGCGATGGCGGGATGGATATCGGCATGGGGCCTGCCATTGGTGCTGCTCTGCGCAATCATAAAATGATTATCCTCGAGTACGATAACGAGGGTTACATGAATACAGGCGCCCAGCTGTCCTATTCAACACCGATGGGTCATCGCACATCGACGTCGAACGTTGGGAAGCATCAAGGCGGGAAGGTGTTTCACCATAAGGATACGGCGCAAATTATGGCGGCTACGCACATTCCTTATGTCTTCACGGGATCAGAAGCCTATCCGCAGGATCTCGTGAAAAAGGCAGCGAAAGCACAGTGGTACGCGCAGCACGAGGGTTTAGTGTATGGGAAGATTCTCATTGCTTGCCCGCTCAACTGGCTCTCTGATGACCAAGAAGGATCAAACATTGTAGGTGCAGCAGTTGATTCCTGTTTCTTCCCGCTATATGAAGTGGAACACGGAATTACGAGTCTCACCTATAACCCCGAAGATAAGAACAAAAAGATTCCTTTATCTGATTGGCTTAAGACGATGGGGAAAACGAAGCATATGACGAAGCCGGAATATGAGGGCTCGCTCAAATCTTTCGAAGTCGAAGTTGAACGCCGTTGGAATCGCTTGAAGGCCAAACACGAGAACGCTTATTTATAATAGCAATCATAGGAACTAGGCACGTTCACCCTGTGCGGTGAATGTGCCTTTTTAATGGAGGAAACCAAATGCCTTATGTCCTGCAAAATAAAAACACAGATCAACTCTTTACCTGCACGTTGGTCAACCATTATGGACTTGCTTATTATGGTGTGAAATATTGGTCGGAGCAGGCGGAGGCGGATGAGCATTCACAAGATTTCCTCCTCGCCATCGAGGGAGCAGTGCCTGAAGATTGGCACATTATTGAGCTTGAAGAAGGGGAAATGAAGCTCTGTAATGTGAAGCTGAAAAATGACCCTAGCCTCTCCGTGTGTTGGCTTCCAACAAGGAAACCTGAGGTTCGAAAACTGGAAAAATAAACCTTGTCGTCAATAGGCATGCAGCCATGCGGTCCTTACTAATTAACGACAAAAATCGCATCTTTTCGCCTATATTCGCTCTTCACGCCATGAATCTATAATAAGGATATGTAAGTAAAATATGACATCATGGGAGCGAGGTTGAGGCGATGAAAAAATGGACGATGGTTATTAGCTTACTTGTTTTCGCCCTTACTTTTGTTTTACCAGCGGCTACTTCAGCAAATGTAGAAGCTTCGACCCAAGCACAGATCGTTTCGGGGGTAAGCTTCCGAGATCAACCGAACACGTCAAGCCATGTCATCCGTTTGTTGAAAACGAATGAAGTCGTCACTGTAACGGATTATGTGACAACCAATTGGTACAAAGTCAAGGATGCTCAAGGTGTGAGCGGCTATGTATCTACGAACAGCAAGTACATAAAAATTATCAGCAATGCAGAAGTCATTTATGGCGTTAACTTTCGTACGCTTCCGTCATCAGAAAGTGGATCCAAAGTAATTCGTATGCTTAATAAAGGCGAAGAAGTTCTTATTACAGATAAGGTCAATGACAGCTGGTACAAAATTCTGGACGCAAACGGTACAAGCGGTTATGTAAGTACTGGCAGCAAATACATGATCACTGATTTCTCCGTAGTTGTCCCTAACATGCCACTTGCGGATGAGATCGAAGCGGTAATTTCAGCTGGAAATGTCTACTTAGGCACACCTTACGAGTTTGGCTCCGTACGTAACGATCCGACGACTTTTGACTGTTCAGATTTCGTACAAACGATGTTCTGGGATGCACTTCGTCTCTCGGTTCCAAGCGATTCCTCGGCCCAAGGCACCTTCGTGCGATCTTTAGGACCTGTTCGTACAGATTGGACGAAATTAAAGCGTGGGGATTTAATGTTTTTCAGTTCCTATAAAGGAAGCAAACCTTCAGATTATGATAATGTCGATGCTTTCAAAGAACCAATTACCCATGTAGGGCTGTATCTGGGGAATGGAAATATCCTGCATACCTACTCGGTTGAATCCGGCGGTGTTCGTGTCGATACGATCGATGGCAAGCAATGGGAAAATCGCTTTTTATACGGAGGAAGCGTTTTACAATAAGTGATGGTTCGATCATTGGAATTTTGCTATATACTATAGATAGGGGCGGATGCATCTGGCCAGCATCCGCTTCTTCCTGATTCTAAGGAGAAAGGAAGAACCTTATCTTTGAAACCTTTGAGAGCAAATCACCCACTGGAGTTTCGGAACACGACGGAAAGAGGACTAAACTTGGATACGGTTCATGAAAGAATCCTGCATTTCATGCGTCTTGATCCGGCAGGTACCTACAAGTTTATCATTGGAACGGATTGTCAGGTGCACTCAGGCCACACCAAATTCATAACAGGTGTAGTGATTCAGCGGCTTGGAAAAGGAGCGTGGGCATGCTATCGTCAAGTGATTGTCCATCGAGCTTTACATTCGATTAAGGAAAAGCTTTCGATGGAAACAGCACTCAGTGAAGAGATTGCGACGTACTTTGACGAGGCTAAACGAGAGGATATGGAGAATATTGTTCTTCCTCATCTGTACCAAGGCGCCACTTTCGATATGTACATTCATATTGATGCAGGTGATGATGAGAATAAGAACAGGACGGCCAAATATGTGCAAGAGATGGTAACGCGAGTAGAATCTGTCGGCATGGTTCCTGTCATCAAACCGGATTGTTACGTGGCATCGGCCTATGCGAACAGGTTTTCAAAGAAACCTTATCTCCCCTTGTACGAAGATCGTGAGGTAAAGGATGGCAGTTTATAAGAGAAGATTGAGGATTGAACCGTTAGTCTACATGATCATTGCGATCATAAGAGCTGACGGTTTTTTGTTATTACTTCATCTCCCAGCCAAAATGTCCTGTGAAAAAAGGATTTCTAACACTTTTTAGCGAAATAAATGCTTAGACAGCCTTAGAGAGAGGAGAACGAATAAACATGAGTAGAACATTTATTATAGAGGCAGTTATGCTCGCTGTGCATGGTCAGTTAATGCTGCCAGGCCAGCCGGTTACCTATATAATCCCTTATACGAGTATTCAAGAGTTATATGAATTGCAAGCCGGAAGCGAGCCGATCATGTTAGAGGAAGAAGATGATGGTTTCGTCAAACAAATGATTGGCGAGCTGATCGAATTCTTCGAGGAATCTTTTAATAAGAAAAAAATTGAAAAAGCACTTGCTGCACCATGGCGGAAAAGTCCTCCGCTACCTATCAATGAGCATGTAACCTTAATGGTCGTGTTGGCCATTGATACAGAGGTATATGGCGAGCAATTTGACCCTATTGAAACGGAGTTAATCCTCACTTCAATGAAGGAGCAAGCGCCAATATTAACGGATCAGTTCGATTTCATCGAGCGGTTGATTCAAGCGGAAATTCCTGTTCAAGCGTTTGATGTGGAGGACTTCGAATTCGCGGTGGAAGGTGACAATCAAGTTTAGTGAAAGGAGCTGGTGAGTACAATTATGCGAGTTAAAGATCTTGAGGAGCAATTGGCCTTATTGCCTGCATACTGGTTTCCTGGTCAAGCTTGGACGATCCGTATAGGTGCGGGTGGCATGAATAATACAACAAGATTCGTTGATGTGGCGGGCACCTCCTATGTGCTTCGGCTGTACGAAACTCATCGTGATATCGATAAAATCATTTTTGAACATCGCATTCTGCTTGCTTTAAATAAACGAAAAAATCAATTGCCTTATCGCATTCCAGCGCCAATTGAACTGCCAGACGGTGGAACGGTTGTACAGCTGGATGATAACCAAGGAAAGCTCGCGGCATTATTTACATTTACGGACGGGATGAATCCAACGTGGGTGAATGCTCAGCAATTACTGCATTATGGAGAGGCTGTTGGTCAGTTATCTGCTGTTTTGGGGACGATTGCTGTCGATTTGAAACCCGTGTACCCACCTTACTATGAGATTGAAAATATTCATCCTCGCTGCACGCCGGATGCGATTCGCGAGTTCTGTATGCATCCACCGGAACCGTTTTCCGTGCAGCGCGAGGAGCTCCTATATATCTTTGAACGATTTTCTGCGTTATATCAAGCGATTCCCTCATTGCGTAAACTGCCGCATCAGCTTGTGCATGGCGATATTAATGGTTCAAATATGCTGGTGAATGAGCAAGGTCAAATTACCTCCGTACTGGACTTTGAATTTATTACGCGAGATCTTCGGGTTATGGAAATTGCGGTCTGCTTGTCGGACTTGATTGATCCTGCGCTGCCAAAAGCGGAGCTGAAACGAAATTGTGCGGCTTTCTATGAAGGTTACAAACATTTCGCCCAGTTAAAAGAAGCTGAGATTCAGATGCTGCCTTTATTGATTGAGCTGCGAAGACTAGATGTATTTATTCACTTCCTGGGACGATATGCAGATGGTGTGGATCCACAAGGTGTGCTGATTGATATCATACAGAATAGCTTTGAAAAGACAAAATGGCTGCAGGAACATAGTAATGGGCTTGTCCTTTCTATACAAAATAAGCAATTAGACTAGGAACTGTACAACCGTAAGCATCACCACGGGAATACCCTATAAGTACCAAAAGAAAAGGTGGTGCTGGTGGTATGCCAAAAGGTGCTTATCTGGGAAATGTACGTGCAATACCAAATTGCGGCCGTTATTGTACGAATGTATGTACACGTTTGTTTGTAGTTGGTCGGAATCAATGTATCGTGGACTGTTTACGCTGTGCGGGAATCCGTGGAACTGCAAAGTCAAAAGCGTTGCTTACGAACAAAGAGATCTATAAACCAAAAGGCAAAGGTAAATGCGGTTGTGGCTGCGGTAAATGCAAGTAAATCCTGAAACTGTCGAGGCGACTCGGCAGTTTTTTTATTGATAGAAAGAGGCTGAGAAAGCTTACTAACCTAAAGGTAAGTAAGACACGTTTTTTTCAGCTCTTTTTTTGTTGTCATGGTTCGCCTATACTGTACTAAGAAACCAAACTTTGGTGAAACTTTAATAGATACTTACAGAGTAAGTTTTCTATGGACATTTTGAAGGAGGACGTACGTACATGGTTTATCAAGCAAGTTCAACACGTTATGCAGAAATGAAATATAATCGTTCCGGAAAATCCGGACTTAAACTGCCAGCAATTTCATTAGGTCTGTGGCACAATTTCGGGGGACTAGACATTCACGAGAATGGACGAGCTATGCTGCTTCGTTCTTTTGACTTAGGAATTACACATTTCGATTTGGCGAATAACTACGGCCCACCTCCTGGATCGGCTGAAGAAATGTTCGGCAAAGTACTGAAAAGTGATCTTGGCGCTTACCGTGATGAAATGATCATCTCCACAAAAGCCGGTTACCACATGTGGGAAGGTCCGTACGGAGAGTGGGGATCTAAGAAAAATCTCATTTCTTCGCTGGATCAAAGCTTGAAACGTATGGGTCTAGATTATGTTGATATTTTCTACTCGCACAGACCAGATCCGAACACGCCTTTTGAAGAAACAATGGGCGCACTTGATCAAATCGTTCGTCAAGGTAAAGCCTTGTACGTTGGTCTTTCTAACTATACTGCGGAACAAACGAGAGAAGCGGTCACGATTCTGAAAGGTCTTGGAACACCGCTGTTAATTCATCAACCTTCTTACAGCATGCTGAATCGTTGGATCGAGGGTGGACTGCAAGATGTGCTGGATGAGTTCGGTGTCGGCAGCATTGCGTTCTGTCCGCTTGCTCAAGGCTTGCTGACGAACAAATACGTAAGTGGAGTTCCAAGTGATTCACGCGCTAGTGGGAAAAGTCAATTCCTGAATACGAAGGACATTACGGAAGAGAAGCTGAATCAAATTATTCAGTTGAACGAGCTGGCTGCTAGCCGTGGTCAAAGTTTAGCGCAAATGTCCTTGGCATGGGTACTGCGCGGCGGACGTGTCACTTCAGCGTTGATCGGCGCAAGCCGCGTATCGCAAATTGAGGAAAACGTTGCAGCATTGAATAACCTGGAGTTCGCTCCGGAAGAGCTCGAACAAATCGAAAAAATCCTGAAGTAAGCTTCAGGATTCCAATCGTTTATCAATCGCTTCGGACATGGTTCGATCGGTCAGATGCGCATAAATTTGCGTCGTCTCCGGTGAGGCGTGCCCAAGCTGCTCTTGCGTTTTGTACAAATCATTTTGTAAGTAGTAATCCGTGGCGAACGAGTGTCGCAGCTTATGAACGGACAAATAGGGTTTACCGAAACGCTTCGCGTATTTGATAACGAGCTCTTGTATGGCTCGCTTGGTCATACGAACGCCTTCTTTTTTGCCATTTGCAATGGCAAGGAAGAGGGCTTTTTCTTTTTTTAACGGCTTATATTGCGTTTGGCGAATAGCTAGATAATCCGATAGCGCCCCAATAGCATCCTGACGGAAGTAGACAGGCGTTTTGAACGTATCATCATTTTTACCTTTACGGTATACATGAGTGAGCTTCTTCTTCAGATCGATATCATCGACATTCAGATTAAAAACTTCTGACACGCGCAGGCCGGAATTCAAAATCAACGTAACGATGCAGATATCTCTAATTTTGTTGCGTTCATACGAGTAGATAGCCTGTTTATTGGACGCTACGTCATGCTCGTATCCGTTCTGGATATAGTCAATGAACTGGGCAATCTCCTCTTCCTGCAGCAGCTTACCTTCCAGCTTGGCGGCACTATCCTTGGGCCTATGGGACCGCTTAATTTCCACTTTGGCCATGACATTTCGTTTCAGCAGCGGGTAGAAATTCTCGTCTTCGGCAATTTGGCTTAAATAATGGAAAAGGGATCGGAGTGCGGAAAGCTTCCGGTTAATTGTCGTTTTGACATTAGCTTGTTCTCTCCGTGTAGCAAGGAACATGCGGAAGTTATCAACGCTGTCCATATGTAATTTCTCTAAATCTTCGATGGGTACTTGATTCATCGACGGGGCCGTGCTTAATCCTTCGGCTAGCAGCCAGGATAAGAAGATTTCATAATCGCGCACGTACTCCAGCAAGGAGGAAGGAGAAAGATCCGGCAGCTTATAATTAATAAATTTCTCTATATACCAAGGCATGGAGGGGATTCTTTTTTCTAATTCATGGCGGTCTTTGACTTTAATAATGTTCATAGGCTCTAGTCACCTCTCTTACGTATGCATGCTGTAAGTATAGCAGTGGGAGAAAGAAATTGGTAGAAGAAGGATGGCTCTGAGTCCTTACACCCTATGTTATGATAGCATGATCCAAACTTTATGACGCACTTATACGTCCTACCTCTTAGAAGACACATTTTAATTCGCGCGTATCAAAAGGAGCGTCTTTATACTCATGACCCTACATGCAAATCTGGAGAAATTGTTAATTACCTGTATAACGGAACATAAAGAACATGTCTACCGCTTGGCATACAGCTATGTGAAAAATCAGGAGGACGCGCTTGATATTGTTCAAGAAGCTATCCATAAAGCGTTTGCTTCGGCGGAATCGTTGAAAAGTACCGCATCCATGAAGAGTTGGTTTTATCGAATTGTCGTGAACACTTCGCTGGATTTCTTACGGAAGCACAAAAAGCTGCAAGTCGTGGACGAAACGATGCTGGAAGCGATGGACCCTGGCAGTGAAGATGTGTATGCCAATATGGACCTGGAAATGGCGCTGGAAGAACTTCCAACCATGTATCGCAGCGTGATTACGCTTAGGTATTTCGAGGATTTGAAAATCGATGAGATTGCCGAAGTGTTAAATGAAAATATTTCGACAATCAAAACCCGACTATATCAAGCGCTGCGGCTGCTTCGTATTCGTATGACCGAAGATAATCTAGAGGAGGTACTCTAAGATGGATAGGAAATTAGATGAGATGAAACAACAATATATGGATATCCCGATTCCAAATGAGCTTGATTTTATCGTAAATAAAGCCATCAAACAACATACGAAGAAAAAGAGTAGTCTCAAGTGGGTTACAGCTGCTGCAGCCGCGGTGATTATTCTGGTAACTAGCATCAATGCAAGTCCTGCTTTTGCTCATGCGCTGTCGGAAGTACCGCTGGTTGGAAATTTAATAAAGGTCCTCACGATTAGAGAATATATATTTAAAGAGCAAACTTATGAAGCTAAGCTGGAAGTACCTGTGATTACGGACATGAAAAATAAGGAACTACAGGAATCACTGAATAACAAATATCAGGAGGAAGCGAAACAGCAGTATCGTGATTTCATGACAGAAATGGATAGTATGAAAGCAGCAGGCACTGGAGGGCATTTGGGTGTAAACAGCGGTTATGTCGTGAAAACCGATAACGATCGCATTTTGTCCGTAGGGAGATACGTGGTTAACACGGTTGGATCATCTTCAACCACGTTTCAATATGACACGATTGATAAAAAGAATGAGATTCTTATTACGCTGCCCCGTTTGTTCACAGACGAACGTTATATCGATGTGATCAGCGAGAACATCAAGGCGCAAATGCTTGAGCAGATGAAACAGGATCAGCAAAAGATCTATTGGGTTGAAGGTTCTCCAGCACAAATGAGCGATGTCTTCCAGAAAATAAAAATGGATCAAAATTTCTATATCAACGAAAGCAGCCAACTTGTTATTTCGTTTCAAAAGTATGAAGTCGCGCCAGGTTATATGGGCGTTCCTGAATTCGTTATTCCGACCCAGGTGGTATCCGAACTTCTGGTCCATAATAACGAATATCTGCGATAAATCAAGTTGCTAAGGATGAGAGGAATAAGATCGGCCCATTTTACTAAAATTAATCTTGTATGGAAAATTCGAGCTGGGGGTTCTTTTATGCCACAACAAGGACAACAAAGTCAAGATAAGCAAAACATTGAACAAATTAAACAGTTTGCACAAAAAGCGGAGCAAGCGGCTGAACAAACCCTGCAGGTAGCTCAGGAGCTTCACTCCCAGGCTACCGCGGCTGCACTTTCGGAGGCGGAGCAGGAGATTCAGCAGCTGCAAACTCAAATTAAGGATGCGCAGCAGAAATCAGAGACCCTCAAGCAGGAGCTTGATACGCTACAGCAATCTGGGAATTAATTGAAAAAAGGTATTGTCGGTACATGACATGATGTGTTAAGATGTGGAAAATAAACGGAAGGGCTTCTAGGGATCCGAATCCACGCGGATGGCGAACCAAGCGAAGCCGACACGGATCAAGCCGTGTTACACCGTAAGGGATAAAAGACCTTCGGAAAGTTCCGCCTGCATAGGCGAAACTGACCGAAGGTCTTTTTTGCTGTAGTGAGAGAAAGGACGGTGGAGCTGATGGCGTCGATTCGCGTTGAGCAGTTAGGGAAGTCATTTCGCATGAAGAAGAAAGAAGAAGGATTTATTGGCAGTGTTAAGGCGCTCGTTAGACCGCAATACACGGAGAAAGTAGCCGTTGAAGGCATTACCTTCTCTGCTGCTCAAGGAGAAACACTAGCCTTCCTCGGTCCAAACGGAGCGGGTAAGTCAACGACGATCAAGATGCTGACAGGGATCTTGCATCCATCCACTGGGGAGGCGGAAGTGCTAGGCTGTTGCCCTTGGAAGGATCGAAACAAGCTTAGTTACCAGATCGGCTCCGTTTTCGGCCAGAAATCGCAGCTCTGGTATCACTTGCCGCCGATGGATACCTTTGAGCTGATGAGTCGTATTTATGAGCTGCGGCGAAGTGATTATATACAGCGGCGTGACGATCTGATCGAGCGATTCGAGTTAGGACCCTACTTGCAGACAACTGTTCGAAAGTTGTCTCTAGGCGAGAGGATGCGATGTGAAATCGCTGCTTCCTTGCTGCATCGTCCCCAGGTTTTATTCTTGGATGAACCAACTATCGGATTAGACGTTGTTGTGAAACAGCGCATTCGAGAGCTCATTCTAGAGTTGAAACGAGAAGAGGGGACAACGATCTTTCTGACCTCGCATGATGCTGGTGACATTGAGCGACTATGCGATAGAGCGATTGTGATCAATCATGGACGTATTGTGTTCGATGATCGTGTTCAAGTGATGAAGCAGCGCTTCATGACTCACAAGACTGTACGCCTTGTGTTTGAGGATGAACCAGGCGAGATGAATCTCGAAGGCGTGACTGTGCTGGAAAAGAGTGGCGCGAGGCTCTCCCTTTCGGTGGATACGGGACTAACGACGATTGAAACTGCCTTATCGCAGATCATGGCAGCTCACCGGATTGTCGATGTCACCGTAGAGGATCCGCCTATGGAGGATATTATCACTCGTATGTACGGGGACTATGGCAAGGGAGGGATGGAACATGAACTCCTGGAGCAAATCGGTTAAATATGTGTTTATCGGCAAAATCACACTGCGTAATCAATTTGCTTACATGGCGGATTTCCTAATTCGTTCGTTGTTCTTGATATTGATCCTATATATCTTCCTTCAGTTGTGGCAGACGACGTTCCATGGTGAAGGAACAGAAACGATTGCTGGCTATAGTTTCAAACAAATTATGTGGTATTTGGTCGTTACGGAATCGATGATTCTGGCTAGTCCCAGCTTGTGCACGCGGGTAGAAGAAGAAGTGAAAAGCGGCGATATTGTGTTTAAATTTGTTCGCCCGGTCAATTTTGTCGTGTTCCATTATGTCGAGTACATGAGTGAAGCAGCGATACGTTTTATAGTAAACTCCATACTTGGTGCCATTTTGGGACTGTTGATCATTGGCACACCACATTTCGGCTATGGTTTGTTATGGCTTCCGCTCATTGCGCTTTGCGGTTTAACCATCAATTTCTTGTTGAATATGGTATTAGCGCTCTGCGCTTTCTGGGTTGAAGAGACTCGGGGATTGGAGTTTGTGTACAATAAATTTCTATTTACCATTGGCGGCATGCTGATGCCGCTAGAGCTATTCCCTGATGCGCTGCAGCAGGTAGGACGCTGGCTCCCATTTCAAACGATTGTTTATCTCCCAGCCAAAACAACGGTCGATTTCGAAGCCTCCAAGCTGGCAGGAGCTATTACAACACAGCTTATTTGGATGCTAGTGATTGGTGTTATCGTCTTCCTCGTGTATCGGAAAGGAGTGACAAAACTTAATGTTAACGGTGGATAGCAGCAGTTTACCAACAATCAGTGAATATGGTCAGCCCGGGAAGATCAAGCGGATGCTTCGATTCGTGTGGGAGTGCTGGAAGCTCAATCTGGCGGGAGCTATGGAATTTCGCTTGAGCTTTCTACTTACAGCCGGGATGATGATCGTCAATAATGTGGTTTGGATCGTATTTTGGGGCATTTATTTTAGTCGGTTCCATGTTTTGAATGGATGGGGACTACAGGATGTGATGATGCTGTGGGCTATTGCAGCAGGTGGGTTCGGGGTGATGGCCACATTCTTCGGTAATGCGAGTCGGATATCGAATCTGATTGCAACAGGGCAGCTTGATATCTATTTAACTCAGCCAAAGCCTGTGATGCTGCATGTTCTCATAAGCCGTATGTCGGTTAGTGCCATAGGTGACGTGTTATTTGCACTGTTGATTTATGTTGCTTTCGGTGATAAATCGGGGCTTGGATTGTTTAAATTTGCACTGGCGATGGTGTTATCGACGCTGATTTTTTTATTTTTCACAGTCATTGTAAACTGCCTTGCTTTCTGGTTAGGGAATACGGAGGGACTTAGCTTTCAGTTGTATAATGCACTTCTAACTTTTACAACCTATCCAACCAGCATTTTTAAAGGTCTGGGTAAAGTAGTTCTATTCACCGTACTGCCAGCGGGATTCATTAGCTACTTGCCGATTGGTTTGTTACGCCAAGCTGACTTGCCGTTTATTTTAGCTGCCATTGGTATCGCACTTATACTTTGTATTGGCGCTATAAGCCTATTCTATGGGGGTCTAAGAAGGTACTCATCTGGTAATATGATGGGGCTTAGGCGATAAAAGGCATAGGATACGTTCGAGTTACGCATGCTAGTTAGGTGGCAGACATATTACGTAAAACAAAGGAGTCGATAGGAATGTCAAGACGCCGGCGCGGTCCCGTACCGAATCCGAATATGCAAAGCCAACCTAACGGTATGATGCAGTCATCGTTTCAACCATCGCCATCGTATCAGCCAAACATGCAACAAAACTTTATGCCGCAAGCGCGCAACGATCAATCTCAGTACCAGACTTATCAGGGCGGAATGCCTGTTCCCGGTTCTTCCGGCGACATGAATGCCCCTTATGGTCAACGAAACACTGGTATCAATCATGCGGATGCGCGCAATGTGGGGTTCCAAGGTGGATACACAGGTTATGGACCCAATGGTCAGCCTACACAGTACGGAACGTTCATGAGAGATGGGACGCAGTATGGGGCAGGACCTCATACCATTGATCCGAATAAGGCGATCATTCAGGCCGTTCATTATGGTGATGGAGCCATTAGCAGCGTACAATTTCAAGATGGCAGAGTCGTGGATATTGCGAATGCGATAGCGATGACGGAAGCTGGATTAATTGAAGATGTGAACACCGGGCGAAATCGAGAAGGGGAAAAGACGCTAAGGTCTTATCCTGATGGAGATCCAAGCAACAACTTATCGAATTTACCTCGGTTTTAAAAGGAATGGCATCAAGCAGTTTGCTCTCGAGCAAGCTGCTTTTTCATTTTCTTAAGATTTTTCCGAAAAAAATCTCTTGATGTGTCACATAATGTGAATGCCAGTTGTCTTAACAGTGGATGGTTCTGGACCGTTTTTTCATACAGAATGGTTTATTTGGATTTGTTTAATAATACTTAGAACAGATTGAATTCTATTCAAAGAGAAGAGGCTATTATGCAAAGTTATACCATGGACCCACAGATCAACAACATCGAAGATTTGTATATAACCTATAAACCTCATTTATTTTCAATTGCTTACCGTATGCTTGGTTCTAGCTCTGATGCTGAGGATATGGTTCAAGATTTGTTCATCGGCATGCATGGTTATCTGAATGAAAATATTAATAATATGAAATCGTACTTAAGCAAAATGATGATCAATCGGTGTTTGAATGAATTAAAATCTGCGCGTAAGAAACGCATAAGCTATGTAGGTAATTGGCTTCCAGAACCATTGGTACAACTGACCGAAGAAAGTCCACTTGATAGCGTTGAGCGTCATGACACGATTTCTTACGCCTTTCTCGTCCTTATGGAAAAACTTACGCCATTGGAACGAGCCGTGTTTATCTTAAGGGAAGTTTTTGCCTATGAGCATAGCGAAATTGCCGAAATGTTTAATAAAACGGAAGTTAATTGCCGTAAAATTTACAGCCGGGTCAAGAAAAAAGTGGATTTATCTACAGAAAAAAATGAATTCTTACGGACTCATCCCGTTGAAGAAAAGGAATTGGTAACTCGCTTTATCTCTGCACTTACGAATGGCAACGTTCAGTCCCTTGTGGACTTGTTAACGGAGGATGTCATCTTAATTGCCGACGGCGGCGGCAAAGTATCGGCAGCAGCTGTTCCTGTTTACCTAAAAGAACGTGTGCTTAAAATATTGCAGGCCCTATCTTCACGCTTTCCAGATACTAAGGCACAGCTGGTTGAAGTCAATGATCAACAGGGGATCTTGTTAACAAAAGACGGTTTGCCGACGGGCGTCATTTCTTTTGAGTGGGATTCCTATAAGACTGCCATCCAACGAATTTTCGTTATTGTGAATCCAGATAAGCTGAAACATTTATCGAATTTATCGATCTAAGTTTAGAAAAAAACAGCCAGGCGACTTAAGTTTGCCGTGGCTGTTTTTTGTGCTACCTTGAAAGCTTACGTCGCTGGCGTAAAGTGCTTAGTATCCATAAGATCAAGGGGATAAGAATATAGACGAAGGGGTACAAGAAAGCGTTAAGAAACGAATTTTTAAGCGTGTAGGAAATCCGAATATGATGTGTGCTGTAGATCACAAACAACAACAAGATGAAAGTCATTAGAGAAGCAATAAGCTTCCAATTCTTGATTCCAGTCCACTCGGATAAGCCATAGCTGAGGATAAATAAAGATACCGATAATTTAATAAAGGCACCAAGCAGCCAAAGTGGGATGAAAAAAGCATCGATATTCTGTACGAAATTTAATATGGACACAAACTTAGTTAGCGAGTAAACAGGGACTACCATTTCAGCTGCCATCTCGGGTCCAGTTATAAATAGAAGAACTAGCGTGGACAAGACACCCCATAACATAGATACTGCTGTTCCCCAAAGGATTGCTCTAGAGGCGGTTCGCTTATTCTCGGCGAAAAAGAACAGCATGAGAATGATGGAAGGATCTACCATGTAGTTGAACGAATTTAATGTACCTTTAAGGATTTGGGACCAGCCGGAGTCTGCATAGATAGGTAGTATTCTATTCAACTCCATGTCTTGGGGATTCAGGAATAACTGGACATATAGCATCAGTACGAAAATGGGACCAATGATCTCTGCACAGCGACTTACTGTCTTAATTCCCCCTGTGTATACAGCATATGCTACGAGAAATAACATACATAGCAGGATAGCTATCAAAGGTGTGTTATGTAGCAAAACTAAATTTACAAACTTAGACATTCCCATCGAGATCGTTGACATCTGCATGAACCAAACTAGGAAGTAAACCGTGACCATTATTTTGCCCAGAACAGTGCCTAGAAGATCTTTTATGAAATTGACTAACGTTTTATCCTTATTCTGCATACATATTCGCAACATCATCCAAGTGATGGCCATCATTATCAAGCCGCCAAGAAGGATCGAAATCCAGCAGTCCTGGCGCGATTGCTCCGCGGCTAACTGGATCGGAAGGTAGGAAAGCACAATGATGGAGGAGATAGTAACCAGCCAAAACATTTGATAACCGCTTACTTTCATACTTCGATCTCACTTCTTTCTCACATTCATTTTAACTTACCAGCTGTCACTCCGTTTGATATTAATTGAATATCTGATTGGATGGTAACCTCGATGCTCTTGAAATTCTCATCCCATTTATCTTTTTGTGACTTCCACCAGTATGGATTTTTACGGTGAAGATGAGCACCGATACCGAAAACGTCTGATCCCCACTGCTGTACTTTATCCATTGTATTCTGCAGTTCCTTTTGAACTTGATCGTTGAGATATTTCTGGACGGCATCCATATTATCTACCTCGGACATATCAAGTGAGGTTGTGTTCTCAAGAAGATAAGCTTGTGCTTTGACAGCTAATATAATCCGCTTAGGGTCATTATTATTAACAGAATGAATCTGGCGCTTAGCGTGGGCAAATCTAAATGATAAGGTGCCATTGCCATCCTTCCATGGAATTGTTATTCCTTGGAAAGTTTCTTTCCCCACCATCCAGCCTGCTTGCGACCCTTCAATATTATCGAGTAATCCGTTAACATTCAGATTTTTATTCAAGAGTGCGTACCCTGATAACATGGCAATCGGCTCCGTTTTTTTACTACTTATGTGGTGAGTTTTGATTTGGAGGATTGGGACCAGAGGCCTTATACCTTGACTAACACTTTCGACAATGAATTGCCTGGATGAGAACTTTCTCATGCCGTTGATATGAAGTTCTTTCCCAGCGGCAATAGTAGCCAGATGCTCCATTGGATGCTTAATCATTAGAAATTCCCTGGCACTATCGCCCCTTATCATTAGAATAATATCCCTTAGATTGTTCGCTGGGTCCCTGCCTAATTTATCAAATAACTTACTTACATCATTCTTATTGAAATATTCCTCGCTAATGGCTAGTAAGATCCGATGACTCGTCATTAATCTGCGGGACATTTCTCTTTGAATTTTCTGATTGGCTTCGAAAACATCTTTACCTATGGCCGACACAACTAAATAACTTTCAGAATCACCAGTGCTTCCTACTTTGCTCGGACCACTTAGTTTAGATGGGATTACGACCTGATGGCTAACTCGAATCGCTCCGTTCTCTGCATGATCAATCGCCGTGCCCAAAACGAAAGCCAATTGATTTGGTTCAACAAAATCCGTGCATCCAGAGGTAAATGAAATAAGAATTAGAGAGAAGATTGTTAAAAGGATCAATCGGATCATTTCTGACGCCCTTTCTTGTTTCGACCGTTCTTGATCCAGAAGGGATAACGGATGATTATGTCTTTAATTCGTTTTCCATTGAACGGAGCTATTGGGGTCAAGAATGGTGTCCCAAAGGATTCAAGATTTACAAGATGAATCAACAACAAAATAATTCCGAATGCAAAACCAACGAAGCCCAGAATACCAGTTATAAATAGCAAGAGGTATCGGATTATGCGAAAGGGGAGGGAAGCGCTATATTTCGGAATCGTATAGGTTGCAACGCCTGTTAAGGAAATAACGATGATGATTGGCGTGGAGATGATACCTGCTTCAACGGCGGCTTGCCCAATTACCAAAGCTCCAACAATGCTGACGAGCGGGCCAAGTTGGTTGGGAAGATGAACCCCAGCTTCTTGTAAGGCGTCGAATACAACCATCATGATAAACACTTCAATTACGGTTGGGAACGGCGAACTTTCTCTCGCCGTTGCGATGCCGATCATGAGGTAGCTTGGGATCATCTCTGGATGGAAAGTAGAAAGCGCAACATAGAGTGCCGGCAAAGCAAATGAAATGAAAGTCATAATGTAACGTATCATTCGTGTCAGAATGACGAAAACAAACCTCTCAAAGTAGTCCTCCGCCGATTGGAGTCCAGACCAGAAAGTAATAGGAAGAATTAAGGCATAGGGAGTTCCGTTCGTAATGAGAGCGACTTTACCCTCTAATAGAGAAGCCGTTACAACATCCGGACGCTCCGTATTATGGATTTGCGAGAAGAGGGAGAAGGAACTATTCTCTATCCACTCTTCGATATAGGCCGAATCGATAACGCCATCTAATTCGATGTCATCGAGTTTTTCTCGTACTTCGGATAATACTTTTTCATCGGCAAGACCCTTCATATAGGCAAGAATAACTTCCGTTTGTGTGTATTTGCCAATCGTAAAAGACTCCATCTTGAGAGAAGAGTGAATAATTCTTCTTCTAATCAACGAAGTATTCGTCCGTATATTCTCGACAAAGCCTTCCTTGGAGCCGCGCAAGGTCGCTTCCTTCAGGGGCTCTTGGATGCCTCTCGTCTCATAGCCTTGGACTTGTGCGATAAGCGCTGACGACTCACCATCCACCAATATCCCCAAGCAACCTTGCAAAATATGGTTGACCAGATCCTCTAGTGACACATCCGTTTTTACATTCGTTAATGGTAACCAATCGCGTCTGAACATCTCGGCAAGCGACTGTATTCGATCTATACCTTGTGGTAAGCCATTGAAAATAAGTGGCTTCAGTATGTTGTCCTCAATACTTTGTAACCGCGTCATCCCATCTAAATAAATGAGTAATAGGATGGTTTCATCATTTAGTTTGAAGGTTCGCAGGACAATATCTGAGCAATTATCAAACTGTTCTCTAAGATAAGCTTCATTCATTTTAATACTTCCACTTATTGAACCCATGTATGATCACCCCTGCACCAACGATCTCTTGGATATTATGGGCAAAGAGGATTATGGTTATTGATGCAGATTTTTGGAAATTCATATACACCTTATTTATGTCACACTTTGAGAACGCCAATTGTCTTCATTATGTCCAAACAAAACAGGAAGGAGTGATGACGAGGTGAGTCCCAGCAATTGTCCGGTTTGCTTGATAGGCGTTGTTGAGCCAATTGGATATGTCGAATTAAAAGAAGGCCCGCTTGTGTTCAAGACCGGACGAGTTCCTCCATCCAATAAATCGGCTATCACGATTACGATGTGCAGTAGCGAAACATGCAAGCATGTTGGTATGGGAACAGATCAGGGATCCCTGACTCAAGGTAAAAGATTATTACGCGAACTGATCTTATCGCTGCAAAAAAGAAGTCAAACCATCTCGCAATCTCCAATTAAAGAGACCCACATAAACGATGTCACACATTGAAGTCGCCAATTGTCTTCA
Source organism: Paenibacillus sp. J22R67 (assembly GCF_059692175.1). Lineage (NCBI taxonomy): Bacteria > Bacillati > Bacillota > Bacilli > Caryophanales > Paenibacillaceae > Paenibacillus > Paenibacillus sp. J22R67. The sequence goes on along the minus strand of NZ_JCAUAX010000002.1, from coordinate 563,560 downwards.
TAGTGTTAAGAAAATAACAAAACAACAGTGGAGGTACACAAAAATGACACAACGTATAAATTACATGCAACAATCACCGGAATTTACAAAAAAAATGATGGATTTCAGCAACGCAGAGAAGGAAAGTGCAATTGAAGAGAAGATTCTACATCTGGTTCACATCAGAGCTTCACAAATGAATGGATGCGGATTCTGCGTGGATATGCACGTCAAACAAGCCAAGATCCATGGTGAGAGTGAGCTTCGTCTCTATCACCTGCCGATTTGGCGGGAATCTACGTTGTTCGCGCCGCGTGAGCGCGCTGCGTTGGCATGGACCGAGATCCTAACCAAGCTGCCCGAACATGGTGTGCCTGATGAAGTCTATGACCGAGTTCGCGGCCAATATTCAGAAAAAGAGCTCTCAGATTTGACATTCTCGATCATGGCGATCAATGCGTGGAACCGAATTAACGTTGGTTTCAGAACAGTTCCAGGATCTGCAGACGCTGCATTTGGTTTAACGAAAGCTGGTCTTAACTAATTAATTCATATAAGTAGTTATTGTTTGTACGGACAACCCATCATTGAAATATTTGAGTCATAAAACTAGGAGGATATTAACATGAAAATTGTTGTAATTGGTGGTAGCGGACTTATTGGGAAAAAACTTGTAAACAACCTGCGTGAACTTGGTCATAACGTGGTTGCGGCATCACCTTCCTTAGGCATCAACTCCGTAACTGGTGAGGGATTGGCTGAAGCAATCAGCGGCGCGGAAGTTGTCGTTGACGTTTCCAACGCTCCTTCATGGGAAGATCAAGCGGTACTAGATTTCTTTGAAACGTCAACTCGTAATCTTCTTGAAGCTGAAGCTGCTGCTGGCGTGAAACATCACGTTGCGCTATCCGTCGTTGGTACAGATGGCCTGCTTGAAAGTGGTTATTTCCGCGCTAAGATGGCGCAAGAAGAAATGATTAAGTCATCCAAAGTTCCTTACACCATCGTTCGCGCAACTCAGTTCTTCGAGTTCGTTGAGAGCATTGCTCAATTCTCTACGGAAGGACAAACTGTCCGTATGCCGTCTGCCTTTATTCAACCGATTGTTTCCGATGATGTTGCTGCCGCGCTTGCGGACTATGCCGTCGAGGCCCCAGTGAATGGGCTTGTCGATCTAGCGGGTCCAGAACGCATGGGTCTAGACGAACTTGTACGTAGATTCCTGATCGCCAAAAAGGACACAAGACAGCTAGTCACAGACGAAAATTCACGCTACTATGGCGTGTTGTTGAAGCAGCATTCTCTCGTCCCACTGGGCGAAGCGCGCATCACTAAGACGCGTTTTGAAGATTGGTTAAATGCTTCGAACTAATCTGTCTAACTGCAGAAAAGGAGAACCGCTTGTAGGCGGGTCTCCTTTTTTTATTTTATCCAATAAATTGATCCTTCGATTATGTCACGTATTGTTGTCGCCAGTTGCCTTATAAGTGTCGATCCGAAATGCTTATACCATACACCAGGAGGATACCCAAATGAAAATAGCTATTATTGGCGGTGGATTAGCCGGATTAACAGCTGCGGCTTACTTAACTGAGAATCCACATATTGAAGGAACATTATTCGAACGCAGTCCACAATTAGGTGGTCGAGCTTTTACTTATGAAAAGAACGGATTTACATTGAACTATGGCGCACATACGATCTATGGCATAGACCGACATACATTGTCATCCATGGAACACGAGTTGCGTCTGACATTTTCCTCTAAGCAGGTTGATAAACGGAAAGTCGTTTATTCGAAACATAATCATCTGATAACGGCACCAATTGATGCTATTAATCTTTTAAAAACAGATTTATTAAGCACCAAGCAGAAAGTAAGATTTGTCGGCGAAATTACGGCGATTATTGCAAATATTCATAACTTGAAAAACTACAACACCCTCGGTGAGTATTTGGATGCATCCAAGGCGGATGATGATGTGAAAGAGTTATGGGAGCACTTGGTTTGTTCTAATTTCTTCATTGCTCCTGAAGATGCACGCCATGTATCCGGGGCGGTGATTAGTGAGTATTATCACAATCTCTTCCTATCAACCAAACCTGTCAATTATGTCCTAGGAAGTTGGTCCGTTATAACAAATCAATTGAAAGAGAAGATCACTAGTTCTGGACATTGGGAAATTGCCATGCAGGAAAGTGTTGAAGAGCTCCGATTTGAGGATCAGAAATTTATTCTGCAAACCAAAAATCGTCGTCAAGCCTTTGATAAAGTTATTTTTGCAATGCCGGTTCAACACGTCATTAAATTTCTCAAAGGCACAGCCTGGGAGCCATTCCTAGCTCCTTATGAATCCAATACGGCAACTGAAGTCATGATTTACGATGTTGGATTAAGTCAGGTTGTTGCTAGACCATTCACTTATATTAGCGACATGGACAACAAAGTTTTTATCAGCGATGTGTCCGCGACGGATCATACGCTTGTACCTGAGGGGGGACAGTTGCTGCAGGGAATCGCTTATTTGAAAGATCATTATGATAGCGAAGAGCAGCGTAAAACATACTTGGATGATAAGAACTCACAGATGGAAGCACTTTTCGATCAGCATTATCCAGGTTGGCGTGAAGTTACCTCGGTGAAACGCGTTTCCAAGAAAGCAATGGTCTCCAGCGTGAAAAACGTTACGACAAATACTTTACTGCCAACTCGTATAGATAATGTTCCTTTCTATTTTTGTGGTGACGGATGTGAGGGGAAGGGTGAGCTTGCAGAACGTGCTTTCTCCAGCGCTCGAAGTGTCGCATTATCTATCGTCAATGAAGTTCAAGAAGCCTTACAAACCGTTTGATCGTATCTGGTAATAGAAGATAGAGAAGAGATGTCACACTTCGAAGCTGCCAATTGTCTTCATAGTGTATATAAAAATGACACAACGTATAAATTATATGCAGCAATCACCGGAGCTTAACTAATGTACGGACAACCCATCATTGAAAAATTTGAGTCATAAAACTAGGAGGATATTAACATGAAAATTGTTGTAATTGGTGGCAGCGGACTTATTGGGAAAAAACTTGTAAACAACTTGCGTGAGCATGGTCATAACGTGGTGGCGGCATCACCTTCCTTAGGCATCAACTCCGTTACTGGTGAGGGCTTGGCTGAAGCAATCAGCGGCGCGGAAGTTGTCGTTGACGTTTCCAATGCTCCTTCATGGGAAGACCAAGCGGTGCTAGATTTCTTTGAAACATCAACTCGTAATCTTCTTGAAGCTGAAGCTGCTGCTGGCGTGAAACATCACGTTGCGCTATCCGTCGTTGGTACAGACGGCCTGCTTGAAAGTGGTTATTTCCGCGCTAAGATGGCGCAAGAAGAAATGATTAAGTCATCCAAAGTTCCTTACACAATCGTTCGCGCAACACAGTTCTTCGAGTTCGTCGAAAGCATTGCTCAATTCTCCACGGAAGGGCAAACCGTTCGTATGCCGTCTGCCTTTATTCAACCGATTGTTTCCGATGATGTTGCTGCCGCGCTTGCGGACTATGCCGCCGAGGCTCCAGTGAATGGCATTGTCGATCTAGCGGGTCCAGAACGCATGGGTCTGGACGAACTTGTTCGTCGATTCCTGATTGCCAAAAAGGATACAAGACAGCTAGTCACAGACGAAAATTCACGCTACTATGGCGTGCTGTTGAACCAACATTCTCTCGTCCCACTTGGCGAGGCGCGCATCACTACGACGCGGTTCGAGGATTGGTTAAAGCGCACTTCGAACTAAGATGGATAGCAGCAAATGAAATAACAAGGAGGCTCGCAGCTTGCGGACCTTCTTTTTTCATACCTCCTAAACCGGAACCAGCATTTATTTATAATTTAAAATTGACATCGAGTATACTCCAGGTACTATTCTTGGAACTGAGCGAAGGAGTTTACAACCTGCTGCTTAAAATTCTATGACCATGGAGGAATCTACAGATGCAGAAAAATATGAACGAAGTAACGATACAAGTTCCCTTACAATCAGGATTTGGCCCTAGAACTACGGCGCGAGAAGCGCTAGGGGGAGAAGATTTGAGTGGTAAAGTCGCCATTGTGACGGGTGGTTACTCAGGTCTAGGTCTTGAGACCGCACGCGTGCTTGCGGAAGCTGGGGCAACGGTTATTGTACCCGCGCGTACGCCAGAGAAGGCTCAAGCTTCAGTTTCCCATATCCCTGGTGTTGAATTAGAAACTTTGGATCTTCTAGATCCTGCTTCCATAGATGCTTTCGCCGAACGTTTCCTTGCTACCAATCGTCCCTTGCATATTCTTGTCGATAGCGCTGGGATAATGGCATCGCCGCTTGCGCGTGATGAACGAGGGTATGAAGCCCAGTTCGCTACAAACCATTTGGGGCATTTCCAGCTAGCAGCAAGACTGTGGCCGGCTTTAGTCAAAGCAGAGGGAGCTAGAGTCGTATCCGTATCTTCCCGTGGTCACGCGATTAGCGGCATTGACTTCGAAGATCCGTTCTTTGAAACTCGTGAATATGAAAAATGGACAGCGTATGGACAATCCAAGACAGCCAATGCCTTGTTTGCAGTCGAGTTGGATAAGCGAGGACAATCCTATGGCGTCCGTGCTTTTTCCGTTCATCCAGGTTCCATTGTAACTGATCTATCACGCAATTTATCCGATGATGAAATGCGTGCAATGGGTGCGCTGGACGAGCAAGGGCAGCGGGTCTTTAGCGAGTATAACGACGAGTTGAAAAATATTTCCGAAGGTGCAGCTACCATTGTCTGGTGTGCGGTGAACAAGCAATTAGAAGGCATGGGTGGCGTCTACTGTGAAAATGTAGATATTGCGCAGGCTGTTCCTGCTGATAACCCGCGGGGACCAGGAGTCAAGCCTTGGGCGACAAATCCAGAGTTCGCGAAGCAGCTTTGGCACCTTAGTGAAGAGCTGACAGGTATCAAGTTTCCGGTATAAGCAAAAATATATTGACCGTTCTCTGGTTTTCGAACCAAGAGGACGGTCTTTTTTGTCACAGAATGACACCCTCAATTGTCTTATTTATGTCTAGACCGTATAACTTTGCTCGATCTGCAACCATAAGCATACGGATCGGGAATAAACCATCTTAGAGAGGTGTCACATGAAAGGAAATTCCTATTACTGGCGCAAACTGCATTCATTACTCGGGGTGATCCCACTCGGAGGCTTCATTCTAGTCCATGTCCTGATTAACTTTCAATCATTCGAGCGCGGACCAGAAGGATTCATTAGCGGTGTACATTTGGTCAACAGCCTGCCCCTGAAACCTTTACTTGAAATCTTTGGAATCTACATTCCCATCCTGTTCCATGGCGTTTATGGACTGTATATGGCTTATCAATCCAATCTTAACCCTGGACAATACGCGTACAGCCGCAATTTGGCGTTTACCCTTCAACGAATAACTGGGGTGATTACGTTTATTTTCGTATTTTGGCATTTCTTTAATACGCGGCTTCAAGTCTACATGGGGACTATTACTCATGATGAACTTGGTTCTACGATGCATCAAATTGCCACAAATCCCACCTATTTCGTTCTATACGTCATCGGGGTATTGTCAGCGGTGTTTCACTTCAGTAATGGCTTATGGGCTTTTATGATTAGTTGGGGAATTACGGTTTCACCACGCGCGCAAAAAGTTTCTTCTAAAATTTGTATGGGAGTATTTGTCCTTGTTTCACTGCTGTTCCTTCTTTCACTCGTAGCATTCACTGGCGATGAATTTAAAGGAACAGCTAGTGCTGCTTTAGCTTTACTTTAAGCTGAAAAAAAGTAAAAATAGAAAGGGATGAAGGAGTGATTCGTAATGACAAGAGACGATTTGGCGAACCTAATCGAACGCCGTGAAGAAGGACGAGCCAAGCAAGACCAAGCGATCTTAAGCGAGGTCCGCGGTCAATTCATCGAATTGCTTGCCCATTACCCGAACGACGCCGAGATTAACTACCAAACTGGCATAGCACATGACAATTCGGGTTTAGGCCGCGAGGCTATTCCCTATTATGAGCGTGCTCTTGAATTAGGGCTAAGTGGTTCTGATCTAGAAAGATGTCTAATGGGTCTAGGGAGTACTTATCGGTACTGGGGAAATTATCAGAAAGCCGTGGAAACACTACAAAGAGGTATGAAAGAATTTCCTGAAAACCGAGCCATTCAAGTGTTTCTAGCCATGGCAATGTACAATAGCCAAAGCTACAAAGGAAGTGTTGAGCTGCTGATCCAAACATTAATGGAAACTACTACGGACGAAAAGTTGCAATATTTCAAACGCGGTATCTTAGCTTACAACGAAAACCTTGATGAAACAGCCGAATAACATCATAACGGGATAAAGTTGTTGTCACGGAACATGACAGCAAACTTTATCCCGTTTTTAATTCAAAATAATATAAGTTACGAGTTTTTACTTTGTACGATAGCGCGGTAAGGAAATGCTCAGTTTATGAATATTTAATATGTGGTTTAGAACTAGTTTATCTCCATTTATTATCTTATAGATACAACTATTACAGGGGAGATTACGGGATAATGAAATTGATAAACATGACACAGAAGAAGTGGCTACTGAGCTTGCACATACTTTTTTCGGCCATTATGCTCGGTACAAGTGTAACATTTCTTATTCTGAGCATAACGGCAGTGAGCTCCAGCGATTCAGGATTAATACTTTCCTGCTATAAAGCCATGCATGTTTTATCCAAAACTTCTGTGAGAGCCTCGTTTATTGGGACAATAGTGACAGGACTGCTTTTATCCGTATGGACTCACTGGGGTTTGGTGAAATATTATTGGATCATAGCCAAAGAAATACTTAGTTTGATTGCGCTTATCCTAGGACCGATCGGCATGTACATATGGACACTTCAAGGAATTTCGCTGATAACAGATGTGGGAGTAGGGGCAGCAAATCAAGGGGCTATGGTAGTAAACACGATATCGCTGTTCATAGGCATAGGTCTACAGATTGTTTCATTAGTTGCGATGTTTCTGCTTTCTGTTTTTAAGCCTTGGGGGAAGCGAAAACTAACGAAATAGCAATATGAGAATGTTGAACATTCATTTCATTTTTGTTGAATGTTGCAGCTGTTGTTGATCAGCTATCTGAAAATGAGATGTTCAATATCTGATTTTCGTATTATACAAGATAGAAGAATCGTTGTAAGATACATGAGCAGCCAAGAAACAAGAAAGTTCGATAGCGTCTAAGAAGAGGACGCATTTTTTTAACAAAATAAACTACCTTTTAATAGGTAGATACGGAGAGTGGAGAAAATGAGTATTCAAAGAAAAGTGGTCGTGATTACAGGTGGAAGCAGCGGAATTGGGAAAGCAGCAGCAATTGAATTAGTAAAAAGAGGAGCAAGCGTGGTCATCAATGGCCGTCGTGAGCAAGAATTAGTTAATGCTGCAAATGAAATCGATCCGACAGGTACGCATGTCGCTTATGTTGCTGGTGATATTTCAGATCCCAAAGTAGCTGAACGTTTAATCGGTGAAGGACTTTCGCGGTTTGGACGTATTGACACATTGATAAATAATGCTGGGATTTTTATAGCGAAACCATTCACCGAATACACGGAAGAAGATTTTGCATCGATACTTTCCGTCAATGTCGCAGGATTCTTCCACCTCACTCAGCGTGCGTTAATCGAGATGTTGAAAGAAGGTTCAGGCCATATCATCAACATTACAGCTAGCGGGTTTATTGAGCAGCCAATTAAAGCCATTCCAGCTGCACTGCCCGCTTTGACCAAAGGTGGCTTGAACGCGGCAACAAAATCGCTAGCTATTGAGTATGCGGACAAGGGTATCCGCGTGAACGCTGTTGCACCAGGGATTACAAAAACGCCAATGCATCCCGTTGAGACACATGATTTTCTTTCTAAACTACACCCTATGGGCCGGATGGGAGAAATGCAAGAAATTGTTGATGCAATTGTATATTTGGAATCAGCAAATTTCGTTACTGGTGAAATCCTTCACGTCGATGGCGGTCAAAACGCAGGTCAGTGGTAAGCAAGTCTAAGTAGCGAATCCGTGGATAGGATCGAACATAAAATATGAAGTTTGGAGCGATATCAGTGAATATATTTCAAAAATTGTTTAAAAAGGAGTCTACACAAGTGACAACATCAAAAGTGAATTTGGCAGTTATTTATTACAGTTCGAATGGTACCAATTATCAATTAGCGCAATGGGCCGCTGAAGGAGGACTTCAAGCAGGTGCAGAGGTCAAAGTTCTAAAAGTGCCAGAAACTGCGCCACAATCCGTTATTGATAGCAGTCCACCTTGGAAAGCTCATCTTGAGGAAACCAAGCATGTTCCTACCGTGTCTTTGGCAGACTTGGAGTGGGCAGACGCGATCATCTTTAGTATGCCCACAAGATTCGGTAATCTACCAGCTCAAATGAAACAGTTCATCGATACGACAGGAGGGCTTTGGGCACAAGGGAAAACAGTGAATAAAGTCGTGAGCGCAATGACTTCCGCGCAAAATCCGAATGCAGGACAGGAACAAACGATTCTTCAATTATACACCTCCATGTACCATTGGGGCGCGATTGTGGCTGCGCCAGGTTTCACGGATCCTTCGGTCTTTGTTGCAGGTGGGAATCCGTACGGGACAAGCGTAACCGTGGATCAAAATGGAGCGATTAAGGAAGATGCGCGCGCTACTGCCCAGCACCAAGCAAAACGCGCTGTGTCTGTTGCCAAATGGGTAAAGGTCGGTTTAGAACAATAATGTAGCAAAGTAATTATCTTTATATAATCCCAGTGCCGTATTGGCACTGGGATTATATGCGTTATTTCCTAACAATAACAAGGAGATCGCGATGAAGATGAGCTTACATCTTAGAATATTTTTGGTGAAAAAATGGGAAATTATAAATATCCGTGTTTTCTGTAGGAGGCTGTTCAGTGAAATGGTTTAGGAAATGGATGCGCACGAAACCTGGGTATCCAATTGTACTTGAGGAACTTCAATCTAAAGATGAAGAGAATCTCGGATTGACCAAGGATTTAGAGCACAATGAATTGATTCTTAAACGTATATTCCATAACAGCTCTGATATCGTATTCCGTAAAGTTCAAATGGCTGGACAAAATCACTGGCTTATCATCTATTTTGCAACCCTTGTTGAAGAAGAGTTGATTAATGATCATATTTTGAAACCAATGATAGCTAAATCTGAAAAACATGAAGATATAGGAAAGACAGAATGGCTGGACGATCAGAGTATCTCGATAGGTATGACGAGTGTTACATCCCAAATAACTGACCTTGTCAAGCAAGTGTTAAATGGCCATGCTGCCGTGCTTACCGTAGGAAACTGCGATGCGATGATGGTCAAAGTGAATGCTAAATCACAACGAAGCCTAGACGAACCGTCATCTGAACCTGTCATACGCGGTCCAAGGGTTGGATTTATCGAGAAAATTTCCACGAATATCGGGTTAATACGCGCCAAAATTAAAACTTCAAGGCTTAAAATGGAAGCCTTTACGATTGGAGAGCTTTCTCAAACCTCAGTTGTCATTACGTACATAGAAGGTATCGCTTCTGAATCTATCATTGATGAAGTTCGAAAAAGGGTATCTCGAATTCAAATTGACGGAATCATTGATTCAGGTTATGTTGAGGAATTTATTGAGGATAGTCCTTACTCCCCTTTTCCACTTGTTCACAGTACAGAGCGACCAGATGTAGTTGCTGCAGAGCTATTAGAAGGTAAAATAGCTATTCTTGTCGATACTTCTCCATTTGTACTAATTGTACCAATGACGTTCTGGACTGGCCTACAGGCAAGCGAGGATTACTATATTCGCTGGCCTATTGCAACTTTTGTCCGGTGGATTCGATTCCTTTTCATCAGCATCGCCATATTTGCTCCTCCTCTGTATGTTGCGATTACAACATTCAACCAGGAAATGATTCCGACTAATCTAGTGCTGAGTATTGCTTCCTCTAGAGAGCCTGTTCCTTTCCCAGCAGTGATCGAAGCTTTTATAATGGAAATTATATTTGAAGCATTACGGGAAGCAGGGATTCGATTACCCAAACAGATAGGGCAAGCGATTAGTATTGTTGGGGCATTGGTCATCGGCCAAGCGGCTGTGCTGGCGGGTATTATTTCCGCTCCGGTCGTCATTATTGTATCGATTACTGGTATTGCAGCGTTTACCATTCCACGTTATAGTTTTGCAAATGGAATCCGATTACTGCGATTTCCAATGCTATTATTGGCGGGTACGCTTGGACTTTATGGCATTGTACTTGGGTTAATGGGCATCGTGTTACATATCACGTCACTTCGTTCATTCGGTGTCCCATATTTCACTCCAGCAACCCCGTTGACACTTTCGGAATTGAAAGATGTCATCATCCGGGCGCCTATATGGTCTAAAACTCGTCGTCCTGGGGCAACAAGATCTAACGATTCAGTACGTGAGCCGGCAGGTCAAAAACCAAGTCCAGAATTTGGCGGAAAAGGGAGGGGAGCTTCAGAATGAAACCATTCCTTTATATTGGTTTGCTATTCACACTTTTGACCACCAGTGGTTGTTGGGATCGTACGGAGATTAATGATCTTGCATTTATTATGGGTACGGCATTTGACTTAACGGATGATGGGAACTATATATTATCACATCAAATTGCGATCCCTTCTTCCGCCCAGGGAGGTCCAGGGAGCGGTGGAGGCAGCAATGAGAAGTTTTTTGTTATATCTGCTGTTGGTAAAAATATTAATGAAGCGTTCTATAGGCTTCAGAAAAAAAGTTCACGCAGGTTGTTTACCGCACATCGCGTCGTTATTTTTATCGGTGAGAAGTTATCCAAACGCGGGATCCAAGATATTCTTGATATTTACACCCACGATTCGAAACAACGATTAAAAACCTATATGATGGTTGTGAAGGGGGGAGAAGGACGGGACATTCTGAAAGTAAAATACCCCTTTGAACAAGTACCCAGCGAAGCAATTAAAGAAATGGAAGGTTTAAAAAGTGAGTTGGCGATTACGTTGCGAGACTTTTTTTTAGCGTCTTCTGGAGAAGGGATCAGTCCCGTTTTGGGAGCCATAACGCCTGATGGAATAACCGAAGGAGTAAAAGAAGACCATATATTTAAGCTAGCCGGATCGGCTATTTTTAAGGATTTTAAATTAGTGGGTTTTCTAAATGAGAATGAAACAAATGGATTTCTGTGGGTTACAAATAGAATGAAGTATGGCAGTCTTAACGCCAATTTACAAGATAACGAAGGGACGGTTGGGATGATTTTGGCAAAAACCAATCGATTAATTACCCCGGAGATCAGTGGTGATAAGATCATATTTAAGATACAGCTACAAGGTGAAGGGAATATCTGGGAAAATAATACCAACTTAGATATCCGAAAGCCTGAGAATCTTAAACTTGTGGAGAAAGCATTGGAGAAATCGGTTGAAGAACAAGTCAGAGATTTGCTATCCAAAATCCAGAAGCAATACAAAGTAGATAGTGTGGGTTTCGGCCGAGAAATTTACCGTGATATGCCGAGGCAATGGAAAATGTTGAAGGGACAATGGGATTCTAAGTTTCAGGAGGTAGACGTTTCCCTTGAAGTTAAAATAAATATTTTAGGCAGCGGGATGGCAGGTCCTCCTTTACATTTGGAGAAAGAGGAGATCAAACAATGATCGTCCAAATCGTCTTATATGTATCATTTATGATTGTATGGTCTATTGTTAGAATCAGATCTATGCTGAGTATGCAAAAAAATAGGGAAGCAGTAGTTTTCGGCGTCATACTTGGCGTATCATCTATTGTCGGTTCTCTATTAATTGCCCGGGTTAACGTGCCGAGCATGGTTGTCCCATTCAAGATTATTTTTGAACCCATCGGAAAAATGCTTTTAATGCAGTGAACGGTACACTTTTCTTTTGATCGTGTCTATCAGGAGAAGTAACAATGGGATGAGGCTTTGTGTGACAAAACCTGCGCTAGGATAAATGAAAGTTAGATACGTTTGAAGCTCCGCACCATTCTTGAAAACCCAAACCGATCCAATGATGGTCAAAAGACTTAACGGAGCCACGAAATCACGATAATTTCGGATGCCGAAAATCTGGCTAACACTAAGACAGAGGATAAACAATGACACCGAAATTTTCGTGAAACTTCCAATCACCCATATCATAACAGCGATTGCTTCCAGACGTTCAAATGAGCCTTCAATACCAATATATTGCATAACGCTTAAATAGGAATAGTTCAATTGGGCTGTTAAGGAACCAAGGACCATAATCGAAGAAAATACAATGACAAAAATAAAAAGAAAAATACTTAAGAGCGCAATCAGGGAGACCTTGAGTGCTTTTTGGGGTTGATTCAGATAAGGAAGAATCCATCCCAATATAAACAATTGATTCATAAATGCTCCTGCCGGAAGGATTGCTCCTTGTAGTACCGGCAGAAATCCGTCTCCTAAAATTGGTTTTAGTTGTTCGGGATCTGCTGCCCCAATCGTCAGAATCAAGAGCGGAATCAAAAAAACCAATTTCAGTGGTGTAAGAAACTCAGCACATCTTCCGATGACCTCAATTCCCATATAAACGGCTAGACCGCAAAGGATCAATATCGTCAGACTTCCTACAATGGACGGACTTCTTGGTAATAGCAGCGCTTTAATGAAAAAGGTATGCTGTATGGTAATAATCGAAATAGACATAAACCAAAAATAAATGTAATAGACACCCAAACATGTACCTAACCATTTCCCGAGGATTTTTCGACTGTATTCAATGATTGTCAAACCCGGATAACGTTTCGCGAGCATGGTCATTACCCAAATACTTAATAATCCTGTTGTCATTGAGGGTATCACCGATATCCAAGCATCTTGCTTGGCATACATCGCCATCAATCCGGGAAGCGTTAAGATGATAGTGGAAGCGACAAAAGAGAATAGTAATATACCCAACTGGTTACTCGTGATTTTTTCTGTAGTTTGCATCTTCACACTCCCTCTCCTAACCTCACAGAGGTTGCTCCAAGTATTGACTTATCGCTATCCATTTATACGTTTAGTTAACTGAAGTGCGTACGCATCGCCGATAAGAAAGCTGACAATGCAGGTGTGATTAAAGCGTCCCTGCGCCTGATGAACACCGTTGTGACGATGGCATGCTTGCCTGGAATCGCATGGGTGCGGATTCGTCCTTGCTCTTCTGGTTCGGCTGCGATCGTCCTTGGCAAAAGTGAAATGCCTAGGCCTGCGCCGACACAACCGATAATCGTTTCAGGAGAACCGAAATCCATCAGTTTAACAGGGATTAGGCCTTCTTCTTTGAGCAGCAGATTTAATTTTGCTCGGTAGGCACAACCGCTGCGTAAGACAAGAAGCGGGCGATCTTGCACATCATGGACGGAATGGATGGGCGGGTGGGACGCTGAAGTGACTAGGACCAATTCTTCATCAATGACTTTTTCCTGTATCAGATCAGGGTGTTCTACAGGACCTGCCACAAATGCCCCATTAATCTCATAATGAAGCACGGCATGGAGATGCTGCTCCGTAGGACCCGTTGTTAAAGTGAAATCGACCGCGGGAAATTCCGTATGATATTTAGTGAGCAGCATGGGCAGCCGAGCGGAGGCGGTTGTTTCCATTGAGCCTATATGCAGGGGTCCCGCGGGCTCGGAGGAGTCTCCAACGGCAAGTCGGGCTTCCTGAATGACATGTAATATTTTCTCCGCATAAGAAACAAGAATTTGTCCAGAAGGCGTAAGCGTTATGCCTCGATTGTGACGATAGAAGAGCTGTGTCTGCAAATCAGCCTCTAGCTGTTGAATCTTATGCGTGACGTTGGACTGAGCAAAGTTTAATTTATTTGCCGCTTTGGAAATGCTGCCTTCGTGCGCCGTGGTAAAAAACACTTTGAGTAATTGAATATCCATGTAGACCTCCTGAATGATTGAACTAGCTATCTGAGATTGAGATAGTTCATGTTATTATTCTGCATTATACATGATAAAAGAATACCGTGCATGTTGACACACTACCTACCGAAAGATAGAATTTACTCATGAATAAAAATAAAAATACATCAGAGGTTATTTTGGATACGGCTCAGTCGCTTGTGCAGCAATTCGGATTTAACGGATTTAGCTATTCGCACATCTCAGACAAAGTAGGAATACGTAACGCCAGCATTCATTATTATTTTCCTAACAAAGAGGATCTGGGAGAAGCGCTGATTACACGGTATCAAAGACATTTTATCGCTAACGTCGCACAAATCGATTTTGAGACACAGAACAATTTGGACAAGCTCCGCAAATTTACGCTACTTTACAGTGGCCCTGTCCAGGAATATCGTACTTGTCTGAGTGTCATGCTTTCTACAGATCTAGGTACGCTGTCAGGCAAAGTACAAGATGGATTAGTTCAATTCTTCACATCGAATTTAGAATGGCTGGACCGTGTGTTGGAACAAGGACGGCGCGAAGGGCATCTAAAGTTTGAAGGAGCAGCAGATGTGCGAGCTCATCAATTCCTTGCTTCCCTCCAAGGTGCGCAACTTCTTGCAAGAAGCTTTAACGATGTTAGCAAGTTTGATTTAATTGTTGATGGTTTGCTATCCGCCCTTACTTGAAAAGGAGGCGGATTTTTTTTATTTTAAAAAGGTGTATCATTTTTTGAGAAATAAAGAAAAATAATGAAGGTAAATGTGCCGAAAATAAAAACTACAATCAATGATGAAATGAGGCAAATAAAATGAAAACTTTAGTCATCGTTACTCATCCGAACATGGAAGCATCCACATGGAATAAAGCATGGGTGAAGGCCTTGCAAGAGCAGAGTGATTACACCATCCATGAATTATATAAAACGTATCCAGACGAAAATATCGATGTTTCTAAAGAACAGAAGTTGATTGAATCGCATGACCGGATTATTTTCCAATACCCGTTATATTGGTACAGCACCCCTCCATTATTAAAAAAGTGGTTTGATACTGTCTTGCTATATGGCTGGGCCTATGGACCAGATGGCAGTAAAATAGCTGGCAAAGAAATCGGTGTTGCGATCTCGACATATGGCACCAAAGAGTCGTATTCAAAAAGCGGATTCAATCGCTTTACATTGGAAGAAATATTACGCCCGGTAGAGGCGCTTGCTCATTTCATCAGCGCTTCCTATCTGCCTCACTTTGCTCTAAACGATACTTCTAGCGTGACCGATGAACGAGTAGCACAAAGTGCACAAGATTACGTTCAGCATCTCAAAACAGTCAAACCAGGTGTGCTGGTTTAATTCAGATGTAGTAAAAAGGCTTTCGCCCTATTTGGGTGGAAGCTTTTTTATTTGTTGAATTAGGTGCGTTTCGAGACTCACAATTGTGCTACAATTATTTTCGTAATTATAATGAATCCTTAACAAAGAGAAAGGAGGGGGTTAAATGCTTATCCGATTGAATAAAACTCTCGAGAAAGCCATGCCTTTTGTCACGCCTACGGCTGTTGTTGTTGGGCTAATTTGCAGCGTTTGGCTGCATAATCTTAGCTTTCTAGTGCCATGGATATTTGCAATGATGACGTTCTTCGGAAGTATTGGCTCTAATTTCAAAGATTTACAGAAGGTGATGATGCATCCGCTGCCGATTATAGCTAACTTTATCATTCTGCATCTTGCCATGCCATTACTTGGCTGGGCAGCCGGCTCGCTGTTCTTCCCAGGTGATGATTTGACTCAAACTGGTTTCGTTCTCCTATTCGTTATTCCTACCGGCGTAGTTAGCTTGGTGTGGGTCACGATATACGGAGGAAATATAGCGCTTACCTTGGCGCTTATCTTGCTTGACACATTGCTATCGCCCTTTATTGTGCCACTTAGTCTATCACTTATCGTTGGAGCGAAAGTACATATGGACCAATGGGAAATTATGAGAGGGTTATTCTTAATGGTTGTAATTCCCTCATTGATTGGCACAATGCTTAATCAGTGGACCAAAGGTAGAGTTAAAACCACATGGGGACCACGGCTCGCACCTTTTTCAAAAATAGGACTTTTTGTGGTCGTCGCTATTAATTCTTCGGTCATTGCTCCTTATCTGAAGAACATGAATGGACAATTGGTTAAAATCATTGCAATCGCTTTCGCAAGCGCTGCCATCGGATATTTGGCAGGATGGTTGGTGTCACGGATGATGAGATGGGAACGCGAAGTTACGATAGCCTTAACGTTTAATTCAGGAATGCGAAATTTAAGTGCAGGAGCGGTGCTCGCTATCAGCTTTTTCCCACCCCCAGTAGCGCTTCCTGTTGTTGCGGGTATGCTGTTTCAGCAAATTCTGGCGGCCGTTTTTGGGCAGCGTCTGGCTAAAAGTTACGGAATAAACGGTCACACCGCAAAAGCTGCTTAATTGAGATGGTGCATGAAATTGAAAAAGCCTTCAGGACCACTCTCAAAGTGGGCTGGAGGCTTTTATTGATATTTGTTTTACTGAATCATTGTAAAAGAAAAATGCTGATCAAGTGCAAAATTAATGGCACCGAGTGCGCCTCCGACTTCGGGTAAAACGGCCGTGTCCACCGCTATTCCGGCAGAGAGGGCCAACATGGACCGCTGCTTCATGACTTTCGTAGCGGTTTGGACATAAGTGCTGCACATGCTAGGTATGGAGCCTCCAAGAATAATTGCCTCCGGGTTCAGCAAATTGACTAGATTGGCCAAAGCGATGCCGAGATAAGTGGCGGCGCGGTTGATGATGCGTATCGCCAAAGCATCGCCCTGATCTGCGGCTAAGCAAACGTCCTTAACCTGCAGCAGTTGGAGGTCATTTCCTGCTATTACATGATTAAGCAAACTTTCTTCATTTCCAGATCGGAGTTGCCTGCGCGCTTCCTGTTCGATGGCAGAAGCCGTCGAATAGAGGTGTAAACATCCATTATTTCCACATGGACATACAGGTCCATCCGGTTCTACGGTGATATGTCCGAGTTCACCTGCTCCGCCGAAAGAACCTGAAACCAACTGGCGATCATTGAAGATGCCAGCAGCAATACCAGAGCCAACCCCGACATAGATCATATGCTTATAGCTGTTTCCTGAACCAAATCGGCATTCGGCAAGTCCACGTGCACGGTGCCTGTTTATAGCTACAGTTGGCCAACCAAGCTTAGTACTTACCATTTCCTCAATCTCCACGTTCGACCAGCCCAGATCGGAAGCGCTTTTAATAATACCTCGTCTTGTGTCGACAAGACCAGGTACTCCTAGACCGAACAATTTGATAACACCGATATCCAATTCTTTAACAAACTTTGCAGTTTGATCCGTCAACTCTTGGATCGCGATCTCTGGAAAGGGGGAGCTGACAGGTATTTTCGTAAGATGAATGACATTCCCCAGTAAATCAAACACACCCAGCGTCCATACTTGATTATCTAAATCAGCGCCCATAATGCCAGGTGATCCTGGGACAAGTTCGAGTGAAATAGCAGGACGGCCTCCTGTTGACGGGGCTTTTTCTGTTTCTTTGACAAGATTACAATCCATGAGCTCCGAAATTGTGGAAGAGATCGTAGCTCTGCTCAGTTCCGTAACTTTCGTCAGTTTAATCCGTGGCATGGAGCCGTGCATGCGCAAAGCTTGAATGATGCTGGTTTTAGTACCCTTTTGATCGCTTTTATATGGACTTATCATGCGTCTCACCGTCGCTATTTCTTTATGTAATTAAAACGATTATACCTGAACCCATACGAATAAACCAATACGAATAGTGATAATGAGTTTACTTTAATAAAAATCAGAACAAAGATCAATGATTTTCTAATAAATACATACAGTAATATCAGATTATAGAACAACTTAATTTAAATCTTGACATAAGTTACGGATTTAAATTATGATATCCTCATACTATTGTAAGCGCTATTACGGAGAGGGTGGGATGAAAACGATGATCGTTTTAGGCGGTAATATGTATGATGATTCAACCATTGAGCATTTTTTGAAAGATGCAGCAGCTATTGGTTATGAGGGTGTCGAGATTCGAGGCGTTGGTGAATTAAAAGACGGTCATATCTCACAAGAACGAGCAGAGCAGATTAAAGGCTTGCTTGCAGGTTATCGTCTTACTCCGATCAATCTTTCGCTGTTTGTTGGGAATTTTGCCTGCAACACGGAAGAGGAAAATCAAGCGGAATTTCTGAAGTGGGAACGCTATCTCAATTTTGCATCAACCATTGGATGCGGCATGATGCGATTGAACCCTGGATTTCAACATTCCGATGAGGTGTCTAAGGAGGATTTTGCGAAGGCAGTTAAATGGTTTCAACAATGTGCCGATGCGGCAAGCAGTCGAAATATCCGGGCGGTTATTGAAATGCACCATGGCACGCTTTGTGATCATGCTGATTCCTCCATTGCTTTTGTAGAAGCGGTAGGTCGCAGTAATGTTGGGCTGATCCTAGATCCAGTCAATTTGTATCAGGTACCAACCGATTATGGGATAGAAACCATTAAACGTTTAAAACCATACCTCTTCAACGTACATATCAAGGATATTGTGAAATTGCAAGGTAACCAGTATCCCTGGGCTTTCGAATATAGCGATTATGTACCGCACATCGGCCGATACCATCGGGTCATTCCCAAGATAAATAAGCAAGAAGATCACTACTTTTGCCACCGGCTCATTAATCAAGGTGGGATCGATTGGTACGAAGTGTTCCGAGGGTTGGAACAAATCGGGTACAGCGGTTATCTCACCGTTGAAAGCGTGAGCAAGCCTGGCTCAGACCTTCCCGTACATACCGAATTAGCTCAGCAATGTTACAACGATGTGCAGCACCTGCTTAATGTCACCAAATCGAACGTTAACGTATAAAAAATTCATTGAGGGAGTGTAGGCTGCTGTGGAACAATCGGATAACCCTTATTCGTTTTCATTGTTTGTGAAACACTGGAAAGATTTGACGGCTCCCGAGTTGGCCAGCTTTGTAAGCCAGATTGGATTTGATGGCATTGAGCTTCCGATTCGAGCTGGATTTCAGGTAGAGCCAGAGACCGTTAGGAAAGAACTGCCGGAATTTGCAAAGAAATTAAGCGAGCAAGGTGTCAAAATTTACAGCGTTGCCGCTTCAACGGATGAATCGATTTTCGCCGCATGTTCGGAAGCCGGCGTACCGCTGATCCGCATCATGATCAACATCGATCAGGACGGCTATAAGGCGACGGAAGAGAGGACCAAGCGGAAGCTGGAAGAGCTTGTCCCGCTTTGCGCAAAGTATGGCGTGAAAGTAGGCATTCAGCAGCATTACGGAAACTATATCATCGATTCAAATGGTATTATGCAGTTGATGGATCATTTAAGCCCCGATCATATCGGTGTGGTCTGGGATGCAGCGCACGATGCATTCGCGGGACAGCAGCCTGAATACGGATTGGACATCGTTTGGTCCCATCTGGCCATGGTGAATTTGAAAAACGGCTATTTTATGCAAAGCAACGGACCCGAGGCCGAAACAGCGGAATGGAAGCGGCATTTTACGACGGGTCGGCATGGCATGGCGCACTGGCCGAGGATTGCTAGCTATGTGAAAGAGCGCAATTATGCTGGTGTCATCTGTTTGACAGCAGAGTATACGGATTTGGCCAACAAGGACCGCTACATCACCGAAGATCTTGCGTATGCGAAGTCGCTTTTTAAGTAGAAGGAGGTGCAGTGTGAATGGCAGCTCAGAGTGAATGGCATATGGGGAGTATCCCCGAAGCTGTCCCGCAAAGCAGATGGAAACATGTGCTGCATGGACTTAGACGAGATAAATTTCTGTATTTGTTAATTGCTCCAGGTTTATTATTTTTCTTGATATTCAAATATGTCCCTATGTGGGGAGTTGTCATCGCCTTCCAAGATTACTCGCCTTACATGGGAGTAACGGGCAGCCAGTGGGTCGGCTTTGAGCATTTTATCCGTTTTTTCTCAAACCAAGACTTTTACCTACTATTTCGCAATACGATGGCTATCAGTTTGTTGAGTTTAGTGTTCTTTTTCCCATTGCCGATTTTACTTGCTCTTTTATTGAACGAACTGCGCAATGCAGTCTACAAGAAATGGATTCAATCAATCGTCTATATGCCGCACTTTCTTTCGTGGGTCATTATCGCAGGGATTACTTTTTTATTGTTATCGCAATCATCGGGGATTATTAATAAGATGCTAGTCAGCTTAGGGTTCGCCAAATATGACTTTTTAACGAATGCCAACAGTTTCTGGATACTGCTTACGGTGCAGAACGTCTGGAAAGAGGCTGGATGGGGAACGATCATTTTCCTTGCCGCTATCGCGGGTGTCGATCCTGGACTGTATGAAGCGGCTAAAATGGACGGAGCTGGCCGTTTTCGGCAGGCTTGGCACGTAACGCTGCCCGCGATTCGAAGTGTCATTATTATTTTGTTCATCCTCAAGCTCGGGCACATTATGGACGTTGGATTCGAGCAAGTATTTCTGATGATGAACGGAGCCGTTTCGAGTGTGGCAGATGTATTTGAAACGTATGCTTACCGGCTAGGTATCCAGCAGGGACAGTTCAGCTTCAGTACCGCCGTCGGTTTGTTCAAATCTGTGGTTGGATTGATTCTGGTAATTGCAGCCAATAAGCTGGCCAAACGATTTGGTGAAGAAGGCGTATACTAATCTCCGCAAATAGGGAAACGGAGTGAGAATAATGAATCGAAGATTAGGCGACCGCCTATTCGATACGGTGAATATTATCGTGCTCGGCATCATAGCGATCATTACGATTTTTCCGCTTTATTATGTCTTTGTTGTTTCGTTTACAGATCCGGCAGAGTACATCCAGAAGCAAGGTTATCTCTTATTTCCGCAGAAGTGGACACTCGATTCCTACAAATATTTGTTGTCTACTTCAGCCTTTCAAAATGCAACGATGATCAGTGGTTTTCTAGCTACTGTTGGTACTGCGCTCAGCCTTGTGGTAACTGCAGCCCTTGCTTATGGTTTATCACGTAAGCGGTTGCAGGGCAGAAGACTGATCATGTTATTGATTCTTATCACCCTGTTATTCAGTCCAGGACTGATCCCGCCTTACTTGTTGGTTCGTGACTTGGGATTGATTAACAGCGTGTGGTCATTGATTCTACCGGTGCTGACAAGCGGGTGGTACGTCATTCTCATGAAAAGCTTCTTCGATAGTATTCCTGTTGAATTAGAAGAATCCGCGATCATTGACGGCTCAACGGATATCGGTGTTTTCTTCCGGATTGTCCTTCCTCTATCTCTTCCTGCACTTGCCGCATTTGGACTATTCTATGCAGTGGCGTACTGGAACACATTCTTTAGTGCGGTTCTATACATCAATGACTACACCAAGTGGCCGCTCCAGCTCGTGCTCCGCAATATGTTAATTGACTCATCGACTCAAGCTGGGGGAGCGGCTGCTGCACAGATGATGGCCGAACAAAGCATCCCTACCGAAACTTTAAAAATGGCAGCTGTCGTTATCGCGACGTTACCCATCCTGTGTGTTTATCCGTTCCTGCAAAAGCATTTTGCCAAAGGTGTGATGCTGGGTTCGGTGAAAGGATAATCTTTTTAAAATGAATGAGGAGGGTTCGTATGAAAGAAAATGAGAGGTCAATGACAAGCAAAGCAGTACCTGTATCTCTAGCCTTCATGATGGTAGCATCGGTCCTGTCGGCTTGCTCAAGTGGCGCAGCACCAGCTTCCACAACGGGAACAGGAACTGCTGCAGACAGCGGTCCACCAACAGAAATTAGTATTTTTACGGAGTTTAGCACACCGGAACCGCCAGCAGCTGATAATCCGGTAACCAAGGAGTTCGAGAAACGTACGAATACCAAGTTGACGATTACCTGGGCATCTCCTAACGCATGGGAAGAGAAGCAGAACGTTATGCTGGCTTCAGGCGATATGCCTGATTTGATGAAAATCAGGGATATGAAGCAAACGCAGGCGATCACCATGATCAAACAAGGGGCCTTTTGGGATCTGACGCCATATTTGAAGGATTATAAGAATTTATCCGCTTATCCAAAAGAGATTATGGACAGTGTGAAAGTAAATGGCAAACAATATATCCTGCCGTCGGTTCGTCCCCTTCATGGAAGCAGCTTCTTTAATATCCGCCAAGATTGGTTGGACAACGTAGGGGTGAAGATGCCACATACCATGGATGAGTTCTATACGGCCATGAAAGCTTTCGTCGAGAAAGATCCCGACAAGAACGGCAAGGCCGATACATATGGGTATAACGGAAAGAACTGGGAGAAAGTACTTGATATTTTTAATAAAAGTAATGGCAAGTGGAAAGAACAAGACGGCAAACTGGTAGATACCGATCTAGAACAGGGAACAAGAGAAGGACTCGTTTATCTTAACAAGATGTATAAGGATAAAATATTGCCTGAAGATTTCGTTGCTATGAAAACAACTGACTTTGAAAACATGGCGAAAGCAGGCAAAGTCGGTGTCCAAATGGATACCACGGAGGGTGTTTTCCGGGCTACAGAAGGTGCGCAAAAGCTTGATCCGAAAGCGGATTTTGTCGCTATGACTTATCTGGAAAGCTCAGCTGGCAAAATGGTTCCTACAGGTTCTGGATTCGCAGGGCTGTATGTGATTCCGAAAAAAGTTCCTGAAGCCAAAATGAAGAAAATCCTGGCTTTGATGGATTACGGAGCATCGGAGGAAGGTTTCGAATTGGCCTGTTATGGCCTTAAGGATATTCACTTCACTGTGGTGGACGGATTCAAAACGGCAACAGAGCAAGCGGTTAAAGACAGTGTATCACAAAGCTCGTTCGGTAAAATCTTCGAAAGATTCGATCCTTACTTATGGGCTTATCGCGTAGGGATGCCGAAAGCGACCTTTGAGCGTAATAAGAAAATTATAGATGAACGAGCAAATTATGGTGTATCTGATGTATCCATTGGTTTGATGTCCGATACTGACTTGAAACTGGGACCAGATTTTAAGAAGAAAATGGATGATATGAAGGTCAAAGTGATTATGGGGAAAGAACCAATTGAATCATGGGATGCAATGGTAAAAACGTTTAAAGCGGATGCCAATTACATGAAGATGATAGATGAGTTTAATAAATCCTATCAAGACAGGAAAAACGGTAAATAAAGAGAAAAAGGAGTGGAGCACTCATGCTGCGTAAATTGCGCTTAGCTGTTGTCGGATTGGGACGTGTGTCGAAGTCCCATCTTCCAGCCATACGGGAACTATCAGATCAAATTGAATTAGTTGCCCTTGTATCTCGCGATGAAGGTAAACTGCGTCTCGAAGCCGAAAAGTGGGAAGGGGTGCATACCTATACTTCCTATGACGACGCGGTAAATGATCCGGATATTGATGCTTTCTTGCTGCTTCTACCGCATGATATTCACGCAGAATATTCGATTAAGGCGCTTCGTGCCGGCAAACATGTGCTGGTAGAGAAGCCTATGGCGATGAATGTGCAGGAAGCTGAGCAGATGGCTGATGCGGCGGAAGCTAATCATGTTACTTTAATGATTGGGCAAAGCCGGCGTTTCTATCAACCGGTGATGGAATCAATTCGTCAGGTGAGAAACAAAGCAATTGGTGATTTGATCAACATCAATGCCATGCTTTTGGCACATATGGATAAGCCGGCAGCAGATTGGTGGAAGGATGAATCGAAAATCGGTGGATTTATTATTCCGCTGTGGGGAAGCCATATTCTTGATTACATTCAGTGGGCTTACGGCAGAGCGCCTAAGTCGGTATATGCGCAAGGACATTCTAATAACCCGAATTGGTCAGGTGAAGATGAAGTAGCCATTTCCATGAATTTTGGCGAGGGCCAAATGGCGAATGTGTGGATGTCATTTAACGCTGGCTGCCGCCCTACCGATGAATTGGGTCTTACTGGAAAGCGGATATGGTCGACGCAGAACAGTATTTATGAGCGATATTTAATTGGATCGAACGGTTTATTGCATCTGAAAGATGAATATGAACTTAGCCTGAATGGAGAGAAGCTGGAAACCTGTGAGTCTACATTCCCTAATTTCAAATGGCAGCTTGAGGAATTTGCCCTTGCCATTCGAGAGGGACGTGAACCGCTTGCTTCAGGCCGGGAAATCATCCAGGTCATGAGGGTCATAGATGGATGCTTTGAATCGATGCGTACTGGTCAAGTTGTGCAGCTTTAAGCCTTAGATTGCCTAAGGAAAACGAAGGAGGACTTATGCAATGAAGTTAAAAACATTGGTGCTTTCACCGCAATCTCGGTTGGATGAAGTTTGTTCGGAAGCGTGCCGTACACGTATAAATGATTATTTCGAACCCGTGTGGAATGAGACAGGACGTGACTATACACAGGAAGAGCTTTCAGAGCGGATTGCAGAGGCGGAAGTGATTATTTCTAGTTGGGGTTCCCCCAGCTTGACAGACGAAATGCTGCAGAAAGCCGTCAAGCTTCGTGCCGTCGGGCATGCGGCTGGAACTGTCAAGAACCTTGTTCCTAAGCAGATTTTCGAACAAGGGGTCAAAGTTTTCTCTGCAGCCCCAAGGATCGCACTAAGTGTGGGTGAATACTGCTTGGCAGCGCTGCTAACATCTCTTAGGTATTTGCCTGAATTTGATTCCGCCATGCGGGAGGGAAAATGGAAAATTGCTGGATTGAAGGGTAGAGAGCTCACTGGAAGCACGGTTGGCATTATTTCTGCCAGCTCAACGGCTCGCGCTTTTATCAAGCTCCTCACGCCTTTTCAAGTCAAAGTTCTCATCTATGATCCCTATTTGAGTGAAGAAGCGGCGGTTCGGCTGAATGCTAAGACGGCAACACTTGAGGAAGTTATGAGCTGCCCCATTATTTCGGTTCACGCGCCCAAACTTCCCGCTACGGAAAGAATGCTGACCCGTGAATTGCTGGCGCTTATTCCAGACGGTGCTGTCTTCATTAACTCTTCTAGAGGTCCTGTGGTCGATCAGCAGGCATTCATGGAAGAGCTTCAAAGCGGAAGATTCTTTGCTGCTCTAGATGTGTTTGATAAAGAACCTCTTGCTGTTGATCATCCCATACGGACTCTTCCTAATGTTCTTCTATCGCCTCATATTGCTGGAGCCTCTGTGCAGGGACATCTTGCGTTGATGGAGGAAGTGGTCGAAGACATCATCAGAGGCTTACAAGAAGAGAAGACGATGTATGAAGTGAACGAGAAAATGTGGGAAGTTATGGCCTAACAGCGTGCAGAAATCTTTTTATATAGGAAAGGAGAAATACGGAAATGGTTAGAAAAATGTCTGTTCCTCCCATGGAGTTGGTAGATTATGATGGCCCTGGAACACAGATGTGTGCGGTTATGGACGCAATTGGGGAGATTAGCGTAAGACGGGCCTTGATTCCAGAACCCAAGGAAGGCGAAGTAAGGGTTAAGGTCAAGTGGGTAGGTATATGCGGAAGTGATGTTGAGGTTTTCCGGGGTGCGCGCGAGCCTGAATTTATCTCGTACCCTACTAGATTAGGACACGAAGTTGCAGGGGTAATTGATCAAGTTGGCCCCAATGTGATTGGTGTCAAGAAAGGCGATCCTGTTGCGTTACGGTATGTTTGGGGCGCTTTTGCCGAGTATGTAGTCTGTACGCCTTTCTCGCTCAAGGTTTTGCCCAAAGAGTTGCCGTTAATCGAAGGCTCGCTCATTGAAGTGCTTCCGGGTATTATTCATGCAGCAGAATTAGGAGACATTTCACCGAATAAAAATGTATTAATTACAGGTCAAGGCGTCAGTGGTCTCGTGATGACACAAGTTATTCATATGTTCAGCCCAAGAAATTTGGTCGTAACAGATCTGTTTGACGAGAAACTGGCACTTGCACGCAAATATGGCGCAACCCATACGTATAAAATCCCTCATGAACATGCGGATACCATGGATATCGTGGGAGCCGACTTTCCAGGCGGCTTTGATGTAGTCATTCCTTGTCTCCTGGAAGGAGCGGGCATGGTAGATGCTATTAATGCAGCAGCACAGAATGGACGAATTGTCATGTATGGATGCATTGGCACTTGTCACAAGCCGGTTGATTTCTTCAAGGTGCACAAAAAACGGCTGGATATCCTTTCAACGGAGCCCAAGCGTGACATCGATAATCGGCGTTACTTCGATGAAGGACTGCGATTGGTACTCGACGGATTAGTTAACACCGAAGAGATGATTACTCACATCGTTCCACTTGCGGAAGTTGCACGGGCCTTCCAGTTGAGGAACGAACATAAAGGTGATACCATTCACGTTATGATTGACTGTGAAGTTAAGTAAATGATGAGGGGCTAAGCAGCTTGCAAGCTGCTTGGCCCCTTTTTTCAGGTGTAACGATGAGAAACAGCGTTACAGAGAGGTGTAGAGCTTGCAGAGGCATGAGGGAGCGGCTCTGAGAGCGGCGTGAAAGACGTACCGACCGGAGTGGTGCGCGAAGACATTTAACGGACCTCATTGCCGTTATTCTCGTTAAATCTCGCCGTTCTCAACTCTAACGGATTCCAGTGTCGTTATCCCACCAATTCAACCCCAATTGTCATACAATTATAGTGAATAGCTGCACTGGTGTCCGTTAGAATTTCGTAGAGCCATATTTAGTCCCAATAAGGTCTGCTCTGTCCGTAAGCAACTGTTCATCAGCGCCTAACAGCTTCAGCATTGCGGGCGAAACCCTGTTTTTGGCTGTGGTGCATAAATGGAACTTCTCCTGCTAATGGGGACGATTGAGTCGACATAATGGCAGGAAGTAACAGTTAGCGTCGTAAAACAAGCTTAAAAGTTGGTGGGGAGTGTGCAACCCCGGCAATTGTTAGCCGAAAGGATATTGTAACGTTAAAGTAGGCGCAGAGGGCAGGAAGTAACTGTAAGCGTGCAACGCCAGGCCGGCTGGTCGAAAATTTATGCAAGCGCTCACAATACTTTGATATACTGAGAGTAAATTCATCCAAATGGCTTAGAAGTATCAAGGAGGAAATTACCCATGCGTAAATGGCTTGTACCGGATACGAATGTCAGACATAAAGTTTTTATTCGTATGCTAATCCCTTATCTTCTATTTATCTGTATGCTGCTAGGCATAGGTTACATTGTCTACCGAGAAACGATTCATGTGATGGAGAAGGATGCCACGGAGAATCATAGGCTCGTTCTGGAGCAAAGCAGAGATATTCTCGAGCGAAGAATGGATGAGATTACCTCGATCGGACGTCAAGTTGCCGCCAATACAAAAGTCATTCAATTTATGACGGTGACGGATCCTTTTCAGGGGGCCAACACATATTCCGTCCTCGATACGAATAAGAGCTTGTATGATTTCAAGCTTTCAAATAATTTTGTCTTTAACTATTATATTCTTTTTAAAAATAGCGACCTTGTTCTAACACCGGGTTCTAGCTATACCATGGATGAATTCTTTAGCCGAATAGCTGTGTATGATGGCGGAGTTACAGAGAAAATGCGGAAAGATTGGATGCAGACCTACCATTCTCGTTCATTTCTCCCCTCTGAACATATGACTATTGGAAATAACTCTTACCAAATGATGACGTATTTACAATCACTAGGTCTGCCAGGTAATCCGCAGGCGGTTATCGCGGTTATGATCGATCAAGCTGAGATCCGCAAGTTATTTCAGGGACTCAACTTATCGGAAGGCGGATGGGCTTATATTTTGGATGATCAGGGGCGCATTATGAGCACGTTATCTGGCGAAAATACCGGACTTCCCATCCAATTGGCTGATCTGAAAGAAGACCATGGCATAGTTGAGAAAAAGCTGAATAATCAATCAATGATTATTACTTACACAAAATCAACCGTAAATGGTTGGACGTACGTTGTAGGCCAGCCGAAAGTCATTCTTTTAGGAAAAGTTCATTATATTCAAAAGATTATTTTCTCATTAACGTTGCTTTTTCTAGTTATTGGTGTTTCAATGGCCTATTTTCTTGCTTATCGGACTAGCAAACCGCTTCGAAACCTGGCTCAGTCGCTTAAAGAGCTCGTTGGAGGCGGAGTGAAACAGCATGATGTGTATGGCTTTATAAGTGAAGCTGTATCGGGACTGGCGATCTCTAATCGTAAGCTGCAATCCGAGTTGGAGCTGCAGGTGCCTTTATTACGTGCCTCGTATTTCAGAAGGCTTATGCAAGGACAATTTCTGTCTACACGGGATGCGGATATCCTGCTGAAGCATCTAGGTTTAGGCATGGAAGACGAAGATAGACAATATGTCGTCGTTCTCATTCGAATTCAAGGTTATGACAATGGATACAATGAGCTGCTGCTCAAAGATTTGGATCGCGTCCGCTTCGCATCCGCAGAGCTGATTAGGGAGCTTGTAGGCTCGGACGGATTTGCCTATGATGTGGCGCAAGATCAAATTGCCGTATTACTAAGTGTATATTCGCATGACGCCAACAAACATCGTGAGAACATAACGAAATTAATGGAACAGGTCTGCCAGACGATTAACTTGCGGTTTCAGATTGTATCTGATTGCGGCATCGGAGGTTTCTGTGATCGAGTGACGACAATCTCACGCTCGTATGAGCAGGCTAGAGAGGCTTTGTTTGCCTTAGTTCGATCAGACAAGGATGGATTGCAATGGTTTGATGAGCTCCCAGCGGCACTCAATGATTACCACTATCCACAGGACATGGAAGGACGGCTGATGAATGTGGCATTAGCTGGTGAACAAGATGAGGTTACACGTCTATTACAGGCATTGTATACGGAAAACTTTGAAAACCGGCATCTTTCGCAAACCGTGCTTCGATTATTCATTAGTGAGTTGTGGGGGAATCTCGTCAAGCTTCTACGACAATTAGGGATGCAAGCTGAGGATGTATATATCCAAATTCAGCGTATAGATGGGGCAGAGATTTCCTATGAGAGCTTGCAGCAGCATTTTGCAGCGATTCGTTTAGCTTATTCGAAAATTTGCCAGCATGTCATGGAACAGCGCTCAAGTCGTAACATCGAGTTGCTTGATAATATTCGCATGCTGCTTCAGAAAGATTTTGCAGACAAAGCATTATGTCTGGATGAAGCTGCTGATCGACTTCGGGTATCGAAGGTATATTTGTCACAGTTCTTCAAAGACCAAACGGGCATCAATTTCTCAGATTACTTGGAGCAATTACGCATGGAGCAAGCAAAACATCTATTGAGAAATTCGGATTACGCCATTCAAGAAATTGCAGACCAAGTAGGCTACTCCTCATCCAATACATTTTGCCGGGCGTTCAAAAGGCTGCATGGGGTAAGTGCAACGGTATATCAAAGGACTGTCGAAGTGAATTTATAGCGAAAAAATAACATTTGCACATCCATAAAGCGATTGCACATGCTCAAATCCTAAGGATTGCACAGGCAAGAAACGTTTTCATATATACATTCAACTAGGGGAGCCCTTACATTAAGGTTATACAACAACGAGGGGAGGTTACCCAATTGAAAACGGTGGCAAGTGTGAATACGTTGGCAAAAGCTAATACGAGGATTAAACGAATGCCATTCTTAAAGAAGCTGCATCGCAGCTGGCAGCTGTACGTTCTACTTGCACTGCCTGTTCTTTACATTATTGTGTTCAAGTATTATCCGATGTACGGCGCACAAATTGCTTTCAAAAATTTTATTGCTTCAAAAGGAATCACAGGCAGTGATTGGGTGGGATTCAAGCATTTCATCAGATTCTTCAATTCGTATGAATTCGGCACCCTTTTAAAAAACACATTAGTCCTTAATTTCTACAGCTTACTTGCGGGTATTCCTTTCCCAATCCTTCTGGCACTGGCCATCAATAACATCCAAAACAAGTGGTTTAAGAAATCGGTACAGATGATTACGTATGCACCACATTTCATCTCTGTCGTCGTTATGGCTGGGATTGTTCTCGTGCTTCTGGATCCAGAAAAGGGGATTGTGAATCTACTCCTTGGGGTGTTTGGTTTTGAGCCCATACACTTCATGGCGAAGCCAAGTTATTTCAGTTCTGTTTTTGTCTGGTCGGGGATATGGCAAAATGTTGGCTTCTCTTGCATCATTTACTTGGCAGCGCTTTCAGGTATTGACCCTTCTCAGCATGAAGCTGCGGTTATTGATGGTGCAAGTAAATTTAAGCGGATTTTGCATATCGATATTCCTGGCATTATGCCTGTTATCATCATTTTACTTATTTTGAACACAGGGCATATCATGGATTCTGGCTTCGAAAAGGTACTGTTGCTGCAAAATCAACTAAACCTTAGGACTTCGGAGGTCATTGATACTTATGTGTATAAGGTGGGTCTTGCTTCACAAGCTATGAATTACTCTTACTCAACGGCCATTAACTTATTCAAATCGGTTGTTGGACTAGCCATGCTCATTATTGTTAATCAAATTGCCAAACGTGCAAAGCAAGAAAGCTTATGGTAACGGGGTAGCAGGGGAGGTGCCGAAGATATGAAAGAGTCACATATTCTCGAATCACGAGGTGACAAATGGTTTAATGGGGTCAATATGCTGCTGATAGTGCTGTTTCTTGTGGTCATTTTGTACCCGCTAGTATTTGTTGTAAGCGCTTCTATTAGTTCTCCTGACGCTGTGATCTCGGGTAAAGTCTGGCTCTGGCCTGTACAACCAACCTTAGATGGCTATGCGGCTGTTTTTAAGCACAAATTGATTTGGAGCTCTTTTCGAAACTCAGTTTTTTATACGGTAGCAGGTACATTTCTCAGTGTTGTACTAACCATTGCTGCTGCATATCCACTTTCTAGACGAGATTTATTCGGTAAAAACTGGTTTATGCTGCTGTTTGTTTTCACGACCATGTTCTCCGGAGGGCTCATTCCTTCTTATCTATTGGTCAAAGATCTTGGGATGCTGAACACGGTGTGGGCCATGATTATTCCAAGTGCGATGAGTGTTTTTAACATTATCATTACACGAACCTATTTCAAAACGACACTGCCGGATGAAATGCTTGAAGCAGCCCAGATCGATGGTTGCAACGATTTCCGATATGTTTTTTCAATCGTCTTGCAGCTGTCAGGTCCCATTATCGCCGTAGTTGCGCTTTATTCCGCGGTTGGTTATTGGAATCAATATTTCAATGGTTTATTGTACCTTGATAGTCAGAAGTTATATCCATTGCAATTAGTCTTAAGAGAGATATTGGTGCAAAACGAAGTTGATGCTTCTATGCTGGACATGAAAGAAATAGCCGCTCAAGAAGGTTTACGCGCACTTTTGAAATACTCGTTAATTGTCGTTTCATCACTGCCATTACTGCTCGTTTATCCATTTGTACAAAAGTATTTCATTAAAGGTGTTATGATTGGCTCTTTGAAAGGATAAATAAGGGAGGTTGTTTTTGGAATGAAAAAAATATGGGGTATGGGATTAAGTGTTCTTATTGCGAGTGGGGTTGTGCTTGCAGGGTGCGCAGATAAACAAGCAGATGCACCTGCAGAAACAACAAAGGATCCGGTGAAAACCAGCAATGTCACAGCAGCAGGAGAACTGCCGATAACCAAAGAGAAAACGACGATTAAGGTATTAGTGAAAGGTTTCCCAGGTGTAAGTGATTATGCGAACAATGAGTTCACGAAATATTTGGAGGAAAAAACGAATATTCATATTGAATGGACCGTTGCTCCTGAGAAGTCTGCAGTGGAAAAACTGAACCTTGTACTTGGCAGTGGGGATCTGCCTGATGTCATCATGGGATTCGGGATTTCCCCAACCCAACAACTGATCTATGGCACGCAAGGAGATTTCCTAGATCTCGCGCCATATATTAATCAGTACGGCGTGGAAACGAAGAAAATGTTCGATATCGTTCAAGGGGTTAAGGATGAGATTACAGCACCTGGCGGTAAAATCTATGCTTTGCCTCAAGTGAATGAGTGTTATCACTGCTCGATGTCGCAGAAAATGTGGCTTTACAAGCCGTGGTTAGATAAGTTAGGTCTTCAAATGCCGAAAACAACAGACGAATTGTATAACGTATTGAAAGCATTTAAGACGAAGGATCCCAATGGAAATGGAAAAGCCGATGAGATTCCATTGTCGGGAGCAGCGGTTGGGCCAAACGTAAATATTGATTCATTTATTATGAACTCATTTGTTCTTGACTCTGGCATTACAACACGGTTATTTGTTGACAATGGAAAGGTCACGACATCGGTCAATACACCAGGCTGGAAAGAGGGTCTGACCTACCTCCACAAATTATACGCGGAAGGCTTAATTGCTCCGCAGTCGTTCACACAAGATCGGGATCAAGCGAAAGCGATGGGCGAGAACCCGGATATTAACATTCTCGGCGGCGAAGTTTCACAGCACAATGGCATATTCACGGCTTTTAACGGTCCAAGCGGCAGATGGTTGGAAGTTCAATCCGTTCCTTCCTTGAAAGGACCAGCAGGCGTACAAACGACACCGTGGAAATCAAGCGTACTGCAGGGATATTATGTCGTAACACGTACAGCCAAAAACCCAGAAGCGGCATTCCGATTAGGAGACCTGCTTTATAATACGGAGATGACGTTACGTCAAACGATTGGGCGGCCAGGAACAGAATGGGATTATGCAGCAAGCGGGGAGCTCGGCATCAATGGGAAACAAGCGATTTGGAAGACGCTTCCAAGTGCCATTCCAACTAATGCAGCAAATAATATCAATTGGAGCGGGCAATCCGCACCGTCCCTTCGTTCCAACGATTTCCGGCTTGGGCAGATGGCAGATCCGAAAAATCCACAGGAAGTTAAGCTCTTTACAGAGACTAGAAATAACTATGAGCCGTATAGACAAAAGCCGGAGTCTGTGCTTCCAGCGTTGTTCTTCTCGAACGACCAAGCTACAGAGTTAGCTGATCTAGAGAAGACTCTGACGGATTATATCAATCAGATGATCGCTCGTTTCACAACAGGTGACGCCAATATTGATAAAGAATGGGACGGTTATGTGAAGAAACTGAATGATATGAATCTGAAGAAATATCTAGACATCTATCAAGCCGCTTATGATGCGAAAATGAAGAAATAATGTTCTAGCGAAAAGCATGGAGCGATCCATGCTTTTTGAACTGTCCAATTCAAGGAGGAAAATGCGATGCATTCAAAACCAAACATTATTTATATCCTAGCCGACGATATGGGGTACGGCGATATTTCCTATTTGAACAAGAATTCCAAGATTAATACAGTACATTTTGACCGAATGGCAAAAGAAGGGATCGCCTTTACGGATGCCCATTCTTCGTCAGCTGTATGTACGCCATTTCGTTATAGTATCTTGACCGGAAGATATAATTGGCGTTCATCCCTCAAGAAAGGCGTTCTGAATGGATTCTCCGCTCCTTTAATTGAAGAAGGCCGAATGACAGTCGCTAGTTTACTTCGTGAACACGGATATAAGACGGCTTGTATTGGCAAATGGCATTTGGGCATGGAGTGGGCGAAGGCAGGCGACGGAGAGAGTGAAATTGATTATCGAGAGCCTATTCTTAAAGGACCGATAACGCATGGGTTTGACTATTATTACGGGCTTAGCGCATCGCTGGATATGCCCCCCTATGTCTATATCGAGAACGACCATGTTACCCAGTTGCCGGATCGCATAACCCGTAACGACGATCCGATGGCTTTTTGGCGTGAAGGGGCTACCGCACCAGATTTCGAGCACCAGCAAGTACTGCCTAAACTTACAACCAAAACACTGGAATGGATTGAGCAGTATAAAGATGAGCCATTTTTCATCTATTTCCCTCTGCCTGCTCCGCATACCCCGATCCTTCCATCAGAGGCGTTCGTTGGTCAATCTGGCACGAATGCTTACGGTGATTTCGTACTCATGTGTGACGATGTGATCGGTCAAATTATGAATAAACTGGATGAATTACAACTGTCCGAGAATACGATCGTGATTTATACAAGTGACAATGGCTGCTCGCCTAAAGCTAATTATGAGGAGCTTGCGACATTTGGACATAACCCTAGCTATGTTTTTCGCGGTCATAAAGCGGATATTTATGAAGGCGGTCATCGGATACCGCTGATTGTGAAATGGCCGCAGCGCATTCAAGCTGAGCGTATTAGCGATGAACCCGTCTGCCTGACAGATTTGCTCGCAACAGTTGCAGATGTATTGGAAGTTACTTTACCTCCGAGCGCAGGTGAGGATAGTGTAAGTAACCTGCCCATCTGGGCTAATCTTCCTTACGAGCAGCCCTTGCGAGAAGCCATTGTTCATCATTCCATTCAAGGGGCATTCTCTATCAGGCAGGGGAAATGGAAGTTGGAGCTATGCCCCGGCTCTGGCGGATGGAGCTTTCCAAAACCTGGTGAAGAGCCAGCAGGCTCGCCGCTGTATCAATTGTATGATCTCAGCGAGGATATTGGTGAAACCAATAATGTCATAGATGCTCATCCTGACATCGCCCAGTCTATGAAACTTATCCTTGAAAGGTATCAGGAATCAGGGAGAAGTACCGTTATTTCATCTAAATGACGATGTGACTATACGATAAAAAAAGAAAAGTAAGGATTCGGTAATTTTAACTACCCCGGAGAGAATGATTTGATTTATAATGAGTCTAATATTAAAGCGTTTTCCTAGGTTCTTTTAACTCAAGAGAAATCTGAATTAAGGGGTTATAAATCAATGAACGTATCTTATCACTTTGACGAAGTTGGCAGACTTCCTTTACCCGGAGATAATGTAGCAATTGCATTATGCCAATTGGATGCTGGCACTATCATTACCTATCAAGGCCAAAACCTGATCTTGGATTATACGGTTTTGGAAGGTCATCGCTTTGCTGTGAAATCCATTGCTCCCGGAGAAGCCTTATTATCCTGGGAGTTACCCTTTGGAGTGGCTTTGCAATCCATTGAGCCTGGTGGTTATGTAATCAACAAGACCGTGTTGGACGCGCTTCATGTTCGTTTGGTCAAATTCGCGCTTCCAGAGGCGCCTAATTTCTCGGATCAAATTCCTCCTTATGTTCTGGACGAGTCGAAATTCCAACCTGCACCGGGTGTACCCGCTTATACGGAAACGCGAACATTTCTAGGTTATCGGCGCAGCCAAGCTCGCGGCGTTGGCACCCGCAATATGGTTGTTCTGTTGGGGACAACCTCACTCACGGGGAGCTATGTCAAGCAACTAGCAGCTGGACTACAGAGCGAATTGAATACCTATACACAAGTCGAGGGTATTGTACCTGTGGCGCATACGGAGGGGGGAACGGAACAGCCCAACAATCTTGAACTGCTGCTGCGTACGTTGGCTGGTTTTATCGTTAATCCCAATGTGGGTGCAGTTCTAGTCGTAGATAATGGGGTTGACACCGTGACCAACCAGATGGTTGAAGCGTATTTACGGGAACACAAATATCCGCTAGGTGAAGTGCTGCATCAATTCCTCTCGCTGGATGGCAGCTTTCAAGAAAATCTGACGACTGGAGAAGCTATTGTTCGTAATTGGCTGCCAACGGTTAATGCTATGATGCGTACCCCAGAATCGATTAGCCATCTGAAAATTGGACTACAGTGTGGAGGCTCAGACGCCTTCTCCGGAATTTCCGCGAATCCGCTTCTGGGCTGGCTATCCCAAGAATTGATTAACTTCGGCGGCGCAGCCAGTCTGGCTGAAACCGATGAATTAATTGGCGCTGAGCCCTATGTCTTGCAGAAGGTGCGTGATATAGAAACAGCCCGTAAATTCTTAACGTTTGTCAATGAATTCAGGGAGCGCACAGCTTGGCATGGTTCTAACGCGGAAGGAAACCCATCCGGCGGCAATAAATATCGCGGCCTTTATAATATCTACCTGAAGTCGATTGGTGCTGCACGCAAGAAAGACCCAATCACCCGCCTTGATTATGCTATTGAATACGGAGGACCAATGAAGGAATCCGGCTATTATTTCATGGATAGCCCCGGCAATGATCTGGAGAGCATCGCCGGTCAGGTGGCTTCGGGCTGCAACCTGATATTTTTCACGACAGGTAACGGCTCGATTACTAACTTCCCTTTTGTGCCGACGGTCAAGGTAGTGACTACATCACGACGCTTCCAATTGCTTGCAAATGATATGGATATCAATGCCGGTCAGTACCTGGAAGGCGTTTCCATGGATGAACTGGGCAAACAAGCCTTTGAGCATTCGATACAAATAGCTTCAGGTCAGCGCAGTGTCGGCGAGAAAGCGGGCCACTCGCAGGTACAAATCTGGCGCAATTGGCGGCAAAGCGATGGAAGCAAGCTGGAAGCATTGCTCCATAAAGATTTACCGTCAGGGGAACCTATTGCGATTCAAATGGATGCAGCCGTGGCTGCAAGCTCTATCAGTTTCACCTTCACTCGTTACCAGGACCGCCGAGCAAGTGATCATATCGGATTAATTCTCCCCACGAGTCTATGTGCCGGTCAGGTTGCGAATATGATCGCGCAGAGGTTGAATAAACAGGGGCTGGGTCAGACAGATCAACTCTCACGCTTCATCTCCTTGGCTCATACAGAAGGATGCGGGACTTCGGATGGTCAACCCGAGCAGTTGTATACCCGAACAATGATGGGTTATGTGACACATCCGCTGGTCAAACATTGTTTGCTGCTTGAGCATGGTTGTGAGAAAACCCATAATGACTTCATGCGTCATGAGATGGAGGGGCGTGGAATTGACCCGGGTCGACTAGGTTTTGCAAGCATTCAACTAGATGGCGGAATCAATAAAGTGATTCAGAAAGTGGAAGCGTGGTTTGCTGAACAATTGTCTGCAGCAGGGCCAGTTACGAAAGAGACTGCGGGGCTAGAAGCTTTGCGTGTTGGGATCATAAGTGATGGTCCCATCCATGACAAGGTCGGTGAACAACTGGCGATTTTGACGAAAATGATTGTCGGCGCGGGTGGTATGGTGGTTGTACCCGAGAACAGCGGGTTGATTTCAACCTCAGCTTACTGTGAGGAATTATTACCTTCACTGAGCACCGAACCTTCATTAGCCTATGGGGAACATGCCTGCAACAACGGATTCCACATCATGGAAACACCAACCGAGCACTGGGTAGAGACGGTGACGGGGTTAGCAGCTACGGGAGTAGAGCTGATCATCGCGCTGATCCATCGGACTCCTATGCAGGCACATCCTTTCGTGCCAATGCTGCAAGTGGCATCGGACCTTGCAGCGGTACAAAGCTATGCGAAGGACTGTGATCTTGTGCTCACTGGAAATCCTGCTGCGTGGACAGATCAAATTCTGGATAGCTGTAAGCAGGTCATTGAGCATACCTATACACCGAAGCTTTATCAACAAGGTAATGTTGATTTTCAAATGACTCGCGGATATCTAGGCGTTTCGTTGTGATTGGAGTGGAAGAGATCGCCGCTGGCGGTCTCTTTTTTATAGGGCTGGCGGTAAATGAAATTTGATTTATTAGAACGTTCGTTCTATAATGGGCATACATCTTACGACAAAAGTGCAGCCACAATAACCTATAAAAAGGAGATAGAGGGATGACAGAATTCTGGGAATCCAGTTTTATCGAAAATCAAAGGATGTGGGGATTTCAGCCTGCGGACTCAGCCATCTTGACCAAGGACTTTTTCCTTGAGAAAAATGTCAAGGATATATTGATACCTGGTATCGGATATGGAAGAAACGCGAAAGTTTTTATCGATAACGGCATACAGGTAACAGGTATTGAGATTTCCAAAACTGCGATTGATTTGGGAAGGCAAGAAGGGCTCAATATTGATATTTTTCATGGATCAGTGGCTGATATGCCTTTTGAAAACAAGCTGTATGACGGCATATTTAGCTATGCGCTTATTCACTTATTGAATGAAGGCGAGAGAGCGAAGTTTATTCAAGATTGTTACAACCAGTTAAGGCCGGACGGGTATATGATTTTTACGACGATTTCAAAAGAAGCGCCCATGTTTGGAAAGGGCCAACAACTGGGTAAAGACTATTATGAGACCAACGCAGGTGTGAAAATGTTTTTTTATGATGTTGACTCGATCACCCAAGAATTTGGGAAATATGGGCTGATAGAAACCTCGGAAATTGTTGAGCCACATAAGAATGTGGAAAATAAACCGCCATTTAAATTTCTAATGATCAAATGTAAAAAAACGTCTGAATAGGATGTTTAATAAAGGTTTTTGAACGATTGGAGACGAATACACTTACTATCACTTGATTGAATTAGGGGATATTTACTCATGAAATTAAAAGAATACTTAATTGATTCCTTCATGAATTTAACATCCGATGGGATTGTAATCGTCGATATAAATGGAACTGTGTTAGAAGTGAATAAGAAGTTTGAAGAGTTGCATGGCTGGACGAGGGAAGAGGTTATTGGACAAGTATTGCCGACGACACCTGGTGACTTTAAAGAGGATGCTCTCCGATTGTATCAATCCTTAATAAACGGCGAGCAAATCAAGGACTTTGAAGCGATAAAACTTAGAAAAGACGGAACGACTTTTATTGCGAATGTGTCAGTCTCGCCTTTGAAAGATAATGATGGATGTATAGTAGGCTTTATTGGTTTGGAAAGAGACATTAGTGAGAAGAAAAGAGTGGAAGAGGAGCTTCTTGAACGAGAGAATCAGTATAGAAGACTGCTCAAGCTTAATCCGGAACCTATCGTTTTGCATAAAGACGGGCTCATCCAGTTTGTGAATGATGCTAGTTGCAAACTGTTTGGCGGAGCTTCATCCGAAGAGTTCATAGGAAATTCGATCTATGATTATTTCTGTCCAAAGGAT
Organism: Paenibacillus sp. J22R67; assembly: GCF_059692175.1. Lineage (NCBI taxonomy): Bacteria > Bacillati > Bacillota > Bacilli > Caryophanales > Paenibacillaceae > Paenibacillus > Paenibacillus sp. J22R67. The sequence goes on along the minus strand of NZ_JCAUAX010000002.1, from coordinate 524,723 downwards.
AAGAAAGTGATCGTAGAGCGACTTGAAGAGATTATGCAGATGGATAACTACAGCGATTTTGTCGAGCGAAAGATGCGTAAGAAAGATGGCACTCTTTTTGATGCGGAAATATCTTCGATTTATGTTTACAAAAATATTGGCTATCCTGTCATGCAGAGCGTAATTCGCGATCTCACGGAGCGCAAGAAGTCGGAAGAAGCGATTATCCGATCAGAGAAGCTGTCGCTAATTGGTCAATTGGCAGCTGGAATCGCACATGATATCCGTAATCCACTAACTTCCTTAAAGGGGTTTGTCCATTTACTAAAGTCTAAAAATGCTGACTATGTTGATGTCATGATGGAAGAACTCGAACATATCAATTATGTCGTTAATGAATTTATGACGCTGGCCAAACCCCATCTGAATTATTACATGGAGAGTAATCCTGGGGAGCTTGTCCAAAGTGTCATTGGTTTTCTACAGCCCCATGCTCATCTGTATAACGTTCAAATACAAATGGACATGGATCCAGACATCCCCGTCATTTATTGTATTCCAGACCAAATTAAACAAGTCTTAATTAATATATTGAAGAATGCGATAGAGTCCATGCTTCATGGTGGATTGATACAGATATCAGTAAGAAATGATTCCAATCAAAAGTTGATTATTTGCGTCCAAGATCAAGGTGTTGGTATTTCTGAAGATAAGCTGACTCAGTTGGGCGAACCATTTTTCACGACAAAAGCTAACGGTACGGGTCTAGGGTTAATGGTCTGCAAACGTATTATTCATAGTCATGATGGCGAATTATCGATTCAAAGTGAAATTAACCATGGAACTACGGTGCAGATTGAGCTGCCAATAAAAAAATAAGCATAACATCCGGATAGAATCCCCTTCAGATAGACAGTGCGAAGCAAGGCACTGCCGTTTACTTGGAGGGGCTTTTTCAATTTAATCTAGCTTTACCTTCGTTTTAAGCCTGGTTGAACATTCCGCATTCTTGCTTTATCATATGAGGAAAGGAATGACAATGGCGATTTTGTAAGCGTTACCAATTAAGGTGAGCCACAATCCAGCCCTTATTTTACACGGAGAAAAGGAGATAACCATGCGATTCTTACAAGGTAACATATCGGCCAGGTTCAAGGTAATTTATGGTGTATTTTTCCTAGTCATCATCTCATCTACCGTGTGGCTGTCCTATTTAAGCTCGAAGGGAGGCATGGAGGATCAGCTGCGACGCACGAATACAGCGCTGCTTCATCTGAGTCAGCAGAAGATTGAAATGATGCTGCATGAAATTGATACAAGCACGATTAATTTCGTACAAGAGCCGGATGTCGAGTTTTTCCTGAATGGCAGATACGCGAGTGATGAGCTGCGGCTTAATTATTTCCGCATACTGAATGCTCGGTTTAAGACACTGATGTTTGCGAACAGCAATATTTCTTCGTTTTATTTGTATTCTTTAGCGAACAAGAGCTTGTTGACGGATGTGACGTATTCTGACGAGTCCAGCTTCTACGATATGGCTTGGCATGATGCTTATGTCAGCATGAAAGGCTACGGCGAATGGCTTGACACCAGGAAGGTGACGGAGATCAGCTCAGGACTGCAAATTGAGAAAAATATGATTACATTGGTGCGCACTTATCCGCTGATCAGTTTGCCGCAGTCTCGGAAGGGCGCCATTATTGTCAATGTCGCGGAAAGTACGCTCTCCAATCTGATTCAAGATGTAGATCAGCAAAGGGCAGGTCAAACGTTAGTCATTAATGACCAAGGGATGATTATTTCCTCGCAGAACAAAGAGCACCTGTTCCACTCCTTAAGCACGATTCCCGGCGCTCCGAAATTGAGTGATTTTAAGGGAAATGGGTATGTCACGTCGCATTCAAAAAGTGGAAGCTACACGACGTTTTATCTAACTTCTAATTACAATGGCTGGAAATACATCAGTATCGTACCTGACCCCGAGATGAATCGTCCACTAATGATCGTGCGCAATTTACTGCTAATCGTGACAGCGGGGATGTTCTTGCTAGCTATTGTGATTGTGTTTGCAGTAAGCAATTACACGTTCAGACCTCTTGAGCTTTTCTTCCACTCCGTAGCAGGTAAGAAATCAGTTCGTTCCGGTGACCTAACCTACATGGAGCAATTTTTCAAACAGATGGTATCAGACAACGAATCGTTGCAAAAACAAATGAATGACAGCTTGCCTGCGTTGAAATGGCGTCTGATCATGAGTCTGTTGATGGGGGATAAAACGAACTATGATCGGATGAAGCCATATTTCCATACGTTGGGTATAGATTTATATCATAAACAATTTATTGTACTCATCATTGAACTGGATCGCATCGAAGAGAATCACACTCCACGGGATGTGTACTTATTTACTTACGCGATTAGCAACGTTGCGGATGAATTAATTGCCGGCGTATGCAAAGGGACTTCGGTGGAACTAACCGATGGCCGAGTGACCGTCATTATGAGCTTCGAATCCGAGGATTCTCAAGGCAATCAAATTCAAGCTTTGCAGGTGGCTGATTTGGTGAAAAATTATGTGGGGATTCATTTTAAACAAACGGTAACCATTGGTGTAGGTAGTCCGCACTCGCAGCTGGAAGGTATCCAGTCTTCGTATGAAGAAGCGCTGAATGCGCTGAAATACAAGTTGATTATGGGCGATAACACCGTCGTCTCCATCGACGATATCGCGGGCAGCAATTATAATGAGAAATTTTACCGGATAACTGCGCTAATTGATTCTGTCGTCAACCTGGTTCGGGAAACGGATAAAATGAAGCTTCGTTCGCAGCTGGATAAAATTTTTGGCGAAGTCGTGGCAAGCAATGTTCCTCCTGAGTTAATTAAGCAGATGTGTATTCAGATCATTATGAAATCCATTAAGGTCATATCGGATAAGGGTCTTGAGATCAAAGAATTCCTAGATCCGAAGGAGAATATCTATGACCGAATTGAGTGCTGCATGAAAGTTGCTGAGTTGAAGAGTTATATGTCGGGCTTCCTGCATCAGCTCATTGTACGCACGGAGGAGAAGCGACTTTCCAAAGGGCACCACGATACCATTGGGCAGGTTCTAGCGTATGTGGAAGAACATTATATGGATAGCGATCTCTCGCTCAATCTGTTGGCGGCGCAATTCGAGTTAAGCGTTCCTTATTTAAGCAAGCTCTTCAAGGAAACGACGGAGACAAATTTCATGGATTGTCTGATTCAGATCCGTATGGAGAAGTCAAAGGAGCTGTTGCTGGGCTCGAAACAGAAGGTTAACACCATCGCTGAGAGCGTTGGGTACAACAATGTTCAGAGCTTTATACGTATTTTCAAGAAATATACAGGCCAAACACCAGGCGATTTCCGGGAAAATCTTAAAAAAGGCGAAGATGATAAAAATGGCGAATTGGAATCCGGTTAAAAAAGGTGTGTGTTTTAAAAAGTGTCTATATGCGAAATAACCATAAAAGCGCTACCATGAAGGTGCAAGTCATCGACCTGAGAGGAGGTAGGACATGAAATCACGAACCGTCGGGGCCACCACCGCACAAGCGAATGCCGGAAAGAAGGAGCAAACGACTAAGCTTAAACTGGCTTGGAAGTATCTGAAGCGGGACAAATACTTGTATCTATTGCTTCTTCCCATCTTTGCTTACTATGTCACATTTAAGTATACACCGATGTTTGGTGAGATCATTGCCTTCAAGAATTATCGTTTTGCTGATGGGATATGGGGGAGTCAGTGGGTTGGCCTGAAGCATTTCAACAGATTGTTCACGAGTCCAGATTTCTTCGTTGTATTAAGGAATACACTTTTGCTGAATGTGTACAGTATCGTGTTCGCTTTCCCCGTTCCGATTGTACTGGCTATCCTTCTAAATGAAGTCCGATTGGAATGGTATAAGCGAACGATTCAGAATCTTCTGTACATTCCGCATTTCATTTCCTGGGTAGTGCTTGGCGGCATTGTTATCGCGCTGCTGTCTCCATCCACGGGAATCGTCAACATTGCTTTGGTGAAGCTGTTCGGCATTGAGCCGATCTATTTCATGGCAAGCACCTTCTGGTGGCCGATTACGTTCATCCTTTCCGGGATATGGCAGAATGCAGGTTGGGGAACAATTCTCTACCTCGCGGCCATGGCTGGCATTGACCCTCAGTTGTATGAAGCAGCGAAGATAGACGGAGCGAGTAAGCTTCGGCGCATCTGGCACGTGACACTGCCGGGCATCCGATCTACAATCGCCATCCTGTTGATCCTGCGTGTGGGTCAGATGATGGATGTGGGATTCGAGCATATCTTCGTGCTGCAAAATAAAGCGGTTTCAGAGGTCGCTAACGTAATTAGTACCTATGTGTACCATGTTGGTTTAGAAGGATCGCAGTACAGCTATACGACAGCGCTTGGCCTTTTTCAATCCATTATTGGCTTGATCTTGGTTGTAAGCGTGAATCGATTAATTAAAGCCTTAGGCGAGAATGGGCTATGGTAGGAGGGGAATGCAGTGTCCGGAAGTCATAGCTCGTCAGCAAAGCTGGTTTATGGTGTCATCTATGTGTTTCTAGCGGTACTTGCCATGTTGACGTTATTCCCATTCATTCATGTGCTATCTACCTCATTAAGCAGTTCTCGGGCCATTATGTCAGGTGAGGTCTTTTTATGGCCGAAGGAAGTCACATTCACTTCTTTTAAAAACCTCATTGAAGACGGCCAGCTGTTTAATGCCATGAAGAACACAGTACTCATTACAGTTGTAGGGACTTCCATCAACATTGTAGCAACGATCATGGCGGCCTATCCGTTAAGTCGCAAGCGGCTCAAGGGTAGGAATGTTCTGCTAATGATCATAACGTTCACCATGCTGTTCGGCGGAGGGATCATTCCTAACTATATCCTCATCAAAACGCTGGGCATTATGAACACCTACTGGGCACTCTGGCTGCCTGGGCTGATCAGCACGTACAATTTTTTCGTCATGAAATCTTTCTTTGAAGGGTTGCCTCCGGAACTGGAGGAATCTGCTGCGATTGATGGAGCTAATGATTTGTACATTATTTGGAAAATTATTCTTCCGCTCTCCATGCCGATTATTGCGGCGCTAACGTTATTTTATTCAGTAACCTGGTGGAATTCGTATATGAATGTTCTCATGTATATCACGAATTCAGGGAAGCTGTCTTTGATGGTGAAGCTGCTGCAAATGATTGATACGACAAGCCAGAATCTGCTCAATACGAATGCGACCAACGGGAGCGAAGGAGCTTCTATACAAACGATGGTAACTCCAGAGGGATTAAGGGCTGCTGCGATCATTATCTCGGTGCTGCCGATCCTATGTGTCTATCCATTCTTACAGAAGTATTTTGTAAAAGGTGTCTTGATTGGTTCGATTAAAGGTTAATAGAAAATCCATTCTTATTGCAGGAGGCGAAGATTTGATGATTAAACAAAAGCACGTAGCTCTAACGCTAGTCGCTTCTTTATTCGCAATTGCAGCTTGCTCCTCACCAAGTAGCTCAGATAAGGAAGGCAAGGCTTCAGGAGAGAATAAGAAGCTCGAGGTCAGTGTATCCATCCTTGACCGCGGCCAAGTGGCGAGCGACGAAGGAACTTATGAAAGTAACCGGACTACCAAGTACATCAGTGAGAAATCGGGCATTAATGTGAAGTGGGTTCCGATCCTGCGGACAGAATCTACGAAGAAGTTAAACACGCTCATCGCTGCTGGCGAAGCGCCCGATATGATGTGGGAATTCGGCCGTGATTACATGGCGACATTGAAAGAACAGGGAGCTATTCAGCCAATCGACGAATACATAGAGAAATACAGCACCTCTTATAAAGCTTATTTGAAAGCGCATCCAGAGCTGAAGCCATACACCATGTTTGATGGCAAAACCTATATGGCGACCAGCGCGCGAGGCATTGACGCGATTGCCAATCACGGTATGTGGATCCGTCAAGATTGGCTCGATAAGCTGGGCTTAAAGGCGCCAACGACGATGGATGAGATGGTCGAAGTGATGCGTGCTTTTAGAGATAAAGATCCTGATGGTAACGGTAAAAATGATACGTTGGGGGCTTCTTTCAATTATAACTACGCAGGCATTATTCAAGCGATGTATGCATCTAACAAAAGCAACTGGTATCTTGAAAATGACAAAATAGTGTACGGTGGATTAACAGATCGCTATACAGATGTACTTGCTCAGATGAAACTCTTCTTCGACGAAGGGCTAATTGACAAGGAATACATTACAGACAAGAACTTCCAGAAGGAAAGACAGCTGTTCGTGACAGGTAAAGCAGGCATCTATTTCGCTAGCTGGAATATTGGTGCAGAATACCGTGAGTTGAAGCAAAATGTTCCTGCGTCAAAGCTCGTGCCTTTAGAGCCGGTATCAACCAAGTATGGGAAGTTCGGCTTGTATCAAGAGCCGCCTGCAAACCGTTTGATTGTGTTTAATAAGGATATGAAAAATCCGGAAGCAGCAATCAAGTTACTAGACTGGTGGATCGACAAAAACTGGTTCGATGTCAGGTTCGGCACGGAAGGTACGCATTACAAGCTGGTTAATGGTGTTCCTCAAACGATAGATGCCGAGAAGAATAAGAAGGAAACGATCTATGCGCCAGAGTATGCCGTGCTCGATCAATGGAGTCCAAAACCTGAGGACTTCGCGGTAATGGCAGCGACGGATGCCATTTCTCAGGAATATGCCAAAGTGCAGGGTGAATCGCTCAAGGTAGCTATGAAGAACAAATACAGACGCGATATTCCGTTTAACCCTACGTTCCCTGAACTGAGCGAGACTTCCACTTCATTCGGCCCCTTGTCTGATGATATCGAAACGAAGGTTATTACAGGCGGTGCTCAATATTCGCCGCAATGGGGGTTGGAGCAGCTTCGCAAGGAATGGAAACGTCTCGGCGGCGATAACGTTGACAAGTTAGCGCAAGATTGGTATCAGAACAATGTGAAGGGCAAGTAAATTTTCATAGACGGCTAAACAGCCTCCCGATTCGAACAGGAGTCGGGGGGCTATTTCATACGAATAAGGAGTGTAATTTCACAATGACTATTGATCCGAAGATGATGCTGCTCGAGCAGCTTGGTAACTGGCATGAGGAATATACGCCTGAGCTGCGGATGGTTCGCAAGCCTTTCCGTACACCGGGATATCACAGCACACTGAAAAATGTAGCGTTTACTCATCCTACCTTGGCAGCTTGTGTCTATGCGCTGGGACTACTGGATAGCCGTCAACCTCTTCATGTTGAAAGAGCACAAGGAATACTTGAACAAGTGATCAGTCTGCAAGACCAGAATCCCGAGAATGCTACCTTCGGCATCTGGTCTTGGTTCTACGAGGAGCCGCTCGAAATGATGGCTCCACCGGACTGGAATTGGGCGGACTTCTGTGGGAAGCGGCTGGTGCTAGCGGAGCAGCGGCATTCCGATTTACTAAGCTCGGAGCTGCGCGAGCAAATTCGGCATGCACTTTTTTGTGCGTGCGACGCCATTATGAAGCGTAATGTTGGTCCTAGCTATACGAATATTGCGATTATGGGCGCTTTCGTTACTTTGCTCACAGGTGAAGTCTATAGTGAAGAAAAGTACTTGAATTACGGTATGGAGCGGCTGCGACTCTTTAGCGAGTACACGAAGCAGCTGGGAACTTTCCAAGAGTACAATAGTCCGACGTATACGATTGTTGCGATACAGGAATTGTCCAGCATACATACGGCAACCCAAGTTGCGGAAGCGAAACAGCTCAGTTCTGAACTGCTGGATGTCGCATGGGGTCTGGTAGCTGAGCACTTCCATGCCCCTAGTAAGGAGTGGTCTGGCCCGCATAGCCGTGCTTACAATACGCTCATGACGCCAGAAATTTTATCTTTCGTACAGATTGCAAGCCACGGTGAGTTGAGCTTCATGCCAGACGATCAGCTGGCGTACAATCTGGACTGGTACGGGAATGACATTTGGTGTCCTGCGAAGTACATACCGGCTTTCAAGCGAACAGAGACAATGGAACTTGTACAGACGATTAGTAAAGACGAGGCCGGCCATATCGTTAACCAAGCAACTACGTATATGGAAGGGCCAGTTAGTGTGGGCACATTCAGCAAAGATGTGATGTGGAATCAGCGTCGCAATTTGTTAGCCTATGTACGCAGTGGTGACGCATCCACCTATGTTCATTTGCGTCTTCTGAACGAAGGTTACGACTACTCTTCCGGTATCTATTCCAGTGTTCAAAAGGGGAAAGATGTGCTTTTCGGAATCGGCTTTTGCACGAATGGCGGCAATACGCACATTGGACTTGATCCAATTGACGGGACTATCGAATCAGCGGACTTAAGAGTTCGCTTCGAGATTGGAGGAAGCCTGCATGAGGTGAGGGCAGAAGCTGTCTCGCGTGAAGCCGAATCAGCCGTCGTACTCATAGCCAAGCAGAAGCTGCATGTGAAACAAATTTTCGCAGCCTTTGATGGGGAACAGCCTGGCTGGGAGCTCGGGGAGGAACAGAATAAACTGTTCCTTGATTATGTCATCTACGCTGGTGAGCGGAAGAGGTTTGATTTTGTTGGCATGCAGGAGGCGCTTCTGCTGTTTGCATGGCGTCTGGGCGAAGAGAGAGATGAGCTCGAAGCTACGGCTGCGGTCATACAAGCAGGAGAGAGCTCAGAGGTTCAAGCAGAATTCCATGCTCCGAACCGTGCCGATCTTCAATTGTCGCTGCCGCTCAAACCTGCAGAGAAGGCGAAAATGCTGCGACCTCGGCCCTAACTTTTACTGATAAGAAATGGAGTGATCACTGATGGCTAAAGGATCTACGATTCGTAATGAGTTCCATCCATTTGAAGATGCGTACACGGGCCGTGTTATGACTCGTTTGACAGCGCCGGAGCAAGTGAATCATCATCCTTATTTTTATTATAAAATGATCACAAACGATAACCGCTACCTCATTTATGCTAGTGAGCGTGAAGGAACTCGTCAACTTTACCGGATGGATCTGAACGATGGATCGGCTATGCAATTAACGGAAGGGCCGGATATTCATGATTTCAGCTGCAGTCTGACGAGTGACGATAACTACTTGATCTATTGCAGGGATCAGCGGATCATGCGATTGGATATGACCACGCTGAAGGAAGAGGTCTTGTACACGTCACCATCAGGGTGGAAATCGAATGCGAATCCCGGTCTCAGCTCAGACGACAAATATCTTGTTATGGTCGAAATCAATGAAAAGGATATCGTGCCAAGTAAAGGGGATTGGTCTAACTTCGAGCCTCAATGGGCAGCGAAACCGCACTGCCGAATCGTCTACTTGGATATTGAACAGCGGACTAGCCATATCGCGCATGAGGAGCAGAATTGCTGGCTGGGGCATCCGCAAATTCGCCCGAATGACCCATCGACCATTTTATTTTGTCATGAAGGTCCTGGGCATCTGATCGATGCCAGGCTCTGGCTGGTCCAAAAGGATGGGACGCGGCTGCGCTGCGCGAAGGAACAAACGCATGATGAGCTCATCACACATGAATATTGGCTTGCAGATGGCTCCAGATTTGCTTATGTGTATCGGCATAAGGACGATCTCTACCACGAGAGCATTCGGTTCATGGACTCGGATACGTTGGAGGAAGAAGTCTGGATGAACTGCTCCAAGTATTGCCACTTTATTTCGAATGCTACTCATACGCAGATCGTAGGGGACGGGCAACTACCTGAGCAGCATTTCATTTATTTAGTGGATGTAGCATTGAAGCAAGAAGAACGGCTATGCTCCCATGGAACTAGCTGGAAGTCTTACGGCCATACACAGGATGCCCACCCGCATCCGACTTTCTCGCCAGATGGCTCGTTTATTATATTTACCTCTGATATGGAGGGAGTTCCCTGTATATATAAAGTGGATTTGGTATCATGAGTTTTATAAGAACCTAGTTATGTGAATGCGCAAGAAAACGATAAAACGGCTGCTGTGAAGCAGTCGTTTTTTATTTATGGCGAGTTCAACAATGATGTCAGGACGTCCCCCACAAAAAATAATTGCGTAACGAACTCTATAATATACCAATTTTTGGGATTATGTCTTTCGAAGGAGGCGAACGTCGTGAATTCGATTTGGGCCATTCGAACAGGAATTCGGGACTTTATTGAGGCTATCCTTGTGATTTGCCAAGCATGGATAGAGAAATATCCGGTTATGAAAAAGGCTTATACGATTTTTTCTTGGTTGTCGCTAATTGTGTTTGTTCTGAGCTTATTTTTCGCAAAAGAATCACGTGCCATGATGGTTCAGTATGTATGGTCGATGTATGTGCTGCTGCAATTTTGGTTTCTATGCCGAAGCAAAACGATGCCGTGGAAGCAGGTCGTTCTGTTCGTATTTGCAGGTGTTTTCATCGTCGTACCATTCACAACTCTTACGGTCAATGCGTTCCACGTGCTTTTCGGCGGAAGAACGTCAGAGACTTGGTCCATGGCCGTTATAACACCCATTTTCGAAGAATTATGGAAACTCCTTCCCCTGGGGATCTTCCTATTCTTCTCGCGACGAGCCTCCGCTCTAAGTTTAGGAGATTATACGCTTATCGGTGCAGCAACAGGTGTCGGCTTTCAACTCATGGAGGAGCTTGCCCGAAGGTGGTTAAATTCCGGTATTCTTGCTAAAAAGTTTGGCTATAGCTTTACGATGCTAGGCGGCGAAACGATCCATTGGGACTTCTTCTCGTTGTTTCCAGGACGCTTCGAAGAAAGTCTGTTTCCGACGATGATGACCGTCGGTCATCCGGTACATACTGCTATGATTGCACTAGCGTGCGGGATTGCTTATCGGCTGTGGCCTAGATTAACGAAATGGGTCATTCTATTCCCTGCAGCTATATTACTTTGGTCTATCCTTGATCACGCGGCGTATAATGGGCAGCACAAGCTACCGGGATGGGTTTTCCAGCTTCATGATTGGACTGGCAGCGGTTATCAAACGCAGCCTGTCTTCCTGCTGATGCTGGCTGCATCGCTCATTGCTGATTATTTATCGCTGAATAAAGTACGTCAACGCCTGCCAACCCTGCCGAACGAGCCGTTTCTCAATCCGTTCTCTGAGCTGTGGAACATCTTATCTTCCCTGTTCCTAGAGCGGGGGAAATTCGGTTATTGGCTTGATTTCTACCGGCACAGGCGTGAGCTTGGATTTAATTTGCTTTATGGCAATGAGGAAGCACTCGGTAGACAGGAGCACATCCAGAAACGGATGAAGGTTCTGTATCAGGTACTCACTGGACTTGCTGCGTTTCTGCTTGTGGCTGCTCTGTATAAGGGTATGGAGGGCTACTACTTAGGCGGCGATCGACTAGCTTGCTTTGCTTGTATGTTCGATTCGTTACAAAATTGGTGGGATCGGTTGTCGTGGTTCGAGCAAGGTGCAATTATTCTTGGGACTATAGCGTTGTCGTTGCTGTTTGTTGGGTTCTGGCCTGCTGTCGGGTTCGCGTTGACTACGACTGGAATTGCCGGCAGTGGGCATGAGATTGCAGGGTATATACGTGATCCAAAGAAGCTGCTGACACCCGAAAATGCGCTCGCCGTTGCTACAGGTATTATATTAAGCCGAATTCCATTCGGCAGAGCTATCGGCTGGTTGGGGAAGAGAGGGCGGCGCTACGCCCGCAAAATTCTCGACAAGCTGGGTTCCCGAAAGCTGGATATTGACGTGCCAGGTAAGCTTAAAATTGAAGAGGTTATTGCACCGCAGAGTGGGAAAGCCATTAAGGTCTATACAGATGGAGATACGATAATACCCGTAGATAAAATTGAGAAATATTTGAGAGGCAAGGTCAATGTTAACATTCAAGACGTGAGGGAACAGATCCGAGATTTAAAGAGATTAAAACAAACCCAAAGAAAAGTATTTGATGCAGACCCTCATAATGCCGAACAGTTAAAAAGACTTGAAAAGATGAAACATAATTTTGATCGCTCAGATGATATGCGGCAAAAACTCGAATCGATAGGATTAAGTGATACAATAGAGAATAACCAATCCATTGCCAATCATTTATTAGAAGTAGGAAAACAAATAAGACCTGAAAATACGTTGGATTTCCCAAGCATACTAGAAGGTCCTAATGGTAAACTCAAAGTACTAACAACGTGGAAGATGGTTAATGGACAGCCGTATCTTTCAACAATAAAGTTAATCCCAACGACCATTTAAGTATGGAGGTATAGAATGGATAATAAGAAGCAAGATGAGAAAGCAGCAGCATTGGACAGGATCGTTAATTATGAAACATACATCTCCAATATGGATACCGATCAGTTAATTGCGATTCTAAACAGTTTAGACAATGTTGAGGAAGTCACTACAGCGTTAACTGAACTGTCCATAAAGGATAAGGAAAAAGCATCACCTTTCTGCTCGAAGATCCTGGAAGAAAATTTAGGGGATGCGTATCTTCAAGCCGTTGCATTTAATTTGTTATATGAAGATAATCCTGCAAAAGCAGTAGAGATAGTTAACAATCAGGTAGGAAGTGCTCCTGCGGCACTACTAGGGGCAATTATGGACAGTTTATCCGCTGACAGTTTACAACCTCAGGGACAATCATTCTCTTCAGAAATGCTGAAATCCATTGTAGACAGATATTTAGATTTAAGTGATGCGGATAAGGAACGTATTCTTGACAATTATGAGTGGTTCCAAGAATCCTACGAGAGTAAGCTTTTGTGATTAGACTTAAGGCAGCCGGCCAATTGGAACGGCTGCCTTAAATTTATATTTGACATTAGTTTGACGTCAAACTATAATCGAGATATGAAACCAAGAGATGCTGTATCACTTATATCCAAAATTAGAGAAAAGACGAATCGGTTTATTATATCCGAGATGGCGAAATACGGGGTCGAGGATATGGCTATTTCACATGGAGATATTATCTTTGCACTGTTTCATGCGCCTAGATTGACTATGGCGGATATCGCCAAGAGAATTGATAAAGATAAGTCTACTGTGACTGCACTCGTTGACAAATTGGTGCGTATCGGCTATGTGACTAAGGAAAGGGACAGCGAAGATTCAAGGGTCGTATATGTTGCCTTAACGCCAAGAGGGGAGGAACTGAAGCCTGTATTTGAAACCATATCCCAAGAAATGTTAGACGTATTTTACTTTAATATCTCGGATCAAGAAAAAGAAGAATTGCTGCGAATTCTAATGAAAATTTATCACAATTTTTAATTTTTTTTGTTCTAATAGTTTGACGTCAAACTAAATAACGAGGAGGAGCTTTTCATGAGAGATTATACGAAAGATTTGCCAGATCATAGGGTGAAATACATCGGAGAAAATGATCTATTCTTAGAAGTATTCGAGGGAGATGACCTTCCAGAGGCAAATCCAGAAAGACCTCCACTTTTATTCGTACACGGTGCTTACACGGGCAGTTGGATGTGGAGTAAATACATTCCTCACTTTATAAATAAAGGATGGCAATGTTATGTTATGAATTTAAGAGGACATTACAAGAGCAGAGTGCTCGATTTGACAAATGTATCCTTCGAAGATTATTTGGAGGATATGTTGGAGGTACTGGCTGAATGTGGTGTTCCTCCGATTCTCATTGGCTTTAGTATGGGTGGAATATTGAGCCAGAAGCTGGCTGAGACGGTTGAACTCGTAGGCTTGGTGGTGATTGATACAAGTATAAGCAAGGAAGTTTATGAATCTGTACCTTACAAAGAAATAGGACAAATGACACTGGGAAGCATCATGCCTGCCCCAACCCGAGAAGATTATTCAAGTATAGATGAATCGGTAGATGACATTGATTTTCAGAGAAAATATTTGGCTATGGAGTCGTTAAAAGCATTTAACGCTTTTTATTATTCATTGGGATCAAACGGTGGAATTTCGATAGACAGCAGGTTGATAGATATGCCAAGTTTGGTTATTAAGGCAGTAAATGGTGAGGAGGATGACATGCGCGGGAAGGTGACGGCTGAGCATCTCCATGCTGAATATACGGGGCTTTGGAATACAACGCACACCGGCCTGCTAGTCGGGCAAAGATATAAGGAGGTAGTAGATCGAATACTAGTTTGGTTGAAAGGCATGCATGACTAATGACATAGCAGATATAAGAAAATATTACTATTGCTTCTCTTTAAACATTGGAGTAAATTGATAAAATACGCTTAATTCTTTAGATTAAAGAAGCGGGGGAACCAAGTTTCCTGGGGTGAGTACACATATATTGTGTTAGGGTTAACTTTCAACCCGAATCCGTCAGCTAACTTCGTCAGCGTAGAAAGAAAAGGTTAGAAACATTAATTGGAACCCTGTTACATGAGGTTCTATTCCCTCGCTTCCTTTTTCTCTTCTAGAGAAAATAGGAGGAACTAGACATGCTGCTTACGAGAGTAACCAATGGGTTGAAGAATCTTATTCAAGTGAAGAGATCCAACGATTCTTTACAACGTCAACACGAGATTCTTCATTTAAAACAGCGGTTAGAGGAATTCGACATTCAATTTCCGAATTTGGCTTACCAACCATCAGGCGTCGAAACACAGACATTAATGGAAATAAGCAAAACGGTCGCTCAAAACAATGAGCTGCTCAATCAACTAAGTTCCGAAAAGGAATTAGCGGTTGAACAATCACTAGCCAGTCGTGTCGGTACTTCCCCGCAAATCCTGGAGGATCATCACAATTTTATCGTAACTATGGCGCATATCCTCAGTGGTCCGTATCCTTGCCTCAGAGAGTACATTAGCAGCAGTACTATTTAACTATCTTCAACAATAGAGAAGGAGCTTGCCTGCGGGCAGCTCCTTTTTTGTTAATTTAAGTAACGGAACTTCAAGTATAGATACGGCCAAAAAAGCGCTTGATAAGCTCGGAAACATGCTGGCTTTGTTCTTCGAGAACAAAATGCCCTCCACATAAAAAATGAGTTTCCACACATTTCAATAATTTTCCAAAGGTTAGAGCCCCTTCTATCGTAAATATAAAATCATTTTTGCCCCAGGTTATCAGGGTAGGAGGTTGATACGTTTGCAAGTATTGCTGCCAAGCGGGATATTGTTCTACGTTTTTGCGATAATCGTAGCCCAGTTCCAGCTGGATTTGGTCATTGCCTGGGCGATCCAAGAATAATTGGTCCATTAAATAACCATCGGGGCTAATCAGATAAGGCTGGCACACGCCAGTAACATATTGCATTTTGGTAAAATCAAAGGTTACTAGCTTGGCAAAGGCTGCCTCTGTTGCAGGACTTCGATCGGCCCAGAGTGCTTTGAAAAGATCAAAGGGTTTTCCTAACCCGTTTACACTTACCACGGCATTCTGAATAACGAACCCAAGAATGCGCTGTGGATTACGAATAGCCAGTCTGAATCCGATAGGACCCCCATAATCATGGGTGTACAAAATATAATGAGAAATACACAGATTATCAATAAGCTTTTCAATCATCATAGATAGATTCTCGAAGGTGTACGAATAGTCTTCTACGGTAGGCATGCTGCTATTACCAAATCCAAGATAGTCAGGAGCAATGACGTGAAATCGGTCTGATAGTAGAGGAATTAAATCCCTGAACATATGGGATGAGCTTGGAAAACCATGAAGTAGGATGATTGTTGGATTGTAAGGACTTCCGGCTTGGCGAAAAAATAGATCCCAACCATCAATCTTCATTTTTTTATAATGTACCATGATTTCAACTTCCTCTCCGGCGAGCTCATACTATTCCCTAACAAAAATATGTGAATTTGACGTATTTAAGTACTTAGGAGCTAGAGGACGTGGTACAATTTAGCATAAGGTAGCTAGTTAGTTTTCACATTCATTAAACCGGTATTCATCCAAATGAGAGGGAGAGACCAGACATGAAACAAGAACTACTAAATGAGCAATCGAGAAACCAGACTTCCCGTACACCAATTATTACCGAACTTAAGGTTATTCCAGTTGCAGGGCACGATAGTATGCTCTTCAATCTTAGTGGGGCTCATGCTCCATTCTTTACACGTAATATCGTCATTCTTAAGGATAGTGCAGGGCATACGGGCGTAGGTGAAGTACCAGGCGGTGAGAATATTCGTAAAACGCTTGAAGATGCGAACGCACTGCTTATCGGTCAATCGATCGGTCAATACAATAACATTCTTACCAAAATTCGCAAGCAATTCGCTGATCGAGATATGGGTGGACGCGGTTTGCAGACTTTCGATCTTCGCATCACGATACATGCCGTTACGGCTTTGGAAGCCGCATTGCTTGATCTCTTGGGACAATTCCTTGGTGTTCCTGTTGCTGCACTTCTAGGAGAAGGTCAACAGCGCGATAAAGTAGAGATGTTAGGCTACTTGTTTTATATAGGTGATCGGAATCGAACAAATCTCCCGTACCTGGGGGCAGAGGATGCTGAGAACGAGTGGTTTAGACTGCGTCATGAGGAAGCGCTTACACCAGAGGCCGTTGTGAAACTAGCCGAAGCGGCTCATGAGCGATATGGATTTAATGATTTTAAGCTGAAAGGAGGCGTACTGCGCGGTGAGGAGGAGATCGAAGCGGTCACAGCACTAGCGGAACGTTTCCCTCAAGCCAGAATTACACTTGACCCTAACGGGGCATGGTCTTTAGCTGAGTCGATTCACCTATGCCGCGATAAGCATCATGTATTGGCTTATGCCGAAGACCCATGCGGAGCAGAAAACGGTTATTCCGGCCGTGAAATTATGGCTGAGTTCCGGCGTGAGACAGGCCTTCCTACGGCAACCAACATGATCGCTACCGATTGGCGCCAGATGGGGCATACGATTCAGCTGCAATCTGTCGATATTCCGCTAGCCGATCCACATTTCTGGACGATGCAAGGCTCTGTTAGAGTAGCTCAGATGTGTCATGAATGGGGACTGACGTGGGGATCTCACTCGAACAATCATTTTGATATTTCACTTGCGATGTTTACCCATGTGGCAGCCGCAGCACCGGGGAAAATAACGGCGATTGATACGCATTGGATATGGCAGGACGGTCAGCAGTTGACTAAGGAGCCGTTTCAGATTGTTGGGGGCATGGTGGATGTTCCGACCAAGCCGGGTCTGGGCGTAGAAATTGACATGGACGCTATTGAAAAAGCGCATCAGCTTTACAATAAGGAAGGTTTGGGAGCGCGTGATGATGCGTTGGCTATGCAATTTTATGTCCCAAATTGGAAATATGATCATAAACGACCTTGTCTTTTGAGGTAGGTGATCTACATAACATAAACCCTGACGGACTTTGATCCGTCAGGGTTTTTTCATGCAAGATGCCATTAATTTGTAGATGTAACACCTTTGCTAATAGCAGTGGGCTCCATTTTGTCATTGAAAGCTAGTGCATACCATGGTTCAGTCGCCGACTCAGCAGGCACTTGAACTTCAATTTCCCATGGAGCTTCATAACTGACGCCAAGAAGCTGATTGCCTTGATAAATGGCGATAGCAAATGGAGGTTCACCTCGCTCATTCTCAAGCTTAGGGTTAACAATAACCGTTTGTTTTCCAATGGGAAGAGATTGGCCTAGAACTGGCGCATACCGATATTGAATAGGGTCAACACCTGACTCGACCTTGCTTAGGAACCAATCGGATGTGATTAGCCTTTGATATAACCCGTCCATGAAGGGATTCTCCCCGATATCGTAGACATAAGTCCCATTCGTTCGAATCGCTTGCGCGCGGCTGAAGTTAAAGTAGGTGATCGCTTTAACCTGCGGAAACAATCGCGGCAGCAAACCGTACATGTACCCCATTTGGCCTTCGGCCCAGCTCCAATATGTTTGGTTAGTCGGCAAATAGGTATGAGCAATTGCCCCCTCTGAAATCATAATAGGTTTATGACTATAACGCTCATAGAGAGGTGCGAAGGTATCGATTACGCTCCCTTTGAGCTGTTCTTTATCTGCTGAATAGGGAGTATTGTACAAGGAGAAACCAACCCAGTCTACGTAGGCGTCGCCTGGATAATAGTCATCGATCGTATCCGCTGGCGAGAAATTAGGCGACCAAACCATCGCGACATTAGGTGCTTCTTCGGCCATAATATCGTGAACAAGGCGGAATTTCTCCACGTATTGCTGAGGATTACCATGCCAAGGCACCCATGCGCCATTCATCTCTGAAGCATAACGCAAGAATATTGGAATGCCGGAAGCCTTGGCTTCCCGCGCAAACCGGCGGACGTATTCGTCATCCTGCACGTCGTCCAAGCCATAGCGCGGTTCCCAACCGATCTGGAGTGCGCCGCCCAGCTCCTTTACTCTTTCGGCTGTCCGTGCCGGGAAATACGTGTTCGTATCGGTCTGTACCTTCCGCCATCCGACATAAGCCAAATAAAGGGCGTGCTTTCGTCCGTATACATCTTCAATCTTCGTAACATCATAGCCGACTCTGCGATCTGCCCCTAGCATACCAATATAAGTCCCTGATGCTGGCTCGTGTTTTGCAAGACTGGAAGATTCCGCTATCGAAGGGACGCGGTGATAGAGCTCCATTTTCGCTGAAGGAGATTGAATGCTAGGCCAATTATGAGTTAGTGGCGATATCGAAGGAAGCCCGGCTGAGTAAGCCGCGATCCGATCTTGGTAGGCAGCAGCGGCATCAGAATATCCGGATTGTGCGGATTTCTTCTCTTGGTTCTTCCAATAGGTAACTATATCCGGCTGTTTGGGCTTGGGAGTTGGGGAAGTAACGGTGGGATGAGTCCATATAGCAGCAGGTTCTGATCGGCTATGCTCGAGGTCATTTATTTGCGTATCGATGACAAAAAAAGTGACCGCGATGCAACTTGCCAAGCCGATGGCACCTATTGTCCAGACAACCTTTTTAAACATGATAGAGGTTCCTCTCATAGGGAAGTTGTAAGCCTCCGCGGATTCAATAAGTTAATTGTATGCCCAAACTTGGGAGGCGGTCAATGGAAGTGTCGCTACCAATAGGGAGATAGCTTCTTAATAAATCTTAAGGTTTACTTACAATACTCTTTAAAATTTACCCTTAATATAAAAGATGTCGTCGACGACACAACAACCACGAAAAAGGAGATTTAAAAATGAAAAAACTAATTCTATCAGCATCTCTTGCAACACTAATCCTAACAACCGCAGCCACTGCCTATGCCGCAACAAATACTGATCATTCGGCAGCACCTGTAGTTCCATCTGTTCAAGCGCAAACGAATGATTCGAATGTCATTGGATATATTTATGAGGTAGAGAACGATGGGAACTATAAGAAAAAACCACTGACACTAGGAGAATTCAAAAGTACTAGATTAGAGCAAACGCTCGGAATTTACAGCAAATCGATCAGCTTAGGCCAAGTGTCTCAACAACAATATGATGAAATTAGTGCCCGATTAAAAACGGAATTCGCGAAATGGGACGGGAAAACAAATACAATTTCCTATGTTGGCATGGATGGAAAAACCTATACGGTGCCGCCATTTAAACAGTGGAATCCAGGAGATCCAGGGGTCGGCTAACGATTCGTAGGTTGACAATAACAAGGACGCAGGGAAATCAACTGCGTTCTTTTTTATATAAACCTTAAGAAAAACTTATGAATTAGTTAAAAGAAAATTTAACTTTTGGTGTTACCCTAACGTTAACAAATAGGTAAGATCGGAGAATTAGAAGGATGAAAACGATTTTGGTTGTAGATGACGACAAGGAAATTGCCAATTTGGTTTCGATTTACATGCAGAATGAAGGGTTTCAAATCTTGCAGGCGTATAACGGTGAACACGCGTTAATAGCACTGGAGGAGAATGCGGTTAGTTTGATTATCCTCGATGTCATGATGCCGGGCATAGACGGAATGGAGGTGTGCCGAAAAGTGAGGGAGAACAAAACGATCCCCATTCTCATGTTAAGCGCGAAGACACAGGATATGGACAAGGTGCTGGGGTTAATGAGCGGTGCCGACGATTATATGATAAAACCTTTTAACCCATTAGAACTAGCTGCAAGAGTGAAATCGCTTCTTCGTCGTTCGTTTCAATATAACGCTGTACCTCATACGGATCCTGAACATGTGTTGAAAATACATGCCATTGAGATTAACAAGGCGAATCATAAAGTGACCGCGGATGGCAAGGACGTTCCCTTGACGAATCGGGAGTTTGAGATCCTTCATCTCTTGGCCGTTCATCCAGGGAGAGTTTTCAGCGCGGAGGAAATCTTTCAGCTCATTTGGCAGGAGAACTATTATTTCTCCAATAATACCGTTATGGTGCACATTAGCAATCTTCGTGACAAATTGGAAAAAGAGCTAGGGTATAAGTTGATACAAACCGTATGGGGAGTCGGATACAAAATTGAAAAATAACCTGTACAAACAAATCGTTACTAAACTCATCATTATGCTTACAATCAGCGCGGCGAGTACGCTACTCTTTCTTTTTTGCATCTATATGACTTTAAGAATCTTATTGAACTACGGTGTTAGAGCCCTTTGGCTATATTTCAATATTATTGATGAAAAAATCGGTATTCAAAGCTGCTATATCCTTTTAGGATATCTATTTTTCATTGGTATTACGCTAGTCTTGAGCTTTAAACCTATTCATTCCTTTATGCGAATCATAGAGAGTGTTAAGGAAATTGAAGCAGGTCATTTCGATCACCGGATTGCGATAAAATCAGATGATGAGTTAAGTCAATTGGCTATGGGGATTAACCGGATTGTTGATAAGCTGCAACGTTCTCAGCTAGATGAGCTAAAAGCGGAACAAACAAAAAGTGAACTGATTACGAATGTGTCCCACGATTTACGTACGCCGCTTACCTCTATACTTGGATATTTGCGATTAATCGGTGAGGATCGTTACAAGGATGAGGTTGAGCTAAGGTATTACACCGACATCGCATATGCAAAGTCACGCAGACTAGAACGAATGGTGAATGGTTTGTTTGACTATACGCAAATGAGTTATGGACCGAACAGATTAAATCGCTCAAAAATCAATATTACCGATCTCATCGGACAGTTAGCGGCAGATTATTCGTTCCAGCTGCGCGAAGCGAAGATGGAAATGCGATTGTCGTATCAGGAGGGAATCGCTATGATCCTTGCTGACGGAGATAAGCTGATGCGCGCTTTGGAAAACCTGATATCGAATGCGATTCGGTATAGCAAGTATGGGAAGTTCATTGATGTCAGTGTTAAACAGAGTGCGAAGCATGTTATTTTACACATCATGAATGATGGAATGCCAATTTCTGGTGCTGATTTACCTTATATATTCGAACGCTTCTATCGGGCAGAAAAGTCTCGCTCGGAGCACACTGGCGGTTCTGGGCTTGGTCTAGCTATTGTAAAAAGCATCGTAGATGCACATGAGGGAACGATCACTGTTTCTAGTAATGAACAACGTACGGTGTTTGAGATTCAGCTGCCTATGTACGTATAAATCACGAGTTTCACCTTATATAAGAGCTGTTCCAAAGGTTGTGAGAACCTAGGAGCGGCTTTTTTTGCCTTTACAATTACTTATCTTGCTGCTAACACAGCAATAATATTTCTAAGTTAAATTAAATGTGTGGGAACGGTCTCACATACAGAAATGAGGTCACAGCATGGAACATACGATTAAGGAAATTGCCCTACGCGCCGGTGTATCCAAATCAACTGTATCTCGGGTGATATCTGGCAAGGGTTATACCAGCTTGGAAGTACGCAATAGAGTGCTGCAGCTGATAGAAGAATTACAATATAAGCCCAATGCCGTAGCAAGGGCTATGGTTTCACAAAGAACACATAACATTGGCGTTCTGATTTATCGGAGACATCATCCAATTGCGTCCCATCCGTTTTATGGGAAAATCCTTGATGCTATTCTAATGACAGCCGCAAGCATGAATTACTCGGTCTTCGTTACGACGGATCATGAAATGTCGCTTCGATCGGCAGATTTTCTGATGGAGAAAAGGGTGGACGGGCTGATCCTTATTAGCCGTTTGCAGCAAAATGTCATTGATTACATCGCCAACTTCGGAGTTCCCTATGTCATGGTGAACGGCTCCACGGATGTCGATGGGGTCATGCACATTGTGAATCAAGACGAAGAGGGCGGCCGAATGGTTGCTGAGCATCTCACCGATCAGGGTCATCGACACATTTTCGTGATCGCCGGACCACAGACGCATCGCAGCCACAATTTAAGACTGAAGGGCTTCAAAAATCATTTGAAAGAATTGGGAATAACGTTCTCAGCAAGTTCAATCCTGCAGGCATCAACATCCACCTTTGGAGAAGGGTACGAGTTAATGCGTGCTCACTGGGAGGAATTTCGCGCAGGCGGTTATACATCGCTATTCGCCACCAACGATATGATAGCGCTAGGCGCTATGAAGTTTATGCTGGAACAGGCGATCCGCATTCCAGATCAAGTCGCGGTTGCAGGCTTCGACGATATCGACTTTGCCGCTATGTTTTCGCCCTCATTGACAACGATTAGAGTCAATACGGAGGAAATGGGGACTGAGGCCTTCAGCTTGCTGGACAAGCTTATCCGTCAGGAAGCAAACATTGAGAATCCCAAACAACTGGTACCCAAACTTATTGTCCGTCAATCGACCCAAATATTATCCAATGAAAGGAGTGGTTAGTCCGCATGCGTTGGTATTTAAAAGCGATAGGTCCACGTAAAATCGTGGAATTTCTCATCCTAGTTATATTCGTCATCTTTTTCTTGGGCCCACTGCTTAATCTGGCCATTCTGGCTTTCACCGGCAAATGGACGTACCCCGATATCTTACCGCATGAGTGGTCGCTGAAATGGTGGGCATTTGTGTTCCAGCAAGAAGATATTGCGAAATCGATTGGCTTGTCTTTTGTTATCGCAACGATTGTAACGGCACTTTCCATTGTACTCTGCATTCCAGCGGCGTACGCGTTTGCACGCATACGATTTCCACTTAGTAAGTTTTTCTTGTTCTCATTCCTTCTAACACATGCTTTTCCGAAAATGGGACTTTATGTTTCGATTGCTGTGCTGTTCTTCAAACTCGGACTGATGAACACGTTAATAGGTGTTGTTTTGATCCATATGATTAACGTGCTCATGTTCATGACCTGGATTCCAACGGCCGCTTTCCGTAATGTGCACTTGGCTCAAGAGGAGTCAGCCAGGGATGTAGGAGCGAGCCCGTTTCGAGTGTTTCGCAGTATTACGCTGCCCATGGCTATGCCGGGAATTATCGTAGCATCAATCTTTACATTCCTTAATTCGCTCGATGAAGCGCAGGGTACATTCCTGGTGGGCATCCCTAACTATAAAACGATGCCGATTGTTATGTATTCGATCATTAGCGATTATCCGGCTTATGCGGGTGCGGTATTTTCCATTATTTTAACAGCACCGACGATCATTCTCTTGCTGGCTGCACAACGTTTTGTGAGCGCAGATATTATGTCCAGCGGTTTCCAACTCAAATGACGACAGATCCATTCATAAATAGAAGGGGGCACACATGGACATTCAGCTTTCAGTACAACAATTGACGAAACGCTATAAAACAGGCGAAGGCGTAACAGGAATTTCTCTTGATGTTCGTAAAGGTGAGTTAATCACATTGCTTGGCCCATCAGGCTGCGGCAAAACAACTGTTCTTCGCAGCATCGGAGGATTCTTAGACCCAGATTCAGGCGACATTCTCATTGAGGGGAAAAGTGTCCTTCAAGCGCCTCCCGAGAAACGTCCTACGTCCATGGTTTTTCAAGGCTACAATCTATGGCCGCATATGACGGTGTATGACAACCTCGCGTTCGGCCTTAAAATACGCAAGTTCAAAAAGGCGGAAATCGATAAGGCCGTGAACGAAGTGCTGCAGCTGGTTCGCTTGCCTGGAGCCGAGAATAAATATCCGGGAGAACTCTCCGGCGGCCAGCAGCAGCGTATTGCGGTTGCAAGATCTCTGCTCCTGAAACCGGCTGTTCTTCTGCTCGATGAGCCATTCTCCGCACTAGATGCTAAGCTTCGTCACGAGATGAGGGAAGAGCTCAGGGAAATTCAATCGAAAACAGGCCTTACGATGGTATTCGTCACCCATGATCAGGAAGAAGCATTATCGATTTCAGATCGTATTGTCGTTATGAATCAAGGGAATATCGAGCAAATCGCTTCACCGCAAGAAATCTACGATGAACCAAGCAGCTTGTTCGTTTCTCAATTTATCGGCAAAATGAACTTTTTGAAAGGGGTGATCGCTGCCGAACGCGTTACGGTTGGGCATCTAAGTTTTCCAAATTCAAAAAATCTGTCCGGGCATGTACATCTTGCCATCCGACCTGAAGACGTGATCATAGAAGGTGAAGCAGGACAAGGCCTTCCGGGTGTGATCAAACAGGTGATGGTGCTTGGCCATTATGCCGAAGTATCCATTGATTTACCTCAATACGGAACAATCCGGGCGTTTCAACCAAGGGATTCTGTCAAGGATCTCCATACAGGGCAACAAGTAAAAACAAATTTTGCAAAAGTAATTGCATTTTCAGAAAATTAAACCCAATCCAAGGAGGCAACATCATGTTACAGAAGAAATCCGCGATTACGCTTGTAACTTTAATGACCGCTACGGCCGCTTTCATCTCTGGGTGTGGTAATTCTGCGACAAATGCAGGTTCTGCAGCTCCAAGCAGCGCTCCTGTTAAAGCAACGGCAGATAGCAAGCAACCCGTCGAATTTAACTTCTATTTTACCGGTTCGCAAAATGTTAAAGATCTATGGGATACGTTGATTCCAATGTTTGAGAAGCAAAATACAGGCGTAAAAGTAAAACCGGTTTATATTCCTTCAGGTACTGGCGCACAACCAACTTATGACCGTATTATGGCTGCCAAACAAGCGAATAAAGGGTCTGGCGACATCGATTTGTATGAAGATGGCTTGTCTAATGTTACACGGGGACAAAAAGATGATCTGTGGGATTCCTTAGCAGCTGACAAAATTAAAAATCTAGCTAATGTCGATGAGAAAACGTTAAAAGATATCTCTAATCTCGCTATTCCTTATCGTTCATCTGCCGTTGTACTCGCTTATAACAGCGATAAAGTAAGTGCTCCTCCAAAAACGTTGGATGAACTGTACGATTGGATCAAGAAAAACCCGTCCAAATTCGCCTATAACGATCCATCCACAGGTGGTGCTGGTAACTCTTTTGTGGCAACTGCTCTGTATAAATTCTTGCCAGAAGAAGCGATTCATAATTCCGATCCAAGCGTTGAAAAAGGTTGGGATCAAGGTTTTGCTCTGCTTAAGGATCTCGGGAAATCCGTGTATGGAAAAGGCATTTATCCTAAGAAAAACCAAGGTACTCTAGATTTGTTAACAAGCGGTGAAGTCGATATGATTCCAGCTTGGTCGGATATGGTGCTTGAGCAAGTCGCGAAAGGACAACTTCCGAAATCAACAAAAATGACACAACTTACGCCTGGATTTAACGGCGGACCAACCTACTTAATGGTACCTAAGCTGTCTGAGAAAAAAGACGCTGTTTACAAGTTCCTGGATTTCGTTCTTTCACCTGAGGCACAAGGTGTAGTTGTAGACAAAATGCATGGCTTCCCAGGCATTAAGCTTTCTAACATGTCCAAAGAAGTGCAAGATTCATTCAAAGGTGCATCCGAAGGATTCCGCTCGTTCAATATCGGTGAACTTGATAAAGATATGACGAAGCGCTGGCAAAGTGATGTTGCTGCACAATGAGTAAACAAATGAAAATGGGGATATTCGGATTACTTCTGGTTATCCCCTCTTTTTTATTACTCTTCGTCACTGTCGTCATTCCGATTATCATTTCCTTTAAAGAAAGCTTGACCAATAAATCCGGCGGTTATGATTTGTCCAATTACACGTATTTATTCACGGATAAGCTGATGCGCTCCAACATTATTTTCACCCTAGAAGTGACGATTGTTTCCGTTATCCTCGTACTGATTATCAGTTACGCTTTAGCTGCTTATATGAGATTCAACACAGGCACGATGGTAAAATGGATACGTAAATTGTATATGATTCCAATCTTTATCCCATCTGTTATCGCTACCTATGGCTTAATTCAATTGCTCGGTAATCATGGTTGGGTTTCCCGTATGCTGCTTCTAGTTAACGGTGGGGAGATGCCGCGTATTATTTTCGACATGAAGGGGATTATCATCGCGAATTTGTGGTTTAACATTCCTTTTACGACGATGCTGCTCGGATCAGCTTTATCCGCGGTTCCTAATTCTATCATTGAAAGCGCGAAGGACGTAGGAGCACGTAAACTGCAAATCTTTGTACGGTTCATCTTGCCGCTTACCTATAAAACATTGCTCGTAGCCGTTACATTTGTATTCATGGGTGTAATTGGATCGTTTACGGCTCCTTTCCTAATTGGACCTAACGCTCCACAAATGTTAGGGGTTTCTATGGAACAAGTTTTCGGTGTGTTCCAGGAAAAGCAATTAGCTGCGGCAATCGCCTTCTTTACGTTCTTGCTTTGTTCTGTGATGGGGTACTTTTACATTCGCAGTATGATCACGGAAGAGAGTGCTAGGACTAGATAAATCAGCATAATGAGGAAGAGGAGGTGCGCAGCATGAAGGATAGATTTCCACTCATTACTGCCCATAGCGGCAGCATGAACACACTAGATCATACGCTGCATTCCGTGCAAATGGCACTTCAGAACGGTGCAGATGTCGTAGAGGAAGACATCAGAGTGACCAAAGATGGCATTCCAGTACTGGCTCATGATGATGAATGGATGACCATAGAAGGGGCCCAAATTTCCCTTTCACGATTGACTTATGGTGAATTGAAAGAGCTGCGGTTTGAAGTCACGCAAGGGGAACAACGGGAGATGATTCAAATCTGCAAGTTGGAAGACATACTTCCGCTTATCCAAGTATCAGGTAAAAAGGTGAACTTGGATTTGAAGGTAGATGAAAGCATTGAACCGACGGCAGCGTTAGTGAAAAAATACGGGATGTTGGATCAAGCTTATTTATCCGGGTGTGAGGCAGATCGTGCGCTGATGGCTCAGCAGTTGAACCCGGAAATGCGTAGACTGCTGAATACCAACCATAACCTGTTTCGAACACTTCCATATAGAGATGCTATGGTGCAAACGTGCGAAGAAGCTCGCGCAGCTTCTTGTTTTGGGATCAATTTTCACTATAGTATCGTTAATCAAGAACTAATGGATTATACAACTTCCTTAGATCTACCTGTTTATGTGTGGACTGTGAATGAAGAAGAGGTAATGCGCAAGTATGCCAGCCTAGGCGTTGCATCGATCACGACGCGAAATCTTGCCGCTTTAGTACAATTGAAGAGCAACTGGAGACCATAATACATGGATGATCAGAAACTCATCGCTCTGTTCCGAAATCTTACACGCAAGACAAAGTGGGAACAAAAAGAACAAATTGAGCTGCAATTCAACAATTATCACTCCCAAGGGATGGTTCGAATCGGCGACCTCTTTTATATGTCATCGGTTGAACTTATCGAATCGCCAAGGAGAATTGACGAGCCGAATCACCGTTATGATCGTACACCTGGCAAGGGGATCGGCCACTTATTCGTCTTTGATTACCAAGGGAAGCTTGTGAATGAGATATCGTTGGGTGAAGGTGAAATTTATCATCCTGGTGGTATTGATTATGATGGCACTCATATTTGGGTGCCTGTCGCTGAATATCGACCTCACAGCCAATCGATTGTTTACAAAGTAGATCCAATCACTTTGAGAGCAGAAGAATCGTTCCGAGTTCAGGATCATATCGGAGGAATAGTGCGTGAGGGCCAGAATGGAAAGCTAATCGGCAACAGCTGGGGTTCTCGCAAATTCTATGAATGGAATCTAGGTGGGC
This sequence comes from Paenibacillus sp. J22R67, assembly GCF_059692175.1. Lineage (NCBI taxonomy): Bacteria > Bacillati > Bacillota > Bacilli > Caryophanales > Paenibacillaceae > Paenibacillus > Paenibacillus sp. J22R67. The sequence goes on along the minus strand of NZ_JCAUAX010000002.1, from coordinate 496,776 downwards.
AGCACCTGCTTGAGAAAGATAATACGAGTCATTTTATCGACTATCAAGATGGTCATTATGTAGGTGACGGAAAAGTGATTCTGAGCGGTATCTCTGAGTTAGTCAATCCTGCTAGCAAAACCAAGCCTTACGAGTTGGGTGGATTAGCCTTGATCGATCTGAGGACGCTAAAGTCGATTCATGAAATACCTATGACTGAATTTTCTCCGCAAGGTCATGTGATTACCCGTAATCCGGTGTTCCTTGAGAGCGCTGGTGAAGAGATAAGACTTTATGCCGTTCCTGATGATAATAACGGGTCACTTCTCATATATGAAACATGTCCTATCCAAGTAACAAAATGAAGAAGCACTCATCAGGGTGCTTTTTTCATTTATCAATAGGATTTGCAATCTGGATTTCGCTTATGCGCTGTGAGCACAGGTATCTGAAATTGAGATGCTCAGTATCACGATTCTATATTATGCATGATGACCTTGATTATAGTATGATGAGTGGGCGGTTGAATATCAGAGAAAGAGAGGAGTTGAGAATCTATCTACTAAAAGGTAGAACGCGATGAGCAATCATAAAAATACCGCAGAAATTATTTTAGACACAGCCCAGTTCATAGTGCAGGAAGTCGGATTTAACGGATTCAGCTACGCACATATTGCAGAAAAAGTCGGGATACGTACGGCCAGCATTCATTATCATTTCCCTAACAAAGAGGATTTGGGAGAAGCGCTGATCACCCGGTATCACAAACATTCTATGACTGCAATTGCACAAATCGACGTCGAAACACCGAACAACTTAGAGAAATTGCGTAAATTCATTCTCATTTTCGATGGCCCAGTCCAGGATTACTGTACTTGCTTAAGTGTCATGCTTTCTACTGAATTGGCTACTTTGTCAGAGAAAGTACGTGACAGGTTAGCACAATTTTTCACCGCAAATTTAACATGGCTGGAACGCGTATTGGATCAGGGACGCCGGGAAGGGCATATTAACTTTGAAGGTGCCGCGAGTGTACAAGCCCATAAATTTCTGGCTTCTCTTCAAGGAGCACAATTACTGGCTAGAAGCTTTCGGGATAAAAGTAGGTTTGAAGTGATTGCCGAAGGTTTAATTGCGGGTCTAATCTAAAAAGAAATCATTTTTCTTTTAAATACTTACCTACCTTTTAATAGGTATATGGCACGAATGAACAAACACTTTCTACTAGGAGGCGTCAAGGATGATATATGAGCTGCGGATTTATGATGTTAATCCTGGCAAGATGAAGGTTATTTTAGATAGATTCAGGGATCATGTTATTCAATTATTTAGCAAACATGATATGAAAATAACGCTTTTCTGGGAAGATTTAGATGAATCAAGTAACCGACTCTATTATATTGTTGAACATGCCTCCATGGAGGAACGTAACCTGAATTATGATAGATTCCGCAACGATCCTGAGTGGATTGAAGTAAGACGACTCTCAGAACTTGATGGACCGCTTGTTAAGAAACAAGAAAGTATATTTATGAAAGATGTCCCATTTTTCGCAAACAAATAATCTAACTATGAATAGGAGCAAATAAAAATGAAAATTTTAGTTATCGTAACTCACCCGAACATCGAGGCATCCAATTGGAACAAATCATGGGTAAAAGAATTGCAAAAACATGACGATATCACGATCCATGAATTACACAAAGAGTACCCAGACGAAAATATCGATGTGGCTAGAGAGCAACAGCTGGTTGAGGCGCATGATCGAATTATTTTCCAATACCCGCTATATTGGTACAGCACACCGCCATTACTGAAAAAATGGTTTGACACTGTCTTGCTATACAACTGGGCATATGGACCTGAAGCAACGAAAACAGTGGGTAAAGAAGTTGGCTTTGCAATTTCGGCGTATGGAACGGAAGAGTCTTATCAAACAACCGGGTCCAACCGTTTTACAATCGAAGAAATTTTGACACCTATGCAGGCACTCACTCGCTTTATTAGTGGCACATATCTGCCTCACTTCGTTCTAAACGACACTTCCGACGTGACGGATGAAAGATTAGCACAAAGTAGCAAAGACTTCGTAAATCATATTAAAACTGTGAAACCAGCTGAGGTGTTGACGAAATGAATGAATTGCTGATTGACGTTTATATGGACACCAGTTGCCCTTGGTGCCGCATGGGAACGACTAGTCTGTTAACCGCTCTAAAGCAATTGCCAGAAGGTAAAAAGGCAACGGTTCGTTGGAATGCTTTTCAGATTAACCCTGGAATTCGTGCTGAGGGAGAAGATTATCGTCAGGTGATGATTGGCCGCTTAGGCGGGGTTCCTCAATTCGAAGCTAGAAAGAAGCAATATAACGATAACGGGAAAAATTTTGGACTTCAATATAATATGGATCTCGTTAAATATACGCCGAATACAGTGTTATCCCATCAGTTAATAGCGATAGCACCAGAGCACTTAAAAGTGCAATTAATTGAGAAAATATACACGGCTTATTTCGAAGAGGGCGTTAATATCGGCGATGTAAATGAGCTTGTGAAAATAGGAGCAGCCATCGGAGTCGGTGACGCCGCGGACCTGAAGGAACGCCTTACACAAGGTGAAGAGCTAGATAAAGTTGAATTAAGTCAAGCTACTGCGCAGAAACTCGGTGTCAGAGGGGTTCCATTCTTCGTTATTAATGAAGAAGTCAGCTTGTCTGGTCTGCAATCACCTGCTGACTTTGTGAAAATGTTTGAACAAATGTAAGTCCACTTGAGCTATCAACATCCAGAAAATCATAAAGGAGAATAACCAATGACGATACAAGGAAAAGTAGTAGTGATTACTGGCGGAAGCAGCGGTCTCGGGAAGGCTATGGCAATTGAGATGGTGAACCGTGGTGCGAAAGTCGTCATCAATGGGCGCCGCGAAGAGGCATTAGCTGAGGTCGCGAAAGAAATCGATCCAACAGGAAAAAACGTGAAGTTCGTAGCTGGTGATATTGCCGATCCTAAGGTCGCGCATCGTTTAATCGAAGAAGGATTAACTCACTTTGGACGCATCGATACACTTGTTAACAATGCAGGTATCTTCATGTCTAAACCGTTTACGGAGTATACGGAAGAGGATTTTGCAACGTATTTATCCACGAATGTCGTTGGCTTCTTCCATGTTACGCAGCGTGCGGTGACCGAGATGCTGAAACAAGGATCAGGACATATCGTGAATATTACGACAAGTCTGGTTGATCAACCGTCAGTGAACGTTCCTTCTGTACTTGCCTCGTTGACGAAGGGGGGCTTGAAGTCAGCTACCAAATCATTGGCTATCGAGTATGCGGCTAGTGGTATTCGCGTGAATGCCGTTTCGCCGGGTGTAATTAAAACACCTATGCACGCTGTAGAAACACATGAAGCGCTTGCTAGTTTACATCCGATTGGTCGTATGGGCGAGTCCCAAGACATCGTGGATGCCGTCTTGTATCTGGATTCTGCCAACTTCGTTACTGGTGAAATCCTTTATGTGGATGGTGGACAAAACGCAGGTACTAAGTAAATCAAGCCAATCTAATAGCAAATTAGAGATCTATTTTTAATAGGAATGGGGAGAATATCGATGCCGATCGTAAATATCCAAGTGACCCGTGAGGGCACTACGCCAGATCGTCAGTCTGTCACTGCAGAAGAGAAGGCCGCGCTTATTAAAGGGGTCAGTGAGGTCTTGCTCAACGTTTTGAACAAACCATTAGAATCTACTTTCGTTGTTATTGAAGAAGTTGACACCGATAATTGGGGTTGGGGTGGACTACCTGCCTTAGAATATCGCAAGAAACTTGCTGAGAAAACGAAGTCATAACTATAGTTGACTGTATATAGTATCCAAAACATCGCCAATGAAACCGGCGGTGTTTTTACTTTTCGAACATGACGTGTAAGATTTACAATAAATCAAATCCTTTTTTACACCGGGTGAACAAATACAAGCTAAGATATAGAAGATCACCCGAGAAATTGAAGGAGGACTATTCATTGAATATCAACACGTACGCATGGGAAAAAATGATGTCTCAAAATACAATGAAATATGATCAAGTTATGAAACCTGAAAAAATAAAAGTAGAAAATGAAACGAGCTTTTTCACTAAATTGCTGCCTAAAAGCATCATTGGTTAATGCAGTGAAAACTAGCATAATCGAATACATAATCCCCGAAGATTAACTTCGGGGATTTTTTGCCTAATTTTACCTCATTAGCAGGTGTATCCTGTAGAATGACGAATAGGTAACCCAAATACGAAGTTAGGTGGTGTCAGTATATGAAAGTTCTTGTTACCGGTGCCGCGGGCAATGGTGGTCAAGCTGTCTGCAGAGCCTTAATTCAAGCAGGTTATTCGGTTAGGATGGCAGACATTGTGCCTCCCAATGCGGATGATTTGAGAGAACACGAATTCGTTAGATGCGACACGAGATCCCCAGGTGATGTTCGATTAGCCGTACAAGGAATGGATGCTGTTGTTCATCTAGCAGCATGGCATTGCGCACATAATCCGCCTGTAAGTGATGAAACTATTTTTGCTGTGAATGTGGATGGTACATTTCATGTGATGGAAGCCTGTTGAAAGCTCGCGATGAACAAGGTATCGATGTAACCAACTTGAAGGTGCCTTCTGAAATTCCACCCATGTAATACCGTCGGAGAAAATAAAGAGACCGGGATCTTATGAAGCAAGAGGTCCCGGTCTTTCATTTAACCGATAACGGTGTCAATAAATTTTTCTAACGGAGAAACATCCGTCAAGTTCTTATTACACTCATGGCCATTCATACATAAATAGTTACCGACTGCTTTATAATAATCAGGCGTCGTGTGAGCTGGCCTTTTTTTGGAGATTGCCGTAAATAAAGCGAGTTCTTCATACCTATTGCATAAAAAGCAAAAGCTTTTCTTGTTAGTCGGGGTATATTTGCCCTCAATACCAACAAATTGCCCGTTTAGCTGATAAACAATGAATAGCTTATTCGTGGATATATCGATCCAGCTAAGATAGGTGACATATCGATAGTCTATGGCTAATAAATCAGGCAGCTTTAGTTTTTTATTTTTGGGGAATAGTTTCAGAATTTGCTTTGCACTAATTGGCGGGAATTCCACTAAATACGGCTCTAACGCCTTCAGATGTTTTTGAAAATCGTCTGCTGTCCGCAGTTTGAAAATGGTTTCCAGCATTTGTTTCTGGTTGTCTGTAACGTCTGGAAAAAGTTCAGAGATTTTCGATTCGGCGCTATATCTGACGGATTCCAACACTTTCGGATCTGCGTTCGTCCGTAGCGCATGCTCCAGAAGCCCTGCTTGTTTCTTAATAAAATTGAATTGATGATTTCTTATGAATGGTTCACACATATGGAACAGCCCCTTATTTTTTAATAGCAAAACCAATAAGGTGCAAAGCCAAATCGTGGAACCGATAGATGCTTTATTAGGCGATTTTCCTATTGCTCAATTCTCGCCCATGCAAAGTATCGCCTCCGAAACAGGCTTTGCATGAGACTGTGCCAATCTGGCAATCGTTTATTGCCATCGATACCAACTCCTTATAGCTGCGATAATGTCTATTATAAGAAAAACAGCCCAGTTAATCAAAGGAAAGTCCAGTATAATTAAAAATTACCCGATAAGGGACGAAGGAGCTGCCACTGGGCAGCTCCTTTTTTGAAATTATAGGTCATGGAGGGAACTAGAGTCCGCTATTTCTCTGAATAGGAACATTTTCAAGTGCAGGGGGAACTACGTTCCGCTATTTTGCTGATTCCACCTGAAAAACGGGTATGGGAGGACAAATAAGATCCTGTAGTTCCGATTGAGGAGGAAAAAGCTCGATTTCTCCAAAATAGTGGACTCTAGTTCCCTAAACAAACCCTTCGGATTATGGAGACCCCACAACTCCACCATAGTTCTATTGTGAGAGTTTGGAGGTGCTATTTTTGCTGCTTCCTTTTCAAAATTAATGGTTCACTTCCTATATTGATCAGTGGTAGTACAGATTTTGATGATGAGTTTGGGTTTTGATGATTTATTCTTTGTAAGGGTTTACATATGATGTGTCTATTGGCTTTCACGCTAGTTAGCATTGATGCCTAAGAGATCCATGAGTTCCATGATGAAGAAGGGGTGATGTAAATTTGAACAAGGTATTCAAAGTATCTTTGAAGCGGAAGATCAGCTTGGTGCTCGCAGCAGCTTTACTATTCTCGGGGCTGCCCACGGGTTTCTCCCAAGCCGATGCGATGGGTGAGGCGACGGGAACGCCTGGCGGCGTAGATGCCAATTTGTTGAAATTGTGGCTGAAAGCAGATCCATCGAGTATGACCCTCACCGGGAGTGGTGAAGTAACGAAATGGAAGGATAGCAGTCCGCAAGGCAACGATTTCATCAACGACGGGACGGTCGGTGACAAGAGTCCGCGAACGAAGCCGAAGTATGTGGCATCCAATCCAGCGCTAAATTTCCAGCCATCTGTACAATTCATCCGTTCAGGCAACGGAAGTCTCTTATTGGATAAAGACGGCTTGTTTGCTCAGAATGAACAGGTTGCACAGGCGAGTGCTTATGTCGTTGCAGGCGGGATTACGTTATCTACTCAGACATCGCAGATCTTCTATGAAAATTTACAAGGAACAGGAAGGTTCGGGGCTTATATTCCATTCTTTTCGAGTACTTCGCAAATCCTATGGGATTCGGGTTCGGTTACCTCTGGTAACCCACGCCTAACGACGGGATATCAGGTTCCGCCACTTTCGTACAACAGCTGGGGCTTCCAATATGAATCGCGTCCAACTGTATCTAATAGTGTCTATCAAGCTATTACATTAGATGGACAAACGATTGCCAAATCATCGCAGACTCGCCTCGCCATGGTTGGCAACGGAAGCAACCCGATGTCCCTCGGTTCAGCGGTCACCGGAGGATCTGGGTATGATGGACAAGTCGGCGAGATGATCGTTTTTGGTGAGACACTTAGTGACGTCCAGCAAGATCAAGTACAAACGTACATGGCTCTCAAATTTGGAACGCCGCTGAAAGGAAAGAACTATGTGTCGGCTGGATCGTCGCATCAGGTTGTATGGCCAGCAGCGGCTAATGCGGCATTTGGTAATTATGTAGCAGGGATTGCTCGAGATCAGCAAGGTGCATTGACTCATGAGTCAAGCCGAAGCAGTGAAGGCCCAGCAGCTTCCCAAGTCATTATTAGCGCTAAAGGAACTTTAGCAGATAAGCAGTACCTTCTCTGGGGAGATAACGGAAGTACCTCGCCATCGGTACCTTACGGGTCTGGTTTCAAGCAGTCGGCGCGGACGTGGAAGATCCAGAATACCGGCAATGTCGGGACTGTGCAAGTCGCTTTTCCAGAGGGGATGCTCCCGTTAGGGGGATTGCTGTTATCGAGTGCGAGCGGTGATTTCAGCGATGCGATACCACTGCCTTTGACTCCGGTGGAACTGCATGGAGGAACCTATTATGCGGCGGATACGGAGCTGCCAGACGGATCCTTCTTCACTTTTGCAGAGAAAATGCCGGAAATCCAGTTGACGAGCCTTGATGTTTGGGCGGGCAGCCAGGAGCTAGGGATGAATACACCATTTTCACCTTCCAAGATGGACGGATATGAGGTAATTGTCCCACAGGATGCCAATCCTGTCCGGTTAGAGATGCAAGCTGGCGTCGGCATTTCGACAACAGTGACTCTAACGAATAACAGTGGATCGAATCAACCAGTGGGTGATTTTGCAAATGTGCCGCTAGCACCTGGCTTGAATAAGATCAATATTCGTTTATCAAATGGCGATGCAACGAACACTTATACACTTCAAGCCTACAGGCTATCTGGCAAAGGAACGAACGGTCAAATACCGATGAACGCAAGCACGGTTACAGCCAGTTCCTATCAGCCGAACACAACGAATATTCCCGCGAATGTGGTGGACGGTACTTGGAATAATGATGTCCGCTGGTCGGCTTCGGGACAAGGCGAGTGGCTGCAGTTCGATTTGGGTCAACCAGAGAAGATCACTTATTTGAATATTGCTTTCTTGAATGCGCTCGACCGTCAAACTCACTTTGAGATCCTAGGTTCGAATCAAGCGGATTTCCAGAATCCGACCGTGCTGCTCCCTAAGCGGACAAGCCGTGTTCTTAAAGTCAGCGATGACATTATCCAGCCTTATGTGTTAAGTAACCCGGCATCTGTACGGTATTTGCGGCTGGTCGGCTATGGCAATACAGCTTCGGGAAGCTCGGGCAATTGGAATAGCATTACGGAAGTTGAACTTTACACAGGCACAGCGCCAAATGTAGAGGAGCCCACTACGCCTAGCGGACCGCCTCAGGCAGGCGATAGGCCGGTGGAGCCGCTTCCACCCGTTCAGGTGATAAAAGTCAATACTTCGGACCATTTGCAGGCTGCGCTGGATCAAGCTACTAAAGGTACGACGATCGAATTGCAAAATGGTACCTATCAACAAGCGGGTCCGTTCGTGATAAAAGATAAAAAGGGGACGGCTGCACTTCCGATACGGATTGTTGCTGCGGAGCAAGGCAAGGTAGTTATTGCCGGCGACAGCTACATGCATATCGAAAACTCCGAATATATCGAGGTTGAAGGGCTTACGTTTCACTCAGGCGGCGGGTCAGATCGTGGTGAGGATACGTTACGGAGCAGAGCAGTACCAGAAGACAGAATTGCCAGTTTGACTGGCCTGCATCCTGGTGTGCAATTGTACGATTCCAGCAATATCTCTATTTTGCGAAATACATTTGCTTTGGATGAAACAGGTCAGAAATTCCGCTTTACGAAGGTTGAGAACAACATCAGCAAGCAAATCTGGTGTGTCATCGGCGTGGAGAATAGCTGCCGTTATGGCACCAATTATGACCCAAATGGAGCCGTCTATACGGGAGAAACATCGCAAACGCCGAACTCTACGCTGCTCACGGACAGCGGGACTGACCGACATTATATTCGGGTTGAGGGGACTAGCAGTCACAACCGTATTGCGTATAATGATATTGGACCGAAAACCGGCTTTGGTGCCGTGATCACCTATGATGGCAAGGACGCGGTCTCGCAATACGATGTAATTGAATACAATCACTTTCATGATATCGGCCCGCGAGTGACTAATGGATTGGAAGCGATCCGTCTTGGGCTCTCCGGATTATCTTTGGCCCCCGGACATGTCACGGTTCAATACAATTTGTTCGACGGATTAAACGGTGAGGACGAAATCGTCTCGGTGAAGAGCAGTGACAATACGATCCGCTATAATACGGTCCTCAATTCTTACGGAGGGATGGTCGCCCGCCACGGTCATCGCAACAGCTTCTATGGCAATTTCATCATCGCAGATGGCAAGAAACCAGGTACTAGCGGTTTCCGCATTTATGGCAATGATCACAAAATCTATAATAATTACATGGAAGGACTTACCGATGATGCTGTTCAGCTGGATGGCGGAACGGAAGACGCTGGGCCGGATGGGGGCACGAATCCTGTTATTCGCTGGGGCACCGGGGAGAACGATTTCGCGGAGTTGAGGAGCCTGTCACCCGAGAGACAGCAGGAGTTGTTGCGCGGGCATTGGAGACAATACGATGTGCAGATTTATCATAATACATTTGTAAATATAAGTAATAAAGCATCGGCTGTAAAAATTGCACAACGCACGTTCCAGCCAACTGGAACACAAATTTATAATAATCTGATTTTCAGCAATGCAGGGACTATTTTCAATGAGACGAAAGATATTACAGACGCAGGCCGACCAACTTATGTCGGCAATATGACCGATGGGCTCGCTGCGGTAGCAGCGAATGCAACCGTTGTAAGTGCCACTTACAAAGGCGATTTGAAGCTGGTACGCAGCAGCGACGGATTAATCCGATTATCGCCGTTAAGCCCAGCGGTTGATGCAGCTAGAGGTGCTTACATGGCTTCAGATGACATGGACGGTCAAAGACGGATACATACCGCTGATGTTGGCAGCGATGAGTACGAACCGGCCAGCGAAATGGTGCTTCGTCCGCTTACTGCTGCTGACGTCGGGCCTGCGGCTGGGCGGAACCTGCCAACAGAAGAGGGGACGCCGGATTTAAGCAGCCTTCAAATTAGCACAAACCTGACATTCACGCCGGCGTTCCGTTCGGATGTCACTTATTACACGGTCATGCTCCCTATGGGAATGAACAGCTTGAACATTACACCAACATCGGCAAGTCAGTTGGCTGAAATTCAAGTGAGTGTTGACGGCTCTATGCGGCAAACAGTTCGCAGCGGAAGCGAGAGCGGATCGCTTACAATTGCCGGTACCGGCAGTGTTTTGCTGATAGATGTGTTGTTGCCTTCAGGTGCTCATAAAACTTATAGCATATTCGTGCAACGACCATCAGTCAGCGGTTCATCTTCGGGGAACTCCTCGTACGGCGATAGTACGGGACCTGCGCCAACGCCTGTGCCTTTGCCGAATCCAGTACCAGAACCGATCAACCCGTTGCCTTCGAATCCAGCAACAAGTGCACCGCCGCAGGAATCCTTTGCGGATGTGTCGAAACATTGGGCAGCGGATGCAATCTCCCAAGCCGCTATCAAAGGCATCGTGAACGGCTACTCGGATGGGAGCTTCAAGCCTGACGAACCGATGACAAGATTGCAATTTGCTGCAATGCTGGTTCGTGCTCTAGGCTTAAAGGCTCAGCCATCGAAACGGACATTCACCGATCAGTCGGATATTCCAGGATGGGCGGAGGGAGAACTAGGCGCAGCATTGGAAGCTGGAATTCTCAAGGGGTATGAAGACGAGTCATTACGCCCCAATGCCTTCATTAACCGGACAGAAATGGTTGTTATGTTAATAAGGGCCTACTCACCAAAAGGAGACATGTCAGTCCCAACCACATTTAGTGACAGTTCTCAGATTCCAGACTGGGCAGTAACAGCGGTTTCGCAAGCGGTCTTCTTAGGGCTTATAAACGGTCGAGAGAATCAAACCTTCGCTCCGTTTGTTACAGCGACAAGGGCGGAAGCTGTTACAATCGTCATGCGGATGTTGGATCGAAAGTAGTTTCTGCTTATAAACGGCACATGGTATGCAGCAGATTTGGCCTCCCGGAATTCCGGGGCTGATCTGCTGCATTTGGTGCTTTATACATTTGAATGAAAAGGAGCATGGGATCATGAAAGGTATTTGCCAACTAAACAAAGAGAATTGGGGCAATGATTTGGATTTGAAAGCGATTGTCCAAGAGGCTGAAGCTGCATTGATTTCTCTGAGTGTACATATCACAGAAGCGAGAGCTTCGCAGAGCCCCGGGAGTGCGCACGATTATTATTCAAATGGCGATTACTGGTGGCCGAATCCTCACACACCAGATGGGCTGCCGTATATTCGCCGGGATGGTGAAAGCAATCCGGATAATTTCCATGAACATCGGACCCTGCTAAGACGGATGCGGACTTTGGTCGCCTATTTGACTTCCGCTTACCGCATAACGGGAGAGCAGCGGTATGCATCGAAGGCGGTACAGCTGTTAGACGCATTTTTTCTAAACGAGAACACACGAATGAATCCTCATCTGCTGTATGCTCAGGCGATACCTGGGGTATGCAATGGACGAGGGATCGGGGTCATCGATACTCTGCATTTGATTGATGTGGCGGCGGCTGTTCATATGCTAAAAAGTGAAAACACCTCCTTGCCGGATCAAGAGGTTCTTCATAAGGTCACCTTATGGTTCGCTGACTATTTGCAATGGATGAACGAGCATCCGCAAGGGGTGGAGGAAAGAAACGAACCCAACAACCACGGGATCTGCTGGTTCGTTCAGGCTGCTGCGTTCGCGAAGTTGACCGCTCATCATGCATTGCTGGATTGGTGCAGAAAAGAATACAAAAGCCGATTGCTCGTGGAACAAATGAATGCGGATGGTAGTTTTCCAAAGGAATTGTCTCGTACGAAGCCATATGCCTATTCTCTGTTCACGTTGGATAATTTTGTGACGCTTACTCATATCCTCTCCACGCCGGAAGATAACCTATGGGAGTTTCAGCTTTCAGATGGCCGAGGTGTTCGGAAAGGAATCCATTTTCTCTTGCCCTATCTGGAAAATAAACAAATGTGGCCCTATGGAGCTGATGTAGAATACGATGAGGATTGGCCGGTCGCGATGTCGTTCTTATTGTTTGCTGGGCTTGCTTATGGTTCTGAAAGGCTGCTTGCTTTATGGAGAACACTGGATCAAAACCCACAGCAAGCAGAAGTCAGACGAAATATGGCAATTCGGCAACCGCTGCTTTGGCTATGAGTTGATATAACGACAAGACGGGTCCACCTATTTTCGATATAATAAATGAAAGCAGTTACATCATGGCGATAAGGGGTTAGTGCTAATGAAGTTTAATCGGATCCGGTTCAATAAACGCAGTGTCATCGTTACTTGGCTTACTTCTTATATTTCGGTTCTTCTCGTTCCGATTATCATTAGCGGAATTTTATATGCGGCTTCCTGGCATGTGGTCGAATCGGAGGTGAATCGCGCCAACAATAACGCACTGAAGCAGATGGAATTGGCGATCGACAACAGCCTTGGCGGTATTGAGCGATTGAGTTTGGAAATTTCGCTCAATAAACAAGTGAACGCTTTTATCAATACTTCACAACCGCTTACGGATAACGATTACTACGATTTAGTCACGATCTCCAATGATTTGCGGGTCTACCAGACTGCTAATGAGTTCATTGAACAAATCTATCTGTATTACAAAAATAGCGATACGGTGATATCCACACGTAATCGGACAGATAGCCGCCAGCTATTTCAAATGTTGGACGGCCAAACTCTTAAGGGCTATGAGGCGTGGAAGACCTATTTGGATAAACGTTACATCCAGGAATATACACCGGTTACGATAACGGAAGATGACAATGCGTATAAAGCCGTTCTGTTTGCCAAATCCGTTACGTTGGCGAATCGGGATCAGCCTGGAGCGGTGCTCCTGTTTGTCATGAAAGATTCCAAGCTTCTCGCCAATCTTCCGCCATCCGAAGCGACATCTGTCGCTGTACTCGATAAAGAGAATCGGCTAGTTGCTTCCAGCGGACTTGCGCAAAGTCCTGACTTTCTCACCTATGACAAGTTCACGGGTGAAAACGGACTTTTTTACGGCGATGTAGCTGACGAACAAGTCGCTATATCGTATACGACCTCGGCTAGGACAGGATGGAAATACATATCCATGATTCCTGCCGAGCGCTTCGACGATAAGATGAAGTACATGAAAAGTTTAGTGTATGCGAGCATTATTCTTAGCCTTCTTCTAGGAGGGTTGATAACGTTCTTGTTCCTGCGTAAAAATTACAATCCGATTCATCTGCTCATTCGAAGTTTCTCGATGAAAGCGGGGATATCGTTTGCGGAGGGGACGAACGAGTATGGCTTTTTGCAAGATGCGCTCAACAATACTTTTGCGGAAAAAGAACAGGTTGATCGCCGGCTGCACCAGCATCGTGACGCCATTCGCTCCCATTTCTTGCAAGGGATGCTGAAGGGGAACCTGGAACAGGACATTCCCGTGCATGAATCGCTTTCTGCTCACGATATACGGTTGGATTCCCCGCATTTTGCCGTGCTTTTGTTCCATATTGATCATTTCGGCAAATTTCAGGAAGATGTAGCGATAGATCCGCAGAAAGTAAAATTGATGCAGTTCATTCTGATGAATGTAGTCGAAGAAGTGATTGGCCTTCAGAACAGAGGCTTCACGACGGAAATTGACGATATGCAAGCATGTATTTTTAATTTTGGCGCTCAAGAACCCGATACGGATGAGCTGCAGCGAGTTGCTGAGTCAGTGAAATTATTCCTTCTTGATCATTTTCATGTGCATTTGACGGTGTCGATCAGCTCTATCCATGAAGATTTGTTTGGTATTGCCGAGGCGTATCAAGAGGCTCTTTCAGCAATGGCTTATCGACTTGTTAAAGGAAGCGGAGCCATCATTCGTTACGATGAATTACCGAGCACCGAGGCTGTCCGGCAGGCCGGGAATTACTATTATCCGCTGCATGTCGAGCAGCAATTGATTAATTTCGTCAAGACAGGTGATTATGAGAAGTCGAGCTCGATCATTGAGCAAATTATTGAAACAAATGTATCCAATTCCGTTTTGTCAGTGTCACTGGGCAAATGTCTGATGTTCGATCTTGCCAGTACGATGCTGAAAACTATGAATGAGATCGGTTCGCAAGGTAATAAAAAGTCCTTCATGGATCAATTTAACCCTGTAGAACGGTTATCCGAATGTGAAACAATCAAAGAAATGAAAAGGGAAATTCTCTCGATCCTCGAACAGGTCTGCCAGTCCATTCAAGCTGACCGCAAACAGGAGTACAGTCCACTTGGCGAGCTTGTTAGTGCTTATGTTAAGGCCAACTATGCCGAAGAAAACTTGAATATTTCAATGATCGGAGAGAAGTTCGGCATCACACCTTCCTATTTATCCAAGCAATTTAAAGCTCAAACCGGTGACGCGCTGCTAGATTTCATAAGCCGGACACGTTTGGAAGAGGCCAAAAAGCTGCTAATCGAACAACCCCTGTCCATTATGGAGATTGCGCGGAAGGTCGGGTATAACGATATCAATACCTTTAACCGGACGTTTAAGAAATTCGAGGGCATTACGCCAGGTAAATACAAGGAACTGAAACCATTGTGATCTGATTTGTGGAAGTCGTACAAGCTTGCTTGCGCGGCTTTTCATTTTTTGCATAGCTATTTTGAATTCTGATGATTGTATTTTACGGATTTTAAAGGGGCATTTGCAGTTTTGACGATATTCAAATCGGCGGTTTACCATCCATACTTAAGGCATGGTGCTGTGAGACGAGAATTTGCACTAGATCATACGAGGGGGATTACCTATGAGGAAACATTCCAAAAGAAAGTCAATTAGTCTGGCGCTAAGCGTTGTTGTAGCATCCAGCATGTTCGTCGCGTGTTCGAAAGTGAATACAGGAGCGCCAAGTGAAACGGGAGCTGCTAAGACGACAGCAACACCTTCCAGCGCAGCAGGCCAATACCCGATTACAACACAGGAAACGTTAACATCCTGGGAACAGATCGACACGAATCTGGCGTCATTCGTCCCCAACTTGGCTGAATCGCCGTTCGGTAAGCGTTTGGAGAGCGAAACAGGCGTTAAAGTTAAGTATACGCACCCGGCAGACGGTCAGTCGAAGGATCAATTCAACCTGCTGATCGCTTCGAACAATTTGCCGGATGTGATTGAATATAATTGGGGCGGTGGCGGAGCGGCAGCGTATCCGGGAGGACCTGAGAAAGCCATTACAGACAAGGTCATTCTTCCTCTGAACGATTTAATCGATAAAAGTGCGCCAAATTTAAAGAAATTGCTTCAGCAGGACAAAGAGCTGGACAAAATGATCAAGACGGACAATGGCACTTATTACGCATTCCCTATGATTCGACCCGACAATGGATTAGTTTTCAGGGGACCGATGATCCGCAAAGACTGGTTGGATGAGCTGAACCTTCAAGTGCCTACAACGATCGACGAGTGGTATACGGTACTCAAGGCTTTCAAAGAGAAAAAAGGGGCAACAGCGCCGTTTTCAGCTCAGTACAGCAATGAATTGAATATCCAAGATGCCTTCATTGGTGCTTTTAAAACAGCAAATCGCTTCTATATCGACGATCAGGGCAAAGTGAAATATGGGCCTACAGATCCTCAATTCAAGGATGCACTGGCATTGCTGCACAAATGGTATGCCGAAGGCTTGCTGGATAAAGACTTTGCGCTTAACACAGACTCCAAATCGCTGGATACCAAATTGATGAGTGATGCCTCTGGTGCAACTGTTGGCTTATTAAGCGGAGGTATGGGCAGATGGATGGATACCGGTAAGAAGAAAAATCCGAAATTCCAACTCGTTGCGGCTCCATATCCTACGTTGAATAAAGGCGAACGCGCTTTCATCGGTCAACGTGACTTCAAATACAATCCTGCAGCAAGTAAAGCGGTTTCGGGTGATTCCAAACATGCGGAGCTGGCAGTCAAATGGATGGATTACGCGTATAGCCCAAAAGGCAGCATGCTCTTCAACTTCGGTATTGAAGGCGAAAGTTACGCCTTGGATAATGGTGTACCTAAATTTTCCGAAAAAATCACGAAAGATCCTAAATATAACCTGCAGCAAATGGTTTCCCAGTACACGAAGCCGAATGGTCCATTCCTAGGTGATAGCCGGAAAAGTTTCAATACGTTCAAGGAACAAGATGAAGCAATCAAAATTTGGGAACAAACGGACGCTGTCAAGCATGTGATGCCGCTTTTCTTGACGCCGACAGCCGAGGAAAGCAAAGAATTGGCCAAATTAAATACAGCCATTACGAGCTACAAAGAAGAGATGTTTGTTAAATTTGTGATGGGTAAAGAGCCGATCGACAAATTCGATGACTATGTGAAACGGATTAAAGAGATGGGGATCGACAAGGTAACCCAAATCTATCAAGGCGCGCTAGATCGATACAATAAGCGATAATGAATCTGCGGCGATTCTAACGGAGGAAAGGACGTTCCGTTCCGACCCTCCGTAGAATAGCGCCATGGATGGAGAGGGTGATGCTATGAACACCATGATTTCCAAGACCAAGCCGATGACAACCCTTGGAGAAAAAAGGAAATTGAACTTTGGAATTTTTCTGGATATTCGCAAAAACAAACTGCTCTATGTCATGCTGCTTCCTGTTCTGCTCTATTATGTTGTGTTTCACTATGCGCCCATGTATGGCGCCATCATCGCATTCAAGGATTTCTCTCCGAGACTTGGCATTTGGGGGAGTGATTGGGTCGGATTCGAGCATTTCCGTGAATTCTTTACAGGTCCTTACTTTTGGAGAACCATCAAGAATACGGTTTTGATCAGTTTCTATCAATTGTTATTTGGATTCCCGGCGCCCATTGTCTTAGCGCTTTTGCTGAACGAATTGAAGCATGCTTTGTTTAAAAGAACCGTGCAAACGATAACGTACATGCCGCATTTTATCTCCTTAATCGTCATTTGCGGGATTCTCAAAGACTTCACATCTAGTGAAGGTGTGATCAACGACGTTGTCGCTTTCTTCGGCGGAGAGCGGTTGACGTTCTTGCTCGAACCCAGCTTGTTCCGTACCGTCTATGTATCTTCAGGCATCTGGCAAAATATCGGTTGGGGGACGATCATCTTCCTGGCTGCTTTAACCGGAATCGACCAAGAGCAGTACGAAGCTGCCAGAATCGACGGCGCAGGCCGATGGAAGCAAATGACACATGTCACACTGCCGGGACTTATGCCAACGATCATTATTCTACTTATTCTCGATATTGGCCGGATGATGAATGTCGGCTTTGAGAAAATTATTCTATTGTATAATCCAGGTACTTATGAAACAGCGGACGTTATTTCCTCTTACGTCTATCGCGTTGGTCTGCAAGATTTTAACTATAGTTTCAGTTCAGCGGTGGGCTTGTTTAACTCGGTCATTAATTTTGTCCTGCTCATTTCATCCAACTGGTTAAGCCGCAAATTTAACGATACGAGCTTGTGGTAAAAAGGAGAGAGAGATATCATGCTGAACAAAGTGAGCGTCTCTGAGAGATGTTTTGACTATATTAATACGGTGCTGTTGCTCCTGCTGATGGTGCTTACCGTATACCCGCTGCTTTATGTAGCGTTTGCTTCAGTCAGTGATGCCGGAAGCCTGATGGGGCACAAAGGGATCTTATGGCGTCCCATCGGCTTCTCGCTTGATGCCTATACGAGTGTCTTCCGCAATCCGATGATTTTGAAAGGTTATGGAAACACATTATTTGTCGTACTCATGGGCTTGGCACTTAATATTACTCTGACCGCATTCGGAGCGTATGCTCTCTCGCGTAAGAGCTTACAGTATCGCAAGCCGCTTATGTTGTTTATCATCTTTACCATGTTCTTTAGCGGAGGGTTGATTCCTCTCTACTTAACGGTCAAAGGAGTGGGACTCGTTGATTCCTTGTGGGCGCTTATCATTCCGCAGGCTGTTAACACATTTAACTTGATTCTGATGAAGACCGCATTCGAAGCCATTCCAGATGCGCTTGAGGAGTCGGCCAAAATGGACGGAGCGAATGATTTCGTCATTTTATTCCGAATTGTGCTGCCACTTTCCATGCCCGTGATTGCCGTGATGCTGTTGTACTACGGTGTGAGCCATTGGAACTCCTGGTTTAATGCGATGATTTTTCTGCAGGAACGTTCGCTCTATCCGCTGCAATTAGTGCTCCGGGAAATCCTGCTGCAAGGGGAAGCCAATGCGAATACAGGCGCTTCAGATGGGGATGCGGCTATGCTTGCCGCTACATTGAAGTATGCGACGATTATTGTTGCAACAGTTCCGATTTTGTTCGTTTATCCATTTTTGCAGAAATATTTTGTCAAAGGTGC
The DNA here is from genome assembly GCF_059692175.1 of Paenibacillus sp. J22R67. Classification (NCBI taxonomy): domain Bacteria; kingdom Bacillati; phylum Bacillota; class Bacilli; order Caryophanales; family Paenibacillaceae; genus Paenibacillus; species Paenibacillus sp. J22R67. The sequence continues at coordinate 478,270 of NZ_JCAUAX010000002.1, read as the reverse complement.
TCTAATTGGTGCCATCAAAGGATAAGGGAGGAAACTTGGCGTGAAAGAAAGCAACAGCTCGGCGGTTCACTTGGATGTTGATTGGGAACGTTTCATGGCAGCTAACGATATGGAATGGGTAGTAAAGCCTGTTAGCTGGGATGAAGGGGCATTTCTTGGCAACGGTTTACTAGGCACGATGGTATATGGGGAGGAACATGCGAGCAAACGGCATGTGCTCCGCATGGTTACCGGGCGCACGGATGTGACGGCAAGTCGAACGGACAAACCTGGATTTCCACCACGTGTTCCGCTTGGTGAATTGGATCTGGAATTGGCAGGGAGAATCTATCATCCCACACAAATGCGGGTTAGCTTATGGCATGCTGAATTGCAGGCAACGCTTACGACAACGAACGGAGAGGTCAAGCTTCGCTCGCTTGTACACAGTCTCTACCCAGTGATAGCTGTAGAGATCGAGACGACAGCCGGTGAAAGCGGCGCCCGGTGTGCATGGTATGCTTATCCGGAAGTTGATCCCGTGCTGAAAAATGCAGACGGCGTGAATTTGAATCAATACATTCCGACGACTGAAGTGGAACACACGGAACTAGAGGACGGAATACATGTGTGCACGCAGCGCTATTCCGGCGAGGATGGCTGTGTGACTGCCTGGAAGGATGTACAGGTATCACCGAATCGCCGCATCTATTGGCTATCCATTGCGAGTGGGCACAATGAAACATCGGTTGCTGAAGCGGTAGAGGCTGTGAGGCAGGCATCGGCTGCAAATTTTGAAGAATGGGTGCAAGCCCATCGTGATTGGTGGCACCAGTATTATCGCCAAAGCTTCGTTTCGCTGCCGGATGGCCGTCTGGAAAGCTTTTACTGGATTCAGATGTACAAATTGGCATCGGCAACCAGAGCAGACGAGCCATTGATCGATAATCAAGGGCCGTGGCTCACCTCCACACCATGGCCAGGTGTCTGGTTTAATATGAACGTGCAGATGAGCTATTCGCCGGTCTATACGGCCAATCGCTTGGAAATGGGAGAATCGCTTGTTCGTTCACTTACTGATAACTGGGACAATTTGATTCTGAATGTCCCGGAAAATTACCGGCATGATTCGGCTGGGTTAGGGCGCAGCTGCAGTTTCGATTTACGGGCTCAAGTAGAGGATGAGGTCGGAAATCTAACTTGGATTTGTCATAGTATTTGGCGGCATTATCGATATTCCATGGACCAGAAAATGCTTGGAGAAGTCTTATTCCCGATCTTAAAACACAGCGTAAACTACTACAGGCATTTGTTAGAGGAGGGAACAGACGGCTTCCTTCATTTGCCGCCAACGATATCACCGGAATACGGCTCATTCATGCGGACTACCGTCCGGGATTGCCATTATGATCTTTCCTTGCTCCGCTGGGGATGCGAGACATTGCTTCATAGTTGCCAAAGGCTGGCGATGCAGGATCCACTGATCCCGGTATGGGAAGACATATTGAAGAAGCTAGTTCCGCTTCCCGTCGATGAGACGGGTTATATGATTGGACAAGATATGCCGCTTGCTTACGGTCATCGTCATTTCAGCCACTTGCTGGCGATTTTCCCGCTGCATCTTATTGAGGGTGAAACGGAAGAGGAGCATGCCTTAATCGCAACTTCTTTGCGTCATTGGCTAGCCAAAGAAGGTGACCTTCGTGGATTCAGTATGACCGGGGCAGCCTCAATAGCTGCTGTTCTTGGTTGGGGTGATGAGGCAATGCGATTGCTGCAATCGCTTTTGCTAATCATCAAGCCGAATACGATGTACAAAGAAGCGGGACCGGTTATCGAAACACCGCTAGCTGGTGCCGAGTCGATACAAGATATGCTGCTTCAGAGTTGGGGCGGCAAGCTGCGAGTGTTTCCCGCAGTGCCAGAAGCTTGGACGGAGCTGGCGTTCCATGATTTGCGTGCGGAAGGAGCCTTCCTGGTCAGCGCTGTTCGCAAAGATGCCGTCACGAAGTGGATCAGGGTGAAGAGTTTGGCTGGAGAGCCATGTCTGATCAAAACAGGGTGGAAGGGGCTTGTGCACTGGAACATTATCGGTAGTGACCAGGCGATTCGAGTGTCTGGTGAAGCGTTCATCGAAGATGAAATATCGATTGAGTTGGATGCCGGTGAAGAAGTTATTTTTTATCAAAGCGAAGTTGTACCGGATCTGAAGGTGCGTCCAGTCGAAGGAATAGACAAGGTAACGCGTTATTTTGGGGGGCACAAGCCTTGGCGGCTTTATGGATTTCATTCCGGCCAATCATGATAGCTAGCGGACATCACTGTTGTTATTAACGGGTAAAAGACCTTATTGCATGTCTAACGGACTCCAGGGTCGTTAATAGCTCAATAACTAGCCTAATGACGCACGAATACCATGAATAACTGCTATGGAGTCCGTTAGAATTTTTCTAGCCGTCTTCTCCTTCAATTAAAGGCTACGGTGTCCGTTAGCGCAAAAAATCCCGACGAGCTCTTTCTCGCCGGGATTTTTGTGATTATATTTATCGGCCTGCTTGTACCATTTTAGAAGCGATCAAAACTTACGAACTCTCCTACAGGCTTGCGGTAGCCACGCGGTCTGCGTTTCTCTAAGTCTTCTTTCCCTATCGTGAGAAGTAGGGCTGGAACATAATTTTCTGGAATATGCAGAATTTGACGCATTATTTCGGGGTCAAAACCGATCATAGGGCATGTATCCCAGCCCTTTTCTTTGGCAGCAAGCATGAAGAGTTGTGCCGAGAGGCTGGCATTCCGGATCGCTTCGTCGCGCTTAAAGTCGTCACCCCGATTTTCATAAAAATTCGTGACATCTTCCACCGTCATATCATATTCCTGTTTGCTGATGACCCCAAGCTGGAGTAATCCTTCGTTCAATCTAGCTGCGTCTTTATACGCGTCAAGGTTACCCAAGACGAGAATAACAGCTGAAGCCGTTTGAACTTTATACTGTTTATAAGCCGCTTTGTAAACCTCATCTTTTGTAGTTGGATCTTTTACAATTATGTAGTGGGTATGTTGCAAGTTAAAAGCAGATGGGGCAAACTTCACCGTATTCAGGATCTCATTCAAATCTTCACTCGGGATTTCAATATTTGGTATGAATTTATTGGCCGATCTACGTTCTTTAACAATTGTTAAAAAATCACTCATTGATGTATGCCTCCTATATGATCTGCTAGACTTATGTATATACGAATCATATGCCTATATTTGCATGAATGTCAATCGACTAAGTAACAATTATGTGGAGGAGAACGTCTATAAGAGAAAGGGGGCGAATGTTCGTGAATAAAATGAAGACGATGTTAGTAGCGACCTGTTGTATGGTTTTTGTTGCAATGTTAATAGCAAGCTGTGAGGAGCGAAATCGAGTGAGTGGAAGTGGAGATGTACGGAAAGACTCTAACAAGAAAGTGGAGTCCGTATCTAAAGATCATTTAGATACTTATATGAATCTCATCCCCACACTCAACTCCGTTTTCGAGAGTCATCAAGTAAAGTTTCTGTCTTCATACAGTGACGAGGATGAGGGAATCTTAGAAATTCGCCGGATAGGGGATCACACAAGTGCACTTTCGGATGAAGAGATTGCAGCCATAAAACAAGACGTGTATAAAGCTGTCGGAGCAGAGTTTCCATTAAATATTAGAGTAAATACAATCGCAGGGCAGTCAGGAATGGCTGGTAAAATCAACGCAATTGACAAGCAGGGGAGATTCCTGGTCGTCTCTTCAGATAAATTCTTAGACACTGAAAAGAAAATGCCGGATGCCGCTTGGTACGGGATGGTGGACGATGCAGACATCACTTTTGAAGGGAAACCTATCCCAAAAAAGGACGTTCCTATCGGCTCATCCGTCAAAGTATGGTCAGAGGGTGTGATGCTGTCGAGTTACCCAGGTCAAACTTCGGGTTTACGACTTGAAATAACAGCATGGGACGATGGAACTGGAGATGCGAGCGGCAGAGTTACTGGTTTGGAGAAAACAGGTGAAGGGGTAAACGAAGGGCGTAATATTGAAGTGGATGGGGTGAAATATCAGCAACTTCCTATTGCACAAGTTTGGATAAAAGGTGAAATGGTGAGCATTAACGACTTAAAAGTCGGAGACCGTGTGAAAATTTGGTTTGCTGGGTATGAAATTGGACCCGATAAAATGGTGGCAAAAGTCGTCATAGACCGATAAGTGACTGTTACGTTTTATAGTGGAACAGCTGTGCGTCGTAGTTCTAGAAATGAGGTGACTTTTTGTGAGGATTTGGATGTGTGTACTGGCCCTGCTCGTGGTAATTCTTAACGGACACTCTAGGCTTGATAGGAACTCAATTCAGGGAAACGCCGAGATCGATTGGGTTGATTTTGTTAAAATATCAGGAAATTCCTACACTGGTTTGTTTGAAGATGTGATAAATGATCCAAATGATATCACCGATGAGGTGGTAGGTGAAGTTTATTTTAAAGTGGGGGATGTCGTTACTAATCCCAATTATCAGACGAAACCAGGAGATGCTGCATTTCTGGAGATTGGTACGAAACTTTACAAAGTCAAAGGGTTTGAGATCAATCAATTAATAGCTGCAAGAGATGAGACGAGAGTTGGTGGATATCGATTATATGCAGGGGATGACTTTACTAAATCTTTGAGACGAAACTATAAAGATATTCCTAAAGAAAAGATAGAGCGAGTGGGGCTCTATCAACTTGGTGAAGTAGTACCCTACAAAACCTTATATAATAGCGAGAAAGAACAATTTATGAAGTTATTAGAAAATGGGACAGATACGGAAAATTATTACCCTCAGAACAAAATAGGCGATCCGACATATTATCATTTTGTTATCTACACGAACGAGCCGATTGCCTATTCCTCTCTATTAACCGACGATGGAAGTCATGTTACTTTCTCCACAACGAATACAAGAATTGTTGACAATGAAATTCGCAAATTAATTTTGCCACCAACATGACAATGTAGAATTAATTTTAATAACTAGGGGGATAAATAGTGTATCAAATTAATAATTGGAATATTAAATAGAAGCCTCCCCATCAACAACCCCCTAGCTTTTTTGTTTATATTGCTATAAGCCTAATCTTTTAGTAAAGGGCAACTTTCTTTACCCCTCCCTATTTTTTCTCCCATATGAAAAAACGTTTCTCTAGACCCACACAAACTTCGGTTGATATTATTAACAAGCACAACGAAAAGCCGAGGGGAGTCCAGCGGAATGATGGAACAAGAGATGAGATATGAGAATTTAAAAATGGGAGAACGGGGAGCTACCATCAGCATAGTGGCCTACATATGCCTTTCCGCCTTGAAGCTAATCGTTGGACATATATCAGGTTCGGAAGCTTTAAAAGCGGATGGTTTAAACAACGCGACGGATATTGTGGCATCCATTGCCGTGTTGATCGGATTAAAATTGGCTCAAAAACCAGCAGATGAAGATCACCCGTATGGACATTGGAAATCCGAGACGATTGCCTCTTTAGTCGCATCCTTCATCATGATGGTCGTCGGTCTGGATGTATTTATAACAGCCATCAAATCGATGTTTCAAGTGAACGAGCAAGCGCCGGATCTCACTTCCGTGTGGACAGGGACTTTCTGTGCGGCTGTCATGTATGTTGTGTATCGTTATAATAAAAATCTTGCCCAAAAAGTGAAAAGTCAAGCCGTTATGGCCGCAGCGAAAGATAATTTATCCGATGCTTTTGTAAGTATCGGGACCGTCATTGGCATCATTGGTTCCCAATTTAGTTTGCCGTGGCTTGACCCTTTGACCGCGGTACTAGTTGGATTTATTATATGTAAAACCGCATGGGACATATTCCGTGAAGCCTCTCATCATTTATCAGATGGTTTCGATGAAACAGCTATTCAAGCTTTTAAAGATACCGTGCTGCAAGTCGAAGGGGTTGAAAGTGTACAGGACCTCCGCGCTAGAAATTACGGAAGTAATGCGGTTGTTGATGTTGTTCTTTCGATAAAGGCAGATTTGGACTTTCAAAAGGCCCATGATATTGCAACAAAAGTAGAAAATGAACTAAAGAAGACATCAGAAGTTTTTGAAGTCCATGTTCATTACGAACCAGCTAAATGATTCAAGCAAATAAAAACCACACGCGAACCGCCGCTTTTATTGTTAATTGCCCAGGCTCAATAGGATTTTCAACCGCGCTTGCAGCAAATTTGGCCGTCATATAGGGCACAGGACCTGCTGTCCGCGAAGGTTCCTGTACGTGAGAAGGAACCGCGCCAAGGGTCACACCTAGTGTATTAGCGATGGTATAGGCTTTTTGACGAGCGTTCTGGATGGCAAGCGACAATGCTTGATTCTCATAAATTTCTGGATGTGCTATAGTAAACTGAATGCTAGTAACATTATTCGCACCATTTGAAACGGCAGTATCAACAAGGTTTCCTGTCTGAGCTACATGATCCGTCGTGATTTGTAGCAGATGGGTGATTTTATAACCTCGAAAGATTTGTTTGCCATCCACATAATCATGAACGATTTCGATACGATAATCATGCGTTTGTATCTTTTCTCGGGGGATGTTTAGGCTCATCAAGGATTGGATAATGTTGCTTATGGCTTTGGCATTTTCCGTCTGAATGGCCTGCAAGTTAGGACCATCTGTAACAACGCCAAGCACGATCACAGCCCGGTCAGGTGCTGCGGTCACGTTACCCTCCCCTAGGACTTCTATGGTAGATGAATGGTTTGAACGCGTAGGGGATGCTGATCTGTTAATTGGATACCCGTACATGGAAGGACTCCTTTCTAGTGGCAGTCATTACCCAATGTATGAGGAGTTCACCTGAAACATAACGGGACGCTAGCGGGGGCTTCGTAGAGAAATGATCATTAAATTTGGATTGACAATGTCAACGTGTGTTATCATGATATCTAGCTACGAATAAGTTAAATGCTAAACGATTACTTGGAGGGAGAATTCATTAATAACGTCGTCCTGAATGATGCAATGACCATGTTGAAGGAAACAAGCCGTACTTTTTATATACCTATAAATAGTTTGGATTTAGGCTTGAAGGAGGCTGTAACATCAGCCTATCTGTGTATGAGAGCTATAGACGAGATCGAAGATCATGATGAACTCGCAGATTCATTGAAAGTTGAATTATTAACCGGGATACATAAGGCATTTCAATCCCCACAGCCAATCGCTGATATACAAAATTTATTATCGCCGTATAAGGCGGTATTACCAGCAGTTACGATGCAACTTGATGAGTGGGCGCAACTCTGTCCATCTACGGGAGCACCCATTGTATTTTCTTACATCGCAAAGATGTCTTTCGATATGGCCAATTGGGTTCAAAACGGGTGGAACATCCATACGGAAGAGGATTTGGACCGCTATACGTATAGCGTTGCAGGTATGGTCGGAGAAATGCTTTCCGAACTATGGCTTTGGCATGACGGGACGCAATCCGATCGAACGAAGGCAATTGGCTTCGGAAGAGGACTACAGGCGGTAAATATCCTCCGCAATAGAGGAGAGGATCTTAAACGCGGCGTTGACTTTTTTCCAGACGGCTGGGGATTCAAGGAAATGCAGCAGTACACTCGTCGCAATTTACAACTTGCCGATTCTTATATCGCGGACCTAAAGGAAGGTCCTGCATTGAGATTTTGCAAAATACCATTAGCACTTGCACATGCTACGGTTAACCTCATCGCTGTTGGCGGAAACAAATTAACAAGAGATGCGGTTCTGAAAATTGTGAGTCGAGTATCTGGCTAAACGGATTCATTAGAGGGTAGAAAAAAAAGACTACATTCACCAGGAGGAGGAAGGTGAGTGGAGTCTTTTTTGTGTTTGCATTTAAGTCAACTTATTAACGTTGGAAACCTTGCAGTTGTTGCTCAGCCATTTGGACCAATCTTTTTGTAATACTGCCACCAATAGAGCCTGCGTCGCGAGTCGCGAGATTCCCATTGTAACCATCTGGTGAAAGCGGAATTCCTAGTTGTTGAGCTACTTCGTATTTCATTTGATTTAAAGCTGCTTTTGCTTGAGGAACCACTAATGTACTATTGTTTGCCATGGATAAATCACTCCTTTTTTTGGTGTACTCCTATCATGCGGAGGGAAAGGAACTATTATGCATGCATCTTTTGCAAAGATGATTGGTAATTTTATCCTTCAACTTATTTTCTAAATGTAAAATAAATTTCTTGATATAAATAAAAATCGTGTGCTACACTATTTCCATAATATCTCAATTTTATCCCATTATCTGTTAGTAAGGGTAGGTGAACATGGCATGTCAAACCAGTTACGCATTGGAGTGGTCGGTGTCTACCATGAAACGAACACTTTCGCTCCTGTCCAGACGCATTGGCTTGATTTTCAACATTGCTTCACGCTTGGCAGGGATGCCTTCATGGATTTATTTGAGCATACCCGAACGACGATGGGAGGCGTTATCGCGGCTTCGGCGGAGGAGAAAGTTACACTTGTTCCAGGTCTGTACACGTCTGCTACACCGAGCGGCATCGTATCGGAAGACGCCGTTCAGCTGATTTTGGAGCAGTTAACGCGTTCAATTGCACCTGATCTTGATGGAATGGTCGTTATTCTTCATGGAGCTATGGTTTCCGAGCAGTGTTTCGACATGGAAGCTGCCATACTGGAGGCTATCCGCAACATTATAGGTGAGCAAATTCCTATAGCGGTTACTGTAGACCTTCATGCCAATCTTGGTGAGAAGATGACTCCATTATGCAACTTGCTCGTCGGATACGATACTTACCCGCATATTGATGCCTATGAACGTGGAGAAGAAGCGCTGCATCTGTTGGCTCGTCAGATTCGCGGCGAAATTCAGCCTGTCATGGCCATTGTCAGACCCAACATGCTCGTTGTACCGCAAAAAATGATCACGACAAAAGGGATCATGAAGACGATCATGGATGAAGCCTTTCATATGGAGAAGAATCCTGAAGTGCTTAACGTAACCGTCTGTGGTGGATTTCCATACAGCGATGTGCCATTCGCAGGAATGGCTTTTGCGGTAACGACCCATAACAATGAAGTTTTGGCACAAAATTATGCAGAGAGATTAGCTAATCTTGCATGGTCACTTCGAGATGAGTTTTTGGTTCAAGAGCTTGAAGTTGAGCAAGCGATAAAACTTGTCAAGGATGCCAAAGAGGGACCCGTCATTTTAGTTGAAGCATCGGATAATGTAGGCGGAGGAGCCCCGGCCGATGGAACTCATTTGTTGCCTGAGCTATTAAAACTTCCATGCCAGAGTTTAATCGTTATTCGTGATCGGGAAGCTGTTTCAATCGCGTGCCAACAAGGTGTGGGCAATGAAATTTCATGCGACATAGGTGGAAAAGGTGACAGCTTGCACGGAAAACCAGTCCCAATTGAGGGTAAAATTAAGCTCCTTTTCGATGGGATGTATACACATAGAGGCCCATATATGAAAGGTACAGTGGCTTATATGGGAAAAACGGCTGTCATTGAAGTCAATCAAGTTACGATTGTTCTCACAGAAGAAAGAGTCCCCCCATGGGATATTGGACATGTCGAATCCATCGGCTTAAGTCCGAAAGATTTTCATCTCATCGTGGTTAAATCGGCCGTAGCCTGGATTAGTGCGTTCGGTCCTATCGCCAAGCAAGTCATCGAAGTAGATACCCCAGGATGCTGTACCACCTCACTTCATCGTCTAACTTACCAACATGTCCCACAATCCATCTTTCCACTTTATTTCCTCGAAAAGGAGCATACCCAATGAACCGATACTTACAATCCATAGAGAGATTGCAAGAAGCGAGAACTTATGTGGCGGGAGGTGTGGCAAGCAGCCTGCGAGCTTCAATGAAACCGACGCCATTGTATGTGCAAAAGGCATTTGGAGCAAGAATTCTGGACGTGGACCATCATGAATATATCGACTATATGCTGGCCTATGGGCCTTTGATCCTCGGACATGCACATCCGGCTTTTAACGAGCAACTTTATGAAGCGATGCAAAATGGAAGTGCATACGGTTTACAGCATGATGGTGAAATCCGCTTGGGCCAGCGCTTAACCGAAATACTCCCTTGCGCAGAACAAGTGGCGTTCAGCGGTTCGGGGACAGAAGCGGTGATGTTAGCGCTGCGATTAGCTCGAGCTTATACGGGCAAGACCAAAACGGTTCGTTTTTATGGTCATTATCATGGTTGGTCCGATGCGATTTTCACTTCCTTTCCGAGCCCTGATTTCTCCTCAACTGGCCATACAGCAGCTGAAACGGGGATCTTCCAGGGAACTGGAGGTCAGAGCCAGAATAGCCTGCAGGATCTGATTTTGCTGCCATGGAATGATCCTGCAGCTTTGGAAGAGACATTAACGAAACATCATCATGAGATCTCAGCCGTTATTACGGAGCCGGTTATGTGTAATTCGGGATGTATTTCACCTTTACCGGGGTACATGGAGAAGATGAGGGAATTAACTTCAACATTCGGCATCGTATTAATTTGGGATGAGGTGATTACTGGATTTCGGTTAGGTTTGGGCGGCGCTCACGAGCGATTCGGCATTGATCCAGATCTTGTAACGATCGGCAAAGCGATGGCAGGAGGGATTGCCTTAAGCGCGGTGGCTGGTAAGAGAGACATTATGCGTCTAATCGAAGAAGGAACGGTTATGCATCTTGGTACTTTAAACGGCAACAGCCTGGCTATAGCCGCGGGACTCGCTGTGATCCAAGAGTTGTCGAAATCTGAGGGGCAAGCATTCAAGGACATGGAGCATATTGCGTCGATGCTGACAGAGGGAATTCGCTCGATTCTTAAAACTAATGGACTTCAAGCCGTTGTGAATCAACAGGGGCCAGTGTTCCATCTGATGTTCATCGATCGAACAGAAGTAGCTGATTTCGATACATTCAACCTTCGAGATTCACAGCTTTATACACGATTCGCCGAAGAAATGTTGCACGAGGGTATTCTCGTTCGTCCGAATGGGCTTTGGTATGTGTCTACCGCACATGAGGAGAAGGAAGTTCTAGATACACTTGCTGCTGTAGAGCGTGTTGCACAACGAATCGCTGCTCATCGCAGGTGAGTAGACGGGGGAAAGAAGGAGGCGGGAGCAAATGTTGTATGTGAGCCAAACTTTAACGGAGCCTCATCAGTTTACATCAGGGATTGAAGGGCCAGCTTGTGATCAACAGGGGAATTTGTATGCCGTGAACTATGCAAGGCGACATACGATAGGGAAAGTAACGCCTGAAGGGGTCAGCAGTCTATTTCTTGAACTACCTGCAGGTGCTACAGGGAATGCGATTCGCTTTGATCGAGGTCACATGTTCATCGCCGATTATACAGGGCACCGAATTTTGCGAGTGGACATGCAAACTCTTCACATTCACACATTTGCCGAGCAGCCCGCCATGAACCAGCCCAATGACTTAGCTGTTACGAAAAATGGCATGTGGTTTGCCAGTGACCCGAATTGGAAGCAATCCAATGGGATGTTATGGCGTATCGATCAGAACGGCAAATCAACCATGTTGGAAGCGGGAATGGGCACTACGAATGGCATTGAGGTCAGTTATGACGAGCGGAGCCTGTTTGTGAACGAGACCGTTCAGCGGCGGATTTGGCAATATGATTTCACGAGCGGATATGATGTTGGCAACAAACGGTTATTTTACGAATTTACCGATTATGGGTTAGACGGTATGCGCTGTGATATCGAAGGGAATGTGTATGTCACGCGATACGGAAAAGGAACGATTGCCGTTCTTTCCCCGCAAGGTGAATTGGTGAGGGAGGTTGCTCTTAACGGCAAACTATGTACAAATGTAACATTTGGCGGAGCAGATGGACGTACCTGCTATGTCACCATGGCGGATACGGGAACGATTGAAAGCTTCCGAACAGATACACCAGGAAGATGCTGGGCTCTTTGGAACGATAATCATGGAAGGAGTGGTGAAAATTGAAACAACCTATTGCAACGGATGGTGCAAGTGGCAAGCCCTTTTCTTCCGCGATAGAAGCGGGAGGTTTCGTGTTCGTGTCCGGTCAAGGAGGACTGGACCCTGCAACCGGCCAAGTCGTAAGCACGGACTTAAGGGCTCAGACCTTGCAGACACTGGAGAACATTCGACATATCTTGGAAGCAGCAAATGCCACATTAGAGAATGTGGTGAAAGTGAACGTGTATTTAAAAGAACGATCCCATTATGAAGCATTCAATGAAGTGTATGGAAGCTATTTTGCCTATCCCTATCCGGCTAGGACGACCATCTATTGTGATTTAAATTTTGATATTTTGGTAGAAATCGATGTCATCGCACTTTCTCCAGTAAGGAAGGATCATTGATGAGTATAACAGATAAAGCGAGCCAAACCGTCAAATCAGCTGACCGCGTGCTGGATATTTTTGAATTGTTCGGGGAAGTTGAAGCACGAGAATTAAGCTTAATGGACATCACACGCCAGTTGGAACTCCCAGCGAGCAGTGTATTTAAGATTTTGCAGAATCTGGTTCATCGTGGTTATTTGGACAAGGACGAGAACGGCAAGACGTTTCGACTTGGTTATAAAATCTTTCAAATTGGTGCCAAATATGCCCAGCAAACGAACTTAACGACAGAGTTTCAATATATTTCCGGGCAGATCGTTTCGGAAGTAAATGAAGCCGTTTATCTAGCGATTCGGAGCGATAGGAATATCTTGTATATTGCTGAAAGACAAAGTACGCACCATGTGCGTTTTATCTCGCATCTGGGTATGAAGCTGCCGCTTCACACTACAGCGATGGGTAAGTTATTTTTAAGTGCAATGAGTGATGACGATGTCGTGCAGCTATACAGAGAGCAAGAACTTGGTCTTCTGACCGATCATACGATTTCTGATCTCGAGAAATTAGTGGAGCAGTTAAAGGAGATTCGCCGGGTAGGAGTGGCTTACAGTGAGGGGGAAGCGGTACAAGGTATCCGTTGTGTAGCCGCCCCGATCTATAATGCTAATCAAGAATTGATAGCTGCGATAAGTATTTCTATTCCGACAACCAGGTGGAAGGAAGAAACATGGAGCCAAATGACTGATCTAGTCATCCAAGGGGCGAAGAAACTTACTTCGATTCATTATTATCAAGCTACCTAACCATCCGTGAATTGTTTCCTTAACTCTAGCGGCGTGAATCCGTTCATTTCCTTAAATACTTTATCAAAATAATTCACATTACAGAAACCAGTGCGCTCTGCAATTTGCGTGATGGTGAGGTCTTTTTCGATCAGTAATCGTTTGGCCATGTCTACCCGATAGCGATTGATATAGTTCATCGGGGTAAGTCCAGTGACCTTTTTAAACAAACGGGTAAAATGAAAAGGGCTCAAATTTACCAGCCCACCGAGGGTGTCAGTATAAATCTTTTGCGCATAACAGGATTCTATGAAATCAATGGCAGGTTTGAGACGTTTATATTGATCAAAGCTTTTGTTCAAGTCTTTCGATAGAGACAACTCTTGCTGAAAGCCGCGAAGCATAGGAATCATCATGCGATATAGGGACGATTTGATGATGAGCTCACAGCCAATATCTTGTGCCGCGTACTCTTTGTAGGCTAGTTCAAAATGGGTCGTCAGCTCGTTCCACAACGGATGTGAGGGGAGGATGGGCTCCAGGATGGGAGCAGTCTGTATGAAGCGGGCGAATAAATGCTGTAGCTCGGAATGCTCAAATGAACCAGATAACAAAGACATATCGAAGATCATCCCGTGGATGGTGCTGCTCTTGCCGTTAAGGGACTGCATCGAATGAATCTTGCAACTATTAATAAATAAAATAGCCGGTGCTCGCACGATAAATGTTCGATTATCGATAAGTATTTGAGCTTCACCTTCAATTAATTGTATAAACTCGAGGTGATCATGCCAATGGGGTCTTACCAAGTGAAAACAGCTAATGACTTCGGTCATTCGTAAAGGGAAGCGCCTACCTTCGAAGGGTTCAATTTTCTTCAAAGCATCCAATGCTGCTCACCTGCCTTATCTATTAGATGATTCTGAGTATATCATAGTCTATACCGCTTCGAAACGATGAAAAGAGCAAAATCTTGTAAGGAAAGCGCAATTTCTTCTATAGAACCCGATGTCTAAAATACGCGATAATAAAATCAATAAATGGGTTCATAGAGGAGAGAGCAAATTTGACGGGCAAGATGGCGCTGCAAGTTCAGAAACATTTACCAGATCTGTGGAAAGAGGGAGCACTGTTTGCTTTCTCTGGATATGACGGACAGACGGATTCGAATTCGCAATTCGTAGCAACGGTGGGCGCAAATGAGATCAGCCTGCTATTTCATACACCAAAGCGCAGATGGCTGCAATTTGATGTGCCCCATTCAGGAGAGATTCGCATCGCAACAGGAGACGTTATGTTAGCTGAACTGGACGAAGGCCCACTGCTGGCGGTTTATCAGAGCTGGCATACACTTGTTGGGCTTGCTCCATTGTCAGTCGATATCCAGTTAAGCTTTGAAGAAGACGAGGGAGGCAAAGCTTGGGCGAAAGATACTCTTTTCATCACGGAGGCAGCAAACGGTAGGGATGTTATCGTGCTGCTCAGAGACAAGGAACGATGGGCATTAGCTTACGGAAGCCAGCTAGATGAGGCTGTCAGCCGGGTAATGAAGGGTTTGACATACGATGCCTGGGAAGAAACGGAAGCGAGACTGCAATTTTATCAGCGTGTTCCCAGACTGGATGACCCGATGAAGGAGCGGCTGCTTCTGAAGTGTTGTAGCGTGATGAAAGTCAACACACTGGCACCTGAAGGGGTCATTCGGCAGATTTGGTCCACGCCTGACCGTGTTCCTCACCAAGCGATGTGGCTGTGGGACTCCGTATTTCATTCGTTTGCGATGAATGTGTTGAACCCTGAGTTGTCATGGGATTATCTGAAATCCGTCTTAGATACACAGCGTGAAGATGGCATGATTCCTCACACAAGCAAAGTTGATGGATCAGGTTCTAACATGACGCAGCCTCCCTTACTCGCATGGGGTGTCTGGGAGAACTTCCTGCATACGAAGCAAAGCACCTATTTACGCTACGCGCTCCCGATACTGGAACGTTATCTAAATTGGGATATCACGAACCGTGACCGTAACGAGAATGGACTGCTCGAATGGATGATCGAAGGCAATCCGCTTTGCCGCTCCGGTGAATCCGGTATGGACAACTCCCCTCGGTTTGATCGTGCGGCGGTATTGGATGCTGTTGATTTCTCTGTCTTCGCCGCCCAGGATGCTCATTTCCTCGGATTAATTGCTTTTGAGCTCGGAGAGACGGAAACAGCAGAGCGTTGGCAGCGAAAAGCGGCTGATCTGAACGATCAGATTCAAAATCTGCTCTGGGATGAGAGCGAAGGATTCTATTATGATCGAGATATAGACGGAAACTTCTCTCGGGTGAAGGCCGTAAGTGGATTCTTACCACTGCTCCTAAATCATATGCCTCAAGAACGTACAGATCGTCTAGTCGCCATGCTGCAGGATCCAAGTCATTTCCAAACCAGATTCCCTATTCCAACAACAGCCGCCTCAGAAGATATGTACGGCACAGATATGTGGAGAGGTCCTGTATGGATGAATATGAATTACCTTGTCTATATCGGCCTTAAGAAGCAGGGGAAGCAAGCGGAAGCAGATCAACTTGCTCAGCAAAGTATCCAAATGGTGCAAAAATACTATGAACAATACGGTGTTATTTTTGAGTATTTTGATTCTGCGGACCTCGTACCTCCTCCAGAGTGCGATCGTAAGGGTCCACCGACAGGCAGGTATAATATTCGTCAAAAAATGGACGTTGTCAGAGATTTCCATTGGTCGGCTGCTTTGACAGCTTGTCTATTGATGGAACAGGCATAGGGGGAACAAGTGTGGCGCAGTTAAGCGGCAAAGTGATTTTAGTAACAGGGGCGCTTGGCAAGCTGGGATTGTCAGCCGTTAGGATGTTTCTTGAGCGAGGCGCCAAAGTCGTAGCAACGGATCTTGTTACGCCCGAGGATGCGAAACAAAGGTTGAACGATCCAGCCATCGCTTCTTTTCTCCCAGATGAATTATTGTACATCCAATCCGATGCGCGAGATGAGAAACAAGTCACAACTGCGTTAGCAAGCGTTCAGAATCGATGGGGCCGCTTGGATGGTTTATATCATAATGCCTATACACAAATATCTAAACCTGCTCTACAGCTCTCTTTAGAGGAATGGAATCAAGTACTTTTAGGAACATTGACAAGTACCTTTCTGATCAATAAACATGCTCTTCCACTCCTGATTGAATCGGGAGGAGGCGTTATTCTTAATGCTTCCTCTGTCTTAAGCCATAAGGTGAAACCGGCCTGTCTAGCTTATGGTGCTGCGAAAGCAGGCGTCAATCAGATGACACGTGTCATAGCTGCTGACTACGCTCATAAGGGTGTTCGAGCTAACGCTCTGCTCCCGGGTGATATTAAGACGGAAGAGGCATTAACCACACTTCCCTCTTCCTTCAAAGAAGCCGTTGCCAAGATGACCCCGCTTGGCCGCTCGGGAACGCCTGACGAGGTTTCGGAATTGGCAGCCTTTTTACTATCCGATTCCGCCTCCTATATAACAGGCGCATTACTTACTATTGATGGGGGATTTGCGCTATGAACGATTTCTTGTTTCACCACGGAACACGCGAAACGTTAAAGCGTCAAGCAGAGGAGGGGTATGCGGTTGTCGTTCCACTTGCGGCGACGGAGCAGCATGGGCCTTATCTTCCGGTATTTACCGACAGTTTGATAGGTGAGCATCTTGCGTTTGAAGCCTGCAAGCAGGCTGCGAAGTCCACGAAGCTTCTATTAGCCCCAACGCTTGTAGTTGGGTGTTCACAGCATCATTTGGCTTTCGGCGGCACCTTATCCTTCACTTCATCTACTTATCTTGTCATGTTGAAGGAAATAGGTGAAAGTCTAGTGAGCGGTGGTTTTCGCAAAATCATTTTTCTCAACGCACATGGAGGCAACGAGCCTATGATGCATCAGGCGGCTCAGGACCTTGCCGTGCAGCATGACATTTGGACCGCTTCCGCTTCTTATTGGAGTTTATCTCGATCAGCTCTTACAGAGCTTGGGGCACAAGAGATGGGGATGGTCCCGGGGCACGCCGGAGGCTTCGAAACCTCACTTATCGCTTCTCTTACGCCGGATCTGCTACGTAATGAGAGATCAGATATCCCGGCACATCCGCAAAGGTCTTGGATTAATGCCGGCCCGCCAGGTTCTTTCATCGGCAAACACAGTTACTTAACCGGCGTAGATGGTTATACGGACTCCGCTCAGCAGGCTGATGCGGCTAAGGGAGCTGTATACTTGCAAGCAATCATTGAATCGACAGCACAATGGCTTGTGCAAGTCGGCAATTGGATGAATGAAGGAGTGGAACTGGCCTAATGAGCGCACGGACTGAGCGGAAAAAAGTAGCTGTCATCGTTACGGAATACCGGCCTGATTCCCATGCGGAAGTTATCATCGGACGGCTGCTGGGCATGTTCGGGTATACCCCGCAGATCGAAGTGGTTTCGCTGTATCTGGATCAGGTTCCTTCTAACGATATTGGTACTGCAGAAGCGCAAGCTCGAGGTATTCCAATCTACGCTTCCATTTTGGATGCCATTGCTGCTCCGCATGTTGGGAGTCCGATTCATGGCGTTCTTTTGATAGGCGAACATGGAGACTACGCTTGGAACGAGAAGCGTCAAAAGTTGTATCCACGCCGCTACTTTTTCGAAGAAACGTTCCGTGCTTTGGATCTATTAGGGCTGAGTGTACCTATATTTAATGATAAACATCTGTCTTATTGCATGCAGGATGCGGAGTGGATATACAGCGAGCTGATGAAGAGAGGACTGCCTTTTCTGGGGGGATCCTCTATTCCGCATACGCCTCAAGTGCCGGCTTATTCTTCAGAGAAGTTAAATCAAGTCAAGGAGATTTTCGTTGTCAGTTGGCTTGGCATTGAATCGTATGGCTTTCATGGCATCGAGGTGCTGCAGGCAGCAGCTGAGCAAAGAGCAGGCGGTGAGACGGGAATTCGGTCCGTTCAAACGCTAGAAGGCAGGTCAGTGTGGGCGGCAATGGATCGGGGAGAGGTTCCCGAGGATCTCATGATTCAGGCTCTTGGCTCATTAAGAGATGTTCTGCCAGGGCATCCGAGGGATCATGTTGATGTGCCTGTGTTGTTCATTATTACCTATACCGATGGTTTAAAAGGTTACGTGCTTCAGCTGCAGCGTTTTATACGAGAGTGGGCACTTGCTTTCCGGGAAGGAAATGGAGAGATGACAGCTGCTCGCTGTGATAGCGGAATGGGGCGTCCCTATAACCATTTTGAGAAGCTAACTAAACTGATTGAGCAGATGGTAGTGACTGGCCGTTCACCTGTCTGTGCGGAACGGACATTTCTGACAACCGGAATGATCAATCTAGCCATGGAATCTCTGCATCTAGGAAGGAAGCTAGACACACCGCAGCTGTGTTCTATCTCATATACCAATTGAACCGAGGAGGAGATCACATGAGTGCTTTTTCAAATTTACATTATTATAAGCCAAAGCAGGCTCAACCTCGACAACCTCATCGCATCGAAGCTGATCTTTGTATTTATGGAGGTACTCCTGCTGGTGTGGCAGCAGCTATCCAAGCAAGTCGCATGGGTCTTAAAGCGGTGATTGCCGAATTCAGCCAGCATGTAGGCGGAATGACGTCAAGCGGCCTAGGACGTACGGATGTCGGTAACACGATGGCTATTGGGGGAATTTCCAGCGAGTTCTATCAAGCATTAGGACAGCACTATGGCAGCGATGAGCCTGATGGGAGGACTTGGGCGTTAGAACCTCATGTGGCGGAGCGGATCTTCTCCGAGTGGTTGCAGCAAACAGGAGTGCCGGTCTATTTTGAGCAGCATTTAGAAGCAGTAGAGCTTCAATCAGGACGTATTATACAAATCATAATGGAAGACGGAAATGTGTATACAGCCCCTATGTTTATAGATGCTTCCTATGAGGGAGATTTGCTCGCACGAGCTGGCGTTTCCTATCATGTGGGCAGAGAATCCAATACTGTTTACAAAGAGATATTGAACGGAATTCATTTGGGTCATCCCAAACACAACTTTATGGCTTGGGTAGACCCGTATGTGATTGAGGGGAAGATGGATAGCGGGCTGCTTCCAGGAATAACCGATGCAGCACCCGGCGTGCAGGGACAGGGAGATGATTCGGTTCAGGCGTACAATTTCCGAATCTGCTTGAGCAGCAACCCGGATAATCAACTTTCCTTCCCAGAGCCGCCTAACTACAATCGCGATGAATTTGCCTTACTGGCGAGATATATTCGCAGCGGCGTCTGGGATGCCTTGAAGCTCAACAAGGTGATGCCTGGCGGCAAAAGTGATTTGAACAATTGGGGGGGGATTTCGACCGATTATATTGGGCGTAACTACGCTTGGCCAGAGGCGAGCTATGCGGTTCGCGAAGAGCTCTTCCAACAGCATCTTCACTATAATATGGGAATGCTTTATTTTCTGGCGAATGATGATACGATTCCAGCAGCTATTCGAGCGGAGGTTAAGACTTGGGGGCTTCCAGCTGATGAGTTTACCTCTACGGGCGGATGGCCGCATCAACTTTACATCCGTGAAGCGAGGCGTATGATTTCAGACGTAGTTATGACCGAACATCATTGTCGCCATTATCGAACAGAGGAGGATTCAGTTGGGCTAGCTGCTTACACCATGGACTCGCACAACTGCCGACGATTAGTACTAGACGGTAGGTGTATCAATGAAGGAAACGTTGAAATCAGTCCAAATGGACCCTACCCGATTTCGTATAAAGCTATTATTCCAAAAGGAGAGGAGTGTACGAATCTCGTAGTGCCCGTATGCTTGTCTTCCTCGCATATCGCTTACGGGTCCATTCGAATGGAGCCAGTGTTTATGATTCTTGGCCAATCCGCGGCCACGGCAGCTGCACTAGCGCTGCAGCACCAATGTGCATTGCAAGATCTGGATTATGGACTGCTGCGAAAACAACTGCTGCTAGATGGTCAAATCCTTCACGTGAATTCATAAAGAGATGTGTAATTGATTCGAAATTGTTCTTAATGGGAGGTCATACTCATGAGTAAAAAGACAACAGTTATAGGAGTTATGGTAGCTTTATCTCTACTCACAGCCTGTTCAACTGGTAAACCTGCGGCTACTGTACCTGGTGATTCAGGCGGAACAGCAACAGCAGCCCCCTTGAAGGATGTCACGTTGAAAATTGGCTTACCCGGTGGTTATGACATCACTAGTCAGAAGATCATTACGAATTTTCAAGCTAAGTATCCGAACATTAAGCTGGAAATCGAGGAAACGCCTTGGGCGGATTTTGTCACGAAAATCGTTACTCGCATTGCAGGGAATAATCCCCCTGATCTGTGGCTGCAAGAAAATGCAGTTGTGCTTGGTTACGGCAAACGCGGGGTTGCTGAGAATCTTGAGCCGTACATCAAGCGCGATTTGAAGACCGACGACTATGTGAGTGCTCTTACATCCGCCAAATTAGATAACAAAATATACGGGATTCCGCACGGCATTAACCCAGGCGCGCTAGCCTTTAATAAGCAGATTTTTAAAGAGAATAACATTCCGTTACCAACAGACGACTGGACTTATAATGATATGATCGAAACCGCCAAGAAGTTGACGAAAGATACGAATGGTGATGGTAAACCGGATATTTATGGCTTCCAGGCAGGAAGCAATATCACATTAGGATGGCTTCCTTGGATGAGGGCATACGGCGGTTCCGCTCTCGATTCGACATTAACCAAATCAAATTTCACAGATTCCAAGTCGATTCAAGGACTGACGGCGTGGGCCGATACAATCAATAAGCTGAAAATCAGCCCTACGCGAGAAGCTGCAACTACTGGCAAATTTTTCGAAAATGGGAAAGTAGCTATGACATTTTTCCAGTACGCAACGCAAGTCTCTCTCAATAAAAATAAACCGGACCTTGATTGGGACACCGTCAAAATGCCCATCGGTATGGATGGCAAACGCTTCGTTCCGATGGTTGTGAACCAATGGATCGTTTATTCCAAGGCGAAGCCCGAAGTGAAAGAAGCCGCATGGACATTCCTCAAGTACTATTTGAGTGATGAGGGTCAAGGCTTGTTATCAGAAAGCGGCACAAGCTTGCCTGTTAAGAAAACAGCGCTGGCTGAACTCGAGAAATCTACTAGTAAACCGGTCAACAAGAAGGCTTATACGAAAGGAATTGAAGAAGCGGGGGGTACGCTGGATGAGAACGCGTCCTGGAATGAATGGCGTGCAGCTGCAGGTCCAATCTTGAACGATATTATGGATGGTAAGCGAACGCCGGAAGAAGGCGCTAAAGAAATTCAGCAGAAGGTCCAAGGCGTACTCGACGAAAACAAATAAACCGGATTGGACTTGAAAAGAGGTGCTCCGATGCGCAAACAAGGCTGGTGGGGCTTCGCCTTCACCGTACCATTTGTCCTGCAACTGCTGATTTTCTTCTTGTTTCCCTTCGTATTTTCACTCTATTTAACCTTTACGAAGTGGGATTTATTCAACCCGCCGCAATGGATTGGACTGCGTAATTGGAACCAATTCCTACATCTGAAAGTCTTCTGGCTTTCGATGCGCAACGTTGGTTATTTTGCTGTATTGTTCGTGCCGCTTCAGACGTTCACTGCACTCATTCTTGCGTATCTGCTCAATCAGCAGATTCGTGGCAAATCCTTGTTCCGGATGATTTACTTTCTCCCTGTGATCACGCCATGGGTCGCAGGGGGGATGATCTGGCTGTGGATTTATAATAATGAATACGGCTTGCTGAATTGGATTTTACATATACTGGGACTCCGACCTATCGATTGGATACGCAGTGGGAAATGGTGGTTAGTCATTGGTTCTATTGCACTTGTGAATATTTGGAAGGGTGCCGGGTATTCGATGGTCCTTATTTTGGCAGGCATGCAGAATATATCCGAAGAAATGCTAGAAGCGGCACGGATGGATGGAGCGACAGGGTGGACGTTGTTTACGAAAATAACGATGCCAATCGTGTCCCCAATGGTGTATATGGTCATGATCTTATCCACCATCTCTGCCTTCCACGCTTTTGATGTGTTTCTAGTCATGCTGGGTGACGTCATTTCTGTAGCTGACCGCAATATGGTGCCAAACATCTTGATTTACCGCGATTCCTTCCTGAATTTCAAAATGGGCAGTGCATCCGCGATGGCTTGGGGACTGTTCCTCGTTATTCTGGCTATTACCATTGTACAGAAGGTAACGGAAAAGAGGTGGGTGCATTATGAATAATTCCTACACCACTCTGAAAGTTACTGCTTATGCGATATTAGGAATCGGGTCCGTTCTCATGCTTGTGCCTTTCTTATATATGCTCTCGACATCATTGACAGCAGCAGGCTCGGAGTTAACCTTCCCTCCCAAATTGATTCCGGAACCGTTCGTTTGGAAAAATTATCAGCAGGTATGGATTGAGGTCAACTTCCTGCAGTTCACCATGAACAGCATCTTTGTCACGATCATGGATTTAATCGGAACCGTAGTATCCTGTGCGATCGTAGCCTACGGGTTAGCATTTTTCCAATTTCGCGGCAGGAACCTTATATTTATAGCCATGCTTGGCACGATGATGCTTCCCTCCCAAATCACCATGATCCCAACGTATTTTATATGGAAATCCGTCGGTGCGCTCGATACGTACTATCCGCTCATTCTGAGGAGCTTCCTCGGTGGGGCATTTGGCATCTTCCTGCTGCACCAATTCTATAAAACCTTGCCGAAGGAACTGTACGATGCGGCTTGGGTAGATGGAGCGAACCCTTGGAAAATCTTCTATAAGATCTATCTTCCTTTAGCGAAGCCTGCCTTGTCTGCACTTGCTGTTTTTACCTTCATCAGCGCTTGGAATAACACGTTAGAACCGCTAATTTACCTACAGGACAAACAGATGTTCACGCTGCCTCTAGGGCTCCTTTTTCTGAAAAACGAAGTTCAAAACCGTATGACGCTTGTTATGGCTGGTGCCGTCATCACCATTGTCCCCGTTCTTGTCGTCTTTTTATTTGCTCAAAAATATTTCGTCCAAGGAATCGCTTCAACGGGATTGAAAGGCTGACTTAACTGAACTCCAACTAATGACCCGAATGCGGGATAAGGAGAGTGACTACAGCTATGTCCAAACCATCTAACCAATCAAATGAAATGGAAGAAGCAGCTATTCCAGTAGACACAGAGGGAACAGCGGAGAGGAAAGGACAGAAGGAGCCATTAATTAGCCGAAGGAAATTGTTAGCTACGCTAGGAATAGGAGGAGTTGCTGCTGTTTCTAGCGGTTTATGGGGGGTTGCAGGTAAGTCTACTGTATTTGCCAGTGATCAATCCGTTACAAGTTCCGTTTACGGAGTGGCGATCGGAAAACGTAGAACTGAGTTGCTTGAGATCCTGGACATGAATTTCTGCGTCGCCGTCAAGTTGGAGGAGCTGAGGGTAGAACTCGAACCTGATCCGGCACTAGCTTATTACGTAACAAACGAGATGCAGGAGGGCTTCTTTCGTTATGACCCGAATGACAGTACATCTGTAGATAACACGGGAACCGTACTTGTGTCCACTAACGGCAAGCGGTTCAAACGGATCTATGGGGATACGCTGATTGCTTCCTGGTTCGGTACGAAAGGAGATGGCGTAACGAACGATACGTTGGCTTTGCAGATGGCGTTAAATACAGCATCTGGTCACAAGTTGTTTATTCCCAAGCAGCGAGCTGGCTTTTACTTAACGGGTCAATTGTTCATTCCAAGCCAAATTGCGATTGAAATAGAGCCGGGAACCATCCTACAAGCAGTAGACACGCTAAGCAAAGTAGGGCCTGTTTATGAACGATTAATTCGTATCAAAACTGTTAAAGACGTGTATATCAACGGCAATGGTTCCACGTTGCGTATGAACAAGGCGGCGTATACGACAGGCGAACAAGCCCATATCTTCGACATCAGCGGTTCAGAGAACGTTGTGCTCGAGAATATCAACGCCAACGACAGCGGCGGAGACGGATTTTACATCGGATATTTCGAATCGACCGTGGGCTTTTGCCGAAATATTGTGCTTCGTAACTGCCGTGCGGATAATAATCGAAGACAAGGGCTATCCGTTATTTCCGTAGATGGTCTCACGGTAGAGAACTGCCGCTTCTCCAACACGAAAGGGACAGCTCCGCAGAGCGGAGTAGATATTGAACCGAATGGCCAGCTTGATCTGCTCAAAAATATTCGATTCATTCAATGTGTGGCGGATGGAAATACAGGGCGAGGTTTCCTTGTCACTTTGTTGAAACCAACTGCTGCCAGTGAGCCTATTGATATCCTTTTTGAGAAGTGTAAAACGAAGGGGAATTCATTTGGTTTCTCCATGAACTACGGAGGAGATGCTGCCAAAGCCGTACAAGGCGAAATCAAACTGATCGATTGTATCGCTGAAAGCGAGCAGTTCGCTGGATTCTCGGATTTATCCTTCTCGGCTGATAGCGCAAAGCGTTCTTATACTCGCTGCCGGGCGATTAATTGTAACACGGTTAATCAGCCGGAGGACCCCTACGGTTATGGCTCCTCGTTCATCCTCACAACGGTGCCATCACAAGTTAGAACCGTCATCGGAAATGCCGTCTATATGGACTGCGAATCCGTTGATACACGCCAGGCTCCGCTGATTAAACGTGGATTCTCACTAAAGAAAAACAACTCCGAATTATTGCGGAACGTGGCCTATTTGGGCTGCAGCGTCAAAGGTGGAGGACAAAAGCTCTATTCGATAGCACCCACAGCCGAAGATATCTATGCGGCTAAACAACCGCTGCCTATTCAAGCTTATCCTTCTTCCGGATCTGTCACCTTCGATTACATAGGCTTCAAAATCACCAACGCAGGCGCATCTGGTGAGGTTAATCTGCTTCTGCCAACAGCTAAGGCAGCCGTCACTTATACTTTTTTTGTAGAAGCGCCGTATCGGCTAAATCTGCAAACACAACCAGGGAAGACGATTCTGTCACCAAATGGAGGAAAGACGCTCATTGGAACCGACGTGCAAGGCAATTCCATCGTACTGCTGGGTCGTTCAGATGGTCAGTGGGAAATTGTAAGTATGGTAGGGGATTGGCTGATATAGAATGTTGTGGTAAGATTTGACTAGACAATTGAATCGTATTGAACACTAGGGGTGCTGTAATAGCTGAGAAAGACTTTGGTCTTAACCCTTACACCTGATCTAGGTAATGCTAGCGAAGGGAAGTGGTTGTATGTCGTTTGGATTCCTATATCATAACGCAGCCGCTTTCTATCAGAAAGCGGTTTTTTGTTTTTGAGCTGCTAGGAGGAGATCATGTGGCAAGCTTGGCCAAGGAACTGGATGTAGTGATCCAGCAAGTAGAGAAGCGTCAAGCGGAGTTGATCCAGCTTGTAGAACGTTTGGTACGGTTCGAAACGCCTGCCCCCCCAGCCAGAAATACGGCTGAAGCCCAAGGGTTTATCGCTGAATTCCTTAGGGAAAGAGGCTTTCAGATCGATCAGTGGGAGGTGTATCCGGGAGACCCGAATGTCGTTGGTACCCTGAAAGGACAAGCACCTGAGTTGTATAAAAGTCTTATCATCAACGGTCATATCGATGTGGCTGAGGTGAGTTCGGATGAGCCTTGGGAAGCTGGACCCTTCACGCCAATTGTCCGCGACGGAGTGATCATAGGCCGGGGTGTGGCGGATATGAAGGGTGGTCTCGCGGGTGCGCTCTTTGCCATTCAACTACTGGGAGAAGCGGGCATCCGACTGCCAGGGGACCTCATCTTCCAATCGGTGATTGGGGAAGAGGTGGGGGAGGCAGGGACGCTCGAATGCTGCAAACGCGGGTACCGGGCGGACTTTGCGGTTGTCGTGGACACCAGTGATTTGCATCTCCAAGGACAAGGAGGTGTCATTACCGGATGGATCACGGTGAAGAGCCAACAAACCTGGCACGACGCCACTCGCAAAAGCATGATCCATGCAGGCGGCAAGCTGTTTGGGGCAAGCGCCATAGAGAAAATGATGAAAATTGTACATGGACTGCAAGAGCTGGAGCGGCACTGGGCCGTTATGAAGAGCTATCTCGGCTGTTCGCCAGGTACTACTACGATTAATCCTGCTGTTATCGAAGGCGGTAGACATGCGGCTTTTATAGCCGATGAGTGCCGTTTATGGATTACCGTCCATTTTTACCCGAACGAAACTTATGACGAAGTGATCCAAGAAATTGAAGCGCATATTGACCGGGTTGCGCAAAGCGATGTTTGGCTGAGAGAGCATCCTCCTATATTCACATGGGGCGGCTCATCCATGATCGAAGACCGCGGGGAGATCTTCCCTTCACTTGAGGTGGACCCAGAGCATCCTGGCGTGAAAGCTTTGAAAGCTTTCCATGAGCTCGTTATAGACAAACCGGCGATGATCGATGTCTCAGCGACTGTTACGGACGGCGGTTGGTTCGGTGATGCGGGAATTCCGGCTGTCATCTACGGACCTGGCCGTTTAGAACACGCGCATGCGGTCAATGAGCAGGTTTCCATCGCGCAATTGATCGATTTTACCAAAGTGATGCTGAAGTTCATTTATGAATGGTGCCGCACGGAACGATAAGGACTAACTAAATCCATAAAAAAGGGGATACGATTATGACTTTTTCTAAGCGTTTATATGAGCGATTGCAACCGGTATGGCGGAGAAATCACACCCATCCGTTTGTTCAGGAAATGGGCGAAGGCACACTGGATTTGGAGAAGTTTCGCTTTTATATGATTCAAGACTATGTATATTTAAAAGATTATGCCAAACTGTTCGCATTAGGAGCAGTAAAGTCGGACGATTTGGCGGTAATGGGCATGTTTGCCAGTCTGCTGGACGCGACATTGAATGAAGAAATGTCTCTTCACAGAGCGTATGCGGCTCGGTTCGGCATCACCGAGGAAGAGTTGGAACTGGCGAAACCATCACCTGTTACACTAGCTTACACGCATTATATGCTGCATACGGCGCAAAATGGATCGTTAGCTGAGCTAACTGCAGCGCTCCTTCCTTGCATGTGGAGTTATTCCGAAATTGGTAAAGAGCTAAGCCGATTACCTGGAGCCAGCGAACATTCCTATTATGGAGCTTGGATTAAGATGTACAGCTCGGAGGAGTTCGGGGGCTTAGCGCAGTGGTGTATCGGGCTGCTGGATCAGCTGACCGAAGGAAAGCCGGAATCCGAGTTGATTAGGCTGGAAGAGATATTTCTAAACACGACGCGATATGAATATTTGTTCTGGGAGATGGCTTATCGTATGGAAACTTGGCCTGACTAGCTAGCACTTGGAAAGTATGCAAGGAGATTGCCACGTGGCAATCTCCTTTTTTGTTCATCTGAGGCTTAACTAAAATTATATCTTGACTAACAGATATTCTAATATTAGAATAAATAACGTTATACAAAATATATATAGGGGTGTTTCGAATGCATATTTTATCCATCGTGCTTCAAATTATTTTAGGGATTGGATTTCTGCTATTTGGTTTCATGAAGTTCGGCAAACAGATGGTAGCAGAATTCAAGAGATATCGGCTATCGTCGGGAATGAGGATTTTTACGGGTTTAGTAGAAGTGCTATCAGCCGCTATCATTATTATTGGCATTTGGGTTAGTCCGTATGCCTTAGTTGGTGCTATTCTTATGGCAATCACCATGTTTGTTGCAGCTCTGGTCCACTTGGTTCGTGTGAAAGATCCCGTTGCTAAAGCAATGATGCCTATCATTCTGTTCATCCTAGCTGTTATTGTCATCATTTTGAACTGAAGTAAGGGATAAATAAGAGCAATCATCTATTCAATTTTCTTAAGCTTTTGTGCTGAAGCAGAAGACCTTCGATTTTTTCTAATTGAAATTCCTACAGAAGTCGAATATCCTTGTGTATAAGAAAGCAAGATAAGGTGGTTGAAGTATGACTGAACGCGATAAAGAGGGTAAAGAGCTTGATTTAAGGCTAATACGCGTCATAAGAAACATGGTGAAAGAATTGTATGGCAGCATGGAGCGCAGCATTGATAGCTATGACCTGAGTATCGAAACTTTCCAAATTCTTGAGTTTCTATACAATAAAGGTCCGCACCCTATACAGAAAATTAGTGACACCTTCTCGATTCCAAGTGGGAGTATCACTTATGTAGTAGATAAGCTTGAGAAGAAGGGGTACGTGGAGCGCCTTCCAATCCCTGGTGATCGTCGTAAAGTGAATGTAGCATTAACTGGAGAAGGACGGAGCTACTTTGATACTATTTTCCCGCATCATGTACAAGCGATCTCCGACAATTTGTCTTTTGTGACGGATGAAGAGAAGGTCGAACTCATTGTGCTGCTTAAGAAAATAGGGTATGGTATTAAGAATCGTCAAAGCGATGCAAAAGAACATGAGGCTGAAAATGATTGAGATCCAATAGTATGACGTAAAAAGGCGGCCCTCACTCCAGAAGGAATGGGGATCGCCTTTTCCTTTGGCAAAAATTTATCCTATTATTATAATATCTAATGTTATATTATATAAGTATACTATAGGTGGGGAGAGATTAGAATGAATATTCAGGTTCTTGGTCCAGAGTTTCAAGGGAAAGAATCATTTGACGGAGGGAAAATTTTCGCGCAGAAACCGCTAGGTTTTTCTGGTCAAGGAGCTGCCACCGTTCGGCTTGGCCCTCTTTTTTATTGGGCATGGGGTCAGGCGCTTAAGGAAGGCGGCATCGGCTTTCATCCTCATAAGGGCTTTGAGATTCTTAGTTACGGTATAAGCGGTAAAGGTACTCACCGCGACACACTCGGCACCGAGAGTACGCTCGAATCAGGTGACGTTCAATTGATGCAAACAGGATCGGGCATGCAGCACGCTGAGAACGTCACCCCGGGGTATGAAGGCTTTCAAATCTGGCTGGAACCCTATCTCGATGATGCATTGAATCGCAAACCGATATATACCTTTTTCCAAAACGAAGATTTCCCTCGAAATTCCCAGGGGGGTATTAACGTGAAGACGATAGTAGGGGAAGGTTCTCCCATTCAAAAACTCGTAACCGACGTAAAAATGTACGATATCGAAGTTGAAGTTGGGGCAACTTACGTTCACCGACTTATGCCAAACCGTACATTCGCAGCATTAGCGTTTCGCGGGGAGACGGGTGCCATATGGACAACAGAAGCAAATCGTGTTTCCTTTAAAAATAAAGACTTTTCGATCGTACAAACCGAAGGAGAAGTAGAAGTGAATGTTCGCGCTGAAGGTGAGAAGCTCCGAATGTTTATCATTGAAATCCCGACGAATGTCGAATATCCTTTGTATAATAAAGCAAGATAAGAATAAGGGACGGAGTAGCAGCGATGTTACTCTGTCTTTTTTTGCTAACCGCCTACTGCTCTGTAAGGACATTCGTATAGGTTTTCCTCGATTCGGAATAATAGCATTGATTGTGTTAACTAGGGGGATCGTGCATGGGCTGGTTAAAATTAGGGAAATTCAGTACACACAAATATCCTCCTAGTATGAAAAATTCTTTGCTGGAGGAAGACAATCATACCCAATTCTCAGCAGATATCGAGCAAAACGAAAAGTTGTTGCAAGAAACATTTCAAGATTGTGCTGACCTGGCATACAGAAGGATCGCTGTTGACCAGAACATGCATTGGCTCATTGTTTACATAGATAACTTGATCGATAAAAAAACACTTGAAGAGAATGTAATAAAACCATTGTTAACGAGCGTAACAAGTGATACATATCCGAAAGAATTTGGGGATCTGAAAAGTGAGATGATCTCTATTGGTACCACGAGTCGCACGACAAAAGTATCTGAAGTCATTAGTAACATCCTAGAAGGTCATGCTGCTATTCTTACGATGGGCAGCAGTATTGTGACGACAGTTTCCATTCTTGGTACATCCAAGAGAAGCATTGACGAAGCGTCATCCGAGCCCGTTATCCGCGGTCCAAGGGATGGATTCATTGAAGATATTTCTACTAATGTTAGTTTGATTCGCTCCAGACTCAAAACTTCAAAGCTCAAAATTGAATATATAACTCTAGGCGAGCTTTCCAAGACTCGAATCGCCATTACCTACCTCAAAGGGATTGCACTCGAAACCGTTGTTGACGAAGTAAAAGCAAGACTGAAGCCAATAAAGCTGGATGGTGTCCTTGACTCAGGGTATATTGAAGAGTTTATTGAGGATCAACCTTATTCACCATTTCCCCAAGTCCATAGCACAGAACGCCCAGATGTCGTGGTTGCTGAATTACTTGAAGGTAAAGTAGCCATTCTTGTTGACACAACCCCTTTTGTAATCGTGGTACCGATGACATTCTGGACAGGACTCCAGGCGAGTGAAGATTATTATATTCGTTGGCCAATCGCTACCTTTGTACGTTGGATACGATTCCTCTTTATCATTTTTGCTATATTTGCTCCAGCCATGTACGTAGCTATTACAACCTTCCACCAGGAGATGATCCCCACTAATCTCGTGCTGAGTATTGCCTCTTCACGGGATGCTGTTCCCTTTCCAGCGATGATTGAAGCTTTATTAATTGAAATCATATTTGAAGCACTAAGAGAAGCTGGAATTCGTCTACCTAAACAGATTGGCCAAGCGATCAGTATTGTTGGGGGTTTAGTCATTGGTCAAGCCGCGGTTCAAGCAGGATTCATATCTGCTCCTGTCGTCATTATCGTGTCCATTACGGGGATTTCTGCGTTTACGATTCCTCGATACAGCTTCGCAAATGGGATCCGTTTACTTCGTTTTCCAATGTTATTCTTAGCTGGTACGTTAGGCCTCTATGGCATTGTTCTGGGACTTCTAGCCATTATGCTGCATGTGACCAACCTTCGTTCCTTCGGGAGTCTTTATTTTTCGCCAATTGCTCCTCTTAAGCTTTCGGCTCTGAAGGATGTCCTAATCCGGATACCGATTTGGGCGAAATTCCGCCCTTCACTAAGACCTAATCAAGAGGGGGAGCAGAAGTAACCATTCAGAGATTGAGGCGACACATGGATTGGGGGGAATGAGATGAGAATACCAAAATATATCATTCTTCTAGTACTCATCTTCATTAGCGGGTGTTGGGATCGTACGGAAATGAATGATATTGCCTTTGTTACGGCTACTGCGCTAGACCTAGCGGATAATGGGAACATCATATGTTATCTGCAAATCGCTGCGCCTTCCTCTTCCAAAGGTGGAATGAGTGGTGGAGAGAGCAGTAATAATCAAAATTCTTATGTGATATTCGCAGAAGGAGAAACGGGTAATGAAGTTCATCAAAAGCTGCAAAAGAAAAGCTCACATAGTTTGTTTTACTCTCACCGCAGTGTTGTGTTTATTAGTGAACGCTTAGCGAGACATGGGACTGATGGTTTATTGGATATCTTTACGCATGACCCAAGAAATCGTTTGAAAGCCTATATCATGGTTGTGAAAGACGGCGATGGGAAAAACGATCAGAAGATGGAGTCTCTTTTAAAGCAAATCCCAAGTGAAGTGTCCAAAGAATTGCAACTTTCGGGAGATGATGTAGCCGTAACCTTGCGAGATTTTTTTATTTCATCTGATAGTGAAGGGGTTAACCCTGTTGTAGGCTTAATTGAACCTGAGCTCGGCTCTAATCAGACGCATAAGCAGATATATAGGGTTGCAGGCGCCGCTTTTTTTAAAGGTTACAAATTATCCGGTTTATTAGATATTAACGAAACATTCGCATTCATGTGGGTGACTGACAAACTGAAGTACGGCACAATCACGGCAAAAGTACCTCAAAGTTCTGGGGAAGTCGGGATGATGCTAATCCATACCAAAGGTAAAATAATTACGCAAACGGAGCAGGAGTCCGTTCATTTTAAAATCAAGCTGGAGGGTCAAGGAAGTTTGGTTGAGAACACTTCCTCGCTGGATATCAATGATCCAAACAATATGAAACTAATTAAGAAGGCGCTGGAAGATACAGCCAAAAAACAAGTTCAAGATTTGGTATCTAAAATCCAAAAGAAATATAAAGTTGATAGCGTGGGCTTCGGCCAAGAAATTTATAAGAATAGCCCTAACAAGTGGGCTCTTTTGAAGAGTGAATGGGATACGCAATTTCCTGAGGCAGATATATCAATCGAAGTTCATTTAAAGTTAAAAGGAGCGGGAATGGTACATTCTTCCTTCTATGAATAGGAGATTCTAGAATGATCTTACTAATAGTGATACATATTATTGTGATGTTCGGCTGGACTTTCTATAAAGTTCAGACATTTATGACGAAAAACCAGCCGAAAACAGCTGGTATTTATAGTTGCTTAATGGGGATATGTACAATCCTAGGCATATTAATGCTAGCCCATATTGATATTTCAAGCACAACAGTTCCAATAAGTATTATTTTTCAGCCGATTGGTAATTTTTTTCTAAAACACTGAATGTTAACGCATGAACTTCTTCCAGCGCCTCTTCGTTGTATCAATCAGGAGTAAGGCTAGGGGCAATAAGAAATGTGAAAATAAGGCATAGCTAGGGTACGTATAATTAAGATAGTTTGACAAGTCTGTTGAATAATTGACAAAGACTGAAATCGAACCAATCACTGATAAAATCGTTATGGGGATTATAAAGTCCTTATAATTTTTAATGTTAAAAAGATGACCTAAACTTAGACATATGACAAAAAACGTCAGAGATATTTTAATAAAACACCCCATAACCCATATGGCTACCGCCAAAGCCTCTAAGCGCTCAAAGCTACCTTTTAAACCAATATACTGAATGACACTGAGTACTGGAAAAGTCAATTTTTTCGTTAACGGTCCAAAGACCATAATCAGCGGTAAAATGGTAATGGCGAGAAGGCCAGAGATAATAAACAACGAAACGAACGAAGCTTTGGTTGCTTTATTCGGTTGATTCAAAAATGGAAGAAGCCACCCCAATATAAAAAATTGACTTAAGTAAGCTGTCGGGAAAAAGGACCCTTGAAGGACGGGAACAATTCCTTTGCTCAGTATTGGACGGAGCCGCTCCGGATCTGACTCCGAGAGCATGAGGATCAAGAGGGGAATCAACAAAACAAGAATGAGCAAGGAGAGAGACTCATTACATCTTGCGATAGCTTCTATCCCCATATAGACGGCTATCCCGCATAAGATTGCTAGCGTCAGACTGATAACGATGGAAGGAGTTCTCATGAGCAGCACCGTATTGATAAACTGTACGTGCTGATTCAGAATGATGAAATCAAAATTAATCCAGTAATAAATATAATAAAAGCCTATGCATCTACCCGGCCATTTACCAAGGATTTGACAGCTGTACTGAATAATCGTTTGACCCGGGTAACGTTTCGATAAAGTTGTCATCACCCAGATACTTAATGCTCCGATCATAATCGCAGGAAAAATCGTTATCCAAGCATCTTGCTTTGAGATTGCTGCCATCAAGCCCGGTATGATAAGAATGACCGTAGGGGCTATAAAAGAAAAAATTAATAAGCTTAATTGAGTTCCTGTTATTTTTTCAGTGGACTCCATTGGTGTGCTCCTTGCAAGTCAGATCTTTCCATTATGCCCTCTTACCTCTAATAAATAAGTGAACATTTTCCAATAAATAAGGTATAATTTTCTGTGAAATGGAATCTTTATTGAGGAAAAGGGGCTAAATAATGAGTTTAGCGGGAAGTCAACATACAGCGCGGCAAATAAGTATATCTAGTCCTTCTAACAAGTCCATGGACGCTACAACAACTTCCGATCAACCAAGTTATGATAAGAAATCCATGGCGAGTGTATCGCAAATGATGATGCTTCAACGCACGATTGGCAATCAAGCTGTGGCAAATATGGTTCAAAGAAAAATCACGCCGCAAACTGCTCAAGGGACTGTCATTCAACGATCGCTTGATGATGATACCAAAGAGACCTGGTCGCATATTAAGCTTAGTGCCCTATGGACGAAAATGAGGGATCGAAGTGAAGGAAAAGATGAAATGCCGAATTACGCGGGAATAGTAAAGGAAAATATGGCGGTTTACGTGGACACATCACATACCGAAAGGGAGCTCGCAGAAATCATTGTAAATCGAGCACCTTTCAAAGCTATGTTCCTGAACCCAAGAAAAAACCAGGCTACCGATACGATCGCCGATCCCGGAGGAGCTATTGAGGTAGCGATTAAAGCGGTGTTAGCTGGAACGATCTTCTATCATGCAACGTTTGAGGAAAATGTCGCTAATATTCTTGCAGGCGGCATAAAAGCGAGTAAAGGCGGCAAAGGTTCAGGGATCAGCACGCATGGCCGTGACAACGCAGCTGCCAACGCTACTTACAATAAGTGGAGTAAGGGCCATTCTTTTATCACGAAAAGTAAAAGCGAAGCAAATGGTTACAAGGAGAAGATGGCGCTTAAGAAACCAGCAAAAATCATTCATATTTTCTCAATGCCCGCTTTTATTGATGATGATTCAATGAAAGTTGATATCGACAGCAAGGCAGGACTGAAATATGAAGGAGATCTGGACATGATTGGGGATGGCGCTCAGTTGAATGATAAAGCCCTCCGCATCATTCATACGGGATTGAAACAAATGAGTCGAACGGCGCTGGATGCCAAAATTCTGGAAGTGTACACGGCTAACTATGGGTGATAGTGAGTATGAAGGACTGAAGAGCATTTCCTTATAATGAGGAGTGCTTTTTTTTGTTTATCAACATGGAATTCAAATAAAGAATAAATATATAGCTATATTCAGCAATTATTTATTGAAAAACGATAAATTATATGTTAAATTAAGAATCGAAAATAACGAAGTGAGGTGCATGTTATGAAACGAGGATCAACGCTTTTTTTAAAGATAGTATTAATTCTGATTGGAATTCCAGTGCTGGCATTGTGCATATTTTTGGTGCCGAAGATAGCGAGTTATGCCGTAGAATTATATCCTGATCATGGTTATTTGAATTATTTAGTTTCGATTGATTTGTATGCAACGGCTGTTCCATTTTACTTTGCTCTGTATCAAGCATTTAAACTTTTAGACTACATTGATAAGAGCAAAGCCTTCTCTGAACTATCGGTTCAAGCTCTTAAGATAATCAAATACTGTGCAATTACATTCAGTGGCTTGTACGTGATTGGTTTGCCGCTTTTCTATCTTATAGCAGAGAAAGATGATGCCCCAGGTATCATTGTGATCGGGTTGGTCATGATTTTTGCTTCTATGGTAATTGCCGTTTTTGCAGCCGTTCTCCAGAAGCTTTTGAAAGAAGCTATTGATATAAAATCTGAAAATGATTTGACGGTCTGAGGTGAACCTTATGGCAATTATTATTAATATTGATGTGATGTTGGCGAAAAGAAAAATGAGCGTTACCGAACTTACGGAGCGGGTTGGCATCACAATGGCGAATCTCTCCATATTGAAGAATGGAAAAGCTAAAGCGATTCGATTCTCAACTTTAGAGGCGATTTGTAAAGCTTTAGACTGTCAGCCTGGCGACATTTTAGAATATCAAGATAGCGGCGACACGGAAGAGGAGGACTAACACATGGAGTTTAGCAATGTTATTATACAAAACTTGGCTAACCCTCATGAATTGGAGAGCATGTTCAGAAAAGATCCTGAAGCTTTCAGAAAGTCTTTCTCACACGCGTGGGAGCTAAACCCCGATTCACAAGTTCTCGCGATTTGGTATGAAAGACTGAATTTCAAGGAATCTACGCATACAGTGAAAGCATCGCTGTTCCAAAAAGATTTCATTTCCATGGGCATTTTGGCCATTCTGGCGGGGCTAGTCACCAGAATCATTTTTCAGTTTGCTGAACAGCAATCCATCGCCCATTTGAACATTGTTTTTGGAATTCTTCCTTTTGTGGCTGCCTATTTTGTATACAATAATTTCCCTAGAAAAAGTATTCTGTATATCCTTGCAGCGCTATTCATCATCTCAGGGGTTTACCTTAATATGCTGCCACTCGAGCAAAATGACAGTATTATCTTGGCTTATATCCACCTTCCCATTTTCTTATGGGTATTAGTAGGTCTGGCTTTTACTGGAAATGAATTTGGCAGAGGCCAAACAAGATTAGCCTTTCTTAAGTTTAATGGGGAATTTGGCATCCTCTATGCCATCATGGCAATCAGCGGCGGTCTGTTAACCGCATTAACCATGCAGTTGTTTCGATTTGTCGGAATGGATATAGCGGACTTCTATTTTAGAAACGTCGTACTATTCGGTGCTGCCGCGCTCGCAATCGTGGCTACCTATCTGGTATCAAGAAATCTAAAACTTGCTAAAAATATTGCACCTTATATAGCCAAAATTTTTAGTCCTCTTGTATTGGTCACTTTGTTAGCCTATCTTGTAACGGTGATTTGGGTTGGGAAAAATCCATTCATGGATCGCGATTTCCTCTTATCTTTCAATGGAGTACTTCTCATTGTTTTGGCTGTCACCATATTCTCGATTACGGAGAGTGGCAAAGACGAGAGAAAGAACATTTCTGATTATATCAATTTTGCGCTAATTATCCTTGCGCTTATCATTGACAGTGTGGCTTTATCTGCCATTGTGTTCAGGCTTTCTTCGTATGGGATTACGCCGAACAGGATTGCTGTTCTTGGCGTAAACATCCTTGTCTGGGCTAATCTAATATGGATTATGATCTCGTATATGCGTTTTCTGCAAAATAAAACAGGGCTTTCAGCCATCCAAGACGCGGTTACGAAGTATTTGCCGATCTACGGACTTTGGGCAGCTTTCGTTGCATTTACTTTTCCTTTGTTTTTTTAGTAGAAGACTCTATTATCCAAGAAGTGTATGAAATTTCATTGGTGATAGAACAAGTAGTTTGCCGCGGCAGGCTGCTTATCATTAGATCTTATTGCGAGCAACCTCCTACATGCTGTAAACTTGTTAGTTAATAGCTGTATCAACGAAGAGGTGGTTACAGCTACAACTACATACAAACACTGCTTACTGGCTAATTTGCAATTGTTTAATAGGAGAGGTGTACATTCATGGAATTTTTATTATTATCACCAGACTTAACACAACATTACTGCAGGAAAATTCTCATGCCTGAAGGAGCTACCGAAATATTGGTGGACATCGCCAATAAATTGAACAATGATCAAAAACTTTTGGATATTTATATGGAATTTTACAAACAAAATATAGAAAGTGGCTACTGGACGACAGTTTGGGAACCATTGACCCTTCATCCTTACGTGGAAGAAACCTTCGGTAAAGAAGCTTCCTTATTTTATCTGCATGCAGCCTTACAAAGACTGCCACTTGCCGAGCAGAAGTATTCCGAGTGGGGACTAAGTGAGGAGTTATTTGTAGAAACCTTAAGGGATATCGGAGTTTGGGTGCAAAATGCCTATAATCTAGTGGGCTACTATGCGATTAGAAATTTCAGCTGGATCTGGAGGCATCTCGAAGCCAGAATGTTTCGGATTGGCGGCATGCAATTTATAGCTACCAAATTTTCGGGAGTCGTCAAAGGCTTTTATAATGCCAAAGAAGAAAGTTTTGTGCTCTTATGTGGTGAAGGAATGGAGTTAAGAGCAAACGGTGATATGCAAGGTGTATGCAAAAAAGAGAAGACTTCCGATGGTTTTGTGACGAAATATGAGGAAACGGAAGATGATTTCATTGGCCATCCGATTACTCCCATTGGTAAAGGCTCACGAGACCAAGTAAAGCTTAAAAGGGATGAATGGGCAAAAGTCTTAGACAAGGATGACACTCTGCTTGAAATCCACATCCCAAGAGATACTGCTTTTAGTATGGAATCTATCAAAGAGACCTATTTAAAAGCGAAGGAATTTTATGCCACCTACTTTCCAGAGGTCCAGTACAAAGGGATGGTTTGCCATACATGGCTCTTTACTCCCCAACTTCGGGAGATGTTGCCGCCTTCCAGCAATATCATAAAGTTCCAGCAGCAATTCTACCTGTATCCGACTGCGGGTTCAGTACGTTTCCTATGGAATTTTGTATTTAATGAATTGACTGAGGTACAAGATGCCAAACCTGACACATCGCTAAGGAAACAAGTTCTTACTTATTTAGAAGAAGATAAAGAGATATTTGATATGAATGGGATCTTTCTTGATTTATGCGGTGATTTTGGAACAGTATCCTATGATAAATGAAATGCCATCTTGCTATAGAATTAGATATGAAAAAGGAGTACTGACTACTGTCGGTACTCCTTTTTCATATCTGGGAATTTATGAATGGAAGAAATGGGGATAGGGAACCTTAGCTAAAGAAGGGGGATTCTGGATGGATCAATACATACAAAGTATCTCGACAATCATTCGAAAAAGACTGAACGATTCACCTGATCTTGTTATAAAAACATACACCGTTCAGGAACAAATCGAAGTAACGTGCATGTATTTGAATACGATTACGGATCAAAAGCAGATAGATAAATTGGTCATATCTGGCATTATGGCGCCATACTCCCCGCTGATGGCTAGCCAAGACCCCTTTCATTGGTTACTTGCAGCATTTAAACAAGCGGATATTAAAGAAGTGAGCGGCGCGGATACGTTTGTTAAAGAATTGCTAAAAGGGCAATGTATTGTGGCCTTACCCGGACAAAATGGAGTATCCATAAGTGTCTGTAAGCAAGAACTCCGCAGCATAACAGAGCCTGAAACAGAATCTGTCGTCCGGGGACCGCGTGAGGGCTTCGTCGAGGATTGCTGGCGCAATGTTTCGCTCATTCGTAAACGCCTTAAAAGCGAAAAATTGGTGATTGAGGAGATGGTGATTGGCACCGAAACCAATACAACGATTTGTTTCCTCTATATGAGTGGGATTGCTAAGCCTGCATTAATTGATGAATTTCGTAAAAGATTGAAGGCCATCCAAACAGACAGCATTCTCGAGAGTGCCTACGTTGAAGAATTTATTCAGGATAAGACGCTGACGCCATTTCCTCAGTTCATGTCATCAGAAAGGCCCGATGCCATCGTTGCAAGATTGCTTGAGGGACAGGCTGCCATCATTACGGACGGGACACCTAATGTTTTAGCAGGGCCTATTACTTTTTTTCAGTCATTTTCCACGTCCGAGGACTACTACCAACGAGCTGATATTGCGACCTTATTACGCTGGCTCCGTATGCTTGCCTTTGTTATATCTGTTTTTACGCCTGCTTTATTTATTTCCCTGGCAAGCTATCATCAAGAAATGCTCCCCTCGTCGATGCTTGCTAACCTATCATCCCAAAGGGAAGGAGTGCCATTTCCAGGCGTAGTAGAAGCTTTCGGGATGATGGTTATCTTTGAAGTCCTTCGGGAAGCCGGACTGCGCATGCCAAGAATATCCGGTCAAGCGATATCCATTGTAGGCGCACTGGTGCTTGGCCAAGCAGCGGTAGAGGCAGGTATCGTGTCGGCTGCAATGGTCATTGTTGTATCGTTAACCGCGATTGCTAATTTCGTTGCTCCGAATTATGGGTTTGGTATTGCTCAGCGGCTCATTCAATTTGTCTTTATGTTTTT
Organism: Paenibacillus sp. J22R67; assembly: GCF_059692175.1. Taxonomy (NCBI): domain Bacteria; kingdom Bacillati; phylum Bacillota; class Bacilli; order Caryophanales; family Paenibacillaceae; genus Paenibacillus; species Paenibacillus sp. J22R67. The sequence goes on along the minus strand of NZ_JCAUAX010000002.1, from coordinate 438,525 downwards.
AGCTGGTATATTAGGCTTTTTTGGCATCATGTGCGGCGTTTTTGTACTGCTCATCCATTTGGTATCGCTTCGGTCCTTAGACGTTCCGTATTTTTCGCCGGTTGCACCGCTGAAGATTTCGAAATGGAAAGACACCTTTATCCGTATAAATCGGCCATTAATGAACCGTAATCGAAGTAAGGGGAATGGGTAAGGTGATTTGATGTGATGAAAAAACTCCTAATTCTTATATCCGTCTTGTTAGCTTGTCCAGGATGCTGGGATATGAAAGAAATTAACCAACTAGCTATCGTCGACATGATCGCCATAGATCGGGATGAGGAAGGAATCTTCCATGCTTTTTATCAAATTCTTAATCCACCCAGTATTGAAGCCCGTAGATCAGGCCCGTCTAAAGCAGCTGTTTACACGTATGAGACTGTCTCCCCAACCATGGGGCGTACATTGGAACAAACCGGCGCAGTCATGTCCAGAAATTTATATACCTCGCATCTGCAGTGTTATGTCGTATCAGAGCGTATGGCAAGAGAAGGCTTATTCAAAATGGCTAATTATTTGGAAAATTACAAGGAACGGCGAACGAATGTTTATGCGATTGTATCTGAAGATCCCGTTTCCAAAGTGATAAATACGTTCACCTTATTAGACCGGGTTCCAGGGAGAAATATCCGTTTATTATTGGATTGGCATGCTAGAAGACTGGGAATTAACAAGTTGCCAACGAGGATGAAGGATATTGTTGCAGGAATTCCTTTCAGCAGACCGACCATTATACCCATTATTCACTATACAGGGGATGCTTCTGCCTCTCTATCGGATCGTCTGGAAGACATCAATGCAACGAAGCAAAGTTTAAAATTTAGTGGGGGAGCCGTATTTATAGGGGCTAAGATGGTCGGAAAGGTCAGTGATGAGATCAAGACCGATTATTACGTATTAAACGGATATGCGAACCGTAAACCAGAATCGTTTAAAGTAAATGGCGAAACAATTGCGGTAGAGATACGTAATATTCAAATCAAGCGGAAATGGTTAACGAAAGACAGACTTCAATTTCGAATGCATACCAAAATGGGCTTAATAAATAATGAGCAGGACAAAAAATTAACCGTCCAAAACATTAGGGAAATCGAGCAAGAATTTAACAGATCATACCAAAAGAAGTGCGAAGAGTTCGTTAAGCTCGCTATAAAGAAAGATTGGGACATGCTTGGAATCGGCGACACGGAACAAGGCCGAAACAGATGGAAAGATATTCAAGTCGAATTTGAAATCCGTTCAAAGCTTAACTTTGTAGGAAACACCATTACACCGTATGAATAGGAGAATTGCGTTGGAACAAACTGCATTAAGCCCATTCCAAATGTTTTGTGTTGTGACATGTTTTGTCGTGGGGACTACCTTTATTATGCTGCCAAACGCCACGATCGCAGATGCAAAGCAATACGGATGGCTTGTTCATTTATGGGGTGCGGCTTTTGGTGTTCTTGTTGGGACTGTCTGGATTTACATTTCTGGAAAACATCCGGGTCTTTCTCTTGTACAAATATTGAACAAACTATTTGGTAAGTATACAGGCGGTTTCATCTCCGTCTGCTATATTATTTTCTTTCTCCAGATTGCTGCGTGGATAACGAGAAATGTAAGTGATTATTTACATGTGACGATGATGCCAAGGACACCTCAAACGGTCTTTCATCTTATGACCCTTGTGGTGTGCGCTTATGCGGCAGTGAAAGGGATAAGATCGATATCGCTTGTTAGCATCTTTATCGTACCCTACATATCCATTTCCTTCTGGCTTCCTTATGCCGTCATGTTAAAGGAATGGGAGTGGCGAAATTTTCATATTCCTGCTGATTTTCATTTTTGGCAAACGCTTGTTGAAACCAAATATGCCCTTGGCTTTCCTTTCTTGGAGACAGTTGCTTGTATGATGATATTCCCACTAGTTCGATCAAAGCTGAAGTTAGCCGTTCTGGGCGGGACGCTCTTTGGAGGCTTTCAACTCGCACTTTCTGTTTTTTTCGCGATTGGAATTCTAGGTGTCTACAGGTCGTCCCATCTCCTTTATCCGAAGTATACAATATTTCGTGAAATGGAGTTTTCCAGCTTTATTGAGCATCTTGAATCCATCATTTCCATGAACATGCTGTTAGTTGTCTTTGTAAAATTGAGTGCCATATATTACTTTGCTGTAACGGCTATTTGCCAAGTATTTGCCATCCGTAGTCGTGCCGTTGTTGCCTTCCCTTTGATAGGTTTTATCTCCGCTTATTCGCTATTGTTCTCAAACATAGCTGAGAATGCGTTGTGGATTCATGATTATTTGTTTATTTATTATGTTCCGTTCGGTATCGGTTTCCCCATTCTAATGCTAGTGTTTACTTGGATGCGCAAAGGAAGAGGTGAAAGTGCAATATGATTGGTCTCGTTGGAACGTTTACAGCATTTTTAGTTGTGGGATTCATAGTCTTGCGATATCTGCGCATGCATGCCAGAGAGGTGTGGGTATTCACTATTATTACGTGTATTGGCTTCGTGCTGTGGGCAAGCATCGTTCTCCATTCTCCTCTTGATCTGAACAGAGCAATTGGCTGGATGATTGATAGCATACAATAAAAATACGGAAAGGGATGTTCTCAGAACATAATGGTTGGTGTTAACTCACATTACAGGTGTACGCAAGGAGCAGAAGATGAAGCGGCATAATGAACCTGTTAGGGATTCAACTGAACAAAATAAAGATCCCCGGCGAACGATAGCCGAGGTTTTCCAATTGGCAAGCAAGTCCAGTGACTTTCATCAATTTTCCCCGCTTGAAAGTGACTTTGCTATTCAGATTCAAATCAGTTATTTTAGAACACTTGTGGATTGTCATAAAATAAACCGTTACATCGTTGCGGAAATCCAAAAAAATATCGCAGATATTCATAAACTGGCAGATATTCAAAACATCCTTCCGTTTGAAGATGTGAAAGTGACTGATGATGCGGCTGAGGTAGAGAAAAAGCTAATTAAAGGTTACGTGGTCATCCAGCTTAATGATTCCGATCACGAGTTCTTCTTGGTAAACGTGAACCATTTAGAGCTTGGCCATCGCCAAAATAATGAAACAGAAAATGAATTTAGCGTTGTTGGACCTAAAGTAGGGTTTGTGGAGAACATAGAGCTTAATATTCATCTCATACGGCAGCAAATTGCTGTGCCGGAATTGGTGTTTGAAGAAATAACGGTCGGGTCCATCTCAAGAACGAAAGTGATGATCGTGTATCTGGAAGGAGTGACGAACGACCAGCATGTGCAGACGGCTCGGCAGCGGCTTAAAGCGATAGATATGGATATCGTTTTCGACAGTTCGTTTCTAGACCAAATCATTTCGGATCACACCAATACACCGTTCCCACTGTTTTTATCTACGGAAAGAGTAGATCGGGTGGCCTATGCGATAACATCTGGACAAGTCGCCATTTTCGCTGATGGATCGCCTTATGCGATTACAGGGCCTTCTGGTTTTCTGGATTTTTTTATGTCGCCAGAGGACTATTATGTGCCTTGGATCGTTGGGTCCTTCTTTCGAATTATTCGAATAAGCAGTGTCTTTTTCTCCATATTCGCTACTCCCTTATATGTTGGCGTATTAACCTATCATTACGCAGTGCTGCCAGAGTCCCTGCTTGAGCCACTAATCATATCGCGAAGCCACGTGCCATTCCCACCTGTTTTTGAAGCTATCTTTCTAGAAATCACGATCGAGCTGCTGCGGGAAGCAGGGGCCAGGCTTCCGACAAAAATCGGACAAACGCTGGGAATCGTTGGCGGGATTGTCATCGGACAGGCAACCGTACACGCGGCGTTGACTAGCAATATTTTGTTAATCATTGTCGCACTAACCGCTTTAGCCTCGTTTACGACTCCAATATTCAAAATGGCGAATACGATCCGGCTATTAAGATTTCCCTTTATCCTGCTTGCAGCTTTATGGGGCGGCTTGGGTATTGCTGGCGGGTTTCTTTTACTCGTAGGTCACTTACTACGACTGAAATCATTAGGGACACCGTATTTGGTTCCGCTATTCCCGTTTCGCACCGGTAACTTTGCAGATAGTTTCATCCGTGCTGCACTGCCATTTATGACGAGCAGAAGCAAGCATTTAAAGCCGAAATCAGTTGAACGTTTTCATCCGAAGGAAGATAAGGAGGATATTAATAATGAGTAGTGTGAAACGACTTCTATTTCTTCCTGTAATGACCATGTTTGTTCTTACTGGATGCGGGAATGAAGTTGTAGTCGATCATATCCGCAGCGTAACCCTACTCGGTTTCGATAAAAATGAATCTGGCTATCAGGCATCGGCTTTGTATTCGGACTATGAGGAGAAAGGGAAAATAAAAATACTTCAAGGTAAATCGAAGCAAACAAGGATTATGTTGAACGAAATCGCGTTCCAATCCGCACAGCCAATTCGGATGGATAAGTTGAAAATGTTAGCTTTTAGCAAGGAAGTAGCTAGTGGAGGCATCGCGACATTTTTGAAAACAATTTGCAGAGACCCTATCATCAGTTATTACATAATCATGGCTATTTTTGATGACTCGATGGCATCTGCATCCGAAAGTCTGGTAGGTAAAAATAGTCTAGAGTTTCCACATCATTTAATTGAGCAAAATATGAAGCAAGAAATGATTCCTAGAACGAATGTTTCAAATATTCTGTTTGAATATTACGGCCTCGGACGGGACGTATCGATGCCTTATCTCAAGTTAAACTCGAAAAAAGAGATTGAAATTGCCGGATACGGAATCTTCAAGGAAGACCGGTTGAAGCTCATCTTAAGTCAGGAAGAAATGCTATTTTTCAAATTGCTGCAAGGTGAAGCATTGCGTGGAGATGTTCCCTTTGTCATAAACAAAGGCTCGAGTCAATCACCAGCTATATTTAGCATTACTTCCGGCAAGATGAATAGGCATGTATCGTTTGAGCAAAATGAGACGAAGGTTACCTTTAACTTTGTGTGGAGCGGGATGGCCAATGAATATCCGGATTGGTTTTCATTAAATGATGAGGAAAATACACAATTGTTTGTTAAGCAACTGAATAAGCAAAGTGAAAGCCACCTTGTTTCCCTGCTGCGCAAGTTTGTGAAGGAGGGAGTTGACCCGCTCGGAATTGGTGATTTGGTGAGGTCTCGCCAAAGAGACTGGACGGAGGAGAAATTCTATGCGTCTGATTATGAAAACATGACATTCGATGTTCATATCGAAACACATTTAAGTAAATCTGGAATCGGAGAATAATTCATTAGGGGGATATCCGGTGGGAAAACAGGTAAAGGCTAGCTTAACTCTTTCTCCATATCTTCTATGGATTCTATTACATTGTACGCAAATGCGCATCACCTTGATCACTTTCCAAAACCACATCATTCAAGGGGCTGGGACTGACTCTATATTTTCTTTGGCGGTTGTGGGGATAAGCTTGCATTTGATTGTTGTCATGATGTATTTTCTGCTGCAGAATACACCTGATGGCGATATTATATCACTGCACAGACTGTTATTCGGCAAATGGTTGGGTAGCCTACTGACTTTTGTGTTCTATGGTTATATCCTTTTATTCATCGTAAATGAATTAAGATCCTACCTAGAAGTTATACATGTTTGGCTTTTCCCTAATACACAGCTGTGGAGTTTGTCGGTCTTGTTACTACTGTTTGCCGCGTATATTGTTTCTGGAGGTTTGCGAGTGATCACTGGGATTTCTATTATTTGCGTCATTATCCCGACAATGATCATTCCTTCACTATCTTTCCCGCTAATGCACGCACATTGGACGAACTTTCTACCTTTGTTCAATCATAATGGCTATCAATTTGCAGAGTCGGGCTATCACTCGTTAAGCACGTATTTGGGCATTGAATTTTTGCTTCTTGTATACCCTTTTATTAAAAATCAAGAAAAATCTAAGAAGTGGGCTCATATCGCCGTTGCTCATTCCACTTTAATTGTCTTAATTTTAGCCTGTGTAAGCTTTGCATATTTTAATATTCAAGAGCTGGAGCATACGACCTGGCCAACGCTTATTTTGTCCAAAATCATACGGTCTCCCATCCTTGAACGTTTTGATTACATATATATTTTTATATGGTTTTTTGTTGTTATCTCTGCTAGCTGCGTTGGATTGTGGGGAGGGGTACGAATTTTAGTAAGAACAGTAGGATTGAAGGCAAGACCTTCCTTATGGATTACCATCTGTCTTGTGTTTATTGTTATGCTTCCATTGAATAGTCCAATGACTATCGATAAGCTGGATTCTTTATTGAACTTATCGGGGTGGATCCTATTGTATGGTTACATTCCACTTTTATGCATATGGTTAGGCCTGAGGAAAATGTTAGTTAAAAGTGAGAGCGTCCACACAGAGAGTTAGGATATTCTATTGACAACTTACCAACTAGTAAGATAGTATGTAGCCATTGCTCAGAAACTTATCAACTAGTAAGTAAAATTAGAGAGGGGTTCTTTTATGAAAAAAATGCTTTGGGTAGTTCTTATGATGTCTTGTGGGGCTACATTTATCTCGTCGTTATTCCCATTGTATGGCGAACATTTCCGGCTCAGTAGTCTGGAAATTACGATATTATTTGCCGTTTATGCCGCTGTGTTGCTGCCAACTTTGCTTGTCGTGGGGGCAAGAGGGGGCGCATGGGGATTGAAAAAAGTGCTTCGCTACAGCATTTGGATCTCTATTGCATCAACGTTACTCTTTATAGTCAGTTCTAACGTAATGATGCTTTATGGGGCAAGGATTTTGGAAGGTATCGCATATGGAGCTTTTACGGGTACTGCCAGCGCATTCTTATTAAAACAAACCGCACAAAATAAAGTAGGTACGGCTATTAAGTTATCAGGTATCATCGTAAACATTGGTTTTGGACTAGGGCCTGCTATTTCAGGTTTAATCATTCAGTATGTCCATATGATGCCGCTTCGTTTGCCTTATTGGTTTCTGCTCGTTATGTTAGTGAGTTCTTTGGTTGTACTGGAGATATTACCGAATCATGAAGAAACTCAATCCCAGAAACCAGTTAAAGCCAAAATTTCATTAGGTGTACCCGACAACATTCGTTCCCAATTTTGGTCATTTGTTGGACTTCCTATCTTTACTGTTTTCACGTTGGGCGGGATTGTATTTTCGCTTATTCCTTCATTCGTCAAAAATGTCATTCACACCAATAATCTCTCCACTTCGGGGTTATTAATTCTTGTACTTCTAGGCGGCGGAGCTTTCATGCAGTTTTTTCCTTGGCCGCGCAATCCCGTCACACGGATGCGTTTGGGAATCCTAGCTCTTATTATCGGATCGTGGATCATTGTATTTTCTGGTCAGCAAGGGAGCTTGTTTTTGCTATGGGCAGGTATTCTCATTCAAGCAATAGGCGCGGGATGGACATTCCAAGTTGCATTGAGGTTTGCCAGCCAGCTGCCGAAACCAGAAGAACGTCCGCGAGTTATTTCGGCCTTTTATTTTAGCGCCTATTCCGGGTTCATTGTTCCACCTATTGGTGTTGGCGTGCTGACACAATTTTTTAGCTTGAACTTTTCGTTGGTACTTTTAAATTTGTTTGCTGCACTAATCGTTATCTACGTGTTAATGTATTCGGTCAAGTTTAAACGTTATTATTCACGAATTACTTCACAATAATCTTAGCAGCTTGACACCTTATCAACTAGTAAGTTAGAATGTCCGTATGAAAAATAGAAAAACTCAAATACTTGATTTGTTTCTGGATTTGATTCGCGAAAAAGGGTATGTTGCCATTAGTTATGACGATATATCCAAGCAACTAGGGGTAACGAAGGCTAGCATACATTACCACTTCGAAAAGAAGGAGGATTTAGCTGTCGCTCTAGCGGATAGAATTCATCAGTTTTTGGAGCGTTTAGTAGTTTCTCTGAGACATGATGCTGTATCTGTTGAAGAGAAAATTAAAAGCCTGATGACTAGACAGTGGGAGCTGGGCGGGAATGGCATATGTCCAATTTCATCACTTCAAACGGATTTTGAGTCGCTCCCGGAAGTCGTTCAAGGAAAAGTGCAAGAATTAAGCCACTTTGAATGGAGCAGTTGGATGGAGCTACTTGGAGAAGCGCAAAAAGAAGGCCTAGTGAAAAGTTCGGTTGATGTCGAAGCTTTGGCCTATACGGTTTTGTCAGCGATAAAAGGTGGATTGCAGTACAGACGTGTGGTAAAAAAAGACATATTCCCTATAATCACTGATCAAATAGAAAGATTAATTAAGTGCTAAATTTTTTTTGATAAATACTTATCAACTAGTAAGTAGAATAATTGAAATATCATTGCTGCTTATGTATGTCTTGTTCAAAGCAGGAGAACATAATCCAAGCAGGTTAATCCTATTCGATTTCCATTTCCTTGTCTTTGGGTTATTCGACAAAAACCAGCGGAGTCGTAATTTTAATATGGAGGGATTGTTATTTCCAGAAATAAATTGAGACTATTCGAGTTCATGGCAATTACGGTGATTATAGCGTTGCTTCTCTCAGCTTGCACAGGAAACAGCCTCTGGCAAGGTCAAGATGAAACGGCTTCAACCTTACAAGTTTCACCGGTATCGTATTCACTGAATTCGAAAAGTGAACCTGTCGTTGACAACAAGGCATATTCTGATGAGGAGCTTGTCAAGACTCTTTCAGGTTTCAAAAATGGCTATAAGAAAGTCAATGGAATTACGATTCACTATGTTGAAGGTGGAAAGGGCGAACCGTTATTCCTTCTTCCCGGCTGGCCGCAAACATGGTATGCCTATCATAAAATAATGCCGGAACTAGCAATGAAATATCATGTTTATGTTGTTGAGTACCGAGGCATGGGCAGTTCCGACAAGCCTGCATCAGGTTATGATAAGAAAACAATGGCTTCAGATGTTTATGCATTGGTAAAAGAGCTTGGCTATGACAAAGTAAATATGGCAGGACATGACATTGGGGCAATGGTCGCTTACGCTTATGCAGCGAATTACCCTCAAGCGACGACAAAACTAGCGATGCTGGACGTTCCTCATCCATTTGAAGGTTTCCTGGAAATCGCACTTTTGGCACCGCCAGGCGCATACGATGTGAGTACGAAAGATCATCAAATTTACCCTTGGTGGTTTGCGCTCAATTCTGTGCCGGAATTGCCGGAGAAATTGCTAGCGGGAAAACAAATGCGTGTTTTTCAAGATTGGCTATTTGACTATTTAGCCTATGACAAGCCTCCTATGACTAATGAGGTCAAAGAAATTTACTATGTAGCATATACAAATGCGGATGCGATTCGTGCAAGTAACGGCTGGTACAAAACGTTTAGACAAGATATTGAAGACTTGAAAAGTTATCCAAAGGTGACGGTGCCCGTTCTAGGAATCGGAGGGTTTGACTCCACTTTGCATACCCTAGATGCATTTTTGAAACTGCATGCAACGGATGCGAGAACGGTGAAATTAGATAAAGCTGGTCACTGGATTGCCGAACAGAAGCCTCAAGAAACGGTTAAGATGTTTGCAGACTTTTTCCAATAAATCAATCAAAAATACACCTAAGGAGACTACAAAATGAGAAAAGAGTTTGTCTTTCATTTATATAATGTTGAACATGATAATTTTATAAAGCTGCTTGAGAGATGCCCGGAGGATCTGCGCAAAGTGGCTCCTAATGGTTTTAACACCAGTCTATATTGGCATTTGGGCCATGTCCTTCGTATCACGGAGTTTCATGTGTTTGGTCTTTCGCAGCAACCTCTGACACTTCCGGAAAATTATACAGAACTATTCCATTATGGGACGAGTTCCAAAGGCTGGACGGATGAGCAATTGGCTGAGCATCCTGAATGGGATTACATGATTACTCAGCTGAAAGAACAACGTGACTATATGTACAAAACATTGAAAGATAGATTGGAAGAGCCCGTACCTGAAAACTTCAAAAAAGGTGAAAATTTCGGAGAATTGATTCTTACAACTGCCACGCACTTATCGAATCATAATGGTGTTGTTGCTGCAATGCTGCAGGTGCTTCAACAAAAATAACACAAGCGGGGAAACATGTGAATGAAAAAAAGACCGCTGAATGCGGTCTTTTTGCTGTAAGTCACTTCTTCTCGGGTGAAACGTCGAAGGCTAGAAGCTGAGTGACTTGTGATGCGCCGAAATTGTTGTCAGAGACAAGGATAAGGCTGTCATGCCCATTTTGCAGCTTAGGTCCCCAAGCCATGCCTTCCACGTTATCAAGCTTGGGCAAGCTGAGTGTATTCAGATCAAGGACGAGCTTCTTGGTAAGAGGCGTAAATTGACCGGCTGGTAAAGAGTCAAGATTGTTCACATTGGTCGCTTGAGCGGTTTCCGCTTCATAAATGCGAATATAATTGGAATAATTACCATCGGCAGCTTGCACGCCGGACCGTTCCAAGATGAGGAACTGATGATCATTTATCGCAAGCATTTCCGAAACACCGTTATCTGCGCTTTTGCCTTGTCCGGGCTTAGCCGGGATGGCGTCAATCGGATAAGCATACTGCGCGATAATGTCGCCACTTCGATTGTACTTCGTTATACGGGAATAAGAGCCAGCATCAACCGTCGAGATTTCGCCGTCTTGATAGAGCGCGGCTTCCATGGAAGTAAAGTAGTATTTGCCATCGGGAGAGAAGCTGCTACCCTCCAGAGCCAGATTGTTGCGGAAGCCTTTCTGTGTGGTACTACCGCTGGTTTCATCCATTTGGAAAGCTTTAGGAGTCAGGATCGAAGACAAGTATTTGCCTTTTAATGTTGCTTGGCGGATGAAAGGGTTCAAGTTAAGGCTGCGATCGCCTTCGCTCGTATACCAGATCGTTTTGCCGCTGGGATCAAAGCGAATCGATTCCAGATCAGGGACAATACCTTGTTTATTAGCGGTGTAATCTTTCTTGTTCGGATACGTTGTGCCATCCTCTTGCTTGAACTGCGTCATCCCCGTAAATTCGACCCCGTAGAAACTTTTGGTATCGTATTTCAGTTTAGCACTGTAAAAACGAGCAGGAGCGTTGTCCGAACGATCATCGCTGATAAGTATCCACTGATGCGTCCTGGGATTGTAATCAATACCGGATAATCCGCCTACTAGCGTTTCCTCGAACTTTAGATCATTTGCAATTCGTTGCTCACCGATAAAAGTAAGTTGTCCGACAGTGTGATTTTGAGCATGCTTATCTTGCTTATGAGGCTTCGCTGCTTTTCGTTGTTGGCCTTCAGCCATTGGAGCTTGTCCAATTGGTTCTGTCGTGGCGGCCGAAGCGGCAGCGAGTGGTACGGAGGCCAGCAACAAACCAGCGACTGTACCTGCGGATATGAGCTTTCTTACCTTCACGTCAACACCTTCTCTCCCAAATTCATCCATCAGTAACGATGACACTCTCATTATATAGAAGTGCTTCGGAACGGGACAATAGGATATAGGGAAATTTACATAAGCTTAACGGGCATACGACAATCATGCTAATAAGTGCAGCTCTAGCGTGGTAAATTGTGGTACTATAAATGATATCAGACCTATTGCAATCCATGTAAGGAGGCTCGAATCCCGTATGCATGCCCGTGCATCTTCCAAATCAACTCGAACGAGCAGTTCGTCGTTCGAGAAGCAATCAAATTCCTCAAAAAATGCGGACCAGCCTTCACCATATGGCATGTCGATGAACACTGCGTCTGTTCTTCAGCTTCAGAGAACGATTGGCAACAAAGCGGTAACACGCATGATGTCGCAAGAGCAGACAGCGCCTGCCATCTCGACTAAGCAACCTGTTATTCAACGAAAACTAGTAGCACAGTACAGTGACAGTTTGAAACGCGGCGCAACGACAAGCGACTTATTGCAGGCTTTCGAGCTGATTGGGATGAAGAGCCAAATCCTTTCGGCCAAAGCAAATGCAGGCGTGAATCCTTTTACGTTTAATGCGGTATTGGAGCAGGAAATTGATGAAGCGGACTTCACCGTGCAATTGGCGAAAGATAAATTCGAACAGTCCAGAGACCAAATTAGCCAAATGGCCAGCAATGTGCTGCAAAAGCTGTACCTGGACCCATCTGTCTCTAATGACGATGGTGAGAACGACATCTTCTATGATGCGGTTGAAGATCATACAAGTAAGGAAGATATACTGCCTCGCTTGGAAGATTTGAAATTGCATATGAACATTCTTCCCGGTGATATGAAAACACGGCTACTCAGTTACTATTCCATGGCTTCTTTATCCAAGCCTGATACGCTTTTGACTATTGACACGGCAGCCATTGATGAGATGGACTTATACGTGCTGGACTTCTCGAAGGATATTCTACAAGAAGTGAAAAGGTTGACCAGCCGAATTGCCCAAGATACGATGCTTGCAGAGCTGGCTCCTCAGCTTCAAGATTTTTTAAATACCTATCTATATGTAAAAGCTGAGGATTTAAGCGCATTTCCTCTGAAGGAACTGTCAGATAACTTGGCATTCCTCTCCCGGCGTATTGAGATCTTAGAAGCGGATTTCAATGCTGAGCCAAAACCGGAGGTTTATATTCATCAGGATGCAACAGATGAAGCACTCGATAAATATGTTTCCATGGTCCACAATAACTGGAATGCCGGACGAAACAATCCAACCCGTGATACGCCGGCCAAGCATACACATGTTGATGGCTATAGCACAAGCATGATTTTCTCCATGCAAAATGGCAGCAAAGATCTATACATACATGGCGTCGCTGCCTTCCATATGGACAGCAGTATGTCCTCCTCTGATGCAAGGAGCGCATCGGATATGGAAGATCGATCTCAGACATTGGCGAACTTCATTCCTTACATGCCGTCCGGCACTTCATGGATTACGAAAGAGCAGTGGTATCTAAATAAAATAAAGCAGTATTTTACAGTTGAGTTTTTATAATGGTTGTTACTCATATTTCTCTTTAAAACCAAGCAACCTAGCAAGGGGAGATAGGATAGTAAAGACGATTTTCTGCACGGACCATGGAGGATTTACAACCTGAATTTCATTCTGATAATTGAGCATAGGTAGAGACATCCGGACCAAGTTAGGCGTGCCTTTCGCGTTAAGCCTACCGTCTCTTGCAAGAGCGAAATAGGTGCGGAAAAATCCTTCAATTTCCAGTGCTGGTGTAAACTTCTGAATCGTGTGAGCTTCTGCAGCATCTTCATTCCAGAAATAATGGGGGACCCCAGCAGGAATCTCCAAGAGATCTCCTGGTCCTAGAACCCGGGTCTCGCCGTTTATATAGAAGTGGATTTTGCCAGTAATCACTTCTAATGAACTTATTTGTTTCGGATGAATATGTTCGGGTTCTTTCTCTTTTGATGAGGGATTAAAGCTTTCAATTTCCAAAAGGGCACCACTCGTCTCTTTCCCGGTTATACGGAAAATCATCCTCTGACCGTTGCGGGGATTCGTTATTTGCCTGTCCAAAGTTGTCATGACAGCCTCCTTATTTAATGGTTCAAAGTCAGCTAACGCTGGGAGTCATTCCGCTTCGATTTCCAAGAAAAGAGACATCCCAGCTTCATGGTAGCCTTCCAATTGTCTATCGTCAATACGCTGAATCAATTAACAAAATTAAAATAATCAGGGGGACGATTGCTGCTTATGCTAATCAATTCTCATGATTTACATTGTCGAGAAAAACTAATGGACTGTTTGGATAGCCACAGAAAAATAGAGGCTTAAAAAGCCTCTATTAGGTATTTGCAGCTCAGATTTAATTTTCTGACACATCTCCGCTATTTGTGATGATGCTTCCAACTGTCAGATCGGTTTCCAACTTCGGATAATAATCTTGACGCCAATGCTGGAGCTGATCGAAGGGAAGCTTGTTTCTGAAATATTGTCCTGTACCTAGAGCATCGGATCCAATCGTTTTTAGCTGATTAAATAGTACCTCGTACCGTTCTTTCATATCTTTTGAGAAGGCTTCCTCGATTTGTTTTTCATTCAAACTACCATTATTTTCAATAAGATGTAAGGAAAGTTGCATATCCATTCGAAGTACGGGATGCTCGTCACGCCAATCGGTATGTATCCGGTTTTTACATTTTACAATAGCTACGCTCGCCCGATTCGTTACTTGAACAACCGAGCCTTGAAACAATTCTTCATATAAATTGATTAACAGAGATTGTTCTTTTTTAATTTCACCTTTCATCTTCCCTTTGGCCATTACGGCAGAGCCTTGAAACTCCAACATCGTTGATTTCCCCGACCGCAGAATGGGTATGGTGACGTCTTCCGTGTCAGAGTGGATTGCCCCATAGATTTTCCAAACATACGCTAAATTAATCTCAGGACTCCACCCCGCATTTTTATTGAAAAAATTCATGAGTGCGCTTCCGTCAGTTTGAATGACACGCCCAGTATGAGCTAGAAAAGCTCCTATTTCTTCGGAAGTGATGGCCACGAGCGCTTTGGTAGGTAGTTGCTGGCTTCTCGCTATGAAGGCTATCGCTTCTTGAATCCCATCTTCGGCAAGTGTACGATCAAATACGATTAACTGCACATGCATGAAATCTATGCCGGCTTCAATATCTGTATCAATCTCAGTAAGTGCTTTACTAATCGTGTCGGCTTCTTTGAAGTAAACCTTGGAGGATAATCCTTGCTTTTCTGGATATGGAATTTGAATGTGGATTCGATATGTATTGGTTTTACCATAGGAGATACCCATGACAATGGGTAGAACTCGGTGATTGACGTCCTTAATGTCCCAGCAGCCGGATAACAATGCTGCACAGGTGATTAGTAAAGCTCCAGTTTGAAGCTTACGCATCATTTTTGAAAACCTTCTTTCTGTACGCTCTTTGGATGAAACCACCTCGTAAATAGACAACAATGGGTATCGCCAAGAAAACAAAGATACGGAACCAAATATCCACTGTGTATATCTTCACGTAGGAATTCCAGTTTGGAATCATCGAGGCTGCGACAAATACAAGCAAGCAAAGTATGGGCCGAATATAGGATTCCTTCCAACTCGGCATCATTTTCCGAACTAACACAGCGGAAGACCAGAGCGCATAGGAAGTAATTAACAATACGAAAGCAAGCAGAGCAACGGCATAGAATAATGAAATTCGGTTAAATATAGACCAGGTAATATTGACAGTGTCAATACTTGTTACCAAGGGGAAATTCATTAGTGTAGCAGCATTGATCCCATATATAAGAATTGGAATATATATAATGACCACATATAGGACTGCCAATGGAATCATGGTAATCAGGATAGGCTTCATCCGAACTTTGATAACAGGAGGCAGCATACCCAGAAGTAGAAAAGGGCAAATCGAAAATAGAGGAACGAGAAACTTTTCATGCTGCAAGAAGTCAAAGCTTGTATTTACAAGCGGGAAGATGTTGGTAAACCTTGAGTTAACTGTACATCCCAGCAGTGCGAATAAAAGAGCAGGGAAATGTAGAATGGATATTAAGGTGCTAGCTCTTAAGATGCCTTTGGGGCCAATGGATGATCCAAGTAACGTGATGAAACAAAGTAATAACAAAATTGAAATTAACGGTGATCGCACAACGAAAACGATAATCATGAGTTCGGCAAAGCCGCGAATTCCCATAACCCCGATTAGGAGGATATAGAAAATAAGGGGCAGAAGCAGGACAGTACTAATCCATCTACCTAGAGGAAGAAGTAAATCTGCATAATCCAAATTCCCTGCTTTGTTCAGTCCTTTAATCAAAATGACCATGAGGAATAACTCAATAAGCAAATAGATCATCGCTGGTTCCCAATGCCCATATTTCGTTGTGTGCAACAATGCTCTTGGAAAAAGCAGAAACATGATACTGCTGTGAGAACCGACGAAGAATAAAGGAACAGTCAAAGTTGAAATCCATCGAGAACTCAAAGGACTCACTCCTTTCCGAGTGTTAGGTTTGTCTTAATTTCCGGAAATCGAGAAAGCTCATAAACGGTATACCAAAGTGTTCAATTCTGCACACATAAAAGCAAATGGCTATAAAGCCAGCGAACAAACCGAATACACCAAAAATGCCAGAGAGCACAACGATGGCAGTTCTCATGATTCGAATATTCAACGTGTTTAAGTAATTAGGAAAAGCAAAGGTAGCAGTTACGGATACAGACAGTACAATGATAACAAGACTGCTTACCAACTTTGCATCTACGATGGCTGTTCCAAGAACAATACCACCAATGACCGTAATGGACGCTGCAATGCTTTTGGGTAGCCGCTGTGTAGATTCAATACTGATTTCGCTAACCATCAACAAAAATGCCATTTCTAAAAATGTAGGGAGCGGGATGCCAATTCGGCTGCTTGCAACAGAGAGGGCAAGTTCGATACGGAGCGTTTCTGGATTCACCGAGACAAGAGCTACATAAAGTCCAGGTGTCAACAAAGAGATTAGCAAGCTCAATAAACGCAAGTATCGGAGACCGAGCATAATGAGCAGGGGAAGTTGTCTATCCCATTGGATAGATATAAAATCGCCAAATAGCAGAGGAAGCACGTAAGCTACGGGCTCTCCATCGATCAGCAAAATCACTCTCCCTTTCATCATCGAAGAGATCGCTTGCATCGGAATTTCTGTTTTATAAAAAGGAGACAGTAGGTCAAAACGATTGCAGCCGAGTATTTCCATCAGGTCTTGACCCGTCTGTAAATCTCTGTTTGAAGCTTTTTGTAAATAACTTTTGACTTGACCCAGCAGTTCCTTATTCACTAGCTCTGAATGGTAAACTAAGGTCGCCTCTTTTGTAGCTGCTCCTGTAAATGTGAAACCTTCAGCAATTAAGTATGGCGAATTCAACGCTTTTCTAATGAGTCCGATATTTGTGGTTAATGGCTCCATGAAGGCGATTGCTGGGGCAAATGGCATCGATTCGTTCTCGGGCTTATCAACAGCTCGGGAAAGTGAAGCGGGTTTTCCTTGGAAACTGAATGCTCGTTCTCCATCGGCACTAATTAAAACGACCCGTCCTTGCTGAAGCACATTCATCTCCTCTGGGCTCCATGCCTTGCCAACCAATCGCGTGCGAATGTCGTCGAAAGAAACTGCTGGTGTAATTCCGGAATTCCAAATAAATTCAATGGTTTCCTGCGAATTCACAACGGAGTCATAACAAACGAACCACATATACTCCGCTCCGAGTTGCAGTCGTTCGATTTTTAGATCACGATGTAATTCTGTTTTTTTAAGGATGATCTCTAACAAATTGCTCATGGCTAACCTCCCAGAGGTAGTGTTTACTATAAATTGGGAATTATTCAGCAGGATCACTGCCGGACCAAGCTAAAGGATTCTTAATGAACGAGTAGGATAATTGGCTATTCGTGTGGAATACATCAGGATATTTATGGATTCCCAAAAAAGGAGCTATTTCATGAAGAGTCTCATTCTATTTGATTTTGATGGCACACTGGCGGATACATTGCCTGCTTCATTCGCTGCATTTCGAGCTGTTTTCAAAAAATACGATGGGCAAGATGTTACGAGTGAGCAGCTCATTGCCATGTTCGGTCCAACGGAAGATGATATTATTGCGCGGAATTTCAATCATAAAGAATTCGTTCAGGAGGCTATTAATGAATACTATGATTTGTATGGACGAGGACACTCTGGAATTAATGAAATTAATTCAATTCTAGAGCTGTTAATACTTCTTAAAGAAAATGGAAAACAGATGGCCATAATTACTGGCAAGAGTCGAAAGGCATTTCATATCTCATCCGAAGCTTTGAATCTATCGGAATACTTTGATTATGTCGTATCGGGTGATGATGTTGAAAAACCTAAACCCGATCCAGAAGGGATTTATCAAGCTATGGATTTCTTTGGAGCAAAACCTGAGGAAGTTGTCTTTCTCGGTGATAGCAATGCTGATATTCTTGCGGGGATATCTGCAGGTGTTCAAACCTACGCAGTCCAGTGGTTGTCAACCTATCAAAGCACAGATTATGAAGTAAAACCGGATGCTGTTTTCAAACATACATCAGAGTTTATTAAGCTTTTAAAAGAGAATGGTTCCTTAAGATAAGGAGTTAATCGAGAATGAAATAATGAGCGGTGGACGATATGTCCTCCGCTTTTTATCATTTCTGCACGTTTTAAGGTGCAGGGACTAATGTGACAAAGTTACGGATAGTTTGGATTGTCCCTGATAATATCGTAAATGTGAAAAGCAACAAACAACACAATGACAAGCAAGGGGTAATGGATCATTTAGCAAATCTTCAACCAAAATCCAGTAGATGAAGGGAGAATGTATATGAATTCCAATACGAATCAATCGAAGAAACCTGTTATTGTTTTCATTCATGGCGCCTTTATGACACCGGATAGCTGGTCGCCAATGGGGGACTATTTTATCAAGCAAGGCTTTGAGACAATGGCACCCGCTTGGCCATACCACGACCGTAGTATCGAAGATCTTAGGAATAACCCAGCAAAAGAACTTGGTAAACTTGGCCTTGCGGAGATCGTTGATCATTATGCCAGCATTATTCAGGCGTTACCGGTGAAACCAATTCTAATTGGGCATTCATTTGGCGGTTTGATTACTCAGATCCTTATGGATCGCAACTTAGGAGTAGCTGGAATCGCTATTGACCCTGCTGCTCCTAAAGGGATCAACGCTGGAGCCTACAAGACGGCATCTAAGTCGGTGGCTTCGATCCTATTAAAACCATGGAAAAAGACCGTAGACCTGACTTTTGAACAATTTCAATATGCTTTTGTCAATAACATGCCTTTGAAGGATCAAAAAGATGCGTATCGTTATTCTGTCCCCGAAACAACCAAAATATTTTTCCAAAGCGCATTGGCTTCCTTTAATTCCAATAGTCCATTAACGATTAACTTCGACAATGGCAATCGGGGGCCGCTTCTGATCATTGCTGGAGAAGAAGATCATATTGTGCCTGCGGCAATGGTTAAGAAGAATTTTCAGCTATATAATCAAAATTCCGGAGCTACAACTCAATTTGTCCAGTTCCCCAAACGGTCACATTGGATCATTGCCGACAACGGCTACGAAGAAGTCGCCGATAACATAATTAACTGGCTTCAAGATCAATTAAAGTGATGATTTACTACTAAAATAATAGAATCGAGGGATTGATAATGAATCATTTATTTACACCATTTCATATAAAAGGACTAGAACTGAAAAACCGCGTGGTGATGCCACCGATGTGCCAATATGCGATCACAACGAATGATGGGATTGTAAACGATTGGCATTATAACCACTATGTAAGCCGTGCAATCGGAGGGGCAGGCCTCATCATTATAGAGATGTCCGATGTTGAGCCGGATGGCCGAATTACGAATAGCGACCTTGGGCTATGGTCCGATGAGCATATCGCTCCTTTAAAGCGAATCGTTGACGCTGTGCACCAATACGGCGCTAAAGTTGGCATTCAGATTGCCCATGCGGGACGTAAAGCGGAAGATGCAGAAGTACCAGTAGCACCATCCGCCATTCCGTTCGATGACAAAGCTAAGATGCCGCGGGCTTTAACGACAGAAGAAACGAAGCAGATGGTTGAGAAATTCCGTTTGGCTGCAGAACGTGCGATTAAAGCTGGCGTGGATACGATCGAAATTCATGGAGCTCATGGCTACTTGATCCATCAATTCCAGTCTAAATATACAAATAAACGTACAGATGAGTATGGTCAAGATTTAACTTTGTTTGGTAAGCAGGTTATCCGAGCAGTTAAAAGCGTCATGCCTGATCATATGCCTCTCATGATGCGAATTTCTGCTAGAGAATATGTCGATGGCGGTTATGGCTTGGAGCAAAGTATTGCATTTTCCAAAGCATATAAGGAAGCGGGAGTAGATATTTTCCACGTTAGCTCCGGAGGAGAAGGCCCTATTCTTGCACATGGAAGACCTGGTACTCATGTCGCCTATCAAGTACCAATGGCAAGAGAAATTAAGAAAGCATTGGACATCCCTGTCATTGCTGTCGGACGTTTGGAAGAGCCTTCATTGGCAAATTCCGTTATCGGAAATGAAGATGCGGATCTCGTGGCGGTAGGTCGTGGTATGTTAAGGAATCCCTATTGGACTCTTGAGGCAGCGACGAAGCTTGGCAAAGAAACAGAAATTCCAGGCGTGTATGGCATTGGTTTTGGTGTGAAATAAATGGTATGTGAATCCTAGAGAATGAAGGTATCATTCAGCTAGCTAGAGGGAAAATTACGGTTAGATAAAATAAACGGTTGGTCGATACAAGAGATTATTAGCTTCCGTGGCATGTTTATCAGGTGAAATTGAAAAATCATAAAAAAGGCTCTCCCGCGGTCATTTGATGACGTTGGGAGAGCCTTCTTATTTACTGTTCACTTCCCTAATTTTTGCTTCAAAAATTGTAAGGCATCCTGAAGTGCTTTAGAGGTCGTACTGTCCACATACTTACTGTCTCTAATGACAACATCAAAGATCGCTGGATCTTTAAGCTGACTTTGGCCAAGCAGTTTCTGAAGCACAGCAACCACGTTTTGCAAGCTGTTATAGATGTTTTGGTTCTGGAAATAACCCAAATTCCATAATAACCGAAGCAGATCGTCCAAATGATCAAGATCCATGATTACTTTCAATACATAGGTACGCACAATCGTATTGCCCGCGCTGTCCGTTGCTGTTACTTCAATTGTGTGCTGACCTAGCCACAAGCTGAGCGGCGGGAGGTTAATGTTAGGGCCGACAACGACGCCGTCCAGTTTAACGTTAGATGAAGCTACTCCACTTAAAGCATCTGTGATCCCAACATTCATGACAATCGGATCCGTCCAAAAAACAGTTAAAGGACCGGTCAAGTTGATTGCAGGAACTTCCGGATCAAAGCGAACTACCGCAGAGTGACTATCTTCTTGATTGCCAGCAGCATCCATGCTGTAATAGTGAATCGTGTTCACACCGTAAGTGCTTACTGTAACCGAGGTTCCAACAAGGGGAGTTCCTCCATTTAACGTGTAGTAGGTCATCTGTACACCACTCAAAGAGTCATAAGCCGCTAACGTGACGGTTTGTGGTATACGCTGCCAACCATCTAATGAGGTGTGTGTGGTTGTTGGAGCGGTTTTGTCGATGCCAATAATCAAATCATTGGGCAATTCCTCGTTATTCATCACATCAATTGAGCGGTATTGGATTTGATAAATGCCATCATCTGAGAAGATAACCGGCTGATCTGTGACGGCCTGCCAGGTTTCTGTTCCTCCCAGGATGCGGTACTCTGTCCGCTCGATTCCTACGCCAACAGTCGGATGTGCGGCTGTAAACGCAACTTGCACATTTTGCCTGTTGAACGTTCCTGAACCCGTTGTTCCGTCCGCTGTAGCTGTTGTCACAGGAGGAGAGACATCCCTTTTAGTCACCTGAAACGTAATCTCTTTGGTGTTGTTCGTACGATCCATCTCCGTGAATCTCCCGATATCATTGATATTGACGCTTAGTTGGTAGGTGGCATCTCCATTAGGCACTTCCCAATACCCATTTTCACCGCCTGCATTCGTATACAAAGTAGCACTGCCGCCGACTGGGATGGATTGATTATACGTATCCGTATAGCCGAACGAACCGCCATTTAGACCGAATACAGCTCCAGTTATTAGGCCAGCTGGGGTGGGGAGAAGGCCGACATTTTTCACTGTGACATAGAAACGTACGCCTGTTTGCCCAGCATAAGGATTAGCTGGATCCGTTCCAAGGTCGGTAACGATGAGATCAGGGCCAGGTGTTAGGGGCTGACGTTCCAGACTCAAAAACTCAAACGACTGATGGATAATGCGGCCGTTTTTAGCGACAATTTTGATGATATGGTTGGCCATAGGCAGACCCGTTTTTTCGAAAACGAGCTTCTTCGCACCTTGTGTGTTTGCCGTTTTCAAATCGACAGTGGCTTGCAGGACATCATCGATATAAACATCTGCCAATCCTAAAGTAGACTCAATATCGGAGTACCAACGGATTCCCGTACCTTTAAAACCTATAGCCGCGTAATCACCGGGTGTTGTCGTTTCATGAAGATCCGCTCCATTAACTCCGGGAGCGAAGGTAGTGGCGGAATAATAGGTATTTGTGCTGGAATGAACGACATTGGTCCAAAGGGTTTGAGGCGTTTCATCCAAGAGACCTTCTTTCAACTCGAACCAATCGAAGTAGCCGAAGACATTATCGCTGCTCTTGACAATGGACAGCACTAGGTTGCTTACGTCAGCAGGCATCATGACATTGTATTCGATTGTTGTATAGACGTTAGGCTCTGTCCCAGGCAAATCAATAGACCGAATCACCTGATTATTAACAACGAGATTGACCTTTTTGTTCGCTGCTGAACTGTATTTGAGCTTAAGAATATAATTGGTATTTGCTTTGACAGGAGGTTTCAGCATGTTCATTCGACCTTGTGTATAATACATCCCAACGAATGTGCCATGATGTGACACACCCTCCAGCTCCGTTTGTTCCGCTTCAACATGCAAAGCTCCTGTAGACGTAGTGCTAAAAGGGGAGGCTGGCAAAGTTAAGGTAGATAGGGATAAAGGGACACTCGGCAAGGATTCGTTGCCCGAATCATCATAAGCGATCAGTGTATAGGAGTGTGCACTTTCTGGACTGACATCTTGATGTGAAAAGCGTGTTACTGCTCTAGGAAGCTTAGCAAGGAGAACGCCGTTATCGTACAGTTTATAACCGGCTACCTCAGCATTATCCGTAGAAGGTTGCCATGTCAGCTTGATATTTTTGTAGGAAACGGCACGTGCTTGCAGTGTAGGTGAGCTCGGTACGGAATTCTCATACGGCGTCAGAATGTATTGAACGGCTTCACCGGGCTGGATCGTTTCCGATAACTGCGCACCAGAAGCGGCGTCAACAATGGAAAAACTGCGTGCAGCCGCATACGTGTTGCCTGCGCCAAAGCGTTCTGCTGCATATTGAACGTTAGCGGGCAGGGTAACATTGACGTTCATCGTAACGGGAGTCGTTTCGAAATTAACAAAGTTGAGTAGAATTTTATTAGATTTTGCACCGGTATTGCTCACACCAAGACTTGATGTATCTACCGCACGGAAATAAGCTTTTTTCCCGGCAAGCTCATTCTGATTGGTATACACGTAAGGGAGTGGTTTCCCATGTGTACTGTAGGCAAGCGCTAAGCGGCGGAAAATTTTCAAACGCGTTTCGTCAGGATCACTAGAGTTAAGCCATGCTTCAGCATCGTCAGCTGATTTCATCACGATATCTTCTTTGAGCAAGCTGTACTCTCGGAAGTAAGCGGCATGCTGCATAATGTAATCCAGATAGCCAATCGTACTGCGCGTTTCCCGATCGAAGATGGAGGCGAAGCGATGGGTGAAGGTGTCATATCGGTTATTGTCGGTATGAAAATCATTCGCTCCCGTTTCGCTCATCATCATCGGCCTTGCAAGACCGTCACCTTGATAGTCAGGAAAGGTTTTGAGGGTCTCTACAAGCGCGCCGCCTTCACCACTTGAAATACCGCTTAAGGTATAACTGTGACCATTTGTCATATCCGTATAATCTTCAATCTGTTTCCGATAGGCAGGGTCACGCTCCCAGCCATCAGGAATGCCTTTGGAAGGCCAATAGGCCCAACCTGGAGAAACCGCTTTCAACCATGGGTTTAGCGATGATTTTTGCTCACTAACATATTTGGCGAGTGCCAAATCGGCCGCAAAGGCATTGTTGAATACACCAGGTTCATTATCAAGCTCCAGGTATTCAAATAAATCCCCATTTTCAGCAATGAGGTTGTTGTAATACTCTTTCAGCTTCTCTGGGACAACGCCAGACGAAAGTTCAGGGTCCTTGATGTAGGTTCCGAATGGCAGCAGAACGGGTGCTAAATTCAAATCGCGCAAAGCCGACAACCATTCACGTGAGAATTGACTGGAACGAATGACGTTCCCGCTGTAGGCAAGACCCAGCCACTTGGTTACTTCCATCGTTTGCAAATCGCGGTCTTTCAACACATGCGAGACTAGCGCTGTTCCCAGACGGATATATCGTCCGTGAATGGGTTCTGTTGCGGGAGCTCCCAGAGCTTCAAGTTTGGCATAATCCCACTCGAACCAATGAAATTCATCGCCTTCAGTTCCTGCATACAAACCTCGATCGAGCGAGAGCTTCAGCTCATTAGGTCCAACCTTCAGCATTTCCTTAGGAATATACAGCTCGTAAGTTTCTTTGAATTTCCGGGTCGTATTTCCGCCGCTGAGGCCAACAATCTGAATTAATCCAGCCATTGTATCATTGGAAAATACAGCTAACTGTGGAACGGAAACAAAAGCATCGAGGCTCCTGAAGCTGAATTGTACGCCATAATCCGGAATCGCCGCGAGGTCGTAAGTAATAGTCATCGTACCGTTACGACTAAGGTTTAAGCCTTTGGATAACGAACTCCAATCTGTACGAGTAGCCCAGTCAGTAGGGAGGTTGAAGGACTCAATAGGAGTCGTTTGATAATCGCTAAATTCAGTTGAGAGTTGATTATCAAGTCCAATCCGCCAAAGCGTCGTATACACGGGTGCAGGCTCCACGGCTTTAGTAAGCGTGTAAAATGTAGTTGAAAACAGGGTATTTCCAACTGGCTGTGCAGATGTTTCTTTCAATCGAACTTGGATTTGTCCTGTCGTGTAATTGATATTATCCAGCTGAAGCGGGTTCACAGTTACGGTTTGCCAGGTGTAACCGCGATCCGTGCTGTATTCATAGGCTGCCAGGTCCGAATAACCGGGAACAGGCGTCCATCCGAAAGTATTCGCTGTGTCATCCTGCACGGGATTCGTTGGTGCATCAGGCAGTACATAAGGTGTCAAGTAGGCCCCAGGTATCACCTGTTGGGCTATTCCCGGACCTTGCCAGGAGACAGCCAAGTTGTCATTTGAGGTATTTTCCTTGTGCAGCGCTTCGATATAATATCTTTTGCCACTTGATAGCGGAATGACCACTGATTTCTGTGTGGGAGACTTGTTCCACTCTCTAGGCTTGGCGAAGACAGTGTTCCACGCTATTTTCTCCTTGTGCGCAGGATCGCCGTCTGGACTAAGCCATAATTCAGAGCTGTCATCCGCAGCAATCCAGAAGATGTAACCACCGCTAACTGGTGGCGATAGAAACCCATAAACACGAGAACCATAGAGATCCCCCGTATTGTTCGGGGTCTCAAAGCTTGTGAGTACCCTCGAACCCGAAGGTGGAGCCTTTAATGGGATCTGTTCTACTTTCCCGCCAGGAATATTATTCCAATAGTCCTGGGTAATACCTGTTCCCGCGGCCAAAGCACGGTAAGCAGGGAAGATGGGGAGCAGTGAGACAATGATTGCAGACAGAAGGATTGAAACAAGGAGTTTTGACTTGTGTAGGGATCTCATAATTACCTCCAAATGAACGAGATTATCAATAGGATTCCCTAATCCTATCCGGGGTCTACGTCATGTGTAGGCGGTGCTCCGACACAGCTAACCTAAGAGCACCGCTCCTCCTTCGTTTTATTTCAACTCATTCTGGGACTGCTCAGCGAATTTATACAAATCATCAATACTAAATATTTTGGTTTTATTGCTCTCATACCATTTCGCATAATAATCATCAACTTGCTTGCCTCCAGCTTTGTCCCATACATCCTTAGCATCCTTAATAGCTTGCTGTGCCGTATAGCTTGTGCCGCCTACTAAAGCTTTCAACCAAATGTCACCTTTGTCGATATTGTTGGATTTGCTTGTGCTTTTGACAATCGCTTGGAGGTCATCAGGCAAGACCGGTAAGAAGTCATTACCCAGCGAAGGAACAGGACGATCTTTGTTGATATAGATTTCTTTGGATTTGAGATTGATGTCGAGCAGTTCTTTCTGCGTAGGCACCTCAGGACGAAGGTTAACCAGATACACTTCCGCGCATTTGCCGAGCAGTAAATCGGATCTCATCATGTTCAAATCGTCGGTGTAAAGCTCTTTCTTATTCTTCTCCGTATCGATAGGCTGCAAACAGCCATTCGAACCTTTCTGTGAATGCGTACCCTCGATGCCGTTTTTGAGCAAGCTTGCATGCTCGGGATCTACCATCCAGTCAATATACTGCATGATGGCTTTCGGATCTTTGGCTTTGGCGTTAACGACACCGACCATTTGCACAGGTGTGCTGATAATCGGGCTGAATTGACCGAATTGGCTTTTCGGTAAAGCCATCGGAATGACCTTAGCCGTAGGGTTGTTCTTCTTCAAAGTTTCATAGTTCGAGATGGTAAACCAGGCACTGTCGATCGCGAAAATCCCTAATTTGCCATTCATGAAATCCTGAATGCCTTTTTGTCCGTTTTTATCGGTGAGAAAATCTTTATCGACCAACCCATTGTCAAACAGTCGCTTCTGGAATTCGACAGATGCTTGAAGACGCTCCCAATCATGAACAAATGTCCCGTTTTGTTCGGCCCAATCGATCGAACGTCCGAAGATATGGCTGATCACGGAGAAACCGACACCACTCAGGTTGATACCGAACGTATCCTTTTTACCGTTGCCGTCTGGATCTTGGTTCACGAATGCATTGGCCACATTATACAATTCCTCAGTCGTTGTAGGGACTTGCAGGTTCAGCTTCTGGAGCCAATCCTCACGGATTAAAAGACGATGATGTGGTGCAACGACATTTAAACGTCCAATTTCATACAATTTGCCGTCTTCCTTGGTTCCAATCTTACGCAGCAGGGGGTACTTCTCGAGAATTTGTTTGTAGGTTGTGCTGTATTTGTCAACCATTTCATCAATCGGCATCAGCAATTTCTGTGAGTACCAGCTGTT
The DNA here is from genome assembly GCF_059692175.1 of Paenibacillus sp. J22R67. Classification (NCBI taxonomy): domain Bacteria; kingdom Bacillati; phylum Bacillota; class Bacilli; order Caryophanales; family Paenibacillaceae; genus Paenibacillus; species Paenibacillus sp. J22R67. Next base: position 411,628 of record NZ_JCAUAX010000002.1, on the reverse strand, counting down.
CCTGTAATTGGCATCATACTCGAGAATCAAGTCAGGTGCACTTCCTGAGGCAAATAAGGCATTAAATTTCGGGAACGATTCCCAGCGGGGAACGGGTGTATATTTAACATCGACGGGACCGTTCTTGTTGATCCAATCTACCCAACGGTTTTTATCCCAGTTGCCTTCCTCTGGTGGAATATTCCCCCGATCATACACGGAAACGTTTATCGCTCCTCTTTTCGCAGATTCGGCTGCCGGGCTCGCATCTGGACTTGATACAGCCCCTGGATCCTCGACTTTGGGAGTGGAGCAGCCCGCCAAAACAGCGACACAGACGAGTGTGGATAGTATTGCCTTTCGATGACCCTTAAGTACCCTAAACATGGAAATACCCCCTTAGATAATTCGTTTTCAAGGTCTATTGTCCTATCCTTTAATTGCGCCGATCATAACCCCTTTTACAAAATACTTCTGCAAGAAAGGATAGACGATTAACATAGGCACAATGAGTACGATCACACCGGCCGATTTGATGGATTCTGGTGTCATTTGCTGCAAATCATCCGGTCTCACGGAATTAAGTTCTTGAAGAATGGATTGACTGGCAACCATTTGTTGAATCATAACCGCCAAGTTCATCCGAGTGCTGTCATTGATAAACATGAGTACATGTAGAAAGGAGTTCCAATATCCGACGCCATAAAATAAAGTTAATGTTGCCAAGACTGGGAGGGATAGAGGGAGAATAATCCGAGTAAGAAGTCGCCATTCGCCACAACCATCCATACGTGCTGCCTCTTCAAGCTCTTCAGGTACATTCATAAAGAAGGTCCGAAGTACAAGCATATTAAAAGCGCTGATCAGTCCCGGCATCCAAATTGCGCCGTAAGTGTCCAATAAGCCGAGACTTTTTACAATCAGAAAAAGAGGAATGAGTGGCGTCCCGAACAGCATGGTAAATACGATAGCCAGTGTAAAAAAGCGACGTGCATAGAAGTATTTCTTGGCTAACGGATAAGCCGCCATGATGGTAAACCACATGCTGAGAACAACGCCTACAACGGTTATAACGATACTATTGCGGAAAGCTTTTACCATATTTGTGCCACTATATAAGGCTTTATACGCTTCAATTGTCCAACCTTGCGGCCAGAGAGTTACATGCCCGGATACAATTGCCTGATAGCTGCTCAGAGATAGAGATATGATATGCAGTAAGGGAAGGATGCAGCTTAAGGCTGCAAGTCCTAGGAACATATAGTTGATTGTATAAAAGACTTTCTCATCCCATGTTGATTTCATGAGGGGGAGGCTCCTTTCTTACCACAGTCCTTGATCGAATTTACGGGCAAGTTGATTCGCAAGGACGACGAAGAAGAAGCCGACCAGAGATTCAAATAACCCAACTGCCGTAGTCAAACTGAACTGTCCTCCCTGGACACCTACGATAAAGATATAGGTGCTGATGACGTTTGAGACATCCGAAACAGCGGCATTTTGAAGTGTGTATACATGATCAAATCCGACTTCCATGACGTTCCCCATACTCAGAATCAGCATGAGAATAATCGTGCTGCGAATACCGGGCAGCGTGACATGCCGGATCTGCTTCCATTTGGATGCACCGTCGATACTGGCAGCTTCGTATAGATGCGTATCGATTGAGGTCAGAGCTGCCAGATAGATGATCGCTCCCCAGCCTGCTTCCTTCCAGATCCCAGAACCGAGGAAGATCGCTATCCAGCTGTGTTCCTGATACAAGAAAGCAGTGGTGTGTCCCGTCCATAGCTCTAAGAGCTTGTTAATGATACCAGATTGTTGGGAGAATATCGTAACGACAATGCCTCCGACAATAACCCATGAGAAGAAGTGAGGCACATAGATCAGCGTCTGAACAATCTTTTTGAAGCGTATGGCACGAACTTCATTCAAAAGAATGGCAATAATGATTGGAAAAGGGAAGCCGGCAACGATACTTAACAAGCTCAAAGTGATGGTGTTACGGATGATGGTCAGGGTCTGGGGTTGGGTGAAAAGTGCCTTGAAATGTTTGAGGCCAACCCATGGGCTTCCCCAGATGCCGTCCATCAGGTTATAGTTCTTGAAGGCAATAATGTTACCTAGTATTGGAAAGTATCGAAAGATAATGAAGTAAGCAATAACCGGCACAAACATAATCAATAAAGGCATATTTTGTTTGAAACGTCGACGGGGCTGCAGCAACTTGGAAGTATGGCGAATATATCTTCGAGTTGTCATGATGGGGGCTGATTGCGTACTATCTAGCGGTGTTTGTGGCACTCAGTGGCACCTCCTTTCGTGGATAGATTGAACCATCTAGTAGCTCCTTTGCCGTCGATGGAATCAATGTACCTCAGAAGGATAGCCATTCTCAATATACATGAATTAAAGTATAAACTCTCTTGAAACCCTTGCTGTACAAGGCTTGAGTGAATTCGTGCAGAGGTGAATAAACAACAATTAACGATATACTTTTCTTGATGAATGGCGTTGTTGCGATTACTTCCGATAATCGCCAGGCGTAACACCCGTATATTTCTTGAAAGCGCGAATAAACGAGATGGCATGTGTGTACCCGACTTTAATTCCGATGTCCTGGACGGAGTAACGACTGCTTTGGAGCAAAAGTTGTGCTTGTTCCATCCGGATCTTAACGAGATAATCGACGAATTTTTCCCCGAATTCCTCTTTGAATGCACGGCTGATCTGCGAGCCATGAAGCTGAAATTGCTCACTTAGCGAGGTAAGCGACAACTCAGGATCTGAATAATGGGTTTCCACGTAGGCACGGATTTGGCTCATGATGGCATGCGTGCTTCTGACTTCGCGAATACCAGCCATCTGCTGAGAGACTTCTTCTAATAAGTGAAACCAATCGGCATATAGTTCTTCAATCGTATCGAACTGTTGGGTAGCGTCGTTCAGCTTGGGCAGAGCGATTTGCAATGACTCTTGCAACTCGGTCGACAGCTCCATCATCTCTCGGTGTAAATAATAAGCAAAGTAATTCATGAGATTTCGGATCTCATCGTAGGAGAATAAACCAACTTTTAATTCGGTGAAAATTTGTTCCAGGGCCAGCTTCCAACCCTTGTCCCCCAAGCGAAACGACTGAGCCAGTGATTTAATCAGCGGCAAGTGCTTATACATTTCCTTCTCTTCGGACGCTTCGGCTTCCCAGTGGTACAAAACCCTATTCGTCCCTAAGGTTGATTTAAAACGAAGCACATAGATGGCAGCCTCATAGGAATGAACCAGCTCCTGTACTTGTCCAACCATATGTCCGACACCCAAAGTAATGCGAAAAGGCAGATGCTGCTCGACCCAGGAGCGAATATTTTCACACAGGTTGGCTGCATGTTTCTCACTGCTTTTCACATTCTCTTCAGCAAATATCACAACACTAAGCCTATGAGTAGCCATCCATTCCGCCCACACGGTGAGGCCAAGTGATTCAGCAGTTTCATAAACGACACGACTTAGTACAAATTTCAGAAGTTCTTGATCCTTCTGAGAGAACATTCGGCATATTTCCATGTATTTATCCATCTCAATGACTGCTGCGGCTAGCTGACTGAAGCCAGAAGGCAAGTGCAGCCGATTCATCTCGATCTTCCAGTCTTCATAATGGACTGTGCGGCTGCCTTCCAGCCATTCTTTGAAAAAGTGCCTCCGCCTGAACACGATATCTTCCTCATGCTGCTTCTCGTAGCGGCTGGATAATTCCATGAGATTGCTTATGGCGCGATCGATATACTGGAATTCATCTTTTTTCTTTCCCTCGATACTCATTGGCTGCAGATCGGAAAAGGTGCGGATACGCGACATAATTAGCTCAATCGGCTGGTAATTACGATGCGTCACATAGGTCATCCAGACACCGCCAAGAACAACCATAACCAGCCCCAATCCAATCCATACATAAGAGAAGACAGAGGTGAAGGTATACAAATATTCATCGTTGAGTCCACTGCGGTATTCCCAGTTCGTATAGCCAGAATGGATACGGGTGAGCTCAGACCCTCGTTGCCTAGATCCTGAAGCTGCATGTGTATTTCCGGAGGCTAACAGCTGATTGCCTGCGGGATCATAGACTTGGATGAAGCTGATCTTTGAATTGGTCATATCACGGATCATTCCTACAATAGAATCCATACTGATATTGACGACAATGAAGCCTTTTTGCCCGGATAACAGTGGAAACTTTCGTACTAAAGAAATGACGACCTTACGCCCATCCATCTCCGTAAATTCTTTGAAGACTCGCTGGTTTGTCAGTTCATATTGCGAAGGGCTCTTCATCATCTCATCTATAAACCCTTTATCGCCGAAACGGTCTGCCGCTATCATTGTGTTGGGACTAATGACCATTTGATCTGCAGCTCTGTAAAAATAAACGGAATCAATGAACTTGTTGTAATTCATCATCCCCCGAATTAATTCTGTGATTTCATAAGCCGAGTAATAAGGATTTCCCTCCAACTTGTTGTCAAAGAACTGGTCAATTCGCTGATTTGTCTGCAATTCCTTAATGACATATTCGTCTATCGTCTTCAAGGTATAGTCCACCGACTGCATGATATGTAAAGCATATGTTTTATTTGCATTTTCAGCTTCTCTTTTGGACAGTTGGCTGATGGAAAGAATAATAAGCACAATGAGGACGGAAGTAATCATGAAAAAGACAGGCAAATAAGAGAATAGAAGACGATAAAACCATGGTTTTGTCATAAAAACGCTCCTCTAAAATAATACATAGGCATTGAAATAACACTTCCGCCACGTTCGTATTGCGCTCACTGTCGTACGTTATATGCCAAATCTTCATAGATCATGCTTGTATTAGGTAATCCGATCGTTATCAATCATAGATTGTCGAATGAATGATTTTGAGAAATTAATACAATATTAAACTTTGCAGATGATTTACAAACATTGGAGGAGAATCGATGACTAGCCATCAATCAATAGGAATACTTGACAAGAAAGTAGTGCTGATCACTGGCACTGGAGGTGGAATGGGCCGCGTCGCGGCGCAGGTTTTTGCGCGAGAAGGCGCAAAGGTCGTTGGGTGCGACATCAATGTGGATGCCAACAACGAGACAGTAGAACTTGTTCGTCGCTCCGGCGGTGAGATGAAGGGCATCGCACCGATTAATCTCACGATCCCCGAACAGGCCCAGCAGCTCGTTCAAGAAGCGGCGGCAGCGTTCGGCGGACTCGATGTGGTCTACAATAACGCGGCTATGCAGCGCTTCGGTCCTATGCCTGATTTCTCTATTGAAGACTGGCGGACGACCATAACCGGTGAACTCGATATCCCTTTCTTCGTGTCCAAGTTCGCATGGCCGCACCTGGTTAAGCGAGGTGGGGGAGTCATCATCAACATCGCGTCCGTAGCCGGCATGATCGCTGGCGAAACCCCGCCGATGATCGCGCACTGTGCAGCGAAAGCAGGGGTTATCGGCATGACGCGACAGCTCGCGCTTGAAGGCGCACCCCATGGGATTCGCGCGGTGGCGATCAGTTCGGGGCCTGTCTTGACCCCGGCCAGTGACCGCGACCTTGGTGACAACCAAGCAGCCCGAAATGCGATAACTAGTAAGACGCTACTGAAGCGATTCGGTCAACCTGAAGAGATTGTGGAGCTCGCGGCTTTCCTTGCCTCAGATCGTGCGGCCTATATCACAGGTGTTAACTACGCGGTTGACGGTGGAGCTTCTGCTTGGTAACTGGTTATAGAAGGTAGGGAATCGGATACACATCGGATCAAAGGAGTGGTGAAATGGGAAAACTTGATGGCAAAGTGGCTTTAATTACAGGAGGTAATAGCGGGATTGGTTTGACAACCACGAAGCTTTTCATCTCAGAAGGCGCGAAGGTCGTAATTACTGGCCGAAATCAAACGACGTTAAATGAGGTAGCAGCTGAACTTGGTCCGAGTGTCCTTGCCTTTCAAGCGGATGCAACAGATCCTGAGAGCATGGATCATGCATTATCCAATGCCGTCGCAACCTTCGGAGGACTAGACATCGTATACGCGAATGCCGGCATTTCGTCTGCTACACCTTTAGGAGGTACTGAGCTTGCGGTTTTCGATGAAGTTCTAAAAATTAACGTGACAGGTTCCTTCTTCACGGTACAATCCGCTCTGCCGTATCTGAAGGAAGGGGCTTCCGTTATCTTGACCGGTTCAACGCGAGCAACAGACGGTGCGCCTGGAAGAGCCGCTTACGCGGCGAGTAAAGGAGCCATCAGCAGCATGGCAAGAGTGTTGGTATCCGAGTTGTCGCCGCGGGGCATCCGTGTAAACACGGTAGTGCCAGGGGCAACGCGCACCCCGATTTGGAAAAAATCGACGCCTGAAGAAACCGCGAAGCTTGAGGGTTCACAGGCGCGTACAATACCGCTTAACCGAATGGGCGATCCAGAGGAAATAGCCAGTGCGGTATTGTTCCTAGCCTCCGATGAATCATCTTTCGTGCAAGGAGCAGAAATTACCGTGGATGGGGGAGCGCGCTCAGCACCTTTAGGAGCTCCTATATATCGAGGTTAGCAGGTTATTGTCAGTAAAACAACGGCAGCGGGTATTCTCGCTGCCGTTATTTCGTTATTGGCGGCTGGTTATGTCACACATAGAAGGCGCCAATTGTCCTATTAGTATCCAAATATAGATACGTAGGAGTTTGAGCATAATGAGAGTCATTATGAAGTGGGGTTTACTTAGCCTCTTTACAATAGCAGTCGTATTTCTAATGAGCCATGTTAATAAAGCCTTCATTCATGTGGTTCCTGACAGATTGCAGGAATCAGGTATTTCATTTCAAACCTATTGGGTTTCCGTCAAGGACTCCTTACATGCCTACTCACTTGGTAATTTAGGGATAATTCGCACCGGAGATTATGAGATTTCCGTAACAAGTATTTTAAAGAAAACGATCGCCCGCACTTGCACTTACCTAATACCTGGCCTAATCACTGGTGTGTTCTTGTCTGTTTTGCTATCACTTCTGGCTTCGATGTGGCGGGCGATAGGGAGATTGATAGATTCGATCCACGCCGTATTGAGCGGGCTCCCGGACTTCCTGCTGATTGTGCTCATTCAGCTTATATCCATTTACTTGACTCGAATGACAGGAAGAAACGTTATTCTGGTTGCGCATTACGGCAATCATATTCCGTTCATGATACCGTTTCTTGCGATCGCATTCATACCTGGGGTCTTGATTTACGGTACTTTGCGATTGGCGATCGAACGCGAGATGACGCAAGAGTACATCACGACGGCGCTTGCCAAAGGATTGACATGGAAGGAAGTTCTAGTTCATCACATTGTCCGGAATATTAGGGTCGACCTGCTGACTGTGTTGCTCAAAGCGACGACTTTGGCGCTTGCAAGCATGGCAGTGGCAGAAGCAATGTGCGATATTCTTGGACTTGGCGGATACATTGTAAGTCCAAGAATGCAAAATATAAGCGCCACACCGATCTTTTGCATCGTTCTGGCGACTCTGGCCATTCTTTTTCACATCCTTTATGCGATGCTCGGCAAGTTCTTTGTCGTGCAGAACAGGGAGGGGGCATGACCATGAAAAGGAAATCCACGAAACCGTTTTATTTCGCTTGCGCAATACTTGTATTCATCATTTTAGTAGCGGTATTCGGCGGGATACTGAAACCTCATGGTCTTACGAATGCGGATAAAGTCGTCTTGCACACGGAAATTATCAACGGTAAAATGACTTTCAGTACACCCCCTTTCTCACCGAATGCTACTTATCTTCTTGGGAGCGACCATAGAGGATTTGATATTCTGAGTTTACTACTGAATGGCTTGAAATACACATTGGTGAATGCCGCATTATTAACGGCTTTAAGATTTATATTTGCTGTCCCACTTGGCATGTGGTCGGGGACGACGGGTAGAGGAGCCGGGGCGTTGCGAGCCATGCAATGGGTCATCTCTGCCGTGCCAGCGTTCTTGTTTCTGTATCCGCCGCTAGCAGGCATGTTCTTCGGGCTTGGCTTAAACGAGATAGACAAAGCGAATCCACACAACCTTCTGCTGTTTACGATTGTCTTTTTCGTCATGGTGACCGTCCTAGGCGTCTTTCCTCTAGCTTACCAGATTGCGGAAAGAGCTCGCTTTTTCAATCAGAAACCTTATGTAGACGCATCTCGTTTGATGGGCGGGACGCCCGTGCACAGGATCTTAAAGCATATCTTTTCCAGCATGCGACTTGAGTTGCTTTATATGGCGATAAGCGAATTCATCCTTGTGCTCTTCCTTATGGGACAATTGGCGATTTTCAATATTATTATCGGAGGTTCAGAAACGTTGGTGATGGTAGATAAGCTAGTGCCAGGGGAGGTGCCCTACCTTATTTATCAGACGAAGACTGGCGAGTGGAGCGCGATGATTGCTTACGGAGCAAAGTATATCCAAGTTTATCCTTATATCGTAATCGTATCAGGATTAGCTTTCGCTATGTTGATACTTTCGTTGCAATTTTTCCTGTATCAATTCAAGAAATGGTCTCAATTGTAGCAACCAAAGAAGAGAAAGACGCCCTTTCGCTATGGGAGAGGGCGTCTTTCAATTTCTTAATAACCTAATGTAACGTTACACCATGCCCGCTGCATGGAGGGAGTAATGAGCTCGATGCTGAAGCTTTGCAAATTTTTCTTCGAATAGTCTATGGACCCATCTGATTTCCGGGCAGCAGGCTCATAATGAAGCCGGAACTGGTCATCAATCCAAATTTTATCCTTTAATGCCTCATCATTGACGCTCCACTTAGGTGGATATTTATTATCGGTATCAATGGTCACTTGAACTTTCAGCCTATCAAGGTTATCTACGAAATCCGTGATTTGACCATCACTGGTGTTCTGATATTTGTAGCCGAATTGGTCGGTTGACTGAATAAAATATTTAAAGAAACCACTTTCGGTTTTCACACTCTGACCATTATTGTCACTAAACTTAAGAAGTTCCCACACATAGGGGTTACTTTCGAGATAGTCGGAGCCTTTTATCTGTTCCGATTTTCCGTCTGCTTTAAGGATGGTATAAAGGGTATTTAAGTTGAATTGTAGGGTTGTATTTTTCAACGCTACCGCTTTGGCTACCGGCTCGCCAGTGTCGACTGTCACTTGTTGTTTCGTTAATGTTTTTAATCCGCTTGGTGTGTAGAAGGTTACGTTGACGTTAAATAATTCCGTCGGTTGGATGCCATACGCTTTATACACGGGAATGCCTGATGAATTAACGCTTGGGGCGGCTAAAATGGAATCGTTTGTATCGGTTGAGACTTGTTGAATGACGGAAATCGGCTTGCCTTTATCATCTTTGCGTACCTTCGTTATTTCGATTCTTCTGTTCTTGTCGTCAGAAGCGATAATGTTGATTTCTTTTCCATAATAGTCATATTTCGTATTCATCGTTGCAACATCATCCGGGCTACTTATTAATTTGCGGTCGAACAAATATTTTCCTGCGGCAAAATGATCATCAAGCATATCCAACTCGTACTTCATGAGGGGATCGTAATCCTTCCAGTTATATACTGCTAAATCAGCAGTAGCCGAGGCGATCGATTCAGCGGTATTTTTATTGATTACGGCAGCTGTGAGTGTATAATGTGAGCCTTCTGGACTTACCGCTTTCTGGTTTGGTTTGAACATAAATTTATTCAGATCACCGCTTTTGTCTACAGGCAACTGCCAAGTTAGGATGTGCTCGTCCGAATCGGCGGAACTGGCTTCATCCCATGGAGATGCAAAAATCCCCCCGGCGCTTTGCAAACTTGGCCCACCCGAAACCCTTTCTAGCTTATATTCGATCATGTATGGCGTGCTATCGAGAGCGGATGCTGCACTGAATGCTTTTCCATATTGGTCTTTAATTGTAAAAGCGAATCCTTGCGGCTGTTCATTCTCTGCGAGTACAACCATATCCTTGGTATTAGCTTCAATGCTCGTGGGAATGCGCATTGGTGTGACTTTAATGGTTTGACTCGCGGTTGCATCGCCAACATGAGTAAGGCTAGCTGTGATTGAAGCATCTCCCTCAGACTTGACCTCCTTAATGACAATTTTACCAAGTCCGGTATAGCTTTGACCGATAACGGGGTTATCGAGTACAAGGCCTCCTGAAGCCGATATATCCAAATAACCACTGTTGTATAGAGTTTCAATTTGGCTCAGGGTAAACTCGTAATTATCCGGCCCCGTCACTTTCAGGCCGATCACCGGCGACTGCCCCGTTGTCGAAACTCTTCCATCGGCGTCATAATAGTTATCCCCAGCACTAAGATTAACCGATTCATCGAGTTCAATCTTTGTGGGCAGCACGGTAATGCCAGGAGGTAAACGCTGAGCAACAGCTGGACTGCCAGAGGCAGGGCTCGCATGAGTCTGGAAGGCAAGTCTCGCTTCAAAGCTGGCTAGCGCTAGCGTCTTACGAGTGGAGGGAGCTTGACCTCCGAAGCTTCCGACGGCTACATTCGTCATGAGCTTATTCTGAATCGCCAGCGTGACATAGCTTTTCGCCCAGTCGTCTACTGTGCTGTCTGTCGTCGGTGTGATCCCGGAATCCTTCCATTTCAGCCCGCGGATCAAGAAAGCAGCTAGCTCTTGACGGGTTACCTGGCCCGCCGGGTTGTACAGCTTGCCATCCGCGTCGACGCCGTTCGTAAGCCCGGCTGATCTTAATGCTTCGATATAGGGAAGGGCATAGCCGTTAGCTGGGTCATCAGCATGCACATCGGCAAACGACGATTGTGTAACAGTGGTAGGAATCGGCAGTGCAAAGATAATGGCAGCAACCTTGGCAAACTGAGCCCGATTCATTTTCTCGTTCAATCCAAACGTATGGTCCGAGACGCCATTAAACACATTTTCTCGAATCATAACGTCAAATTTGTCTTTCATATCCTGCGGTAAATCAAATAAATCATTAAACTTCTCTGACTGTTGTTCCATTGAAGTTCGGTTTACATGAACGTCGTCATTCTCCGCATGTGTAACCGGGAGTAAAGTTAAGCTAATGAGGACTAACGACAATATGGATAAAAGCCACTTCATTCACGACACCTTCTTATCCCATGATTTCAATACGATTGCAAAACATCTAATTTGAACAGTTCGTTCTTAGTACAGTATCCTATCCGCCCCTTTCTCCTAGTACTTACAAGCTTACATAAAAATTATAGTTAGATAGACAAAGAATTTGTAAGCGATTTCAACTTAAATATTAGGCTGAATCAACCTTTTTTGTGGTCTATTTGTGCTGCATCCGGTAAACGGTGAAAATCAAGAGTTTCTCACGCTGAGGGCTATTAGATCCCGAGCTAATTGCAGATAGGATCTTTTCATTTTATACTAGTAAAATTGAAACCAGACATCAGGGGGAGAACGAGATGGAAAGAATGCTTGTCATCAGCGATATTCATGGGGAGCTCGAGAAGTTCGAAGGATTGCTGGAAGTGGCTGGGTATGATCCCGCAAAGGATCAACTGATTCTGCTTGGTGATTATGTAGATCGTGGTCCGAATGCGAAGGGAGTCATAGATAAAGTTATTGCTCTAAAAGAAGCCGGAGCGCTCGTACTCAAAGGTAATCACGAGGACTTAATGATTAAAGCATTAACGACAGAGGATGAGCGCGCTTGGAAGCGATGGGCGCAAATTAACGGCGGCGATATGACACTTAGAAGCTATGGGTTTACCGAAGCTGATTTCGCGGTCGATGAACAGGCAGAAACGTTCATAAAACCAACGCTGCAATCGGAAATTCTAACACAGCACTTGGCATTCATAACGAATCTTGAGCACTATATGGAAATGGATGAGTATGTCTTTGTACATGCCGGTGTACAGCCAGGAACTCCTGTTTCCGAAACGGACCCGCATACATTGATGTGGATTCGAGATGAATTTCATACGGGATATTCCGGTAAAAAAATCGTGATCTTCGGCCACACATCCACAGATACGCTGCATGGCAACTCAGACAACTTTCATGTTTACTTTGGTGTGAATCGGATTATCGGTATTGATGGTGGTGCCGTTTATGGAGGACAATTAAATTGTCTGGAGCTGCCAAGCCAAGCGGTATATCTGTTTAAGTAAGTTTTTGTTGGAAGGAGTTTATGTAACTTATGGAGAATTTATTTTAGTTATAAGTTACTCTAACTGCCGTTATAGGGGGAAGACCATGCAAAGAAAGTGGTTTTACCGTCTGCTGTTATCGTACATGCCGTTTTTCGTATTTGTTGTATTGATTCTCAGCATGGCGTTTTATTACAGATGGAATGTAGAAACAAAAGAACGAATTCAAAATACGAACGATGTTTTTACCGCTCATGTGATGAATGTCGTGGATTCCTCCTTCCAAACCATTGAAAATTATATCGTTCAACAAATGCTGACCGACGAATGGATTAGAAATTATTATAACTCGCATGAACTGACGTCACCATTCGCTGCATACGAAATTACGCAGCGGTTAAACGAACTGAAAACGCTGTTTCCCTTTGCTGGAGACGTGTATATATACAAGAAAGAAAATAATGAAGTAATCACAGATAATTCCATATTTAAGCTCAATCAATTTGCGGATGCCGACTTTGTGCAAAAAGCATTTAATGGCACTTTGGGCAGCAAATGGACGTCTCCGCGCAATTACAATCAATTTCTCGGCGAAGTACGTCCAGGTCAAGTGGTCTCGCTCGCCAAGCAAATTCCGATTACGTCATCTGTACCGAGCGGTGTAGTCGTGATTAATATTCAAGTGGGTTCCCTTAACAGCATGCTGCAGACGATTAAGGCGAACGCTGCCGACTCCATTCAATTAGCGGGGGCTGATGGCGCTTCGTTCTTTGAACGGAATTTACCAGCCAAAAGTTCAAAGTCGGATACCTGGGGCACCAGCAGTGTGCAATCCCCCTATACGGGGTGGACACTTGAGGTCAAAGTACCTCCGTTAGAGCAAGCGAGCTTGCTTTCTGTTTTTTTTGAAGCGTGGATGCTGCCTGTTCTCGGGTTGATGCTTCTTGGTATTTTATTTTTAACTTACATTACTCATAGAAACTATAAGCCGATTGAAGAAATCATGATTCGAATTGATCGTTATACGCTAAAAAGAAGCTTGTCGATGGGTAAAAAAACGGCGCATGACGAATTTCAGTTCATTTCTTCTGCTCTAGATAATTTAGTGGAAAACTCACATCAGTACGAAAAGAGATATCAAGAGGATTTATCGATTCGCAAAAAATATTGGTTCTACGAGCTTCTGGAAGGCAATTTCTCATTGAGTCCAGATGAATGGATGCTGGAGGCTGATCAACTGAAACTCCCAGAGACATTTGAGTCGTCCATTGTCATGATTGTCGAAATCGATAATTATCAAGATTTTCGCAGCAACTACTCCATTCGAAGTTTGTGATTCATGGGGTGATACAAGAAATTGCGCAAGGTGAACAGGTGCCAATTTGGTTCGAGTGGAAGGAAGCCGACCAGTTGGTTGCGATCCTATATGTCCACCCGGATCAGTCCTATTCATCCGTTGATACCATTGCCCAAGCTGTGAAAAGTTGGGTTTCATTGAATTTACAGTTTACGGCATCCATTTATGTGGGGACAGAAGCGAATGAGGCAGAGGAGATCAGCCATTCGTACCAAGATGCGCTGAGAGCCGGGCAATTCCGGACTGTTCAAGGTTATAATAATATCTATTATGCCAGAGAGTCGCAGCAGCATGCTCGCGGTGATTTGTACCGACAGTTACAATTTGTGAAGTCTTTAGTGAAAGCGGTCAGAGCAGCAGAACCGGGCTGGCGAGCTCATCTTGATGACATGTTTGCGGAGATGAAAAACGGTCAATTTCCACGGGAGAAAGTCCTCGATGTCATTCAATACATCTTTGATGAACTTGAGAAATTGAAGCAGGATATGCCGGATCGAGGAGAGAGCAACAGGTCGCTGCAGCTTTCAGCAGAGGCAATGTCTGAATTGACGCATTACGATCTCATCGATGAGATTCAGGAGGGCCTGGCATCGTATCTTAATGAGCTTGTTGCATCCATGCAGCAATGGCAGAATACCCAAGATTATCACTCTTTGATCAGTGAAATTAAGTCCTATCTGCTAGAAGCCTATAGTAATCCGGATTTGTCCCTTCATTATTTAAGTGAGAAATTTGAGCTGCCCTCCCGGGTGCTGAGTAAGCTGTTCAAGGCGGAGACAGGCGAACGTTTCGTCGATTACCTGATTCACATTCGGGTCGAGGAGGCCAAACGAAGGTTGATCCATACAGCGGATTCCGTCCAGTCCATCGCCGAGTACGTGGGGTATCTTCAGGTCATTTCGTTCATTCGGACCTTTAAGAAAAGCGAAGGGGTTACTCCAGGCGAGTTCCGTAAGCTGAATCAAGCCCATGTACAAACATGATTATCGGGGAAAATTGTTTATTGCCTATTGAATGGAACCGCCCTTCATGCCTAGAAGGGCGGTTTTTACGTCTTAGTAACACTTTTGTTTATCGAGGAAAAATGCAAATTGAAGCATCAGCGAGCGTTAACGTATATTGTAAGAGTGCTCAGGAAAGTACCTGCAGGTGATACTGGGGCATCAAGAATGAAGGAGGTGAGCATGATTCGCAGCGCCATCTGGAGACGCAACATTCCGTTATATCTCATGTTTGCGCCGATTATTGTTTTTTTTATTACCTTCAAATATGTGCCCATGTTTGGAAGTATAATGGCTTTTAAACATTACAATTTTGGCGATGGTATTATGCACAGTCCTTGGGTGGGGCTTGAGAACTTCCGTGTGTTATTCAGCACGCCAGCCACTATTCAGATTATTAGAAACACGCTTTTGTTAAGTTTATTATCGATTTTCATCGGCTTCCCATTTCCCATCCTGTTAGCCATCATGCTTAATGAAGTTAGAGCAATGTGGTTTAAACGAATCGTACAGACACTTATTTTCTTGCCTCACTTTTTTTCATGGATTATTGTCGCCGGGATTATCGTTACGGTGTTTTCTCAGCAAGCCGGAACGGTTAACGTCTTATGGAAGTATCTCTTTGGAGAATCCTACGCGTTTATGTATCATGAAGGGTCATGGCTTTCGATTTTTGTAGGATCTGGTATTTGGAAGGAAGCCGGCTTCAGCGCCATTGTGTATTTAGCAGCACTCAGCTCCATCGATGCAAGCTTATATGAAGCTGCAAGCTTGGACGGGGCGAACAAATGGAAGCAGATTTGGCATGTGACACTGCCAGGTATAAGCACAACGGTCGTTTTAATGTTTATCTTAGCTATGGGACGCGTGATGGAGGTTGGCTTCGACCAGATCTTTATGCTGCAGAACTCCACGGTTTCCAATATTTCGGAAGTGATCAGCACGTATATTTACAAGATTGGTTTAATGGGTTCTCAATTTAGTTTATCGGCGGCTATTGGCTTGTTCGAGTCCTTCGTCAGTCTGATTCTTGTCGTCATCACCAACCGGATTGCACGCAAATTCGGCAATGGATTATGGTGAAGGAGGCTTATCATGCAATTATCTGCGAGTGAACGGAGCATGGTCTTCGTATTTTATGTATGCCTTACGATAGCAGCCCTTGCGTGCTTGTTTCCATTGATCCATATCGTGTCTTTATCTATCAGTGATACGCATGCTGTGGCTTCCGGGTGGGTGTCGTTATACCCAATTGGCTTCTCTTTGCAGTCATACAAGCAGCTGTTCATGGGAACACCGATTGTGCACGCTTTTCTCAACAGTGTCCAGATAACAGGGGTTGGGGTCGTGCTCAGCATGACATTCACGATTCTGGCAGCCTATCCGCTAACGCGCACCTATTTTTATGGACGCAAATTGTATACGTTTGCAATTGTGTTTACATTACTTTTTGGCGGCGGCCTGATTCCTACGTATTTAACAGTCAAAGAGTTAGGTTTATTAAATACTTATTGGGCGCTTTGGCTCCCAGGATTGGTCAGTACCTTTAACCTGTTAGTACTCAGATCTTTCATGGAAAATATCCCAAGTGAGCTCGATGACGCAGCACGCATAGACGGATGCGGAGATTGGATGTATTTAACCAAAATTGTGCTTCCGCTATCCATGCCAGTCTTGACTACGCTCGCGCTATTCTATGGCGTAGGTTATTGGAATTCTTTCTTCAATGTCCTGATTTATATGAATGAAACAACAAAATACAATTTATCCGTATTGGTTCAACAAATGATTCAGAGTCAGACGATGCTTGCGCAAATGAATAGTTCAGATGCTGCGGATCAAATTCGGCTGACACCGGAAGAAATCAATTCGGCTGCGATCATTGTCATGGTGGTTCCGATTATGATTGTGTATCCGTTCTTGCAAAAGCATTTTGTAAAGGGCGTTATGATTGGTGCCATTAAAGGATAATTCAATTTCACGTAGAGGGGTATGGGGGCAATGAACACTTGGAAAAGAAGAGCCGTAACGACTGCCACTTTGTCATTAGCTTGTGGATGTCTACTGGTTGCATGTTCGAATAACGGGGGCAATAAAGAAGGGGAAACACCAGCAGCCGCCCAGAAGAAAGGTAACATTTCGGTTACCATTTATGACCGTGGCAACATTCCGCAAGGGATGGGGACGATCGATAACAACAGATGGACGAAATGGTTGAATGAAACAGGGCCGGCAACGGCTAAATATGTGCCGATTCCGCGGGGCGAATCTGTTCAGAAGCTGAACATTTTGTTCGCATCCGGCAATGCCCCAGACGTCATCGAAGAATTCGATGCTAACTTCAGGGATCAACTTGTTCAGCAGAAACAGATTATGCCCGTTGATGAATTAATTCAGAAATACAGTACGACATATAAGGAGTTAATGCAGAAATACCCGGAACTCAAGAAAGCCAGCACGAAATCAGACGGCAAACAATACGAATTCGGGCGTGTACAGAAATTGACCGGCTTCCAGGCTTTGTTCATTCGTGAAGACTGGTTAAAGAAGCTTGGGCTGAAAGAGCCGGAAACCGTGGAGGACTTGTTTAAAGTAGCTCAAGCTTTTACAGAGAATGACCCGGATGGCAATGGCCAAAAGGATACCTATGGGATTGCGCTAAGCGGTGAAACTGGCGGTACGATTAGTACCATGTTTCAGGATGTCTCATGGGTTGTAGAGGGCGGCAAACTCGTCCACGATTGGGAAAGAGCCAAAGCAGCCGTAACGTTCAAGAAGCGGTTATTTGATGCGGGATTAGCGGACAAAGACTTCTTGACGGATAAAAATGGTCAGAAAGCACTGCAGGATTGGATTAACGGAAAAACAGGTATTTTTGTCGGTCGTACCGTAGATCCCCTTAACTACTCTACCTACTATGAACCGCTGAAAAAGAATGTACCTAACGCAGAGGTGAAAGCCATTAAGCTGCCGAAATCCCCATACGGCCGCTTCGCTGTTGGCGTGAACAACCCTGTGCAGATGACAACTGTCGTCAATGCGAAAGCGAAAGATCCGCAAGCTGTGATGAAATATATTGATTTCATGGCATCGAAATCAACGGGGGAAATGCTTCGCTATGGAACGCCGGAGGTCGACTCTGCGAAAAATGCGAATGGTTGTTATGTACCGAAAGATATTCAACAGTTCAGCAAAGAAGTATCTTGGAATAACGATTTCCAACTGCTGCTTCAGCAGATTGAAATGGAACCGTGTGCTAGTGTTGCAAGTCAACTCGATGCAAGCCAACCGCTGCAGAAAGATTTCATCGAGCTCATTAAGCAGAATAATGAAGCGAACCTAAGCTCTGATGTGCAGTATGCTCCAATTACATATGGTGAGCATATGCCGGCGCTGCCAGAGGATCTCAAGGTTGTGAATACGAATGTTTCCAAGATTTCGGATTTCTACAGCAAAGCGATTGTTTCTGGTTCGTCTTACGGTGTTGAACAGGCTTTCACGGATGCCAAGGATATGTGGCAGAAGTCAGGGGGAGCGAAGTTAGAGGAGTTCTATTTGAAATGGTACGACGAGAAGAAAGATACCGCTTTTTTGGCAAAAGATATGTGGAAATTCATTAAAAACTAAGGAGTGAAAGCGTTGAAATTTGCAGATTTGACGGCAGGTATCCCATACGCCAAGGATCCCGCGGTAGTTCGTTATCAAGGAAGATATCTGTTGTATTATTCCAGAGGTCCGTTCATTGACGGTCGTTGGGGGATCGGCATAGCGGAGAGTACGGATATGGAGAATTGGGTCAAAATCGGGGAAGTTCCCATCGAACAGGCGTGTGAAGCAAAAGGGATATGCGCACCTGGGGCGATAGTTCTTCAAGATCGTGTTCATTTGTTCTACCAGACTTATGGCAATTTTCCTAAAGATGCCATCTGTCACGCCGTATCGGATGACGGCCTGACTTTTACGAAGAATCTAACGAATCCAATCTTCGCGCCTAGCGGAGACTGGAACAACGGCCGAGCGATTGATGCGGATGTTCTTGTACATGATAATCAATTATGGCTATATTTCGCTACTCGCGATCCGAAGGGTGACATTCAGATGCAAGGCGTGGCGACAGCACCGCTGGAATCCGATTACGACAGAGCTTCATGGACACAAAGGTGTACAGAGTCTATTTTGAAACCGGAGCTGGATTGGGAAGGGGAATGTATTGAGGCTGCTGCTATGCACAAGCGGGATGGCAAGCTCTATATGTTCTATGCGGGTGCGTATAATAACGAGCCTCAACAAATTGGCTGTGCAATTAGCCAAGACGGTATTCGGTGGGAGAGGATGTTCCAGGAGCCACTACTTCCGAGTGGACAGCCGGGAAGCTGGAATGAAAGTGAATCAGGGCATCCCTTTTTCTTCGCAGATGAGGATGGGCGAACTTATCTGTTCTTTCAAGGGAATAACGACAGAGGAAAAACGTGGTATCTCTCCAAAGTAGAAATTGGCTGGGCAGAAGGCATCCCTTATTTGGTGGAAAAAGCTTGAAGTTGCAGCGTAAGCATTAACCTATATCGATGACCCGAGCGCGGGGCTCTATGAGAGCTCCGCGCTTTGTGTCCTTTCAGGGGGAGGGTACTTTTGTTTGTTGGGATTGTTTCATCCTAAGCCGGGCATTCCCGATGATCCAAAGCAGCAACGGGATAGCGAAAAGGAAAATTGGAAAAGCGACATCTTTCCAAAAGAGTGGAAACTTCTCTTGGGATTCGTTCACACTTCGAGGGTACAGTGCGACGATGAAGACAATTATTCCGACGATCCAAAGCATTTTGCGCCAGTTTCGAATCACTAACAATTGAGCCGTTCCGTAGCTGGTCATGAACATATAAAGGCATAACTTGATGAAAATGCTAAAGATCGTGCCTACAACCATCAAAATATCAAGGTTTTGGATAAATTCCATGATGGAAATGTATTGAATGACCGAATATACAGGGTATTGAAGTTTCGCGGGAACGGTATTATCCAGTATCATCAACACATTGATGACACCATACATAAGGATCATGCAGGTAACTCCCACGCCCCATAAACTGGAGGATAACGCCTTTCTCTTATCTGCAAGAAAGGCAACCAGCATGACGATTAGGAACGATTCGCTCAGAAAAGAAGCCGGCGATTCGCCTCCTTTTAACACGGCGATCCAACCCTCAGTTGGAAACAGAGGAAGCAGTCTCGATGGGCGTAAATTTGGAATGCTTAGGAGCATAATCAAGACGATGCTAAAGAGCAAGAAAGGCCCGATGAGTTCGCTGCAACGACCAACGATATGTAGGCCTCCGTGCACCGCATAGATCACAACTAACACCATGCACAGGACAAGGACCCATAACGGAGTTGCCGAGAATAAGGTCATATGGACGAAGTCCGCGTATTGGCGGAGGATGAAGCCGGCGTGGACAATCCACAAAAGCAGATAAGCCAAGACAATAGTTTTGCCCAACCATTTGCCTACAATTCTAGGTACATATGTAACGAATGTCTCCTCTGGATAGAGAAGGCTTAGTTTGGCTGCGATAAAGGTAACCAACACAGATGCGACAGCAGCCAGGCACATCGCTAGCGGTGCTCCTTGTTTGGCCTCCTTGAACATCGGGGCAAACGTTAGCAGGTAAGTCAATCCTATTTCCGTCGAAAACAACAACCAAAAAAATTGATATTTCGTAAGCTTCATATCAAGCTCCTTGCGGTTTATTTGATATTAGGAGGAGGCCCTTGAAGCCCAATTTGCTTGATTTTCACATGGGAATGAACCGTGATTTTTGCATTGGAAAAGGCTTGCTCCCACTCGGAATTCAGTTCTTCCCACTTATCTGGATGCTGCCTGCTGATCGCTTTACCGAAATGAAAGACATCAACTTTGAATTGCTTCTGCGCTTTTTGAATAACGTCCAAAATGGCAGTTTCGACATGGCTATTTAACTCTGCTTCGTATGTCAGCAAATGATCATCGTTTCGAAGATCCAATGCTGTATTGCTTTCCTGAACGATAGCGTTGCCTTTCAAGTTGACATCGATTTCAACTTTCCCGTCATTGACTTCGGTGAGCACTTTGCATGTCGTACGTTGGACTTCGACGCTAAATGTTCCTTTTTCGTTCGACTTGTTTACTGAGATCGGCATGCGTTTCGTTTCACCAACAACCCATAACCGATAAGCGGATTCCATTGCATTGTAATAGCCGGCTAACTGTTGTTTACGGTTAAGAACCGCACGGCCATATACATGCAGCGTTTTTTTACGGAGTTTCGGATCATAAATGATTTCAACGGCTGGAAGTGTTGGACCACTTCCTTCAACGTTTTCCTCGATTAATATCTCCAGTACGGAGTTACCGACTCTCTTGCCGATAATTTCTCTTAATTTAGACAGAGCGATAGCCGGCATCTTCTCAAGGGGAAAAGACATTTGCATAAACTCGAGGGCGGTCGTCCCTTTTACGACCCAGATATCCGATCGAAATCGGCTATCTGGATCTCGGGTTACTGAGTCCAGTAAGTTCGAGATGCCGGACATTGCCATCTTTTCTCCGATGTAGATGTTATGGCGATGTCCACGAGTTATTCTTCTTGATAACTTTAGTTGCATGTCGAAGAGCCCATCGAAGGCGTCTTTTCCAATCCCCGTCTCAATAAAGTAGGATTGTTTCTCACCGCTACTGGCTTCACCGGATTTCGTCGGAATCATGAACTGACCTATCATCAATACTTTTTCTTCTTCGAGCTGGTCGACACCAGAACCCAATTCGAATAAGCGGTCATTCAATTCGCGGCGATCCCAACATCCGCTTAACGGAAATATAAGAAGAATGACAGCTAGCAAGCCAAGTCGTTTAATCAGCATTTTACCTCCTTGAAAGCTTTCCAATAACCGATGCTTTAAGAGAAGCCAATTTCCACCAAGGAGCGCGGATGAGTACGTCTTTGATTTTGTCCGGCTGAAAAGGAGCGATTGGGGATAGAAAGGGAACACCGAACGACTCTAACTTGGTCATGTGGACTATGAGGATGAGCGTCCCCATAGCGATTCCAAACAAGCCAAGCGCTCCCGAAATAAGAAGAAGCGGAAATCGAAGCATTCGAAAAGCAATCCCCATGTTGTAACGGGGGATGGCAAAAGACGCGATCCCGGTTAACGAGACGATGATGACCATCGGCGCAGAGACGATTCCGGCCGTGACCGCTGCTTCACCGATAACGAGGGCACCGACGATGCTGACGGCGGAACCAATGGCTTTTGGCAGGCGTATTCCCGCTTCGCGCAAACCTTCAAACAGAAATTCCATTAAAAGCGCTTCGATGACGCCTGGAAATGGAACCCCTTCACGAGCTGAAGTGATACTCAATAAAAAGTTTGTCGGGAGCAGCTGCGGATGAAATGTCGTAATCGCCACATACAAGGAAGGCAGGTACAAGGAGACAGAGAACAAGATAAACCTTGTCCACCTAATCAGTGTAGAAAATAGAAACCGTTCATAATAATCTTCGACGGCTTGAAAAGCTGTCCAGAATGTCATTGGAACGAGCAGAGCTTGAGGCGTTCCGTCGGTTAAAATAGCGATTTTTCCTTCCATCAGATTAGCTGCAACAACATCTGGGCGCTCGGTATTCATGACTTGAGGGAAAGGGCTGAAAGATTTGTCTTCGATGAATTCTTCGATATAGCCGGAATCCAGCACGAGATCGATTCGTATTCTGGATATTCGCTGTTTAACGAGCTCGACCAAATCCGGTTGTACATGTCCTTCCACGTAGACGATGACAACTTTCGTCTTGGAAAACGTGCCAAGAACGACAGAATCGAGCTTTAGCTTTGGCGTTTGAATTCTTCGACGTATAAGGGATGTATTGATTAGAAGTGTCTCGGTAAAGCTCTCTCTTGGTCCGCGAATGGCCATCTCAGAGGCCGGTTCTTCAACTCCCCGATGCTCCCAGCCAGACATGTCCAAGAGCATCGCTTCCACTTCGCCATCGACGAATACGGCCAAATAAGCTTGCAAAACCGACTCAATTATTTCTTGCATGCTACTTTCGTAGCGGATTGGTCGAACGACGGCAAAATGCTCTTTTAGGATCGGATAGTCGACGGGTTCACTGTCTTTGTGGGTTTTCTCCAACAACCATGATTGAAACAAGGGCGATTTGAAAGCATCCTTATCGATCATTCCGTCGACGAAAACCATAAGAATCCCACATTTATCTGACAATTCAACCCGTTGAAAGGTGATATCGAAGCAATGCTCGAATATTTGCCGAAGCAAGGCTTCATTTTCGTCCAGGTTGGCGCTGATCGTTTCCCGGGGATAAGACATTGGATTCCGCGAGGATATCATGATCATAGCTCTCCTTTAATTTTTCCCTATTATCCTCCAAATATTGGTTTATTATTCAAATCTCTTGAATGGCGAAAGAAGACAGCCAATCAAAATTGTCAAATTGATCAGCTATCTTAGTTTTGTTATTTCGTTTATGGTGTGAGAATCCAGAATGGATCAAGAGAGAGAAGAAGAAACGCGCTCCAATAGGATGAAGTGGGAAGAAGACAGATGAGGGTGGCGCTGCCGAATGATTTCCGTCATTTTAAAATCAGCATACTTGGCTAAATACGACATAATATCCCGGTCTAGAATAGTAGGTACCTCCTGAGGTTCTAGTCCTGTTGTAATCTTTGTATATAAAACGACCCATCGGTTCGAGCATTGGAATAAATCATTTAAAGTTGAGCAGAAATCCTGCTCATCCGTAATATGGTAGAGCACATCCAAGCAAACAACGAGATCTGCCCTGAAAAATCCGCGGTTAATAAGGAAGCCAGGCTTATAGAGCATGAAGCTTTTGTTCCTGTCATCCTTATAGTGCTCCTTACACAAGGTTATGGAAGATTGTGCGACATCCAAGCCCAAGTACTGCGAATAATTCATGGTCTGAAGCTGATTGCCATCCCCGCATCCAAATTCGATGACGGTGGTAATTGCGTGCTTCTGAATCATATCATTGATAATTTGGGATTTGAATTCAGCCAATAAGCCATAGGAGCCGCTGCCGGAATTGCCCCCTAAGCTGTAATTCTGGTTCCAAAAGTCAATATAATCAAAACTCATCCAGATTCCCCCTTAAGCAACCACTCTCTTCTTCAGGACAGCACGAAAACAATACAATCCACCCCATAAATCGGTATGGAGCGCATTAGGAGGAAGATCGAAGTTTGTTTCGGAGAGGAAATCCAGGCCAGAATTGTGAACGATGGTTTGAAACATGCCTAAGTCAACAGTAGGATAATCAAGTGTAATAATCAGGAGTCCATCGTCCTTTAAGGTTCTTCTGAATTGCTCCAAGCTCAGCAGCATATCGTCAGGATTTAAGTGTTCGAGCACCGAAATACAGAAGATTTTATCAAAAAAACCGTTAGCATAAGGAAGTTGAGTCAGGCTCGCTTGACTTAGAATTGTTTCCGTGTAGTCACCCTTGCTTACAATTTCAGCTGCTTCTTCATTGATTTCCGAACGAATGGACGCTAGCAAACTTTGTGTTGATACCATCCGGGCATCCCAATCACAGGCATACGCTTGCTTACATCTACGACCGAGTACAAATTTGAACGGATGGGGGAGACCGCAAGCTGCATCCAAAGCGATATCGGTTTCCTCGATAAAGGAAGCGCACCAGGCGTATTCATAAGGTCGGCTCCACCAAGTCTCAGGTAAACGGTAAAGAAACTCTTGCTCCATAGGATCAGACTGAATAAAAAAGCGAGTTTGGAGTAGGGAACCAGGCATGATCTAAGGCCTCCTTTTTCCTCAAGCGATTACTTCTGCAATGAAATATTTATGCAAAATTGAATGGCATTAGAAGATCTTATGTCTGTTTAAATGGTTCTGGCCGCAAAAGTATGCGAGTTCGTTGTTCCATTTGTAAATAGGTCTGGTACCTTGCGAAAGTAGTTGACCATCGTAGGCACCGTATTCGGCGGTAGCCAGAACATATCCGAATCAAACGCATCCTTCGCAATGCCGTTCGTGGCCGGGTAGATTTGTAGTCCGCCAAGCGCCAATCTCGGGGCTTTCGTAGATGGGAGGATACCGCTCTTCATCGACGACAATCAGGAGGAAGTTCGGCTTCTAATCATATGTACACCCCCAAATTTACCAGATCTAAACCTAGTTGTATGCGCGGAAGGCGATCACCATGCTCAATCCGACAGGGATGGTTGTTTCGACCGACGGATTTATTTAGGGAAATAGCTTATTGACTTTAGGAAAATAATGGTTTAATCTATTGTTGACTGATTGAGTCAATCAAATAAATCCCTGAGGTGAATCCTATGAATTTTATTGAAAAAGAAGGCAAGGCTATCGTGATCGGAAGCAGCATGACAGGTTTAATGACGGCAAGAGTCCTCTCGTCGTATTATGAAGAAGTACTGCTTATCGATAAGGATGAATTTCCGCAGCATCCCGCAGATCGGAATGGGACTCCGCACGGTTTTCATCCCCATAGGTTCACACAGCGTGGTAAAATGATTACAGAACAGCTTTTTCCTGGCTATGAGGAAGAACTGGTGGCACTTGGTTCACCAAGCTCACTTAATAAAACCGTTCATATGATGAATCAATATGGAACGGTAGCCTTCCCCTACCAGCGGAACGACATTAAGTTCAGCCGTGCCGTGCTGGAATGGGTGATACGTGGACGTGTAACGAAAATTCCCAATGTACGAGTGCTAGCCGAGCATGATGTCATTGGGCTGCATACGACGCCAGATCATACTGCCGTTACAGGCGTGCAAGTCCGTGAACGGGGATTAGGCGCGAAGCATGATTACATGGCAGATCTTGTTGTAGATGCCAGTGGCCGCTCCTCGAAATTGACGCAATGGTTGAAGGAGTTTGGCTATGATGTACCTCGCCCTGATCGGATGAAAGCAGCTATCGGCTACAGTACACGCCGGTATAACGTTCCTGCCCATATGAAGCATCTAATTGAGAAATGGGATGTGATCAATATCATGGGCCAACCTGTGAACGGAACATTCACGGGAGTATTCTCCTTTATAGAGAACCAAGTGGCAGAAGTGTTGCTGTATCGACCAGGTGGGAATTATCCACCAACGGATGCCGATGCGTTCGAACAGGAGGTCGCGCAGCTTCCTACTCCAATGATTGCAGAGATCCTGAGTGAGCTCGAACCGATCGCTCCGCCAAAGGGGTTTCGTGTACCTGAACTATACCGTCATCATTATGATAAAATGGAAAAATGGCCGGACGGATTGTTAGTGTTGGGAGATGCCTATTGCATCTATGACCCCATTTTTGGTCAAGGGATGACAGTTGCTGCCATAGAAGTGGATCTGCTGGACACCATGCTGCAGGAGCAACTAAATAACCCTGTGCCACATTTCGAGCAAAAGTTTCTACGTGAAATCCAAAATAAAGCGATTGCACCTGCTTGGTGGTTAAATTGTGCGGTGGATTTGCAGTGGGACGGCGCCCGATATGAAGCTGGCTTAGAACCGCTCAAGGGCGTTGATTTTGGCAGCAGGTATATGAATTTGATCTTGAAAGAGGGGACGGCGAATCATAACTTCAAACTATTCGGTTTGTACTGGGGTGTTAATTCGTTATCATTACCTCTGCATGAGTTGTTTCATCCCCAGATGGTCAAGTCGGTTCTTGAGTCATCGGAGGAAGGACAGCAATTACTCGCAGATCTGCTGAAAGAATACGATCTGCCCTTAGAAGAAGCACTGATCAGATTGATTCCAAGTTAGGAGTGAAGGATGTTTTGTCTCCATTAAATGAAGAACAACAGCTGCAGATTCGAGATGAACGCAGAGAGCAAATTATGAGCGCTGCGCTTAAAGTTTTTGCAAGACGCGGGATTATTGGGACGAAAATGAGCATGATTGCCGCTGAAGCACAGATTAGTCATGGACTACTTTATCATTACTTTACGTCGAAAGAGGAGCTTTTCACAACACTCGTAGAAAAAGCGATGTTGGCTTCGGATGAAGCTATGCAAAGTGTTTACAAGCTTCCGGGCTCGCCGATTGATAAAATAAGAGCATTAACGCAAGACATGTTGGATGAAGGCGGGACGGACTATTTTCTACTGATTCATCAGGCGAGAATCTCGGATGGAGTGCCTGAGAAGGTCATGGAGTTAATGGAGCGTTACTCCATGGACAATTATGTCAAGCAGTTGAAAGCCTTATTCCGAGAAGGACAGCAAGCAGGTGAGCTAGTGGATGGCGATTTGGACGAAATGATTTCATCGTACTTATCGGTCACTTCCGGTCTGATGGTGCTAAATGTGCAAAAAATTGGCGGCTACCAGCTTCCGAGAGTTGACGTGCTGTTAAGAATGATTGCTCTTTAAAAGGTAATAGGATAGGGCAATTAAGGGCTATTTCCAAGTAGATGAATCTACTTGGAAATAGCCCATTTTTTTATGTTGGAATCATGAAAAATCAACGTATTCCACCAAAAAAAATGTGGTATAATTTGAAATGTTGTACCGGAAATTGCCAATACATAAGCCGATCAACAAGGAGATTGAGAAATGATTCTAAGGCAAAAAATGATTGGAATGGTAGGCATGGTTATTTGTTCTGGGCTGATGTTTGGAACTTCGGTGCTTGCGGAGACAGGTAAATATCAGGATGTACCAGATGGCTATCTGTATAAAAATTACATTGAAGAGTTGTCTGCGAAGAAGTTAGTTGAGGGTACAGCGGATGGACAATTTTCCCCTGATTCACCACTTACCAGAGAACAATTCGCTAAGCTAGTCGTTATGGTGTTTGGTTTGCCAGCCGCAGATGGTAACATGCCGTTTCAGGATTGTAATGAGGTGTGGTCGGTACCCTACATTTTAACAGCTTACAAAGCAGGGATTATCCAAGGGACAGGCGAGGAGAACTTCTCTCCAAAGCAGTATGTGAGAAAGCAGGAAGCGGCAGTTATGCTAAGCAGGCTTTTTCCGGGGGTTGTGCAACAAAATGAACAGGACTGGGCTGGAGGGGCACTGACATTCATCCGACATGATATACTCCCTGCATCGTTGCAGTCCATATTGGACGACACGCAGGCACCTCTAAGTCGTGGGGAGGCAGCAGCATTGCTCAGCCTTTCGTTGCATGCTTCGGAGCGAGGGAAGTCATCGGCTGGGCCAGCGGCGTTGCCGTCGCCGGGACAACCTGGAGCTGTCTTAACAAGCGCTATTGATACGATAAAAAAGAATGCCCTGATGCTTGACCCGGCTCAAAAGAAAGAAGTCACACTGAGTGTTAATGCCGGTGAGCCCTTATATATCCAAGCAGAATTGAAGAAGAATAAGACATATGAGTTAGAGGCGTTTGGAGAAAATCAGTCTGGGTTTAGCATAGAACTGTCAAATGCAGAGGGGATTGTCCTGAATCAAGGGAACGTTAGTACCATGCAAATTACGGCAGAGGCAGATAGTATCGTTTATGCAAAGGTACGAACAGAACAGCAGAAGGGAACAGTTACGCTCAAGTTAGTTGAGGCTGGTTTGGATTCGGATCATCCAATTAACCTTAGGGCAGGGCGATTCGATCAACTATTTCCTATTGGTGAAAACCTCTACTTCAAAGCAGTGGCGACTCCCGACAATCCGTTAATAGTTCTAGCCAAAGGGGCGATTAGCTATCAACTACTGCAGGTGAGCAAGTCAAAGGCTCCTCCGGATAAAGATGACCGCTACATCTATATACACGGTCATCAAGTAAAGATTAATCCAGAACCCGAAATCATTAATATGGATTTTTCAATTTCTACTCGGAATGGGGATCCTTATACAATCAACTGTGAGTGTTTGGTAAAGCTAACAACAAAAGTGAGCACGGCCGTCTCATTTACGGTAATGGATGGAAGCTCCAAAGATAAGGCATATGCGATCGGATGGGGAAGAAGTAAATGGGAGAGTGGATATAAGGGCAATTCGATCGGGGGACTTTTTTATCAATTGGGGTTGGAGGAAGGGAAGGATTACACGATCGATATCAGCGAAGAAATGAAACCAGTAATGATTAACAAGGATTATATAGTGAGTTCTCAGATTCCTCCTGCTTATACGACACCTGAACTTGACAATACCGTAGTTGTAAATAGAAAATTGACGGTATTCGGGCCTGATGGCAAGGAAGTGCTCGTCGACGAGAAACTGACGGGACCTATTCCCTTCAAGGCCACCACGACGGGTACCTATTTCATAAAACTGGAATCGGATGCTCAGGATCGCACAACGGAAATTCGGGTGAAAGGCGCCAATTGATTAGTGGTCCGCTATTTTGAATTTGTTGGTGGCTGAATAGGTGGAAGTTGGTTGTATGGTGAAGTGGGAGATGGAATGGTGGGGGTTAGTAAGTAGCAACCACTTGAGGCTGTCTCAAAAGGTTCAAAAAAGAGGCGCTCCTTCGGTCATTGGATGACTTGGGACAGCCTCTTTTTTATGTCGTAAAAAATACCCTCCCACACATGGTGGAAGGGCAATGACATTTAATTTCTTACCGCTTCAAATGCAAATATCTGCTCCGCATGGGATGGGGCTTTGTTAGGGTCAAAATCAGCTGACACAACCACATCCGTAAATCCTATGTTTTCTAAAACGAGCTTAAATTCCTCGATGCCATACCAACGCAAAGCATAGCGCTGTAATTCGGTTTGAATCAATGCACCATTGCGCCACTTTTCATATTTTATATAGGAAACTTTATATTGATTGAATAAATCTGCTTCGACTTGCTTGCCTTCCATTGTGATTATGTCCCCGCTTGGTAAGCTGAATGTCGACGTGCCATCCCATTGTCCACACTTAAAGTTAGGATCAGGCAGGAAAAGATCAAGCAAGAGACGGCCACCTGGCTGAAGATGTTCATAGAGGCGCTTCAAGGCTTTAAGTGACTCTTCTCTTTTTTCAATTAACAAAAATGAACCTGCTGGAATAATAATTGCTTCATATTTATCAGGCAAAGAAAGCTCTTGTAGACTCGACTCATACAAATTAGTGAGTAAATCACGTTCCATACAACGCTGACGACAAGAATTCAACATATCCGGAGAATAGTCAACCCCATCCACGAGATGACCTGACTCAAGAAGCGGAATGATTACACGTCCAGAGCCGACCATTGCTTCAAGAATACGTCCCTTACAATGTTTGAGTTTAGCCTGATAATAAGCCATATCACCGTCAATAGATTGACCAATTTTTTTGGTGTGGTTATAGACTTCTGTACAAAGTTCTCCGTAATAACTAAACGACATTGACGTTTCCCTCCGTGGATTGAAATTTAATCAGAAGGGCTAAGTAGTCATTAACCCTTCCGTACCTCAGTAATGGACGAAACAGTTTTAAGCATTGACATTAGAATCACTCGCCTTCGTTAAAGTTAAATCTATTATAATTTGCATGGTAAAATTTGGTCAATGTGAAAAGACAATTAAAACGAAACTTGCCGTTACAGACAACGTGTGTGCGGAAACCAACCCCAAAAAAACACATACCACCATAATAATCTCCATTGTCTGATTCCAATATCAGCAATAGAGTGTAGCTATCCGAATGATTGGAAGTACTTCCAGACAACGGTTAATCATACGTTCGTCTTACTTCTATTCTTAGGTGAACGCGGTTGGCTAACAGACTGTTTTGATAATAAGTAAGGGGGGGATAACTTTCATTGATTGGTCCGCTGGAATGATGTTTTTGAAGCTATCATAAGGAGGCACTAGGATGCTCACGCAACAAACTATGAAGAGAATTGTAAGCGCTATTCTAACATTTGTTATGATGCTTACGCTTTTGAACCCTTTTGGGTTCTCTGCATCGACGGTTCATGCCGCATCGGGAGAGACGTTAAGCCTTTTTGAAGTCAAAGTCAGCAAGCCGGTAAATGCAGTGGTAGACGTTCCTAATGCAACCATCGGGATCTCGTTGCCCTATGGCGCTTCTTACCAAATGCTGAATGTAACGACGAATTCAGGCGTTACGCCAACCGTTTACAGAAGCGATGAAATAACAGCAATTTCATTCGCTACCAGTGGGATCAACGTAGGCGATGCCAAGCTGGATCAATTTTCGCCGAGTGGAGTATCCAGTTACTTTCTTATGCTAACGGATAAGAATGATAGCAGCAACAGTCGAAAATACACCATTACCGTAACTGTAGAGAAGGATCTGCCGACGTCAATAGCAAACTCTATGGGTCCTAATGACAAATATTCTCCTCTGAATATTAAAGCAGGCGAACAGGCATGGGACGTGCTAGGCGCTTCCAAAATGGGTTTTGGCAGCACGACAGGCTCGATTGAAGGGCCAGGGAAAGCCTCGTCTTACAGCGGGAAAGATTGGTTTGAATCGGTTTATGACCGTTCTGGAAACTACCCGGCGGCTCAGAGTGTTCCCGACTCCTGGCTGGGAGATAACATGTACCTGCAGACAATAGGCAAAACAGATTTGAATGCGCTTACGAAGTACGGGATTGAGGCTAGTGCTGGACTGGACAAGCTTAATACGGACATTTTGCGTTATCATGAATTTTTACCATTCAAAACGCCAGAAGGAGTAAGCCGAGACGATGGTGATCGGGGCGCAGTTAACAGCGACCGTCAGCGGCTCGAGATTAAGAGCAACACCAGCGCGTCGAATATCGATGCCAATAGTGTGGGTGGAGACATTATGACCCATCATTGGAAGCTGATGCTCCCTTCGGAAACGATCAAGTATCAGCTGGATGCCGCCGAGAAAGAAGCAGGTGACTTCATTGCTCCACGACGCTTCTTCCACATTTTTCAATTAAAGGCGATTGAAGGCGATGAGGCCGGTCAGCCGGTCACCACGCTTACACTTGTTTCTGTCAATGGTAAAGGCTACTTGGAATTCAGAAACAATCCAGATGGGCAAGAAGCGCACCGGATCAAGCCACTGTTTACGATTCCACTCGAAGAGGTCGCAGACCGTTGGCTGGATATGGAAGTGACGATTCTAAGCGCCGATAAGGGTTATGTTTACGGTAAACTTGTTGACGTAGCAACCAATACAGAGCTATGGAAAGGCGGCATGACGGCGGAAACTTTGAGACGCCCCGAGGTCTTGAACCCGGATACGGGTAAAAAAGAACGAGTCGACCTGCCTGCAGTCCCTGGACAACAGAATCGTTCTAAATGGGGATTGTACCGGGGGATGTACAACACTGTGAATGAATCGGTCTATGCCGATGAATTTCAGGCTGCAACGATGTATCTATCCGATATTTACTTAATCAAAAGGGATGCAAACACCTATGTATTCCCTGACGGATGGGATCCAAAAATCCAATCTAAAGATATTGTGGCATGGGACAGGCCTACGGTCGTTTCGGCGGCGCCAGGCACAGCATTCGAGAACTTGGGCTTGCCTGCGCAATTGGATGTTACCTTAAGCACAGGTAAGATCGAAAAGGTAAATGTCACGTGGAGCCCGGCGGGTTACAATCCCGATGGTACGGGGACTTACAAAATCAATGGGGAATTTACCGGAACCGGCATTACGAATACCAAGGACATCAAGCCTTATGTTGATGTCAACATTTCCGGGATTAAGAACTGGGCTGTCACCCCTGGTGCTGAAATTAAGGTCGTTTCACAAAGTGGAGGCACCAAAAATAACTTTATCGACGGCCAGTCGGATACGGCATGGCAAGCGAACAGTTCATTGACCAAAACAGAGGGATATCAATACTGGGCTGCCGTCAAACTGGAAAAAAGCATCGAGGTTAGCCAGATCCAGCTTGAATGGACCAGCAACAGCAAGTTCCTAAAAAATTACCAGCTGTACTATACGAATGATGCTGCGGCATATGACGAGCTGAAGGAAGGCACCTCCGTCTCGCCAACCTCATCGGCAACCAGGAAGCCGCTCTTAACAGAGCATGGGTCCTCTTGGATGATGATCCCTGGTGCAGGAAAAGCGACGGACTTGAGCAACAATGAGAAGGCCGATTTGACACTGAGCGAAAAGGTGGATGCTCAATATGTGCTGCTTGTTGCCGATCTCACACTTGATAACAGTGCCGGCTCAATTAAAAGCAATGTATTTAACATTATCGGTCAACCTTCTCGATCCATAACACAGCTGGAAGACCTGAAGGTGGACGGGATTAGCCTTACTGGTTTCTCACCAAGTCAAACCAGTTACTCCCAGGCTCTTGCAAGTAGCGCGAAAACACTGCCTAACGTGACGGGAGTCGCACCTGCCGGAATCGAAGTGAAAGTCGAATATCCGGCTGATTACCGATTGAGCCCTGTGAAGATTACAGCTTATGACCCTACAGGGAAACTCAAGGAAAAGGTATATATGATTACCTTTAGCACTACATCCCAGGATGTAATTGCGGTAAGCTCAATTCAACTCAAAAGCAGTCAAAACCTTGCTCTTGGCAAGAAAACACACCTACTGGCTGATGTCCTGCCAAAGGATGCGACTTATAAGACTGTAACCTGGGAATCGAGCAACCCAGCGGTAGTTACGGTCGATACCAACGGACTACTAACTGGGGTAAGCAAAGGCACAGCTGCGATCTCGGCTAAGATTGGAAGTTTAAGTCAATCCAGTACGGTTACCGTCATGGATGCAGCTGATATTCCTACGGCGTCCGGTTCAGTTAATCTGTTGGCACCATCGCGCTTCACACCGCAAGATGG
Organism: Paenibacillus sp. J22R67; assembly: GCF_059692175.1. NCBI lineage: Bacteria > Bacillati > Bacillota > Bacilli > Caryophanales > Paenibacillaceae > Paenibacillus > Paenibacillus sp. J22R67. The sequence goes on along the minus strand of NZ_JCAUAX010000002.1, from coordinate 378,406 downwards.
CGTGAATCTCAAGGTAAGCTCTGAGCAACCTGAACATCCTGGATCAGACGCTCTCAAATCGGGCGGCACTGGGTACTGGCGGAACTCGAGCTCCAATGTATATAAGGAGAATTATGCGCCATCATCCTTGGCGTTAACCCTTGATTTGGGATCACCCAAGACAGTAGATAAGCTGTACCTTGAAATTCCAAATGCTATTGCGAATATTCAAAAAAATGCTAATCGATTCGAAGTCTACTACTCCAATGATCCTCATTCATGGGAAAGTAGCCCAATAGCTTCGGATATGGCTAGCAACTATGATTGGGAAGGCAACGGCTGGAAGCTGGCCGGAGGCACAGAAACCGAAGGTATGTGGTCCTATGTGACATACAACGGACAGCAGTGGGGCTTCGATACCAAATCGTTTGTATATCCGATCACAGCGCGGTATGTGATGATCAACACGGTATTGGTTGGTCCACGTGACCGCCGTACCGATGATAATCTTTCGGCTATGGGGTTATCCGGATTGGTCATTTACGGAAAAGATCCGTTATCCAATGTGACGACTCTTACACCTTCCAAAGCTGTCTATAGCACATGGGATCAAAGCGAACCGATCAGCACAACAGTTAGTCTCGTTAGCGGTCAGACGATGACGGGAATAACGAATGCTCAAGGCAAAGAGCTTGTTACAAGTACAGATTACAAAGTAACAGGTAATTTGGTTACGTTCCAGCCTTCGTATCTAGCTAAGCTGCCGCTGGGTACGAATGAATTCACTTTCCATCTGAGTAGCGGTACTCCGTCTATCTTTGCATTGGATGTGACAGCACGCGGTCTTGGAGAAAATAGTAAAACCATCAAGATGAATGCCATTGACGGCGTTTCTCCTTATAATGTGCTTGGCGGTGCGATGGGAACTGATGAACCCGTTGAAGGAGTTACCAAGCGGATTCGAGATGCGTATCACGAATATTATGGTGATCTTCCTGAAGCGACTCTAGCGGACAACCATGTTCAGAGCGTCTGGGACAGTACCCTTCAGAAGAATGTGTTCAAGGTCGTTGCCCAAGGCAGAGGCTTGAATACGGAATTCGAAGACAAAGTCCGTGATGGCGAATATGCACACAAAGGTGTTTTTGACTGGGACAAAGGTTATGTAGTCGGCGGTGCAGCCATCAACGATAGACAAAGAATTGAAATTCGTCCGAGCGAAGATTCAACCAAGGATTTTACAGCTTATAATGGCGATATCGTTTCCTATCAATGGCTGTGGAACATTCCGGATGGTAATCAGTGGAATCAGCCTAATTTCAGGCATATTTTCCAACTGAAAGCAACGAATGCCCAGGCAGCGGATACTTTAGCGGGAGGCAATAGTGCCGGTGAAAATGGAGCCTATATTCTCGCTATGTCGATTACTGGAAAAGACACTAGAGAGTTAATTGTCAATCATAACCGTTATGACGGCGATAAAACGCTACTGAGAATCCCGTTGAAAGAAATCGGCAGCCATTGGATTAAGGTTGAGCTTAACGCATTGATCTCCGATTCCGGCTGGTTAACGATCAAAATCACGGATACCGTTACTGGGAAAGTTTATACCTTTGACAGTCCGGATGTGTATCAAACATTTCCCAAACAAGGGGCAGGCGACGGTGTGAAGGACTTGTGGAGAAGACCGGAAAGAAGCATCAAGGTCGGAAGCGCTAATGTCAACTTCGAGACGGAGTACCCGGCAACTTTCGACCAATATTTGCGTCCGAAGTGGGGTATTTACCGCAATTCTAACGGTACCACCAACTCTGCATACGATGCTGAATTGCAACTTTCTGACATCACGATTACCAAAGTTGCAACTGGAGTATCTTCCACCAACTTGGCGCTGAATAAAAAAGCCTATAATGTTGGTTCGGCAGCAGGTGCTAACCCGCTCCAACTTGCATCCGCTAATGCCAATGCTTACGGTAATGCGAACAAACTGACAAGCGGTGTGCTGGAAGATCCGATGGTTTGGAATGTAAGCAACGTTACCAACTTAGACCAAATCGGAAATTACTCTTGGTTGGGTACGGATGGAGCTAGGAAGGGCAGTTTTGTCCTAGACCTTGGTCAGGCCATGGATTTCAGCCAAATCAGGCTATTTGCCAAGTCAAATAGGTTGAAAGGCGCAACCGTATCTGTATCTGATGATATAAGTAATCATTCATCGGCTGCTGATTGGGACGCCATGACTTTCAATCAAGTTAATCTCAAAACTGAAGAAGGCTATACCTATGCTACAGGCAATCTAAACGGAGGGGATGACACAACAGATGCATCCTATGCGTTAGATCTTGGCAAGACCTACCATTCCCGATATATCAAAGTTATGGTAGAGAACGCATCGGGCGGCAACGCTGGCACGGATTTAACGGGACCTCCTCGGCTAACGCAGGTTCAAGTCTTTAACGCTCCTACGCCACCACAGAATTTGAAAATAGGAACCAGCGGATCGGCTGCGGTTCTAAAGTGGGATTCCAATGTTCGGAGCGAAGGCTTCACGGTGTATAACGGGACAGCGGTAGTTGCCGAATTGCCGGCAGATGCGACTAGTTTTGCTTTACCGGCTAATTTGTCCGATACGTCCGCTATTTCTGTCAGGTCGAAGGGAACGGATCCGTATTCCCGCAAACTTATGATTTCGGCTCCGGCTAAACCGGAGACTTCGGATGTCAATCCTGTCCTTGTCAGCATAGTTCCTGAGAATATCGTGACCCAAGTAGGGACAGCGCCGGTCATGCCGACAGTTGTGAGTGCTGTATATAGTGACAGCTCGTCCAAAAAGATGCCTGTAGCATGGGATCTCATCGACCCTGCTCAATATGCGGCACCAGGAAACTTCACCGTTGAAGGAACAGTAACTGGCTCTGTGTATAAAGCTTTGGCTAACGTTGCCGTGACCACAGGAACGGTCACTTGGCCGGCTCAATCGCTTCTAACCGTTTCAGAAGTTGGAGAAACAACTGCCACCTTGCGATGGACTGCGGCGCAAGCTGTGAGAGGTGTGGGCGGATACAAGATATACAGTGTAACTGGCAGCACTTACTCTGAAATCGTTACGGTCGGCGATGTTCTTACTTATAAGCTCACTGGTCTGACTGCGGCTAGTAATTACACCTTCACAATTCAAGCATTAGACAAGGATGGTGTTAAGAGCGAGTACGGACCAGTAGCTAGCTTCCGGACAAACAATGAATCTCATGATTCTTCTGGTTCTGGATCGGTCTCAGGATCTGGTTCTGGTTCTGGTTCTGGCGCTGGATCGCCCGCAACACCAAATGAATCCAATACGAATCCAGGCACCATTGATCTTGAGAAAGACGCCAAAGTAACGAAAGAAACGGCTGCGGGTGGAGGTACGGTAACCAATGTCGCCGTAGATGCTAAAGCTTTGGAGAAAGCATTAGCCAGTCCAATTGTCCTCATAGACGTGAAGGGCAGCGACTCGGCTATTAAAGTGGAGCTATCAGGCAATGCCATTCTTGCAGCTGCGGATAAACAAAGTAAATTGGTTATTCAATCGAACGGGATTCGTTATGAATTACCTGTAACTTTGTTTGCGAATATTCAGAAGGATTCAACCGTTGTTGTTTCGTTTGCGAAAGTAGCCGGTAAAGCTGGAGACGATGTGAATGCTGCGGTGAATAACCTGAATGCGAAACAAGTGATTACGAATCCGATCGAATTTAAGATTACGGTTAACGGTTCAGAAATCACAGACTTCGGCGGAGCATATGTCGACCGTACCATTAACTTGGGCCAACTGACGATGAACCCTGTCACTCTGACCGCAGTCTGGGTAGACTCGAACAAAGAGCTTCATTTTGTTCCGGCTTTCTTTACAACAGTGGACGTTTCCACAGAAATAACGATCCGGTCGCCTCACAACAGCGTATATACCATCATACAATCGGAGAAGTTGTTCACTGATTTGCAAGGACATTGGGCTAAAACAGACATTGAATTGCTTGCAAGTAAACTGATTCTTAACGGTATGACCGATGAGCAATTTGCACCTGAGGCTAACGTGACGCGTGCCGAGTTTGCGGCCATGCTGGTTCGTTCATTTGGGTTAGTGGAAACCAAGAATAACGCGTTTCAAGATGTTCAATCCACCGATTGGTTTGCTGGAGCCGTAGGCTCGGCCTCAAAAGCTGGATTGATTGATGGCTATGAAGACGGTACCTTCCAACCTAACGCAATTATTACTCGCGAACAAATGGTTGCAATGGTGATGCGAGCTATGAAAGTCGGCGGTAAGGAAATTCAGGCCGATAGCTCGGTATTGAACAAGTTCACGGACGGTTCGGAAATCGGGGATTGGTCGAAAGCAGCCATTTCGCAAGCGTTGAAAGCCGGACTCATCCAAGGCATGTCGGACACGGTCTTCGCTTCGAAGGAGCCTGCTAATCGAGCACAAGCTGCCGTGATTCTGAAGCGTGTGCTGCAGTTCTTGCAATTTACCAACTAATGTTCTCATGATTGTCCTAACAAACAACCGCTCCCGGATCTCGGGGGCGGTTGTTTTGATTCTATTACATAAGATGTCCTTGATAGAAACGAATAGTTAACAAGTTAGAAACAACTGAACGAACGTTGGAAAGAACTATTTTCTACAATGAAAGCATGATGTTCAACATCATAAAAAAAATCAATCATTGAAGAGGAGTGTTTGGGACATGAAAAAAGTATTAATTCCTACCGCAGTTTTCGCATCACTAGCCATTGCATCAGCTACTGCCTTCGCGGCAGTAAATTCAACAGGTGACATTAGCCGTCAACCTGCAAAATCAGCAATTGTATCCGTTGCAGCCGTTACTAGCAACAGTGTTGGTACGGTCGAGTACGCGAAGAAAACGCTGTATAATCCTGATGGCAGTCTAGCAGCAGTCGATGAAACATGGGCAGATTCGGCAACTCATAACCAAAGATCAAATTATAAAGAGGCTGCAAAAGGTACGGATTCATTGAAAATAGTCGGTGGTACTTATGTGTTAGACAATGCCAATAGATTCCTAAAAGTTAGTACCAATGACGAGGGAAATCTTGTCGGCTTTGAACTGAAAGCCACAACGGCCGAACAGAATCAGAATTGGTCATCTCTTATAATCGCCGAGAAACAAGATTATATAAATGAATATAAAGAAGGCACGCGGAATAAAGGATGGACTGACGCAGGGAATGTGAAGACGGCTGATGGCCAAAATTTGAGAAAACTTACCAGGACCGATAAGTCGGATACATTTAACCAAACGTTCACGGAAAACGTCTTATTGAATGAGAACGGTTTGCCGGTACAAGGGGAGATTTATGAGATAGTGAATGACAAACCGAACTTATTGTATACCTATGATTATTCGTTCCAAAATGTTCCATATAGTGAAAGCTTGTTCGATGTAACAGGAATCCAAATACAGGCAATCAAATAGGTAAATAATTGATAATTTGATCAAGTTTTAAAAAAAAGAGGGGAAGTCACCCCTCTTTTTCCCATGATCTATGACAAAGTGAAGCATGTAAGAGGATAGGGGGAATCTAAATGGGTAGCAAAAAGATACTTATTATCGAGGACGAAGAGAATATCTCGGATATTCTATCGCATTACCTGAGAAATGATGGCTTTCAAACCAAGGTGGCTAATTGTGGCATTCAAGGGCTGCAGCTTGTACAAGAATATCTTCCTGATCTTGTATTGCTTGACTTGATGTTGCCAGATATCGACGGGTTTGAAGTGTGCAAGAAGATTACGGCTAGTTATTCAATACCGATCATCATGATTACTGCGAAATCAGATGATATTGACAAAATACTGGGGATGGAGCTTGGCGCGGACGACTACATTACGAAACCTTTCAATGTAAGGGAGGTCAGTGTGAGAATTAAAACCATATTCAGAAGGATCGATTTAATTTCTGTATCCGCAACCGCCCAAGATCATAAGTTGTTAAAAATCGGCAGTGAGATAGATATTTATAAAGAAAGACATGAAATCTATAAAAATGGTGAAAAACTTGAATTTACGAATAAAGAATATGAGTTATTGATCTATCTGGCGGAACACCGCGGGAGGGCGATTACTCGGGAAGAACTTCTGGATCAAGTCTGGGGATATGAATTTATGGGGGATGGCAGAACGGTTGACATCCATGTCCGAAGGGTTAGAAAAAAGCTGGGTGAAGATAAGCTCACCTCCATCATTGAGACTATTTTTGGCGTAGGATATAAACTTGTCTTTGAGAAGGTATAGGAATGAGATACTCTATTCAGTTAAAAGTATTGATTTATTTTTCGATGATTATATTCGCGGGTTTTTCTGTCCTCACTTACGCTGCTTATCATACGACGGAACAGAATACAAAAAGTGTAATTGAAGAGGATATGATCGAAATAAAGCGGAATCTCGATATTGCCTTGAACCAATATCTATTAATTAACAATATGGACCTGAGCGCAACCTCCATTCGCACAGAAGGAGAGAGCATATCCAAGCAGCTAACGAAACAAGTGGGAAATCCGGTTGATATCTATGATAGCAATGGTCAGAAATTATCTTATATCACAGCGCCGAATGCTGTCGTTGAAAACTCTGAGGATCTGGTCAAAGCAATGAAGGGGGAGATTTCGTTCACAACAAACTTTATAGGAGATAAAGTTATTGTGAGTTTATCCTATCCAATCCTGCCATCCAAAGCCGGTATTATTCGCTATTACAAAGACTATACCGAGTTATATACCTATAATCAGAAATTCAAGCATATGATGGGGCTTTTTGCCAGCTTGATTTTTGTTTGTATTTTTGTAACGTCCTACTTGCTGTCCAGGCGATTCACGAGGCCAATTATTAAGCTTGCAGAAGCATCCAAAGAGATTTCGAATGGGAATTTTCAAGTGGATATAGATGTGAAGTCGCAAGATGAAATTGGGTACTTAAGCGCCAACTTTAACATGATGGTTCATCAACTCAGCGAGCAAATAACGATCATAAGAGAGGATAGAGATATGCTCGAGGACATGCAGAAGCAAAATAAATCTTTCTTTGACAACGTAACGCATGAGTTGAAGACTCCTTTAACTACGATCACGGGATATGCCCAATCGATTGAGGATTTAGGGATAAAGGATGATGAGTTCACTAGAAAAGGACTTAGAAGCATAATCAACGAAAGCAATCGATTAAATAACATGGTGATTGAGCTTATTGAGTTATCCAAGGCTACGTCTAAAAAGGTAAACTACAATTTTGCTGAAATAAATGTAAGCGCGTTGATCCAAGAAACTTGTGATGAGATGATGATCAAAGGGAAAAAGTATAACATCACGATCGATGTTCACGCACCTACCAATGTCTATCTAAGAGCAGATAAGGATCGATTAAAAGAAGTAATGATAAACCTTATTGATAATTCTATTAAATATGGCAATGTAAATTCGACTATTCATATTCATGCCTATCAACGGCAAAGTGAAATCATCATAAAAGTAGAAGATCAGGGTGTTGGGATTCCTAAAGAATCCATTGAAAAAGTATTTGATCCATTTGTCAGATTGTCTAAAAAAACGTCAAGTGAATTAGGTAGTATGGGTCTTGGACTGGCTATTGTCAAAGAAATCGTTGAACGTCATGGCGGTACTACTGAGATTGTAAGCCGATTAAATCAAGGAACCGAGGTCATTCTACGATTCGGAAGTGAAGTTGTATGAAAACAACCAACGCATTAAGTAAAGTTAGAAGTTTAGCGATATGTTTTCTCACCCTCCTAGTATTTATTACGGGATTTTATCTGTTAAGTAATGCTACCTTCCGAAACAAAGATTCCTACTTAACCATATTGGATAAGGGATTGTTTCTATCACAATCATCGAATAAGGATGAACGGCCTTTTGCTGTAAGTAAAATCATTGAATTCAACCCTCCATTTCAGATAGAGGAATCTGCTCTGCTGAATTTAGATACATTGGCTTTCACAAGTTCAACTCCAGGGTCTAGTAATTTGGTGCAAACTGGTATTTACGACTTATCAAAAAAGGTTATAAGCACTAAGCTTGATCAACAAAATCAAGTTATGGATAGTCATATCAGCATTTCAAACGATGGTAAAAGGATCATGTCTTCTTATCAAAATAAAGAAGATGGATTAAGCGAAATTTTCATATATGATGCTGCAACCAATAAAAAAATAAATACTTATCATGATGTATTTGTGGCTGAATGGCTTCCAGATAACGTTCGATTCGTAGGGATGGACGACTACTTGTTTATTCAAGATATACAAAGTGGAAAAAGAGAAAATGTGTTGAAAATTTCAGATGTTGTTGGGACAGTTCCCCTAAATTTTTTGGAATTGAAGGTAATGAAAGATGGCCAGACGGTAGGCATCATGTACAATACGGTAGGCGTTATTAACGTAGTAAAGGTGGATTTAATTACTAGAAATCACGTGAAGCAAAGCTTAAATGGACAATTTTTTTATGCAAACCCAATAGATAATAAAACACTGGCTTTTGTAGCACGATTAAATAATCTATCTGCCCTGTATCGTTACGACATTACCAGTAATTCAATAGAACTTCTAATTGATTTAACAAATCAGAAACTATTTGCTATTAGCGTATCAGAGGATGGTAAGAAGATTGCTTACAGCGTTATGAATGCAAAGACAGGCGGCTTTGAAACCGAACTACATGCAGCCTACTTGGATCATAATCAAATACAGAGCAATGAGGTAATTTATAATGATTTAACTCATTTCATAGATGAACTAATTTGGACGAAAGACAACCAGATGCTGTATGCCATTCAACGGAATACGGAAGATACCACCATATTGCGGATTATTTTTAAAGACCAATAGATAATTTGCAACTATCGTGTAAGACTATGACATAAGTTGACATACTTAAGACCTATAATAGGATTAGATCAACGAAAGGAGTTAACGAGTCATGAACCGTAGAATCATATTAGATTTAGCCGTTACTTTAGATGGTTTTATTGAAGGGAATAATGGGGAAGTTGATTGGTGCGTGATGGACGCTGAGATGGGGTTCATATCTTTCCTAAATCAAATTGATACCATTCTATATGGAAGAAAAAGCTATGATTTATGGGGGCAATATACGCCTGATTCTGACAATGAAGAGACTGACAATGAACTTTGGGATCTAGTTCATAGTAAAGAGAAGTATGTGTTTTCAAGAACCCGAAGAGGGACGGATGATAAAGCCATATTCATTAATGATCATATTCTTGAAGAAGTAAATGAATTAAAGAGTAAACCAGGTAAAGACATTTGGCTATATGGTGGAGCCAGTCTTATTACAACTTTTATCCAATTAGGACTTGTTGATGAGTTTAGATTATCTGTGCACCCTGTTGTATTGGGAAAAGGAAAACCGTTGTTTACGGATATCAATCAGAGGTTGAATTTAAAAATGGTTAATACCCGAACGTTCTCCTCAGGGGTCGTACAACTAATCTACCATTTGAATAGGTAAAAAAGGAAAGAAGAACCAACCGGTTAACCGGTTGGTTCTTTATCGTACACACCTTGCAGTGAAGCCACATTTGATTTATTAACGAGCAAGAAGCTGAACATTATCTGCTGCGTTGAATACCGAGCGCTGTTTCCCTTCATAAATAACGGCGGACTGTGCTGGGATCGCATCGTTATCTACCTTCACTTCATGCTCCGAGAAGTTGGCAACGACCTTAATATCGTTGCCATACTGGGCGCTTTGAACAAGTCTATCGTCCGTCAACACTGTGAATTTGCTCATTTTTTGAGCGACAGCTTGTTGATGGAAGGGGGACCAAACCTTCAAATAGTTAAGGATACTGGCTTTCTCTTGCTCCCAAGTTGCACGGTTCAAATGATATAAAGATATCGTTATGAAGTTATCAATTATAAGCATTTGCTTGCTGAGACAATTGAAGCTTATCGAACACCCTACCATCAATGCGGCTTAGAGCTTGAAGCCAACATTCAACTTCCTACCGAAACATGGGTGATGGCTGATCGTTCAAAGCTGGAATCTGTTCTTCATAATTGGCTTACGAACGCAATGAAGTACACAAGTGGTGTAAGAGTTAACGTTACATCGGTAATCAAGGGGGATTCTGTATGTTTCGAGATTGCTAATTCAACGGATTTAGGCGAGGACATGCCTTGGGATCTTGTATGGGAACCGTTCTATGTCATGGAAAGCTCTCGGAGTAAGAGATTCAGCGGTACGGGTCTGGGCTTATCCATTTCAGGAACGATTCTACAAAAACATAAAGCACAATTCGGACTCGAGGTTAGGGATGGCGTCATCGCATTTTATTTTCAGATGCCATTATTTATAAAGGTAGAGAAATAAACTAATCCCCTCTTTTTTGATCGTGTAGTTCTTAAAAGGGGTTTCTTGTAAAAGCAACTCCAAATCTTTTACGGAGTAAGCACCTTGCTTAAGGAAAGTTTTAAATGCAAATTTGACAAAATGCTTGTCAAATCCTTTCATTCCTGTCTCGCTAATCTCATTGTTAATATCCTCAGGAGTCGCATTCTGATTCATGTCGATAATTAGGGACGTTCCACCTTCTTTGAGCACACGATGCATTTCACACAGCGCCTTTACGGGATCCTTGAAGTTCTTGAATGCAGCACTGCAGATTATAAAATCAAAAAAATGATCTTCGCATGGCAAATGATCTGCGTTACCTTCTTTAAAATCAACGGAAACATTTGCCTCATCTGCATTCTTGTTCGCAATCTTCACAAAGTCGGTGCTGATCTCGACCCCTGTAACGTTAAACCCTTTCTTAGCGAGCTCAATCGCCAAATAGCCAGGCCCAGGTGCAACTTCCAAAACGCTAGCAGGGTCGCTAACGATAGAGGCTACTTCATTCGCATATTTTTGCATTTGCGTCATGCGGCTTTTGCGAGAATTTTTATCGTACCATTTTGCCGTGAAGCCATATATGCCAACGTCCTTGTTTTTCCGCATACTTTTCATCATAAAAAGGTCTCCTTTAAAATGACATCGTTTTCTTCGGTAGCTTATGACTTCATTATAGGAGATCGGTCTGTACGTCTGAACCATCCGGCGGATGAAATGCATCTCCGTCTTCAGACGGAGCCGTCATCAAATGGAAAGTAACAAACGCCCACTTCCTACATAATATGTGGTAAACCAATGTCAGGAGAGGGGCTTTAACTTTGCAACACTATTTCTATAGACAGTGCCCTGCAGGTCATCATCTTCATACTCTTCAACCGGGTGATACGTTATATCACCTTGCGCAAATCTATCACATATCAGTGACAGTTATTCTCCAAGCAAACCCAGGAATCGATCCGTACAATCTTAGAGTTGGTCAGCAGTTGTGTATTCCGACTTATACGTCTCCATCAAACAACAACTTTATGGAAACGATGCAGGCCATGCAAAACGATATTAATATGTTAAAAGCAGAGAGCCAGGCTCAGCAAACGCATGAATCGAACTTCGCGGCATCTCAAAAAACAACACGTGTGGTGAAGGTCACGGCTCAGGAGTTGCAGTTTGACGCTGTTCCAGTGTCATTCCCTGGTAATTATACAGGGCATTATACGATGGGAAGCAGTTATCCGTACTATTTAGATGCAGCAATGGGAGGAAAGCGCGGCATAACGGCTAAAGATAATTTTGGCGTGTGGCATACGTTCGTATTTCAAGAAACAACCCCATAGAGGAACACAGGAGGATAACATAGCATACAAGAGGCTGTCCCGAAAGTCATTTAATGACCGAGGGACAGCCTTTTGTGTGACCTTGTGGGAGCGCCTCTTTAGATGAACGGGAAATACTACCGCTAAATCGTTCAATAACACAGTTACAGGCATGAATAAATGGAATTTCTCCCGCTAATTGATTTGGCACCATAAAAAAAGAAGCCATCCTGGTTAAGCATAGCTATGGCAAAAACATTTGGGATCTGCCTGGTGGAAAAGGGGAAGACAAGGAGTCCGCGGAGGAAACTGCCAGAAGAGAAGTTCTTGAATCAGTAGGGTTGGTTCTCGGAGTGGGGAAATTAACGGGCATATAATAATTAGGTGGAACCAATAATTAAGTAGGCGAATACCCTATCGTACAAAGAAGTGCAGAGGAGTATTCAAGATGATTCCCATGTATCCTTATTTCGGTTATGAAAAACGCTGCCATCTGCAGCCGTTAACTTTTCCGCCTCAACATCAAGACGTACAACCCGGATTAGAGTATTTAATGACGCCAACTCCGATTTCTGATAATCCCCATTACAAAGGTAGCGGCAAGTTAGCCGGCAAAGTTGCCATCATTACAGGAGGCGACAGTGGGATTGGCCGCGCGGTAGCAATCGGCTTTGCAAAAGAAGGTTCAGATGTAGTGATTGTTTACTTGTACGAGAAGGAAGATGCGATTGCAACTAAGCAGATGGTTGAGAATTATGGCGGTCGATGTCTGTTAATTGAATGCGATTTAAGGCAGCCATCAACTTCTAAAGCAGTGGTTATGCAGGCCTTAGAGCAATATGGAAGGCTGGATATATTAGTTTTGAATCAAGGTGTTCAATTTCCACAGGAAAGTATCTTGAATATTTCGGATGAACAATTGGAAGACACGTATCGTACAAATATATTTCCAATGTTTGATATGACGAAAGCTGCACTTCCCTACTTGCAACCAGGAAGTGCTATCATCTCCACCGCTTCTGTTACTGCTTATGCTGGGGCACCGTTGCTTGTCGATTACTCTTCGACCAAAGGCGCGATCGTATCCTTTACTAGATCGTTATCTCTTCAATTAGTGAGCAAAGGAATTCGAGTCAATGCTGTAGCTCCAGGTCCTATCTGGACACCGCTTATTGTATCTAGCTACTCAGCTGAGTATGTGAAAACATTTGGGATGGAAACTCCTATGAAGCGAGCTGGTCAGCCTTTTGAGCTTGCACCGACCTATATTTATTTGGCATCAGACGATTCATCGTATGTGACCGGTCAGGTTCTTCATGTTAATGGCGGGATTATGACTGAAACGTGATGTTTGAAAATTTATTATTAAAAGCCGCGGATATCGCGGCTTTTTGTTTTTTACGATTAAAACAATAACGGATGCAGGAAACGCTTTAATTTTAAGGAATTAATTGTAAAAGTGATTTTCGAAAGTGAAGGAGGGGCTAAACATGTCTGTAACAAATCATACATTCTGCGAGGACATTTTATCTAAGGTGAATATGAATTATCAAATGTATTTACCGCATGATTTAGGACTAAAACGTGAAACTAAATATCCATTAATCCTATTTTTGCATGGTGTTAAGAAACGTGGTGAAGATATTAGTTTGTTAAATAACTATGGTCTTACTTGGTTAGCAGATAAGCAAATAGACTTCCCATTTATTGTGGTTACTCCACAGTGTAAGGCAGACTCTACTTGGAGCCAAGAATACCACCTTGTCAAGGCACTTGTTGACGAAATCATTAAGATTTATCCAATTGACGCGGAGAGAGTATATTTAACTGGATTTAGTATGGGTGGAAACGGAACATGGGATTTTGCTTCAAGGTCACCTGAGTTTTTTTCAGCTATAGTGCCAATTTCGGGGTGGTTTGAACCGGATAAAGCTAATCATCTAAAGGATGTACCAATTTGGGCCTTTCATTGTGTGGACGATGATGTTGTTGGAGTATCAGGGACAGAAGATATGGTTAGTTCGGTCACAGATATAGGCGGAGACATCAGAGCGACATACTACTCAGAACTAGGTCACAGCCACAAAGTCATGGAAGAGACATATACCAATCAAGACTTATATACCTGGTTGTTAAGACACAAAAGAAAATGACCGTCAGATGATTCTAATTAACGGAGGCGCGGAATAATGACATTTTTCAATAAATCAATAGAGAGTGAACGTTTATTACTAAGAAAACTAACATTAAATGATGCGCTTGATATCTACGAGTATGCGTCGGATGTAGAAGTTTCTAAATTCACTACGTGGGAAAATCATGAAATTATTGATGATACATACACTTTTTTAAATATGGTTCTGCAGAAATATGAGAACGATCAGCCAAGTGACTGGGCGATAGTCCATAAGGATACTAACAAAGTAATTGGCACGTGTGGGTGGGTGTATTTGAATGAAGTACATCATCGTGCGGAGATCGGTTATGCCCTTTCTCGCAAATATTGGAATCAAGGATTTATAACAGATGCAGTGCGTATCATTCTGGCTTTTGGTTTTAATGAATTGCATTTAAATAGAATTGAAGCAAGATGTATGGCTGAAAATGTTGGTTCTGAGAGAGTCATGCAGAAGGTTGGCATGCACTACGAAGGCTTGATACGTGAGCAAATGTTTGTAAAAGGGAGATATGTTGATCTTAAAATATACGGCATCCTAAAAAGTGAAAGTTAACAGAGCTTCTTCGGAGAGTTCTCTTCTTAAATTACTAGATTGATTTCATTGCGAATAGGTTAATACTTGGGGACTACAAAATGAAAGTAATAGAAAGGTGGTTCCAAAATGAAGAAGATCGTACTTGAACAAGCTGCACAAGAATTTGTAGAAGCGACTGCTAATCCACCATTCCTCTTTGATTTAGGACCAGAAAAAGGCAGGAAAACGGTAGACGAGGTTCAAAATGGACCTGTAACCAAACAACCCGTAGATGTGGAGAACGTAACAATTCCGGGAGGACCCAACGGGGACATTTCGCTAACCATTCTTCGTCCTCAAAATAACTCGGGTTCATTACCGGTGATTCTCTACACCCATGGTGCGGGCTGGGTCTTCGGAAATGAACACACACATGACCGATTAATTCGCGAATTAGCGGTTGGGTCGCAATCCGCGGTTGTTTTTACTAACTACAGCCTATCACCAGAAGCAAGATATCCCGTTGCGATAGAGGAAGTATTCACTGCTCTACAATGGGTTGCTGAACATGGCCGAGCAAACGGATTAAACTCAAGCAACATAACTGTTGCAGGGGATAGTGTCGGCGGCAACATGAGTGCTGCTATAACATTAATGGCCAAAGAGCGCGGAGGCCCGCATATCCGCAAACAGTTGCTCTTTTATCCAGTAACTGACGCATCCTTTGAAACAGAATCCTATAAGGATTTTTCAACCGGATATTTCCTCCGCAAGGATGCTATGAAATGGTTCTGGGATCAGTACACAACTAACACTAGCGAAAGAGCAGAAATTACAGCTTCACCACTAAGAGCTTCGATCGAACAATTGAAAGGACTTCCAGAAGCTCTAGTGATTACTGCCGAAGCAGACGTGCTAAGGGATGAAGGAGAAGCTTATGCTAATAAATTAAGAGAAGCTGGAGTACGGGTAACTGCTGCACGCTTCCAAGGTACAATTCATGATTTCGTCATGCTCAATGACCTAGCGGATACAGGTGCAGCAAAAGGAGCTATGCTTCTGGCGAATTCTTGGCTTCGCGAATAACAGATTCCCAAAAAGTGAAAGCACAAAGGCAGCCGGTCATAAAGATTGGCTGTTTTTCTATGTTTGTGCACAGGAAACGGCAATTTTTAAACGAAATCATTACTTACATTTATATATTGTTTTTGAGAAGGAGGAAGTTGAATTGAATATAGAAGATATGTGTTTTGAAATAAAAGAAGCAGAAGAATCTCAGTTAGATCTCCTTATTACTCAGTTTTCACCAGGAAATCCTATGTTTCAACATAACCGATATGCAGTTCAAAAGATCGGTGAGGGATTGTACTTAATCGCTTGGAAGAATAAAACGCCCATAGGCCATTTCCTCCTACGATGGAGTGGTCCTAACGATGAGCCTGTAACAAAATTAGTGGATATTACCCATTCTGCTTTCTTAGAAGCAGGGTTAACTGTAACGGAATATCGGAGGCAGGGTGTAGCAACAGCCATTATCCAAGAAGCCGAACGATTAGCAATAAAGAAAGGTTGTATTAGCATGGGGTTAGAGGTGGGAAAAGATAATCCAGATGCCAAACGACTTTATGAAAAGTTGGGTTATGTTGATTGGGGGCAAGGGGAATTTACAATTAGTTGGGAGTACATGGACGAGAATCGAAATAAAGGAATTGGAACGGAAGTAGTGATTTATATGCAAAAAGATTTGAAGGAGATCCATACGTAATGAAATCTGACCGTATCAAACTTCCGCCGGGATTTTGGACAGGATTGCAACAGATGGGAATGAACCCACTCGATATAGCTCGTAAAGCACAGCTGCCACTTTCGATTATTACAGAACCAATTCCAGTCACCACTGCGCAATATTTCAAAGTCTGGCAGGCATACTCCGATCTCGTTGGTGACATTGCCACGGGGGTTATCAATCTTGTAACTGCCTTTGAAACGACACAGTACCCTCCGACTGTCTTAGCGACCTACCATGCTCGTGACTATCGCGACGCTCTTATGCGTATGGCTAGATACAAGCAACTGTGCCCTCCGGAAAGCTTGCAAATAACAGAAGCGGGTGAGAGTTGTACAATCGAGTTGGCGTGGATGAATAGTGAACAACCAGGTCCACCCGTGTTGGTTGGAACCACTTTGGCCTTTCTTATAGAGCTTGGGCGCAGGGGCACGAAGCAGCATATCCATGCACAGAGCGTGGAATTTTCTCATTCAATGGGTGATGTAAAAGCCCTTGAAGCTTATTTCGGATGCCCTATCCGGATGGGTAGAGCCAGTAATCGTTTGATACTTCATCGTAGAGATCTGGATCGACCCTTTATTTCGTATAACAAAGAATTGCTGGAGATCTTGAGTCCCGTATTGGATCAATCATTGGATGAACAGCGCGGTCGTACGATCTCTGAGATGGTTAAATGGATCTTGAAGCGCAGCCTAACAAGTGGACGCCTCGATATACGTACAGCGGCGAGTGAGTTGGGAATGAGCGATCGTACGCTGCAACGCCGTCTCACTGACGAAGGGACAACTTTCACAAATTTGCTGACACAAGCTCGGCATGAACAGTCACGAGAATACTTAGCAGACGATAAACTCGATATCAAGGAGGTGGCTTTTCTAGTTGGCTTTGAAGACCAGAATTCGTTTTACCGGGCCTTTCGCACTTGGGAAGGCAGTACGCCTTCAAATTGGCGGTCGAACTATGTAAAGACACAGTCGACTTCATAGCATTTTGAATCTAGCCACTTTCTTAAGTTTCATGATTTGGCGCGTTAAACTAGAAATATGGCGTTGTATGCTAGTTACCAATCGATGCTGACAAAGTAATATTATCTCTATCCGGAGCACTAGGATTTCCAAGAGTACTTCGAATCAGCTTGCTACGAACGACATCAAAGGAGACGAAATGAATGGATATGGGATTAAGGAACAAGACAGCTCTAGTAACAGGATCAACGAAAGGGATAGGAAAAGCAATTGCCATAGAACTTGCAAGAGAAGGTGTCAATGTCCTTGTTAATGGACGGAATCATGAAGAGGTAGATCGAACCGTACAGGAATTGAAGTCGGAGTTTTCGGATACCTCCCCTCAGAGTGCTACAGCTGATATTGTGGATAAGCAGCAAAGAGAAGCTTTATTTGCCAAATATCCATCTATCGATATACTGGTTAACAATATGGGCATTTATGAAATTATGTCCTATGAGGATGTTGAAGATGAGGTTTGGGAGAAATATTTTCGCACGAATGTACTTGCCGCTAATGGTTTATCCAAATATTATTTGCCGAAAATGTTGAAAAATAAGTATGGACGAATCATCTTTATAGCAAGTGAAGAAGCGATTATGCCTTCAGGTCTAATGCCGCAATACGCCATGACCAAATCGATGTTATTATCACTGTCCAAAAGTTTATCTAAACTTACGATAGGAACGGAAGTTACATCCAATACGATCATGCCAGGTCCAACGCTTTCCGAAAATGTGTATCAAATCATTGAAAGTTTATTTCCCGAGAATATGGCATTTAGTGAAAAAGAGAAAAAGTTTATGGCAGCCAACCTGCCTCACTCCGAAATACAGCGATTTATTCAGCCTTTTGAAATAGGCAGACTTGCTGCATTCGTATGCAGTCCTTATGCGTCCGCGTTTAAAGGAGCTCCAATACGGATGGATGGGGGTATGGTGCCGACCATCTTTTGATACCTACAGAAGGAAACCATTCCCGTATTTTGCTCATCGTATTATTCTATTTACGTGGGCGAATGCTCATCTTAGGAGATAATGAGGGGGGCACTTTGTATGATTACACTCAGAAAAATCACACTTGAAAACCGGCGTTCCATATTTACGACTAATGATTGATAAACGATACCAGAACCGGGGGTATGGCCGGGAAGCCATGGAAAGCTGCGGGTTCCGCGACAATGGGGAAGTTTTCAACAGTGAGTCAATTACTGTATTATCACTCTAATTTGCGTATACCCTTAAATGGATTAGGGAATTATAACTTGTAAAACGAAAGATTCAGTGTTATGAGGTAATCAAATGCTTTTCATTGCTATGGCAATAATAATAATACTTGCAGCATGGCGTTGGGGAGACTGGCGAAATTGGCAAAAATACCATGCTACGATACTGTATTTCTTGCTTGGAGACATATTCTATTTGTTGCTTACCTATCATTATCCGCTATGGCAGCATCAGCCAAAACCGCCAATTCATAGTTATATCGGTACCGAGATGTGCTGTTTGGTATGTTTCGCAGCCACAACACTGATATTTCTAGGTAAATATCCTAAAGGAATTGCGAAGTCAACTTTATGGATTGGATTATGGGTGGTCATTTACTCTTTTATTGAGGTCATTTACTTGCTCACAGGAGCGATTATACATTTTAACGGTTGGACGATGCTTTATTCCGTTCTCTTCAATATCATCACCTTTCCTTTGCTTCGGTTACATTATTGCCGACCATTAGTTGCGTACGCGATTACTATACCAATTGTTATAGCATTATTATTTATATTTAAAGTTCCAATTCGATGAATCAAGGAAAATGGTGTTTTCATCTAGACGACTTTCATTTTTCTAAGTATAATAAAAGGGAATTTCTGGTACGCGTAACTGGCGAAACGTAGAGGACTACGGGGGAGCGCGTATGACGTACAGCCGATCGCCTGGGCAGAGCGTTTGATCCAATGGGTCAGATGCTCTTTTTATTTTCTAGGGAGATGATGACGATGAAGAGGGCAAGGAATGTCGGAGTTCTGTTGTATAAAAGGGTAGATACGTTGGATTTTACCGGTCCTCATGATGTGTTTGGAGTCGCTGGGTACTTGGGTAGCGAATTTCAGGTCTTTACAGTTGCCGAAAAAGAAATCCCTGTGACAACCGTTAGCGGCATCACGATCACGCCACGGTATAGCTTTGATGACTGCCCAGCGATTGACATTCTCATCGTGCCCGGAGGGTTGGGAGCCCGTACAGAAATAACCAACTCAAGACTGATCACCTGGATTCGCGAGGTGGCGAGTCAAGCCTCAATTGTGCTTTCGGTATGTACCGGAGCGCTGTTGCTGGCGAAAGCTGATTTGTTGAAGGGGCTTCGAGTGACAACGAACCGGAAAGCATACGACCTTTTACGGGGCATGGTGTCACCAGATACAAAAGTTGTTGAGAATGTCCGGTATGTCGATAATGGCAAAATTGTCATGTCCGGCGGTGTAACAACAGGGTTCGACGCTGCCTTACATGTTGTGGCGCGGATGTCTAGCGAAGCATTGGCGCTGGAAACGGCTGCGCTTTTAGAATACATTTGGCATGGTAGGTTGGACATACGAAGAGCGATGTTGGAAGATGGAGAAGCGGTGCGTAATCTATTGGTCAGTGCGGCACGGTGGATTGAGCGGACCCAGGGTATTGTGCAGTGGCGCGAAGAAAGGTTTACACAGGCCTATGTGTCCGAACTGATCGAGCAGAATGAGTTATTTGTGGCGCATATGGAGGGTGTGCCTGTCGGCTGCCTATCCGTTCATTGGAAGGATGAAGAGATTTGGGGGGAACGGTTCCACGAAGATGCTGGGTATGTACATCGACTTGCCGTTTCCCGGGACTACCCTGGTATGGGAATAGGTACACGGCTACTCAATTGGGCAGAGGGTTATGCCAGAGAACAAGGCAAATCCTGGCTGCGTCTAGATTGCATGGCTGGCAACGCGGCGCTCAATCGCTATTACATCCGTGAAGGATTCACGTTTTGTGGTCGCTATGAAGCTCAAGGCTGGGCCGCAAGCTTGTACGAACGACGTATTTAAAGTGCGCTACAATTGTTTGAGCATGTAAAATGCCATTGCTAGAAGAAAACTTCTATCAATGGCACTTTTTTTGCTTCAGCTGAAGTTTAGATGTCTTTTTATCACATTCAAATAATTTTTTCTAATAAACAAGAAATAAACGATCTGAAGGAACAAGAAGATGCCCATGACGGTGAACGCGGCTGCACCAACTTCCAACTTAAATATCCTTTGCAAGGCTCCTAAAGCAACGACGGAATGCATAGTGGCCACGAAGTAAGGAAACAGGAACAATACACCAATTTCGATTGAAACAACTTTTTTCATTTCTTTAAAAGTTAAACCGATGTTATGCAATTGCTTATATTTCTGTTTATCACTTTCCTGATCCATGTAAAACTTGTTGTAAATAAAACTTCCTGAAGCTACGAAGAAGATGACGCCTAAGAATATCGATAAGAACATAATTGTGCCGTATGCTCTTTTTTCAGTTTCATAAATATGAGATTTGGATAAAAATAACGCTCTCTGACTATCGCCATATTTCTTCTCATATTCATCATAGATGACGTAGGTGTCAGACCAATCCTTGACATGAAACGCATACTGGGGTTGGGCTTGTTCAACCTCTGCAATGCGATCAAATACCTGATCGGTAACGACATAAATCGTTTGAAATTGATCTTGTAATAAATTCACTCGTACTTCGTCTATGATTCGGATGTTATTTCCTTCAAACGATAGGCGATTTGCAAGATCGTTTTCCGTAGGAGGGACGATTTTAATGGCTTCTTGCTCTTGCAGTGATACGGTTTTCAAGTTTAATTGCTTCGCGAATTGATTATAAAGGCTTGCTTTTATAACGGGAAACGAAGATTCATCCTCTTGGGTAAGATGTTTCATAGTCACAGTTATTTTTTCATACTGAAAATGATTATTCTTTAACTGATCTTCAATAAATCGGATCTCGTCTGCCGCGGATGGATGATTACCGAATGATTGATAAGTAAATGCCAGCGGATATCGAGTGTCAATATCATGAAGTGTATTCGCCCAAAAGGCATAAGAGGCGCCGCTCAAAACCACAGCTGCTGTAGATGTGATGGTAATAATAAAGAACATTCTGGCATTGTCCCGTATGCGATAGAACAAATTGGATACCCAGATTAGATTTGTGCTTTTTAAATAATAGAGCCTGTTCTTTTTTAATAAATCAATTGTATAAACGCTGAACTGCGAAAATAATAAATAAGTGGCAAAGACGATGATGCCGATGATCATTAAAATTAATTTCTCCAGATTCCCTTTTATCGGAATAAAGGATAAGACATATCCAACAATTAGTAAAAGTAATCCAAAGATAGCAATGAGTTTTGAAAATTTAGGAGCGGGCTTAGCGGCCTTCGTCGCTCTTAGCAGACGTAAAATATCTTTCTCCTTTACGATCCATGATGTAAATAAGGAAACAAATACCCCTAGCAGCAAGAAGCATCCAAGCGTGATAAGAATTGCTTTTAACGGAAAATAAAAAGGCAAAGATTGAAGTCTCAAGAGTTTCTCGATGATGATCAGAAATAATTTGGAGAACACTAAGCCCGTAATGATGCCGCCGATTGTTGCCGCGACACTGATGATCATATTTTCAATGGTGATCATCTTGAGATGCTGCCTCCTGGATATGCCGAGGATATATAGAATACCGAATTCCTTATACCTCTTTTTCAGTAATACACCAATTGAATAAAACACAAAGAAAAACAAAAATAAATAAGCAATGATTTCAGCTCCCAAAAGGGATACCTTGATGTAGGATTTAAATATTCCTTTATCTGGATGAAGAATGAACATGGTCAAAGAGAAGAATAAGGTAACGGAAATCAATGTACTTAAGAAATACGCGAAGTAGGCTTTTCCATTGCGCAGGACATTTCTGGTCGCAAACTGTTTAAAATCCATGAGTTGCTCCTCCCAAAAGTGAAAGCACATCGATAATCTGTTGATAAAATTGCGGTCTTCTGCCGCCGTTATGAATTTCATTAAAGATGGTGCCATCTTTGATGAAAATGATCCTGCCGCAATAACTGGCAGCAACAGGGTCATGCGTCACCATAATCGTAGTAAGCTGTTGTTCTTTGTTAATCTTCTCAAATAGTTCCATAACGGTTCTTGCTGCTTTTGAGTCCAAATTTCCCGTTGGTTCATCAGCGAGTAGAAGAGAGGGATTATGGATAATGGCTCTGGCAATAGCCGTTCTTTGAGCTTCGCCTCCGGAGACTTCGTAAGTTCTTTTGTCTAGAAGATGTTCTATACCCAAAGTTTTGGCGATACTTTGCAATCTTCTATCCTGCTCAATCAGAGAAATTCTATCCAGGGTAAGAGGTAAAACCACATTCTCCCCAATGGTTAAGGTATCAAGCAAATTAAAATCTTGAAATACAAAGCCAAGTTCTCTGCGTCTAAAGAGTGCTAATTCATCTCCCTTCAACTCTATAGGATGGAGGCCATTAATTAAAATGTCTCCTGTTGTGGGCTGATCAACCGTAGAGATCATATTTAGTAACGTCGTCTTACCGCTGCCGGAAGGTCCCATCACTCCTACGAATTCTCCGGGTTCAACGGATAAACTAATTTGATTTAAAGCATGATACATGACTTCTTTACCATATGTTTTACTTAAATGACTGACTTTTAAGATTTCCATTTATAACGACTCCTTTATCATTGTCTTCCGTATATACACTACTTCGTCTCGTCACTTTAAGCGATTCACCTTTCTTACTCCAACCTTACATTGTTGTAAGGTTGGGAATAAGTAAAAAAACATGCACCACGGAATAGGCATGTTTTCTAGTATTAGTTATGATCCGTTTTGATATTATCAAATAGAATGCTGACTTTTGTACCTTGGTTCATTTCGGATTGAATAGTAATCTTATGATTTAAGTTTTCGCATATCTTTTCCGCAAGATACAACCCCATTCCCGTAGATTCCCCCAGAATCCTTCCGTTATCACCGGTAAAGAAGGGCTGAAAAACCCTCTTGATATCTTTAGAATGTATGCCAATGCCCTCATCCTTAACTTCCAGCACGGTATGATCTTTCGTTTGAAAGGCGGAAACAGTCAAATATTTTCCTTTGCCTCTGGAATATTTGATGCCGTTTGATATCAATTGCTCGATCACAAATTTAAGCCATTTGACGTCAGTATAAACCTGAATGGTGTCGTTAACATCTACTTTAGGTAACATATTGTTTTTAATAAACAGCTTTTTATCCTGGCTGATGCAATCCAAAATTAGCGGTTTCAGATGTGTCCTTTCGATAACGAAATCTCTTTCAAAAGCATCAATACGCGCGTAATATAGTGCCATATTCAGACCTTTTTCCAATTTATACACTTCTTCGCTCATCCCATGCGCGTAAGGTTCGCCTGCGTGCGCATCAAGCTGAAGTCGGATGACCGAAAGGGGTGTTTTCATTTGATGTACCCACTGATTGATAAAGGTTAAATGTTCTTGATGGTTTTTGTTGATTTGGTGCATGTTCCTTTCATATAAACGATATTGCTGTTTTAATAGAGATGAGATATGGTGCCCCCAAAAGGAGTTTCCTTGATCCAAGGAGGTTTCTTCGATGGCATTGAAATTTCTATTTAGTAATCTGTAGATGTCCTTCGTCTTCACATATTTCCAGCCGAGAAAAACAAGTAGAATAAAAGAATTGAATAAGAATACATATAGAACGTCTAAAAAGGTAAAGTCGCTTGCAAGAACACAATAAAAAGTGGATAAAATAACGGAAAAATAAAAAACAACGAGATAACTCGTTTGCTCCTTTATAAATAAACTCAAATGACATCATCTCCTACCAGTTTTTATTTAATTTGTAACCTAATCCTCTTATTGTTTCGATTCCATTCTCAATATTAAGATCTTGCAATTTTTTTCTTACTCTGGTGACATTAACGTTGAGTGTGTTTTCTTCAACGAAATCGGAGTGATCCCACATTTGTTCCAAAAGATAATTTCGATTAACCACCTTAGGATAAGTCTGGATCAGACTTTCGAGCAAAATGGCTTCTTTTTTAGTCAAAATGGCCGTCTTTCCTTGACACTCCAATTCTAATCTTTCGGGGTACAATTTCAATCCTTCCAATTCAATGACACGCTCGCTTATTGAAGGGGCATAATCCCCAAAGACTCGTCTGATATGGCTGTTAATTTTGGCCATTACGACCTCGTAAGAGAAGGGTTTCGTGATGTAATCATCCGCACCGTTTTCAAGAGCTCTCACTTGATCGATCCCGCTCTCCCTTGCAGATATAAAAAGGATAGGCACTTTGGATGTTTCCCTTATCCTTCTGCACCAATAAAATCCATCAAACTTAGGCAGATTAACATCCAGCAGGACGAGATGAGGACTCAGAAGATGAAATTCTTCTATGATGTTTTCAAAGTTTTCCGCAACGGATGCAGAAAGACCATATTTTTCAATCTGCTCTTTCAGTAGACGACTTATGGATATATCATCTTCAATAATATAAATCGTATAATTCATAACAAACGCCGCCTCCAAGTTTAAGTCAGCAAATATTTAATTTTTTGCCAAACAATGTTACTCTCATAGTATCATCTTAACCAATAGACTTAACAATCATAAGAATTGTCTATTTGTTATTTAAACGAAAGCGAGGGAACGATTATGTCTTTAATTGAATTCGGTATTGTTGGTAGAGGGTGGAGAGCTGATTTTTATTTACGTATTGCAAAGGCGCTGCCACAGCATTTCGCCGTACGGGCGATGCTTGTCCGTGATGAGGAACGCGGTAAAGAGATTGAGGATGAATGGGGTGTGAAAACCTATCGGGATATGGCATCTTTCGCTTCAAGCGGGCCGCTCATGTTCGCGGTCGTTTCTGTTCCGTGGGATGCTGCGCCTTCCTGTACATTGGAGCTGGCTGAGAGGGGCATTCCGGTATTGACAGAGACACCACCGGCTAGGGACATCCCAGGCATGATTGCCTTGTACGAGTCGCTGCGCAAACTGAAAGGGCGTGTACAGGTAGCTGAACAGTATTTATTTCAACCTATGCATGCCGCGCGTATTGCTTTCGTGAGATCAGGTAAACTAGGTGACGTTTCACAAGTGCAAGTCTCGGCCGCTCACGGTTATCATGGAATCAGTCTGATCCGAAAGATGCTTGGTATTGATTTCGAGAATGCTATCATCAGGGGACAGAGGTTTACGTCCAAGCTTGTGAAAGGACCGGGGCGTTATGGGCCTCCGGAAAATGAAGAAATTGGCGATTCTGTACAGGATATCGTTACACTAAGCTTTGGAGACAAGCTGGCTCTGTTTGATTTTACAGGTGATCAGTATTTTTCATGGATTCGCAAGAATCGTGTTCTTGTTCGAGGAAGCCACGGAGAATTAACGGACGAATCGTTCCAGTATTTGCAGGACTTCCAGACACCTATATACGGAGACCTCCGAAGAGTTGATACTGGGCATAACGGTAACCTGGAAGGATATTACCACCGAGGGATAACAGCTAATAATGAATGGGTGTATATAAATCCGTTCGTTCTTGGTCGTTTATCTGACGATGAAATCGCCATAGCTACAAGTTTGGCTAGGATGGCGGACTACGTTCAGGGCGGGCCTGCATGCTACGGGTTGGAAGAAGCTATGCAGGATCATTATCTATCTATCATGATGCAGGCGGCAATCGAGTCGGGTGAGGAGTTGACGACGACAACTCAGCCCTGGGCGTATGGAAGTGAACAGGCAACTTCATAAAAGAGCAGAGGAGCGATTCATCCATGACCGATTATACGGAACAGAACCGCATACACTGGAACGCCCGCACCGCCATCAATGCCGCCAGTACAGCCCGATATGATATCGCTGGGTTCAAGGCAGGCAAGTCAACCCTAGGGCCGATTGAACGCGAGGAACTGCACGATGTGGCGGGTAAGTCGTTGCTGCACCTCCAGTGTCACTTTGGTTTGGATACGCTCTCGTGGGCTCGTCTCGGTGCACAGGTTACTGGGGTAGATTTCTCCGAGGATGCTATCGCGCTCGCTGAACGTTTGAGTCAAGAAACAGGGCTAGACGCGCGTTTTCTCTGCACGGACATTTATGAACTTCCACAGGTACTCGATGATAAGTTCGATATCATTTATACATCAGGCGGAGTTTTGTTTTGGCTTTCTGATCTTAATCGGTGGGCGAAGATTATTGCGCATTTACTCAAACCTGGCGGCATCTTGTATCTACAGGAGGAGCACCCGTTTCTCAATGTCTTTGATGATGCTGCCGATGTGACCGATTTGCTCACACACTACCCTTATTTCCATACGAAGGAACCGATTCAGATTGATGGCCTTCTGCCACATTCAGATCCAGCGGCCAATCAGCGCGGTGTCGAGTATGTCTGGAGTTACAGCTTCAGCGATATATTGAATGCCTTGATAACCGCAGGACTTCGCCTAGATTATCTCCATGAGTTCTCCTATGGGAGTAACCGACGATTCCCATTCATGTCGCAAGGCGAGGACGGACAGTGGCGATGGATAGACGCCACAAACCATATTCCACTCACATTTTCGCTGCAGGCAACGAAAGGTTGATGTGGGAGATCTGACGTATGAGGCGTATGTTTCGTCACAAGACAAGACCCTGTAATTCCGCACAACGAGGAAATAACTTATTTTTATCGAAATAGAAGACCACATTTCCACATGAACCTTCAGGATTTCCTGAAGGTTTTTTTTTTATATCGTGTCATTTGCGTGAAGTCTCCAACATAATGAGTCAAATCCTGCCCAGTTGTGTAAAGATAATGTAAACAAACCTCGGGTCGTTCATATAATCTTTAGCTGCGCCAAATCCACTGCTTACATTCACACGGTATGGTAATGCATATCAGATTTCATAATGGAAGGAAATGGAGTGTGGTAAGAGTGAAAATAGGTTTATTAAGAGTTGGATTGTCACTAGCATTATTCACTGTTCCCCTCAATGCGATGGCAGAGGAGAAGCCTGAACTGTCCTTCCCCGTTATTAGTGATATTCATGTGCAGTCTTGGGATAAGCAGTCCCAACATAAGTTCGCTGCCGCACTGCGTGACTTAAACGAGCTGAATCCGAACTCCGATACCCTCATTATCAATGGGGACTTAACGAACGGAATGTCATCCGACTATGACAAATTAACTGAACTAATGAAGTCAAATCCGCATCCGAAGAACATGGCGATGACGATGGGGAATCATGAGTTCTATCAAGCATGGTTCGATACAAACAAAGTATGGAATGCGAACACTTTCCCCAACAAGGAGTCGGAGCAAGCCTCCATACACCGATTCCTACAGCTTACGGGAGAAAAGCAAGTCTACTATGACCGAAGCATTAAGGGGTATCATTTTATTTTTCTTGGATCCGAGCAATATCGTCAATCTAGTGAGACAAACTTGGAAGATGCCTACCTATCGCAGAAGCAATTAGACTGGTTGAGTGCGAAGTTGAAGGAAGATGTCGATGTAAACAAGCCAATCTTCGTGTTCTTACATCAACCCTTACCCTATACGGTTGCGGGCACACATTTCTGCTGTACGAATAACAGAGCAATCGTTCAACATGAAGAATTGAAAAAAATATTGTCAGATTACCCGCAAGTGATCTTCTTCTCCGGCCACACTCATTGGGAGTTGAAACTGCCGAATACGATCGTGCGGGATAAATTTACGATGGTCAATTCATCATCCGTGGAACAGCCTTGGACAGACGACGGCCATGGCGGCGAAAAGGCATTGGGGCCAGAAGAAAGTGAAGGCCTGTATGTTGAGGTATACAAGGATAAGCTGACAATTAAAGGACGTGACTTTTTCCGACACCGTTTTATTCAAGAAACACAATACTCAGTAGCATTGGGGGGAAATGATAAAGGAACAGAGCGCTTTCACAATGTGCAACAATTACCTGTAACGGAGCTATTTCGTTGGCTAATTGTAGTTGGAAAGGATTGGTTTAAAGGTAGTTAATCCGTGAATTACGAATTAGGGGTAACCGTAAAAAGCCGCCATATCTTTGGCGGTTTTTTAATTGTTTCACATATGTCGAGTGGAACTGTATGGATTAAAGAAACTAATGTGACAAAGTCACGGATAAATATGAATTGAGCTGGTAGTATTCCTAGTGAGCGAAGAAGCAAATACGAATAATTATTGAAGGTTGTTTCAATGAAAAACGTTGAGGCGCCGATCGAGTTTTTTGCATCATTATGGGAATCATTTTATTATTAGTTAATGTAAATTTCGTTAAGAAGTTAAGGGGGGAGAACGCATTGATTTCATCCGTACAGGCAGAACTGCCTCGTATCCTAGAATTGTATCCAAGCTTAACGGATATTGCTAAAACAGATTGGGAAAAAGATGGCGTTCAACTGATTGAGCTAGAGCCCAATTTCATGATTGAAGAGGGGCAATTTCTAGAACATGCGGTTCTGCTTTTGGAGGGGACTGTTCGTATGTTCAAATTAAGCCAGAGTGGTAGAGAAGTTACCTTGTATCGTATTACTGAAGGGGAATGCTGTCCTCTTATGATGACAAGTATTTTGGGAGAGACGGAATATGAGGCCACAGCATGTGTCGAAGATACGTGCTTAGCTTTGGTTATCCCTGCAACCATGTTCAGGCAATGGATGGATCACTACAGTTCTTTCCGGCAATTTATATTTAAAATGGTTGCAAAACGATTAATCTTAATGTCAAATCTCCTCGATAGTATTAGTTTCAAAAGTATTCCAGGCAGAGTTGCAGAATATCTGCATCAAATGACTTCAGCTGAAAAAGACACTCTCTACGTTACACATGATGCCATATCTACAGAACTTGGAACGGCTAGAGAAGTCATTAGTCGAACTTTGAAATCGTTTGAAAACGAAGGAATTGTTAAATTGTCTCGGGGGAAAATAACACAAATTAATCGGCAGAAACTCGAAAACTACTTGGAGTACTAAAGTAAGTGTGATCAAGTGGGGCTGCCGTCTCAAGATTCTAAAAGTGCATCAAATAAACATTGTTGGCCGCAAAGTCAACTATGTTTTTGATGCACTTTTTTCTGTTATGCTGCCGAGCTGGATTCCCCAATGTATGTGTGATTATTTTAACAAATAATTGGAAATATTATTCATGGCTCGCAATGCATGACTGAGACAAATGTCAATCATTTGCCAGATGTAAGGATTGGTGTTATGGGAAAGGGGGGAATTGACTTGGAAAAAAGTATGCAAGTAGATGTGCATGAAAAAGTACAGATGAATCATGATGCGTTACTACATATTTTTAAAAACTGTGCGGATATCGTATTTAGACCGTTAAAACTCATGGATCAATCGGATATTCTACTTGTTTATATTGATGAGATGACAGACTCGGATAGATTGGAGCAGATCATTTCGACTTGTATGATTAGCCGGGATTCTGATCGTTTGAAGCAGTATCAAACTGTTTTTCAATTATCAGAGGTTGTAGCAAAGGTCTTAAAGGGCTGTACGGCCATTTTTCTAGACGGTAAGCCTTTTGCTTATTTAGCAGATCTGGCTTCAATTAAACAACGCGCAATTGCTGAACCATCGAATGAAGCATCTATTCGCGGTCCGCGTGAGGGATTTACCGAAGACCTGAGAACAAATTTAAGCATGATTCGAAGAAAAATAAGTCACCAAACATTAAAGTTCGAAATGCATCAAGCAGGAGATCTGACCAATACAGAGTTTGTCGTTGCTTATCTCGAAGAGCAGGTTAAACCAGAGTTACTTCTCGAAGTCAGAAGAAGGCTTCAGTCCTTTCAGACGAATCAACTGCTGGACTCTGGCTATATTGAGGAATTTATCGAGGACAAGTCTTTATCCTTTTTCCCGCAAATCCAAAACACAGAACGTCCTGACACCGTAGCGTCCAGTCTACTCGCAGGCAGAGTAGCCATCATCGTCGATGGGTCTCCTAATGCTTTATTGCTGCCTATGACATTTTGGTCGGGGTTTCAAGCCGCTGAAGACCATTATGAGCGCTTCTTGTATGTTTCAGCAGTCAGAATTATTCGGTTCTTGCTAGCTATTATGTCCTGCTTACTTCCTTCCGTATATGTTGCGCTCACGACGTTCCATCCACAGATGATTCCTCTTGCTTTAATGCTTAGTGTTTCAGTATCTAGAGAAGGGATTCCGTTTCCAACCGTGATTGAAACATTATTGATGGAGTTGATGTTCGAAGGACTGCGGGAAGCCGGTCTGCGGCTGCCTAAAGCCATTGGTTCAGCTGTGAGTATCGTAGGGGCATTAGTTATTGGGGAAGCGGCCGTTCAAGCTGGATTTATCTCAGCTCCGATTGTGATGATTGTTGCGGGCACGGGAATCGCTTCGTTTGCATTTCCGAGCTATAGTCTGGCATTGCCGTTTCGAATTCTGCGGTTTCCACTGCTGATATTAGGCGGATTCTTAGGTCTGTATGGTGTCGCTATTGGAATCATGTTCGTCATGATTCATCTTGTATCGCTGAAGTCATTCGGCGTCCCTTATCTAAAACCAGCAGCCCCAATAGGACAAAAATTTTGGAAGGATACGCTTATACGAATGAATAAAAAATACGTTTCGGCGCAGCGAAAATAATGAAGAAAATGTGTTTAATTCTGTTGATGGTAGTAACCTTGTTCATTTCCGGTTGTTGGGACAGGAATGAAATTAATGATTATGCTTTCTGGATTGGAACTGCCCTTGATTTATCAGAGAACGGTAAGCTTACCAAAAGCGCTCAGGTTGCAGTCCCGGCTGATTTCAAAAGCAGCAAAGGGGGAGGGGGCGCCGAACAAAGGGCAAACATTGTCCTTACAGCGACAGGAACTTCCATCGTTGATTTGACACAACAGATTCAAGATAAGCTTCCCCGGAGGGTGTTTCTTGGACACCGCAGGTCCATTTTCATAGGCGAAAAGCTTGCTAGAAAAGGGATCGTTGATATAATGGATCAATTTACACGAAATACAGATACGCGTATGCGAACGGATATCTTCGTAGTAAATAATGGAGAAGGCAAAGATATATTAAAAATTAACAGTCCGTTTAATCAATTCTCCGCCATTGTGGCTGTAGATCAAGACCGATTTTGCCGTTTAGGAGACACGGCCTTACGAGATGTCCTGCTTGATATAGGAAGGGACGGCATCCGACCATCCATGCCGATGGTTGAGATTTCACCGAATAATGAACAAGAGAAAAATGAAACCATTGAAGTAAAATCTGTTGCTATCTTTAATAAAAACTTGCAAATGGTCGGAAAAGTGACGGGGAGAGAATCGCTGGAAATGTTCTGGGTTAAAGGTGTACTAAAAGATCAATTCCTGACAGAAGAAACCGAGGAAGGCAGCATATCTTTATACGAATCCAACTTAAAAAAATCCATTCATACCGAAATAAATGGACATACAATTAAAGCTTTCGTGGAGCTAGAGGGAACAGGGAGAGTCCTTGAAAACAATACAGATATTGATGTTTCTGTCTCGTCAGAACGTATTCCTTTAGAGCGAAAGCTTAATGAAATGAAAGCAAAGAAAGTAGAAACAACCATTAAAAAAATGCAGGCTCAGTATGGACAGGATGTGTTTGGAATCGGAGAAGAAGTTCATAAAGAGCATCCTTACCAATGGAAAGAGCTTCGGAACCAGTGGGATCAGATTTTCCCGACTGTTGAAGTATCGGTATCCGTTGAATTGAAAATTCAGAATACGGGTGATATTGGCAAACGGATCCCAGGGATAGGAGGAAGAAAGTGAAAATCACGCCATGGCAGTTGTTTTGGATGCTCACAACCTTAGAGATATCAATGAGTATTTGGCTCACTGTTTCTCCTACGATCGAGATAGCTAGACAAGATGCATGGATCTCCCTACTAGTAGCAGGTATTATTGGGCTCGTTATAACATTGATTTTAGTACGCGTGAGCCAGCGGCACTCTGCTTTCACCCTAGTCGAGTTTACGCAAAAGCTTTGTGGGAAGTGGGTGGGAAAGTTAATAGCTGCCTTGTATATTCTCGTGTGGTTTTCAGTATCTGCAGATATTCTGCGAATATTCTCCTTATTTATAAAGCAATTTCTTTTCCATGACACGCCAATCTGGGTTATAGCAGCACTAATGGTTGCGGCAATGGTTTATATCAACTACGCGGGAAGCATCGAAGCCATTGCTCGCTTCAGTGAATTGGCGGGTCCTTTGCTTTTAGTCGGTATTCTGATTACCTTTGGATTAAATTTAACGAATTTGCAGCCAGATTTAATTTTGCCTGTGTTTGCAGACTCTGGGATCATGCCTATTTTGAAAGGTTCCTTCGTGAATGCATCGTTTCTAGGTGAGTCCATGATGATTATGATGTTAACACCTTTTATTGCGAACTCGAAAAAGATGCTTAAGCCCGCGCTGCTTGCGATTTGCATTCCTTCTTTGATTGCTGTAGTTACGGCGATTTTTGTTATTATGACTTTTGGAACGAATATCGGATCAACCTTAATCTATCCATATTTCAGCATGGTTCGATTTATTAATTACTTAGAGTTTATTCAAAATATGGATGTCTGGATCATGTTCATCTGGATCTTTAGCGTGTTCGTAAAGTTAGCCATCTACTTGTTTATTAACAGCTATGGAACTGCACAATTGTTAGGTGTTAAGAACTGGAAGGTACTTATAGGATTTGCAGCGGTAATCATTTATTCGATTTCCTTATTTCCTGCCAATATTATTGGTCTTTTAGATTTTGCGAAAATGGTATGGATAATTTACATATTTCCAATTTTCATAGTAGGATTACCGATTATTTTATTGCTCGTTAGCTTACTTAGGGGGCGCTCACTCGTGCATGAACAGAAATAAAGGATGAATTACATGGATAATTTTTTAATTTGACAGAATCATTTATTTGATCAATAATTAGAATGAACGTTCGATCTGATGGCGTTCGGCCTTCAGAAATGTAACGTTAACTATTAATTAGGAGGCTTTATCATGAATAAAACAGTTTTTATTACAGGAACAAGTTCAGGTTTGGGTAAACTAACAGCGATTCGATTTGCTCAATTGGGCTGGAACGTAGCGGCTACAATGCGTACACCTGAGTCAGAAACGGAGTTAACGGCTTACGAAAATATAAAAATTTTCAAACTGGATGTCACGAAAGTAGACCAAGTTCAAACCGCGGTGGAACAAGCGACTGCCGCATTCGGAAAGATTGATGTGGTTGTTAATAATGCCGGTATGGGTACTTACGGTCCCTTAGAATTGGCCAAAGAGGAAGCAATTGATTGGCAGTTTGCAGTGAATGCTCGCGGCCCAATTAATGTTATTCGTGGATTTTTACCGCATTTCAGAAGCAACGGCGGAGGCATGTTTATCAATATTAGTTCGTTCATGGGGGTTACAACTGCTGTACCGCTTGGTTCACTTTATAACATGTCCAAGTTCGCATTGGAAGGGTTGACGGAAGGTCTTTATTATGAACTGAAGCCGCTCAATATCGAACTTAGATTAATCGAACAGGGAGGTTCTAAAGGTAATAATTTCATAGGAAATATCACATGGAACAAGGATGAAGCGATTAAAGATTACGATGAGATGATGACAAAAGTAGAAGCGCTTATGGCTAACTCTGATACTAGTCGATTGGACGATCCTCAGACTATTGTGGATGCAATTGTAGCTCAGGCAACAGGTGAAAGCACAAAATTCCGTACCGTCATCGGAGAAGCTGGCAACAATCTGTTAGCGCTGAGAAACTCCGTGCCGATTGAAGAATACTTGGAAACTATAGCTAAAAGTTATATGTAACTTCAATAATATCCTCAGTGTTGACTAAAGGAAATATGAAGTGTATTTTAAAATAGATTGATCGTTCAATTCATTTGTTGGAAAGGAGGGGCAGAATGTTTGTTGAATATAACAAGGTGCAGCAGGCCGTTCTAGAAACGACACTTAACGTCATCATTCAGAAGGAACTACAAGCTACTTCAATGGCGCTAATTGCTAAAGAATCTGGTGTATCAACGGGGAACATCTATCATTATTTCAAAAGCAAGGAAGATATCGTTAACGAACTATATAAAGCTATTGTCACATTTAATGGAAATTATGTGCGCGAAGGCTTACAACAGGGCAAAACAATCCGTGAAAAGTTTGAACTGGGCTGGAATCGAGTCATTGACTTGGGCAAAAAATATCCGCAGGGTTTTCAATTTATTGAGCAGTATTCCTTCTCGCCATACATTTACGATGAGGTGAAGCGAGAAGTTTATACGGGTGGCTGGTGTAAACCGATAAACCAATTATACGAAGAAGCCATTAATCAAAAGTTGTTTATCCCGATGGATCCGAAGATAGTGGTCCAAATGCATTATGGATCATTCGTCTACATGTTGAAAGGTCAATTGTATGGGATTTTCGAGTTAACAAATGAGAGTATCAACGATGCAATCTGTTCCTGCTGGAATGCCGTTTCTCTTAAGGCTGAGAAGGTAGTAGATAATTGATAGGTTCGATTCGTCGAACCTGCTTATCCTTTCAATAATAGAATGAATGTTCGTTCTATAGTTTTAAAGTATTATGAGCAATAGGAGATTCTCCTTATGATAAGAATCGTTTCACAAATAGCCGCATATCGCGGCTATTTTTTTATAACAACTCATTGGTCTAGAATTTTGCTCGCAAGGGCTGCCATTTGGTGATCGCTCAAATGGGGTTAGAACCGTAGTGATTCCATTTAGTTGA
Organism: Paenibacillus sp. J22R67; assembly: GCF_059692175.1. NCBI lineage: Bacteria > Bacillati > Bacillota > Bacilli > Caryophanales > Paenibacillaceae > Paenibacillus > Paenibacillus sp. J22R67. The sequence goes on along the minus strand of NZ_JCAUAX010000002.1, from coordinate 343,340 downwards.
CTATAAATCTCTTGACCAACAACTTGAATAAGTTGCATCCCAGCAGGAGTCACCTTAACATTGAATCCGCGACGGTCGTTAGGAGATATTGTACGTTGGACGAGCCCGCGTCGTTCAGCTCGATCGACTAAACCGGTAATACTAGATTTATCAAGGTTAAGGTACTGGGCTAGTTCTAACATGCTTGGTTCTCGGTGCCGGTCGTGATGAGAATAGCCTTAATTCCCTAACAGATCTGGGAGCTGACATGACGGTTTCTCTTGCTGGTGATCCGGAAGAAGCTGCCAATCAACTGGGAGAGATTGCCTCCGAAGTCGACGTTGTGCTCGACTATTTGTGGGGGAAACCAGCAGAACTTGCTATGATTCCATTGTTGACGAATAGATCGGATCGGAGCCGGGAATTGTCTTGGATCCAGATTGGTTCAGTTGCTGGTCCTACAGCAGCTGTGCCTTCCGCCGCGCTTCGATCTGCCAACTTTCGACTGCTAGGCAGCGGCCAAGGTTCAGTCTCGACCTCTGGTTATGTAGCTGAACTTCCATCACTAATCGATGTAATTGCGGCTGACAAGCTTAAAGTGAATTCCGTATCTATCCCGCTCTCTAAAGTGGAAGAAGTATGGAGTGACTCCGCATATTCCGGGCAACGGGTTGTATTGGTTCCGAGGGGGTAGGTGGAAGGAGACTTTAACTGTGGATCTATACTGAATATAGAATGCACCTATGCAAATCAAAAAAGAACCTGGATAATAATCTCAGGTTCTTCCATATTGCATATATACATACACGATGATATAATCAGATCACGACTGGTTTTAATGAACAAGACATAAGTAATTCATCTTACATTTTAAGTGTACCATGTCGGCAAACCCTTGTCAAATGTTTTCTCAATTTAATGGTTAGGAGAGATGTTGAATGAGTTCTTTGGTTCTCGGTTTTCAGGAAATGGAGAAAACACAGCTTTCACTCGTTGGGGGAAAAGGGTTGAATTTAGGGGAATTAACAAAAATTCAAGGCATACAAGTACCAGAAGGCTTTTGTGTTACGACAGTGGGTTATCAAAAAGCCATCGAGCAAAACGATGCTTATCGTGGTTTATTGCAACGACTATCCACGCTGAAAGTTGAAGATCGTGATCAAATTAGTGAAATCAGCAGCAAGATTCGGCAACTGATTATGGAAGTAGAAATTCCCTCCGATGTTGCGAAAGCAGTTGCACATTATCTTGCCAAGTTTGGCGAGGGGCATGCTTATGCCGTGCGTTCCAGCGCAACTGCAGAGGACTTGCCACATGCTTCCTTTGCTGGTCAACAAGATACCTTTTTAAATATCATAGGTAAAGAAGCCATTTTACTGCATATTAGCAAATGCTGGGCATCCTTATTTACGGATCGTGCGGTCATCTACCGGATGCAAAATGGATTTGACCACAGCCATGTTTATTTATCCGTTATCGTTCAAAGGAAGATTTTCCCGTATGCTTCAGGGATTTTATTTACTGCTGATCCGATTACTTCTAATCGAAAGCTGTTGTCCATCGATGCCAGTTTCGGACTTGGAGAAGCGCTAGTCTCTGGCTTGGTATCTGCTGATAGTTATAAAGTACAAGATGATGAAATCGTCGATAAGCGGATTTCACCCAAAAAATTGGCCATCTATGGACGAAAAGAGGGCGGAACAGAAACGCGGCAGATCGAACCCAATCAGCAAAAGACGCAAACACTTACGGAACAACAAATTTTGCAACTGGCACGCATAGGAAGACAAATCGAAGCTTATTTCGGTTTCCCACAAGATATTGAATGGTGTTTGGTTGATGGTATGTTTTATATTGTCCAGAGTCGGCCAATCACAACCTTATTCCCGATCCCTGAAGCGAATGATGAAGACAATCACGTCTATATATCTGTCGGACATCATCAAATGATGACCGATCCCATTAAACCATTGGGATTGTCTTTTTACTTATTAACGACTCCTGCACCTATGCGTAGAGCTGGTGGGAGGTTGTTTGTTGATGTCACCAAAAACCTGGCTTCACCCGCCGGCAGAGAACAGCTGCTTAATGGGGCGGGACAATCCGATCCGCTCATTAAAGATGCACTTTTGAACATAATAAATCGTGGAGAATTCATCAAATCGTCTCCAGAGGATGAAAAAAATCAGAATCTTACGAACAGAAACAAAGTTGTGCCGTCTTCGCAACAGATCGAATCTGATCCGTCAATCGTTGCAGATTTGATTAAGAAGAACCAAAACTCAGTAGAAGAATTAAAACAAAACATCCAAACGAAATCAGGAATAGAATTATTTGATTTCATTTTAGAAGATTTCCAGGAATTAAAGAGGATTTTATTTGACCCGCAAAGTACAGCAGTATTTATGGCTGCAATGAATGCTACAACATGGATCAACGAAAAAATGAACGAGTGGTTGGGCGAAAAAAATGTTGCAGACACGCTCACTCAATCTGTGTCTAACAATATTACTTCCGAAATGGGTCTTGCGCTAATGGATGTCGCGGATGTGATTCGTCCTTATCCAGAAGTCATTGATTATTTACAACACGTTAAAAATGAAAGCTTTTTGGATGAACTCGTTAAGTTTGAGGGTGGACAGGAAACCAGTGACGCTATTCATGCTTATCTTAAGAAATACGGGATGCGCTGCGCTGGCGAAATCGATGTGACGAAAACTCGTTGGAGTGAAAAACCTCTTACACTTGTTCCTATGATTCTCGGAAACATCAAAATTTTTGAAGCTAATGCTGGCAAAAGGAGATTTGAGCAAGGGCGACAGGAAGCTTTGGAGAAAGAACAAGAGCTGCTAGATCGTCTAAAACATTTACCGGATGGTAATGAAAAAGTCGAAGAGACTAAGCGAATGATCAGTCTAGTTCGGAATTTCATCGGGTATCGTGAGTATCCCAAATACGGCATGATTAATCGCTACTTCGTATATAAACTGGCTTTACTGAAAGAAGCCGAACTGCTTGTACAAGCTAGTATTATTCGTGAAAAAGAGGATATCTATTATCTCAGTTTTCAAGAACTTCACGATGTCGTACGCACAAGCAAACTGGATTATCAGATCATCAGCAAACGAAAAGAGGATTACAGATTTTTTGAAAAGCTAACTCCCCCACGTGTAATCACATCTGATGGTGAAATCATTGCTGGTGAGTACAAACGTGAAAATCTACCTGTCAACGCAATAGCAGGTCTTGCCGTTTCTTCCGGTGTTATAGAAGGTAGAGCACGTGTCATTTTAAAAATGGAAGATGCTAATCTAGAAGATGGTGATATATTGGTCACTTCCTTCACTGATCCAGGCTGGACACCGTTATTTGTATCTTTAAAAGGATTAGTCACCGAAGTTGGTGGACTGATGACTCATGGAGCTGTTATCGCGCGTGAATATGGCTTACCGGCAGTTGTTGGCGTAGAGGATGCTACCAAACTAATAAAAGATGGGCAACGCATTCGTGTGCATGGAACAGAAGGGTATATTGAAATTTTATGATAGTTGATAAGTTGGGATGCCATTAAATGATAATGGCATTTCGGTTTCTCAAGGTGCCTCTATTGTAACGATGTTGGATGGATGTCCAATATCATAGCGATAGGGGTATTTTTCTGTGAATTGTATGTTATATAAACTAACATAATTTAGTTTTTATGAAATATTAAGAATTTTATGTTACATATATTGACATCATTAAGATGCAAGCGTAGTATTATTTACAAAAAGAATGTTAGAAATCCGTACTATTTTTCAAGAAAAATGATGTGAAGGTTCAAAGATTTATCTAAAAAGTACGAAAGGAGCGAAACATGGAAGAGAAAGTTAACCGGCAACTATATTCAGACCTAGATGATTTGGATTACAGAATTGTTAAGTTCTTAGAGGACAATGCGCGTATGCCTTTTACGCAGATAGCAAATGAATTAGGTGTTACTGAAAGAACAATTCGAATGCGAGTGCAGCAAATGCAAAGCGATGGAATTCTCAGTTTGGTAGGCGTCGTTAACCCTATAAAAGCGGGTATTCGCATGCAGGCTTTGATCCAAATCGCTGTAGATCAGAACAAGCTTCATCTAGTCGTAGAAGAATTGATGAATACATATGAAGCGCGGTTGGTCGTACTAACATCGGGTGATTATCAATTGATGATTCAAGTTTTTACGCGTGACTATGAAGAGCTTTCGGAGTTTTTGATGAATAAACTCAATAGGATTGACGGAATTACAAGAACGAATGTGATACTTGAGCTAAAAGTGTTGAAATCTCGCCTGAAGTTTATTCGCTAGACTAATAGTAACGGAGGAGAAACCTATGTTCACAAAAAGGTATATTCGTTTGTTATTAGCCACATCTGTAGTTGGTACAATGTTTACTCTTACTGCATGTGGCGATAGTTCTACTAATACGATGGGTTCTACCAGTCCAACCCTAAGTGCAACTACGGCAAGCAATGCTGCTCCATCCGGAACAAAAATACTCAAGATCGGTTTAAAAGCAGATCCACCAAACTTGGATCCATATGGGTCATCAGCTCTAGTTGATCGTATGGTTCAAAATAGTATTTTCGATAAACTATTCGACCTTGATAAGGATGGCAAGATTATCCCGATGTTAGCAGAATCTTATGAAGTCGACAAAGCAGGCAAGACCTATACGATTAAACTGAAAAGTGGCGTGAAATTCCAAGATGGGACAGACTTTAATGCAGATGTTGTAAAGTTTAACTTTGAGCGCAATAAAGAGGACAAGTCCAAGCGCAAAAACGAGTTGAAGTTCGTTGATAAGATAACAGCTGTAGAACCAACCACCGTTCAAATTGAGCTATCTCAACCATTCTCTCCTTTTATTTCGGTACTAACTGACAGGGCTGGAATGATGGTTTCACCTGATGCTGTAAAAAAATATGGGGATGACTTTCTTAATCATCCAGTTGGTAGTGGCCCATTCATTTTCGTTGAACACGTGAATGGCGATCATGTCACATTGAAAAGAAATGATAATTATTGGAATGGGATGCCAAAACTCGATGGAGTCGAATTTAAAGTGTTCACGAATGGACCTGCTGCGATTCAAAATTTGAAGTCGGGTCAGCTGGATTTGCTGGATGATCTTACTGTAGCAACCAAACTTATACCGAGCATTAAGGAAGATGCCAATTTAACCGTTATCTCAAATCCGGGCATGGGGTATCAAGGCATTCATTTAAATACAACCAAAGAACCATTTACGAACAAATATCTTCGTGCAGCTGTCGACAGTGCGATTGATCGCGAAACCGTTATTAAAGTGTTGATGGATGGATATGCCAGTCCAGCTAATTCACCATTCGCTCCAGGGAATCTGGCATATGGTGATTCAGACAAAGTTGAAAAGCCAAATCCTGCAAAAATTAAAGATTTGCTAGCCAAAGGCGGAAAACCAGACGGTTTCTCCTTCAAGTTCCAAATCGGGACTTCTCCATCCCAAGAACAGTTTGGAGCTGTCGTACAAAACATGCTAAAGCCATATAACATAACAGTTGAACTGGAAAAAATAGAGTTCGGACAGTTGTTAGAAAACGGTGATAAAGGCAACTTCCAAGCCTTGCAAATTGGCTGGTCAGGGCGTCCAGATCCAGATCAAAGTTTCTATGATTTCGTTGTAACAAAAGGGCCGCAAAACTATTCGCATTCATCTATTCCGGAGATTGATAAATTGGCTACCGAAGGAAGACAAGAATTAGAAGATACCAAACGTAAAGCCATCTACGACAAAGCAATGACTATTCTGCATGATGAAGCTAATTATGTGTACCTTTACCATATTAACAACGTTTTTGGTCTATCCAAAAAAATAAGCGGTTTTAACTATGTGCCTGATGGTGTCTTCCGCACCGCAACTTTAGATAAGAAGTAATCACTTTGATATCAAGGGGAGGACTTGCATGAGTTTCTTAATTCGCAGAATTGTACTCACTATTCCAATACTCTTCTTGGTGTCGATCATGACATTTTCCCTGATCCATTTAATCCCGGGCGATCCCGCTCGGGTCATCTTGGGTCAGGAAGCGACACCGGAAACGTATCAAGCCTTAAGGCACGAATTGGGGTTGGATCAACCCATTGTTATTCAGTATGTTAACTGGTTAGGGAAAGTGCTGCGTGGTGATCTAGGGATGTCCATTACCGATCATGTTCCCGTGATTCAGTTAATCTCTCAACGTTTACCGGCAACGATAGAATTGACTATCGGAACATTTATTGTGGCTGTGCTCATTGCAATTCCTACTGGCATTCTTGCGGCATCGCGAAGAAAAACTTGGATTGATTATACAAGCACATTCACAGCGCTTGGCGGAATGAGTGTGCCGAACTTCTGGCTCGGCATGATGCTTATCATTTTTTTCTCGGTAAAACACAATTGGCTGCCCTCATCCGGATATACACCGATTACGCAAAATTTGGCACAGAATTTAACAGCTATGATTCTCCCATGCGTTGCAACAGGACTTCGGGAATCTGCCGTATTGATGAGAATGCTTCGCTCAAGCTTGCTTGATGTTGTCAATTTGGATTTTGTAAGGACAGCAAAAGCAAAAGGACTAAGTGAGTTTCATACAATCATAGGACATGTGCTGCGCAATGCGATGATACCTGTTGTAACGACATCTGGAATTATGATTGCAGGACTTCTTGGAGGGCTTGTGATCACGGAATCGATCTTTTCAATTCCGGGCTTTGGTCGCTTGATCGTTGAATCTGTTTTCAAACGGGATTATGTTACTGTTCAAGGTGCCATACTTATTTCCGCTGCATTGGTTGTACTTGTCAATTTATGCGTAGACCTGCTCTATGCTACTATCGATCCTCGCATCAGGGCAGGAGAGGGGTGAGAATAATGAAGGAATTCAAGAAGTTTTTACGCACAGGACTAGGATTAATTGGCGCTGTCATCATCCTGTCCTTACTTCTTGCAGCTATTTTTGCTCAACAAATTGCCCCGATTGACCCTAATGCTCAAGACTATAACCATATTTTAGAGAAGCCGAGTAATGATCACCTATTTGGTACGGATGATCTTGGTCGTGATATATTCTCACGCGTTATTCATGGGGCGCAAATTTCTATTAAAGCCGCAGTGATCTCCGTTGGCATTGCCTTACTTATTGGTATTCCTATCGGTCTGTTATCTGGGTATTATCGCGGTTTTTGGGACGAGTGGATCGTTATGAGGTCTGTTGACGCCATGCAAGCATTCCCTTTCCTCATATTGGCATTAGCCATAGCAGCGGTTCTAGGGTCAGGCTTCGGCAATGCAATGTTGGCTATTGGAATTGGCTTTGCTCCATCTTTTGTTCGCATTACTCGCGGTCAAGTCTTAGCGCTGAGAAATCTGGAATATATTCAAGCTGCGAAGGCAATTGGCGTTAAAGATCGAAACATTATCTTTGGTCATATTCTTCCAAATGCATTAAGTCCAATTATTATTCAATCTACCTTAGCAATGGCATCTGGTATTCTGGCCGAAGCTTCCTTGTCTTATCTGGGTCTTGGCGTGCAGCCGCCGGCACCATCTTGGGGAAGCATGCTGAATCAAGCTCAAGGTTTGCTGTCAGCAGCTCCTTATGCCGCTTATTTCCCTGGTGCTGCAATCTTCCTTGTTGTTCTAGGTTTTAATTTACTTGGGGATGGTCTGCAACAATATCTAGATCCAAAGGTAAAGTAATAGGAGGTGCAGCTAGTGAGCTTACTATTAGAGGTTGCAAATCTAAGAACAAGTTTCAGGACAGATCATGGAAAGATAACTGTTGTGGACGGAGTGAACTTCAGCGTTCTCCCCGGTCAGACATTAGGAATTGTAGGTGAATCCGGAAGCGGCAAGAGCGTGACAAGTCTGTCGATTATGGGTCTTCTTCCTCAGACAGGATATGCTGAAGGTCAAATTCGATTCAATGGTCAGGACTTACTTACCTTCTCAGAAAAACAGATGCAGCATATTCGCGGAAACGAAATTTCCATGATTTTTCAGGAGCCCTTAACCTCCTTAAACCCTCTACATACCGTTGGCCGACAAATTGAAGAGTCAATCCGCATACATCAAAAGCTAAATAAAGCTAAAGCGAAAAACAAAGTAATAGAATTGTTAAAGGCTGTAGGTATGCCGCGACCCGAAGAAATCTATGGTGAATATCCATATCAATTATCCGGTGGGATGAGACAAAGGGTTATGATTGCGATGGCTATGGCCTGCGAGCCTAGGCTAATTATTGCGGATGAACCGACAACTGCGCTGGATGTTACCATTCAAGCACAAATTCTTGATCTTATGCGGGAATTAAAGGAGCAGACCGGTACTTCTATTTTGTTAATTACGCATGACCTTGGCATCGTAGCAGAAATGTGTGATCAAGTTATCGTCATGTATGCCGGGCAGGTCGTCGAAGAGACAGATGTAAATACTTTATTTAGTCCGAAGCATCCGTATACGATAGGTCTTATGAACTCGCTGCCCGATATAAATAAGGATATGGAATATTTGGATACCATTTCGGGTTCCGTTCCACTTGCTCATCAAATGCCGCATGGCTGTAGATTTTCTACACGATGCAGCCAGGTGATGGAACAGTGTTTGTTAGAGCCGCCGCCATTATTTACAAAAGCAAATCATAAATGTAGATGTTGGTTGTTTACAGAAGGGGGACATGAGCATGAACAAACCGCTCCTGGAAGTGAAGGGATTAACCAAATACTTTCCTACTAAAAAAGGTTTTTTCAACCGAACGAATGGTTATGTAAGAGCTGTGGATGGTGTCAATTTTCAGGTATCCTCGGGAGAGACCCTAGGCATTGTTGGTGAGTCTGGCTGCGGGAAATCAACGACAGGGCGGAGCATTCTCAGATTGATCGAGCCGACCGCAGGAGAGGTACTATTCGAGGGTAAGGATCTAGCCAAGCTTTCCAATGAAGTCATGCGCAGAATGAGAAAAGATATTCAAATTATTTTCCAAGATCCTTATGCATCGTTAAACCCGAGAAAAACAATCCGACAAATTTTATTGGAGCCGCTTCATGTTCATCACTTGGGCACTAAGGCCGAGAGGATTCAAAGTATTGAAGAGATGATAGAAATTGTTGGTTTGAAAAAGGAACATTTGGATAGATATCCGCATGATTTCTCGGGCGGCCAAAGGCAGCGTATTGGGATTGCACGTGCACTTATTGTTAAACCGAAGCTTATTATCGCGGATGAAGCGGTTTCGGCGTTAGATGTCTCCATTCAAGCTCAAATTTTAAATTTGTTAAAAGATCTTAAAAAGAAATTGAATCTTACTGTTATATTCATCTCTCACGATTTATCCGTCATCAAACATACTTGCGATCGCGTAGCGGTCATGTACTTAGGGAAAATTGTTGAGATTGCTGATAAGCAGGAACTTTTCCGAAATCCATGCCACCCGTATACGAGAGCGCTGCTTTCAGCATTACCCATCGCAAATCCGCTTGCAAAAAAAGAGCGCATTATTCTTAAAGGTGATCTGCCGTCTCCTGCAAATCCACCGTCTGGTTGTTCGTTTCACACGAGGTGCGAGTATGCTAAGGATATCTGTAAATCGGTCGCTCCCTCACTTATCGAAATATATACGGGCCAAGAGGTTTCTTGCCACTTCTTTCAAGAAGGAAATCATAACTCAGCGAATTCACGAGGATACGTGGAGAAAAGAGGTTAAACATGAATTATGACGCGACACAGTATCCTTATTCGTCAAGAAGAAATACCGTTTTTTCCAAAAATGGCATGGTGGCTACTTCTCAGCCGCTTGCTGCTCAAGCAGGACTAGACATTCTGAAAAAAGGAGGCAACGCGATTGATGCAGCGATTGCCACAGCCGCCTGTTTAACGGTTGTTGAGCCGACATCAAATGGAATAGGAGGAGATGCGTTTGCATTAGTATGGGTAAAAGACCAATTATGTGGACTGAATTCCAGCGGGCCTGCACCCAAATCCATCACAATTGAAGCGGTTAAGAATGCGGGTTATGAAGAAATGCCGAAGTATGGATTTATTCCTGTGACGGTACCAGGAACGCCGGGTGCTTGGGCGGCTTTGTCCAAAAGATTCGGTAGGCTGCCACTAACGGAGGTCTTGAAGCCAGCTATCGAATATGCTGAACATGGATATCCTTTATCGCCAACTCTAGGAAAGTACTGGGCGGCTGGATTTGAAAAATTTAAAACGGAAGCTGTTGGTGAACAATTCGAAAGTTGGTTTAAGACTTTTGCGCCTGATGGCAGAGCGCCTCGCATCGGAGAGGTCTGGAAGTCACCGGATCATGCCAGAACGCTAAGGCTGATTGCAGAAACCGAGGCAGAAGCCTTTTATCGCGGGGATTTAGCTGACCAGATCGACCAATTTTCTAAACAATATGGCGGTTTTATAACCAAAGAAGATCTTGCTGATTTTTATCCAGAATGGGTAACCCCCGTTCATGTCAATTACAGAGGCTACGATGTATGGGAAATCCCACCCAATGGGCAGGGGATGGTCGCTTTGATGGCACTTCAAATATTGAAAGGGTTTAATTTTACTGCCAAGGATACCGTTGATGTGTACCATAAACAAATTGAAGCGATTAAGTTGGCTTTTGCCGATGGATTGCGCTATATTACGCAGCTTGATAAGATGACGGTTTCCGTTGATGATCTGCTGTCCGAGAATTACGCTGAACGCAGAAGAGCGCTACTTAACGATAATGCTGCACGACCTGTAGCAGGAGAACCTCCCAAAGGCGGCACTGTTTATCTTTGCGCGGCGGATAATGAGGGAAATATGATCTCCTATATTCAAAGTAATTATATGGGATTTGGATCTGGTCTTGTCGTTCCAGGGACTGGAATTGCCTTGCAAAACCGTGGTCATAACTTCTCACTTCAGCCTGATCACAACAATTGTTTAGAACCAGGTAAGAAAACATTCCATACGATTATTCCAGGATTTTTATCTAAAAACGGAAAAGCAGTTGGTCCCTTTGGTGTGATGGGCGGTTTTATGCAGCCACAAGGCCATGTCCAGATTGTTATGAATATGATAGATTTTCATCTTAATCCACAAGCGGCTCTAGATGCACCTAGATGGCAATGGATTAAGGATAAAACCATACTTCTGGAGCATTCCGTTCCGGAACATATTGCACAGGAATTGGTTAAAAGAGGGCATGAAATTGAATGGGCTTTGGATTCAGGTTCTTTTGGTAGGGGGCAAGTTATTATTCGTGATGAACACAATGTTTATGCTGGAGGAACTGAGCCAAGAACTGATGGATCTGTAGCAGCATGGTAAACTTTAATACTTGTTATCACTATGGAGCCGTGTAAATCGCGGCTTTTTTTATGGTAATATGTTAAAGAGTATGTAGCTCCTACTTTAGAAGGAGGATGAAGGTGAAGTATTCGGTCTATTTGGGTATACTCTCGTCATTAGTATCAGTAACGCTATGGTTAGTTCTTAACTTCTACAACCCATACAATCCTGAGCAAGTAAGTAATGACGTTATATTAAGAACGGGTTTGTTCCTTTTGGCACCAGCATGTGCAGCACTCATAGGCTCAATTATTAATATGCGTTTCATAATGTTCTTAGCCTTCTTCTGGTCGCTTCCTCTAAGCCTTTATTTAGCTATGACACCCAGTATCTTTAAATTGTTCATAGTCACTTCTATTTGCTACCTTCTGACTGGCATACTTATGAGGAAGCGACAGGAAAAAAGCGGAGGGCTGCCGCACGACTTGGGCTAAGAAATCAGCGTCAGCATCTGATAAACTTGGCGTTGATCTCCTTTTAACCGGACATAGCGACATTGCATTTGGGAGGAACCATCACCATCCAAGTAGATGCCGTCTACTAATCTTCGGTCGCCTAGCTTTTCGAGAATGGCTGCTCGGAACTCTGCTATTGTACAGTTTGTAGGTGTAACAATCATATACATGTTCTCCTGGTTATCATAAACAATCGCCGTACGCATACGACTTTCGTCATAAGCAGGCATCTGCTCAGAAATCATATCATTTTCCCAACCAAAGCCATCGCTAAGCCTCATACTGACACCACCCTGGGCCCAATAATGATGCTTATCTGTAACGTTCAGCTCTCCGGCATGAGTGACTACCTGAATCGAGAAGTGCTTCGTGACCTCATCCCAAACGAGTGTTCCACGTCTTAAGTTAGTGTCGATGCCTGTGTTGTACCAGCCAGAACCGTAATCACCAGGTAATCCTTTCAGTGGTTGATCGTTGATAACCGCAATGCTGAGCAGAGCTCCCTCCCAGAAGAATCCGCCGTTAATGCCGTAGTATGGCGTTTTGGTTACATTGGAATCGATGGCTTGAAGTCGAATATTATCCGGGGTAGTCTGAATAGTATGTAATACGACTCCATTTGAGGCTTTCTGTTTTTTAAAATGATAATTATGGGGAAGTGTATAATCCTTTTGATAGTAACTAATTAGTGAAACAAGCAATATGACAAAGGCAATAAGAATCAGATGATTACGATTAAATTTTGTAAGTAACAGTTGCGATAATCTCGAATTGTTCACTAGTTACTCCTTAATAGATCTTCTATATTTGTTCCAACAATATCATGAATTAGCGATATATGTATATAAAAAAGGCTGCCGATCCAGTATCGACAGCTTTATTCATTTTCTATATCTTCTCGAAAGAGTAACTTTCTAGGACGAATGACTGGAATAATTGGGCTGGGTAATTTAGTTCCCTATCTTTATTTACAATAATTCCATGGGTGGAAAAAATCCCTGACGATAGCGGCAGCGATTGGAAGTCTCCTTCATCTAACTCTTTTTCTGCTGCGATCTTTGGAATGAGTGCAAAACCTATGCCGCACTGTACAGCTTTTTTTATCATTTCGATACTCGGATATTGAATAGCATGACTCGTTTCAACCCCAGTTTCTTCTAATATCATGTTGGCATGGGTATGATACAAACAACTGTTACCAAAACTGATCACGGTTTCATTGTTTAGCACTTTCAAACCATTCGTCTCGACCTTATTAGACAATTCATGTGAGGCAATGAAAATCAATTCTTCCCGCAGCATGGGGTAAAAAATAATGTCATCTCGCTCCGGATTGCGAGGTACAACTCCAAAATCAACAACATGCTGCGACACATCATCGATAACATCTTGATGATATCCCGTCTCCAGTTTAAATTTAACCATTGGATGCTCAAGACGAAATTTCTGTAGGAGCGAAGACATTCTCGTTACAAAAAAAGACTCATGCATACTTAGGTGAATCGTCCCTTTTGGTTGATTGGACTCACTCATGGCTTCTTCTAAAGTCAGCCCTAAATGTACAAACTGATGGGCAAATTTAGCAAGCTTTAGGCCTGCTTCGGTCGGCTTAACGCCTCTTGATAAACGGTAAAAGAGTTTTTGACCACAAGCCCGTTCCAGTTGTTGAATATGGTTTGTAACCGTAGATTGAACATAGCCTAATTTTTCTGACGCACGATTAAAGCTCTTTTCCTCCATCACGGCAATGAATGTCTTGAAAAATCTCCCCTCTAACAAGTCAATCATCATGCTTGCATCCCCTTAGTTATTTGGTTTTGAAATAACAGATATTGAATCTTTCCATAACTGAAATAGATGACCATATGATAACATAACGTCTAAGCAAATAAGAAATTTGTAAATTATTGCTTGTGATGTGGTTAGAAAACGTAAAATTTCCAGTGAATTTAAGTGGTTTTACCAAAGGCTCCTTTAGTCCCTAATTGCTGTATAACAACGCAAACGGATTGAAAGGAGTTTTAATTTTTGGGGAAATTGGGAGGTAGACAGAATGAAAACGATTGAGGGGCCACACACAGAGAAAGTAAGTTTCAATAGGCTTAGGAAGAATGATAGGGTAACAGGTTCGGAGGCAATTGTCAGAAGTTTGCTGATCGAAGGTGTGGAGTGTGTTTTTGGTATTCCAGGAGGAAGTGTCCTGAACATTTACGATGCCATTCATGACCTTCCAGAGTTAAAACATATTCTAGCACGTCATGAGCAGGGGGCCATTCATGCAGCAGACGGTTATGCACGTGCTACAGGAAAAGTTGGGGTTTGTTTTGCAACATCGGGGCCTGGGGCGACTAATCTAGTTACGGGAATCGCCACCGCGAATATGGATTCTGTTCCATTAGTTGTGATTACAGGTAATGTCTCGACCGAATTACTTGGTACTGATGCGTTTCAGGAAGCAGATATTACTGGCATCACGATGCCGATTTCCAAGCACAACTTCTTAGTTCGTGATGTTAATGAGTTGCCAAAGATCATTCATGAAGCCTTTTATATAGCTTCCACTGGACGAAAGGGGCCAGTTTTGATCGATATTCCTAAGGATGTAACGAGCCAGCAGATGGTATTTCAATATCCAGTAGATAAACCTGAGATTCGGGGATATCACCCTGATATTGTTCCCAATTTAACGCAAATCGATAAGTTACTCATGGCTATCGAAAATGCTGAACGTCCTGTTATTTTGGCTGGCGGAGGCGTTATCTATTCAGATGCATCCAAGGAATTACTAGAATTTGTAGAAAAGACCCGAATACCGGTTACCACGACTTTGCTTGGATTGGGAGCATTCCCTAGTGCACATGAATTATGGATGGGTATGCCCGGAATGCATGGAACCTACACAGCAAATAAAGCCTTGCAAAATTGTGATCTTCTTATCAGCATTGGAGCACGTTTTGATGACAGAGTAACGATGAAAACTAGTGGATTTGCTCCAAAGGCGAAAACGATCGCACACATCGATATCGATCCTGCAGAAATTGGGAAAATCGTGCAAACGACGATCCCTTGTATTGGCGATGTGAAATTGGTGCTTCAAAAGGCAAACGTTCAAGCAAAGCCGGCAAAATCAGAAGCATGGTTGACAGAGATTCAAGCAAACAAAAGAGAGTATCCACTTCGATATGAGGATTCGGAAATGATTTTAAAACCACAATACGTTATTGAAATGATCAGTGAAACAACGAGTGGTAAAGCGATTGTTACTACAGATGTTGGCCAAAATCAAATGTGGGCCGCACAGTTTTATAAGTTTAGGCATCCGCGTTCGATCATTACCTCAGGCGGACTTGGAACAATGGGCTTTGGTCTACCTTCCGCAATAGGGGCACAAGTAGGTAATCCAGACAGACTTGTGGTGTCCGTCAATGGCGACGGAGGGATTCAAATGTGTACGCAAGAGCTTGCGATTTGCGCAATTCATAACATACCCGTAAAGATCGTTATTCTGAATAATCAGGTTCTAGGCATGATACGGCAATGGCAAGAAATTATCTATGATAATCGTTTTAGTCATATGGAGCTCTCTGGTAGTCCTGACTTCGTAAAACTAGCAGAAGCTTATGGTGTTACAGGGCTCAGGGCTACGAATAAAGAAGAGGCACGTGAAGTGTGGAAAAAAGCGATGGACATACAGGGACCTGTTCTTATTGATTTTGTTGTCAGTCAAGAAGAGAATGTCTATCCAATGGTTGCCCCGGGTGGCACGATAGATGAAATGATAATGGGGGAAGAAAAATGAAACGTCACACGATTTCTGTGCTTGTAAACAACCATCCGGGTGTTCTACAGAGAGTTGCGGGCTTATTCGGGCGTCGCGGTTTCAATATTGATAGTATCACGGTAGGCCAGTCAGAAGATCCTGAATTGTCCCGTATGATCATTGCGACGTCAGGGGATGATAAGATGCTTGAGCAAGTTCACAAACAGCTTAATAAACTAATTGATGTTATTCAAATTATTGAATTAACAGCATATCCACTGGTGCACAGGGAACTTGCGCTTATTAAAGTAAGTGCAGTGTCCAAACTGAAACAGGTTATTTTGGCTATGGTAGAACCTTTTCGTGCCTCCATTATCGATGAAGGATCCGAGAGTATGATCGTTCAAGTTGTTGGAGATCAAGATAAAATTAATTCATTAATTGAGCTGCTCAGACCCTATGGTATCTTGGAGCTGACCCGTACTGGTTTGACGGCAATGACTCGCGGAAACCGCATAGATGAAGTAAGGGAGGTAGAGATATCATGACAACACTCCATCATGACATTGACTTAGACAATGCCATTTTATTTTATCAATATGTAATGGTCATGAAGGACGGGAAAATGATCGGAGGAGGGCTTATTGGAGCCTACAATGAAAATGAGATACAGGTGGGTAATAACCTATATTCACGTGTGAAATCAACCTTTATTGCTGCACCAGCTCCTCAAGCTTCCATTTATTTGTGATGCCTTTCTATGATAAGTCAAACTGAAATAAGGAACCACCAGAAGGTGGCTCCTTATTTTTCGTGGTTGAAATTGGTAATTTAGCAGTGCGCTAACTCTGAACGGTAGCTTTATCGGCCAGCTTTAATTCGATAATATGATTGGATAATAAGTCCATAAATAGTCGGGTAACCTGGCTTATATATTTATCTTTATGGTGGATGATGGCAATTTCCCTGCTAAGCGTTGGATTCACGATCTTAATGGCTTTTAACTGTGCATCGTTGTACAAATTCAAGTACGTTCTAGATAGGGCAGTCACTCCGGCACCAGCTTTTACAAGGCTAATAATGGTTTCGATCGCAGTCGTTTCGATGATTGGTTCAATATTAAAGCCAGAGGTGCTGCTGGTTAAATCAATAATTTGACGGCACTTGTGAGTTTGAGGAAACATGATGAAGGGATATTTGCTGATTTCGTCAAAGTCAATGCTTTCTCGGTCGGCCAAAGAATGGTCTTTAGAAACCGTCAAATAAATATCTTCTTTGTACAAGGGGTATTTGACAATCCGATCATCTTCGATAGGAAGAATGGTAATGGCCAGATCAATCTGATTTTGAATGATCCTTTCTACAATATCATCAAAATTTACGATTTTAATTTGCACATCCGGATAAATGTTGTGAAAATCGATCAATAAAGACGAAACGAGCTGCGTGAGCTCTCCGGGGAGTGCACCTATGGATAAAGTTCCTCGTGTAACCTTCTGGAGCTCCATAATTTGCACTTTAACATTCTTCAAAGATGAAAAAATCAATTTGCATTCGTTTAATAGAATGTGGCCTGCTTCCGTTATGGCAATTTTTTTACCGATTCGGTCAAATAATGGAACCCCAAGCTCATCCTCTAGCATCTTAATTTGATGACTCAGGGTCGGCTGGCTCATTCCCAGTTTCTCCGAAGCCCTTGTGAAATGCAATTCTTCACAAATTGCCGAAAAATATTCCAATTGTCGAAACTCCATGGGTATACCTCACTTTTTGTGTTCGTCTAGACAAATATTAGTATGTACGACGTGAAAATGATTAATGAAATGAATGATAACGATAGAATATTGAATATTGATACTTTTCATCAATTCATCAATAATGATACGTATGTTGGTGGAAGGAGTGATTTTATCATTTATACAACCTTTACCTTTGAAAAGCAAGATCAACTAAATATTTCTTATATTATCTACCTTTTAATAGGTAAAACAAGTAGGGGGTTATCCATGGAACATTAGCTGAGAAGGTAGTGACTTATATTTTCACAATCATTGAACTCGCATTTGAAATTCCACAATAATTTGTATAGAAAGTAGTGACCATTATTCATGCAAACCATAACTGCCGTACAGAAACAAAAAAGCTTAGGTTCCGTACAATTCTTACCCGTTAATCTATTTGCGTCGGTTATGGGAATTTCAGGACTGGCATTGGCTTGGAGACAAGCAAGTAAGCTATTCGGTACATCACTCCTAGTCGCTGATATCATCGGGATTATAGCAATTGTAGTATTTATCGCTTTAAGTTTAGCTTATATTTCAAAATGGGTTCTATATCCACAGAAAGTCAAAGCCGAATTCATGCATCCGATCACGGGCAATTTTTTCGGTACTATCACAATTGCTATTTTATTGTTATCTTCCGTAATAGGTACTTACAGTCATATATTAGGACAAGTGGTTTGGATAATCGGAACCGTCTCGACATTAGCGCTTAGTTATATCATTGTTACGCGCTTGTTGAATGGGAATATTGAGCACGGTCATGCGGTACCTGCTTGGTTGATTCCTGGGGTAGGGACCCTTGATATTGCCGTTGCCGGCGGGTCAATGCCATTGCCTTGGGCACATGAAGTTAATTTGTTTTCGCTAGCGATTGGCGGAGTTGTTGCCTTAATTTTTCTTACCATGATCTTGTCTAGATTAATTCACCATGATCCCATGCATGCAGGATTAACACCCTCGATGCTTATCATGATTGCGCCGTTCGAGGTTGGTTTTCTCGGTTATGTGAACTTCGAGCAACGCATTGATCAGTTCGCTTCCATCCTGTTTTACTTTGGTTTATTTTTGTTCATTGTGTTGTTTTTCAAAGTATTCAAGAAATCGATCCCATTTGGAGCCTCTTGGTGGGGGGTAAGTTTTCCGCTTGCTGCTCTTAGCAATGCAGCCTTGCAATACGCGATGTTCGTAAATTCATGGCTTTTAATCGCGATTTCCACCATTATTCTAGCTTTGTTAAATATCGTTTTGATCGTTCTCTTTGTTCGCACACTAAAGTCGCTGTTTAATGGGACTTTACTTAAAGGATAATGGACTGCTTCTTTATCACCAAACAACAGCCCAATGGATTTAGAAATAAATCTTTGGCCTGTTGTTCATTTCTAATAGGCCTGATTATAATGCCCACCATAGAAAATCCGCATCATTATGATAGAAAATAGGACATTGATGGTTAAGTGATGGCTTCTTATAATTAGGATACATCGCGAGAAAAGAGAGAACATGAGATGAATGTTTCGGTTGTAAAGAAAATAACAAACAGTTCAAAAAGGAAATCCTTATTTCACTTCACGAGAGTGCGCAACTTAGCTTCAATTGCTCATCTTGATGCTTTGTATGCATGTCTTGAAGTTGATCCTAGCTTATCAAGCGAAAGACGGGTTGTCCGTAAAGAAATTCAATTTCACGGTCATGTTTTTGTAGCAAACGCTCATCTTCGAATCTCGGATCAAGTTATGGATCCACAAACCACTCATGAAGAGTTTCATACTTATCTGGATCAGCATGTATTTTTTTGGCCAACACAAAGAGATTGTCTTAAAATGCTGCAGATTTATTCAAAAAGAGAGCCAGATGAAGCTTATGCTATCCTTCAATTAGATGCAGAGGCCTTGATCAGTAACTGTTATGACGCTGTTAAGTTGAGTAAATACGATTCGGGAAGCTCGCCGCGTTACCCCAATCGTTGTTCCTATAAAAAAAGTTTGCAAATGTTTTTGCCACTAGACCAATTTGAGATTGCACGCGAAAATGATGTGCCCACCAAACCTTCTGAGATACGCGAGGTTCTTGTGGAAGAGAAAGTGACGAACTTGTCGCAATATTTAGAAGCTATTTATTGTGAAAGTAGTGAAGGACTTGCAGAAAGATGGCTGAAATATGCACAAACGTTTCAGGAATTTAAGAAAGCTTTCATGATATAGGATTCGTAATTAGCCGAGTATTTTATTGAGTACGATTGGAAGAATAATAAAATATGATAGATGAACGGAATTGCATTGAAAGGAGAACGATTAAAATGATTTGGAATACCCTACTATCTAAAAGGTTCTTGTCAGCATACATTTTAGTTATTCTCATGCTTGTCGCGGCAGTGGTTCTACAACAGAAGGATATCCTCTTCCCAGAAATTGCTGGTATGGCGATGGGGGTTATGGTGTTTCCAGTAGCACATTGGATAAAGAAGCCCGTTCACTTATGGCTTGCTCCAACATTAGGTGCGTTCATTGGTACTGCTTTGAATGACGTGACTCTGACACCTCAGTCTAAAATATTGCTTGGTCTCGTAATTATTGTCATTCTTATGCATATATTTCGCGTCAATTTTGGACCAACGATTCCTGCAACCTTGCTGCCGATTTTTTTAGGCTTGCATGACTATGTTTTTGCAACAACAACGGCTATTTTTACGTTTGTGATTATGTTAGCCGCTTTTAGAATGAGAAATTCAGAAAAGTTGCCTGATGGTCCAGAAAAGTTTCGCAAGAAAACAGATACGGTTATCATAACCATTGTTTTAGCTCTTTGGATTGGGCTGGCATTCGCAACAAATCTAGAAGTTATCGTGGTTCCGCCTGTATTTGCCCTTATTTTTGAGGTCTTTCATGCGGAGAACTTTAAATGGAAATTGATTCCATCTCGTTTAGCTGTATTGACGGCAACAGCCATTCTTTCCGTTGGGGTCATTCATTTATTGCCTGGTTCAATCATTTGGGTTGGTATCATCAATGTAGTGATTACACTCCTTCTTTGTAAATGGTTTAAAGCACCTGTTCCTGTTGCTTTTGGTGTCTCGTTGATGCCGCTTATCTTCCCAGCATGGGGGACTTGGGGTTTTCCAGTCGGCGTTTTTGTCACAACAGGAGTTCTAATGTGCATCTGTGCAGCCTATCGTCAGTTTAGAAGTAGACAAGCAGTTTAATAATAGCTATTTAATGGACAAGTATCCATCACTGGTGCGTGCATGGAACTAACCAAACTAGAAAAGAGTGTCGTGTTATGAAAAATGATGAAATGCTTGCTGTGCTGAAAGCATTGTCTAATGAGACGCGGCTCAACATCCTTTGTTGGCTGAGCGAACCGGACAAAATGAACCAAGAATTGCCGAACGTAATCAAAGTTGAATTTCCAGGGGGAGTTTGCGTGGCAAGTATTCAGGAAAAAGCCGGATTGGCACAGTCCGTTATTTCCACTTACTTGTCCTCTATGCAGAAAATTGGGTTGCTGGAGTCTCGTCGTTATGGCCAATGGACATATTACAGACGTAATGAGCAGGCCATTGATCATTTCTTGGAGAATTTTGCCGCTGGCATGCAAGCTAAGTAAATATAGAGCTTCTGGGCAGAATACAGTTTACAAAAAAGGGAATCATTTGATATTATAAGGTCAATATTCAAACGCGATGATTAGAAGAGTAAGGGAAAAAGATCTTACACAGAGAGCTCCGGCAGCTGAAAAGGAGTAAAGAGCCTTTCCACGAAACAAGTCTATGAGCAGCATGTTGGAACCTTCTAAGGGGATGGCATGACGGGAGCTCCCGTTATTGAGCTAGAGTATAAGCATTGTCTACAATGCCGTACTTGAAGAGGTTAATATGGCGACATATTAATGAACCTGGGGTGGTACCACGAAAATTTCGTCCTCAAGACTGAAGGTCTTGGAGGTGAAGTTTTTTTTATTTTAACACCACTTTCGCGTTTATTAGGAGGAGTCGACATTGGACAATAAGCAAGAGCATGTAACCGAAAAATTTATTGTCAAGTTAATTCGTGAGGAGCTTGAAGAGAAAGCATTTGGCAGGGATATGTGCACAAGATTTCCTCCTGAGCCTAACGGCTATCTTCATATTGGAAGTGCCTATGCCATACACACGAATTATACAATTGCCCATATGTTTAACGGGACGTTTCATCTACGCTTTGACGACACGAATCCTCTTAAGGAGGATATCGAGTATGTGAACGCAATTATTGAGGATATCAGATGGCTTGGTTACGATCCGGGGGAACATATCTACTATGGTTCGGATTACTCGAACAGTATCTATAACGCGGCTATCACTTTGATCAAACGTGGGAAGGCCTACGTATGTGATTTAACGCCAGAGGAAGTAACCGAGTATCGAGGAACATTGACGGAGCCAGGGAAAGACAGCCCTTATAGAAACCGAACAATCGAGGAAAATCTAGAGCTTTTTGCGAAAATGAAAAAGGGAGACTTTCCAACTTCCTCTAAAGTTGTTCGTGCCAAAATCGATATGCGTTCATCGAATCTAAATTTAAGGGATCCGGTCATTTATCGAATCATTCATGCTGAGCATTATAGAACGGGAAATGACTGGTGTATCTATCCTATGTATGATTTTGCTCATCCTATTCAAGATGCGATTGAAAGTATCACCTATTCTTTGTGTTCTATTGAATTCAAGGATCATCGGCCTTTATATGAATGGGTCTTAAAGGAGCTTGAAGTCCCTGAACCTCCACGGCAAAGGGAGTTCGGTCGGCTGAACTTAACAGGTGTCGTGACGAGTAAACGCTTTTTGAGGCAGCTGGTAGATGGGGGACACGTGGATAGTTGGGATGATCCCAGACTTCCTACCCTTCGAGGATTAAGAAGGAGAGGTTTTACACCAGAAAGCATTCGCAGCTTTATTGAGGAAATTGGCAGCATCCGGACCCAAAGCACGGTAGACATTTCGCTCTTGGAACATTGTCTGAGGCAGGATCTAAAAGAAAAAACAGTCAATATGATGGCTGTTATGCAACCATTGAAGGTAGTCATTACCAACTATCCCGAGAATGCCGTAGAGATGTTGTTGATTGAAAACAACGGTGAAAACGAGGCACTAGGGAAAAGAGAGGTTCCTTTTGCTAAAACAATTTATATCGAACGTGACGATTTCATGGAGGTACCATCTAAAGGCTTTCACCGACTTAGTTTGCATGCAGAAGTGAGGTTGAAGGGGGCATATTTCATTCGGTGCGAGGATATCGTAAGGGATCATGTTTCGGGTGAAATCACTGAACTCCGTTGCACCTATGACCCTGTCACCAAAAGCGGTACAGGGTTTACAGGGCGTAAGGTAAAAGGGACGATCCACTGGGTTTCTGGGGAGCACGCCGTTAAGACAGATGTTAACCTTTATGAGAAACTACTTCTTGACCAGGAAGTTCCGAAGGACAGCGAAGATTGGACGAAATTAATGAACCCTGACTCGATGGTTACTATAAAAGATGTATTAATGGAACCTTACGTTGAGCAAGCACTCCCTGAACACAAATTCCAGTTTTTACGTCATGGATATTTTTCGCTAGATGCTAAAAAGTGTAGAACAAGTGACCGTCTTGTATTTAACCGTGTCGTTCCGTTAAAAGATACTTGGAGCAAAAAAATGAGTTAACAAGACAAGGCAGCCGATTATTCCTGACGGCTGCCTTTGTCATGGGTAGCATAGTTGGGTAAAACCAAACATTATCTTGTATCCCTCTTCGAAAGCACCCTATGATGTGTACGAGGGGGAATGAAGAATGTTAGAAAAAGTTGATCTTAACTACATTATTAATACTCTTAATCAAGAAGGAATCATAGATAACAATGTTAGTGCAACTATGAATAAGAGCGGAACTACGGATGGTATTGTTTATTTTCTTTCTGAGTGTGAAGAAGTAAAATATGTTCTAAAAATTGACCAGCCGCATCAAATTGCTTTGACCGAACAATTTCTTGGAACTTATAAGAACATTGAACTTTTGCCAGAAGTTGTCTTTACTGATCCAGCAGTAGCCTATATCGTGTATTCGTACTTAAAAGGTACAACTCATTATAATCGAGGATCAAAGGTAAATTGGCTGACAATCTTAGTTAAGGAATTCTTTAATAAGTACGAAAAAGTTGCCGATACCGACAACTGGGGAAGGATAGAGTCACCGATTCAATCTTGGCGCGAGTGGAATTACCGGAGTTTGGTGGGTACGAGAAAGGATTGGGGAAGCCTTTTAGACACTCAGGATTATAATAGGGTAGAATCTATATGTGAGAATATCTCGAAGAATGAGGATCAGAGAGTCAGATATTTGCTGCATGGGGATACGGGTGTACATAATTTTGTGTTTAATGAAAGTTCGTTGGTCGGTGTGATTGACCCGTCGCCGATGATTGGTCCTAACTTATACGATTTTACTTATGCTTTTTGCTCATCTCCAGACGATTTGAATTTAGAAACGTTGATGACAGCCTTTGAATTGCTTCATCATGAGCCGATTGAAAGTTCAAGGTTAATTGAAGAAGTAATCTTTCAACTTTACTGTCGAATTGGGATCTGTATAAGATTACACCCACATGATTTGGAGGATTATTTAATAGCATGGGAATATTGGAAGTCGTTTTCATTGTGAAAGGTCAAGGAGGATTGGCATGACTGCTGATAACAACAGGCTGAAGGTCTTGGGTGAGTTCCTGAAGTCCAGAAGGGATCGCTTGCACCCCGAGCAGGCTGGCATTCAGAATTCGTATGGCCGGAGGAGAACGCCGGGCTGCGGAGGGAAGAAGTCGCCATACTGTCCGGCGTTAGCGCCACCTATTACACGTGGCTTGAGCAAGGCCGAGAGGTGACTGCTTCCAGGGAGGTTATTGAAAGCATTGGAAGGGCATTGCAATTGTCCCCGGATGAACGGCTGCATCTGCTCCGTCTGTGGAGTCCAGACAACTCTGCTGCACCTCTGAGGCAGGAGAGTATGAAGCCGGAATGGCAGAATATCATTGATCAAATGGCTTTCCCGGCTTATATTGCTAATGACAGAACGGAAGTAATCGCATGGAACCATGCGGCTTGCAAGATCATCGCGGATTTTTCAACAATGTCTGATCAAGACCGGGTCCTGATGAGGATTTTTTTCATGGAGCCGTTTTTTCGCAATCATATGGTGAACTGGGAAGAGTTTGCGCGGTATTCCGTGGCAGTCTTCCGTTCTTATTTAGAACGTAATGATGGTGATGTATGGTTTAAAGAAACGGCTGAACGTTTGGCGAACGATAGTCCCGAATTCGACTTGTTATGGCGTTTGCACGACATTCAGCTGAAAAAGACAAGCCAATTCATTCTAAACCACCCTCGGGCTGGCGAACTGGCGTTTGAAATCAATTCCTTCGTCAGTATGAATGCTGATTCTGATCTTCATTTCTGTATTTTCACGCCTATAACGGGTACACCAACAGAGCAAAGATTAAAGAAGTTTCTTGAGGCTTCCTTATAATATCACCTTATCCTAGTAATCTGGTTATCAGTATAAACATACTGTGGTTACCTCCTTTTACGTTGATTATACTGAGTTCATAGTCAACCAAAGGAGGCTTTTACTATGAAAGCTATTGTGATAAATCGTCCATGTGAGTCGGTAGAACTTGAAGTGAAGGAGCTTCCGGAACTCCAACCTGCACCAGGGATGCTCACCATAAACGTTGCCTATGCAGGAGTAGGGTATGTGGATGTATTGTTGCGCCGAGGGGAGTTCGGATCTCTCATCCCGATGCCGGTTGTGCCGGGGCTTGAAGTATCAGGGTTCGTTAAAGCTATAGGTGAAGGTGTGCAAGGCTTCTACGTCGGACAGCCAGTAGCTGCGATGACCCTTATGGAAATGGGGGGATATGCATCGGTCGCCCAGGTAAGGCCGGATTTGACAATCCCACTGGATCAGCTTGGGGGGAAGCTTGACATGGCTTCAGCAGCGGCTGCTATCGTCAATCTAACGACGGCGTATATGACGATAAAGAACGTAGCTAGCATGCAAATAGGGGACAACGTGCTAGTTCACGCGGCAGCAGGGGGGCTTGGCAGCTTCTTGGGGCAAGTGGCGAAATATTTCGGAGCTGGCAAGGTAATGGGAACAGTCGGGAGTATCGAAAAAACAAAGCTAGCCGCTTCTCTAGGTTACGACGAGCTGTTCCTTCGTTCCGATTTCATGGAGTCAATCAAGAAAAGATCAGGTCCGCGGGGAATTGATATCGTACTTGATCCGGTAGGTGGCGGTATGCGTACGCTTAGCCAGGAACTGCTGCGTCCTATGGGACAAATAGTGATGCTAGGAAATGCAAGTGGGGCTGAAGATGTCGCACAATTGTCCAACGATATTTGGTTATCTAACAGATCTATAAAAGGATTTAATATCGGGGCATATAGCCAATATGCTCCTGCTGAAGTCGGTAAGGCAGCGAAAGAGGCGCTGAGTCTTCTAGCCAAAGGCCATATCAGAGCGGAAGTGTTTGGCGTCTTTCCATTGGAGAAGGCTTCTGCAGCTCATGAGCTTCTTGAGGAGAAGAACACGGTGGGCAAACTTTTGCTGAAAGTAAGAGAGTAACAGGCTGGTGCAGATTCGAAATTTGTTATAGCTTAAAACTATAACAGGATATAGGAATTAAAAGTTACCTTCTAGCAGACGGTCAATGGTATCATTACTCTTATAAGGAAGATGAGGTATGGGGTACCATAGTTCTGGAGGGTAAAGTTGATATGCTAAAAGATAAAATACTAGGTAAAGAGGCTGGCATTTTGACCTATGGTATGACGCCTCCGAAAATTACGAATAGCTCGGATAGGGTAGCTGAGATTGCACAGAAGCAAGTTGAAAGAATAAATGATCTCGATATAGATGCATTAATTCTTTATGATGTTCAGGAAGAGACGGATCGTGTTGAACAGCAAAGGCCATTTCCTTATTTGCCAACTATGGATCCTGCAGTTTATAGCGAGGAATATCTAAATCATTTACGAGTACCCCAAATTATTTATCGCTGCGTAGGGCGGTATAGTGAAGATCAGTTCGTCAAATGGGTAAAAGCCGATATGGATAGGGATAGATATTCTGTATATGTAGGTGCCTCTTCAAGTAAGCAGGAGATTAACTTGGATCTTTCTGATGCTTATGGCTTAAGCAGGGAATTAAATAGTAATTTGACTTTTGGGGGAGTTGTCATCCCTGAGCGGCATATGAAAAAAAACGATGAGCATATTCGAGTTAATAGGAAGACCCAGAACGGATGCTCCTTTTTCGTATCACAAGCGACCTATAATGTGGAAGCTTCGAAAAATTTCTTATCCGATTATTATTACTACCATACGAATAATGAATTGGAAATGGTGCCTATTTTATTCAATCTTGCACCATGCGGCTCCGAAAAAACGTTAGAATTCATGAAGTGGTTAGGAATAAGTATTCCGACATGGCTAGAAAATGAATTGAAATATTCAAAAGATGTACTGGACAAATCATTAAGATTGTCACTGGGCATCTTCGAAGAGATTTTAGATTTTGCATTGGAAAAAGGAATTCCTATTGGATGCAGTGTTGAAAGTGTCTCAACAAGGAAAGTAGAAATTGAGGCATCGGTTCAACTCGTTAGAGACATAAGATCCATGTTAGATAAAAAACTGCAAAGATACGCGATCAGTTCATTTCGGTAATGTTTACTAAGTGTAGCTTAATGATAGAAAACTCAATTTGGAGCAGTTCTGCCTCGGCAGGATTGCTCTTTTTGCTTTTTCAAAAATTAATGATAATGGCCAATTGACATTTCCAGGATGTGGGAGTACCATGAAATCAATAAATGAATGAATCGTTCATTCAATTCGAGAGGGGACAGATGATCATGGTGGAGAAATTGAAAAATGAACCGTGGAGTGCAATGGGGAAATATGTGCTCATTACAGGAGCAACTAGCGGCATCGGGCTTGCGGCTGCCAAAGAACTGGCGGTTCGAGAAGCTGACTTGGGGATTGTGGCGCGGAACCAAGCCAAGGCGAAGGAGACTGTCGAACAGATCAATGCGCTGACTGGAGGCCGATCGAAAGTGGACGTCTTCCTGGCAGACCTAACTGATCAACAGTCGATTCGTGGCGTTGCGTCCGAGATTTTGACTCGGTGCCCTCGAATCGACGTACTGATTAACAACGCGGGTGCAATGTTCGTGAAGCGGATCTTGACCAGAGACGGCATCGAGAAAACCTGGGCAGTTAACCATCTCGCGCCTTTCTTGCTAACAACGTTGCTCCTTGACCGGATCAAGTTGAGTGGCGAGGCCCGGATTATTACTACTTCTTCCCACGGACACAAGATGGCGAAAAAAGGCATCGCTTTCGACGATTTGTCCGCCGAGAAGCGCTATAGCTTCCCGCAAGCTCTGATGGGCGGTGCTAACTTCCGATACGGAGAAACGAAGTTGGCGAACATTTTGTTCACCACGGAGTTAGCCCGTCTCCTTGAGGGAACCGGAGTTGTCGCGAACTGTTTTGATCCCGGG
This sequence comes from Paenibacillus sp. J22R67, assembly GCF_059692175.1. Lineage (NCBI taxonomy): Bacteria > Bacillati > Bacillota > Bacilli > Caryophanales > Paenibacillaceae > Paenibacillus > Paenibacillus sp. J22R67. The sequence continues at coordinate 315,406 of NZ_JCAUAX010000002.1, read as the reverse complement.
CTCGTCGTTACCAATTTCAATCAGGACAACGGCACGCTGGCCCGGATGACGATGGCGGTCATGAAACGGTTCTCTCGGCCGGTGGAAAAAGGAGCAGAGACGCTCGTCTGGCTTGCGGATTCGAACGAAATTAATGGAGAAAGCGGTAGATACTATGCCGATATGAAGGAAGCGATTCCTGCTGCTGCTGCCCGCAGCAAGGAGTTTGCACGGAAGCTATGGGAAGTCAGCGAGAGTCAAATTCGAAATTCGGAAATCGTATAGAGGAGAGTGACGAAGATGTCGCAAACGAACAACCCGCCTGAGCGCAACCAAGACGAACGAAGAGAGCAGATCAAAAAGGCTGCACGCAAAGTGTTCGCAACCAAAGGAATCGCCGGTACTAAGATAAGTATGATTGCCGCGGAAGCCGGTATCAGTCAAGGACTTACTTACCGTTATTTTCAGTCCAAGGAAGAACTGTTTACGCTGCTTGTTCATGAGGCTGTAGAAGAAGCGCAAGCCTCGATACGGAACGTTCCCTTGCTTCCCGGAACACCACTTGAACAATTCAAAACGTTGACATGGAACATGTTAGATGACACGCATAAGCACTACTTCTTACTCATTCAGCAAGCTCAAACTGCGGAAGGAGTGCCAGAGCAAGCCAAGCTAGCAATCTCACGATATCAACCTCAAGATACAATGGATTTGCTGGTTCCTATTTTTATTAAAGGGCAGGAACTTGGTGAATTCGGAGAAGGTGATCCGCGGCAGCTGCTCTTCCTTTATTTTTCCGTCGTCACAGGATTAATGATACAAGAGACTCATGCAGGCAAGGGGTATTGGCAGCGGGAAGTGGACCGGTTGATCAAACTCCTGACTTGACTGTCAGACAAGAGGCTGTCCCAAAGTCATCCAATGACCACGGGAAAGCCTCTTTTAGCTTGTTTCATCACATCTTCGTGTCCGACCACTTAGGGAAGCAAATTAAACGTTAACCGAATTTGTTCCAAAAACGTTTCCGACGAATACCCTCGCTCTTCTTTTTGAAAAGAATAGGAATCACTACTTAAAGCCATGAGCAGCATGTCAGCCTTGAAAATGTTATTTGGCTGGGGGGGCTGACCGCTGGATGATGTTATTTCGTCGAAAAGTTCCACCAATAGTTGATGTAATTCCAGGTACAGAGGGCTCTGAGTTCGGGATCGAGAGCGATTCGTTGAAGCGGAATCCTCTACGCCCTTAAGTAATTGGGACTTTTTCTCTCTGAAAGCGATAAATAACTCGAGTAGACCATTCAGTCGTTGATTTGGCGGAGCTGAGCGGTTTTGCTGCATGTACGATTCAATATTTTCAAAGAGGAGAACGATGTTCTCTTTCATTAAATCCAGACATAACTCACCCTTGTTGCGATAGCGGCGATAAAGAGTACCAGGACCGATCTGTGCTTCCGCGGCAATTTGGTTCATACTGACTTGTTCGACGCCATTCTGATCGAACAATCGAAAGGCCGCATCCAAGATGCGCTGGCGATTCTCCGCTGCGTCGCGACGTTCCGAACGAGGGGGCCTTTCTGAATCAAACATGATAATCATCACTTCCTATTGTGAGTGTATTCGTTGTCTTGACAAGCGGAGAGGTCTCCGTTTATTATAAATGGAGAGTTCTCCGCTTAATATTATCATAAGGAATAGGAGTGTACAAGACATGCCGAATTACAACAAAAGTTCATTGTTGATCATGGATTTACAGAACGGCATCGCATCTCGTTTCGCAGATGAGGAGTTGCTTCCATTTCAAAAAGCGATCGTAGCCGCTCGCAAGAACGATATCCCGGTTATTTATGTGCGAATCGCGTTTCGCGAAGGATACCCTGAGCTTAACCCGCGCAACAGGATGGCAACAAGAATTTCGCAATACGGTGGCATGACTACCTCAGATATAGCGACACAAATTCATGAATCTGTGAAGCCAGAGCCAGGGGAGCCAATCGTTACGAAGCTCCGCGTTAGCGCATTCTCTGGCAGCGATCTAGAGATCATCCTCCGATCCCTCCAAGTTGACACATTAATTCTTACTGGTATTGCTACCAGCGGTGTTGTGCTGTCGACTTTGCGAGAAGCTGCGGATCGTGATTATACACTTAAAGTTCTTTCAGATGCGTGCCTTGATGGCGATCCCGAGGTTCACCGGGTTCTTGTTGAGAAGGTATTCCCTCGTCAAGCAGAAGTACTGACTACGGATGCGTGGATCAATTCTTTAGAGGCACGTTAAGAAGTTAGTTCTGCAGCAAGAAAGTAGAAAGAAGGCTTGTTTCGATGCCAATTTGGAAAAGAAATTTATTCGTTTGTTGGTTTGGCATGTTTGTGACAGGCGTGGGCTTAAGTCAGATTGCGCCTGTTCTGCCTCTTTTTATCCAGCACCTAGGTGTAAATGATGCGAGTTTAATTGCCCAATTTTCAGGCATTGCTTTTGGAATTACCTTTATCGTTTCTGCTATTTTCTCACCCATATGGGGTGCAGCGGCAGACAGGTTTGGACGTAAACCCATGTTATTGCGAGCAAGTCTAGGCATGGCGATCGTTATTGGCAGCATGGGCTTTGCCCCCAATGTCTATGTGTTGATAGGGCTGCGATTATTGCAAGGCATAATAACGGGGTATGCGACGGCCTGCACGACTTTAATTGCAACACAAACAGATAAGGATCACGCGGGTTATGCTTTAGCTACCTTGTCAACAGCAAGCATTGCAGGTTCATTGCTAGGACCCTTGATTGGGGGATTTCTCGCAGAGAATTTCGGCATAAAAAATGTATTTTTTATCACAGGTGGGCTGATGATGCTGGCGTTCATTACGACGGCCATGTTCGTGAAAGAAACGTTCACTCGTGAAAATAAACAAGTACAGAGTACCAAAGAAATTTGGGCGCTTATTCCTGAGAAGAGTCTAACGATAACGATGTTCATCACCTTTTTTATATTAACCGTGGCGCTTTACTCCATTGAACCGATTCTCACCGTCTATATTACCCAGCTGTCCCATAATCTTAATCATGTCGCTCTGGTCTCGGGGATCACATTCTCAGCGTCGGGATTGGCTAATATCTTTGCTGCTCCAAGGCTAGGAAAGCTGTCCGATCGAATAGGGGCACATAAAGTTATGTTAATTTCGCTTATTGCTGCTGGCATCATTTTCATCCCTCAAGCTTTCGTTACAAATCCTTGGCAGCTGATGCTTCTTCGCTTTTTATTAGGGCTCACGGCAGCTGGTTTGACCCCTACGGTCAATATATTAATCAAGAAAATCACGCCGTCAGCGATTACCGGAAGGGTTTTTGGCTTTACAATGTCGGCAGGTTATTTGGGCGTATTTGCAGGTGCTATTCTTGGCGGACAGGTAGCGGCTTGGTTAGGCAGTAGATATGTATTTATTGTCACGGGGGCTTTGTTGCTGATCAATGCAGGTTGGGTCTATTTTAACGTGTATAAAAAGCTTCAAGCCAAAAGTGCGCTGACTATTATCCAGTAAACAAAAGGGGATTGGTTATATGCTGATTAAATGGTTTGGTCATTCTTCTTTCATGCTAACCTCTGAATCGGGAACGCGCATTCTCATTGATCCTTACTATAAATTTCTTGGTTATCGCATGCCGGTTCCGATTGAAACCGATATTGTCGTCGTTACGCACAATCATGCTGATCACAATAAAGTGCAAGCGGCATCGGGCGACTACTTGCTGGTTAATCAGCTCAAATCATACAACCACGGCGATGTGAGTATCGACGGATTCAAGACGTTCCACGATAAGGTAAATGGCAAGAAACGAGGGCCAAATCTTATTTTTCGATTCAAAATAGATGGGTTAACGATCTGTCATTGTGGTGATCTGGGCCATCTTCTCACAGAGGAACAGATTCAGGAAATCGGCAAAGTGGACATTCTCATTGTTCCCGTTGGAGGAAAAATGACGCTGGATGGTGTGGAAGCTGCTCAAGTGATGCATCAATTGCAAGCGACCGTTGCGATCCCGATGCATTATCGTACAAAGGCATTAGGTCTCCTGGGAAAAATTGTTTTTGCAAAGGTAGATAAGTTCATTGAGGCTGCAGGAACGCGCAGGACAGAGGTGAAAACATTGCAGATATCTAAGGAAAACCTCGCTCAATACAAAGGTATCGTTACGATGCAATATGAATAATCCGCGTAAATCGCGGATTTTTTGCTATCACATCAAGTGTGTAATCTGGTATATAATGGATTTGAGTTAGCGTTTGAACACGTAATTTTAAGTATAGAGGAGGTCGCAATGCTAAGTGTTACCTTAGTAGCTTTAATCGTCCTGACTCTGTTAGTTATTTCAATTTTTTATTTATTTCTATTATTGGACTTTATTAATCCAAGTGCTCTTCAAGTTCAACTTTTAGGCGTACATATTATTCTGTTTGGAGTTGTCGTTTTGCTGGCTTTTGAAGATTCTTCTCGGTATGGGTTTACTTTTGGGTTAATTGGTTTTTTTGTTGGCATTTTTGGTTCTTTTAGAGAATCTCAAAAAGCTCAGAAAGACCATGTTGATTGAGTAGTGGGTGAACGATAAGCTAGTAAAAAGATAAGGCAAATGTCATTGCCACATAAAAACAAACTGAACAAGTAAAAGTTTACAATTACACTAAACGAATAGTTTACCCAATTGCATATAAGGTTAAAAGTCGCATAGCTGCGGCTTTTTTTGTACTTAAAAAAATCAATTTTCCAAATAAAATATTCCATTGAGTTTTAAACTTATTTTTCCTAGAATTGGTTAAAACAGACGCCAAACGTTAGCGAAGGGACAGAACGGGAGGGAAGGGAAGGAGACTACTCCGATATAGAAGCTATTAGTTGTTGACGATTAACCGGGACAACTTAGGGTGGACATTTTTTAGTTGAGTGGACTATTTGAAGTTATGATAAGAAAAGTCCACAAAACCAAAATCTTTTGAATTTTATAATGTAAGCGCATTCTATATACTACGGGTAGTAAGAGATTGGAGGTATACCATGTAAAAAATCAATATTTGATAACGATAATCCTCAAACTTTCTACAGAGAACCTTCTATGTACACGATCCTTTACCTCGACCAGTCAACATGATCTAGGATTGCTGTCCCTAAGCATTTACCAAACACCAACGTTGGCAAACAACACCTATATGAACTTCCATTCGATCACCAGATTACTAAAGGAGAGGAGGTTCTGCTCTCGAAAAGGGGGAATTTACTTTGGCTGCTACCAAGAAAGAACTTCAGCATGTTGCGCTGTGGAAAGGTTTATCGATCGTATCGTTTGTTTTGTTGATTGCAACGTTATTAATTGTCTTTCTATATAAAGGGCGTGACATTCCTGTTGCCACAGTAGATGGCGTAAAGATTAGCCAAAATCAGCTGTATAAAGCGCTTGTCGATTATGAAGGTCCGAAAATACTGGAGAAACTCATTTTAGAAGATTTAATCATGAAGGAGTCCAAAGCGGCGGGGGTGAGTGTGACCGAAAGTGAGTTTCAAGCCTCATTCGATAAAGTGCGAACTGCTTATGTCACGGAAGACGAATTTCTAGAAAATCTGAAGAAAGACGGGTACACGGAGCAATCACTGCGTACGGAACTCAGAACTCAGTTATATATTCGTAAACTGCTTGAGCCTCGCATAGCGGTCGATGACAATGAGGTGAAAGCGCATTATGCGGAGCACATGTCACATGATACGGCTGCTAATACTAAAAGTGAGGCACAAGTGATTGCAGAAATTCGAGATGAACTGGTGAATAAAGAAATCCTTGATCTCATGGAACCATGGTTTGAAGAACTTCGTTCCCGAGCTAATATTGCGGTATCGTTACCGGGGATCCAAATGATTTCCCCAAAAGGAGGAAGCTAAACAACAATGATAACCTACTCATTGAAGAGAGCTGTTTCTATTGTTAATATTCTTGTTATTTTTGCTGTAAATTTGCTGCTTGGTTTCACAGATATCACGCCTCATGCACACGCTGCTGGAACAACGGACGGTTTAATTGCGTGGTATAAGTTTGACGATGTGAGCGGGAATGTAATTAAGGATGCTTCAGGAAATGGTAACAATGCAACGGCAGCAGGAGAAACTTATAGCTTTACGGATTGGGAGCAGGGCAAAGCGATTAGCTTGAGCGGCGGACCGAGTGCAACGGGTGCTAATGTCAAGCTGCCAAATGGGATATTTAACGGCGTTAACAATTTCACAATATCTACATGGGTGAATATGCGTGCGACAACGAGTTACATGCGTATTTTCGACTTTGGTGTAGGGAATACGACCAGCTATATGTATTTAACACCTACTGGGAATAACGATGGAGCAAAAGGATTAGCTTTCGGGATTACGACGAGTGGCTGGTCAAATGAAGAGAAGGCGCAAAAAGGCACAGCGCTTACGACTAACATTTGGAAGCATGTGACGGTTGTTTTAAATGGGCATACGGTTACACTTTATGAAAATGGGTTGAAAGTCGGCGAAAATACTTCGTTAACTTTGACTCCAGCAAGTCTTGGCGCAACGACAGCTAACTATATTGGGAAAGGGCAGTTTGCTGATCCTACGATCAATGCGTTGTTCTCAGATTTTCGTATTTATAATAGAGCCCTTGGTGCTTCCGAAGTAGCCGGGTTAATTAATAAGCCTGACAGCGAATTAGTGTCTGCTGACATGGCCGCCCTTCTTGCGGGGGTTAATCTTAGAACTGTGGACACAGATCTATCATTAGTAAAAAAGGGGCCATACGGTTCCGATATTGCATGGCAATCCAGTAATACGAGTGTCATTGCGACAGATGGCAAGGTCACTCGCCCTGCTCCAGGTCAATCTGACGCAGCTGTTACACTAACGGCAACAGTGACGAAGGGAGCTGCACATGATTCTAAAGTTTTTGAAGCCATAGTGCTCGCTCAATTATCTGATCAACAGAAACTGCAGTTAGATAAGGAAGCTATTAGTCTGGGGAGCATAAGTGCAGTAACCAGAAATTTGGATTTGCCAACGGAAGGACGTAATGGCTCCGTTATAACTTGGCAATCCAGCAATACGAGCGTAATACATAATGACGGAACTGTCGTCCGACCGGCGGCACGATCTGGCAATGCGGTCGTTAACCTCACAGCTACGATCAAGAATGGGAGCACTACGGATACGAAAACTTTCGTCGTGACAGTGCTGGAAGAGCCATTCGTGTTGACATTAAGCAGTATTGAAGCAGTAAACATCGATACGGTTGTTGGCACAGCGCCAGTCCTACCGAGTAATGTTATTGCAGTTTACAATGACGAGGAAACGACAAGACAACTAAGCGTAACTTGGGATAATGTTAACCCAACGGAGTATGCTGCTGAAGGTTCTTTCACTGTTCAAGGGACAGTAGAAGGAACAAGCATCAAAGCAGTTGCCCATATCAAAGTGAGAACACTTAGCTTTCAATCAGCGTTCAATATGAGCAGCCTGAATGGCAGTCAAACACTTACTGCAACTGTAACTGGAACGAATAAGGGAAGTAGAGATGTTGCTTCTTTGGTAACACTCGCGCTTTATGATGCAGCTGGCAAATTGGTGGATAAAACGCAAGTGAGTAAAAGTGTGACGAAAGGTGATCCCGTCACCTTAACCGCAAATCTGACTTTACCTGCTGATGTAACAGGTTATTCAGCCAAGGTGCTTGTTTGGGATGGAACTGATTTGCAAACTTCGCATTTGCAGCCCCTTAGCGGCGTAGCGAAATTGACAAGCGCACCAGGCATTCCGGCTGGAATTACCGCTACACCGTCAGAGACCATTCCACAGATTGAGATTGCCTGGCAGCCAACGCCTGAGGCAGCAAGTTATGACCTGGAAATGGATGGAACAACCATTAATAATGTTACAAGTCCATTTATCCATCAGGGATTGCTGTATGGCTCCAAGCATACGTACGCGGTAAGGGCGAAAAACAGCACTGGCACCAGCGCTTGGAGCAAATCCATCAGCGGACAAGTGACGTCGACACCAGGTGAAGCAAACCTTGTTGTTCAGCCATTTGGCTTAAGTGATGTTACTCTACAAGACAGTATTTTTACAAAGTTAAGAGACAGTGAATATTTATATCTGGACGGTTATAATTTGGATAAATTGCTTTTCGCCTTCCGAGCTGCTGCAGGACTTGATACCAAAGGAGCCACAGCAATGGGCGGTTGGGATTCGGCAGCGGGCAAATTAAGAGGTCATTCCACAGGACATTTCTTGTCTGCTTTCGCTCAGGCTTATGCCAGCAGTGGCGAGGCAAAATGGAAAACAAAAATTGATTACATGATCGACGAATTGGCAAAAGTCCAGGATGCGTTGGCAACACAACCGAATGGCATGGAGAAATCAAACCTCGGGAAAAATAATCCTGCCTTAGTGGGGAATAACTCTCTTGGCTTTCTAAGTGCTTACGGGGAATGGCAATTCATTTTATTGGAGAATGGTGCTGTATACAACGGGAATGAGTCTGATTTCAATACGATCTGGGCTCCTTACTACACGCTGCACAAAATCATGGCAGGTTTACTAGACAGCTACAAAGCGACCGGAAATGCAAAAGCCTTAAGTATGCTTGTTAAAATGTCGGATTGGGTGGATAGTCGATTGAGCAAATTGCCGCAATCCACACTAAACAGCATGTGGGGCAGATACATTGCCGGTGAGTTCGGTGGGATGAACGAAGTTTTAGCAGAAATTAGTACAATTACTGGCAACACTAAATATTTGGGAACAGCCAAAATGTTTGATAATTCCAAGCTGTTCACGCCAACGGCAAATAATCAAGATACGTTAAATGGTATTCATGCTAACCAACACATTCCACAAATTATTGGCGCATTGAAAGTGTATGATCAAACGAATGACGCTTCCTACTATAAAGTAGCTCAAAATTTCTGGGGCATGGTGACGAATCATCGCCAATTCAGTAACGGCGGCAGCGGTGTAGGCGAGTTGTTCAAGGAATCTGACAAAATTGCTTCCTATATTCTGGAGGGTGGTACCAGCAAAAATAGTCAAGCCGAGGACTGTGCAACGTATAACATGCTGAAGCTGACTAGAGAACTATTCTTCCACAATCCGGATGCGAAATATATGGACTTTTATGAAAGAGGTTTGTATAACGGTATTCTTCCTTCCAAAGATCAAAGTGCTTCCAACAATGGTGTTGTTTACTTCATGCCATTAGGTCCGGGCAGCACGAAGGGATATGGCCGCACTAGCTTTACCTGCTGCGCAGGAACGGGCTTGGAAAGCCAAACCAAATACCAGGATTCTATCTATTTCCGCTCAAGTGATAAGAAATCTTTGTACGTCAACTTGTATATGCCATCAACATTGAATTGGGCTGAAAAAGGAATATCCGTTGTCCAAACAACGAACTTCCCCAGTGAGGAAGGCAGCACGCTTACCGTTAAGGGCAGCGGTCAGTTGGATATTAAGCTTCGCGTACCTTACTGGGCTGTTAAAGGCTTCACGGTTAAGGTAAATGGTGTAGCGCAAAACATGACCGCAACACCAAGCACGTATGTCACAATAAGCAAAGTATGGGCTGACAACGACAAAATTGAGATTTCAATGCCGTACAGCTTACGTGTAGAAAAAACACCAGATGATCCTGCGATGGGCAGCATTTTCTATGGACCGCTTCTCATGGTCGGCAAAAACAGCAGCACGAAGTTTATTAACTTGAATTTGAACGAAACCGATCTTTCCCAGTCCATTACGCCAGTGGCAGGCACACCGCTGAATTTCACAACGAACGGAATTACGTTAGTGCCTATGTACACAGCTTATAATTTTGCCTATCATGCTTATTTCAAACTTAATCAGTAATGAGTTATCGAGAAGGAGGGGAACGTGTGTCTAAAAGAATCATTTCTGTTGTCGCAACTTTGGTGATGTTCATCTGTATGCTGGCAATTATTCCTGCGCCTAAAGCAGCTGCGGCTGGAACAACGGCTGAGATCAATCAGGTAGAAACCACGGTCGATCAAACAACACAAAAGGTCACTTTTCAAGGAGTAATCAGTCTTGGCATGGGCAAGGATGTCACGATGATTGTCAATAACCCTCAGGGACAACTCGAGTATTTGAACCAAACCAGCAGTGGAGAGGGTGGCCACTTTGCCTTTACGTACTCACCAAATGGTTGGTTAGGAGGTACGTATACGTTCAAAATAGGCGGCGAAGGCGTGGCACTTCCCTATTCCGGAAGCTTCCAACTTTCAAGTTCGTCATCGCCATCGGCAACATTAACTGGACCTGCTTCTGTCTTAGGCGGTCAACCGATCGATTTGAAGCTGGGTGTAAGTAATCATACATCTACCTTCTCTATTTTAAATGTCGTGCTAAATTACGATCCCAATCTGCTGCAATTTGAAACAGTGACGGATAATGGACTTATCTCGTTGGCGGAAGCGTCGATCGGTTCACTGAAAGAGAACTTTAAGGTGCTTGTTACAGGAGTTAAGCCGGAAAAAGGTCAAATATTAATCCTAATGTCCAGTATTGGCTCAGGGAACGAGGTGGCTGGCGGTGATCTGCTTAGCCTGCATGCGAAAGCCAATCTCGTTACCACTTCGGTTACCAGCAATGTTTATCTGTCTGATGCCGCCGTATCTTCAAATGGGGCAAAGGTAGATCTGGACGGAGCTTCCTTGACTCTTCAAATTCATGCTTTGGATAAAGAAGCGTTAAGCACCATGATTGCGTCGGCTCAGAGCCAGCATGATGCGGCTGTTGAGGGCACTGAAGTCGGTCAATATCCAAACGGTTCCAAACATACATTATTGCTCGCTATTAACGATGCGAAAGTTGTTCGTGACAACGCTGGAGCAACAGAAGCGGAAGTACAAACAGCTTTGAGCAGTTTGGATGCTGCTTTAAGAACATTCATTAAATCGGTGAATACTTCAACTGGTCCTGGTCCAGGTCAAGCAGACAAAGAAGCACTCGGCGCATTGCTTGTTAGCGCTCAGAGTAAGTTGGATGCTGCTGTCATTGGTACTAAGGTTGGTCAGTATGCTAGCGAATCGAAAGCAGCCTTGCAGGCAGCTATTACAAGTGCAAAAGCTGTGTTCGATAACTCATCCGTCACACAATCTCAGGTGGACACTGCGAAAGATGAGTTGGCTGCAGCGCTGCAGCTGTTCTCGAACAGCATCATTACCTTGGTTCCTGGTGCAACGAAAATTACAATTAATGACTTGTCTATGATTGCGAAATACTATGGAGCTACTTCGACAGATGCGAACTGGAGTCAAATCGAGAAGGCAGATATCAATAATTCGGATACGATTGACATTCAAGATCTGGCAGCAGTTGCTAGAATGATTATCGACGAGTGGCTTACAGAAGAGTAAGCTAAAAAAAGAAGCTGTCCCAGCGTTGTATGTGGCTGGGGCAGCCCATTCTTTGCATCAACGTGTTCACCAGCGTATGCTGAACACCAAAAACATCCCTTCCTGCAGGCATCTGCGGGAAGGGATGTTTTTATTTTACTTCTAGTGAATCCTTCGTCATCTCTTTATTCCCGGTATCCATATAAACCGGAATCGTTTCTCCACGTGCTGCGGGCAGCAATTGTGCAATAATATAATCTCCCCAGACTTGTTCATTCTGAGAGATAACGGAGGTAATCTGACCGTTGATAAGTGCATCTTTCACATTGGGCATCATCCCGAAAGACAAGGCATTCCGTTTCAGTCCTTTGGCCTTCCATAAGAGGATCGAGGCGGAGCTAGATAAGATATCAAGAGTGATAAGAGTGTCAAAGTGAGGGTGGTCATCAATCATACGCTCCATGTCAGACAGAGCTTTATCGGAGGAGCCCTCGTTATAACCTACTTCAAGCACTTGAATAGCTGTATTTCGAGACAAGTAGTCGAGCATGCCGGAAAGCCGGTTTTTCTGAATAGGTGTACCAGACATCCCCGATTCAACTAGGACCATGCCTTTTCCTTTCATGAGCTTGCTGGCGACTTCACCCATTAAAGCCCCACCTTCGTAATGATCAGGTCCGATGTAGGATAGGCGCCGACTTAAAGGTGAGTCGGTTTCGAAACAAACAACCGGTATACCAGCTTCTACAGCTTTATTAATAGCAGGGACAAGGGCATCTGGATCGATTGGAGCAATCGCAATGCCATCTACCTTTTGTTTAATCATGGTTTCCATCATTCGAATCTGCTGTTCTAAACTAACCTCTTCCGGCGCTTTGACAATTAACTGAACGGAATTGGAAGCAGCAGTCTTTTCAGCTAGTTGAGTAATGACTTCATAAAAAGAATGGGCCATTGGATAAATAATCCCAAATGTATAAGCGGGAGGACGTTCACTTTTTTGTGATGATGATGGAGTTACCGTAGAGAACAAAGCAGCAGCTGAATGATTGGTATCCTGGCAGCCTACGGTTGTAAAGAGTGAGAAGAACACTAGGATTAAAAGGGATTTCCTAAGAGTAACTGACAAAGCCCTTATGCTCCTCTCTCTCAGGTGTAGGCAGGTCTTTGTTATACTGGCCATTTTTGCGGAACTGTCTTGTCGTCATACCGGTTACTCGCTTGAATAGATTTGAAAAGTAGTGAGCATCATTATAGCCAACAAGGAAAGCGATCTCATAGGATTTGGCCTGTGTTGTCTGAAGCAGTTCCATCGCTTTGCGGATTCTTGTTTGTGTTAAATATTCAATGAACGTTTGACCATTTTCTTGACTGAACACTTTGCTTAAATGACCTGAGCTTAAATTGACATGGTCAGCAGCATCTTGAAGAGAAAAGTAATCTTTATCATAATGCTCATGGATATATTTCTTCACTTTAATCAACATATCGCCATGTTTATCAGAGGCTCCGGATCGCCACTGCCAATAGTGTTCGGCAAGTTTAATCAAGAAGGAGCGCGCTTCATCGAGTGTCCGTATCGATTCTATGTCCATCTGCAACTCATGAAGTGTCATATCGAAGTTCGCTATGTTGGGGTAAGAATCCCTTGCTGATCGAAATACTTCCAACGTCAAATCGTTTAAAATATAATAGCCAATAAGTGAAGAGTGCCAATCTATATGCTGAAGGATGGAGGCAAAAGAATGAATAAACGTTTCTGCATTAGCCGGTGAGCCGATCTTCAGAAATTCTACAAATTTGGCCCGGTCTAAGAACACGGACTGCTCGAAGGAACCGTTTCTTGATTCCAGCATCGCATGGCGATTCTGACGGGATAAACGGCGCCAGTGCATGTCTTCCATGGCTTCAAGGAAAGAAACATGAATGCCCTGCATCCGGTCTTGAACACTTCCGATACCAATGGAAATGGAGTAGGAGAGATGCTCCATCGATTGGTTTTGAGCTTGTTGAACCGTATCTAATGCTTGTTTGGTTTGTTCTGGTGATTCATATTTCAATATCCATACACATTCCGTTTTACTTCGTTTGAACATCAAGTGGCTGTTGCCATCCAGCTTGAGATTCAGATTATGCTCGGCTTGCTTCATATCGTCAAAGATGTCTTCCGAACCGGAACCAGGAGGAGCTAGTTTTCGGAAGTCGGCGGTTACAACAACATAGTAACGAGAGAGCAGATTCAAGTGCAATTTGGAACTTAAATGAACAGCTTCCGACGTTGTAATAAATCCGCTGCACAAATCATTAAGCAGCTTACTTTGGGTTAAACTGGCTTGCCTTTTTTCTTCCTGCTTTAATTGCTCGATCTCCAATTTCTCCAAACGTGCAGCATCAATCTTGTCGCTAACCTGACGAAGAGTCAGGAGTAAATCGGCCGAGCTAATCGGCTTTGTGCAATATTCCTCTATGCCTAGACGCAGAGCTGTTCGTGCATATTCGAAATCGCCATGCCCGCTCAGGATAACAATTTTGATATCAGGCATATTTTTCCTGACAAATGAACTGAGTTCCAAGCCATCCATGAAGGGCATTCTAATATCTGTAATGAGAATATCAGGTTGATACTGCTCGATCATCGGAAGGGCGACTTCACCGTCTGAAGCATCTCCGCAGTAAATAAAACCTTCCTTCTCCCATTGGATCGTATCACGTATCGTTTCGCGGATTAGGATTTCATCGTCAACCAGCAATACTTTTTTCATTACATATTACCTCCTGTCAGGGGGATTCGAATGGAAACTTTCGTTCCCTCATTTTGAATACTATCGATACTCACACCGTACTTATTCCCGTAATACAGTTTAATTCTTTGTTGTACATTATGCAGGCCGAACCCTCCGGATACTTCATTGCCGGTTTCCTCAGGAAGTTGATCGTTTGTTAAATACTCGCGTGTCTGTTCAAGCTTCTCCGGTGACATCCCGATCCCGTCATCTTCTACAATCAGTACAATGTCTTCCTCGTTCTCAATCAGGCCGTTAATTCGAATCATACCTTTTCTTCGCTTGTTTTTTAAACCATGATATAAAGCGTTTTCTACAATGGGCTGCAGGATCATTTTCAAGATCGGATAAGGGTTCAAACGGGAGTCAATCTGAATCTCATAATCCAAAATATCGCGGTAGCGCATTTGTTGAATGACTAAATAACTATGTACATGCTCGACTTCTTTAGTAATAATAATCCAGTCACGGCCCTTGCTTAAAGAAATTCGGAAAAGCTTGGATAGCGATTGAACCAACTGAATGACTTGATTATTCTTGCCTGCTTCGGCCATCCAAACGATGGAATCCAGTGTGTTATACAGAAAGTGGGGATTAATCTGTGCTTGCAATGCCCGCAATTCCGCCTTTTTAATTTCCTCTTGCTCTTTAATGCTTTGTTCGAGCAGCTTTCGAATTTTGCTAAGCATAATATTAAAGCTTTTGCCGAGTAGAGCGACTTCATCGTTGCCCTTTGGAACGACTTTGGCTTCCAAGTAACCTGAAGCGGCGAGCTGCATTTTACTTTTTAAAAGATGAAGAGGATGTATCAAGCGGTTCGAAATGAAAAAATGAAGGGAAACCGCAAAGATAAAACTTAACACAACGGTAATGATGATGAGTTGTCGAATGGAATTAGCTTCTTCAACAATCTCTTGGAGAGGTACGTAGCCTACAATACTCCAGCCTGTCATCTGCGAAGGAGCTACGTAGACGAATTTCGGTTTGCCTTCGGATGAGTCTATGTAATTCGTGTCAGTTCCGTTTAGTATGTGTGATAAATCTGCAGGAAGCGGGAGCTTGACTTTTGCTTTGAGCGTTGATGGCGTAAAGATGGGGGTGCCGGATGAGTCGACAACAAAGTAGAATCCTGACTGACCGATCGTAACGTTATCGCAAAATTGCGTGACAACTTTATCATCTACATCGATGACGATAAATCCAATTACTTCATGTGTAATTTGCTGCTTCACGGCGGCCATGATCGAGATGACATTCGTGTTACTGTATTGAAAGCCGTCGATTCTGTCCAGCGCAGAAGCTTCAGAAGGAGGGACAATTAAGACCTCGTCCGGGTTTTTAGTCAAATGAGTCAAGTGTAAGTTGCGCAGCGGATTCTTCTCAAGCTGAAACAACCCCTTTCTTTCACTAATGCCTCGGCCGTACAAGTTCACCATGGTTATATTGAGAACGCTATCATATTGGTACGTTTGTCTGTAGGAATCCATTGTCCTTAGGATTTGTTTGGTATCCTCGTAGGTATCTTCTTGGGAAAATAAGAACCGAAGCACTTGTGTGTTTTTACTAATTTCAAGCAGCTTTCTTGTGTCTATAAATTGTGTGTCAAGATCTCTGGCAAGCTGATCTGCGGATAGCATGGCGGCTGCCTTACTGTTATTAAAAACGGTTTTGAATGATTTCTGGTAGGAGATGAGTCCAACCGCGATAAGAGGAATGCACGTTAGAATGATAAACATTGTGAGCAATTTCGTTTGTAAGCTCGATGAAATCCATTGGATTAATCTCATAAATGTTTAAGTAACCTTTCTAATGCGGAGGTAGTAGTCTCCATATTACTATAACAAATTGTCTTCCGTGCGGATATGGCAACGTATACATACAACCACAAATAACAATTTTCTCTTATAAAAACAAACTTTTCTTGAAAAAGTCACGGCAATTCACTAAAAAATTTATAAGAATTGAGCGTGAAACTCCGTATAAAAGGTATGTGAAAGCGTTTTATAATGAGGTCACACCGAACAAGAGGTGAACGATGGGGAGGAAAAAACATGATTATTACGAAAAAAATGGGGGTTCTCGTTGTGGCTTCCTGTCTAATGCTACTCACAGCAGCCTGCGGGGGTAGTACTACAACAGGGTCGAGCACAACGGCTCCAACAACGAACGCAGGAGCTACTGCAGCTCCAGCAGCACCTGCTGCTGCAAAGAAAATCTCGCTTGGCTTTGCTCAGGTTGGAGCGGAAAGCGGATGGCGAACAGCGAATACGAAGTCAGTCCAAGATTCAGCCAAAGACGCCGGTTTTGATTTGAAATTCTCCGATGCTCAGCAGAAACAAGAGAATCAAATCAAAGCCATTCGTACCTACATTCAACAGAAAGTGGACGTCATTGCGTTCTCTCCAGTCGTTGAATCCGGTTGGGATACGGTATTGAAAGAAGCGAAAGATGCGAAAATCCCGGTCATTCTGACAGACCGCGCTGTTGATTCCAAAGATACATCTTTGTACGTAACGTTCATTGGCTCTGATTTCGTAGAAGAAGGCAAGAAAGCTGGCAAATGGGTTGCCGATAAGTACAAAGATTCCAAGGAAGATGTGAACATTGTTGAGCTCCAAGGAACAACAGGCTCCGCCCCAGCTAACGATCGCAAAGCAGGTTTTGCTGAAGAGATCAAGGGCAATGCTCACTTGAAAGTGATTGCTTCTCAAACAGGAGACTTCACACGAGCAAAAGGGAAAGAAGTTATGCAGGCGTTCCTGAAAGCTCATAAAGATATCGATGTGCTATATGCCCACAATGATGATATGGCGCTTGGAGCCATTCAAGCGATTGAAGCTGCTGGCCTTAAGCCAGGTCAAGACATTACCATTATTTCCGTAGATGCGGTAAAAGACGGTATGACAGCAGCAAGCGAAGGTAAAATCAACTTTATCGTTGAGTGTAATCCGTTACTTGGACCACAACTGATGCAAGCTGTTAATGATGTTATTGCCGGCAAACAAATTGAGAAACGGATCGTAACGAAAGAAGGCGTGTTTACTTCAGAAGACGCGAAGAAAGTCCTTGCTGATCGCCAGTACTAATAACTAAAGAGAAAAGAAGAAAGCCACTCCATACAAGTAGCAGGTGGAGTGTCTTTTCTCTATTTGGAGAGGAGTCTTTCGATGAGTGATAATCAGCCGATCTTGCAAATGACCGATATTAACAAACAATTTCCCGGTGTCAAAGCGCTGTCAGGTGTTAACTTCCAGTTGTTCCCCGGAGAAGTTCATGCGCTGATGGGCGAGAATGGGGCGGGGAAATCTACCTTGATCAAGGTCCTCACCGGTGTATATGCCATTGACCAAGGATATGTAGAGATGGATCAGAATCCGATCAAGATCAATAGCCCTTTGGACGCGCAGCAAGCGGGAATCAGTACGGTGTATCAGGAAGTCAACATGTGTCCAAATCTTTCTGTAGCGGAGAATATGTTTATTGGCCGTGAGCCACGCCGCTTCGGTCGTATTTTATGGAAGAAAATGAACCTAGATGCTGCGGAACTGCTGAAGAAGAGAATGAATTTGGAGATTGATGTGACATTGCCCCTGCATAACTATTCGGTAGCCGTGCAGCAATTAATCGCGATTGCGAGAGCAGTCAGTATTTCCGCTAAGGTGCTTATCCTGGATGAGCCTACTTCCAGTCTGGACCGGGGAGAAGTTACGCAGCTATTTACCGTCATGACAAGGCTGAAGAATGAAGGCTTAGCCATCCTATTTGTGACGCATTTCCTTGATCAGGTGTATGAAATCTCAGATCGAATAACCATTCTTCGTAATGGAGAATTTGTTGGAGAATATATGGCTGAGAAACTCTCCCGCATAGATTTAGTTTCCAAGATGATTGGCAAAGAACTGCATTTGCTGGTGGATCTTCCGAAGAGTACGAACGATAAAGGTATGAATGCGGAAGTATTAATAGAGGCCTATTCACTAGGGAAAAAGGGCTCCATTGAAGCCACGGATTTGACCATTCATAAGGGGGAAATTGTTGGTTTGGCGGGGCTTCTAGGATCTGGAAGGACTGAGTTTGCGAGATTGCTTTTTGCCGCAGATCGAGCCGATTCAGGTAAGCTGAAGTTCACGGATTCGAATGAAGCGATCCATTCACCGAGACAAGCGATTGACCAAGGTATCGCATTCTGCTCCGAGAACCGGAAAACGGAAGGCATCATTGACGATCTCACCATTCGGGAGAATATTATCCTTGCGCTGCAAGCAACACGTGGCTGGTTCAATGCGATTCCCCGCAAGCGCCAGAATGAAATTGCGGAAGAATATATCCGCGCATTGAATATCAACCCTCCTAATCCGGAGCATCTCATCAAAAATTTAAGCGGAGGCAATCAGCAGAAAGTGCTGCTGGCCAGATGGCTGCTCATGAATCCTAAGCTCTTAATCTTAGATGAGCCAACAAGGGGAATCGATATCGGTGCAAAAGCGGAGATTCAGAAGCTTGTCCTATCGCTTTCCCAGAAGGGGATGTCGGTACTGTTCATTTCTTCCGAGCTGGAAGAAGTGCTTAGGGTCAGTCAACGCATTGCCGTATTGCGGGATCGAAAGAAAGTGAAGGAAATATCTGGCGAAGAAATTAGTCAGCGTAATGTCATGAAAGCGATAGCGGGAGGCTGAGGAAACATGGTTAAACATCATTTGTTTTGGCCAGTATGCATGTTAGCCGTGCTGCTGTTGTTCAATTTCATCTATTCGCCGAGCTTCTTCTCGATTCAAGTGAAAGATGGCCATTTATATGGAAGTTTAATAGATATTTTAAATTTCGGATCTCCGCTAATTCTAGTGGCTATTGGCATGACCTTGGTCATTGCAACGAAAGGCATCGATCTTTCCGTTGGCTCCGTGGTGGCCATTTCCGGGGCACTGTCTTGTTTAACGATTAGCAAAAGCAGTGATCAGAACGCCGTGGGCGTACTCATCCTGTCGATTATCATTTCACTCGTGTTATCACTGCTGCTCGGATTGTGGAATGGCTTCCTGGTTGCGAACGCGGGCATTCAACCTATCATCGCTACCCTGATTCTGATGGTGGCCGGAAGGGGAATAGCTCAGCTCATTACTGGAGGGCAAATCATCACGGTAACGAGCTCATCGTACAAATATATTGGCGCAGGCTCACTAGCCACTTTGCCGTTTTCCATCTTTCTGGTCGCTATCGTGTTTGCAGCAGCAGCAATATTGACGCGCAAAACAGCGCTCGGACTGTTTATAGAATCTGTTGGCTGCAAGCCTACTGCTAGCCGGTTAGCGGGCATTCGCTCCCGGACGGTCATGCTCGCAGTCTATATCTTCTGCGGCGTATGTGCGGGGATTGCCGGCTTGATCTTGAGCTCGAACGTGTCCAGCGCTGACGGTAACAACGCTGGTTTGTGGTACGAGCTGGACGCGATTCTTGCTGTCGTCATCGGCGGCACTTCGCTTAATGGCGGAAGATTCTATCTGACGGGCACATTGATCGGAGCACTCATTATTCAAACATTGACGACAACCATCTATATGATCGGTGTTCCTCCTGAAATTACGCTAGTAGTCAAAGCCTTTGTCGTACTGGCCGTCTGTTTAATTCAATCGGAGGCCTTCCGTCAGTCCATCGTTACCCGCTGGAAGAGTCGTCATTATCCAGCTGAACGGGAGGTCAAACGGCATGTTGTTTAATCGCAAATATATTCCGATTTATGTAACGATCTGTTTATTCGCCATGATGTATATCGCAGGTTCTTTCCGGTATGCAGGCTTTTTCTCTCTGCAAGTTCTGCTGAATCTGCTTATCGATAATGCCTTTTTATTGATAACCGCTGTGGGAATGACCTTCGTTATTATCTCAGGCGGGATCGATCTCTCGGTCGGTTCCGTCATTGCCCTAACGACCATGATTTCCGCTTCGCTCGTGCAAGCAGGCTGGTCGCCAATCCTTGTTATCCCGCTCGTACTCATCTTAGGCGCGTTGTTCGGATGGGGTATGGGTGCCATCATCTACTATTTCAAAATCCAACCCTTCATCGTCACATTGGCTGGGATGTTCTTAGCGAGGGGTTTATGTTATGTGATCAGCATTAACACAATTACTATCGATGACCCGATATACACGAGCATGGCTCAAACCAAAATTCCGCTGCCTGGCGGCAACTTCATTTCAATTAGCGTTGTCATCGCCTTACTCGTCGTTGCTATTGGCATGTATATGGCACATTACACGCGCTTCGGGCGCAATGCGTATGCCATTGGAGGGAGCGAGCAGTCGACGATCCTGATGGGATTGCCTGTAGCGAGAACGAAGATGGGCGTGTATGCGTTCAGTGGTTTCTGTTCAGCGCTAGCTGGTGTTGTATTCACGTTCTATATGTTATCCGGTTATGGCTTACATGCAATGGGGATGGAGCTGGATACAATCGCAGCTGTTGTGATTGGCGGTACGCTATTGACTGGAGGAGTAGGCTATATTGCAGGCACCTTCTTCGGGGTTCTGATACAAGGGGTCATTCAGACAATCGTAAGTTTCGAGGGAACACTTAGTTCGTGGTGGACGAAAATCGCGATCGGCATGCTGCTTTGCCTATTCATTTTACTTCAAAAGGCACTAAGTGAGCGGAATTGGTTTACCAGAAAAAGCACATAACATTTTTTGTTGAAGGGGCTTTGAAGGACAATGAATAATTGTCAAGATAAGCCTTTTTTCCTGTATGCATATTGTTACTTTCTTGTAAGCGTTTTATAATACAAACATAGGAAGTAGAAGTAAATTTTTACTAAAAGGAGATTCCGATGCTGGGGAGATCATTCAGCTCATTAATGAGAAGCAAACTGTTGATTATCTTGTTTCTGGGTATGATTTTGATTTTATATACGTTTGATTCTGTTCATAATTCCTCCACTCGTTTTACATCGAGCGAGGATAAAACAGCCGCTAAAAACGTAGTGAATCATACAGACCAAGATCAAGGGCTCGTTCGTCCGATCGTACTGGGATTCTCGCAGCTAGGATCGGAAAGCGCATGGAGGAATGCGAATACGATATCCATTAGAGAAGCAGCGGAGGAAGCAGGCATTGAACTGCATTTTGAGGACGCAGATCAATCACAATCCAAGCAATTTGAAGCCATTCGTTCTTTTATTAAACAAAAAGTAGATGTTATCGCGATCGCGCCTGTTATCGAGTCAGGCTGGGAACCGATTTTGAAAGAAATTAAACAAGCTGGCATTCCGTTAATTATTCTAGACCGATTAGTAAATGTGAGTGATTCTTCTTTATATGTAACCTACATAGGTTCAGATTTTTACGAAGAAGGTAGAAAAGCCGGGAAATACGTGATTGATAAACTGAGCAGGCCTAAAGATACGGTTGGCATCGTTGAACTTGGTGGCACTGAAGGGTCGACCCCTTCCATAGCCAGAGGTAAAGGTTTCCGAGATGTCATTAAGGAACATGAGAATTTAAAAATTCTAAAGAGCGAGGCGGCTGATTTTACTTTTGCCCAAGGGAAACAAGTCATGAAGTCTTTTCTGAATAAAATGGGTAGTGAAATTAACGTCCTATATTCGCATAATGACGATATGGCTCTTGGTGCAATTGAGGCGATTGAGGAGTTTGGCTTGCGTCCTGGAAAGGATATTATCATTGTATCTGTAGATGGTACGAACAAAGCATTTGAGAAAATGGCTGAGGGCAAAATTAATAGTGTCGTGGAATGCAACCCTTTGTTAGGCCCTAACTTAATGCAAGCTGTTAACGAACTTATGCAAGGACGGAGCTTGCCCAAAAGAATTGTAACACCTGAGAGTGTTTTTACGGAGACGATGGCTTTAGAGGAAGTTGGTAAAAGGAAATATTGAGGTATGGGATTAGCCACCATTCTGGGTGGTTTTTTTGTTATGCTTGTGAAGCGCAACATCTCGTTCATGCTTGATCACCTCATACATATATTGACTAATAGACATGTAGTTGTATAATACATATATTAACAAATAATTGCATCATACAATCATATCCAAAGTAAACCATTCGTTATCAGTGAAAAGGGGAAATGAAGTGACGAGCAGCTCATCCAGCCGATCGGCGTTTTGGTTCATTATTTTAGCTATCTTTTTTGGAAACTTTATGTCCATACTTAGCTCGACTACAATTAACGTAGCGTTCCCCATATTTATGAAAGATTTCGACGCTGAGCTCGGCAAGGTTCAGTGGATGATTACTGGCTTTTTACTCGCTACGGGAGTTGTCGCTCCTATTGTGGGCTATTTCGGTGACAGATTTAGCTATAAAAGATTATATATTTTCGCGCTGTCGGGCTTTACGCTGTTCTCCGCATTATGCACGGTAGCCTGGAGCATCGATTCGCTCATTCTTTTCCGTATCCTGCAAGGCGTGTTCAGCGGTTTAATTATACCGACGACTCTGACGATGATTTATCAGTTTATTGAAAAAGACAGACAGCCGTTCGCGATGAGCCTATGGAGCTTGTCCTCCATGTTGGCGCCTGCATTTGGTCCGACTTTGGGAGGCGTGCTAACGGAATATTTTGGCTGGCAGTCGTTATTTTTGCTTAATTTGCCATTTGGAATTGCAGCAATAGTCGTCGCGTTCAAATGCTTGCCTTATCATAGTATTAATGCGTCGAAGACGTTTGACTTTCCCGGATTTATTACCGTGCTGCTCAGCAGCTCCTTTATTATTCTTTCTTTTACCGAAGGGAACGGATGGGGCTGGACCAATTGGAAAACACTCTTCTTTTTTCTTGTGGGAGTGGCGGCTCTCATTTACTTCATCCGCAGGGAACTGCGCGTAGCTAACCCGCTGCTTAACCTTAGTGTGTTCCAAACGGGCCGATTTACGTACAGCTTGATCATTAATTGCATCATTACCGCTTCGCTGTATTCGGGCACTCTATTAATTCCCGTGTTTGTGCAGGATGTCCAGCATTCGACCCCGCTAGTTACAGCGCTCATTCTGCTGCCCGGTTCAATGGTCATGGCGCTCTGTTCCCCCATTGTGGGTAAGCTTTACAGCCGAACGGGACCTTTTCCTCTTATTGTGGGCGGTGTAGCTCTCTTAATTATATCCAATTGGGAGCTGAGCCATATTAGCTTGCATGCTTCCCATGTGTATGTCGCGGGCTGGATGACCATTCGTTATGTTGGTATTTCGCTGGCATTCATGCCGGTGATGAATGCGGGAATGTCGTCCATTTCGAAGGAAAGGTCAGGGCACGCCTCATCTGTGACGAACTGGGTGAGGCAAGCAACGGGGGCGCTATCAATTGGCGTGTTCAGTTCACTACTTGCAGCAAGGTCAATCGCTCACCAGAAGGAACAAGGCGGAGATGTGTCAGCAAGCGCATCTTTCATACGGGATCAGGGCATGACATTAGCGGTTCAGGACGTTTTCCTGATCGCTGTGTTTATATGTATCGTGGCTATTCCTCTTACTTTTATTCTGAAAGAGAAGCGAAATAAGCATCTGCCTGTGGGTCTCCAGGAGTAAAAAAGAACGCATGGGAAACCATTTGCGTTCTTTTTTTGTTTGGAATTCATAGTTAACGGCAATCACACTTCCAATATGTGTTAAAATTTGGTTACAGATTGTTAGAAAGGAATGAAGGTTTAATGATTGAATGCCCTTGGTGTCATCA
Source organism: Paenibacillus sp. J22R67 (assembly GCF_059692175.1). Lineage (NCBI taxonomy): Bacteria > Bacillati > Bacillota > Bacilli > Caryophanales > Paenibacillaceae > Paenibacillus > Paenibacillus sp. J22R67. The sequence goes on along the minus strand of NZ_JCAUAX010000002.1, from coordinate 291,552 downwards.
ACTCGTTCATTTGAAAGATAACGTATGCCCAAATTGTAAGCAAGAAGTTCTTCCAGAGCACTTAGTAGATGAAGCGCATGCTGCAGACAAGAATTATAGCGTTGATGTTGAGGAACTCAGTATTGAGGATGCGATAATTAATAAATTCAAATGTGCTAAGTGTGGAACTCGGGAATGTTTGGTCAAAGAAGTTGCCATGAATGGCACAGGTTTTAGTAAGATTTTTGATATCGAAAATAATCATTTTTTATTTGTTTCTTGCTTGAATTGTGGCTTTGTAGAAGTTTATAATCCGGATGTACTAAGAGGACATAAGTCGGGTAAGTTAGGAACCATTATGGATATATTATTCGGGGGCTAGTTATTGCATCTGCGGGATAATACTTGCGAGCTGAAGACGGCTGTTACTGAAATGTGAGCGAGGCGTCAGTGTCAAGAGGTTTTAATCAGTCTCATTTTGAGTTACCATAATAATAGAGGGCATTTTCTGTTTGAAGAAGTAAAGCAGCATCAGCAAGAGGAGGGAAGTAAACTGGAAAACTTTGCATGCTTATACATCGTACGCGGTGAACCTTATCGATCGGGTACCTGCGTGAATCTCAGTGAGGATGAAACACTGGTCGGCCGGGTATCCAATCAGTTAACTCCGGATTTGCCCCTCACGAACGCCTTTATTTCCCGGGAGCATCTCGTCATCCGGAAAGAGCAAGACAAGGCGGTTCTATATGATTTAGGGAGTCGTCACGGAACAGAGATCAACGGTGTATTGCTAACGCCGCACACCCCATATACGTTGAAAAATTTTGATATCATTAAGCTCTCTAAGGGGATGACCGTCATCCACTTTTCTTATATGTTTGCCGATCAGACCTTAGAAATCGAACCGCTCAGCATCACCAGTCATCTGGAAATACCGGAATTGCCACTCATGATTCACTGGGAGAGAAGAGAATGTGTCGTGGAAGGCAAACGAATTCTAATGTCCGAAAAAGAATATTTACTGATTCGTGTGCTGCATGATAACGCCAATCGGCTCGTTCCGCTCGAGGAAATTAAATCTAGAGTATGGCCGGAAAGATCTACAGGAGCAGAAGGCTTCTCAGACGTGACACTGGATGAACTGAATGCCCTGATCTATCGGGTGCGAAAAAAATACGGAAAAGCGACCTTTCTGATTAGCGCTGTCCGCGGCAGTGGCTACATGCTAGAAACTGAATTGAAATCGTCATAAGGAAAGTAGGGACACTTCTTGAAGTATATACAGGCAGAATATTCTGGCCCACTTAACGGAACGGTACATATTCCGGGAGCGAAGAACAGCTCCCTTGCTTTACTTGCCGCTGCTTGTCTGGCAGATAACATCGTAACTTTCGAGGGGATCCCACGCATAGACGATGTCCGTGTTATTGCGGAAATTGGGCGAGATATTGGCATGAAGTTACAACAGCAAGGCGGACAAGTCATCATTGACCCGCGATGGATTCACAGTTCCGTGATTGATCCAGGTAAAGCTTCGAGTTACCGGGCGTCTTATTATTTTGCAGGCGCGTTGCTTTCCAAATTCGGCAAAGTCACAATCGGGTTACCTGGTGGCGATGACTTCGTTTCAAGGCCGATTGATCAACATATCAAGGTATTTAAAGCGCTTGGAGCGCAAGTAAATCTCTTCAAAGATTATTACGAAGTCGAGGCTGCCGAGCTGAAGGGGGCGGAGATTTATTTCGACACCATTACTTCTGGCGCGACGATTAATGCCATGCTGGCGGCTGTGCTGGCCAAAGGGCGGACACAACTACATAATGCAGCTATGGATCCGGAGGTTTGCGATACGGCAAGGTTCCTCAATCAATTAGGTGCGCGAATCTACGGAGCGGGAACGGAACATATTCGAATTGAAGGCGTCTCGTATTTGGATGGGGGCACACACACAGTCATTCCAGACAGGCTAATTGCCGGAGCTTTCCTGATGTCTGCTGGGCTCCATGGGGGACAGGTTACTGTCATGGACGTCATCCCCGAGCATCTGGGATCCTGTCTAGCTAAGTTGGAGGAAATAGGGATGTATGTGGAATGTGGTGATAGTCAGATTACGGCATATGGAACGAATTCGCTGAAAGCGACGCGTATCCGTACAGGCATGTATCCAAGCTTCGCCACCGATTTACAGCAGCCGATGACCGCACTTCTGCTGCAAGCCAAGGGCAAGAGCATAGTTACAGACCGTGTCTATCCTAAGCGGCTTGCGCACGTTCCACAGCTGCGGCGGCTTGGCGCCGAAATTGATTTACGTAACGAAAGTGCCTTTATAACCGGAGGACGACCATTGCAAGGTGGCTGGGTGCATGCCACAGATGTGCGTGCAGGCACTTGTTTGCTGATGGCGGGTTTAGCGGCAGAGGGGAATACGTTTATTACCGGCGTTGAGCACATCGAGCGCGGATATGAGGATGTTATTGGCAGCTTCAGATCCATTGGGGCTAAACTTTCGATGCTAGAGATGGATGCGCAGGAGCACCTTAGTCAGATCAGCCAAAGAATATAATCGGAAATCTAAAACATCGCCTTCGAAATTGGCGGTGTTTTTTTATTTATTTCAAAAAGATGTCTGGTACCAAGATCGAATGCGAATTTTCACTTTTATTGGGAAAGAAAGCAACCTTTTCCGGCCGCCATAGTCTAATGTCTTAGAATGATTGAGAAGATGGAGGCAAAAATCATGAGAAATCGAAGGATTGCTGTGATGCTTTTAGCTTGCTGCTTCGTTATCTGGGACGGCCGGTGTCTGGTGGAGGCTAGCTCAGTTGGGGAACGTGTTGGTGAAGTGGTTTCTACCGATATCGCCGCTTATGTAAATGGGAAGCCGGTACATTCCATGAATATCGCGGGTGAAACGGCCATAGCCGCAGAGGATTTGCGGGAGAGCGGCTTTGAAGTGTCGTGGTCGCCGCGTGCGAGGACGCTACGGATTGAACCGAAGGTAGGGGGAATCCAGGCTACGAAAGAATCAAAGCTTTGGAAAGATCCTGACGGGCTTCCGATAGGAACACACCTGAAGGATGTACTGTACACCGACATCCAAGCCTATTATGGCGATACCCTACTCCGTTCCTTTAATATCGATGGACGGACGGCCATCCTTCTGAATGATCTCGATGCCTTCGGCACAGTAGTTTGGAGCGAGTCGGAACGGACGATCCGCTTCCAATCGAGGCCACTTGCAAAAGAGCAGACGCAGGAATCCTGGCGGGAAGAGGGAGCGAACTATGTGCTCCACTCGGTGAAGGATGTTGGCCTATCCTTGGATTTCAGGGAAGAGGGGCAATTTTATGAGGAAGAGCAGGTGGGCTTCGGGGAGAACGGGTTGCCTTATATGAAGCTGGATTTTTTTGCAGACAAATTTGGGTTTGCGAAAATTCAGAATAGAGGCAGCAAGAGCATTGAGCTAAGTGACGGGCTCTATTCTTTCTCCATACAACCTGGGAGTAAACAGGCGATCACATATTGGGGAGGGCAGGCTGAACACACGTACGAGCTGATCTTCCCGCCGCAGGTGAAAAATGGAGAAATTTATTTATATAGCATAGATTTGGAGCGCTTGTTCGGTTACATCGGAAAATGGAACCAGGAATCCCGGAATCTATTGATTCGGTATACGAGCTACGATGTGAAGGATTATGGCTTCCCTTCTCAGGAGGCCAGCGACAAGCTGACCGTGAAGGCTGTTGTGACGGAGCCATCGAGAGACTTCCACTTCAACGAAGGGATAGCTCTGAAACTGGATAACGACAACATCTTCGGCAATCTCATCTCGGCCATGCAGAAGACAAGTGCTGATGGAGAGAGAGTCTCCTGGATGGAAGTGCCGATTCGGCTGCATTTGGGGGATAATGGCATTACTGCAGAGCTTGTTCAAGGCGAACGTATCCTATATTCGGCTTCTTTCCCGGTAAGGAGCAGCTACGAAACGGTTCCGCTGAATGTAGGAATCCCTGGCTTCAAGCTAGATCAGAGCGAAGAGGGCTATTTGAAAACGGATACCTCAACTCCGATATTAACTGGGAAGGCGGATTCCAACTTTGCGTTTGGAGTTTCCAAGTTTGAAGAAGGTAAAGGCTTCGTTTCGTTTGCGTCCCCGGATCTGGTGGGAGTAAACGCTGGAACGTTCCGAATACCACTTACCTTAAGTAAAGGCAGCGGATTGTATCAAGTGCAGTTATACAGTCCGGTAGCCACACCGCGGGGGCCTGGTTACAGCAACGAAGGTTATTTCTATGTCATGTTGTTAGAACCCGAAGGGAGTTGAGACTCTTTTCATGGAGGACAAAATATGAACAGGTCCGAGTACAAGGATTTTTAGGCATTGATCATTCAAAAGGAGAAGTAAAAAGAGAAACCCCAGTGGACCAGATAATAATCGTACTGATAAGTCCACTGGGAATTATGCTTAAGCTTAATGAATGAGCAAGCTTGAATTAGTTTGAATATATTCAACATATCTTTTAGCTTCAAGTGAGAGGTAGGTATCGTTATCCTGTGAAGTTGCACGATAGGTTACAAAAGCAGGAAGATAGGTTCCATTACATTTTGTAATCGTTCGATGGATAGGTTTTAAAAACTCACTAATTGTGAACCAATTGTCTCCACCTGCTCGATAGCAGTTCTCCGTACCTCCCGTTGTTGTTGCAACAATAAATTCTTTACCTAACAAATAATCACCTCCTGGTCCATAAGCCCAGCCATATGTAAATACATCATCGAACCATTTTTTTAAAAGTGGCGGACAACTGTACCAGTAAAATGGAAATTGTAAAACAATCCGATCATAGGCTAAAAGTAATTGTTGCTCCTTCTCGATATCAAACTTCCAGTTCGGATACTCGTGATATAGGTTACGAACATCTAAGTGGGGGTTTTTACTAATTTCAAGCAGGAATGCTCGATTTGCGCGAGATGTCTCTAAATGGGGATGGGCAACTAATATCATAGTTTTCATTTTAAAACCTCCTGGATTTTACAAGTTAGCTTTACTACACCTCCATTATTGAGTCGAATGAAACTTTTGAAAAGTACGCTCTTTTTTCATACTAAGTCTGGAAATACATACGATTACAATCTGATTTACTTTGAAATAGTACGTTTTACCATACTAAGTACGTAAAAAAATAGTACTTACGAAATTCAGGATACTTTGGTAAAGTCGGTGTATGAGCTTCGGAAATTGCGTTACAAGGAGTTAAAATCATGGAAGTAGATAGAAATCAAACGTATCGAACACAGGGGATCGTGACTACTTTACAAACGATAGGTGGAAAATGGAAGCCGTTGATATTGTTTATTTTGATGAAAGGGGGGACCAAACGGTTTGGTGAATTGAGACGCATGCTTCCCGAAGTTACACAAGGTATGCTTACCAATCAGCTCCGTGAAATGGAGAAAGATAAACTTATTATTCGGCAAGTATTTCAGACGATTCCGCCAAAGGTCGAATATTCACTGTCTGAGCATGGAAGAACATTAAGCTCTATTTTGACCGATATGTGCGGGTGGGGGTTTCACCATATCGAATTTATGAACGGAACGCATGACATCCATGAAACTAAACTGGAAACCGAATAAGCGTCTACTAATTATGGTCGTTAGAAGGGATTTCCAAAAAGAAAAGCCACTTGCGGATGGTTATTTCCCGCAAGTGGCTTTTTTGTTGACTTTTAATAAAATACTCTACTCATCAGAACATCCAATGCACGTTCAATCTCTTTCAATTCTTCATCGGATACAGTTCCGATTCTCTGGGTGAGCTGCGATTCAATATGTTGAAAAACTTCGCCCATCATCGCATGACCTTCATTTGAAAGTCGGATCGACTGCTTGCGACGATCTTCGGCATCAGCAATCTTTTCACACAAATGTTTTTCAGTCAATTTTCTAAGCTCACGGCTTGTGTTAGGCATAGACATATGCATACAATCACTAATTTCGCTAAGTGTAACGGGCTGGCTGACAGCAATGTATTCTAGAATCTTATATTGAACGGGAGTAAGGGATTCTGATCTCACATCTTTCGTCATATCATGCGTTACTTGGTGCACTGCGGTCGTAAAGGTTACGAATTTCTGAAACAGTATATTCTTGTCCACATGATCACCTCATACTGAAATATTAGCATATTAATTATCATTTAACAATTATCATTTGACAACTAAAAAGGATGTGTGCTACGATTTACTTGTCAAAAGATAAGTAAAGGAGTGTTACAATGAAAACGTTGATCATTTACACGCATCCGAATCATCAAAGTTTGAGTTATTCATTTTTGCAGAAAGTCGTCCAGGGAAGTAGTGAGAATCCGAAAATAAGTGAAATGAGGGTATTGGATCTCTATGAGGAAGGATTTAACCCGATCCTGGTTTTTAATGAACATAAGCGTAGGAGGGATATGCACATCGACCCTGATCTTGCCATCTACAGGGAGCAGCTCAAGTGGGCTGACAAAATTGTATTCGTGTATCCGATCTGGTGGGGACGACCTCCAGCGATGCTTATGGGGTATATTGATCAGATGTTTGCTTCGGGATTTGCTTTTCAGGATAAGGGAGGGTTACTGGCCGAAGGTCTTCTGAAGGGGAAGTCGGTGGTGTGTATTTCAAGTATGAAGGGACCGGTCCTATACCCACTATATTGGCTAAACAATGCTCACAAAGTATTAATGAAAAAAGCGCTATTTAGCTATGTTGGGATCAAAAAGGTCAAGTTTTTTGAATTCGGCAGTATGGAGAGTCCGCGAGGCAACCACCAACGAAAATTAGAAAAAGTATATAACTATTTTAAAACGGTCGCTCATTAATTCTCGTGAAGTAGACTGCCGCTATTTTAATACTTGCGTTTTTTAATTAGTTGCCGTAGAGAATCAATGGCTAAACTAATTCCGATGAGAATTCCTGACACAGCAACTAATAATGCAAAATACTGAAATACCGAATAGTCATGCATTTTTCTCCAGTTAATAGGTCCTTTTAAATCTTCAATTACTTGATTCATGCCGTATATGCCGCTTATTACGGTATAGATTGTTAAAATGCGAAGCATATAACTGGCGCGTTTATTCGTATAATTGGATTGATATTCAAACAGATCGGTCAGCGTCCGTTTTACTTCAACAAAAAGCTCATCGTTCCCATAGAACTTGCGAAGCTGAAGGAAGATTTCTTTCCCTTGGGACTGAGAAACGACTTCTATAAAATAATACTTTGCAGAAAAATCCGTAATGGAACGAATCAGTTCTTCGATTTTACCCTGGTTTTGCTCCAAACGAACTTGTGAGTATTGGTTAGAAATTTTAAGCAGTACGATTTTGTGAAATAAATTAAGTAACAGACCATAATAATACTCTCCGTACATTTTATTGGCTATTTTGACCGCTGTGGGATGAGATTGTTTGGTGATACATGAAAATGCATTCTCATCAGTGATAAAATAAGTATCAGGACCCCACCTGTCATAAGAGTGCAGCTCGCTATATGATTTGATATAGTTCAAATTAGTTGCACCAATAAAAGGCTTGCCTTCTTTATCCAACCCATCGATACGTGCAGCTCGGTAAATGTCCACTAAAGAGATTTCTGAACCTTCAGCTAACGAATAAAAACATTCTACATACATGCATTCATCAAGAAAGAAAGGCAGCTTCTCAAAGTGGACTTCGTCCAACCGACTCTTGTCCAAAAACGCCAAGGTGTTTGGTCCTAAAATATGGAAAATAAACGATTCACTTTCTTTAAAAGTCATATTGTTGTTTTGAATATAGGATTCGTCATCTTGCTTATTCATATTTTGAAGCACTCTAAAACGCTTTGCGAATTCCAGTGCCAGTGAATAAGTGAGATCCTCACATTTTAGTTCTGTGCGAATCGTGATAAATCCAAGATCAAAAGGGCAAAGAATAACGTCAATCGAATGAATCGTAAAAGCTAAATTGTAATACGGGGAATGAAGGGAACATGCTATATTCATTTGTTTTGAATAACGTCTAAAGCCCTCCTCGTAACCTTCCTCATGAGGAAATAAGAAGCTGCTTGTGAAAGGTAGATAATATCGCTCTATTTCCCGGTGAGACACTTGGTACCCTGGTCCATAATAACGATCTTCTTGCTCTGTCTCGCATATAAAAAAAGGAATAAATTCATCTTTGTGCAATTGTTCCTTAAAACGTTTTTGAGAGTTTTGATTGATGGAAAAAGGGAAGATAAATTGATGCAATGCCACATGCATTGTTTTTTCAGTTATTGCCAAACGCTGCTCCATTTCTAGACCCCCCACAATTAAAATATATAAGTAATATTCCCAAATAAAGGTGAAAATACAAAATGCGTCTGGGAAGATTTATAGATTAAACAATGAAAGAGGGAAAATAATGAATATTTCAGGTAATGTGATACTTATTACAGGCGGTAGTGGTGGTATTGGATTAGCTTTTGCTGAGCGATTTGTCAAATTAGGCAATCAAGTGATCGTGTGCGGAAGACGTGAAGATGCTCTTCAAAAAGCAAAAGAACAGATTCCTGATCTTATTACTCGAGTATGCAATTTGGATAATGAAACTGATCGCATAGCCTTGTTTGAGTGGGTAACATCGAACTACCCTGAAGTTAATGTTCTTGTGAACAATGCGGGGATTCAGCAGCGTTTTAACGTTCTGAAAGTAGATGCAAGCAGTAATTGGAGCTATTTCAGCAAAGAAATCGCAAGTAATTTGGATGCACCTATCCATCTTTCCTTACTGTTTGCGCCGTTTTTTGCTGCAAAACAAAAGTCGGCAATTATTAATGTAACTTCAGGACTTGCTTTTACGCCTTTGGCGATTGCTCCTATATATTCAGCTACAAAAGCGGCGCTTCATTCCTTTTCGATCAGCCTGAGACAACAACTGTCGGCTACATCGGTTGAAGTCATCGAGGTTGTTCCTCCTGCAGTTAATACAAATTTAGGAGGCGCAGGGTTGCATACCTCTGGGGAACCGCTTGATGCCTTTGCTGATGGAATTTTCAAAGGCTTGAATGAGGGCAAGCAGGAAATCTCATACGGCAGTGCTATCGCTCGCTTACGCATGTCACGAGACGATATTGATCAGACAACTGAAGCTCTTTGGATTGCTACGAAAAGCTCGATTGAATAATAATCAGCCTCATATGCAGGTTGTTGGCAATGTGAATTACTTCGTCTTGAATCCGTATATCTTAGAGGATCAAGTTCTTGTCCGAGCCCCAAAGACAAGAACTTGATCCTCTTTGCTATCGTACATTCCTGTATAAAAATCCCATTCGCCGCTCAAACTAGTATCACGTCTAAAACTAGGGGTTTAATTCATGCTTAATTTGGTCCAAGAAATTAAATCCATATTCGCCGATCATGATGATTTTTTCATTCAGGAAGAGCAATTTGATCAAACAGCCATTTACCTTCTAGGATTTAAAACGCTGATAGACTTCACTAATTCAAATTTATATATTCGACAAATGGCGAAAACGTCATCTTCTATTACCGAACTATTCACTAACCTTAGTGATCAGCTTGACGTTGATGCAGAGCAAATCACAAAAGCGGTTGTTGAAGGCAAATTAGTACTGTTATCAGAAAGCAATCACAATGCCGTACTGGAACCAATCTCCCGTAACCTAAGTCGAAGCATTGATCAGCCTAAAAATGAAAGTATCGTTCATGGTCCTTTGGATGCATTCGGAGAGGATATCGATGTTAACTTGGGGTTGCTTCGAAAGTGGCTGAACACGGAACGTCTGTGCCATTCTTCTTATCAAGTTGGAGAGCTGGCTAAGCGAAGGATTTCATTGCTGTATATTAAAGGAAAAGCTCCAAGTACACTTATTGAAAAAGTTGACCGGCAGTTAAAACAAATTGTATCGGATATTGAAACGATTGATGACTTGAATAGGCATTTTGGTCAACGTAAGTTCAGTCCTGTGAGTTATCTATTCTCAACGGAAATTCCGAATCAAGCCATCGATTCGTTAAAAAAGAACAGAGTCGTTCTTTTTTTAGACAATTATCCCTTCGCGCTTGTTTTTCCTCATCTGTTTTTAGATATGTTGAGTACTGTAAACGACCGCAATTTCCCTTATGGGCTGTCACTAATGATCCGAACGCTAAGGGGATTGGGAGCCTTGGCCACACTTATACTTCCCGCTTTATATGTTGCGTTAACATCCGTTAACCCTGATGTCTTAAAAATCGATCTCGCCTTGTTTATCTCAGAAAGTAGAGAAGGCATTCCACTAACACCCATCATTGAAACCCTTACCATGGTTGTGATCGTCGATTTAATCATTGAAGCGATTGTGAGACTTCCGAAAAGTGTAGGACCTGCGATTACAATGGTTGGAGGAATTATCCTTGGCCAGGCGATGGTTGAAGCGAAATTAGTCAGTAATTTATTAGTCATTGTGATCACCGCGATGCTGATTGCAAGTTCAGCGGTAGTTGGCGTGCAAAATTCCTTGTACATTCGTGCTCTAAAGTACCCCATTTTAATTTTGGCATCTGTTTACGGTATTTTGGGTTTATTTGCTGGTTTAACTTTTGTATGTATCTATTTGGCGAGTTTAACGTCATGCGACATTCCGTATGTGACATTTCGCATAGAAGGAAAGGGCGACACAAAGTGACTTCAAGGTTGCAGTTTGGATTGGTTTTTATTATCATGCATATGGGTTTCGGTTATTTACAATATCCTAATCTCATATATAAGTTAACGAAAACCGGTCATTGGGGAGTGGTTCTTTCTTACGGATTGATACAACTGATCTTAATGTTAATCTACAAGAAAGGTTTAAATTATTTCCCTCAAAAAGATATGATCGACATTTATTTGAAGATGGGAAGATGGGTTGCATTCATTTTCCTAATCCCCTGTATACTCAATTTGACTGCGGTGGTTGCGATGAGCCTTCGTCATCATGCTGAAGGCATTGGGTCCATTTTTTTAATTCGGACACCTAGCTGGGCCATATTGATTCTTCTTCTCGCCATTTCAACCTATACGGCTATAAAAGGTTTAGGCACGATATTGCGATCCTCCGTATTCATTTTCTTCATTGTTAATCTTATGGTGATTTTTGTCGTTATTTCCTCGGTTGTAAACTTTGATTTTAAGAACGCCTTACCGGTATGGCCGTCATCTCTCGATTTCTTAACGGATATAAATTTCTTCTATCTTGTGGGATTCTCGTCTTTATTTTTAGGATTTGTACCTCCCGAAACCAATTTGACGTTCGGTCAACTTACTGGGGTATGGGCTTATGTGATTTGTTTCTATCTAGCTGTTGTGTATATTCCGCTCTTCATTTTTGGGCAAGAAACTGTCGTTACATTTCCTTTCCCTACCAAAGAAGCAGCGGATTCCGTTGATATGAATTGGTTTGTATTCAACCAGCAAACGATGTTTTTCGGTCTATCATTGGTCGGGTTCACAGTGATATTAAATGCTGTTTTACTATGGATGATTGGTCAAATCATACAGAAATTGTTCAATTGGCAGAGAAGCAAAGCCTCTTATTGGATTAGTGCCTTTTCACTTATTGCATTCATCTTCGCTATATCTGTTCCAAGTCTGGCCTGGATTGAAAAATTTGCTTTGTGGGCTGCAGGCTCTAATGTTTTTTTTATAGTTATTATTCCTTTTACCATTCTTATCTATGGTTTCTTAACTGGTAAGGGGAGGTTGGGTTATGAAAAGAACTAGTTATTTCAATTTCAAAAATGTTATTGTTCTTATGTCTCTATCCCTTCTCAGCGGGTGCTGGGATATTAAAGAAATAGATAAGCGTGACATTCCTTTAATCATCGGGATTCGCAGGGAAAACGATAATCAATACAAAGTGACCTTGTATATTCCAGTAACGGAGAAAGGCAGTAAATTATCAAGAACAGTAACCCGAAAAGGTGCAAGCGTTTCAAGCGCTTTGGAACAGTTAAAAACAAATACGGAAGATGCCTTGTACTACAAGCAGGTACGATTAATTCTTATCCAAAGCAATTTGGCAAGTGACAATGAAGATATAAGTGAGGTGATTAAGTTTTTAATGAAATCAAAGGAATTACCTTCAATCGCATTGCTAGCCATTACAGATGAAAATATCGAGAAAATGTTTTCAACTATTAACGAGAAACTTGATGCCCATGCAACCTCTGTCATTGACTACTTTTATAAAGGGGTTGATTGGGCACCGGAGATTTCGACCACCCGCATTTGGGAAGCTTATCAAAGCTTGTTTTCATATACAAATGATATAGCCGTTCCAGTTGTTAATTCCGGAAAAGATACATTATTAAGTTTTGAAGGATCCGCGGTATTGAAAAATGGCAAGATTATGGAAAGAATTAACCCAAGTGAAAATCAATTCGTTAATTTGTTTCAAAACCATCAGACAAAGGGAAAGATTGAGAGTCTTGGCTACGCCAGCATCATGGTAAAAAATAGCTCCTTACAAATTAAACCGTCAATGAAAACGGATGAGCTGATGGTGTCAAGCGATTTATCTTTAAAAATAGAAATTCTAGAAAAAAAGGAAGACGTCTCGAATGATCAGATACAAAGTGATCTTGAGAAGTTGATCGAAAAGCGATTTTTCAGTTTGTTCGAACAAGCCCAAAGAAACAAAGCGGACATTTTCGGATTTGGCCAACATTTCCGCAATAAAATTCCTTATTCTGAGTTGAAAAACTGGAGAGACGAATATTACCCTAGTTTAAAAGTGAATTTTCAGGTTCATGTAAAAATAGAATAAAAAAAACAAAGGGGTGATCCCCTTTGTTTTTTTTTATAGCTAGATGTTCAAATGTAAATTAGAATATGTTATTCCAAGACTATGGAACCTTCCGGTAAAACAGCATCCGTATCGACAGCGATTAATCCTACCCCGCCTGGGACATATACAGCTACCGTATCTTCACTAACATTTACATAATTTCCAGGAACATAGGTACCATTAACTAAAGTTTGAACAAATCCATCCTTATACGTGTGAATTGGCATTTCGTCCGTTTCGGTTGCAGCGCTTATGACGCTCGGAACCATTAAACTCGAAATTGCAAGAAGTAAAACCAATTTTGTTTTGAATGTACTCATCTTGTACCACTCTCCCAAGGTATGTTTTATTGTACTGCTACATAATATCTGTAAACAATTGGGGATATAATTGAAACATTTAACAAAGAAATTTTTGGAAATGTTAATCTTATATTTGTGCTCGGTAGCTTTTCCCAAGTGCGGTACCTAAAGGATAATAATGACGGAAATTATAAATAAGAGGTTGCCAGCTTGACGGGTTAATGTGTGATCCGCTTGTCACGATGGCCGGGATGGCGTGAACCTGCTTCGCTTCGACTTCGACGACAGCCATTGAAGGAGCATAATCAGGTACAGTTATTTGTCTGATTTCGCATTCGATTTGTAGTGGGCATTCTCTTATCCGATCTGGCTTCACTACGTGTGATACTTGGGAGTTAAGACCAGCAGCAGAGAATTTGTCTTTTTCATAACGAATGCCCATCTGCATTTTACTTTCAGGAACCGGATATTTACCCGTAAGGTGTGCCAGCTTCTCAACATTCTCCCATTGGGAGCTATCTGGTATGTTGATTACAAGCTGAGGAGTATGCTGGAGATTTTCAAATGCTTTCCCATTCACGCCGATCCCGAGTACAAGATATTGCCCGAGCGCCCAAGAAGAGGAAATCGGACTGATATTGGTCGTGCTATCTTCATTTATAGTCGTCAGCAAAATTACTGGCATGCCGTAGTACAGGATTTTAGGTTGGATGGGTAAGTGGTCGTCATGACCGTACATTTCGTACATCATTGTATGCCTCCGATTCGAATATGTTTGATTTGATATATCCATATCCATTGTAAAACATAGACATTTCAACTATCATCGAAATATGAAATACAATATGCGAATGATAGAAAGGTGAGACACGTATGGGACATGAGTCAAATATTTCCTCAGTTGCTTCCCTGCTAGCTGACTCTTCTCGCGCTGCGATGATTGCTCTTCTAATGGATGGGCGTCATCATCCTGCTGGTGAACTGGCCGCTGCTGCTGCAGTGACCCCTCAAACGGCCAGCTTTCATTTGTCAAAAATGGTTGAGACAGGTATAGTTATGGTTGAAAAACACGGTCGTCACCGCTATTACCGCATCGGCAGACAAGAGGACGCTGTAATTATCGAGCAAATACTTACGCTTGTGAAACCAGTAGAAGTGCGTTCTCTGCGGGAATCCGTGCAAATGCGGACATTGCGCCACGCTCGCTTCTGTTACGATCATTTAGCTGGTCAAGTAGCTGTTGCGATAACGGAATCGATGGTTGCGCATAACTACCTGCATATAGAAGGTATGGACTACATCATCACCGAGAGTGGAGAGACGTTTTTCAAGGATTTGGGTATTCATCTCAAAGATGTACGCAAGAAGCGGAGATCTTTCTCTCGCTGCTGCCTCGATTGGACGGAAAGGAAATACCATCTGGCTGGATCTCTCGGTCATGCATTAACTGATCATTTATTCCAACTCCAATGGCTTATAAGGCATGATTCGGGTCGTGGGGTTCATGTGACAAAAGAAGGGGAAGCGGGCATTTACCGAACTTTTGGTATTGACCTGCGGGGGATCCGGGAGGGCCTCTGAGTTGTTCAGACTACCAAGAAGATAAGAAGAGGTGTAATTATAGTGAAACTTATCGATTTAAGTGTCCCTATCAGTCCACGAATTAGGGAGCCATTGCCAGCAAAAATTGATTACTCCACTCATGAGGACGGAGCACTCCAGGCAGCAACTGCGCTAGGTCTCTCACCTGAGGATTTTCCTGAAAAGAAGGCATGGGCAACAGAGACTGTCACATTAAATACGCATTCTGGAACACACGTAGACGCACCATGGCATTACTGGCCGACTTCCGAAGGCAAGCCCTCAAGAACAATTGACGAACTTCCGCTGGAGTGGTTTTATTCGGATGGGGTGGTACTTGATTTCAGCAGTAAACCGCCGGGTTATGAAATTACAAAAGACGATCTAATTACAGAGTTGAACCGGATCAGCTATACCCTGAAACCACTGGATATTGTACTCATTCGCAGCGATGCTGATAAACGAATTTACAACGAACATTATGCATTCCTGCATGCCGGCGTTTCACCTGAAGCGACACTTTGGTTGCTCGAATGCGGGATCAAGGTAGTTGGAACGGATGGATGGGGTTGGGATATTCCGTTGAATTTGCAGGCTGAGGAGTATCGGAAAAATCCAAGAGAAGGTGTGCTATGGGCGGCACACTATCTAGGTAAGGATAAGGAATATTGTCAGATTGAAAAACTTGCGAATCTTGATCAACTGCCCAAGCCATTTGGTTTCAAAGTATCATGCTTTCCTGTGAAGGTAGAGCGGGCAAGTGCTGGTTGGGCGAGGCCAGTTGCAATCTTTCTCGATCATCTTTAAAATTTCGGAGGTATGTAATATGAGATCTGAAGATCAAATTAAGCGCATGATTAATCAGTTGGAACAGACAGCGCAGCGGCTCAATTCTGCAGACAACGCTGAAGAAATAAATGCGATTCGTTCCCAAATTGAAATTCTGGAATGGGTATTAAATGCACCAGTCGGAAAATATCACGCTTGAAAGTGGTAAATAAGACTGTAGACAGCATGAATGTGGGGCCGCGCGGAGTTTGATCCGGCGGTCTTTTATCGTTTAGTGGAGCAATTGAGTGCTAAGCACTGCTACATGAATTGGTAATTGAATCTGGGAAAACGTTACCAAAATATGCTAGTATGGTGAAGAGCAGTTTAATAGCCATTGAAGGAGGATTCGATGAAACGGATGCCATTTGAGCGACCGACGGAGTATTATGACGAGCGATTATTTCCTATTGATGAACAAATTTGCGAATTGCTAAAACAACGCAAAGAAATTTCGAGCAATAATCCAGGTTATCCGCACTTTGAGAATATTGAGAAGTGGGCTATTTCTTTTGACCTCTTTGAGGATTATTTGAAATCAGTCTTCCATGTATTGAGAAACGAGGAGCTTTATAGACCGACCGTCGAGCCTTCTGGCTTTCAAAAACACGTCCCAATTCTGAATTCAGTGGAACGTGATGAGTTTTTCTATACCTTGATCGCGATGCGGCAATACAGTAATGCGAGTGTTATTACTTTTAATATTGATTGGGATGTACGGAGTGATGACTCGCAAAAGTCTAATAGACCTAAACATTTCGAATTGTATCTAGGAGATAGTTACCATTGTCACACCGAAAGTGGAGGAGGTAGCTCAGGACATTTTTCCTTTAACTATGTTGTATCACCAGCATTACCTGACGATATCTCGGGGATGAAGTTTGTCTTTAGGGATTTGGGTACCCTCATAAGGGATAGACGAAAAGAGGATGAAATCGTCTTTCATATCAATTAATTTTAACGTTCATGTTCATGTGGAGGGAGCTTGAATGGCTGATTTTAATAAAATTCCCATGAAAAAAGTGCATATTATAGGTTCCGTGGGAAGTGGTAAAACAACATTAGCCAGAGATTTATCAAATAAACTGCTAATTCCACATTACGAATTGGATAATGTTGTTTGGAAGAGGCATAAACCAAGAGACATTAGAAGAACTGATGAAGAGAGAGATCAGCTATTCAGATCAATTGTTCATTCCAATAGTTGGATTATAGAGGGGGCTCATTATAACGAATGGGTTTTCCAAAGTTTTCATAATGCCGATTTAATTATATTTTTGGATACGAATTATTCGAAACGAAAGTATCGAATAATCCGAAGATTTATTTTACAGGTACTCAGAATAGAAAAATCCAACTATAAACCGAATTTGGACATATTCAAAAACATGTTTATCTGGAATGATAATTTTGAAAATAATATTAAACCAAAAGTTATGAATAAGTTAGCAGAACATTCTTCTAAGTCCATAACACTAAAAGATACAAGTGAATTTATAAGCTCTCTAAACTAACGCGTAAATCGTTACGAAAGCGCTTTATTCAGTAATATAATGAGAGTAGTACATTGACAGGTATAGTAGTATGCCTTATTATACAGCTATGGAGGTGATTGTATGAGCGAGAACAAGATCACATCCGACCTGTTGCGAGGACATACAGATACAATGATACTACGGCTTTTGGCCGAAGCTGATCGTTACGGTTACGAGATTGTCAAGCTGATTGCCGAGCGTTCGGGCGGCGAGTATGAACTTAAAGAAGCCACGATGTATTCCAGCTTCCGGCGGCTTGAAGCAGATGGCGACATCGAGTGGTATTGGGGCGATGAATCACAGGGCGGAAGGCGCAAATATTTTAGGATAACCGAAAAGGGTAAGAACACTTACGATCGCAACAAAAGCAATTGGGAGTATGCAAAACGCGTGTTAGAGAGCTTAGTATAAGGAGTGATTTGATAGGATGAATCCCAAATTAACGAATTATCTGAACAGCGTATTTACACCATACGACGGAGTGAAGAGTGTCGCCGAGTTAAAGGCTGACCTGCTTACCGATTTGCAAGAACGATACCGTGAACTCAGAGAGGAGGGAAAAGATGATGAAACAGCATTTAAGATGACAGTTGAGAGTATCGGCGACATCGAGCAAACGATTCTGGAGGTCGCCAACCTCTCCCGCTCACTGGAACGGCAAGTACTGACAAACTTTAGTGGAAGCAATCTGACAGATAGTGATTTTGCAGGCGTTACGGCGCATAAAGGGCAGTTTAAGGGCAGCGCACTGCACGGTTCCGACTTTTCGGGTGCAGATTTGACTGGCAGTACTTTTAAAGCTAGTGATGTGCGCGAAGCCAATTTTGACGGTGCGAATCTGACGGACTGCAGCCTAGACGCGCTTGATTTGAAAAATGCAAGCTTCAATAAAACCATTCTTGTACGAACTAATTTCAGCAAGTCGGGACTTGACGGTGCCAAATTCACTGATGTAAGACTAACCGATGTTACGTTAACGATGACCGATCTTAGAAAAACGATTTTTGAAGGTTGTTTATTTGATGGGGTTGACTTCAAATACACGGATCTTTCTGGGCAACGTTTGGATGGACAGACATTTATCGGTGTTAAGTTTGACAAAGCAGCCTTAACCGAAGTCTCTTTCAGAGGCGCTACATTTAATAATGTTTCTTTCCAGCCTGGGTTTACTCTCACTAATAAGTACTATCGTATGATCAAAACCGTCATCTTCGACGGGGCAACAATGGATAAACTGACTTATGCGCTGCTCAAAGGTATGGGAGCCGATCTATCCAAAGTTACGATTCGATAAGGAGGGAAAACAAATGACAAAGATCACAACGGAACCAACTAACAGCGGCTTCTCCAAAACAGGGCTTATCAGAATGCGCGATGTACTGGAACGGCATGTCGAGTCAGGGAAGATTCCTGGGCTCGTGGCTCTAATCAGCCGGAAGGGTGAGACGCACGTCGAAGCGATCGGTACAATGCGCCATGACGGTGGTGCGCCAATGAGCCGGGACACGATCTTTCGGATGGCGTCCACTTCGAAACCGGTCGCTGTTGCGCCTGTGATGATCCTGCTCGACGAGTGCAAGCTGCGGCTAGACGACCCGGTTGATCCATGGCTGCCAGAACTCGCCGATCGGCGAGTTCTGAAACGGGTCGACGGCCCGCTGGACGACACTGTGCCGGCGCGGCGGCCGATTACCGTAAGGGACCTGTTGACCTCCACGTTCGGGCTCGGCATGGATATAACGTTGCTGGGCACTCCGATCATGGGCGCAATCTTCGAGCAGGGACTCACGCCGGATCTGCCGACGCCGATGCCCGAACCGGATGAGTGGATGCGCCGACTCGGCACGCTTCCATTGATGCACCAGCCTGGAGAGCGCTGGCAGTATCACATTAGCAACGATGTACTCGGCGTGCTCGTCGCCAGGGTAACGGGGCAGTCGTTTGAGACGTTCCTGCGTGATCGCATTTTCGACCCTCTGGGTATGAAGGACACTAGTTTCCACGTGCCCGACAACAAGATCGACCGGCTGCCGCCCCTCTACGCCCCTAACCCACAAACTGGGGAGTTCAACGTGTGGGATGAGGCGAAGGGTGGACGCTACAATCTGAATCCGGCGTTCCAAGGCGGAGGAGGAGGACTAACCTCCACCGTGGATGACTATCACGCCTACTACCAGATGCTGCTGAATGAGGGGATGCACGGGACCGAACGGATTCTGTCCCGGCCAGCCATTCAGCTGATGACAACCAACCGCCTCACGCCGGAGCAGCAAGCGGTCCGAAACGCCATGGCCATCAACAACGTCCATTTGTCATTCGGCCAAGGTCAGCACGGCGGTTGGGGATTCGGCATGGCGGTGCGCACCTACCGTGGTGACTATGCGTCCATCGGCCAGTTCGGTTGGGACGGCGGAAGCGGTACCTCGACTTACGCCGATCCAGACAACCAGCTCACTGGATTCCTGCTTACTCAGGTCGGGATGTCCACTCCGGATTCAGCGAGGCTTATCCACGACTTCTGGACTACGGTTTATCAGGCAATCGAAGACTAACAGCAAGCCTTATGTGTTGTCGCTTGTTTATAAGAAGGCCGATGAATGTCATCGGCCTTTTTGTGATGGATTAGATAATGGCACCCTTGACGTTCAATGAACAAAGATAGGATTTGGAAAATTAATATTATCAATTTTTAAGTTAATAAAATTAACTTAATGTATTCATATATTCAATTATTTGAATTATAATTTAAATAAAGAAAGGAGTGGAGTATGAAATATCCTATTATCACACAGTGTCCTGTATGTGACCATTCGCTGCACGCCGTCAAACTGGCATGCGGACATTGCCGGACGACGATTGAGAACACATTTGAATTATCAAAGTTGGCTCTACTCTCACCCGAACAGCTCCATTTTGTGTACACCTTTCTTGTGAACAGGGGCAACATTAAGGAAGTTGAGAAAGAGCTGGGCATATCTTACCCGACGGTGCGCGGCAAGCTTAATGATATCATCACAGCCCTCGGATACGAGACGCGCAAGAAGCCGGAATTCGATGAGAAGAAGATCATTTCCATGCTGGAGAATGGCGAAATCACTGCGGATGAAGCGGTCAAAATGTTGAAAGACGAATAAGGAGGAACAACGATGAAAGAAGAAATCAGCAGAGTGTTGTCCATGATGCAAGAAGGCAAAATTGATTCAGTCAAGGCTTCGGAGTTGATTGACGCGCTAAAAGAGAAGCAAACGGCTCATTCATCGCAAATCATGCAGGTGATGGGTAAACCTGACTATTCGAAGAAACTTTCATCGGTATCAAGCAGATATTTAGACAAAACATTGAAAATACGTGTAACCTCCCAAGAAAACGATAACGTCAACATCAATTTGCCGATTAAACTGGTGAAAGCAGTTTTCGTTGCGGGGCACAGTATCGCGTCCAATATTCCGCAGGCTGCGAAATATGTGAAGGATATCGATATCAGCCTGTTGATCGATGCCATCGAGAACGAACTTGACGGGCAAATCGTTGACGTTCGATCTGGTGAAAATGATACAGTCACCGTAGTAATTGAGTGATCGGTCATGATCATTGTGAAGGTTAAGAACAAAAAGCTCGCTTTAACGATTCCAGTCCCTTATTCTGTATTACGCATGGGAAGTGGTATCCTGACTTCCTACATCATTCAGCGCAAAATGAGGGATTGGCTGTACCAGCAAGACCAACATGTGAGTTGGCACTCGAGTCCCAAGCTTGAGTTCGATTGGGACAGCAGTCGGTTTGGGTTTGAGCTGGTACTGTCAACTCTTGAAAACCGAAATACGAAGCAAGCAATCAGGCGGCTCATTAACGAGTTGCAACGATGTAAAGGGACGGTTCTGGTTGATGTCCAGGCCAAGGACGGTACGGAAGTGTTGATTAAATTGTAGGCCTTCTTGAGGAGCAAATCGCATGCGAAAGAATAGCAAATTGATTTTGGTTGAAGGGTTGTGCGGCACGGGCAAATCAACCTTAGCAGAGCGATTGCATCGCTACTTGTTACAGCAAGGCAGTTCTTCCCTTTTCTATGATGAGGCTGCTAAGGGACATCCTGTGAGCCTGAATTGGCACGCTTTCTTTCGAGAAAAGGAATATCCGGAACTTCTGAAGCGATATCCGGACGTAGCTAACGACATCCGTTCGCGTGTCATTAACGATGGCAGTAATTATTTGCTTCCCTACCGTGAAGTCCAAGCGTTCACTGAGCAGGATGCGCTTTACGCCGAACTGAAATCTCACGAGCTATGCTGGACAGATTCACCGGTAGCGACTCTTTCAGAGTTTACCTCTTCAATCCAGAGGCAATGGAGACGTTTCACTGAGGCTGCTAGTACTTCAGATGAGGTTATCTATGTGCTGGAAGCGGTGTTTTTTCAGCATCAGATTCATGATTTATTAGGGCACTATCAAGCAGATGACCGCCAAATCGAGTTACATATACAGGGAATCGCGGATCAGATTGCTGCTTTGAATCCTGTGCTGATTTATTTAACTCAACCGAGTGTGAGAGATCAACAGGTTTGGATTTCCACTATTCGTTCAAAACCCCGGTTCGCAACGGAAAAGAACATTAAATTTATGGAAAATCGGAAGCGGATTGAATGGATGTTGCTAGATCGTCTTTCTTTTCCAACCTATAGGATTGAAAATACGTTTGTAAATGTAAACCAATTAAACTGGGATGATGTCTTCAATAAAATGGTAGACTGTATATTTAAAAATTAAAGGCAGCTGGCGAAAATAAACCAGCTGTTTTTTTGTTATTCATTTGTCTAGCAGATCTATTCTGTCTTATAAATATTTTTATGTTTTACTAATCATTTCATAATTTGTCGAGGATTCAATAAGATTTTACACTGAAAATTCGGAATAGCAACATAGAAAATCAAATGGATAGGGGAACAACACCATGAAAATTACTGGTATCGGAGCGACGAACGACCATGCCCGTTTAATCATTGCTAGTTACGAGCGCTTAACAGGGAAGAAACTGTTGGAAGAAAAGCCATTACCTGGAACGGAACTCGATAAGCTTTATCATCTCCCTTTCATCGTCCTTTCCCATGGACGGGAGCCGGACCCGGTGCTCAATTTCGGCAACCTAACAGCACAGAAGTTATGGGAAATGGATTGGCATACGTTTACGGTCACACCGTCGCGATTGACAGCGGAGCCGATGGAACAGGAGGCGCGAGACCATTTCCTGAGAACCGTCAATGAACAAGGCTTCATCGACAACTACACGGGAATCCGGATTTCCAGTACGGGCCGACGATTTTATATCGTGGATACGACGGTGTGGAATCTCATCGATGAGACCGGTCATAACCACGGACAAGCCGCTACTTTCCGGAAGTATCGGTATATTTGAACTAACAATCCTGAATATGTGACCACTACAAGATTACGCGTCACTTGGAAGCCTCCATTCAACCTGGTGGTATTGATGTGCTTCGGGACTGGGTTCTTAGACACTATGGTTGAAAAAGGAAAATACAAGATAACCTCGAATATCTAGTGTAATAGTCATTTAATAGCTATGGAATTAACGTATATTTACGGAGGATTTTAGTGAGGAAAGTTGTTTGTTTTTTCTTTTTGATTGTAGTGTTATTATCTTTGGTTGGATGTGAGAAAGATCATGCCAAACAAATTGCTGATTGTAACAATGTTGAGCCGCCGATTAACTTAAGTTCAACAGTTCCAAATTGGGAAATAAGACCAAATATGTTGCTTTATGAGGCCAAGCCTATAAATGACCCGAAGCCGTTATCTATTGTTTCTTATGAGGTAAATCTAAAAAATCTCGGTACGGACGCGGCAAGAAACATACATGTGTATGTCGGCAACCGACTGTTTGGTTGGGAACGCATGAGCTTTGATTCTAAATCGAAATTGGCATGTTCAGAATTACAGCCAAATCAATTCAATATTTGGGAATGGTCACATGGATGGGACACACACCTTGATCCATCATGGCGCTCTACGATGGAACAAACTGCAGAGTTACGGATTGTGTGGGAGGACTCAGAAGGATGGCATCAGGTTCAAGGACATTTGCCAAGTCAATATGGCAGCCAAAGTTTCATGGCAAATGATTTAGGCCTGTTACCTGAAAAGTAAACAGTCACCCATATGAGAATGGGCATACATGTTTTATTATGGTCATGAATCTCGTTGCTGAGATAAAAAAGATTGACCCAACCTTATAGCCAATTCCTTTTCCATACGTCTAAGGGGGGTTACAATGTCTATCACACCTAATGCTTCAAGAAGTTCAGTAATCAATGCATTAGCTGAAGCAATTGTCTTATTACACTTGGACCATCCGACGAGAGTGGCTGTGGATGGACGTTCAGCAGCCGGCAAGACAACACTAGCTGATGAACTGGCAATAGCAATTCGCACTCATAATCGTGGTGTCTTGCGAGCATCCATCGACGATTTCCATCTACCAGGGCATAAATATCGTTCGCAGCGTGGTGAATGGACACCTCGTTCATATTATGATCAGGGATTTGATTATAGCGAAATTAGTAACTTGCTTCTGCGACCACTTAGCACTGGCGGGAATCGAAGATGTAGAACTGCACTTTGGGATTCATTTAACGATGCAGAGGTGCCAGAGAAGTGGCACCAGGTGAGTGACCAGGATATTGCCATTATTGACGGTGTCTTTCTTCAACGCCCCGAGTTGGCTAGTCACTGGGATTATGTTATTTGGCTTGACATTGATTTTGAAACTATGGTAATTCGTGCCAAGCAAAGGGATGTGAAGTGGGTTGGCTCTATAGAGGTTGTTGAGGAGAGATACCGACGGTTATGGGTTCCAACCCACGAGCTCTATGAAAAACTTACCGCACCAACATCTCGCGCACATGCTTTTATCGATAATCGAAATATTGAGATCCCCATACTCCAATGGCAATTTTAGCAAGTAAACTATGGAGCAGAACATAACTAGCTGCTGCAGCTCCCCCTTAGATTAACGGGAAATACTACCGCTATTTATTTGAGTAACAAAGCTACTGGGTGAATACATGGAATTTCTCCTGTTAATGGAGACGATTGAGCCGGTAGTAGGGGAGTCGGAGTGAATTAGCGGTATTTTTTCCAGTTATTTGTATTTATTAGCCGGAATTGCTTGAAATAACGGGAGTTTTTCCCGCTAATCTTAAAATAAACACTATAAGAGGCTGTCCCAAGTCATCCAATGACCGCGGGAGAGCCTCTCTTTTGATCTTTTGGGACAGCCTCCACTTGTTTGTGCGGAAAATAGAATAGAATCAGAGAAATTCCACTAGTCGCCACCTCCAAGTGTTGGATGCGTTCAGTGCTCTTTGAAAATAGTATGTATTATTTAGTATTTTTGGGGAGGTGGCTTATGTCACATAAGGATAAAGATAAAAATAAAGATAAATGTTGTCCCTGTCCTCCAGGGCCAGCGGGACCTAGAGGACCTCGTGGAATCCGAGGACCAGTAGGACCCAAAGGCCCCCCTGGTCCGGTGTTTACTCCTGGTTGTCATACACAATCTTTAGGTCCGTGTTCATTGGCTGAGGGTTCTTCCACGAAGTCTATTGGATTTGCTTCCCATGCCGAGGGATATTCAACGGTTGCTAATGGTTTAGCCTCACACACAGAGGGAACGAAAACTAAAACAACGGTTACCGGCATATTTGCGCATGCGGAAGGCGAAGGGAATACAGCCAGCGGAAGGGCTTCCCATGTTGAAGGAGGAGGTGTGGATTCCGTTGGAACAGCATTCCCTAATTTAGCAAGCGGAAATTCTTCACATGCAGAAGGTCTTGGAAATATAGCAAGCGGATTGGCTGCACACGCGGAAGGCGTAGTTGTCACGGCAAGCGGGGATGCTTCCCATGCCGAAGGTGCGGAGTCAACAGCAAGTGGTTTCGCAGGTCATGCTGAAGGTCAAATTGGAAGAGCTATGGGGGACGCTTCCCATGCGGAAGGGTTTAATACAACAGCGAGCGGATTAGCTTCGCATTCAGAAGGACGGTTGACTACAGCAAGTGGCAGGTCATCACATGCGGAAGGCTTTACCACAACAGCGAGTGGAATTGCTTCACATGCGGAAGGTCAAGGTACAATTTCAAGTGGAGTGGCTTCCCATTCAGAAGGAGAAGGCACTATTGCGAGTGGAGAGGCTTCGCATGCGGAAGGAAGTTCTACGAACGCCAGCGGTGTTGCGTCACATGCCGAAGGGAATGGAACGCAAGCGAGTGGACCTGTCTCCCATGCGGAAGGTGCCGGTACGATAGCAAGCGGACTAAATGCCCATGCCGAGGGGATTTTAACAACAGCTAGCGGAACTGCTTCCCATTCTGAAGGGATTCAGACAAGTACCAATGGATTCATAGGTGCTCATATTATGGGAACAACCGGACGAGCAGACAGCGATTTTTCCTGGTTTTTAGCCAATGGTCTTGATAATGATGGTACAGGAAACAATTTGGCGGCCAAAATCATTGGTTCAGGCACCAATAATGGGAAGGGTTTTGCGGATGTCGGTTGGTTTGGAGGCGGCGCTGACTTCGCAGAGATGTTTGAAGCCATTGACGGACAGCCTATAGATGTCGGTTACATGGTGACTTTGGACGGAGATGGTGATCGAATCCGAAAAGCGAAGTCAAATGATAATTATCTATTAGGGATAACGAGTGCAACTCCTTCTTTTTTGGCCAATAGTGGAGAGTTGAGATGGAAGGACAAATTTATAACCGATGAATGGGGCAGGGTTCTGATGCAAGATGTTCTTATACCCGCAGTGTACGATCAAAAAGGTGAAATTATCATTCCTGAACGTATGGAAACCCGTCCGCTGATTAATCCCAAATATGATTCTAAGCAAGAATACATGGCAAGGTTGAAGAGGCCTGAATGGGTCGTTGTTGGACTATTGGGGCAAATTCTTGTTCGAGACGACGGGACATGCCATCCAAAGGGTTATTGTAAGCCGAATGATGAAGGGATTGCTACTGCTTCAAACGATGGATATCGGGTTATGAAGCGTACAGGACCGCATCAAATATTAGTTATGGTTCAACCTGTTCAGTTGGCTAAAGAGTAAAGTTATTCAAATGTCATCGAGAGTCACAGGAACCCCGAGTGAAAAATAAGGCATCAGAGCAGAAGAGGAGGCTTGCTTTGAAAGTTTAGTTTGAATTTATTGCGCTGTCTACTAATTCATTTTAGTATACATTAAATAGGAAATTCAAACTTTGTTAAAGCGTGGGGAGAACGATAAAATGGTTCCAAAACACATTGTATCCGCGGCAACAATTGTAGTTAATGAGCATAACGAAATATTATTGATAAAAGAGGGCAAGTTGAAGAAGGAGATTCATGAAAAATGCTGCAATAAGGGAAACAAAGGAACTTAGCTAGAGAGATATGAACGAAGGGCAACTATATTACGGTAGCCCTTCACTCTATTGATGGTAGGATACTAAGCTATGTCGAACGAAACTCATAGAATATGCTTAAAGGTAAGTAGGCTGAAACAATCCAGTTAGGCGAATCTACGATCTCGCTGATCTTAAGATCCACAGCAACGGAACACAGATGATAGGACTCCTCTCGTGTTAGATGGTAGGTTCGCACAAGATAATCGATCATATATCTGATTGACTGCTTTGCTGCCTCCATCAAATCAGGTTCGATACCAGTTGTAGCAAAGTAACCTCTGGTGTCAGCTTTTGTAAGAGGACTAGGCGTGATAAATTGAGGTGCAGGAATCGTAAGACCTTTGCGGAGTTGAAATCGCAGGGTAACCTGCATAGGCGCCTCGATGCCGGTAATGCAGACTTCGCCATCACCTTGAGCAGCATGGCAGTCTCCGGCGGAGAAGAGAGCGCCCTTCACATATACGGGAAGGAAGAGGGTCGAGCCTGCAACGAGATGGCGAATGTCCAAGTTTCCTCCTGAAACTCGGGGAGGGGTTGTGTCGTGTGGTCCAGGTTCATCAGGCGCGACCCCCATACAACCGCAGAAAGGTTCCAAAGGAATCCGAATACCTGGCTTGAAATCGGAAAATCCCTCCTTCAGTTCCCATAGGGTGATATAATCTGTGAATTCGCCTGGTAGTAGACCCCCAACTGGAACACAACGAGTCCATCCCCAACCCTTGTGTTGAAATTCTAGGATTTCAACGGCAATACTGTCACCAGGTTCTGCGCCCTCAATGAATATGGGGCCAGTTAAGGGATGCCCCTTCGTTTCTCGCGGACCGAGCATTTCTTTGATAGGACGATCCGGTCTAATATAGCCATCTGATGCTTCTCGGCAGTCCATAGTAACCATGTCGCCTGGCTTGATCGTCAACCTCGGTTTGAGAGATTTATCCCAAGTGTAGTGAACGAAAGAATCGTCGAGAAAATGGGCAGTCATAAGCAGCCCCCTTATATTTTTTACTTATATTCTATATATACTTTGAATATATATCTGCTTATGACAGTTGAAGGAATCATATGACAGCTTAACATCGACAGGCTGCGAAATTTATACGAATACATATCATAAAGGAGCGAATCGAATGGAAATTACAATTATCCAATATGATCCTTCCTATGCTTTGCAAACGGTTAAGATGTGGAGAGAGAGCAAGGAACAGGCGATTGGGCAAAAAGAGATACATTCTTTTGAAAATCATCTAAATTTTCTGACTAACATTTTGATCAAAAATAATAAGGTTTATCTTGCTATTGAAGCTTTAGGAGAGCAGGTAGTAGGTATACTAGCTTGTAACGAGAATTGGGTTAATCAATTATACGTTCATGCACAGTATCAAGGGCAGGGAGTTGGGAAAAGGCTGTTAGACCTCGCCAAGCAGCAATCGGAGGGCAGCCTTTTTTTATATACTTTTGAAGTTAACAAGAAAGCACAGAAGTTTTATGAGAGCAACGGATTTAGAATTATTGATAGAGGAAATGACAATGAAGAGCAACTTGAAGATATAAAGTATGAGTGGACGAAGCTTTGAAGTATATGATTCCAAAAACTAATAATTACTATGCGTTTTGGAACCGAAGGTCATAAAAGAATGACCGTTCAAAAATATTTCTTGACCGATCGTTCTTTATATAGTAAATTGTTGTTAAGAAAGGAGGGCACAACGATATGGCTAGGACAAAAGAATTTGATGAAGATGCTGTTTTGCTAAAAGCTATGCTGTTATTCTGGGAACAAGGCTATGAGAAGACATCTATGCAAGATTTGGTTACTTGTATGGGGATTCACAAAGGAAGCTTGTACGATACTTTTGGTGACAAGCACTCCCTATACATCAAAGCTTTGAAGAAATATATTGACATGTTTGACCAAGTGGTTAAGCGCCCGGTTATGCGGCGTATGGCTGATACCAATTCTGCCAAAGAAGCAATTCGATTCATACTTGAAATGATTGTTCAACCAGAATCTGGCGTACCTGATGGTTGTTTCATGGTGAATACCGCGACTGAGTTGGCAAAACAGGATCCTATATCAAGGGATTTAGTTCTTTTGGGCTGGGCCAATTTCGAACAATTTCTTCGTGAGATTATTGAGGAAGGCCAACAATCGGGAGAAATTTCCAATACGCTCAACGCGGAATTTTTGTCTTATTATTTTAACAATACTTTAATAGGACTTCGTGTATTAGTTAAGGCTATAAGTGAAAAAGAAAAATTTGAACATATTATCAATATGAATCTGTCGGTGCTGGACTAAAACAGTGTGATGCAATAAGGGAAGCCTGTTTGAAAGTGGCGACATGATTCTGGCTGGTAATTGTTATTTTATACTCATTTTTGAACGATCGTTCAAAAATACATTCGGCCTATCAGGCCTTCAAATATTCAAGATGGCTAAGTGCATAAAAAAAATCAGTATCAAGAGGAGAGTTCAGGAAATGATAAAAATGGAGAAAAAATTGTATACAGCTACGGTAAATGTTCAAGGTGGAAGAGATGGCAAAGCTGTTTCGAGCGATGGCAATCTTAACTTGGACTTGAGATATCCGAAGGAATTAGGGGGTAACAGTGCAGGAACAAATCCAGAGCAACTCTTCGCTGCAGGATTTGCGGCATGTTTTGAAGGTGCGATGGGGACTATTCTTAGAAAAAAGAATATTAAAACAGAAGGTATAACAATTAATTCTAACGTTACGCTTGGCAAGGATGCAGATGATGGCTATGTATTAGCTATGAATATGGACATCACAATAAAAGGTGTAGAAACTAGTGTAGCTGAAGAGATCGTCGCGGAAGCCCATCTGGTTTGCCCTTATGCTAAAGCAACTCGCGGCAATATTGAAGTCGTAACGAACGTAGTAGGTTAAGCAGCGAACAATCGTATAAAATAATAATCCAATTCTAAAAGGAGTGTTCCGAAAATGGTAAAAATGGAGAAGAAATTGTATACAGCTACGGTAAATGTTCAAGGTGGAAGAGATGGCAAAGCTGTTTCCACTGATGGTAATCTTAACTTGGACTTGAGATATCCTAAGGAACTAGGGGGTAACGGTGCAGGAACAAATCCAGAACAACTCTTCGCTGCGGGATTTGCCGCATGTTTTGAAGGCGCAATGGGGACTATTCTTAGAAAAAAGAATATTAAAGCAGAAGGTATAACAATCAATTCTAACGTTACACTTGGCAAAGATGCGGATGATGGCTATGTATTAGCTATGAATATGGACATCACAATAAAAGGTGTAGAAACTAGTGTGGCTAAAGAAATCGTCGAGGAAGCCCATCTGGTTTGCCCTTATGCCAAAGCAACTCGCGGCAATATTGAAGTCATAACGAACGTAGTTGGTTAAACTGAAGTGAAAATACATGTTAATCAAAGTATCAAGGTCGATTTTAACAAGCAGGAACGGCTAAAAACTCTAACCAAACTTCAGTACGACGTAACACAGCATGGCGCGGACGAGAGGCCATTTAACAACGAATATTGGGATAATAACGAAGAAGGTATATACGTAGATATTGTTTCGGGTGAGCCGTTGTTCAGTTCGAAGGACAAGTATGATGCGCGTACAGGCTGGCCTAGCTTTACAAAGCCTTTGGATCCAAGCAGCGTTGTGCTTAAAAGCAAATTCTTCGCTTTTGGATACGAAGCCAGAAGTGCGGAGGCCGATTCCTTTCTAGGTGACGTCTTCAAAGATGGGCCAGGTCCAGCGGGATTACGATTTTGTATGAATTCAGCAGCCATGGCGTTTATTCCGAAAGCTGAACTTGAAAAAAGAGGATATGGCGACTATACAGATTTGTTTAAAGAATAGTCGTCGGATGACAAGAAAACAGCCCCCAACAAATTCCGCCTCAATGGCGGTTTTTCTTTTTATCTACTTAACTAAGGAGGTTTTTCTTGATGGCGTGTTAAAATAATTGTAAGTTGACCTCTTGCATACATACAGGAAGAAAGAAAAATCAAGGAGCGGGAACTATGGAATCATTCGTACGTGCAATTCAAACGGGCGACGTGGATGAACTGCGTTGTTTTTTAGAAGAATTTCCAGACTTGGTCAACAAAAGAGCCATTGATAACAAAGGCAGTTCTCGTACAGCCCTGCACATTGTTAGCGACTGGCCAGGATATTTCCCTAACGGTCCCATGACCGCGAAAATACTCCTTGCAGCTGGAGCTGACTCAAACGCAACAATGATTGGGGGCAGCCATTCGGAGACACCGCTACACTGGACCGCCAGCAGCGATGATGTTGATGTTGCTTCTGTTTTAATCGCTGGGGGTGCCGATATTGAAATGTTAGGCGGCTCAATCGGTGGTGGTACTCCCTTGGCTAATGCAGTCGGCTATGGATGTTGGAATGTTGCTCGGCTACTGGTAGAGCGCGGGGCTCGAGTTGATAGGCTTTGGCAAGCGTCAGCTTTGGGAATGATGTCTCGCGTAGAGGAACTTATTGACAGGAATCCGTCGCCTACGCAGGAAGACTTGACCGTTGCTTTCTGGCAAGCGTGCCATGGAGGGCAACGGAGAGTGGCCGAATACTTGCTGACGCGAGGAGCGGACATCAATGGTATTCCTAGCTACAGCAGTAAGTCGGCTCTCTATACAGCGGGTGCTCTAGACACTCGGAGGGCCACAATGGTTGCCTGGTTGAAAAGTAAAGGGGCAAAATCCTGAAGCAGATGAAGTTGTTTTAAAAAGCTAAGAGAAGTTTAAGTACGTTTTATCCATTCATTTATTAGGGAATGTTAGCTCAAAAGTCTTATCGCTGGATGCATAATTAAACTATTTATCGTCTTTGGAGGCAAACATGAAACTACTCGCATTTTTTACTCGCACGATATTAGTGCTCGTAACTCTCGCCTCGCTACTTCTGCTGGCCATATCTTTTCTATTCAACGATACCGGCGAGCCAGCTATTAGACTGCTTGCGATTTGGGGAGTATATCCACTTATTGGAATCATTCTTATCATTGTGAACGAGTTTTTGCTACGACGGGCTTTCGCAAATCGTTCGTTTCGGAAGGCTTACGGGATTTTTTGGGTATGCGTCGCGGTCGTGGGCGCTTGCGTTTGGGCGATATCCGCCTATTTCTAAACCGTTAGCAAATCGTTCTTAACAGAGGAACCCAATGTCTGAAATAGAGACCTTGGTTTTTTTGGTATCTGAAGAGCAAAAATATGTTGCAACAATAGTTAACTGTTTATCGTTTATATATTGTAAGCACTCAAACAACTAGGAGAGAAGACATATTATGAGAAGTAATAGTAAAAAAGCAGCAGTGGTATACCCAATGTTAATCGCGAGTATGGTCATGTTTACAGCATGTACATCTACTGAAAAACCTGTAGCGAACGCAGCTACTCCAATAGCAAGCAGCACACCAAATGTAGTCGTTGAACCTTCAGCTACACCTAGTGCAGATCCGACAACTACTTCAACGCCGACATCAACGCCTGTATCAACGCCTAGTGGCAGCGTAAATGTAAAACCAGTAACCTCTGAGACAACGACATCCGTTACTAAGCAAATTAAAGATATGTTTGAACTGGCGAAGGTAGGTAAGGTGGCTGGCATAGAATTTGCTGGAGAAACTAGTTTCTTCCAGGATGTGGAGAAGGCGTGGGGGAAATCGGATAGTAAAGATGCTGCTGGAAGTGGCATATATGCGACCTACACGAAGAAGAATGCAGTCATTGGCTTCAATAAAGGCGATCAAATCATTGATATTCGTTCCAACGATCCCAAGCTGCAAACTATAACATTAACTCAAATTGAACAAGCACTAGGAAAGCCAGCTGATACGAAGGTTAACGGGAATGATACGATTTATATTTATAAAGCATCCGATATGTTTCAACTTAAATTTATTATTCCCAAATCAAGCGGAAAAGTTGACCACATATCTGTTTTTGACACCAAGCACCTAGTCAATAACATGGCTGGCTGATGTACCCTCGATTGGAGTAAATGAAATTAATAAATAACCATAACGCGGCTGCCGGCTTAGATCGGTGGCCGCGTTGTGCTAACTGGCCGTTTACTTATACGTACATGTGAAAAGATCTTTTTTATTATGTTGAGCGATTTCCGCATAAGAAATGCGTTTCGGATGGAACTTAATGTTAGATCGTCACATTGGTTTCTAAAAGGAGCGTTACTTCATGAAGCTCAGATTACCTTTTCTTCGTTCAGCAATGATTTTAAGTCTGACTGTGGGCTTGACGGTTTGCGGTCCACTTACTAAAGAGGCTAACGGAAAGGCGGAAGCAGCCCCTCAAAAAACGGCAGTGGACAAGACCGCCATTCGTCCGTTTCACGTACATTTCCCGGAAAGTAATCTTGTTGATTTACGTAGACGCATACTTGCGACAAGATGGCCTGATAAGGAAACGGTTTCGGATCAATCTCAAGGCGTGCCGCTGGCAACGGTGAAGAAACTTGCGGACTATTGGGCGAATAATTATAGTTGGTACAAGTTCGAGGAGAAGCTGAATGCCTTACCGATGTTCGTCACCAACATTGATGGGGAGGACATCCAGTTCATTCACGTTAAGTCGAAGCATGAAGACGCTTTACCAATTATTCTTATGCACGGCTGGCCTGGATCCATTATTGAGATGCTGAAAGTTATAGATCCGCTTACAAATCCCACGGCCTATGGTGGAAAGCCATCGGACGCCTTCGATGTTGTCATTCCTTCAATGCCTGGCCACGGATTCTCAAGTAAACCGACTGCAACCGGATGGGGCCCTGACCGAATCGCGAGAGCATACGGAGAACTAATGAATCGTTTGGGATACACGGGTTATGTGGCGCAAGGCGGCGATTGGGGTGCTATGATTGCTGATTTGATGGGTGTACAGAAGCCAAAGGGACTGATTGCTATTCATACAAATATGCCTGGTGCAGTTCCAGCCGAAATTGAAAAGTCGATTCAGGCCGGCAAAGGTTGTCCATCTGGACTTTCAGGTGATGAGAAACGCGCGTGCGAGCAACTAGCCTTCTTCAACATGCAGCTAGCTTATTCGCAGTTGATGAGTTCACGTCCTCAGACGTTGACCGGACTAGCAGATTCACCTGTAGGCTTAGCGGCTTTCATGCTCGATCATGATGCGAAGAGCCTGGAACTCATGGCAAATGCGTTTGAAGGAAAACCAGGAGGTCTCTCGCGAGACGATATTCTTGACAATATTACGCTCTATTGGCTGACGAACACGCCGATCTCGTCAGCGCGTCTCTATTGGGAGAATAAATATCCCTTCTTCAGCATCAAAGGTGTCACGTTGCCGGTTGCCGTAAGCGCCTTTCCTGACGAGCTTTATCAAGCGCCGAAGAGCTGGGCGGAGAAAGCATATCCGAATCTTATCTATTACAACAAGCTAAGTAAAGGTGGTCACTTCGCGGCATGGGAGCAGCCGAAGCTATTCGTGGACGAGCTTAGGAATGCCTTTAAACCACTGAGATGAATAAAGATTGATAGATGAAGCTGCCGACACAATTGGCAGCTTCATTGCTTTTACGAGTAACCAGTTATTTCTTTTGAATGATGAGCTGTGATACGATTATGTAGCAATGAAATATAAACCTTTCAGAAAAGAGAATCTAAGCGATGATCAAAATAATCAGATCGAAAGTAGAAGCCGAGCTTCAGGCCTTCATAGGGACTGATGTTTATATTCACAGTGAAGCAACGTCATTTGTATTCGTACGCAATTTCAAGGTCAATGTTACTCATGCATTTCTAGCTGGCGAAGGTCCATTTCGTGCTGCTCTCCGATTTGATGGGCATGGCTGGCTTCGAATGGAGGCGCTCACGCATTATGAGATTGATGCGAACAGCCGTCTTTTATTAGCCGGGTATGATGACAGAGGTCGGATGAATGTTGCTCTGCACATTGGAAAGGAGCCGTTTCCAGAATGAACAATACCGATAAAGGACCATTGAAAAAACTCCTCGCAGTGTTTGCTCATCCCGATGATGAGTCGTTTATTTGTGGAGGTACCCTTGCCAAATATGCCAGTGAAGAGGTTGACATAACGCTAGTGAGTGCAACGCGTGGAGAAATGGGGCGACGCATGGGCAATCCGCCTTATCTCAATCGTGAATCAATGGCCGCTGCTCGTGAAATGGAACTGCGGAATGCCTGCGACAGCTTGGGAATACGGCAACTCCTATTTTTTGATATCCGTGACAAGACGGTTGAGTTTGCAGATGAGAATAATTTGACAACACGAATTGCGAATCTCATCCAAGAAGTTGATCCGGATGTCGTCCTTACTTTTCACGAAAAGCTGGGTGGACACCCAGATCATTGTGCAATCGGCAAAGCGACGACTGCGGCTTTTCAAAGATCAGGGCAACGAGGTGCATTATATTTCATTACGTTTGGTGATGCGATGGAGCGTCCAGAACGATATGGGTATACCCGCAAGGATGTTGTCAAAATCGATGTGCATGCTCATCTAGATGCAAAGATTGCCGCGTTTCGTGCTCATCGGTGCCAAACCGAAATTGACGAATGGGTATGGCTGCCCGACCATGAGGCAAAAGCGAGATTCGGTAAATATGAATACTTTTTGAAAGCGGATAGGGTGTCTTCGGCAAATAGCTTCGATGATTTGTTTAGCAGGGATATTCCTTAAAAGGGGTTGTAGGGAATATGAGTAATGATCAATATTACTCCATAGGTCAAGCAGCAAAAATTTGCGACTTATCCGTTCAAACTTTGCGTTATTACGATAAAATCGGATTGGTGATTCCCAATCATACGGACAAATTTACCGGTTATCGTTATTACTCTAATCGAGATATTCTAAATATCAAGATCGTTCAGGACATGAAAATGCTGCAATTCTCGTTAGACGAAATTGGGAAGATGTTGAAGAACGACAGCTTGGACAGCCTGTTTATAAAACTCAAATCCAAGCAAACAGAAATGTTAGAAGAGATTAGTAGATTGGAGCAGACTGTGAAGTCGATCGAACAAAGAACGGCTAGAATCGTTCTGCTTCAGGAAATAGGAAATGGTTTGAAAGACCTTGATGTTCTAGTGGAGTTGAAGCGGTTCCCTGACCGGTTTGTCGTTTCTGATCGAGGGCTTTATGCTTGTGGGATGGAACCCTCGATTGTAAAATTCACAGAGCTTTTTGGCAAGATTGATGCTAGTAGTTTAACACCAAATCATATTATGACTGTCTATCATGAGAACATTATGACCTTTGACCGCGAGGAATCAGACCTGGAATACTGTATCATTCTTGAGCATGCAGGCCCTGGAACGGAGTATACACGGATTATTCCAGAAGGTGATTATATTACTGCTCTCTATTCCGGAATCCCTAATGATGTGTCATGCAAACGGATCTATCGTAGACTTCTACAATGGATTGAGGAAAACGGATACGTTGAAAACGGTGCTTCTATCGAGGCGTACATCGTCGATGCTGCACATTTGATGAAGCCGGAGGAGTTTATTGTCGAGCTGCAAGTCCCAGTTAGAAAAGTATTGACCCTATAGTAGCTATAGGGTTTATTTTGTTATTATCCAGCATGTATATGAGGAGGATAATAATGAATTTAATTTTAGGGACTGGACCGTTAGGAATGTCTGTGATGCGTGAGCTAATCGCCCGTGAAGAACCAGTTACAATGGTTAGTTTAAGTGGAAGAGCCTTCGTCCCACAGGGGGTAAGGGTAGAAAAAGCCGATCTAATGGATAAAGATCAAGCAAAGGAAGTCATAAAGGGATCCAAGGTCATTTTCCAATGTTCACAACCCCCGTATCATAAGTGGAGCAAGATGTTTATACCTTTTCAGGATCATATCATTTCAGGAGCTATTGCTACGGGTGCCAAACTTATTGCAGCTGAGAATTTGTATATGTATGGGCTAGTAAAAGGAAGCATGCACGAGAATTTACCGTATTCCGCTACAACGAAAAAGGGACAGATCAGGGCAGACATGTCCCGCATGTTGACAAAATTACATCAAGACGGAACTTTGCAGGTGGCAATGGGAAGAGGTGCAGATTTTTTTGGTCCGAACGTTCACAATTCTTCCGTAGGTTCAAGGCTTTTTCATTCAATCAGTAATGGTAAAGCCTGCATGGTGTTGGGAAACCCGGACCGGAAGCATACGTACACATTTATCGAGGATTTCGGAAAGGCGCTCGTTGTGCTGAGCAAACATGATGACGCTTATGGACAAGTGTGGCATGTACCGAATGCGAACACCGTAAGTACAAGGGAATTTGTAGAAATGGCGTATCAAATAGCTGGATTTCCTGCGGTAATTCGAACGATGGGAAAAGGGATGCTCAGATTAGGTGGGCTGTTCATACCTGAAGCGAAAGAGAGTATAGAAATGTTGTACCAATTTGAAGAAGATTTCACTGTAGACAGTAACAAATTTACTAAACGGTTTGGTATTCACGCCACGCCTTTGCAAGATGCCTTAGAGAAAACCCTGCATTCGATTAGTCGTAACAACGACAAGTAAACTGGTTAGGTTTTCCCTACTCTCATGGGATTATGGCAAAAACTCAAGGAGGCGTCTTGAAGCAGCTGAAAGCGGCACGCCCTTGAGTGTTGCAATCCCAACGTGGCGCTCTGGCACAGGAGGGAACAAGGGGATTTCCACCAGTTTGCCTGAGCTTAACTCCTCAGTTACGTAATTGCGTACAATAAAAGTTAGGCCAAAGCCACTTTGTGCGAACTGTACAAGAAGATCAAGACTGCCTAATTCAAATTCTGGCTTTAGCTGTATGCCGTGAGATATTGCATAGTTGTCAAGAAAACTTCGTGTACTGCCTCCTGGCTCTAGGAGCAACAAAGGGTATTGATGAAGCTGCTCCAGAAGGAAAGTGGTTTCCGCTAGAGCAGCATATTCTTGATTTCCAACGAGGCAGTCCTGCTGGGGAGAACTTACACGGAAGTTAATGTTCGGATCCATCATAGGTAAGTTCACAATTCCAAAGTCAATTTTCCCCTCTTTTAGAAGCGTGATTGTTTCCGGGGTTGTTCGATTGGTGACATGGATCTTGATGTCTGGGAATTGCTTATGGAATTTCTCTAAATGTCTTAGTAGATAATGCTTGCAGAGCGTGTCGCTTGCGCCGATGTTAATCTCCCCGTAAATAAGTTCATGCATGGCCGTAATATTTTTCTCCCCAATTTCAATAAAATGGATTGCCTGCTCTACGTATTTGAAAAGCACTTCACCCTCAGTTGTTAACGTTACTCCTTTTTTAGTCCGAAAAAAAAGCAATCCACCAAGACTTTGTTCGAGTTGCTTCAGTGTGTGACTTACCGCAGGTTGAGTTATATGTAGTTTCTCTGCGGCCTTCGTTAAACTGCCGAATTTTGCCGTCCAATAGAAAACGCGATACCATTCCATATTGAAATTCATAGACATTACTCCTGTTTATGATGATTATTATTTATATCAATTTTACTAATGTTATTACTGGAAATTATAATAATGGATGTAGAAAAATTCAAGTGGCGGAGGCGAGGAAATTGACGGTTACAGCGATTGTAGGAGCAAATTGGGGAGATGAAGGAAAGGGTAAAATGACGGATGTCCTTTCTGCAGAATCGTCTTATGTTGTTCGTTATCAAGGCGGGAGCAACGCGGGGCATACGATTATAAACGATTATGGAAAATTTGCGCTACATATGCTTCCATCGGGCGTGTTTTATCCAAAAGTTAGGAATGTGATTGGTCCAGGTGTTGCGTTAGATGTGGATGCTTTCATTAGAGAACGAGAAGAGTTGCTTGAAAGAGGTGTTCCAGAACCACATTTAAGCGTGTCTGATCGTGCGCAAATTGTGCTTCCTGTACACCGTTTATTTGATAAGCTGGAAGAAGAACGATTAGGCGTTCATAGTTTTGGTTCAACGAAACGCGGGATTGCTCCTTTTTACATGGATAAATATGCAAAGCTCGGTATTCAAGTGTCCGACTTGTACGATAAACATAGATTATTGTTTCGACTAAAACAATCACTAGAGGCAAAGAACGTCCTACTTGAGCATCTATACGGGCGACAACCGATTCAACCAGAGGATTTACTACCGGAATTATTAGGACAAGCAGAGAAACTCCGCCCATTTGTTCGCGATACCACTATCATGCTTCATAAAGCATATGAGAAAGGTGAGGCGATATTGTTAGAAGGCCAACTCGGTGCATTGCGTGACCCCGATCATGGTATATATCCTTATTCCACATCATCTTCTACTCTTGCTGGATTTGCACCTGTCGGTGCAGGATTGCCACCTTATGCCATTACGAAGGTTATGGCTGTGGTCAAAGCGTATTCAAGCTGCGTAGGTACAGGACCCTTTGTATCCGAATTGGATGGAACAGAGGCTGATGAATTGCGACGCTTAGGAGGGGACGCGGGGGAGTACGGTGCAACCACTGGTCGCCCTCGTCGTGTTGGTTGGTTCGATGCTGTGGCAACTCGTTACGGCTGCCTGATACAAGGAGCGACGGAAGTCGCTTTGACAAATCTTGATGTACTTGGATACTTAGAGAGCATTCCAGTTTGCGTAGGATATGAACTAGAAGATGGGACGATAACTGAGGATTTTCCAGTGAGTGCAAAGATGGATAAGGCAAAGCCTATTTGGCGACAATTAAAGGGTTGGAAATGTGATATTTCAAAAGCACGTTCTTTTGACGAGCTGCCTATTGCTGCACAGCAATACGTCGCATTCATTGAATCTGCCATCAATGTGCAAATCATGTATGTCTCGGTAGGACCTAGACGCGAACAACTAATAGCCCTATGAGCAAAGTCTTGCCAACTCCCCGAATTGACTAACCAAAAAAATATACGTTATAGTTGTAGGTGCGGAGGGGTTGCGGAATGAAGGATAAGGAAACGAGTCGGTACCTGAAGGGGAAAGCCACGAAGAAAAAGATATTCGCTGTAGCGAAGGAACTCATCGTAAGCAAGGGATATAACAACGTTACGGTTGATGAAATTTGTGAGAAATGCAGCCTTTCCAAAGGGGCATTCTATGTTCATTATAAGTCGAAAGAGGATATCGTCAGAAAATTGTACCGAGACGATTATTCCGAGTATATGGAAGAGAATTTCGGGAAGTATATTCTTGAAAACAAAGATGCTTCTCCTGTTGATAAAGTTAAAACTTTTATAGTGGTTGCACTAGGCTTTCCATTAATCGTTGGTGTAGAACTAACTAAACTTACTTTTGTTGTTAATCTATCCTTAAAATCAAGCGAAACCTCATTTTTTTCAGACTGTATTGAGCAAGACCTGTTCTTTGAAGCTATTCAAGAGGGAATAGATAAGTCATTATTTAGAAATGATTTATCCGTCGAAGAGATCGTGAATTATCTTTACTCTTTTTTGACGGGAGCCTTCATGACCTGGTGCCTGTCAGACTCATCTTACGATATGCTCAGAGCGAGCGAGAAATATGTGGATGCGCTAATAAAAGGTCTACGATAATAAAGTGGAATAGGAAGGCTGCCTGCAAGAGAGGCAGCCTTTTTGGTCTACTACCATGAAGTTTGTTGCGGAAGGACAGAATACAGAATAAAGAATAAGCTTTATAATGATTATCCGATGTTATCTGATGATTATTGATGGCCGTTATCCCCCGTATTGTAAGCGTATACAACTGGCTTTCTGATGATTGTATCCGGTTACTCCATACGATGCTATGATCATTTTATTCAAACGCACCATGCAGAAAGGAAGGTCATCTCACATGAAGGCAACGACGGTAGACGCCGGCGTCAAACGAGTATCTATTTTATCCTCGAACGTACTGAAGAAAAGACTGCTCAAAAATCGCTGGCTCTATTACATGCTTACCCCAGGTGTACTGTATTTTCTAATTTTTAAATATGCACCGATGTGGGGGGTACTGATCGCATTTCAGGATTACTCACCTTTCAATGGGTTTTGGGGGAGTGATTGGGTCGGTTTTACCCACTTCCGGACATTCTTTAGTGAGCCCGAGTTTGCGCTACTATTCAAAAATACGTTTGTTCTAGCGATCTACAACATCTTATTCTTCTTCCCGTTACCGATCCTTGTTGCACTCATGCTCAATGAAATTCGTAAGGAAGTGTTCAAGCGAACTGTGCAAAGCCTCATTTATATACCACATTTCATTTCTTGGGTCGTTGTTGTCGGATTGGTCCATATTCTGTTTACAACGGAAGGCGGTATTCTTAACGAATTGATCGCATCCTTCGGTGGACAGAAGATGAACATGCTGCTGGACAAAGACTGGTTTAGGCCATTTATTATTGGCGAAATGATTTGGAAAGAAACCGGTTGGGGAACGATCCTGTTTCTTGCGGCACTTGCTGGCGTCGACACACAGCTGTACGAAGCTGCACGGATCGATGGTGCAGGAAGGTGGAAACAGATGATTCATGTGACGTTACCAGCCATCCGCAGCACGATCGTTGTCCTCCTGATCTTAAGGCTCGGTTCATTTCTGGATGTTGGCTTCGAGCAAATATTCCTGATGTTAAACCCGATGAATCGCGAGGTTGGTGAGGTCTTCGAGACATATGTGTATGAACGCGGTATACAGCAAGGGGACTTCAGTTATTCAACAGCAGTGAATTTGTTCAAATCGGTCATAGGAATTGTGCTGGTGG
Organism: Paenibacillus sp. J22R67; assembly: GCF_059692175.1. Classification (NCBI taxonomy): domain Bacteria; kingdom Bacillati; phylum Bacillota; class Bacilli; order Caryophanales; family Paenibacillaceae; genus Paenibacillus; species Paenibacillus sp. J22R67. The sequence continues at coordinate 250,321 of NZ_JCAUAX010000002.1, read as the reverse complement.
TTGGCGCCAACCACTTGGCCAAAAAAGCAGGTGAGGAAGGCATTTATTAATAAGATGGAGGAATCGATATGAAGGAATCACTTGGCGGTAGACTATTTGACCTTTTCAATTACACCTTTTTGGGATTGTTTGGCTTAGTGACCATCCTGCCTTTCATTTATGTAGTCGGCGGTGCATTTACCTCGCCGCAGGAATATATCAGCCGAAGGATAGTCTTGTTTCCGCATACGCTATCACTTGAAGGATTTAAGTATATTTTCTCAACCCCGGTGCTGTTGACTAGCTTGAGTGTAACTATTTTCATTACGGTAGCTGGCACGCTGATCAACCTGGTGTTCACCTGTTTGATGGCATATCCGCTGTCGCGCAAAGATTTGGATGGACGAAAGTTCATTCTGCTCGGTGTCGTTTTCTCGATGCTGTTCAGTGGGGGGATGATTCCGCTCTTTCTAGTCGTCAAGTCGCTCGGAATGATCGATTCCTTCTGGTCGCTGCTGCTGCCTGGGGCAATTAGTGCGTTCAATCTAATTGTGCTCAAGAATTTCTTTCAGCAGATGCCGGACGGGCTTGAGGAAGCAGCAAAAATAGATGGCTGCAACGATCTACGTATTCTGTGGCAAATTGTGCTGCCACTGTCGTTACCAGCTATCGCAACGTTCTCGTTGTTCTATGCAGTCAACCATTGGAACTCGTTTTTCTCCGCCATTCTTTACATTAATGATAACTACAAATGGCCGATTCAGGTATGGCTGCGACAGATCGTTATCCTTTCGTCCGGGGGACTCGGTGATTCGGCGACATTTGATTCCAACTACATTGTGCCGCCTGGACAAATTATCAAGATGGCGGTTATTGTCATCTCCACCGTCCCCATACTCTGTGTGTATCCATTCTTGCAGAAGCATTTTGCCAAAGGGGCGTTAATCGGATCGGTCAAAGGCTAAATCCAAGGAGGGTCTATGCAAAATGGACGAGTGCCGGAACGCTCCCCCCCTGGTAGGGGATATATGGTCAGACTCAGAAACACCAATATGAACTTATGGAGGATGAACTATGCTTGAGAGCCTAACCCGGACCGCATTAGTGGATGATTGCTTAACGATTATGAATGCTTCGGATGATATTTGCGAAGCATTCAAAGAAGTAATTCGCACTCACCGCCCATTCGCCCAATTCGGCAGCCTAACGCGATCAGATGATCGGATCGCGTTCGAATTACTAGCCTACTATAGAAACGATTGGGAGTCCCATCGCACGGTGACAGAGGAAGTTGGTTTCCGCTCGGCGCCGCTTGTCCCCAAGACACAAGCGGAGTCTTCAGTTGCATTAGCGCTTGGATGGATCGCTCATCGTGCAGCGAGGGCGCATTTGACACCGGACTCAGCTGAGGCGGAACTTTACCAAGATGCTGAACTGTTCCGCAAGCGGTATGTAGGTGGATCAGGCATCAGCCGAGAGGAACTTGCTGAGCTATTCAGTGTGCTGCAGCAGCGTTTTTTTATTGAGATGCATACCTTCGTTCCGGATGTTGATGACATCGAGGGCTGGTTTGACCGGCTGGACCAGATGATTGGTGAATGGGAGGGGAACATGGAGCAGTTGGCCAGCGCAGTGGTCGATCCCGATTTAGAGAAGGCGCAGCGGTATGTTAACGAATCGAATTTCTATGACGAAGATGACGCTTTGATCCGTCTGGCCGACTCTATCCGCAGTGGCGGGCAACCATCGCAGGGTGAAATTAAAGCGGTACTTTCGGCTGAACCACAGAGCGGGTACGCAAGCGCCTTGCATCAAGCGATTCGCAGCCTGCGCAGTGCCAGCGTATTTTTTACCGGCTCGAGCGATCTAAGCTCGTTCGAAGAATTCTTGGCAGTATAAAGCTAAACCACAATAAGCTAAGGGGGATCTTTCATGGCTAATCTTATGGGGAAATCCAGCATAATGGGGATTGTAGGGAGTTTGTTCGTCACCGCCGCTCTTGCCGGCTGCAGCAACACTCCTCCAGAGGCGTCCACAACGAATCAGCAAGGCACAGCGGAGAGTACCACACAGGCGAAAGACGATAAGCCCTTTGTCATTACAATGATGAATTTGTCCGTCCTGTCTGAGCCGCCTAAGGAGACTGACCCCATTATTACCGCGGTTGAGAAGCTGACCAATACGGATCTGCAAATTCAATGGGTGCCAAACGGTACTTACGAAGAGAAGGTAAATGCCACTATCGCCTCGGGACAATTACCGATGGTTCTGCTGGTCGGTACCCCGGTGCAATCCAATATCAAAAATGCAATGAGAGCCGGTCAGTTTTGGGAAATTGGCCCTTACCTCAAAGACTATCCGAACTTGCAAAAGGCGTTAAATCCAGAAGTGCTCAAGAGCACCGCGGTTGGCGGCAAATATTATCAGATTAACCGGGCTCGCTCTTTGGTCGGAGATGGCATGATCTATCGCACGGATTGGCTGGATAAGCTTGGCATGAAGCCTCCGACAAACCTTGATGAGATGTACGAGGTTATCAAGGCGTTTGCCACGAAGGATCCGGATGGCAACGGAAAGAACGATACGATCGGTCTCGCCGAAGAGAAGAGCATTCGCGGTTTCAAACTCATATTGGCTGCGACAGGCGGAGGAAACGTGTGGGATATTAAAAACAATCAAGTCGTACCCTCACATGAAAGTCAAGCCTTTGTGGATGCAATGAACTGGTATAAGCGTCTGTACCAGGAGAAGCTGATCAATCAGGACTTCGCTATTGCGGAGCGGGTTCAGAATATTGATAACGGTAACAAAGGGCTGTTCGGGTTCCGCCTTGGTGACAATGACTTTATTTCCCGTCACTCGGAGCTTTTCAAGTTAAATCCGAAAGCCGAACTCGATACCTCCAGTATTCTTAAGGGAGTGAACGGCACCAAGCTGCTGATGGATAGCGGCCTTTCGGGCAGCTTCGTTATTCCGAAGCAGACGGTGAAAAGCGATGCCGAATTAAAGCGCATTCTGCAATATTTTGATAAGCTGTCTACGCCAGAGGGACAAAACATTTTCGAATGGGGCGGAGAAGGCATTCATTATACCGTGAAAGACGGCAAAGCTGACCGGACACCGGAGCAAGCCGCCAAGTATGCGTCGGAGGTCATTCAGTTACAGCAGGCCATGCAGGTTTCCGATGGGTCGCTCGCTATGGAAGGAACGTACGATAAATATACGGGCAAATTTAAAACGGCCAAAAAACAGGCAAGTGCCATTGCAGATATATTTGTAACAAATCCGGCAGCTGCTTACAACTCACCGACATTAGATTCAAAGCGCACGCAGCTTGATAAAATTATCAACGATGCCCGCGTTAAGTACATTATGGGTGAGATAGACATGACTGGCTGGAAGGCTGCGCTTGACAACTGGCATAAATCCGGCGGAGATAAAGTGCTGGAAGAGTTGAATAAAGAGTATCAGGCGGACCCTAACAAAGGGAAATAAACCATTATACGGAGGATGAGATATGTCGGAGAATGTAACCCACACCGCAGTAGTGGAAGATTGCTTTAACCTGATGCTTGCATCGGAACGCATTTGCAGCGCCTTCAAAGAGGCTGGCAGAGACCATATCCGATTTATCCAATTCGGCAGCGTAACCCGTTCGGGTGATAAATTTACGGTCAACCTGCTGGATAAATACAGGTCGATCTGGGAGACACACAAGGAAAAAGACCGACTTGGATACAAGCTAGCGTTTGTACTCGGTTGGCTGTGCCATCGCGCAGCGGACCGGCAGATGAAGGTCGTATTCCGCGAGGCCGAACCGGAGTCACGCGAGTTTCCAACCGATTGCAGTATTTATCATGATGCGTTCATTTTCCGCAAGTTGTACGACGGCAACGGGAACACGCCATTCCCTTACAGAACTGCTCATTTCGAGAGGCAGTTGGAGAGCTTGTCCGCAGCGGCAGTGGTCGATGTTAATGGGGTCACGGATGCTTACCGATCCATATGGCAGCGGTCACTGTTGGGACTTCAAACGTTCGTTCCACAGACGGAGGATCGGGAGGGATGGTTGAGTAAACTTCATGCCAAGCATCAGGAGCAAGTTATTCACCTGGACCGCTATGCTGAGGCGGTTGTCACGCCGATTCCATCCAAAACTCAGCGGTTTATTATTGAAACGAACTTCTACAACAGCGAAGATGCGATTTTGCAGTTATGCGAGGAGCTTCGCCATGGTGTGGTACCCTCACAGAAGGAAATCGATGAAGCCTTCGAGGCGGAGCCGACCAGTCATTATGCACACGCCGTCCGGATGGGCTTTGGTTATCTGATGAGCGCGAGCAGCTATTTTACTGGTGCCATTGATGAAGGGACGCTCAAAGATCAACTCGATGTAGGCAAAAAAGGCAGGGACGGCTTAGCCGTATAACTTTTCCCCGAAATTATGATGCACCGGCTCGGCCCATTGGACGGTCCGGTGTAGTATAATTATGGCGTGCAACAAGAGAACAAGGCTGAGGGGGCGGATTATGTTCAGAATCAACCGGTACCTTACAAAGATGATTGTGTTCTCGATAGGTGTAAGCACGCTGCCTATCATCCTGCTCGGGCTTTTCTTTTATGTGAAAACGTCTAGTACGATTCAACAGAAGGTCAACGATGGCAATGTGTTGGTGCTAGAGCAGACGCGTCTTCGAATCGAGCAGGTGCTAGGTGCGCTGGATTTGCAGATCGAACGACTTTCTGAGAGCACCTTTGTGACAGAGGCACTGGAAACTGGCATTACCCCGTCTCATTTTACACTTGTCCAAAATTTGCTGAGATCGATGTCCCAAGTACAAACATTCGATGTAGGTGTCAGAGATGTTCATCTGATTGATGTTAGCCGGGGAGGGATTTTAAACTCAGAAGGATACAATCCGCTGACTCCCGAGAAGGCATCCGTGATCGACCATTATCTGCACATCGACCGAAACAAGTTTTGGAACGTAGAGAAGGAAAGCTTGCTTCGCAGTCGAAATACAGACAATGCCTTGACATTTAGTCTGGTTAAAAAGGTTCCGGCTTTCACTGAGAAGCCACTTGGCATGTTGATCGTTGAAATAAACGGCGGGCAGCTTCGCCATTTCCTAGCCAAAAATAATACACTCGGTGAAGTCATGATTCTAGATGAAGATTATTCAGTACTGACGACTCAAAGCGAGAATAGGTTGGTCGATACGGCAACTTTACAGACGATTATAGGGAATTTGCGTGGAAATGAAGAAAAATCCGGTTTGTTTGAATCTTTGGTAGGCGGCACCCAGGTTGGCGTGGCGTTTCAACGATCCTCGTTCAACGGATGGATCTATCTGTCCTTGATTCCTATTGAACAGATCAGGTTCGAGTCGCGGAGAACCGGGTGGATTATATTGGCTACTTGCGTAACCATGCTATTGCTCGCTGTATTGATTTCATGGGCTGGCTCCCAACGGATGTACGCACCGATACAAAGGCTCTATCTGTCATTGTTTTCACAGCAGGATCCTCAGCGTAAGCGGGTAGATGAATTTAGTATGATCAATGAGGGGTTCATGAAGATGCGCAGCGATCAGGTGCAGATGGCAGATCAGTTGAGAAGCCATACGCGCCAGCTAGAGGAGTATTACTTGCTAAAGCTCGTTCGCGGTGACTTCAAACCGTCCGAAATCAATGAAAAGCTTGGCGTCATGAACGTTGCTGGCCGGCGCATGGCAGTGCTAACGATTCAGATGGATACGCTCAAGGGTACTCGGTACGAGGAGCGGGATAGTGAACTGCTGTTATTTGCGATCAACAACATGGTCAGCGATCTTATACCGTCGGCGCAGAGGCTGCTGCCGATCGTCTTGCAATCATCGCAAGTGACGCTTGTATTTGAGGAACCGGGGTCGACAGAGGACTTCCGCACTTACATATATTCGCTGGCCAAAAATGTGCAGGATACGCTCGAGCAATATTTAAAGCTGCGGATTAGTATCGGAATCAGCAGGTCCTATGACGGGTTAAGGTATGCTAACCAGGCCTACAAGGAAGCGATAGATGCATTGAAATACCGAGTAATGTACGGACAAAAGACAATTCTGCATATCGACGACGTCCAGCCAGCACACAATGTAACGACGGTATATCCGAAGGAGTTGGAGCGACAAATTCGCGATTCAGTTAAAATGGCGGACCGGGACAAAGCCCAGGAGCTGCTAAATGAATTTTTCGAGGAAATTTCTCGCCAGTATTTAAACTATAACGACTATCAGATTGCCGTCACGAGGTTTTTCGTCAACCTGATCTGGCTGCTTCAGGAGAGCGGGAGTGCGACGATCGATATACCCGAAGGGGAGCCGCCGCTTCTCGAGCAGTTGAATGCGCTATCATCCGTGGATGAAGTGCGGCATTGGTTCAGAAGCAAAGTGATCGAGCCAATCATCCGAGTCTATGACGAACAGCGACGGACAAGACATAAGTCGATTTCAGAAGAGATCACACAGTTAATTCACAGTAACTTCGATAGTGAAATTAGTTTGGATTCCTGCTCCACCCTGCTCAACTATCACCCGAGTTACATCAGCAAGGTGCTTCGGCAGGAGCTCGGTATCAGCTTCAGCGACTATTTACTACAATATCGCCTGTTGAAAGCAAAAGAAATGCTTGAAGAAACTGACATGAAAGTATCAGAAATCGCCCATAAACTTCAATATAATAATTCCCAGAACTTCATCCGTTCCTTCCGTAAGCTGGTTGGGATAACCCCTGGCGCTTACCGGGAGGATAGGCTTAATAATATGCAATATCAAACACACAAGCCTTAATAAGAGGAGGGAAATGTACCATGAAACGGTTCGAGATTGCAGTTATTCCTGGTGACGGTATCGGTAAGGAGGTTGTTCCTGCGGCGTTAGAGGTGCTGAATGCGGCGGCGGAGGTACACGGCGGAATTTCGTTCCGGTTCGATTGCTTTCCTTGGAGCTGTGATTATTATGAACAGCACGGCAAGATGATGCCTGAGGATGGATTGCAAACGCTTCAAAACTTTGAGGCGGTGTTTCTCGGGGCTGTCGGCGACCCAACGCGTGTACCCGATCATGTATCATTGTGGGGACTACTCATTAAGATCCGTCGTGAGTTCCAACAGGTGATCAACATCCGTCCAGCAAAATATTTCCGCGGTCTTTCTTCGCCGCTGCTCCAACCAAACGATTTTGACCTTCTCGTCGTAAGGGAGAACAGTGAAGGCGAATACAGTGAAATTGGCGGTCGCATTCATAAAGGCGACGATGAAATTGCGATCCAGAATGCCGTGTTTACACGCAAGGGAACCGAACGGGCGATGAGATATGCGTTCGATCTCGCCCGTAAACGTCGGGGTCATTTGACTAGTGCTACCAAATCGAACGGTATCGTATATTCCATGCCGTTCTGGGACGAAGTATTTAAGGATGTGCACAAGGAGTATCCCGATGTGCAGACAACTTCGACGCATATTGACGCGCTGGCTGCCTTTTTTGTGACGAAGCCGCAGGTGTTTGACGTTGTTGTGGCGAGTAATCTGTTCGGCGATATTCTGACTGATATTGGCGCCGCCATTATGGGGGGCATTGGCATCGCCCCTGCTGCCAACATTAACCTGAACGGTAAGTATCCGTCGATGTTCGAACCGGTTCACGGCTCCGCTCCGGACATTTACGGACTAGGAATTGCCAATCCGATCGGACAGATCTGGACGGCCAAAATGATGCTGGACCATTTCGGCTATCTGGAGCTGGGGCAGCATCTCTTAGAGGTGGTTGAGAGCGTAACGGATGCGGGGACTAAAACGAAGGATATCGGCGGTACGGCCACTACGCGTGAGGTAACATCGGAAATTATTCGCAGATTGAAGAAGTGACGAAGATTTAAATGGCGGGTCTACTAGATTCATGATTTCAATCCAATTGAGGAGGCAACTTCATATGGGCAAACCATATCGTGATTTATCTTATTTGTATCTCGATAGTTCTGAGCGGAGAGCTGCAAGCGGTGTTTCCACTGCGGAATTGGAGGAAGCGGCAAATTCCAAGGTGCTTAATGTTGATGCGATTACAAGTCCTGTGGTCATCGAATCGATGGAGCTGCTATTTAACAATGGACTATATTTTCTGCGCACGCGTTCCAAAGACGGCTCCGAAGGGGTAGCGGTTGCCAGTGAACGGGCGGCTTATTTGTATCCGCTGCTTAAGCAGCTCATCATCCCTTATTTTATAGGCAAGGATGCACGCGAACTGGAGAAGTTGCTTGATGGCGTCTACGTGTACGAGAGCAACTACAAGTTGTCGGGCCTTGCTTTATGGTGCTGCATCTCCTGGGTGGAGGCGAGTCTTCTCGACATGTTGGGACGTATTATCAACAAGCCGATCGGAGATTTGCTAGGCGGCGTTATCCGCTCAGAAGTGCCGATCTATGTGGCTAGCGGCAACCGGGGGACGACGCCGGAAGAAGAGATCGAGGTACTAAAGCGGCGGATGGATGAAACAGGGGCGAAGGCAGTCAAATTTAAGGTAGGCGGCCGGATGAGCAAAAATGCCGACTCCCTCGCCGGCCGCTCGGAGGGACTAATCTATATGGCCCGCCGGGAGCTAGGTGATGACATCGCCATCCACGCCGACGGCAATGGCTCTTACGATCCTCCGGTCGCGATCGAATACGGCAAGATGCTCGAAGAGATCGACGCCTTCTTCTATGAGGAACCGTGTCCGTTCGAGCATCTTGAGGATACGAAAGAGGTCGCTGACAATCTGGCGATTCCGCTAGCCTTCGGTGAGCAGGAGACGAGCATGCGCCGCTTCCGTTGGATCATCGACAACGATGCAGCGCAGGTCATACAACCGGATTTGCAATACAACGGCGGCTTTATCCGCAACACCCGTATCGCACGAATGGCAGCGCTTAAAGGTATTCCGGTAACCCCGCATATTTCCGGTGGGTTTGGCTATGTCTATGTACTGCATTATGCGTCATACATCCCGAACATCGGCAAATTCCAGGAAGACAAGTCAGGTGTCAAGACGACCGGTTTCTTGTTCTCTCCGCCGAAGGAGTCCAAAAACGGCGTCATTTATGCACCATCAGGACCGGGGCTTGGTATGGACGTGGCGACAGTGAATGCAGTACTGCGTAGAGCACTACAGGTTTGATGAGTTTCAGATGATAAAAGAGGCGGTCGCTCGGTCATTATATGACTTGAGATCGCCTCTTTTTTATTGAGCAGAATCGAATAGCGGGAAAAACTCCATTTATTTTAAGCAAGTTATCACAATAAAAACCTAATAATTGGAAAAATTCCAGTTAGTTCTCTCCTTTATCCTGTTTCCAAGATCAATCGTCTGACATAAGTTCCTTACAGCTGTGCCATATCGGCATCGTAGCAATGCCAAACCTTATCTGTTTTTTATCCATAATAGTATTGTTAGATCGCTGAATGAACATTTAGTGGCAGCGCTCCTTTTTGGTATGATGAATCCTTTGACTTTTCGCGTTTAGTACAATATGATAAGTAGTAAGTAGTAAGTAGTAAGTAGTAAGTAGTAAGTAGTAAGTAGTAAGTAATTGTCTTCGAAAGGTAGGAGGATACTACCATGGTAAAAAGTTTATCAATTCCCCAAGAGTTTGTCTTACTCGCATTAGATCGTGAAACAAATAAACTAAAGTCTATGTTTCGTATGCATGTTGCCTTATATACGATAATGGCTTGTATCGTGGAACTTTCTATAAATGGGAACGTTACTTTTGATGACGATGATACGATCAGAATTGCTAACTCAGCATCCACAGGTGAAAAGTATCTTGACAGATTACTCGAAATTATAACTGCTGAGAAACCAAAGAAGTTGGAGAAATGGGTTTCTTACTTTTACTATAGACAAAAAGAAATTTATAAAATGGTTGTACAAAGCCTTGTAGATCAAGGAATTCTAGAGATTGAAAATGCGGAAGTCTTATTCGTTGTTCCAGTAAAAAAATATTCGGATGTAGCAAATAAACGGAATCACATCGTGGAGAGAATTCGAGCTGAGTTATTAGAACAGGGGAATGTAGAAGAACATACAGTAGCCTTAGTGCTATTTTTAAACATTAAACATATGTTAACTGACTATTTTTCTGATTACGAACAAAAAACGTTAAAGCAAAAGCTAGAGATATTGCGTAAAGACGATATTTATAAAAAAATTAGAACAGTTGATAAAACTATCCAGAAGATTGAATCAGGATCATAACTTTAAGTGTTGCAGCATTCATAGGGGAGTAAAATATGGGTAGAAAAAGAAGTTTAGATAAAATTTTATCATCAGAGTATGTGAGTATCAGTGAGTTGGTTGAACTTTCTGGAGTTCGATACAGCACCATTAAATATTACACGGAAGAGGATATGATCACATTTGAGCAAGAGGATACAAGACTGACAAGAAGGTACCCACGTGAATTAGCACTAAAGCGACTTGAGGAAATTCGTGTTATGAAAGAAGCAGAAGGATTGACTATTAAACAAATTAAAGAAAAATTATAATTACAGACATTGGCATAATCGGATTTCTCTTAACGAAAAAGGGAACCGATTTTTTGCGTTGTGGACAAACACCTCAAGAAGAAAAAGATGGAAGTAATAACCTATAAAAATGAAATAGCCCCCTAATTTATACGAAGTGAATTCATAATAAAGTTAAATAAAGATTTTTGAGAGGCAAGGTATTAAGAAATCTTCTGTATCAACTAAATCTAAAGCGTTTTCAAATTCGGAGGGATACCATTCATGAAAAAGTTTCTAGCTGTAGTTGCTGCACTAACGCTTTTGGCAGGTTGTGAGCAAGGAGGAAGCCCCACCTCGGTTGCAGGGGAAGGAGAGGGAGTAAGCAAAACAGCCGCTGCTGCTCCAAGTAATGAGTTGTTTATTTATACGGTCAATCCTCCCTATTTCGCTAAAGAAGAAAATTTCAATAAACAAATCGGCGATTTCCTCAAAAAGAAATTCCCGGATGTGGAGATCAAGCACGTTCACTGGGATAACCCTGGAAGACAGTACAAGGATCTTATTGCAGCGGGTACAATTCCTGACCTCATCATTGATAACACGCGTATGAACGTGCAGCGTTGGATCTTTGACAATGACCTGGAATATGATATCAGGGATCTTATCAAAAAGTATAATTTTGATACGACCAAATTAAATCCGTCCCTTATGGCCCAAATGGCTAACCTGAGAACGGATGGCAGCATCTACGGGTTGCCGTATAATAATAACGATTTTGTACTCTTTTATAACAAAGACATCTTTGACAAATTCGGTGTCGACTATCCAAAAAACGGGATGACCTATGACGAGATCTATGAAATCGCAAAGAAACTAACTCGAGTAGATGGGGAAGTCACTTATAAAGGCTTTTCTCAAAATCCAGGTCATTATATGAATTATAATCAGCTTTCGTTGTCTCCTCTAAGCTTATCTGAGGACAAGGCGAGCATGAGCTCTCCCGAGTGGAAGAATGTTGTCGACAACTTACGCCGGTTCTATGATATTCCTGCTAACCAGTTTGACACGGTAGAGACTTTTGCGACGAAAGCTAACATTGCGATGGCTGTAGCGACGGTTGATCATTTGGTTTCGTATTATGAGCAAAATAAGAATTTGAACTTTGATATTGTATCCGTGCCATCTTTTAAGGAGGCAATGGATACGAGGTATCAGCCAAATGTATATTCCATGTATATTGCAAAGCAATCTCAGAAGAAGGATCTTGCTTTCCAAGCAATGGCGGCTCTGCTTTCCGAGGAGCATCAAATCGATCTTGCAAAAGAAGGCGTCATTGTACCTATGGAATCCAAAGGCGTGCAAGAAGCGTTCGGACAAAACTTGGTACAGATGAGGGGCAAGAACACGAGCGCAATCTTTTATGGTAAAACGGCGATGCCGCCAGCTGCACGTGCCAATGGTTTAATCTGGTATGATGTTCCAATGCAGAACGTATTTGCGCCCCTGATTTTCAAAGAATCAAAAGACACGGTTACGGCGCTGCGTATGATCGAAGAGCAATCGACGAAAGCGATTGCGACTACGAAAGCTGCGAAAGCAAACGAAGCTACAGCTGCTGAAGCGAAGAAATAAATGAATTGAGGTGGGCTGCGAGCGTTGAGCTTGCGGCGTCCGCCTCTTTTTTCTGGTGTTTCGCAAGCGACTTCATACTGTTGGCTTAGGTATGCGAGTCATAGGAGGAATATGCGAATATTTAGAAAGCTTGAACTAAACTACAAAAACAAACTGATGCTTACTTTTGTGCTGGTGGCTTTTTTGCCGTCCATTTTCATGCATTATATGACGTATATGAACTCGACGCGTGCCATGAATGCGAAAATAAATGAACTCGTTACCTCGAATTTGATTCAAACCAATAAACATTTAGATTCCAGTCTATCTCAGTATGAGGATGTCTTGTATCAATTAATCATTAGTAATGACGTGATTACATCAAGCAAAAAATTACTTTATGGCACCGACTTCGATCAGCTGACTTATTCAGACACACTCATCCAGATTTTTTCTGGCTATTCCAATTCCAAACCAGGAATTCGAGGGTTCACCTATTTCGATAATAATGGAAATATTCTAGCTTCCTATGACAAACTAACAAGTTCATCCTTATGGGCTGAGGAGAAGAAAAATATCCCTTATTTGCTGATTATGAAGATGAATAATATCCAGCAAGGACCTCTTATTACGTCGACGGAACCTATGTTTGCAGACGGAAGTGATTCTCCCATCGTGTTCCATATTGCCCGAAGGCTATATGGTATTTCGTCCGACCGTCTGGAGAAGATGGGCTACATCGTGATGACTTTGGAAGAGTCGGTTCTCGCCCAAGCATGCCGTATTTCGCTCATGGATCCGAATGATCCGGGAATGAGCAGCACCAATATCCTCATCGATCATGCTCAGAATATCGTGTCATTCCCTTCCAAAGATCGAATCGGATCGAATTTTGCCAGCGTTCTAGGTGTGAAAGAATTGGCTGTGGATCATTTTCCTCAGAAAGGAATTGTACTCGGGCACCCCTCCATTATGAATTATTATCCGAATGAGAAGACAGGCTGGACAATCGTAAATATTACAAACGAAGAGAAAATGTTCGGTGAAATGTATGCTATGCAAAAAATAAATGTTTGGACAGGATTCGTAATGTTCCTGATCAGTACATTGCTCATTGTCTATTTCTCAGGCTTATTGACCAAATCGATTCATAGAATTGTGAATGCAATGAAGCAGACGGAGCTTGGTGACCTCAACGTGAAAATCGAAGATAATACGGGAGATGAAATTTCGATCATCGCCTCCAGTTACAATAACATGATGACCACAATTAATGAGTTGATGAAGAAAACAAAGCTTGCTGTGCAAAAACAGAAAGAGTCTGAGATCCGATCTTTAGAAGCACAAATCAATCCTCATTTTCTGTACAATACATTAGATTCCATTAACTGGATGGCTATCGAGAAAGAGGAACATGAGATGAGCCGAATGATTAAAGGGCTAGCCCACATTCTTCGCTATAGCATAAGCCATAGCAATAAGAGGGTAAATCTCGCACAAGAGCTCGAATGGCTCGAGCACTATTTGACTTTACAACGCAATCGTTTCAATGACTCCTTTCAATATTTCATTCATGTTCATCCGAGTCTGAAAGATGTGAAATTATATAAGCTATTGCTTCAACCCTTCGTTGAAAATTCGATCATTCATGGCTTTGCCGGTAAAATAACCGGTGCTGAACTACACATTCGGGTCCGGTTCGAAGCTGAGGGCTTCTTGTGCATTGAGATGCAAGACAATGGATGCGGCATGGACGATGCAACCGTAAGAACGATGCTGGGTGGCGGTACGCCAGAAAATGCAGCTATTGGATCCGGGATTGGTATACGGAATGTGATGGATCGGCTGGATTTGTACTATGGAGATCAAGCAAAGTGCTTCATTGAAAGCACATTAGGCAGGGGCACTAAGGTCATTCTGCTTTTGCCGACTATTGCGGACGAGCTAAAGGAAGGTGATTTATGAGAATCGTTGTTGTGGAGGATGAAGAGAAAGTACGCAAAGGTCTTATCCGTTTAATTCACAAATTAAGTGATACCTATCATGTTGTTGGAGAATGTGAAAATGGTGAGAAGGGCAGGGCAGTCATCCTGGAAACGATGCCGGATCTAGTCATTACGGATATTCGAATGCCTGTCATGAGTGGGATCGGCATGCTGGAATCGTTGAAAAAGGAAGGAAACACGACCCAAACGATCATCTTAAGTGGGCATTCTGAATTTGAATTTGCCCGTAAAGCGCTCCAGATGGGTGTCGTGATCGAATACTTATTGAAACCGATTACAGCCGAGGATTTAAAACAAGTGCTGCTTCTAGCGGAGAAGCACATGACAAACCAACTGCTGAGCGGGATGCTGCAAGGTCAAGCGGCTTCAGTTATGGAACTCCAAGAGCCCAACGAATTGCGTAAAGCGCTGCTCGAAAGTGCTGATAAAATTGCCGAGCAATTGTTGAAAATACCCAAGAGTTACAGTCTATTGATTCATAAATCCTTGAAAATCATTCAGGATAAGTACTGCAGCGGCATTTCATTAGAAGAATTGGCCCATGCTTTGGGCATTACGCCGGAATATTTAAGTTCATTGTTTCAAAAAGAATTGGGAATTTCCTTTACAGCCTATATCAAGAATATACGAATGAAAGAAGCTAAGGAATTGCTGATGAGTCCTATGAAAGCGTTTGAAGTTGCGAAACAGGTAGGCTACTCAGATGCCAAATATTTTACTCGTGTATTTAAAGAGGCAACCGGATTAACGCCTGGCGAATTCCAGAAGGTATACCGCAAAGAATGACCGACATCAGAAAATTTACTTTAAAACAATCCACCTATCTTAGAATATTAGAATTACCTACTGGCACAGTATGGATTATGATTATATTGCTTCACAGAAATGGAACAAACTACAAGTGTGGAGGGAGATTATGAGAAAAAGCACCATCCTTGCAATATTGCTCGCTGCTATATTCAGTACGGGACTCGTGGGTTGCACATCCAGTCCAGCTAGTGAAGAGGTGAAGGAGACTCCTGTCAAGCCTGCTGAGAACGAGTTGTTCATCTATACGGCATGGCCCGCCTTTTACGTCAAAGAAGATATTTTCGAGAAACAGATCGGCCAATTTCTTAAGAAGAAGTTTCCGGATGTCAAGATCAAGCATATCGCTTGGGATAACCCAGGCAGAAGGTACGAGGATTTGATCGCTGCAGGTACGATTCCTGATATCATCTTCGATGAAGTAAGACGTAATTCCTATCGACAGGTCGGCAGGTTTAAGATGGAGTATGATATGACGGATCTGATCAAAAAATACAATTTTGACATCAGTAAACTATATCCATCCGATATCCAGCGTTCCATCTCCGCTTCCGAAGGGAAATTATATTCACTGCCTTTTAATAATAATGAGTGGGTACTGCTTTATAACAAAGACATATTCGATAAATTCGGCGTGGATTACCCCAAAGATGGCATGACATGGGATGAAACCTATGAAATGACCAAGAAATTGACGAGGCAGGAGGGTGATGTGACCTACAAAGGTTTTCAAATGAATCCCGCTCACTATATGAGATTTAATCAGCTATCAGAGCTAGGACTCGACCCCAATGAAGACAAGGCAGCTATGAATTCAGACAATTGGGTAAAAATTGTAGATAACATTAGACGCTTCTACGAGGTTCCTGGCAATCAATTGGTCAAAACGAATCAATTCTCCAAAGGGAATGTTGCCATGATCGTGGACTCTTTGGAAAATGCAACAAGGTTGATTGGCGAGAACAAGAATATTCATTTCGATATTTCTTCGGTTCCTGTATTCCCTGAGTTACCTAAGTCTAAATTTCAGCCCAACACGAATGGTATGTTTATTACGAATCAATCCACTAAGAAGGATCTGGCATTTCAAGTGATTGCTTATCTGCTGTCGCCGGAGTATCAAATCGAATTATCGAAGCAAGGTGTCATCACTTCACTTATGGAGCCTGCTGTTCAGCAGGCTTTTGCAAAAGACTTGCCGGAATGGCAGGGCAAACACACCCCATCCATTTTCTATTTAAATAGCGCTAAATCCCAGCTGCGCAAACCTGGTCTGACATTTATTGATACGAATTCAGACAGTGTCTGGAATCTGATTGCCCAAGAATCCAAAGACAGTCAAACGGCGCTCCGGATGACCAATGATTTGATGAACAAAAATATTCAAGAAGCTAAAGAGCTAGAAAAGCAAGGTGGTACAAACCCGTATCAATAACATTCATCCCTAAAGTTGTAGAGGAGGTTTGAAAAGTTATGAAAAAATTGTTCCCCCTAACGATATGGCTTGCTGCGGCGTTCATAGCGGTGAACGGTTGCGAGTCAGAATCTGCTATTTCCGGCCAAAGTCCGGCAGCTAATCCGTCTTCTGCATCGCCAGATAATGAATTATTCATCTTTACAGGGGACCAGTTATTTAACAAACGTTATT
The DNA here is from genome assembly GCF_059692175.1 of Paenibacillus sp. J22R67. Lineage (NCBI taxonomy): Bacteria > Bacillati > Bacillota > Bacilli > Caryophanales > Paenibacillaceae > Paenibacillus > Paenibacillus sp. J22R67. Next base: position 233,751 of record NZ_JCAUAX010000002.1, on the reverse strand, counting down.
TAAAGGAAGAAAACTTCGATCTGCTCATAGGTCAATATATCAGGAAGAAGTTTCCGGATGTCAAAATTAAACACGTGCAGTGGGATAATCCCGGCAGGCAGTATCAAGATTTGGTCGCTGCGGGCACGATTCCAGACATTATCCTAGAGGACGCACGCCGAAATACATACAGATCGATTCGGAAATATGACTTGCAGTGGGACATGACCGATCTGATCAAAAAGTATAATTTTGATACGAGTCAACTGAATCCAGCGATGATGCAGCAATCGATTAACACTTCGGATGGAAAGCTATACTCGCTTCCGTTCGAAGGCAGTGATTATTTGTTGTTCTACAACAAGGATATTTTCGACAAATTCGGGGTTGATTACCCCAAGCCTGGAATGACCTACGATGAAGCCTATGAATTGACCAAGAAGCTGACGCGTCAAGAAGGAGATATTACCTATAAAGGCTATCAGCAGCATCCTGAGTATTACATGACTTATAACCAGCTGTCGGAGCCTGCTCTTGATCCTAATGAAGATAAGGCAAGCTTGGTTTCGAACAAGTGGGTTCGGATCGTAGACAACCTCAGACGGTTCTATGATATTCCAGGCAACCAGTTCACTACGGTTAAGGACTTCCCTAAAGGGCATATTGCCATGGCTGTAGATGTGGAGGAGAGTATTGTCGATTGGAGTCAAAATAAAGACCTGAACTTCGATGTCTCGACAGTCCCCGTATTCCCGGAGGCGTCATCATTTAAATATCAGCCATATTCTGTGGGGGCATTTATTACGAAGCAGTCGACCAAGAAGGAACTTGCGTTCCAAGTGCTCTCCTATCTGCTCTCGGAAGAGGTTCAGATCGAACGGGCTAAGCAGGGCATCAGCTCACCTCTGATGACCAAAGCTGTCCAAGAAGCTTATGGACAAGGTGTTCAGCAATTGAAGGGGAAGAATCTTCAAACGCTATTTGCCTTGAACAATGCCATGCCAGCTCCCCGCAAGCCGGGTCTGATCTTCATCGATCCCAAAACATCATCGGTTTTTCCTCTGATTTGGAAGGAGTCCAAAGATAGCCAAACGGCCTTGCGGATGACCAACGATGCCATGGATAAAGCGATTGAAGAGTCGAAGGCTCTTCAAAAGGAAGGTGTGGCAAGTCCTCACCTGTGAGGGACGCCATAAAGAGGTTATGGTATGATATGGAAAAGTGCAGGCGGGAGGGGGAATTAGATGAATACGACTAGGGGAGTACTGCCAGAGACTTTCGTATGCAGTAATGGCCTTCAGGTTAGGACGGCCCAGGACTGGAGAAGTTTAAGACGTCCGGAAATTGTAGAATTATATCGTGAGTATGTTTATGGAAGAGAGCCGGTTGGCCGCCCCGCTTCCTTACGATTCCATGTCGTGATGGAAGAGGTGGTTATGCAGGGAACTGCTTTGCATAAACAAATCGATATCGAATATACAGGACGGGGCGGCGAAGGCCGTATTCGCATACAACTCTATATCCCAATAACGAAATCAAAGGTTCCAGCATTTATCTACGCGGCAATCAAAGGTCAATCTGTGTTAGAAGTAGCACTAGAGGAATGTTCAGCTTATTGGCCGGTAGAGGATATTATATCCCGAGGTTATGCAGCCATATCTTACTCAGTGGAAGATTTGGATCCTGATTTCTTTGATGAAGGCTACCAGAACGGGGTTCATGGCATATTCGATTCGCCAGATCAGTCACGATCACCGGATGCCTGGGGAGCTATGTCCGCATGGGCATGGGGGGCGAGCCGTGTGATGGACTATTTGGAGTCAGACTCCCGCATTGATTCGGAGCGTGTAGCAATTGTCGGTTATTCTAGAAGCGGTAAAGCCTGCTTGTGGGCCGGTGCTCTCGATGAGCGATTTGCCTTAGTTGTCAGCAATAACTCCGGTTGTTCGGGGGCGGCTATCTCACGAGGCAAGGCAGGGGAAAGGCTCTTGAACATAAACCGTGGAAATCCGCATTGGTTTAACGATAACTACAAGAAGTTTAATGAACGTGAGGATGAACTACCGATAGATCAACATCTATTGCTGTCGCTCATAGCCCCCCGGCTTCTCTATGTAGCAAGCGCGTCAGAGGACAATTGGGCAGACCCTGAATCCGAATTTCTAGGTTTACTTCTGGCGCAGCCGGTTTATACGATGCATGGCTTCAAAGGCTTAGATGTAGACCAGATGCCGCCTGTTAATTCTTCTGTATTTGGTGAGAGAGTGGGTTACCACCTCAGAGAAGGAAAACACGACATTACTCGCTATGACTGGAAGTGCTTTATGGATTTCGCGGATAGAAAGCTTTAGCATGTGGTGAGCTAAATGAACAAATAAGCATTGATCGTGTAAAAATACTTTATGGAAAATGAGTGAACAATAGTTCAAGCACGATACGACGGCAGCCGGCACACGATCGGCTGCCGTTTATGATTTTTTGTCTAAATCATTGACTGCATTTTGAGCATATACCGATCACCTTACCAAGAAAATCTGTTGTTGATAATTTACGAAAGGTAGTAGCAGGATTGCTTCTGGACCAATCGTCACCAATAACAAATACTTCGGTATTATTGAGGGTTATTTCAGATTGATCTTTCTTATAGATCTCATTTATTAGATTTTGTTTAGCCGGTTCTTCACTATCGCTATTCTTAAACTTTTGATAGTCATACCCTCTAATATGGGCCGACCCATAGAAGGTATCTAATTTGGCCTCATTAATCGTTATTTGTCCATTTGTTATTTTCATTTTTTCATTTGGAAGGGCAATTACACGGGCTACTTGATTGTCCCCAAAATAAACAATGTCTCCCCGTGTTACAGGTTCGGTTTTATAATAAGAAACATCTACGACGACATTTGTTGAATATTCGTGATTTCCCTGATCCATGGCATCGCTCAAGGGATTAACGATGGTGTGATTGCCCTGTAAAACCTCAGTAATCGATTTCTGGGTAGACATATCAGTAATTATTTTCTCTGAGCATGCAGTAAACATGATAAGAAGTAGGCAAGCGGTCAAAATATGTTTGATAACTATCCCTCCCAAAAAGCAAAATGATACCCATTACTGGTCAACGGCTCCCCATTTTACCGCCCATTTATCCATTTCCTTCAGAGCGGTTTGGAAATCCATCCCTTTTTCTGTTAACGAGTATTCCACCGATATAGGAACAGTAGGAAACACTTTACGCAGCACGATCCCGTTTAATTCCAAATGTCGAAGGACATCGGTTAGGGATTGCGTTTTAACAACGGCTAAGTCCCGGTGCAGCTGTTTGAACCTTCTTGGTTTCTTCGACAACTCCGCGATGACTAGAAATGCCCATTTGGCTCCAAGAATTCTCAGCACTGAGCAAATGTTAGAGAATTCTTGTATCTCTTCTTCCTCTTTTTCCATCTTCATCCGCCATCACCTGCTTACTTAAATTTAGTTGATCAAAATATTTGGACAATATCCAAATACTTTGCCTTCTTACGCAAAGATTGTAGCTTAATTATAATACATTCATACCCCTTACAAAAGAACACGAGAGGATGGATGATCATGAATCGAATGGCACTATATGTAATTGCACTTGGCGTATTTCTAACTGGAACATCCGAGCTGGTTGTTTCCGGTATTCTTCAGTTAATTGCGAATGATCTACACATTTCTATTGCCTATGCCGGCCAATTAATAACGGTGTATTCCCTTGCTTTCGCCATAGGGACTCCCATCGTTACCGCTTTTACATCACGTCTGGGGCTTAAAAAAGTCCTAGCCGGCTCATTAACTGTGTTTTTCCTAGGAAGCATTCTTGCTTTCGGCTCTAAAACACTTCTCCCGTTGATGGTATCACGCTTGATACTTGGTGTAAGTTCCGGTGTCTTCCTTGTCGCTGCTTTTGGCGCCGCAGCAAAGCTCGTGCCTGCTGAGAAGCTAGGCCGTGCGATTAGCACGATTGTACTCGGATTCAGCAGCGCTATGATCTTAGGCGTCCCGATCGGCATTGCCATTACGAACTGGTTGAACTGGCAAGCGATCTTCCTGATATTAGCTATCGTCAGCTTGGTAATTACTCTTGTGATTATCCGTCTACTGCCGGAAATTGAAGGGGATGTGCCTGTTTCCTTCCGTCAGCAGTTCAAAGTACTTGGCAGCTTTGTCATTGTCATCGGACTGCTGCTCACCTTTTTTAGAGAATCCGGCAACGCGATACTGTTTACGTATTTAACTCCTTTTATGACCCAGATTCTGCACGTGAAAGCCTATAACATCGGACTCATCATGCTGGTATTGGGTATTTTCGGCACGATCGGATCACGAATAAGTGGTTACGGTATAGATCGTTGGGGAGCTTCTCGTATACTTCTAGGTAGCCTGATCGTTCATATCGCAACGTTAATACTTCTTCCTATCGTAGGTGATAACCAGATGGTCGGGCTCAGTTTGATTGCACTGATGATAACCGCTCTATTCATTGGAGGACCAGCTGTTCAGACATACTTCATCCAACGAGCACCGCAGTCTTCCAATTTGGTATTGAGCTTGAATACATCCATCATTCACCTAGGCTTAGCGGCGGGTTCTGGTGCAGGCGGTGCTTTGATTACAACCACTTCAACTGTAGCATACAATCCTTGGGCAGCCGGATTTGTCGTAGCGCTAAGCTTTATAGCCGCAATTGCCTCCTTCTCCATGGGAGGTAAGCGCCAAAAGAGTGAACAGACAACGGGTTCCCTAAACAGTTACACCAAATCAACGTTATGAACCTCCAATTGCTTGACTTTGATATCAAGGCGAAGGGGCAAGGCGCCGCTTTCCAGATGCTTCAAACTTGCACATCGAACGTTAGGCAATCGGGCCGTACAGCGGATGGTGGAGCAGACCGTCCCTCGAATAAAGGAACATACCGGAGCAGAGTCTGTGGCAGCTCCCGAAGTCCAGCGTTTGATGGACAACAACAGCTTCAAAGTTAAGACATCGAGCATGTTTAGCGTGCGAGGCAAAGAAATTAAAGATCGATAACGTGCTTGCCATATATCATGAGATCGCCAAAAATGATTACGCCGAACGAAACGTACAACTGGAGAATATCGTAAAGGAGTGTGACGCGTATATCAATAATCACCCTATAAACAAGTTGGTTTCTAGAGTGGAAGAGCTGAAGCAGCAAGCGACTGAGGAAAAGGGCGTCATAAAGAAGATCTTGCTGGCTGAAGGAGAATCGGGAACGCAGAAGTTTTACAAGATGGTCGAGGCTCAGGATGAATGGCTGCTTGTAAAGGACAAGGTGCCAGGTCTAGGCGACATCGTATTCGGCCCGATGTTTGATAAAATTATCGTGGAGCTAAGAAAGACTCCTGGAGACATCGAAGAAGTATTGCAACACGAGGCCGACCGATTGGTGGATATAGCCGAGGATTCGAATACGCCAGAGATTACGAAGATGGTGTTGAAAGATGTTTTGGACAATAAGGGCAATATCAAGATGAACGCGTTGAACCCGGGAGCACGGTTTACGAACAATTCGGAGAAGAAAAAAGGTGTGAAGGAGAAGTATGTGGTCAATCACAATCTCAATGCGCCGGGCGGTTCAGCGGAACGGCTAGGGTCGCTTACCCACGAATTTACGCACGTATCCATCTCAGAGAAGTTCGGCAACACGCCGTTGTTCTTCGCCTTCGCCCCGAACACGAGCGAGGACGATGTGAAGGAGCTCGTGAATAAGCGCCATCAGGATTTGGACAAGTTGATAACCACTCTCAGCTCGGGTAAGTTCTCACAAGAGCAGCTATCTCTGCTCAACATGAAGCTAGAGTATCCTCGCAAAGGCGGCACTAGCGGTGTGCAGAGATACATTTCGAGCTTTTTCGATAGCAAGAAAATTACGGTGCAGGAGAAAGAAAAAGCCGAATCTTATGTTAATAAAGGAATGGACAATACGGTCATTGAATTCGATACCGTTATTAATCAGATGCTGATCTACATGCATCAGTGGAAAATTGACAGGGAAAACCCGTTTTACAAGCTGCTGTACACGGTTGCCGAAGACGCTTACGCCCACCAGCAAAAAGGTATAAAATAAAGTCATGGAGTCAGTTAGCTTTTGAGAATGTTTATCCGCGTCTTTACTGTGGATTAGCCTCGATTTTACCGCCCTGCCATTCGAATTGATACTCAAATTGCGCCGTCGAACCGTACGCTTCCGGAGAGTAAGGAATGACGACTGGATTCGTTTCCGTGGGCTGGAGGGGTTGATCATCGGAGAGTAATCCGTTAGCGCTTACGCCGATTGCTGTCAGGGAAAACAGACCAAAACATATCCAAACTATTTTCATTGTCTTCATTGATCCCAGCCTCCGCTTCCGTTTGCATGAAGTTTGTCTTCATTGTACGAAAGAATTGTCATGGGTGAATTAGCAGGATGTAAAAATTGCGTTGAAACCAGGATTGAACCCCAAAAAAATGGCGGCAAGGATTCGTCACCCCAAGCCGCCACTTGCTTATTTACTTATAGGTGGACAACGGTGCTAGCCAAACGAGACCCGTTCCCCGGTACACGTTGACAAGCCCCTCGCCGGAGGCTGCGGACCCGAGCAATGATTTCCCCGACCGTTCCACAGAAAAATCCAACGAATGCGACCACATCATTGCGAAATTTCCATCTACTCGAAGCACATCATTTTTCAGCTCAACAATGACCGCTTCTTCCGAAGGAATCGGTGCCTCCACAACAAGCACACCTTTGCCTCTGGCGCTGAGATTGAATAGGCCTTCGCCTCCGAGCGCAGCGGAAGACAAGTTCTTGCGGGATACCACTTGCGTTTGGAGTGACGACTCGCAGGCCAGGAAAAGACCGTCATCCAGCACAATATGGTCATTGTCTACATCGATCAGCCACAAATATTTGTAGGTCGGCTCCATCATGATGGTTCCTTGCCCTTTATATAAGGGTTTGATGGCACTTTCCCCGGATACGGCACCTGAAACGAGATTGCGAAGCAGGCCGCCAGCCCCTTTAACCCCTGAAGTCATTTCAATATTGCCGACATAATACTGCATCGCGCCTGCACTCATCATGATTTCACCGTTCAGTTCAACCATGACCTGCCTTTTTTTCATATTGCTCTTAGTCATATAAAAGTTGGCTTGTGCGTCTGCAATGGTGGTGCTGCTCAAATCCTGCTTATATTCAAGCACACTGAAAGGTCCCAATTTCTCTTTGATCACAACATTGCTGTTATCCGTTAAATTACTTATTGTAAATGCCATATGAATGCCTCCGTTTTATGTAGTGGTGATTATCGCAGCGTCTATCATTTTGGCGAAATCTATCACATTCATACGGATTTCAACTAGAAAGGTTACACAATACTTGCGGAATAGATCATTTTTTTTGCTTTAGTGAAATTATGGACTTAATTTCAGTGCGCTCAGTTTCAGTAAGGGCTGAGAACTTGGGCAGTTCGGGAACATCAAACTGAAGGTGGGAGTGGGCGAATTCCAGGACGAGTGTGCCGATGGGCTGGTTGTGACGATTATTCAGCACGATCCAAAAGACTCGAATTTCCCGCCCGGGGCTGCCCCATTCGGCTTTTTCCAACGAGTTTCGAAAATTTAGGCATCCCGCAATAACAAAATCCCCTGCGTGAGCAGGCTCCGCCGGTTGAAATCCGCATCGCTCAAGCTCTTGCCAGGCCTGCGGAATGAGTCGATCCAAATACATTCCATAGGTAGAGTCCTCTAATTCAGGAAATAGGGCAGTAAGTTCTTGGACATTCGTCTGAAGCACGCTCTCCCAGCTTAGCTCCACATATTCGGACAAAGCCGCGGCCACTTGGCCAATCGACATGTCCGGATTCAATGTGATTATTGGCATAAACGTATACCTCCAACTTTTTTAAGTTTCAGATTGATTGTATAACATTAAAGCAAATGCAAAGGTTTTACTTATTTTATATTGAATTATATGCAAAAGAAATCATAAACCTTACAAGCAGTTTAGACATTCATTCTTATGGAGGGTGATTTCATGAGCCGATCCTTACGTCCCGCGGAAATTGCCAATCAGTTAGGCATCAGTACTAGTTCGCTTAGAAATTACGAAGCCAAGGGAATCGTTCCTCCAGCCAATCGGGCTTCCAATGGTTACAGGGTATATACGAATGAACATGCTGCTTACTTTGCATGCATTGTCGCGATGTCCCCGGGGTTCGGCATGGAAATTACCTCGGCGGTACTTACTCATTTTCAGAGACGAGAACTAGGGCCAGCCCTCTGGCTAATTAATGACGCCCAGGCAGCAACGCATGAAGACAAGTTTGTCCTAGAGGAAGCGGAGGGACTGATGAAGGGTCTGACTGTCAATAGTGACGAAGGGTCCGGATGGATGACCATAGGGGAAATGTCCGCGGCTGCCGGCATCCCGTCTTCGACGCTCCGGTATTGGGAACATGACGGATTAATCGCCGCGGCGCGGCATGAAGACAACAATTACCGATTGTATGATAAGTTTCAAGAGGTGAAGGTGCGGATACTGAAATCAACGCAAAAGATGATGTATTCGAACGATACCGTACGCTTGAAACAAGCGGTCCGGAGCCTGCCTTCATGGGATTTAGCAGCCATGCAAGCGCTGATCGAGTCGGCCCGTGCAGCACTAGCTCATCGGAACCGAGAACAGCTAAGTGGATTGCACAGTCTGTATAGACTCGCTTCCGAGCTGGAACTGGTATGAGAGGGGGGACTTACTTTGAAAGTACTAGAAACTGAACGGCTGATTCTTCGTCAACAAACAATTGAGGATGCGGCTTTTATCCTTGAGCTAGTGAACGATCCTTCTTGGATCCAGTACATAGGCGATAGAGGAGTAAGAACCATCGAAGACGCGCGGGACTATATTTTAAAAGGAGCTCTAGCCATGTATGATCGTTTGGGTTTCGGAGAAAGGATACGCCTACGAGGCCGCTTCTGCAGTGATGCGTTATGCTCAATCCATTTTAGCGTTAAAACGTATTGTAGCTATTACCTCTGAAGATAATCATGCATCGGCCAAACTATTAGAAAAATTGGGGTTGCATTTTGAAAGTATGATCCCATATGCGGGTTCAGAGGAAGAAGTCTGCTTGTATGCAATTAACGTCTAAATTAAACCCTCCCAATTCTAGCAAAGCTAGAGATTATTTATTGGGAGGGTTTTTATCATGACTTAGAGCGAATGAAACCTAAGAGGATTATTCGAACTGTATCGTCTTTGTTTTTTTCTGTGAGATTTTGCTGCGAATCATTGAAAGGATAAAGAGTAATGGAATATACACATATATACAATAGAATCCAATCTCAACTACATTTTTTCCTAACCACTCAATCTTAACACGATCGTTCAACGGTAGAGTTGCCAGAAAGAGTGCTACAAGGATCAGGAGTAGTGACAATGTGGGTTTAAGCTTCGTAACTCTCTTTATTATTCGAGTGCAACTCCAAATCGAGAGACAAAGCATGGGGATAATGATCATAAACCAGATGCAAATGAAAATAAATTCAATTCTTGCAATAATGGAAAACTCAATGACTTTTATCATGACAAGGGTCGGCCAGTAGGTATGCTTTAATAGCCCCTTACTAAAATACATGATGGTTACAAAAATGAGTACGGAGTACTTGAGTGTGAGTAAAAATAAACTGAGATGAGCCCATTTTACATTTTTCTCTGGGGATTTAATAAAAGGAAAATAAATCAGTAAACCTTCGAATCCTATAAACATGATGCCTGAATTTTTAGAAGACGTGAGCAAATCGTTGATAGAATGATTAAACATGGGCAACACATTAATAAAATGTCCATATTTAATATTGAAGTACAGTAACAATGGCAGCAGCCAGGAGAAAATGACCCCAAAAAGGCAAAAGCCGGCTATTACTCGAAATCCTCCAGAAACGACGTGATAAATAACAATGATGAATAAAGTTGCCAGAATCCACGTTCTAAGATTGGGGAACATCCAAATTTGAATGATTTCTATATAGCCGCGAAAGACAGTTAAAGCTAATATAAAATAGTAACCAACGAAAATTAGTGAAATCGCATTCCCTAGAAACTTACCAAATAGGATGCGATGTAAGTCAATAATATCTTTGGCTGGATTGCCAAGCATTTTAAATATCATCCAAATGATAACATGAAGGCTTAAACCCATTAAAAGGACCGAGATCCAAGCATCATTGCCTGCAAATTCAAAAACGAAATGTTGATAACTTAATGCACCAATCCCGACGATAGAAGCATGGATGAGGAAAAATACAAAGAAGCCGGAAACTGTGTAGTTATCCTTTACCACGTTCTGCATTATTGCCCAACTCCCAATGATAATATTTCAACTTCTGTGCTCACATTAAATTTGATGTTTGGGTAAATTTGAGCTGTAAATTTCTGCTCATTCCATTTCTTATGACGAGTACTATAAAGATTGCCTATCCCAATTGGATCGACAAGATTCATCTGGAAATTTTCTAGCAGGGCTTTGATTTTAACAGTTAAGTTAACTTCAATTTGTTTTTTTAAATTAAGCATATCGTTGTTGTTTTCAAAAACATTTAAGGTTGCCGGATACTCGCCAAGGTCAATATTTAGATGGAGCGAAATTGTGGCTATTTCATTTTCTACGATCATTTTTTTTTCTGAATAAATAATTTTAAAAGAAATTTGCTCGTCTTGATCATTTTTGAAGCTATATGTGCTTGAGCGGATATCGTTTTTATCATCTTTAAGAAGTTTAATAAATAAACCTTTTTCATTTGTCAGCAAAAGCCTTAATTTCTCACCACGAAAAACACCTACACCGTCCATTTGCAAAACATCTTTAGGTCCTTTAACTATAAGCGGCAAAAAAACATCCTGTCCTTCTCCAAAAAATTGGTCAAGAAATATATGGCCGTTTGTGGAAGGGGTATTCCCGTTCTCCATATTTTGTTTGATCAGATTTGATAAATAGATGGGTGGGTATTTCAAAGTTTCTGTTAAGATATCACTTGACTGATCGGTTGTTAAAACAAGTGTCGAACGATTGCTAATAAGAGGATCTCGAACAATGGTACTGGCAAGTTCGGAAATTCCATTTCTTGCTATTTTTTCACTGATGACTAAAGTCCGCAATTGACCGACTGCAATAGGGTGATCCGATTGCGAGGTGAAAGCATTAAGTACCTCATAAAGCGATTTAGCTTCTCCCTCAAGTAAAAACAAGTTTGATTTCTTCTCATAAGCACGATAGGTCCCGCTAACTCTTAATGTATCTCCTTGCAAGTCGCAACCTATACTTTGAATGAGTTTGATCCGATCTATGATCTGCTCTTTTGCGCATCCTGATAAAAGGAAGCAAAAGAAAATAAGAGTGACATATCTTTTCATTGACGATAATTCCCTTACTTACAAATTTATTCGTTATTGTAGTCATCATTATTATCTTTCGCTTTACTTACCTTATATCGTTTGTTCCTGAGAGGGCGTAAAAAATTTGGTCGATTTTCAGTAAGATTAAGAGAAGATCGAATTAAACTATCTGTGAAATCACGGAAACGAAATGGGTACAAAGGAACTAGATAAGGAGTACCCAATGATTTTAATCGCAGCAAATGGCCCAAAAGAATGACTAAACCAATCATAATGCCTAATCCGCCCCATGCTGCCGCTAAGATAATCAAAGGAAACCTTAAAAAACGGATTGTATTAGCCATTTTGAATATCGGGGTGGCAAAGGATGGGAGGGCAGATAGTGAGACAATGATGATTAAGATGTTGCTAGTAAGAGCAGCTTGAACCGCTGCTGTACCGAGTACAATACCGCCAACAATCCCGAGCGTTTGTCCGACTTTAGTAGGCAATCTGGCTCCAGCTTCGCGTAACATCTCGACTGTAAATTCCATCAGCAAAACTTCAATAAATGGTGCAAAGGGAACATTCGTTCTAGATTCGATGATCGGACCAAGAAGCGACTGCGGTATGACGGAATAATGAAAGGTTAATATGGCTACATAGGCCGGAGAAGCAAGAATGGATATTAAAACTCCAAAATACCTGATACACCGAAAGAAGGAACCCAAAATCCAGGGCAAGTAATAATCTTCCGGCGAGGCGAAAAAATCAAATACGGTGGTAGGTCCAGAAATGAAATAAGGGGACCCACTACTTAATATGACCACTTGTCCGTTCATCAAATTAAATTTTGCCCTATCTACGCGTTCTGAAGACATAAATAATGGAAATGGTGAATTTGCTTTATCTGCTATGATCTGGTCAAGAATAGAACTGTCAAATAACATGTCAACGTCAGCATCTACGATTCGTTGTCTTACTGTATTTACATGCTGGGGGTTGCAGACACCATCCAAATAAATAATCGTTACTCTTGTTTGTGAAAGTGAACCTACGATGCATTCCTCGAATCGTAAATTCTCCGAAATAAGTTCCTTTCGGATTAAATTTAGGTTGGTATCGATATCTTCAACAAAGCCGACTTTTGGGCCAATAACGCTGTATTCGTTATCCGCTTCATTATTACTACGATATCCGCGCTTTAGATCCGCAATAGGGATTAAAAGCCCTTCATTCAAATCAGGCTCAAGTTGAACATAAATGAAGCCTTTAACTAAACTTTGTGAAACCTCGTTCGCGTTTGAAGATAATGAGACATTTTCCAGTGGAATCAAACTTCTTAATGCAAGAAGATGATTAATTTCTGATTCTGAAATTTGGAGCCGATGTAATAATTCGTGGTGAATAAGTTTCTGGTCTACAATCGCTTTGCAATATGTAAAGTGAATCCGTTTACCATGAATAGTATGCACAGATTGCACCAAATCATTCGATTTGATGGTATCTTTCAAAGCCGTGTATATATTTACTGGAATTAGAAACACACCTCTCCGTATCATCTTCATGTATTATGAACTTGGATGGGGTCTGCTATTCCCATCAAATAGACGTACCGTCAAATCTTAGGGGCAGGATGATGGAATAATATGATGATATAATTGAATAGGAAATTAATAACATTTTGATGATTTGGGGATGAGAGAGTGGCATCTGAAGTTTTTAATAATAAAACGATCAATGACCTATGCAGTGATGCATTTGAGATTGCAAAGCAAAATGGCTGGCACGAGGAAAAAAGAGAATTTGGTACTTTAATTGCTCTTATGCATTCAGAGTTATCGGAAGCCCTTGAAGCATATAGGAAAGATTCTGAGGATGTCATGTGGTCTAATATAACGGAAGAATTGGCTGATGTCTGTATACGGATTTTTAACGCGTGTGGGGAGTATAACCTTGACCTTGCAACAGCAATAGAAAATAAGATGGAGAAAAATAAAGCAAGAGGATATAAGCACGGTGGAAGGCGAATTTAATGTTCGATCAAACAAAAGAAGGATCCGCAACAGCGGATCCTTCTTACATTCACAGAATATTGTCGGCCGCTGAGATTCCTTATCTTTAAATCTGTTTACGATTTCTTTCACGATGCTTTTGATTCAATAGGACCGCAACGCCCATAATGACGACACATGCTGCAGAGCCTAATTCGTAACCTAGTTCTTTTGCTCCCGCGACACCTCCGATTACTCCGCCTGCAATTATACATAATCCGCATATCATACCTGCTTTTCCGATCATTCTGAACACTCCCTCGTTTTTTCTTATGTATTGATCTTACCAGAGTGCATCTTTATAGATTAGTGACCTTCTTCACGAAAATGATATGACTATTCTCACATTATTCGTGCCTGAACTGTGTAATAATCCGTATCAGTGCAAACACTATTGACAATACATCTACTACGTGTTACTTTGTAGTGGTAGTAAGTAATACTTCATACCAGTCATACAGAATAGCAAGGAGTGATTGTGCTGGAAAATCTAACGGAAATGCTCAAAGGGGCGCTTGAGGGCTGTGTTCTTGAAATTATAAGCCGGAAAGAAACCTACGGCTACGAAATAACGCGACGGCTGAACGCCCTCGGCTTTACAGATGTAGTGGAGGGAACGGTGTACACCATCTTGATCCGGCTTGAAAAAAACAAGTTGGTGGAGATCACCAAAAAGCCTTCAGACGTGGGACCGCCGCGAAAGTTTTTCGCGATTAACGAAGCGGGGCGCGAGGAACTGCAGAGGTTCTGGGAAAAATGGGAATTCGTATCATCAAAAATTAACGAGTTAAAGGAGCAAAAATAATGAATTTTTGGGAGAAAATCACCGGCAGCGACATGACGAAAGAAATGAAAACTTTTGAATCGCGAGTCAAAAAACTGCCAGCTGATTATCAAGCGGCATGGGGAAAAATCAATGCCAATCTTTGGCCACACTCCGATTTCACTGGTCGCAATCTTATGCCAATTCTTGACGGTGTGCTTGGCCTGCTCGAAGAAACGGCGGCGGACGGTCAGAGTGTCCTAGAGGTATTGGGTGACGATATCAAAGGGTTCTGTTCAGCGCTGGCCGGCGAAGAAGGGGCAAAGTCTTATCGCGACAAGTGGCGCGAGCAGCTCAACACGAATATCGCTAAAAAATTAGGTAAATAGGAGGATAATATGAGCATACAAGATATCATCAAAGGCAAAAAAGAGTGGCGTGCGCACGTGGCGCGTGTCAAAGCGCTTCCGCAAGATTATCAGATTGTTTATAAAGAGATTCAAACCTATTTCTTTAAGGTTGGCCCAATAGAGCTTACTGACGGGACGGGTTTGCTCTCGGGAATTATTGATCTCTTTGAAGAAGGGGCGGCCTTGGGGAAGGGCGTACTCGAAGTGACGGGCAGTGACGTAGCGGCTTTCTGCGACGATCTAATCAAAGACTCAAAAACTTACGCTGACCTATATCAGGAATCTGTTGTCCAAGAAAGTAAAAAGAAAAGACCATGAACACTGAAATCCTAAAGGGCGTCAATTTTGAAGTGAAGCGAGGCGAGATTTCGCCTTGCTTGGCTCCAAGGGCGCGGGCAAGCCGACGATTGTCATGATCCTTTAAATTAATAATTTTCCCCGCGATAATAGCGCTTCAGTTTTTCTTCCAAATGTACGAGCTGTGCCTCCTTCTCCTCAATATCTTTCAACAGCTTTTGCTTCTGATCTTCAATCTGTTTGATTCTCTCCGGCAGGGTTGAGGTTCCTTCGTTCACCTTATCATAATACTTTTTGATCTCCTCCACACTCATCCCGGTTTCGCGAAGACACTTGATAAAAACCAGCCAGCTCAGATCATCATCCGTGTATAGACGGTTATTCTGCTCGTTTCGGGCAGCTGGTTTGAGTAGTCCCTTTCTTTCGTAAAAGCGGATGGCTCCAATATTGATTCCGACTTCCTTAGCCACTTCTCCAATCGTTAACATACTAACCCTCTTTTATAAAAAATAATTGTTGACCTACACTAAGTGTAGCATAGTAACTTATAAATCGTAAAAGAAAAATCAATGAGGGAAAGAAGGATTCGCATGAAAAAAACCGCTTTAGTAACCGGAGCAAATAAAGGAATTGGATTTGAAATTGTTAAACAGTTAGGTGAAGCAGGCTGGAAAGTCCTCCTTGGAGCACGAAGTGCCGAACGAGGTGAAGCAGCTGCTTCCGAGTTAACTTCCAAGGGGTTAGACGTAGAATTTGTACAGATCGACATGGGAAACTTGAAAACCATCGAACACGCAGCCGAGATAATCAACAAGAATTATCCTGACTTGAAGCTTCTAATCAATAATGCTGGGATGCCTGGGGCTTTCTCCCGCTCTTTTATGGATACCAAAGAGGAGGATCTGCGGAATGCATTCGAAGTTAACTTTTTCGGCACTTTCCGTTTGAACCAGCGCTTGTTCCCTTTAATTAAACATAACGAAGGCACAATCATGAATGTATCGACCGATATGGCTTCTCTGGACCATATGCAAAATGCTGAGTTTACATTAAATGCATTTGATTATAACTCATCTAAAACGGCCAACAATGCCATGACACTGTCAATGGCTTATGAAGTCCGAAACAGCAGCGCTCAAGTATTCACGGTAACGCCTGGATTCACCTCAACAGATCTTAACGGCAATGCCGCAGGCGGTAAATCAAAAGAAGCCGCAGCTGCGATTATTGTGGGTTATGCGACAGATGGCAAACGTCATAACGCCGAATTCTTGGACGAGAAGGGCGTTTACGCCTGGTAATCCTCCCAACCTCCGGCTGACAAAATAGGCTACCTCTTTCTGGCATACTTACTTTCAAGTAAGTACCCTACTTTAAAGTGGGTTCTTAACATAATTTCGAAGCGATGCTAAGCTTGAGTTAACCAAATATTGGGAGCCATTAAAGAGGAGGAATGAACAATGAAAATTATTGTTTTTGGAGCGACGGGGAATACAGGCAAAAGAGTGCTGGCACAAGGGATAAAAATGGGGCACGAAATGACCGCATTTGTACGAAATTCTGAGAAGCTTTATGATCAATTAGGGGAGCAATCCGCAAAGCATGTGAAGGTGATCGTGGACGATATCATGGACCCGGTTAGCGTTGGTGAGGCGCTCGCGCATCAAGACGCTGCTATTATTGCAGCCGGGCATGCGGGGCAGGGAGAAGAGTTTGTTCGTATTATCGATAACATTATAAGCCAATGTGAAGTCCAACCTAATTTCTCTGGGAGAGTATGGATAATGGGAGGAGCCGGTTTGCTCGATATTCCATTTACCAATCTTATCGGTAACAATTTACCTGGCTTCCCAACTGAGTATAGGAATCACAACTTGAATTTCGCAAGGTTACAACAGACTCAACTCGATTGGTCCATTATGTGTCCGGGAACAATGATTGATTCAAGAGTGCATACAGATTCGATTCATCTACATGTAACAACGGAAACCTTGCCCATTCCGATTCCAGAGACGATCAAGGCATATTCCGAGGCAGAAATAGCCGGTCACTTGTTCAGCCGACTTCAAGAGCTTGATGTTGTTTATGACGATGTCGCCATATGTATGCTGGACTATATTGAGCTCGGAGGAGCGTTTAAAAGAAAAAGGGTCGGTTTAGCCTATCAAGCCGAATCTGTCACTGTATGTAAGTATAATTGAAAGGCCGGCTTGTCTGTCATGACAAACCGACCTTGTATACTTTAGCTAACCTTCATTGACTAGTTCCTAAGAGGAAATCCTTTAGTACAGAAGTAACCATCTTGTGATCTTCGTCACCTGGCAGTCCTGATACTGAAATTGTTCCTACAATGCCTTCATCTTTTAGCAATAACGGAAAGGCGCCACCCTCAGCCTTGAAGTCATTCGGATTGAGGCCAGAGGCTTCCACCGTTGAATCGGTTGATTTCAGAAATACGTGCATATAATAGGAACTATGCCCGAAGTGATGGACGACGTTATTTTTCCATGAGACCCATTCATCGTTATGAGAAGATGTACCGTCCAATCTGCTGTAAAATAACAACTCATTGTTTTTTCGAATATCGACGACAATTGATTTATTCTCTCTCATCGCTTTTTCTATAATCCTGTTGCCAACCCTGTAAGCAGTTTCATTCGTGAAAGCGGAAAACTTGAGTTCATTTTCTTCCTGTAGCAAAGTCATTAATAAATCGTCGTATGTATCCAAAGAGAACACTTCCTATTCTACTGAATTATCATTTCCTGTTTGATATTATACACACAATTGATAGTTATTAACTAGAAGTAATGCTGAATTATTCATAGATGGATAAATACAAGCAGTACCTCTTATTGAGTTCGCTTCTTGATTTGGAATTATGACTGTTCGGATAAAGTCCGCATTTTTCGAAGTGATGGAAACAGGAACATCCAGAGTCCAGCAATTACAATTGTACCGATACCACCGACTAAGGTTGCTGGAACCGCTCCAATAAATCCGGCTAATGTACCCGATTCGAACTCTCCCAACTGATTGGAAGTACCGATAAAGAGGGAATTAACGGCATTGACCCGCCCCAGCATTTCATCTGGAGTTTGCAGTTGTACGAGGGATGACCGAATGATGACGCTAATCACATCAGAAGCACCAATAAGGAATAATGCCACAAGGGAAATGAATAAATTGGTCGAAACGGCGAAAAGCATAGTTGCCAATCCAAAGACGGCAAGGGCTGCAAATAGCATGTAGCCAACAGCTTTCTTTAGTGGATAATAGACCAAAATAATAGACATTAGCAAGGCACCGATGGCTGGTGCGGTTCGCATTAATCCTAGTCCCCATGGTCCCGTATGAAGGATATCCTGGGCAAAAATCGGCAGTAGAGCAGTGGCACCACCCAGCAGTACAGCAAAAAGGTCAAGTGATATCGTCCCAAGGATTATCGGTTGGCGGTAAACGAACATGATTCCGGAGAACAGGGAACGCAGGGAAACCGGCTCGGATTTGCGCACTATAGGATTTGAACGGATGAAGAAGGTTAGGATACCCGCAGTTAGAAGGGCGAGTGAAGCAACCGTATAAACGAAAGATGAACCCGCCCAATATAGTAATCCTCCCATCGAAGGCCCGAGTATCTGTGATAATTGTCCGACCGAGGTGTTCCAGGATATAGCCTGTTGAAGGAATTCTTTTGGTACTAATTGAGGCAACAATGCCGAAGAGGAAGGGCCTTCGAAAGCACGGCAGGCTCCTAGAACGGCAGCCATTATTAGGATATGACTCTGGCCTAGCGAATCTGTAAGACTACCTAACAAAAGTAATAAGGCCATACCGGCCTCTACGATCTGGCATAGAAAGACAATATATCGCCGATCATAGCGGTCTGCGAAATGTCCCACAACCAATGTAAGTAGAACCATTGGGAGAAATTGCGCTAAGCCAACAAGACCGAGACTGAAGGCGTCGTGGGTCAATTCATACATTTGCCAACCAATGGCTACGGAAAGCATCTGGAAGGCAATTGAGGATAACATTCGGGATACCCAATAGTTCTTATAATAGGGAATTTGGTGAATTGAACTGCTTGATGGGATCAAGTGTAGGACACATCCTTTCAACTAATAACTTTATAAAGTGTATTATAGTCTATTTAGAATTGAAACCTGAAACAATTTTCAAGAGGAGTATTCTACGTAGAAAATAACCAACCCACCGCGGTTGGTTATTTATGTTTTTTATTTGAGAAAGTGAGAAACAGGATCAAAAGTTATCCTATCATACAAAAAGTATCTGTACTTACAAAATTGTGCGTTCTATTCAATAGAAACGGAAAGGAGGTAAATTAGATAATAGATTTGTCAAAGCGTTTTACTAGTAAATTTATTGAATAGGAGATTACACCCATGTGCAAAACACACGTTTTAAGTGTTTCAATGGCTAAAGCGAAATTTGAGAAGACCACGATTGAGAGACGAGCGTTACGACCTGATGATGTCTCGATTGATATAAAGTTTAGCGGTATTTGCCATTCCGATATTCATATTGCTCATGGGGATTGGGCAGGAGGAATTTTTCCTATGGTGCCTGGACATGAAATTACCGGGATTGTAACGGCAGTAGGTGAGAAGGTAACGAAATTTGCTGTAGGTGACCGAGTCGGCGTAGGCTGCTATGTGGACTCTTGTGGAGAGTGCGAGTACTGCCTCCGTGGCGAAGAGCAGCATTGTTTAAAAGGAAATGTGGCCACCTACAACTCCTTGGACTATGAAGGCAATCCAACCTATGGAGGTTACAGCCAGAACATTGTTGTTACTGAAAGATTCGTTGTGCTGATCCCGGATGGTTTGGAGCTAGATGTTGCAAGTCCGCTTTTGTGCGCTGGTATTACCACATATTCCCCATTGAAACGCTGGAATGCTGGGCCAGGAAAAAGAGTAGCGATTCTGGGGATGGGTGGTCTTGGTCACATTGCAATACAGTTTGCACATGCTCTGGGTGCTGAAGTTACCGTATTAAGCCGCGCAAAAGATAAGGAGAAAGAAGCATTGAACTTTGGCGCGGATCATTACTTTTCAACGCTTGATCCTGAAACTTTCAACACGCTAGCAGGCCGTTTCGACCTGATTCTAAACACAGTATCCGCCAACATTGATGTGGATTTGTACTTATCGCTGCTTCGCCTAGATGGGACATTGATTAATGTCGGAGCATCGGCGGAACCGAGTCAATACAACGTTTTCTCTCTAATCATGAGTCGTCGCAGTATTGCGGGATCCTTTGTAGGTGGACTTCCGGAAACGCAAGAAATGCTTAATTTTGCTGCCGCGCATAACATTATTCCTCAAATCGAGGTTATCGGTGCTGATCAAGTAGATGAAGCCTATGAGCGAATTCTACGCAGCGACGTTCGGTACCGATTCGTTATCGATATATCCACTTTATAGAACGCTAAGATTAGTGACGATCCATACGAGTCCTAAGACTCGGGGATTATTCGCAGCGAAAACAGCAGCAGTCTAGGACTTTTATTTCTCGTCCATGGCTGCTGCTGTTTCGTCTGCTTAGAACCTAGCTTTGATTGCGTCCATTAATAGTAATGTTGCCTTACCCAAGAACTGTTTATCTTTATAAACGATGCCCAAGGACACTAGAGGATTCATGTCGGTGAAAGGCTTGATAACAACGGATCCTTCCAGTTCCAGGCCATCATAAATCGGAACAATGCCTACACTGAATGCTTCTTTGATCATTTGCTGAATCACAAAAAAACTTCCAACTTCAAGGTAAGAGAAGGGATTATTGCCGGTTTGAGAGAGTGCCTTTTCCCATAACTCCCGGTAAATGCAAGTAGGTTCTTTGACAAGAACGGTCATTCCGGCGAGGTCACTTACCGAGATATCATTTTGATGGACTAGCGGATGATCCGCTCTCATCATGACTCCTAATTTCTCCTCAATCAGTGGCTCAAACTCCAGCATGAAAGAAGCAGATGGAGTCGAGCATATGCCGAAATCCAATTCACCAGACCGAACCCTCTCCGAAATTGATTTGCTGCCGCTCACTTCCATGGTTAATTGCACCTTCTGGCGAGTTGCACAAAAGTCGGCTACGACGGTTGCAAGTCTCTGGCTCGCTATGGGCTCAATTGCGGCGAAGTGAACGGTTCCACCGTCCCCCGCTGCGATATCGGAGACGGTCTGCCTCATGGACCCGACCGCTTTGAGCAGAACGGAAGCCTCACGATGGAGCCACCGGCCAGCTTCTGATACGATCACACGTTTGCCATCGCGCACGAACAAAGAAACTCCGAGATCGGCTTCAAGACGTTGAATTTGAAGGGTTACTGTTGATGGAGCGTATTGTAATTCCTCTGCAGCTTTCTGAAAATGACCAAGACGCACGCAGGCTTCAAAGGTTTTTAGGGCTCGAAGATCCATTGTTATCCTCGTTGCTTTAAGATTTATGAATGATTCATTCATATAATTCAATTTTACAAAATATACCTCCGATTGTACACTAGGATCAACATAACATTTTAGGGGAAGATGGGCTATGGGCACGAAATCGGCATTCAGTTGGATTACTCTGTGGGCATCACTTTTGTTTGTCGTCATTCTCGGTTTTTCTCGGCTCTCTTACGGTATGTTCTTGCCTGGGATACAGAGAGAGATCGGAGGGAGCTACGGTCAATTGGGCATATTAGGAACGGTCAACTTTATTGGATATTTGGTCGGTACCTTGTGTCTGTCTCCTTTGATCTCCAAGTTTCCGGAACAGAAGCCTGTTATCAATCGATTGTCGTGTTTCTTGCTCGGACTGGCCATGATCGGTTCGTCATTTAGCCATCACTTTGTTCAACTCGGGTTATGGCGGTTCGCAATCGGTTTGTTCTCCGCTTTCGCAACGGTACTAGTCTTGTCTATAGCGATGGAAGCTGTTCGAGAAACGGAACGAGGAGTGGCGTCGGGGCTTATCTGGCTGGGAGGTTCTGCCGGAATTCTAGTTACGGGATTATTCGCTCCAATCACCATCGATCCTTCTCACTTACAAGGGTGGCGGTATGCTTGGGCATCTATGGGCGTATTCGGTGTCATTGCGGCTTTCGGGTTCGAGCTAGTCACTGTAAAGAAAGGATCCTCAAGAAAAATACGCTCGCCGTCGGTTCCAAGCCTCGGACACGATAATGTCTACAGTTTCTTGTTGAATCCAAAGAAGCTCTTATTTTTAATCGGATCTTATTTCTTCTTCGGTTGGGGATACATCATCTATTTCACATATTTGATTCCCTATCTAGTGAGCAAAGGCGTTCCATCTCTCTATGCAGGTTTGATTTGGTCCACAATTGGGTTCGCGGGTCTTTTTAATGGATGGATTGGGGGCAGAGCGATCGACCGCTGGCCAAATGGGTATACACTTGCGTCTGGGTTAGCGCTGGGGACGCTAGGGGTAATTGGCGTAACCACCAATAATTTGTTTGTAACAGCATTAGGCGCGGTCATACTCGGGATGGTCTCCTTTATTACCCCGCCGCTGATGACAACTGCACTACTTCGGAGACAGGTCTCTGATCACATCTATGCGAAATGTCTTAGCGTAGCCACTGCCTTTTTCGCTTCGGGGCAGATTATCGGTCCTATCGTTGGGGGCATGGGTGTCGAACGTTACGGTTTGCAATTCGGCGTCGCGTCTAGCGCGATCTTTATGGCGATAGCCGCCGTGTTGGCAGGTTTATATGGACATTTACAAAAGAAAAGATCTGATATTGATCCCTCGGAGGTTGTGGGAGAGTAGAGTTGAATAAGGGGAGTGACATTATAATGTCGAGTACAAATAATCATAGCTCGGTAGCAAGGAAATTCTTTCAATCTGGAAATCTTCGGCTTTCTTATCTGGATTATGGCGGAGATAGCGAACGAGTGCTTGTTATGCTGCATGGATATATGGCTAATGCGAGATCATTCTCGGAGCTGGCTGTGCGGTTCAAAGATTGGCGGATTATTTCATTGGATCAACGTGGACACGGTTGGAGCGAGCATCCATCCGGGGTGGAATACACAAGGGATCATTATGTGAAGGATATTCTGAATCTAATTCAGTCAGAGCTAGGGGGACAGCCAGTTACAATCCTGGGGCACTCCTTGGGTGGATTAAATGCTTATCAATTCGCGGCCCAATATCCCGAATTGGTAAAAACCATTATCGTCGAGGATATCGGTGCGGAGATTAACGCTGACTTCTCTTTTGCCGACAAACTTCCTTTTCGCTCGCCTTCTTTGAAGGAACTGAGACGATCGCTAGCAAGTATTGGGCTCAGGGCCATCGATTATTTTGCCGAAAGCGTATTTGAGGATGAACTCGGTTGGGGTTTCAGAACAGATCTAAAAGGACTGCAAGTATCCGTTCCCCTATCCAACGGTATATGGTGGGAGGACTGGTTAGCGTCGAGTTGCCCGATCCTGCTTATACACGGTGGGAAAAGCTTCATTCTTAGTACCGAACACGCGAAGCGAATGGAAGCAAGAAGGCCTAACACGAAGTTGATCGTGTTCGAACAATGCGGCCACGGTGTCCACTCTGATGATTTAAATGGTTATTATCAGGCGGTAAAAAACTTTCTAATGGAACACAATGAAGTACTAAGATAATGAGCGTTCGCTATTCATTCACAAGAAAGAGGGGAGCTTGCCAACGGCAGCTCCTCTTTTTCTTGTTCAACTAACCCTATCCAATGAGGAAATGGCAGGTTGTACCTAATGTCAAACCGTAGCATAGCATTGATAGGCTGGCTTGAGCACTTCTTCACACCACTGACGGAAACTAGTTGCGGCAGGCTGCCCACTACGGACATCATTATCGTAAATACCTTCATTTTGAGCGTTTACCATATCCATATAGTCTTGTGCCCATGCCTCTGTCCCGAATTGAATCAAATTTGCTTTATTGTCAGCTAGAGAGATCTGCTGAAAACGGATAGGCTGTTCTAGTACTTCAGACATCACACGCGCCATTTCATTTGGTGTCAAAGGATGGGGGCTGAACACCGGGACACTTTCCTGGCCACTCCAGGATTCATCGAGCATCAACTTAGCAGCCACTGTGGCAATATCTCGGGTGGCACAAGTAACGAGCTTGCGATCTCCAGAATTAGCCATGAAAAACATACCTTGGTTTTTGATTGCCCCGAGTTGGTGGAGTATATTTTCCAAAAAGAATGGCATACGTAAGGATCGGTAGCTCACGCCTGATCTTTCGATTAAATTGTCCATCGCAAATGCTGGCGATAATAACCCGGCGTTTTTGCCGAACTCGCGACCCATGCTTGACACTCCAATCACTCGTTTCACCCCAAGACTCTTGATTGCTTGGCAGGCTGGCCGAGTGAAATCTAAATAGTAATCCATTGAATTCTCAACTCTAGGGTTCGGAGGTACTAACCAGAATACACTGTCAGCGCCTGCAAACGCCTTCGTAACGACATTCAAGTCATCATGCGAACCCTGAACGACCTCAACACGTTCGCGTACTAGTTTGGATAACCGGGAAGGATCTCGCGCAATCACACGGATAGCTGCTTCACTGTTAATAGCATTGTAAAGAACCTGTTGCCCAATCTGGCCAGTGGGAGTCGTAATAACAATCACATGTACCACCTCCAAGAGAATTTTTCTTTCACATTACTCATCCTTTCTAGTTTTTCTGGACCAATGAACGAACCAACCTGGATTTTACATTGTTGTGTAAGCTACATCGTCAGTGCTAATGTTATACTGAGCGGTTTGAGCTAAACAACCAACAAACATCTGAATTCTTTGCTTAAACAACACATTTACCTATTTGTTGTTCTGTAGCATTTTATAGAACGATCCTAACTATACTTTGAGGTGAGAAGCATACATGCCGACCAACACAAACGATCCCCGTGTGAAACGGACACATCAATTGTTGATGCAAGCTTTTATTGATTTGCTTGAACAGAAGAAGAATATCTATTCTATTACAGTACAGGATATTACGGCTTATGCGACTGTAAATCGCGCCACATTTTATGCGCATTTTGCAGATAAGTACGCATTTCTTGAGTGCTGGATGAGAGAGAAATTTCAAAAAAAGCTGAAGAATGAGCTGCCAAATGCTGTTTTATCTGATACCAAGAGTATGCAAACGCTTATTTTAATCGTTTTCGATTTTCTTGTCCGTACTCGTCAGTATATGACAGTGGCTGATCGTCAGTTTGAACCACTATTTGAGATTACGATACAAAAGGAACTTTATCATCTATTATTGTCCTGGTTAAATGAACAAACGGATGCATCCGTTTCACAAGTGACGGTCGAGACTACCGCCCTCATTGCGAGCTGGGGCATATTTGGATCAGCTATTGAGTGGAGCAGACATCCGCAGGATCAATCAGTAGAAGTTGTGGCGCGAGAAGTTTTGGTTGTAGTTGCAGCAGGGTTAGCACCAGTATTAGGGTAACTACTATAGTTCAAAAAAAAGCGGCAGTCTAGGACTTTTTCATGTCCTAAACTGCCGCTAGTTTGTTATATGGCGTAAGTCATACACTTATTATTCAAACTTGACTTGAGGGCTGTTTGGCTTGCTGCTGCTTAAGTGAAGTTTTCTTCGTAACTAACTGCTTGGAGAGAACTGCTTGTAAACGATTCATGTTTTTGATTTCTTCGTTTAACTTATTTATTCGAGTCATTTTGCTGCTTAAATCGCTGTGCGATTGACTTAATTTCATATCTCTTTGCAATTGATTAATTTTAGATTGAGCTTTTTCTATTCTTTTCTTTTCGTTTACAATTTTGCTTTCAATGGCAGCAATTTCTTGTTGTAACTGATTAGTAATCGCTTTTGTGAAACTAATGGACATTCAAACACCCCATAATCGTTTAGTATAGCTGAGACATCATTCTACTATAAAAAACTCGGTTAAGCGAGTAGGGCGAATTAATAAGTGAATATGCGAAAACCACTCGGCACCAATGAATGTAATTACATCTCTTTATAGTACTTTAAACGGTAATAAGTGCAGTATCCCAGGATAAACATATAGGTGAAAACAAATAGCAATAGCACTATTAAATCTATACCCATCAAAGCAATTGCTGTAATTAAGGCTCCAAACACAAAAATCATCATGTCATAAGCTTTCGCTTTTGCCCCATTAGCGATTGCCAAATTACGTTCATCTTTTATTTCAATCTCTAGCTGCTTTGCTGCGGCAGGATTATTCTTCATAGCGTGTCTGACGACTATTTCTCCCATCCCGTGACCGAAAATTCCACAGCCAAGCCCAACACAGATATAAGGCAACACGCGCAGTATACCATGTGGATCATCAATTGTTTTGATGAAGTACAGACCAACAGCTAATAGTCCTACGCCTACAAGGGTAAGAAAATAAGACGAAATCGTTTTTTTCATATATGTCCATCCTCCTCATAAATAAAGATTTCTTCAATACTCATATCGAAAAAACGAGCAATCTTGAACGCTAAAAGGATCGATGGGTTATAACGTCCGTTTTCAAGCGAACCGATAGTTTGCCTTGACACTTCAAGAGCTGCGGCTAATTCTTCTTGCTTAATTCCGCGTTGCTTGCGGATTTCTTCTAACCGGTTGTTCAATGCGTTCACACCCCTTATGGAAAGCTACCTTTCCGTAAGAGGAGTATATCGTGAAATGAATGAAATGTAAAGCGTACTTTCCATTTTTGGGTGCATCTCTTTTGAGAAAGCGCATTTGAGGATGAACTCGGTAGGGGATTCCGAACTTGGCAAATAACTTCACAAAAAGGAAGCATAATATCTAACAAATATAGTCTTTTTTGGTGATAACAGATTAGTCAAGCAGGAGGAAGTACATGATTCGTTTTGAGCAAGTATCTAAGCAATATTCGGAAAATACATATGCTTTGCAAGGAATCGATCTGCAGATAGAAAAAGGGGAATTTTTCGTTCTTATCGGTCCTAGTGGTTCAGGAAAAACGACACTGATGAAAATGGTTAATCGGTTGATTGAACCGACTTCAGGTACAATCATTCTTGACGAAAAACCCATCCGTGATTATAACATTCACGAACTGCGCTGTAATATCGGATATGTACTTCAGTCTATAGCGCTGTTTCCTCATATGACGGTAGAACAAAACATTTCGATCGTTCCTGAGCTGCGAGGATGGAATGCGAAAGCGATCCGCATAAGGGTAAATGAACTGCTTGAAATGGTAGGTTTAGACCCGTTCACATATAGAAATAGACGACCAGCTGAACTTTCTGGCGGACAGCAACAGAGAGTCGGCGTAGTCCGAGCTCTAGCTGCTAATCCAGACATCGTCTTGATGGATGAGCCGTTCAGCGCGCTGGACCCAATTAGCCGAGAGCAACTGCAACAGGATTTGGTCGCACTGAAAAAAACAATTTCTAAAACTATTTTGTTCGTCACTCATGATATACAAGAAGCAGTTTTACTTGGCGACCGTGTCTGTTTGATGAAGGAGGGGGTAATCATCCAAGTGGGTTCCTCTAAGGAGCTAATACAGAATCCGGCAACTAATTTTGTGAAGGAGTTCGTCGGTTCAGCTTATGGGAATAGCCACAAGTAGTACACAGTTGGAGACGAAGAAGGGATGAGGCAATGAGCGCGTTGTATCAAGCTTTTATGGAACGCAAATTCGAGATCATTAAGGCAATCGGTGAACATATTCAAATTTCATTTATAGCTCTAATGATAGCTGTCGTCATAGCTATTCCCATTGCCATTTACGGGACAAGGCGTCCACGGTGGGCAGAAGGAATAATCGGAGCGTCGGCAGTGTTGCAAACGATTCCTTCCTTAGCACTGCTAGGGCTGCTCATTCCTTTCGTAGGGATTGGTAAAAAGCCAGCGATTATTGCACTCATTATCTATTCTTTACTGCCCATTTTACGAAATACATACACGGGTATTCGGCAAATTGACCCTAACTTGATTGAGGCATCTAATGCAATGGGAATGAATGGCCGGCAACGACTTTGGCGTGTCGAGCTTCCACTTGCGTTACCGTTTATTATGTCTGGTATTCGCACGGCTACGGTGCTTGTTATAGGAACAACAACACTCGCGGCGCTCGTCGGAGCAGGAGGATTAGGCAAATTGATCCTGCTCGGCATTGATAGGAACAACCATGACTTGATCATCCTCGGCGCTGTACCTGTTGCCTTGCTAGCAATGGCATTTGATTACGTATTGCGCTTTGCGGAGCGTACTTCTCTCATTCGAATACGCGTATTTGTCGGTGTCGGCTTGATTTGTGCAGTTCTTATTATCGTTTCGCTATTACGAGGGACTGCCGCCGGAGTGATTGTGATTGGTGGTAAATTAGGTGCTGAGCCGGAAATTTTGATCAACATGTACAAGCTACTTATTGAACGAGAGTCGAAAATAAAAGTCGAACTTAAGCCTGGCTTAGGTAAAACGACGTTTGTGTTCGAGGCACTTAAATCTGGGTCTATTGATATTTACCCAGAATTCACGGGGACAATCGTTTCAACTTTTCTGAAAGAGAAAGCCGCCAGCACGAATAGCTCTGATGTATACGAGCAAGCTCGAGCAGGCATTCTTCTTAGCAATAATATGGTACTGCTGCACCCTATGAAATATAACAATACCTATGCTCTGGCAGTGCCAACACAGCTAGCGGATCAATACCAGCTAAAAACCATCTCCGATCTGGGTCGAATTTCCACAAAAATTCGCCCAGGTATGACACTAGAGTTTTCCGATCGGGAAGACGGGTATCGTGGCATTGAGAAATTGTATGGGCTTCATTTTGCTAATATTAAAACAATGGAAGCAAAGTTGCGTTACACGGCAATCCAATCTGGCGACGTTAATCTCGTCGATGCCTATTCAACGGACAGCGAGATCCAGCAGTATCACTTAACCGTTCTTGAAGATGATAAAAAGCTGTTCCCGCCTTACCAAGGTGCATCGCTTCTGAGGCAGGAAACGCTGGAGAAATATCCGGAGCTCGAACGGATTCTCAATAAACTAGGAGATAAAATTACGGACGACGACATGCGCAAAATGAATTACCAAGTCAATGTGCAACAAATGTCCGCGGAACTAGTTGCTCAAAACTACTTGAAGAACGCGGGTTTACTTCCTTAAAGGAGAAGGTTGTTTCCAGTAAAGAACGGCATCTGCGAAACACCGTCCATGAAAAGACGGTGTTTTTATTGTGAGTGGAACCCATAGTGGGAAGATTCAGAAACAAAAAGTTTACAAGTTGGCAACGTGCTTGCTACGTATGGAAGGTATAACTAGGAGATGGAAGTCGAGATCCCTAGGGAGGCCCAACATGAGCACATACAGAAGGAAAAAACGATTCATCCGATTCACTTTGCCCTTAATCTTTCTACTTATTCTAGGAAGTACATTAGTAAGCTTGGCCAAAAGCCTATCCTTGCCCGTGCCTTACCTGTCCGCAAATCCTGTCACACATGACAAGAAATCGGGCACAGAGCAGGCGGCATCACCGAATCATAAGATCAAGATCGTGATTGATCCGGGACATGGCGGCAAAGATCCAGGCGCGACAGGTTATGACGGGAAGATGGAGAAAGACTTTACATTGTCCTTAGGTTTAAAGGTATTTGAATTATTGGAAAAGGATCCCCGGTTCCAACCCAAATTAACCCGTTCAAACGATACTTTTATCGAATTGGAAGACCGTGCTGGCATGGCGAACGACTGGCATGCCGATGCCTTGGTGTCCATTCATGGAAACACTTATACGGATCAGAGTGTAGGCGGGACGGAAACGTATTATCGCTATGACAATAGCTTTCAGTTGGCCCAATCGATTCATAGGCAGGTTGTGAAGGCGATGGGTTTCCGGGACCGAGAGGTCAGGGAAGATCAGCTGAAGGTTCTTACGCTTAGCGATATGCCGGCAACATTAGTGGAAGTCGGATATCTCACGAATCCAGATGAGGAAGGGGCCATGCTCGGCAAAGATGGACAAGCTAATGCGGCCAAAGCAATTGTAGATGGAATTAAGCAATATTTTTCCGAAAACGATACTCCTATTCACTCATAACTGGAGTTACGCGCTTCTAGTACTTCTGGATTCGTCGGCACGGTAAATGGCTCATGGCTGCGAATTTGGATGATTTTGATTATGCTTCATATAACCTGCGTATCATCACTGCTGTGAATAGGCGCTACAGGCCTAAAAGTTGTTTCAGAGCTATAGCTTGGCATCCGTCTAGGGGCACATAATGAGTTGACTACTTGGGAATGAAACTGCAAGCGATTACAAGCAGTCAACTTATTGGAGGAGGACGATGTAGTGAAGAAAAAAACGCTCATTTCTGTACTAGCAGCAGTTCAACTGATAGGTTCCGTGCACGTGAGTGCCTCGACAGGCGAAACGGTGAATGGGACAGGCGTGGTGCCCGCATTTCCGGGAGCCGAAGGCGGTGGTATGTATACGAGCGGTGGACGCGGATACGACGCATACGAGGTCACGACTTTGGCGGATTATGGGCTTAATGATACGCCGATTTCAGGCTCGTTACGCGATGGGGTGAGTCAAGGAAATCGAAATCTTATCTTCCGCACATCTGGGACCATCCATTTAAAGCAACCTCTAAAAATCAAGCAAAAGAATCTAACGATATCCGGTCAAACAGCGCCGGGCGATGGTATCGCTGTTGCCGGTTATGGCACAGATATTTCGGGCTCGGAGAATATGATTATTCGTTATTTGCGGTTTCGACCTGGTAGCGCCAACATTGATTCGGAACCCGACGCCTTTGGCGGAAGAGATGTAAAAAACGCCATCATCGACCATATTTCCACAAGCTGGTCGGTGGACGAGACGTTGTCTTTTTACCGGAATGAAAATACGACCTTGCAATGGAGCATCATAAGCGAAAGCATGTTGTTATCGGGACATGTAAAGGGAAGACATGGGTATGGCGGAATATGGGGCGGCGAGAACGCTACCTTCGCCAATAACCTGCTAGCGAGTCACGTAAGCCGCGTACCTGCACTCGGGAATACAGGCAATAATGTTAATCCTGTCTCCAGTACGGATTTGGTGAACAACGTCATGTATAATTGGGGCTTTAATTCCACCTATGGCGGGAACGATCAAGAAAATAACATGATTAACAATTACTATAAGCCTGGCCCATCTACACACGAAAAAGTGATGAAACGGGTTGTCAGCCCCGGTCAGGATGGCAGGCTAAGCTGGTTCCACATTTCAGGTAATTATATGTACGGGAACAAAGCCGTTACTATCGACAATACGCTCGGAACTGAAGAAATTAAAAGCGGAACATCGTTCTCAGGCACGCCATACGAGGTGCTAGGTCATGATACGCTCAACATTAGCACTGCTGAACAGGCTTATGAAAAGGTATTGAGTCAGGCAGGAGCGACATATCCGCGCAGAGATGCTGTCGATGCTCGAGTCGTAAATGACGTGAGGAACGGGACCGGTAGACTGATAAACAATGAATGGGAAGTAGGTGGTTACCCGGAACTGAAGTCGGCTGAAGCCCCGAAAGATACGGATCATGATGGCATGCCGGATGCCTGGGAAATCAAGGAAGGCCTGAACCCTAATGATGCTGCAGATGGTAGACAGATTACTGAATCAGGGTATTCCAACCTGGAATTGTATGTGAACGGGCTAGTCCGTATCGATCACAAAGCCGAAAATCCAGACGTCGTCCTTCAATCACCTGCACTCAACAGTATTCATAAAGCCGGATCGTCCATTAAAATGAACGCAAAGCTAAAAAATAAAGGAAATATCGCCAAGGTCGAGTTTTATTCCAATGATGTGAAAATTGGCGAAGCGACGAAAGGCTCCTTCGATTTTACATGGCAAGATGTTCCTAACGGCACTTGGTTCGTTTCTGCGAAAGCGATCGATTACGAAGGTAATGCGACACAGACGACCTCAATGCCTATACATGTAAACACAGAGAAACAAAATGGTGATTGGACATCCAAGGATGTTGGCCAAGTACCTATTCAAGGAAATGCCTCATTATCTGATGGGGTGCTTACGGTTAAGGGAGCCGGCCGCATCGATCAAACAGCAGATTCCTTCCAGTTTGCCTCTCAAACAGTAAAAGGCGATACTGAGCTGGTGGCAAGGATTGATTCGTTAACAAAGGTTGACAACAATGCGATCTCGGGCTTGATGATTCGAGAAAGTCTCGCGGCAGATGCTGCCACAGCCATAATCAGTACGTCGATCGTAAAGGCTGATAAGCAAGATACACCATATTCCGTTCATTTTTCAACAAGAGCATCCAAAGGGGAGCCAATCTTGGCACTTGGTGAGAATGATCGACCGGAAGATTATGGCGTACCTACCTTGAAAGCCACAACACTGCCTTACTGGTTGAAAATCGCTAGGAAAGGTGACACCATAACAGGGTACGCTTCGCCAGACGGAATCAACTGGACGGAAGTGGGTCAAAAAACGATTAAGATGAACGAAACCGTGTTTATCGGTTTTGCCGTAGATGCAGCTCAAAATACGAGTCGTATTCACAATTATAATACGGCAACCTTCTCTAATCTTTCATTGGTAGGGGAAAAAAGATAGCTTTGCATTAATCAAGACAGGCAGCCGATATCAAAATGGCTGCCTCTTCTCATTCTTACCCTTGTTTTTTATTAATCAGGATAGTTTTATTTTAGTTGGGTTTTACCAGCTTAATTCATTACTTTTTTGATACACTATTTAGAAGGTAGACTAGTTATACAAGAGCTACAAAGATTGCGAGGAGGAGGCAACTAATGGGTGAGAAGATGCATGTCGACGAAATGGAAATAGATGAGGCACTGGTGCGCCGTCTGCTTATCGCCCAGTTTCCCCACTGGGCAGAGCTATCCCTGAGACGGATCGAGCCGGCTGGAACAGTGAACGCCATCTTCCGGCTAGGCGAAGAATACTCCATTCGTCTAGCACGGCGGACGGGCCCAACGACACCAGAAAGTCGCGAGTTTACTTGGCTGCCCAAGATCGCATCATGGGTTCAACTTGAAATCCCTGTACCTATCGCTCAAGGGTATCCGAATAGCGAATATCCGTGGTATTGGGAGATACATACGTGGGTTGAGGGCGAGACGGTGCCAATAGAGGAGATTGACGCGATTCAAGCAGCGCAAGATCTCGCGGCGTTTGTTGTAGCACTGCAACAAGTCAATTCATCAGGTGGGCCGCAGGGTCGCGGCATTCCTTTGGCTGAGCGGGATGAGGAGTTCCGGTACTGGCTGACGCAGTTCGATGGCGATCCTGCCGTGTTGGCTGTGTGGGAATCGGCACTTGCTGCGCCTTCGTGGCAGGGTCCGCCGGTTTGGCATCACGGCGACCTTGACGTACGTAACTGGCTTGTGCGAAATGGACGCATCACCGGTGTGATTGATTGGGGTACAATGGGCATTGGCGATCCTGCATGCGATATCATGGTTGCTTGGAAGTTACATTCGCCAGCGGCACGTGATGCTTTCCGAGAATATCTTCCAACGGACGATGCTACGTGGGCAAGAGCCCGCGGATGGGTCGTATCGCAGGCGGTGGCAGTGCTGGCGTATTACACGCCGGAAAACAATCCAGTTCTGTACCATGAGGCGAAATCCTGGCTCGACCTCGTACTGTCAGAATGATGCTTGATCAAGGATACATCAACGTCTGCCGCTGAACCGTTTGATCGCTTCTTCGGTCACCGGCGTGAATAGGTTAACCAGGTTGCCGTCGGGATCGCGAAACAAAATAGCACGGTTCCCCCACGGCATCGTGGTTGGTTCTTTCACCCAATCGAGAACAAAAGGTTTCAAGCGTTCGAATTCGGCGTCGACATCGTGAACGAGGAACTCGAGGATGACAGTATGATTGTCGGCCGCCACTGCGGAACCTGCTCCGAACAGTTGAACTGTCTGGGAGTGGCCAATCGCAAGGGTGCAAGATGGCAAAATGAGTTCGGCAAAGACGGGCGCTGGGCGTTCCGCGGAAGCACCCATGACTTTCTCATAGAATTCGACGAGACGATCCACGTCGTCGGTAATGATGCGCACAGAAACAAAATTCATAAGATACAATCCTTCCTATAATAAATGATACAATTTTGCAGTTACTTAGATTGATTATAAAAAACGCCACTGACAACAGTATGTCAGTGGCGTTTAAATTTTTATTGGTTTCTTCCGAATATGCTCCTGAATATCAATGCCAGGCTTAGCACCATTTAGATATATTCAGTTTATAAACTTATTTTACGCTATACAAAGTCAATAAAAATATTGCGGTTTACTGGAGGAACGAATATGAAGAAAAATATCCTGATTAGCGGGGCGAGTTTCGCCGGCCTCTCAACAGCCTACTGGATGAAGAAATTGGGTTACAACGTCACCGTTGTTGAGATCTCCAAAGGTCTCAAAAAAGGCGGCACGCCTGTAAATATCGGCAAGAACACCGTCGACATTGTGAAACGTATGGGGTTGCTCGACCAAATCCAGTTGAACAATATAAACATGAAATTGATGGAATTCAAAAATTCAGATGATGTTACTGCAAGAGTGGAATTGCGTGAGGAGCTCGGAGAAGATGAATATGAAATCGAACGAGATGTATTGCTGAATATGATGTTTGAAGCTGTCAAAGATGATGTGGAATTTATTTTCGGCGATAGCATCGTGTCGTTGAAGGAAGAAAGTAACGGTGTCGACGTTGCATTCAAAGGGGGCCAAAAGCGCTCATATGACCTAGTATTCGGCTGTGATGGTATTCATTCGATCGTCAGAAAATTGTGCTTCGGCGAGGAGGCTGAATTTTCGCATTTTCTTAAAACTTATTTCTCTATCACGATCGTGAATAAATTGTTGATCCAGGAGAATACGACACAGATGTACAATGAGCCGGGCAAGGCGATCATGCTGAACGCCTACAACAATAAAACGGATATTGTTCTTTGCTTTTCATCGGATAAGGAAATCCCTTACGACTACCGAAACGAAGAACAGCAGCGGCAGATCATTTTGGATCAGTTTTCCGGGCTAGGCTGGCGAACGCCGGAATTGCTGGCAGAAGTGAAGAACTCGAAAACATTTTACTTTGACAAGCTGTGCCAAATGAAAATGCCGTCATGGACGAAAGGCAGGGTAGCGCTAGTCGGTGATGCTGGATTCTGCGCCTCACCGGCTGCTGGCATGGGTGGATCGCTGGCAATAGATGGGGCGGCCGCATTGGCCGATGCGTTCCAGAAGTGCCATGGAAATGTTGTACTCGCGTTCCAAGAATACAATACGAGTTTCCGTCCTTTCATCGAGGAAGTGCAAGCAACCGCGGAAATGTCTGTAGAATTTCTTGTCCCCCGAACGGAAGAAGCCATTCGCGAAAGAAATTCGCAAGTACCATTTGCATAGGAATGGCCCTGAGTATTGATCTGGTTTTTCTATCATTTCAATTCAATATCCAATATTGATCAATTATTCTATTGAAAGTAGACTATTAGACAGGAAGTAGATGCTACTTCCTGTACACTTGAAGCATAAAGGTTTGCCCCCTGGGAAAAATATGTCATACTCTGTACCTAAAAAGGAGATGTTTTATGAGCTATCCTAGTTTGGTTTCACTTTGGAGATATCCCGTAAAATCGATGATGGGTGAAGAGTTGAATGCTACAGATATGACAGAAAAAGGAGTCCTTGGCGATAGAAAGTATGCGTTGATCGATACTTCAACTGGCAAACTTGCCAATGCTAAGAATCCTATAAAATGGCCAAACATGTTTGATTATCGTGCTGTGTATATCGATCCTATTGAAGATTCAACCAAACTTCCTCCTGTTAGAATCACTTTCCCTGATGGTAGCTCGGGAGCAACGACGGATGAAGATGTAAGTCAGAGGCT
Organism: Paenibacillus sp. J22R67; assembly: GCF_059692175.1. NCBI lineage: Bacteria > Bacillati > Bacillota > Bacilli > Caryophanales > Paenibacillaceae > Paenibacillus > Paenibacillus sp. J22R67. The sequence continues at coordinate 197,918 of NZ_JCAUAX010000002.1, read as the reverse complement.
CTCTGAAAAACTGGGTCGGCCGGTTCAAGTGACCGCAACTTCCGATCAATTAAGTGATGTTCAGTTTGAGGGGTATATACCTGATTTGGAGGGATTAAATAATAGAAAAACGATTTTTACACGTAGTTCCCCAGAAGGAACTTTCTATGATATTGCCATGGTTCATTTACTGACAACAGCAAGTATAAATAAAATGAGGGAACTGATTCCTGAAAGTCGTATTGAAGTTAGGCGGTATAGAACGAATATCGTAATTGATGTTCCTGATGAATCAGGATTTGTTGAAAACAATTGGGTTGGTAAAACCATTCGCATTGGGGATGATGTAGTATTAGAGGTTACACAGCCTTGCGTTCGCTGTATTATGACAACCTTACCTCAAGGAGATTTACCCCAGGATTCAGCTATCCTTCAAGCTTCCGTAAAGTATAATAATGGGGCTATGGGGGTATATGCGAAGGTCATTCGCACAGGACGCATTTATCGTGGAGATAGGATTGTAGTCGAATAACTTGTTTTTTCATAAAATAAAAAGGCAAGAACATGTATCCTTAGAGATCTGTGCGCAGCGCGGGTTTACTATTTTAAGGATGTAAGTTCTTGTCTTTTTAACTCATAACATTTCACTCATAAATCGGAAGATCTGGTGGTTTATCGCGAAAGTCTTGATTATTGACGATCATTTAGTACAATAGTTTTATGACTACTCTAAAAGTATTAAATGATGATGACAGGGAAAGAATTTTTAAAGCTTTAGCAGATGTAACAAGACTGCAAATCATACGAAGTCTATACGCGAGTATGAAGGAAATGAGTTGTGGAGAAGTGGGAGATATTCAGGGTATTTCAAAATCGAATAATTCGTATCATTTGCGTACTTTAAGGGAGGCGAAATTGATCAAGGTACGAAAAGAAGCTCAAACGAGGTATATGAGCATTGATATGGAGACCTTTGAAACTTACTTACCAGGATTTCTGGATACGTTGTAGAAAGAAATTCTTTTTTTGTTCTGTAGTTCAACAACATTTGAACTACAGAACTAGAAAATACACAATTTCTCATGTGATGAATTCAGAAACAACGATATTTTTTTGTACAGTAGTTCAAAAACTTTTGAACTACTGAATAATTGCTAGGGGTGAACAACATGAATAAATTAACAGCTTTATTCTTCATCATCATGTTTCTTATCGGTACGGATACATTTATTATTTCTCCACTAATCCCCACACTTCAGGAATTGTTTCACATCCAGACCGAATATGCCGGTTGGATGGTGGGAGCCTACGCTTTAGGTTATGCCATATTTGCACTCATTGCCGGACCGCTATCCGATGGGTGGGATCGCAAGAAAGTAATGCTTTTTGGGATGTTTTGCTTCTCGATTGCAACCATCTTATGCGGCTTTGCCTTTAATTTTTGGTCGATGTTTATATTCCGCGCTTTGGCCGGATTCGGCGCAGCGTTTACAACGCCTCAAATTTGGGCCTCCATCCCGACATTGTTTCCTGCGCAGAAGGTGGCCAAAGTGCTCGGAATTGTCATGGCGGGACTGGCTTCTGCCCAAGCGTTCGGCATACCTATTGGAGGCTTGCTTGCTGCAACCCATTGGTCTTATCCATTTTATACAATCGGCGCATGTTCGCTGCTCGCGACGGTATTTATCTTTTACACATTGCCCGCAATTAAACCGAATCAAGACCAAAGAACCAAGATGCCAATCTTTAAAAGATACGTCTTGCTATTGAACAGCCGAATGGCCAGAAGATCTTTCCTAGCTCATTTCTTGTTTCAATGCGGATTCATGGCTGCTTTTGCTTTCATTGGAAAATGGATGACGGACCGCTTTGAGCTTTCGGTCGATCATGTGGGGTTCGTGATGTTTTTTCTAGGTCTCGGGAATATGGCAGGAAGCTTTGGTGGTGCTTATGTGACCAAAATATGGGGTCGTCTCAACACTCTGGTAATTGGCTTTGTTGTCTCCATTGTATGTTTTCTTATTGCACCTCACTTGTCGTCGGTTTCGGCTTTCGAAAGTGTATACTTTTTCATCTTCGCTACCATGGGGATTTCCTTTCCGCTTATCATGGGACTTCTGACTTCGTTAAATCCGACGATCCGTGGCACGACAACAAGCTTGGCCAATTCAATCATGTACACTGCGACAGCGCTTGGTTCTTGGATCGCAGGCTTGATCTATGCGACTTTTAACGGTTTTACTGCAGTCGGTATATTTGCGGCTCTATGCATTGCCGGTTCGTTGTTAGCTTTTTTTTCAAGTGGCATTTTTCCTGCTCACCAGAAAACAAAGAACCAGCTTGTAGAATCATAATTGGGTAGAAACTCAAATGGATATTCTAAAACTTTCCCAATTCAACATCCAAAGTATTCGTGAGAATGCATATGATTTTCAAATAGAGGTGATATCGAACACTCCACCTTCGAAATGCCCTCATTGTGGACGCTTAGCGAACCTACAAAAACATGGTAACAGGGAACAGATTTGTATGGACTTGCCTATTGACGGCAAGCGTGTAGAGCTTCTAATAAAGCGACAAAGATATCGCTGTAGATGCTGCGATCGAACCTTCTGGGAACGCATGGACCACACCATTGATGAGAAGAGAAGCTGCACCAAACGACTATTGATTTATGTAGAGAAGCAAAGCCTTAAACGTACGTTTGTCAGCATATCTGACGATGTTGGATTGAATGAAAAAACGGTTCGCAGCATTTTTCGTGATTACATCAATCGTAATAAAGAAACGTTCGGGTTTGAAACTCCTCATTGGCTTGGAATTGACGACATGCAGATTATTAAACCAAGATGCGTTTTAACAAACCTGGAGGAACATAGTTTGTTAGACGTTCTGCCCAATCGTAACAAAGATACCCTAGTAGCTTATCTCATACGCCTTGCAAATAAAGAACGAATTCAATATGTCACTATGGATATGTGGAAACCGTATAAGGACGCTGTGAGGGCTGCATTGCCAAAAGCTATTATCATCATTAACAAGTTTTCCGTTCTTTGTTTGGCTAACCAAGCGTTAGAAACTATCCGAAAACAGCATAGAGAAAACTTATCGCCTAAGGAAAGGCGTGGACTTATGCACGATCGCCTTATCCTTCTTAAACGCCATAAAGAGCTTACAGAGATAGATAAGAAACTACTGAGTCATCACCCGTCACTGGGCATTGCGTATAACATGAAGGAATCTTTTTTTGACTTATGGGATAGCGACAGCAGACAAAAGGCATACGTCAACTATCACGCTTGGAAAGCTAAGTTACCAAATGAGCTCCATGCAGCTTTTGAACCTCTGACGACTGCTATCGAGAAATGGGAAGAAGAGATATTCGCTTACTTTGAACATCGCGTCCCCAATGCTAATACGGAGTCACTGAATAAACTTAGTGGTATCACGGACCGCTTAGGTAGGATCTGTTCGTTTGAAGCCCTACGAGCCAAAATTCTCTTTTCAGAGGAGCATGCAAAGCAACGTAAGCCAAAGTCTCAATACCGGCCCGATATCTACGTATCAGAAGAAAAAATTACACTTGGAATTGATATTTTCGCCTTAATTGAAACATTGGAGAGGGGCATTCCATAAGTCCTTCTCCATTAATTTCACGATTGAAGTACTCAAAAATAAACTCAAAGGAATGATTATCTATGTCTAAAATGCTAGTTATCAATGCCCATCCTCGCGTGGAGTCGCAACAATCCATAAGTTTGCTCGTACTGAACCGCTTCCTAAGTGCATATAAGCAGCTAAATCCTACGGAAACTGTAGAGCAAATCAACTTGTACAATGAACAGATTCCAATTGTGGACCTTACGGCATTAAGCGCAAGTGACAAACTTAGTAAGGGAGAGCACCTTTCTGATACCGAACTGCAAGTTACGAATCGAAGCAACGAAATTCTTAAACAATTTAAAGATGCGACGATATATGTCATTGTGATGCCAATGCACAATTTTAACATTCCTTCTAAACTGAAGGATTATATGGATACGATTATTGTTCCGCGCGAGACGTATAAATTTACTGAAAACGGCTCCGTAGGGTTGCTAAACGACGGCCGCAGCATTCTAGTTATACAAGGGAGTGGTTCCATTTATACGAATGATGATTGGTATACGGAGGTTGAATATTCGCATAAGTACCTTAAATCGATGTTTAATTTCCTAGGGATCGAGGATTATCAAATCATTAGGGCGCAAGGGACGGCCATCTTAAAATGGGATGATATATTGGATAAAGCGTACCATGAAGCGGAGGAAGCAGCTCAACGTTTAACGGATGTCAGCTATAAAGTCTGAAACTTAATTTCATTGTATTACAACATTTTATTCAGAGGTGATTTCGTTGTCTACGTATCTGCTCATTCATGGCGCCTGGCACGGAGCTTGGTGTTGGGAGAAAATCGTTCCATTGTTAGAAACCGCCGGACATCGTGTAATCACGATTGATTTACCGGGACACGGAAAAGACCAAACCCCAATTTCAGAGGTATCTCTCGCGGTGTATACTGATCGTGTGGTAGCTGCTATTGATAAACTAGATCAGGAGGTTATTTTAGTCGGACACAGCATGGGCGGGATTGTTGTATCCCAAGCAGCAGAGTACCGTCCCAATCGAATTAAATCGCTCGTATATTTAACAGCATTTCTCTTGCAGAATGGTCAAAACATGCTCGTAATTCCGCCTAATCCCAATATGTTGGTCTCAAAAGATGGGCGTACAATTAACGTTCCAGCAGACAAAGCAAAGCAAACATTCTACAATAATTGTTTAGATGAGGATGTAGCTGGAGCCGTATCTCGATTACAGGAACAAGCTACGAGTCCATTCGTGACACCTCTGAGCCTGACGCAAAATAAATTTGGTCAAGTTCCTCGTTACTACATCGAAGGCCTTCGAGATAATGCCATACCAATCGATAGGCAGAGGCAAATGCATGCCGCATCTCCCTGCCAGGAAGTATTCACGTTGGATACAGATCATTCTCCGTTTTATTCAACTCCTGATCAACTATGTAACATTTTGCTCAATATTGGTTAAGGTTGAGAATGAAATTTCTAGTTAACGCAAGTTTTCAAAATCCTAGTCTTTCTCACGACAAACAGACTGCTCGCAAAAGACGCGGCAGTCTGTTTGTCTTCATGGCTTCGGAGAATGTATTTAATCAAGCTTTAGTTATTCTGTTTTAGCTTATAGAATTGGGTTGCATTATTGCCGTATGCAGCAGCTTTCTCATCTTCGTTCCAATTTGTTCCTAGGCAATAATCAAACAAACCAATGACTTCATCATAAGTTGCAGCGAATAAGCAAACAGGCCAATCGCTACCGAACATTACTCGCTGAATACCAAACGAATGAATAACACTTTGCGCGAACGGAAGAATAGCTTCTCGAGACCATGGGGCATCGAGTTGTTCAGGAACCATTCCCGAAAGCTTGCACATTGTATTGGGGTAAGCTGCAATCTGTTGAATAAACGATTTCCATGGTTCGAGTTCTCCCTTTTCGATTGGCGGTTTCGCCAAATGATCGATCACAGCCCGCAGATTAGGCGTGTACTTCAGCATTTCGACAATATAGGGCAAATGCCTTGGATTCGCTTGTAGGTCAACAGGGAATTGTTCGCTTTCCAACAGCTTGAAATGATTAAGTACCTTTGGCTTGATGATCCAGTTTGAAGGTAAATCCTGAATCATGGGGCGGATACCGATAAACTTCGGATGTTTTCGCATAAGTACCAGATCTCGTTCAAAGTTATCGGATTCTATGTCCAGCCAACCGACAACACCGGCAACGGTAGACTCCCTGTCCGCTATTTGCAAGAGGAATTTCGTTTCATCAATTGTAGGTGCAGCTTGCACAATAATCGTTTGCTCTATGCTATGTCGTGCCAGTAAAGGCTTTAGCTGCTCTGGTAGATAATCGGCATATAATCTCCCTAGCGAATGCTGCAACCACCCGTAGTCCGTTCTTGACGTGATCCAGTAATGCTGATGTGCATCGATTCTCATTGTTTGAATGCCTCCAAGCGGAATAGTCTGGGCTTTCCGTAATACGAATAGAACGCCTAGTAAGTATAATAATAGCATGATCCTGGCTGTTGAGAGTCGATCAAAGGCGCTGCAGTATCATTTTGGAATTATTTTATTTTCGCTCTCTATATTGACAGGGTAACACATCCGCTTCACCTACAATATAATGAGTCTAGAAATCTAAAGAGGTGAGCTAATGGCAGTCGTAAAAGCGAGGAAACAGGATATAGATATGTTGGCAAGATTGCTTCGAGCTGAAGCTGAGACCGAAGGCGAAAAGGGCATGCTCCTTGTTGGGAATGTAGGTATTAACCGAATAAGAGCGAATTGCTCCGATTTTAAAGGAATTCGAACAATTCCCCAAATGATCAACCAGGCGCATGCATTCGAGGCGTTGCACCATGGTTTGTACTATCAAAACGCAAGAGAGAGGGAACGCCGTCTGGCGCAACGGGCCGTGAATGGGGAGCGGGATTGGCCAGGCAAATTCTCCCTATGGTATTTCCGGCCAGGTACGTTCCAAAATCCCGGGCCATGTCCGTCAACTTGGTATAATCAGCCGTTCGCAGGACGATGGAAGAAGCACTGTTTTTATGAACCAACGGCGCAAGAATGTCAAAATGTATATAATACGTTTTAACTTTGTTATTGAATTATGCGTGGTAAAGACAAGAGGCTGTCCCGTAAGTCATTTAATGACCGAGAGACAGCTTTTTTCTGTTGAACTTTTGGGACAGCCTATTTGGCAATACGTCAGTAACGAGAAAGTTTTTGACTCATGGAGGATACTTAATGAATGTAGGAGAAATTTACATATACGGAGCTATTGAGGGGAGTGAAAAGTTTGGAGGTTAATTATAATATCGAAAATAGTGTGCTTATAATGAACCTTGATAAGGAGTACGGGATAGAGATTGCAAGTGTTCATTTCATCCCGCTGGGGGACTCAGCCTACTCATATTGGGTGAATTGTGCGAACGGAGAAAGATATTATTTGAAATTATTTGATCACCAAAATGACGGACAAAAGAGAAGTATGGAGCGTCTTCGGTTTTATTTACCGTTAACTTGGCTGATGTATCATCAAGGGCTTTTTCAAAACTTGTCATATCCAATAATAAATCGGAATGGTGTTTTTAAAACAACATTTAACAATATCACAGTGGTATTATTTAACTATATAGAAGGGGAGACATTGGCTGAAGCCTATCCTTTCTCAAAGGAGATGCTTGAAGACATCGCTAAATCAGTGGCTGCGATACAGCTGATTACACCTTTTATAGATAAGACAACGCTCTTGGCAGATACATTTGATATTTCCTTTGAGTCTGACCTTGAGAAGTGTATATCGATGATTGATTGCACCATAAGATTTAACAATCCTATTAAACAGGGTTTACGTCAGGTTGTTTTGTCAAAGAAAGAGCAAATATTCGACTTATTGCATCTTGTGCGCAAACTTCAAGTTATATCCATCGCAGAAACTAAAGAGAAAGTATTGTGCCATGGCGATATTTGGGGAGGCAATTTGATTCGTCATAAAAACGAGTTGTATTTTGTTGATTGGGAATCAGCCATCTTAGCGCCGCCAGAATATAATTTCGTTTACTATATGGGGGAGGAGTTTGATGTTTTCTTCTCCGCTTACGAAAAAAATATAGGTAAAATTCTGACGTTAAATCTTGACATATTACGGTTCTACGCATATCGTAACCATCTTCGTAATCTAACCAATTGGTTAATGAATATCCTCTATCGCAACACGGAAGAAGTCCAGAATGAAAAGGATTTGGAAAAGATTCTTTATCATTGTATGAACCGTTGGGATAGTATTGAAGCAAATGTCAGAGCTATAGATGCTTTATTGCAAAAACGAAAATAACAGGTCTGTTTAGAAATCGCTCAGATTAGAGTAGGAACTGTGAAGGAGGGATCAAATGGCTGTCTTTATTATCTCTGGACCGCTTGGAGTAGGGAAGTCGACCGTCTCCAGATCGCTGGCCGATTCAATGAACCATTGTGTTTTGGTTGAGGGTGATCTTCTACTCCATGTATATCGAGGGGAGAACGAACCTCCATGGCAGGAACGACTGCAACTTGCTTGGCTTAATATTACTGCTGTAACCCGTAATTTTCTCCAGCACGGGTTAGATGTGGTTATCGATTTCGTCGTTGAAGATGAACTGCAATGGTTCTATGAGCAACTGTCAGATCTTAACACGACGTTCCACTATGTTGTGCTGCATGCAGAACCGGAAACCCTCGCCGCTCGACTCAGTCAGCGAGGAGATTCTCAGTATATCCAACGTTCGCTCTTCCTTCGGAACAAGTTAATGGCATCAGCTGCTAATGAGCCATTTCTACTGGATGCTAACCACAAGTGTCCTGAGGAACTCGCTAAGGAAATCGTTAAAGATGTTAGATTTCGGATACATGAATTACTCTAAGGGAGAAAATTACCGAACGTTAAGACAACATTGGGAACTATAAGTGAGGGAGTCAATAATAACGCTTGTTAAAGGAAGATGATCACCAATTGGATGCACCGAATATAGTATTAACAAAAATCGGTGAGGTGCGTATATGCATGTAATGCTGTTTTCAATCATGCAACTAATTGGTGGAATCATTCTTTCTTTAGGTTGGATTCCTCAGATCATTCAAATTATGAAAAGAAAATCTGTTGCAGACTTAAGTTTAAAATCATATTTACTCATCTTATTGGGAATTAGTCTCATGGAAGCATATGCTATTAGTTTGGCTGTAACGGGTGTTGGTTTAGCTTTTTTGATAACTAATACAATGTCTTTATGTGTTGTATTACTTGTTAACATCCTTATTGTTAGATATCAATCTCGGTAATTAATGATGGATAAAACCAACTATAGAGTAATTATAGCTGAATAGTCACTTAGCTTTGCATCTGCAGGGCTTTTTTTTGATTTTCATTTTTATCAACTAGTTTTGATAGGATTTTGTTCTTTGAAAATACCCATTTTACGGAAATTATTTGAGTGCAACTGGAGCGACTGGCGATACCGGAGCTATCGGTGCAACAGGAGCTACGGGTGCTACCGGCGCCACGGGTACGTCCTTCACAAACGTTAACAGCTTTGGCGCGAATACGAGCGGCTCTATCATCGCCGTTGTCCTTGCCGGAACTAACGTTCCACTACCAGACAATCAATTGCTTAATGGCGGCATTACTGTCAATGGTGCTGACTTACAGAATATTAAATACTGTGCCATCACGATCAGTACCTTGTACTTGCTAGGTATGCCACTCTACTATTTAATGGCAGAAGGAGTTGACCCTCCAAGTTTCATACCAATCGGATGGATCATTATTTTCTCCTCCATCGTGATCGCCGTTTTTGCAGCTGTTCTCCAAAGACTTTTACAGGAAACTATTCATATAAAATCAGAAAATGAGTTAACGATCTGAGGCGAATTTCATGGCGATTATCATCAATGTTGATGTAATGTTGGCAAAAAGGAAAATGAGCGTAACAGAACTTTCGGAGAGGGTTGGAATTACTATGGCGAATCTTTCCATTGGAGGAGCTTGCCGAGATGCAGCTCCTATTTTCATTGAAGAAAAGGGGAGGATAGTTAAATAAGGCTGCCGAATCATATGACTGACAACTGAAATATTTTCGCAGGATGTAGAAATGGACCAATCTGAATCGTCATTATAGTGAAGACATGAAACACTCTATTATTCTTATCGAGAGGAGCAATTGCCATGAATTACACACTGCTAATGTATGAAACAACGGAGGATTTTGCTAAACGAACGGATCCAAATCACAATGAGGCGTATGCCGCAAGCTGGGCTCATTATGTTACAGCACTGCGCGATGCTGGTATTGTTGTTAACAGCGCAGGTCTACAGTCTCCGGAGACGTCGACCACACTTAGCCGCAGAGGCGGGGAATTGCTGGTTCAGGATGGTCCGATTAGCGAAACGAAGGAGCACATCGGAGGATTGATCATCATCGATGTGCCAGATTTGGATACGGCTCTGGAATGGGCAGCACGTAGTCCCGGAAGCTCGGTTGAAGTCCGCCCTAACTTGGCTCCAATTTCAAAATGAGTAACCTTTATGCTCACCAAATGATCGAACAGACGGCCCGTGATTCCTACGGCCGTCTCGTTGCTTATCTTGCTGTGCGTTGGCGTGATCTGACCGCTGCGGAGGATGCACTTGCAGATGCTTTCCTGGCCGCGCTGGAATCATGGCCCGAGACCGGAGTACCGGATAAGCCTGAAGCCTGGCTGCTTACTGCTGCTCGGCGCCGGCTGATCGATGGTACTCGACATGCCCGAGTACATGCTGGTGCGGAGCAAACATTAATCGAAATGGCGAAAAATGCGCATCAATGGGCCGGCCCCGAAAAGTCTTTTCCAGATGAACGGCTCAAGATGCTCTTCATTTGCGCCCATCCCGAAATTGATCCAACCGTCCGAACACCGCTTATGCTCCAGTCTGTGCTTGGCCTTGATGCAGCCCGCATTGCTTCTGCTTTCATTGTTAAGCCAGCTACGATGGGCAGCGCATATCTCGTGCAAAAGCGAAACTGAAGAGCGGCGACATTCAATTCGACTTGCCTGGAAAGGACGAATGGCCTGAGCGCCTTGAAGCCGTTCTTGAAGCCATTTATGCAGCTTATGGGAGCAGCTGGGATCATGCGGCCGGCGTAGATCCACGCTGGACAGGTCTGGCCGAAGAAGCAATTTTCATGGGAAGGTTGATCCTGAAGTTCATGCCGGGGGAACCGGAAGTACTGGGATTGATCGCGCTTATGCTGCACTGCGAAGCACGCCGCCATGCGCGGCGCAATGAGGCAGGCGACTATATTCCGATAACCGAACAGGATCATTCGCGTTGGTTAATCCCGATGATAGAGGAAGCGGAGCATTTCCTTCGAGATGCTTCGAAAGGAAACCGCATCGGGCGGTTCCAGCTTGAAGCGGCGATTCAGTCCGTGCATGCCCAACGTGCCTGGACTGGCCGAACAGAGTGGGAGGAGATTGCGTTATTATACGAGGGGCTCGTGGGTATTGCTCCAACGATCGGCGTAATTGTTGGCCGGGCAGCAGCCGTTGCTGAGGCGCGTGGTGCCGAAATCGTGATGGCGCTGTTGAAGGAAGTGCCAGTAGAAGCGGTAAAGAGCTATCAGCCTTATTGGGCGCTGAGTGCTTATTTGTTCAAGCGGATGCAGAGGTTCGAAGAGGCTCGTGCTTCATACAGCCGCGCCAGCGGACTGTGCGTAGATTCTTCCATTCGTGCGTTCCTTGAGGGAGCAAGCTGGGGAATTGGAAGCAGGTGGCAGAAATACAGGTAATTAGACTTAGACGGAACATAGAATTTTAAAAGACATACGCAAGAAGGAAAAATAATCGAATTGGGGGACAAAGAAATGATTCAGTCCATTATTCACATCGCTTTGGTTGTAAAAGATTATGATGAAGCGATAGAATTTTATACAAAAAAGCTAAATTTTACATTGGTTGAAGATACGTATCAACCCGAGCAAGATAAACGATGGGTAGTGATTTCTCCTCCTGGCTCTGTCGGTACTACAATTTTACTTGCTAGAGCATCGAAACTTGAACAAGAGCAGTTTATTGGCAACCAAACAGGTGGACGCGTATTTCTGTTTCTAAACACCGACGACTTTTGGAGAGATTATAATGACATGGTCTCAAAGGGAATAGAATTCGTAAGAGATCCAAAAGAACAACCATACGGAATTGTTGCTGTATTTAAAGATTTGTATGGAAACCTGTGGGACCTACTGGAAATGAATGAAGACCATCCTATTTCCAAACGAGTTAGGTGAGTTGCTTTTACGTTAACGGGAGGTTTCTTAGGAATTAATGGCGAATGTACGTATATGGATAGTTAAAGTTGGGGGAAACGTTATTAGTGAATACTTGTATAGGTTGTCAATTAGCAAATAAAGAGATAGAAACAAATATTATTTATGAAAATGATTTGGTGACTTGTATTTTAGATATCTCACCATTAAATGAAGGGCACATACTAATACTGCCTAAACGGCATTACCATGATGTCGATGACTTAGAGGAAATTACAGCAATTGAGATTATGAATACTTCCATATTGCTCTCAAGGTTACTAAAATCCTACTTTCAACCAGACGGAGTAACCATTATTCAAAATAATGGGAAATTTAATGATTTGACGCACTATCATATGCATATATTCCCTCGCTATGATTCAGATGGTTTTTCTTGGGTAGAGCCAATAGACTTTACAAATGCAAAAGGACGTTTAAAAGAAACAACTAAGAAGTTAGTTGAATTGATTAACGAGCAGTTTAGCGGCAGATAGACATTTAATATAATGCGCTTATCCAGTTGAATGGAGGGAGTAGCCATGGGCATCAGAAATTATCTGATTGAAGGCGTTTCCGGCACCGGTAAAACTTCAGTCTGCAATGAGTTGCAGCGGCGCGGCTACCATGCTATTCATGGTGACCGTGAATTGGCTTATCAAGGAGATCCAGAAACTGGTACAAGGACGGATGGCGTCACGCACGAGCACCACATATGGGATGTAGATAAAGTAAAAGCTTTGGTCACCAACCAGGATGATTCGGTAACGTTTTTCTGCGGTGGTTCTAGGAACTTTTCGAAATTAATAAATCTATTTGACGGCGTGTTTGTCCTCGAAGTCGACCTTGACACATTGAGCCGGCGGCTTGACGAGCGACCGGAAAATGAGTGGGGCGGAAAGAAAACGGAACGGGAGCTCATTGCGCGATTGCACCAAACGAAAGAAGACATTCCGAAAAACGCAATTATAATCGATGCCACTGCATCGATTGCACACGTCGTTGACGAGATCATACGTCAAAGCGAAGCCAATAAAGGCAACCGACAGTAGCGTACTTACCGTCGTTAATATCAAAAAACTTTGAATGCAAAAGCAAAATGGCGTGCTATTCGGCAAGCCATTTTTTTTGTTTATTCCAGAAACAATTTAGTGTTACTTGCCGAGCAAAATCGCATGTAAATTTGGAAGGTGAATTCACAAAGATAAAGAATATATATTCTTATCTTCGTCAATCACAGGATTTATTTATTGATTTTACCTATAAAAATAATACTTTTTATATATTAGACCAATAAGAACTTTGGATATATGATGTATTCAATAAATAAAAATTAAAAAGAAAGGTTTACGAAAGCCGACGAGAGCAGGGCTTTGAAATTCTCGCATTTCCTTGCAACCAATTCAACGAGAAAGAGCCGGGCAGTAATCCGGAAGTACAGGAATATTGCGAGATTAATCATGGAGTAACGTTCCCGATATTTGAGAAAACAGATGTAAGAGGCCTATCTTCACATCCATTATTTCAATATCTAACGCAGCATGCACCGTTTCAAGGTTTCGATCAGACCAAAGACGGTCAATGGATGGACAATTTTTTACGGGAAAAGTATCCGGAAATATACACAGGAGACGGAATCAAATGGAATTTCTCAAAGTTTCTAATCGATCGTGATGGGAATGTAAGAGGGAGATTTGAATCAACGAAGGTACCCTTCGATATAGATTCTGCTATTGAATCACTACTGTAAAGTTAGCTCATCAAAATTCGATTGACCGAAGGAAGTCATTGTCATGAGTAGTTATGTATCTTTGTTTGGGACGGTAAGTGTACCGATTCTGCTTGCATGCTTTCTTGGTTTTCTGTATCAGAAGTACAAGTCACCTGATTCGAAGGTGCTAGCGGATTTGAGTTTGTTTGTTCTCTCGCCATGCCTCATTGTGAGTGCTGTATCAGGCAGCGACCTGAATAGCTCATCTTTTGTCCATATTGCCTTATTTACCGTGATACAGACGATTCTTTGTTGGGTGGCTTCTCTTGGTGTAGGAAAATTGTTTCGTTTCAATACTTCTTCATTACGGGCAATGGAACTAACGACGATATTTGCCAACTCGAATAATTATGGGCTACCTTTACTGCTTCTTGCATTCGGAAATGCTGGCTTCGCCATAGGTGTCACGAATGTGGTGCTTCATATCGTACTTGTGAATACACTTGGTATGTATATAGCCTCGCGAAGTTCCTTCAGTCCACGGCAAGCTGCTGCCAAAATGGTACGGACCCCTCTGATTTATGCGGCTGCAGTAGGTCTGGTACTGTATTTTTTCCAAATCCCGTTACCGAAAAGCTTACATACAGGCTTGGAACTTATTGGCGGAGCTTATGCTGCTATCGTGCTTCTTATGCTAGGTATGCAACTCAAGAAAACAAACTGGCATGCGAGCATGCGCCGCGAACTGTGGATTTCGATCGCAATGCGAATTGTAGGCGTGCCTCTTCTGTCCCTATTGGCCATTCATCTGATTGGACTTCACGGCCTAGAAGCATCGGTATTGTTCGTACAGTCTTCTATGCCTTCGGCTATTAATTCTGTGGTACTCATGGAGAAATACGGGGGAGACAAGGAACTAGTTTCGGTCAACGTGGCGATGACGACAGCTGCAAGCTTTCTGTATCTTCCAATTCTTATTTATTGGTCAGGTGGGTTTTGAGTGATAGCAATTGATGTGCTAATATATGAATGTCTGGTCTCTGAGGTACTGAGTAGCGTGATTTTGAACGTGAACAGGCCGCCGCATATCATTAAGAAGGAGTGTGGAACGTATTTTTCATGTAAAAGATATTTTATCCGATCAGTTATTAGCAAATGCTAATGACCCTAGTTGGTACCAACCATTTTCTAAGGCAGTTGAAAATTTGTCAGAGGAAGTAGCGTTTTGGAAACCTAGTAAAGATAGTAATAGTATTGCTGAAATTGTGCAGCATTTACTTTATTGGAATGAAACTTGGCAAACTAGGTACCAACAATCTCATGTCAATGCTGTGCCTTCCATAGGAGACAATAATAAAAGTTTTATAATTCCCAAAGATCAACAATTCACTGACTTAAAAGAACGATTATTAGCGGTACTTTTACATTGGCAAGATCTACTTACTGAAGAAAAAGTCGAAAGTGATGTAAATGGTTTCCCAGAGGCTGTCAAGTGGTGGGAGATACTCGGGAATGTATCAACTCATAATGCCTATCACATTGGTCAAATATGTTATATTCGGAAGCTACAAAAAAGCTGGAAAGTAGATACAAACTAAAAAATTACCAAGAGTAAATAGTGAAGGAGCTTGCAAAGTGGCAACTCCTCTTTTTGTTCGTTCAAGTAATAGGCAAAAGAACGGAGCTGTAACATTAGAGTGGATTATTAAAGACTACATTGAACATTTGGAGCACCATTACGGACTTGAATGTATTTGAAAAGATATTTAAAAAAGGAGCAACTATCATGTTTATTTCATTCAATTTAGTGATCCGATTCATAATGGAACTGCTCCTTCTCACTTCTTTGGGCGTCTGGGGTTATCATCTTGGTGGCGGTACTTTTGCGAAAATCATCCTCACCTGCGGGCTACCACTAGCAGCTGCAATCATATGGGGGCTATTTATTTCCCCAAAAGCCAAGTTCTCTCTACCAATAGCTATAATAGTCTTCATCGAGTTTCTGTTGGTTGGAACAGCAGCCTACGGATTAATTAGGTCAGGCTATCTTCTCACCGCCATCATCTTTGCAGTAGTTCACATTGGAAATCGGCTTCTGCTGATCTTCATCGGTGGGAAAAATGAGGATCTGCTGAAGCCTTTTACCCGAAAATGAAAGTAGTATGCTGGATTGAAAAGGAACGTATTTCACTTCTAAAGTGGACAGATGGCAGAGTTGTGGACACTTTTAATAAATGAATATGGGCAAAGTAATCAAGAAGGATTTACCAATTTTACAATGAATACTTTAAGGAAGAGATGAAATGGAAGGAAGGGGACGGATTAAGACTTAAATTACTAGAGCTAGCTGAATCCGTATATGAACAGTTATTCCATAGTTGATTTGGTTAACGCAAGGCTGCCGACGATCATAGTTCGGCAGCCTTCTCAACGAGCAGGGTAGTTAAAGATTAGGAGAATGGTTAACTGAAGCATTTATTGAAGAAATGGAGGAGCAATGTTGAACACAATACAAAACATAATAAAAGTGTTTAATCTTCATGTATTAAGTATAGATAATGTTCCTGAGTCATTTAGTTCGCAAGTCTATAAGCTTAATCTTATGAATGGCGGATCCGTGTATGCAAAGATACCCTATAACAAGGATAAATTGTTTAGAGAATATCGTATGCTTGAAAAATTGAAAGACGTATTACCGGTTCCAAGAGTTTTAGACTTCTGGAGTGGGGATGACGCCATTACGGGTGCCTTACTACTATCCGAGATCCCAGGAATTCCATGCACTAGTGTCATTAACGAAAAAATTGCATTTGAAATTGGCGTACATCATGCAAAGCTTCATGAAGTCAAAATGCCAGAATATGGCGTAGAAGTTAAAGACGGCTTTCAACCACTTGATCAGAACAATTGGAGACAGTACACAAAAAATAACTTTGAAAAGTTGAAAGAACCCTGTAGAGAAATCCTTGATAAAAGGCTATTTGAAAAAGCTGTTAATCATTTCGAGAGGGCATTCTCAGTTCTTCCACAACCTGATGGCCCCTGTATTGTCCATATGGACTTTCGACCAGGCAATATACTAATAAATGAAAACAAGGTCGTAGGTGTAATTGACTTCGAAAGTGCTAGGGGAGGATCTTCTGAAATAGATTTCACTAAAATTAACCGATATGTTTGGGAAGTGAATCCTCGAAGCAGAGTACACTATACAGAGGGGTATTCAACAATTCGTCCCCTGATAGATCTGGATACAATATTACCCTTCTATGATTTATACGATGCTTTTAGTGCTGTTGTTTGGTGTAAAAATAGAGGAATTGAAAAGCATACTACTTTTCTCAAGGAAAGTATATCTGTCTTACAGAAATCGGTAAGCTATTAACGCGAAACAATCATTCAATCACGACATGAAGTCTGGGTTTGCTTGAAACCACTTGCTGAAAGGAGTCTCAAATTGTGAGCGACACTATCTCAGGAGTTCAGTTAAGCCAACGGTTCTATGAAGATTATATCGTGCCTCGTCTTTCGACTGCTATGCCCACATTATCGTATGCATCAGCGCTTATCGGACCAGGTAGTGAGGTTCTAGGTCTTGATACACCGATGTCGCGCGACCACGACTGGGGGCCGCGTGTGCAGATATTCGTCCGTGAAGATGACGTTTCTCAGCGTGAAGCCATTGAAGCAGCTCTCTATATGGAAGCACCTGCAACGTTTAATGGTTTTTCGCTTAAAGTCGATCAAACGCTTGTTACCACAGTTCCTACTTATTACGGCAGACGATTAGGACTCTCAACCGACAGATTACTCGAGGGATTGGAACTGCTCGATTGGTTGACTATCCCTTCTCAGACATTGGCAGAGCTTACAGGTGGTACCGTCTTCCGGGATGATATCGGTGAGCTGACAGTCATTCGCGATTACTTAAGTTTTTATCCGCAGGATGTATGGCTTTTTCTGATGGCAGCAATTTGGAACCGTATCGGACAGGAAGAGCATCTGATGCCGAGAGCAGGCTTTGTGGGAGATGAACTGGGGGCAGGTCTTATTGCATCTCGACTCATTAGGGACGTAATGAGTCTTTGTTTCCTAATAGAACGGCGCTATGCACCTTATCCCAAATGGTTCGGCACCGCCTTCCAGCAACTTACTTGTGCGAATGAGTTATTTCCTTCTCTGAAAGCTGCACAAAACGCAAAAGAGTGGCAAGAGCGAGAGCAAGCACTATCGACGACCTATCAAATCGTCGCACAGATGCATAACGAACTGCAATTGACCGAACCAATTGAAGGGAAGGTAAAGCTCTTCTTCGATCGACCGTTTTCGGTAATCGGCGGAAATTGTTTTGCAGAGGCATTGGTTTCTAAGATACAGGATTCATCGCTACGCAAGCTTGCTGCCTTTAGGTTCGGCGGCATCGACCAAATCAGTGACAACACTGATTTTCGCGCTGTCCAGGAACGATTCCAGATACCAATTGGCGAGAAAAACCCGCTTCGCGCTTTATTGGACCGCTTGTTGTAGAATTCGCTAACAGTAACAAAGTAGGAAAGTTTCTAGTAGCAGTTCGAATGAATCATGATAAAATTAGAATAACTTAAAGGAGGCGCTTTCTTATGACATTGGATGCTGAATCAACCATTCAGGAAGTCAGAATCATCGAAATAGCCGATCATAACTTGCAAAATGAGCAAAAGTACGTGGAAATTGTTTGCTATGGAGGGTTAACGGGGCATGCCGGACCTTTGGACGGGCAGTATCAGTTTCTTGCCGTCAAAAACCGACTTCATGTATTTAACAAATTTCTTGCGAAACGTGATGTTTTTGATCCCGAAATCGAGTTTGCTTCCCTGTGGGGTGCTGTCTACCCCGAACATCCGCTGTCATCGTATGAGCATGGAAAAGATCCGTTAAACGGTGACAATATTTGGCGTTCTCACCGTACGTCCAGACATTCCGCAACAGGTGAAATCATTACGGCTTTCAGCGCAATTGATATTGCCATCTGGGATTTGCGGGGCAAGGCGAGCGCCAAGCCTGTAAATCAGCTACTGCATGGCGGACGCACCGAACTTGAGGCGTACGTCAGCTGCATGGGCAGCAAGACACCGCAAGAGGCGGTGGAAAAGGCAACTTATTGGTATGACAAAGGCTTCAAGCGGCATAAATGCTTTCTTCCCCACAGACCAGTAGAAGCTGCAGGAGTCAGGAACAATCTTCATATCATGGAAGCGCTTCACCAAACGTTACCGCAGGACGCGCAGGTGATGTATGACCTGAGCCGATTAAGCGACCAGCTGGACGATCCATCCACCAGGAGCCAAAGGCTGTCTTGGGTTAACGAGCAGGTGAAGGAACTGCTGTCTTATCGCCCGATTTGGATCGAAGAGCCTGTGTCCCCAGATGACATTGAAGGGTACGCGATGATCAAACAAGCCAATCCAGAGGCGGTGCTGGCCGGCGGGGAGCATCTTTATACCCGGTGGAGCTTGAAGCCGTATCTCGATAAAGGACTGCTGGATTATGTCCAATGCGATCCGGAATGGTGCGGCGGCATCTCCGAATCGATCGCTATCTGCAAGATGATTGAAACATCTTACCCTAATGTACGCGTAGTTCCGCACGGTCATATGATTATGGCAGCATCGCAAATTATAGCAGCCCAGTCCGAGGCCTTATCTCCGTTTACCGAATATTTATATCAGGTCATTCCCGAACGAAACCGTTATTTTACCTATGCACCGGAACCAGTAAACGGGATCCTGACTGTGCCGCAAGACCCAGGGGTGGGGCCAGCGCTTGACGCTTCAAAATATAAGATCATTCGAATCCATAAGGATGAAGAATAAGAGCAGCGGTCGGATTCAGACTTATGAAGTTGTACGTACCTTATTTTCTCAGGTGGAAGGGAGATTATGACCATGAACCTTAAACCAGTTAGTATTCTGGCTGCAAGTGTTCTGACAATGTTCCTTTTCGAAACTGCCTGTTCCTCGGATGACCAGCTGGCTGACAAGCATGAAACGACAGCTTCTCGGGATAAGGTTAAAATTGATATTTGGCATTGGACAGCAGAGCCAGGAATGAAACCGGCGTTTGAAGCGTTTAATAAGTCGCATTCCAATATTGAAGCCATCTTCCATCAGTTTCCCAGCACCTCTAACATTCCATCCAAAATTAACTCTATTCTTATTTCCGGCGAATCCATTGATGTAACCGCCCAGTTTAGTCCGGATGACCTTAGGGAGAGGGTGAAAAATAACTTGTATTTGCCCCTCGACGATTTTCTGGAAGAAAACCATATCGATTATGAACAAACCTTCGGCAAGGCTATAAACGATTTAACCAAAATCAATGGGCATTATTACAGTGTTCCTTACGGGGTCAATAAATTTGCTGTGTTTTATAATAAACAATTGTTCGATGAAGCAAATGTCCCTTATCCTAAAGCGGATTGGACGTGGCAAGATTTTATGAAAACCGCCAAGCTGTTAACGAAAGGGGAAGGTCCGGACAAAATATACGGCTCCGTCATCTATCCACTCGACACGACAATCGGCTGGAGCACGTTAGCCATTCAAACACTTGGGTTAAACGGTATGTATAAGAACGATCGTGAAACGAATTTTGATCATCCTAGCTACAAGCAAAGCCTCCAGTTATTTATCGATATGCAAAATAAAGATCAATCCATTATGCCACTCACCGAATTTCCGGCGCAAAAGCTGGACATAGGGACGAATCGGACCCGTTTATTTTTCAAAGGGAAATTCGCGATGTTTATTGAACCGATTTATAATATTTGGAGAAGCCGTCTTCCTGAATATAAACATGATTTCCAAATGGGGGTCGTACAGATGCCAAGAATTGACGCGAATACTCCTACGGTTTCCCCGATTACCTTCAGTGATATGAGTATCCCAAGAAGCAGCAAGCATCCGAAAGAAGCGTTTGAGTTCATTCAATTTTATTGTTTGGTCCGTCCTGATGAAACGGTAGCTCCGAAAGGAATGATGCCTGCGGCTGGACTCTCAGACCCCAAAGTCATCCAATTAGTCGATCAATTGATTTACAGTGCGCCCGGGGTTAATGAGCGAGAAGCCAAGCAAGTGTTCGAAGATCCGAATACGCGGTATGTGACTCCGGAGACAACCATTACGGTTGCCAAGAAGGAAATATTGCAGGTGGTCAGTGAAGATGTCACCAAGGCATTTCTCGGAGAGTGGAGTGTAGATGAGGCATTGAAGGATATGAAACAGAGATCCGACGCAAGGATTGCTTCCAAAAATCAGCCGCAAAATTAGCATTTTATGAATGCGCTATCAGACCCTATTTCGCAGAAATTCGGTGATTCGAATGAATTTTAAAGATTGGTTAGGGATAAAAAGCAGCATCCATCGCAAAATTTTCATCTCATTTATGTTAGTTATGTTATTGCCGACAACTTTAATTAGTGTAAGCACCTATTATTTCTCCATTGACTTGCTGAAGCGCAAAGTCAGCGAGTCTTTTCTGGATAATCTTGCTTACAACAAGAACATCATCGGTATGGAGTTTAAGCAATTCGAACAAATCGCTGATTATATTCTCTATAATTCGGATATTCAGAAGGTGCTTTCTCCCAGTTTCAAATCGCCCTCCATACAAGGCTATTATGATCTGCAAGGCGCGCAGCAATCGCTCAATAATTTTACTATGCAGGCATTTGCCGTTTCCAATGTGGCTTCCATCCAGATTTTTGGGGACAACGGTGTCATTCTTTTTACCGGCGCTTCAAGCGATATTTATCCGGATGACGAGAAGTTCAAGGAAAAGTTCTGGTACCGGCAAGCGGTTCAGACGGATCAGCCTCAGTTTAGGTTCGGTACATCGAATGAAGACTCCGACGGGGCGGTTGGATCAGGGAACGGGTACAATCCATCAATGATCAAGACCTTTAGGAATAGCGCCACATTAGAGAAGCTTGGAGTCATCTACATTAAAATCAGAAGTGATTTGTTCGATAGCTTGTTTGAAGACAGCACTATGAAGAAAGTCGGGAAATTAGTGATCCTTGATGATAACGGTCAAATTGTGTACCATCCCGACAAAAGTATGTTGCTGAAGGCGTTTCCAGGCCTGGATAAATTAAGAGAGCAGCAGGGAGACCACGGTTCATTTATTACCCAGGACGAGCAGTTAATGGTATATTACCACATTGAACGCTACGGCTGGTGGTTAACGGACAGCATTCCTCTCAGCGAGCTTCTGAAAGACAATAAAATTATTTTTAATATTACGATTGTAGTTGTTTTGTTTTGTTTTATATTATCAGGGATTATTTGGTATTTTGTTGCATCCGGCATCGTCCACCCGATCAAGAAGCTAGCATTTGTCATGCGAAGCGTGAAAGAAGACGGATTGGCAGTTAAATCCGAGTATACGGGCAAGGATGAAATTGGCCTGTTAAGCTCGAGTTTTAATTATATGATCGAGAAAATTCAAGAACTGATCTCGAGGATGGTCGAGGAGCAATCAAAGAAAAAGGATATGGAGTACCAGTCGCTGCAAGCCCAAATTAATCCCCATTTTTTATATAACACACTTAATTCCATCCGGTGGATGGCTATGATTCAAAAGGCGGATAACATTAAAGAGATGGTGGAGGCACTCGGTCGGTTGCTCGCGAATAGCACCAGCAAAAGCGAAGCCATGATTACAATGGAAGAGGAACTGGCTATCGTCAAGGATTACATCAAAATCCAAGAGATGAAATATTCGGACAAGTTTCACGTCGATTTTGACATCGATCCGAAATTACTTAAGGCCAAATGCGTGAAGTTTATTTTACAGCCGTTTATAGAGAATGCTATTTTCCACGGGATAGAGCCTAAAAGCGGTACCGGCTGCATTCGTATCCAGTTGAAGCTGATTGGCTATGTGGCGGAAATTAATGTGTTTGACGACGGAGTAGGTATGGATGTAGAGCAGATCATGTGTGAGGGACAAGACAAGGGTAACGGCAGACGCTTCAATGGCATTGGAATTAAGAATGTTGACGAACGCCTGCGGTTGACTTATGGGGATGCATACGGCGTCACCATACAAAGCGTAAAAGGACAATTTACGTCCGTAACGATCCGATTTCCTGTGGATGCAGATTGCGAGGCAGGAGGACCTAAATGATCAGTGTGATGATTGCAGATGACGAAACGTTAGCAAGGGTAGGACTTAAAACGATGATTCCTTGGGAGAAATACGGGTTTAATTTAGTGGCGGAGGCGGAGAATGGCAAGGTAGCATTGGATTTAGCCCTGCAATTAAAGCCGGATATTATCATTACCGATATCAAGATGCCGTTATTAAACGGAGTGGAGCTTATTTCCGCTTTACGTGAGCAGTTAAAGGAAACGAAATTCATCGTACTGAGTTCCTACGGCGACTTCGATTATGTGAAAGAAGCGATGCTGATTGGTGCTGAAGACTACGTTTTAAAGCTGGAAATGGAGCCTGAGCCGTTCGCCAAGCTGCTTAACAAAGTCAAAGGGAAGATTGAAGCTGAACGAAGCAAGCATAAGGAAGAGCGCGCTGACGAATGGTATAAAAGGCGGAATTTACCTGCGTTGCGGGAAAAATTGTTCCAGAACCTCCTGTTCAGCTACTATATCAATGAAGATGAGGTTCAAGTGCAATTCGATTATCTGGATATCAAGCTTTATGCCGAAAATCTGGTATGCTTGTTAGTTCGAGTGGAAAACAGGGAGTTATATGAAAAATACGATGTGGACGACAGGTATGTATTAACCTATGGCGTCACGAATATGATTGAAGAAATTTTGCAAAATTATCCTCCCGCTTACGTCACTTCGACCAATTCCATGGAGTTTACCATTATTCATTCTATCAAGGCCGGTTCAGAGACTGAAACGAACTATGCTGCCGAGAAATTAGCTATTCATCTGGAAAGCGCTTTAAAAACATTTTTTAACTTTAAATCCCGAATCGGGATCAGTGAGGCATGCAGCAGCCTTCTAAAGCTGAAATCCGCCTATCGCCAGGCAAGCACAGCACTTGACCAAGGTTTTTCGGAGCTGAAGCGTAGCATTCATCATTATCAGAGGCAGCTAGATGCTGGCCACACGGTTAGCTTTGAAGAAGAGTTTAAACAAATCGAGAAGGCATTTCACGTACTTGACGGGGAGATGCTTACGAAAGCATTCGATCAATTCATCCAGAAAATCGATGACAGCCGCTTTAATAAATCGGAGGAGTCGCTTCGTGGCAGTTGTTGGTCACTGACTTTTATGGTGACGGTTTGGGAGAAGGAATTCACGGGCGAAGATTTGGATAGAAACGTGCCCTTGTCAAGCTTAGAGCAGTTTCGTACACTGGACGATTTTCGCAACTGGATTCTGGAACTGAAAGACAAGGTTATTTCGCTGCTGCACCATATAGACGACGGGAAAAATATTGTCGTGCGCGCCAAAAAATATATGTTGAAGCATTACGATAAGGATATCTCCTTAAAGACGGTTTCCCAACATCATAACATATCCCCTAATTATTTGAGTTCTCTGTTCAAAAGAACCACGAATGAAAACTTTATTGATTTCCTCATTCATGTTCGGATCGAGGAAGCTCAGCATTTGCTTAAAAACAGTAGTTGCAAGATATATGAAGTCGGCATGAAGGTCGGCTATCCGGATGCCTATTATTTCAGTAAAATTTTCAAAAAAGTGACTGGATTAACGCCTCAAGAATACAGGAATTTTCAGAAGTGAGACAGTCCGCATGCGGGCTGTTTTTTTTTACTGAGAAAAGAACAGACAAAGGTGAGATCATTATATTCATGCGTAAAATAAAACAACAGATCGTGAATAAAGACAATGCCCGGATTTTACGTAGTTAGATCCGTTGGAGTTTGCTTTTGCTAGATGGTTTATTTTGTAATATAAAACAAGGGTTGCCTTAAGAAATCACATTTCAACTTGCTGTTCGACTTTTTATAATGAAGACATAAACACATAACAACATAACAACATAACAATGAGAATAAGGGAGTGAACACGTTGAAAAATTCTGCTTTTAGAAAAGTTAAACGTTTTTTAATACCACTGACACTTACCGTAAGCACGATTGTAGCAGCGGGATGCCAAAGTCAAAATGCGGGGACGGCTGCCAAACCATCCGATGCAGCGCCGGGGCAAACTGTACTGAATGTTTACAGTTGGACGGTTGAGGAGAGCATGAAGCCATTTTTCGAAGCATTTGAGAAGAAATATCCGAATATCAAAGTGAAGTATACGAAAATGGCGGATTCCAATCCTGCCACTGCGAATTCTCTGCTGACCTCGGGTGAATCGATTGACGTCATCCCGCAAGCCTCGGTTGACGATATGCGGGTCAGGGCTGCAAGTGGGATGTACGAGTCGTTGGATGATTATCTAACAAAAGACAAAATGGACTACAAGCAAATTTTCGGGGATTCCATTAATGAGTTGGAAACGGTGAATGGAAAACATTATGCGCTTCCATACAGTATGGCTACCTACGGTCTTTACTATAATAAAGCCATGTTTGATAAAGCCGGGGTCCCATATCCAACCGACGACTGGACATGGGACGATCTCAGGGCGGCAGCGCTGAAATTGACTTCAGGCAGCGGAGCTAACAAAATATATGGCTTCTTACCGGACTACACCGGCCAGTGGGCTTTCCCCGCTATTCAACAGCTCGGTCTTAACTATGTCTATAAAAATAATGGGCAGGAATCGAATTGGGACAATCCCGCTTTCTTGAACGCATTGCAATATTATTACGATATGGAAACGAAGGATAAGTCGGCGTGGCCGATTTCAGAATACAAGGCGCTCAAGATCGATACCAATCCGCACGCTATTTTTATGCAGGGTAAAGCTGCGATGTATATTCAGCCGTCATTTATTGTCAAGTACAGCTCGCAGGAGTCCTATGGCTTTACCAATTTTGAGTACGGCGTTGTCAATCTGCCTAAAGTGAAAAAAGAAGAAAGCTTGAGCAATGTATACTATTTAAGCGATTTCAGTATTCCTGCGAGTGCACCCAATAAAGAGGCGGCCTGGACGTTCCTGAAGTTTTACTGCTTGGAGGCACCGGAAATTTTCGCTCAATCCAAAGCGATGACGCCTGCCAATCTTTCATCCATGGATGCTGCAGTAAATGAAAAGGTGGGCAAAATCATCTTTGATTACCCGCATTTTGATCAGCCTTCAGGCATGAAAACATTTATTAATAATAAGCTGACGCTAACCCCATACTTGACTACAATTAACACGGCAAAAGCTGAAATGATGGATATGGTAAAATCGGAAATTACTTCGTGCTTAATGGGAAATCAAACCCCGGCGGAGACCTTAGCCAAATTGAAAAAACAGTCCGATGAGTTAATAAAAAAAGCAGGGAAATAGGAGATGTGTGGAGGAATGCTAGATGGAACTGGCAAAGAAGAACTCATTAACAGCACCTAAACCCAGAAAGAAGATTCGTAAGGATATCTTGCATGAAAATATAGCAGGATGGCTGTTTCTTTCACTTAATTTAATTGGTTATATTATTTTCAAATTAATTCCGATCATTCTTTCGTTGATATTCAGCTTTTGCGAGTGGAACTTGGTTTCCGGCTTAAAAGGAATCAAATTTATCGGGCTGAAAAATTATATTGATTTGTGGACGGACAACACATTCATTAAGTCCTTGGTGAATACCATCGTTTACGCAGCTGCTACGGTTCCCTTCTCTGTATTCCTTGCCTTGATCCTTGCAGTGGTACTAAACGATAAAATCTTCTTTAAGAACTTAGTCCGATTAGGATTTTATTTACCTAATATCGCTTCCATGGTTGCGATATCCGTGGTGTGGAGTATTTTGTACATGCCCACCTTCGGTCCAATTAATATGTTTCTGACATCGATTGGGATCGAAAACCCACCTGGCTGGCTGTCTTCGTCCCAGTGGGCGCTAATCTCGATTATCATCATGAGCGTTTGGCAGGCCGTTGGGTACAACGCCGTTATTTTACTGGCAGGGCTGCAAGGTATCCCCGGATCCTTGTACGAATCGGCTGAAATCGACGGAGCCGGACCGCTGCGCAAATTTTTTCGGATTACGATTCCAATGTTATCTCCAACCTTATTCTTCGTAACGGTGATCTCCATTATAGGATCGTTTCAGGTGTTCACCCAGGTGAACGTCATGACGCAGGGAGGTCCGGGTACCTCTACGTCGGTGCTGGTCTACTATATTTATAAAGCTGCCTTTACGTACAACAAGATTGGATATGCCAACGCGATCGGATGGGTGCTGTTCATCTTGGTGTTCATCTTTACGGCGCTGCAGTGGAAATTTTCCAATAAAGACTCGCATGTAAACTAGAGGGAGAGGAGGAGCGAGATGAATGCGAGGTCTTTTAAATTAGCAAAAAAAACGGTTTTAACAGTAATAATGCTCATACTTTCGCTCATATCCGTCATGCCTTTTTTCTGGATGCTGTCCGCATCCTTCAAGCCAACTGCGGAAGTATTTGAATTTCCGGTCCGATGGATACCCAAAACGTTTATTTTGGATAACTATGTAACCGTATGGTTCGCTCGTTTCCAAACGTATTTCTTGAACTCGGTCAAGGTTTCCGTGGTCAGTGTCGCCGGAGAGGTGATTACAAGCGCACTTGCAGGGTATGCTTTTGCGAAGATCAAGTTTAAAGGAAGAGAACCTGCCTTCGTCATGTATATCGCCACCCTGATGTTTCCGCACCAAATGCTTTTGGTACCAAGATTCGTTTTATATCGTTTAATGGGTTTGTACAACAGCCTGTGGGCGTTGATGCTTCCCGGTATTTTCAGTGCTTTCGGTACATTTCTATTTCGGCAGTTTTTCACCACGATCCCGGATGAATTGATTGAAGCCGCTAAATTGGACGGCTGCAACCACTTTAAAACGTTTACGAGAATCATACTCCCGCTTTCCATGCCGGTTGTTTCTACGCTAGTTATTTTTTCGTTTGTCGGTTCGTGGAACAATTACGAAAATGCGCTGGTCTTCTTAAGCAACAAAGATAAATTCACCATACCACTTGGACTGCTGCAGTTTCAAACCGAGGAGCAAACGAATTATGGCGCCATCATGGCGGCATCCGTCTTGTCGCTACTGCCAATCTTTGTGATCTTTTTGAGCCTGCAAAAATATTTTATTGAAGGCATTGCGACTGCTGGTCTGAAGGGATAAAAACCTATACATGTATATACCGAATTGGAGGAGATCGTCCGTGTCACATGCAAATCAATCGAACAAGTTGCCTGATATTAGAATTGTACAGGATCATCAAACTGCATTAGCTTCAGAGCCATCCGTCCAATGGGCGAAGCAAACCTTAATTGACACGTTGGAAAGTCGCGGAATGGTTGTCGCACTTGAACAAGTGGAGGCCGATCAATCCGCCAAGGTTCAAATTATCATTTCGGGTAATGATTCCCCGGCTGCAATCGAGACAGCAAGTGAGCTTGGGGTTGCTTTGCCGGAGGAAGCGGAATCGCTTGCGATCCTTGCCGCACAAGGGAACATCGTACTCACGGCACCTGATGGACGTGGGCTTGTGTACGCTCTCCTGGAACTGACGGATCGAATTCAGCATGCTTCCGGCGACATAGTCGGGGAATTGCTTGATGTTCATACGCTCATCGACAAACCGGCCAATGAGATTCGCAGCGTAACCCGCTTATTCGCTTGCGAGCCGGAAGATAAGCCTTGGTTTTATGATAAGTCGTTCTGGGATGAATATTTGACGGAATTGGCGACACAACGGTTTAACCGTTTCACCCTGTCTTTAGGAATGGGGTACGATTATGGCCACGATCCGAATGTACGCGACAATTATTTTTGCTTTGCATACCCGTTCTTGTTTGATGTACCGGGCTACGAGGTGAAAGTGCTTGAACTGTCTGAAGAGGAGAGAAGGCTTAACTTTGAAACGCTGCATTATATCGGCCAGGAAACTAAACGGCGTGGGATGCATTTTCAGCTTGGACTTTGGAATCATTCTTACCTATTTACGGACAGTCCGAATATGGACTATACGATCGCTGGTATCGACGAAAAGAATCATGCCCCCTATTGCCGTGATGCGATCAGCAAGCTGCTTAAGGAGTATACAGAGATCGACGGTTTGACCTTTCGCGTACATTATGAAGGCGGAATTCCAGAGCCTGCTTACGAATTTTGGCGCGTTGCTCTGGAAGGAACGAAAGATATAGGTCGCAGGGTAGAAATCGATATGCATGCAAAGGGCATTAATGACGAGCTGATCCAGATCGCACTTGACACCCGTCAGCCGATATTTATCTCGCCGAAATATTGGGCGGAGCATATGGGTCCAAGCTATCATCAGGCGGCTATCCGAGACAACGAATTCTCACTGCCGAAGAACCAGACAATGGATATGCAGGCCATTACCGCATGGTCGCGTCGATTTACACGGTACGGGTATGCCGATTATTTGCAGGATGATCGCAAAATAGGCATTTTGTTCCGGCTGTGGCCCGGCACCCAGAAGCTTCTATTGTGGGGTGACCCCGCTTTAGCTGCAGGCTATGGACGGCATTCTCATTTCAGTGGAACGCAAGGTATCGAGCTGTGCGAGCCTCTGACCTTCAAGGGACGCAAAGGTTCTGGCTCGGAGGGCGGACGGGAGCCTTATCTCGCTGAAGAGCTCAAGCTGCCGAACCGGGATTGGCTGAAGTATAAATATACATACCGGCTGTGGGGACGGCTGCTCTATAACCCGGAAACAAATCCTGACGTATGGCGCAGATATTTGCGTTTTGAATTCGGCGAGGCGGCGGACAGCTATGAATTAGCGCTTGCGCATGCCAGCCGCATCCTGCCTCTGGTTACTGCAGCTTATTGCCCATCCGCTGCGAACGTCGTGTACTGGCCCGAAATGCATACCAACCAGCCGATTGCCGATTCGGACCTTCCGTCGCCGTTTGGCTTCGATACGCCAAAACCGGGAACGTTCGGTGCAGCAAGCCCGCTGGATACCGCATTATTTTACCGGGTCGACGACTTTGCCGACGATATTACCCAAGGTTTCCGTCATGGCAAGTATTCTCCGCTCGAAACAGCGGATCGTTTGGAGTCCATGGCGACAACAGCCGCTCAATATTTGTCCAAAGCCGTAGAGCTGGCCGTGGAACCGCAAGCTGCAAATTTTCAGCGGTTTGTCACGGATACGCGAATGCTGGTCCATATTGGTCAGTTCTTCGCGAACAAATTCCGGGCAGCGTTAAGCTACGCTTTGTCCGAGCGTACCGGAGACACTACTGAACTGGAACGGGCGCTGGATTTTTACAAACTGGCCAGAGAGCATTGGGTCAAGGTCGTTGCGATTTCGCAGGATAAGTACAAGGCGGATATTTCGTTTGGCTATACGGGTCCGGTCAGAGGACACTGGGCGGACCGGCTGCCTGCAATCGAAGCGGATATCCAGGCTATGGAACGACAACTGCAAACAGCTCGTGTGGACGCCAGCCGGACGGTGGATACCGAAAAGCTGCAGGCTGCCATGAGAGTGCTGACCGCTTCCACTGTTGACCGCAGGCAGCTTTTCGTACATCAGATGCCGCCATATTTCACCAAAGGTGAGAAACTCGGAGTGGTGCTCGAGCTGCCGGGCGCATCCGATGGCCTGAAGGTAGTCCTACACTATCGGCACGCCAATCAAAGCGAGCATTACGTTGTTAGAGAAATGAATCGAGACGGTGTAAACTTTGCCACCGAGATTCCGGCAGCCTACACCGAGTCGCCTTTCGGCATACTCTACTTCTTTGAGGTGGTTGAAAGCGACAGCGGAGCCCGGCTTTATCCGGGTTTGAACGAGGACATCTCGAATCAGCCGTATTATTTCATCCAAAGCCGCTAATCCAATTCTCCAAGCTTCTCAGTATGTAGGTGCTGCGAAGCTTGTCATCACAAATCATGCACCACTTTAACGCATAATGGGAGGGATTCAGGTGAGTTCAAAGCAAACGAGTGGAAAAAAAGGCATTATTGACTGCGATGTCCATGTCTACCCTAAATCCAGGGAAGAGCTGAACAAGTATTTGCCTCAGCCTTGGAGAGACTGGTATCGTCCGTTAACCCGAGCCTACGGCAATATTCAGGGGAACCGTGCGGATGCCAAGCCGCCGAACGGCGGAGGGGCGGGAACCGATCCCGATTTTTTACGGGAACAGCTGATTGACGAGTACGGAGTCGATTACGCTATACTGCTACCTCGCGCGATGCTGAACAACCTGCCGGACCCTGATATGGCTTCCGCAGTAGCCGCTGCCTATAACGATTGGCTTGCCGATACATGGCTGGATAAATATAATCACGACGGCGTGTTCAAAGGCTCGCTGTATATCGCTACCCAGGATCCTCTCGGAGCGGCCAAGGAGATTGAGCGATGGGCTGGTCATCCCCATTTCGTACAGGTAATGACCGACTCCGGTGCAACGGCGCCCTTCGGTCAACGGCAGTATTATCCGATCTATGAAGCATGTGAAAAATATGGCTTTCCTCTGGCGATTCATCCTGGTACAGATGGGATGGGCATTAACCATCAGCCCACACCGGGCCATCCTACTCGCTACATTGAGTTTCATACCTGCTTGTCGCTTGCCTTCCAGGCACATCTGGTCAGTATGCTGACCGAAGGGGTTTTCGTGAAGTTTCCTAAATTCAAAATCGTGCTTGTCGAGGGAGGCGTTTCCTGGCTTGCGCCTTTAATGTGGCGGCTGGATGCAGAATACAAGGGACTCCGCTATGAAGTGCCTTGGCTTGAAAAGCGGCCGAGCGAATTTTTACGAGACCATGTGCGTTTTACGAGCCAGCCGATCGAGCGACCGGATGACGACAAATATTTGTTTGCGATGCTGGAAGCGATGGATGCCGAGCATATTCTAATGTTTGCCAGCGACTACCCGCATTGGGACTTCGATTCGCCGAGAAGAGCGTTTCCGAAGCTTCCGGACGAGCTTTACCGGCGAATCTTTTTTGAGAATGCGAAGGAGTTTTACAACCTTTAAACAGGAGGCTGCCGATCATGGAGCGATTCGTAGTATGTAAAACGACTGACATGCAGCCGGGAGAGCGAAAAATCGTTCAAGTCGGCGGAAGGTCTATTGGCGTATTTAACGCAAACGGGAAGTATTACGCTTTACGCAACAGTTGTCCGCATCAGGGAGCGCCTTTGTGTGTGGGCAGACTTACGGGGACAACGATGCCTTCGCAACCAGGCAGCTACCGTTACGGTCGCGAAGGTGAAATATTGGCCTGTCCTTGGCACGGGTGGGAGTTTGACGTCACCACGGGGAAATCGCTATTCAATCCCCATCAGTGCTTGGTCAAGAAATTCGATGTGGCCGTAGAGCCGCTGGAGGAGAGTCTTGAAACCTTCCCAGTGTCTGTGGAAGAGGAGCATGTTGTGCTATATGCCTAAAACATATGGAAGAGGTGTTTGGAGTTGAACGAGAACATGCTTCATGCTGTTTGGATCAACCTGTGACAGGGAGATAAGGAGGAGGAACATGGGATTCAACCTCATCGGGAGGCGAGTATTCAGCAGTCGGTCAGCATTGCTTCATCGCATGATCATGCTGACCTTGGCTGCTTCTATCCTGCCGACTTTAATTGTAGGCATCAGCAGTTATCTCTTCTCCACTTCTACTCTGCAGAATGAAGTCAATCGCGCCCATGTTCAATTGCTGGAGAATACTTCGGCCAGTATTGACCGGGATCTGCAAAATATGCAGGACAGCACATTGCAGATGTTATTTCATCCTCTTTTCGCGAATGAAGCCTTGCAGCGAGGTCTAAAGGAAAATGAATTTGAATTTAACTTGCAGGTCTCGCAGTTTTTTTCAACTTTTCAGTATAACCATAAACAAATTCTGGACATATCCATGTACATTGAAGACAATTATCTGCTATCTTCCTCTTACGGTTTATTTAAGGTTGCCCCGGTCTACGACCGCAACAGGCTTAACAATGCTATAGTTTCTACGAAGGAGCTACAATGGACCAACACTGTGTTTCACATCCGGGAGAACGATGAAGCTAGTGGCGTTACCTTTATTTGCAAGCTGCCTCTTCAAGCACCTAATCCAATCGGTTTAATGCTGGTCCGCATAGATCAGAGGTTGTTTCAGGATTCGCTCCAGCGCTCGACCGTATATCCAGGTCAGATGACGCTGATTGTCGACCAAGAAGGACAAACCGTTGCCGCCTCTTCCGCTTTTACTCTTCCTTCCGAACTGCTCGAAACGATTCGTCAAAGAAATATATCTGAACATAAGCTCAAATATAATTGGAACAACCGCGATTATCTGGTCACGACGTTAACGTCTCCCTATACCGGCTGGCAGTATATTGATTTGATCCCGACCCTGGAGTTAAATGCCAAATCGATGGGGATCGGTGTCATCACAGCAATCGTGCTGGTTGTCGTGCTTCTGCTCGCGCTTGTTCTCACACTTCTGGGTACGCAATGGATTTACCGGCCTATTGCCAACCTGATGAGTTATTTAAACCGGGAGGCTTCCTCAAGCAATGAAGAGGGAGAAGACGAAATGGGGTATATGAAACAAAGCTGGCAGGCTTTAAAGCATGAAACGAAGCAGCTACAGCATCAGTTATCCGTTCAACTGCCCATGCTCAGGGAATCATTTGTCATGCAGATGATGCTTGGGCATTATATGCATTACACCAAAGGTGAGCTGGAACAGTTGTTCATGCGGTACGAGCTTCCCCACCAAACCCAATTCGCGGTTTTTATTATGGCTTATGACAGTAGCGGCCCGGACAAAGGGAAATTTTTGGATCAGGACCGGGACCTCGTTATTTTTGCAATGAAAAATATCATCATGGATATGGTGCATACGAATGCTCGGGATTTTCTTGGAATTACAGTCAATTGCTTAAACGATCAGCTAGCTGTGCTGCTCTGGCATCATGCGGAAGCCGAAAATAAAGTCGATTATGAAACGATAGGGTTATGGGAGAATTCCGTGAAGGCATTCGTTGAGGAGCTCCGGAATGTATTAACCAATTATTTGCGGCTTCCGGTAACGGCAGGGCTCGGAGTAGGTACGAACGAGATCGGCAATCTTCCGCAGGTATATCGGCAAGCGCTTTCAGCGCTTACTTCGCGTCTCGTCGTTGGGGGAGAGCAGGTAATAGCTCCGGAAGAACCCTACGTCTATTTACGTAATTTTCAAAATATGGATGATTTGAACCGTTGGTTTCTCCAAAGTCTGATAATGCCAATTGTTCAGTTTGTACAAAATAAAACGATTGTAGAGCACGAGCAAATTATCGACAAAGTGACCGCTTTTATGCACGATAACTACTATCAGGATATTTCACAGGATCAGTGCGCTCGTAATTTCGGAGTCAGCCGTACCCATCTCAGCAAGCTATTCAAAAAATTCAAACACATCGGATTTAGCGATTATTTAACGCAGATCCGGGTCGAGAAGGCGAAGGACCTGCTTCGTGAAACCGATTTTCCCGTCTCTGATATTTCAGAGAAAGTAGGTTATCTCCATCCGCAAAACTTTATCCGTGTTTTTAAAAAGTTGGAAGGGATCACACCTGGTCAATTCCGCGAGGAACGCGAGTAGAGGAACTGACGTGTTGAAAACCCTCTATACAGCTGTGAGCAGAAAGCCCCAGCTATATAGGGGTTTTTTACTTAAGTAGGCGAATACTCGTTTTGTGACAGAGCTGGGAGGTCACAGAATGAGCATGCACAATTGGCTTATTGAGAATTACCGGAGCCCTCCCTAGAATACAGATTGCGGCATGGAAATTTAGCACGGATGGAGATCAGGATGGATAGATTTCATTTAAATTTGTGTAGAAAGGATGAGTGCATTGCCAGATCAACCTAGAAGCGCAGTTTCCGCCAATGATTTAAAGAAGCCACGACAGACGAGACAGGCAAGTAACCGCTTTCTGCTCTGGCTGAAGAGCTGGAAGCCGACATGGAAGCAGGAAAAGTATTTGTATGTTCTCGCGTTACCGGGACTGTTGTATTTCATTATTTTCAAGTACATCCCTTTATGGGGGCTGTCGCTTGCCTTTACCGAGTACTCTCCTTACCTGGGCTTGTTCAAAAGCGAGTGGGTCGGATTGAAGCATTTCCAAAGTTTTTTTGCCAATCCCGATTTTTGGCTGCTGTTCCGCAATACACTAGCAATCAGTTTCCTAAATATCACGTTATTTTTCCCGATGCCCATTATTATTGCATTGCTTCTGAACGAGTTGAAAAACGTAACCTTCAAAAAATGGGTGCAAACCGCCATTTATTTGCCTCATTTTTTATCGTGGGTCGTTATCGTCGGTATCTGCTTTCTAACCTTGAGCGGCAGCGGAATTATCAATAAGCTGGCCGTCGATTCGGGAGGGCAGGCCATCAACTTTTTAACGAATCCCCAAACATTTTGGGGCATGTTGACTGCACAGACGATTTGGAAAGAAACCGGCTGGGGAACAATTATATTCTTGGCCGCCTTGGCCAGCCTTAATCCTGAGCTATACGAAGCGGCAAAGATCGACGGAGCGAACAGGTGGAAGCAAATGCTGCATGTGACGATTCCGGGCATTAAAGGAACGGTGATTATCTTATTAATTCTCCGTCTGGGGCAGGTTCTGGATATCGGCTTTGAGCATATTTACTTGATGTCCAGCTCGGCTGTGACGGAGGTTGCGGATGTCTTCGACACTTACGCGTATCGGGTAGGGATTCAAAACGGCCGATTTAGCTTTGCGACCGCTGTCGGTATCTTCAAATCGGTGGTCGGCTTGATTCTTGTCCTATTGGCAAACCGTGCGGCTAAGAAGCTGGGAGAGGAGGGAGTGTACTAATGAAGATGCGCCTAGGCTCGCGTGTGTTTGACATTTTCAATTATGCGTTACTAGGACTGATTGCGTTAGCAACTTTGCTGCCGTTTCTTTATGTTATTCTCGTTTCATTTACCGATCCTATCGAATACCAGACCAGTCCCATCGTCATCATCCCCAAACATTGGAGCTTGGCCTCGTATGAGTTCATCCTATCAACACGGACCTTTTTGAACTCATTAAGCGTAAGTGCAATTCTGGCGCTTGTCGGCACAGCCTGCAGTCTCATATTGACAAGTGGACTAGCGTACACCTTATCCCGCAAAAAGTTCAGGCTGAAGCGGGTGTTCATGATCGGCATTTTGTTTACCATGCTGTTCAATCCGGGGATGATTCCGAACTATTTGCTGGTCAAGGAGCTGGGCTTAATCAATACCATATGGTCGCTTATTCTTCCGGTGCTTAGCAGTGCATGGTATGTCATTCTGATGAAAAGCTTTTACCAGGAAATTCCTGAGGAGTTGGAAGAGTCGGCCAAAATGGATGGCTGTACAGACGTCGGCGTATTTTTCCGGATTATGCTGCCTGTTTCCGTAACGGCGCTTGTCGCCTTCGGCTTATTTTTCGCCGTCGCTTATTGGAACACGTACTTTAATGCGGTGTTGTATATTAACAAAGATACGCTTCGACCTATGCAGGTCGTGCTGCAAGTGTTGCTTATTCAAGCATCAACACAGGTAGGCGACCCATCTGTTGCGCAAATGCTGCAGAGCGATCAGATGTTGCCTCCGGAAACGATAAAGATGTCGGCGGTCGTTGTGGCTTCCCTGCCGATTATCATTGTATACCCATTCTTGCAAAAATATTTTGTCAAAGGCATGATGGTCGGCTCTGTGAAAGGTTAAGTCCTGGAAGAGAGTGAGGTTTCCGAGGTATACCGGTTTGAGACGGGCGTTTCCATATTATAAGGAGGTCGTGAAGATGAACAAATGGTTAAAAAAGATGAATCTGGGAGCCGTTGCGGCGGTTGTGCTCCTTGCTGGCTGCAGCTCTCCGGAAGGAGCCTCCAATTCGGCAGGCGGTTCAGCGGGCAAACAGGAACCGACAGAGATCAATATGTTGACCACAACCTACAATTCAGCTCCCGGTAACGATCTGGACAGTTTGAAGCAAATCAACGAGAAATTTAATGTCAAAATCAATGTGACCTACGTTCCAGCTAATAATTATCAGGACAAATTGAACGTTATGCTGGCCTCGGGCGATCTTCCCGATGTGAGCCTGGTTTGGGACATCAATACGCAGACATTCGCCAACGCGACGAACCAGGGAGCATTCTGGGACTTAACGCCGTATATGAAGGATTATCCTAATTTGGCTGCTTATCCTGAACAAATTTATGGAAATGTCGCCTTTAAAGGGAAAACCATGGGGATTCCGCGTGTTCGCCCGATTGATGGGCACCAGTCTCTGCTCATCCGGCAGGATTGGTTAGATAAGCTGGGATTGAAGGCGCCAACAACAATGGATGAGTTTTATCAGGTTATGGAAGCCTTTACAAAAAATGATCCTGACGGTAACGGCAAAAACGATACGTACGGATTTGTCGGTCAAGGAACACCAACGTTATCCAATTATTTCTTATCGATGTTTGGTGCAGGTCTGCAGCATTACGTGGATGAAAACGGCCAGGTACAGCCTAGCTTCTTCAATCCCAAAATCAAGGATGCGATGGCCTTTTGGAACAAAGTGAACAAAGCAGGCATCATGGTACCCGATCTTCCTTTGCTGCAAACGAGCCAAACCCGTGATTTCATGACGCAAGGCAAAGTCGGTATGGGCTTTACCAATGTGTATGACGGCCATTTGTACACCGATGACTTGAAGAAGGTCAATCCGAACGCGGTTATCAAGCCTTATTTGTTCCCGGCAGCGCCTGACGGCAAGGTTTATATGGAAGCGGCACCAGGGTCGTTTGGTATTTTCATGATTAACAAAAAGGTCAGTGAACAAAAGCTGAAAAAAATTCTCGAAGTTTACAACTACACTGCAACGAGAGAAACGTACAATCTGGTTGCTTACGGAATCAAAGGTGTCGATTACAACGAGAACGAGGCAGGGGACATCACACAGACGGAGGAAGGCAAGAAGAAGGGGTACGCCTTCGACACTTCTGCGCAATGGGTATCGAGCTACTACGATAAATACGTAAAAGCGGATTTGCCGGGAATGACGCCGGAAACGAAGGCATACAACCACAATCTGGTAGACACGATTTCTACCGTGTCCGTCCCGAACCCGGCGCTGGGGCTTGTCACTCCGACGGCTTTGGAGAAAAGTGCGGATTGGAACAAAAAAATCAACGATATGATTACGAATGTCATTATAGGCAAAAACAGCTTTGAAGATTTTGATAAATTTGTCCAAAGCTTTAAAGACGACCCCTCGTATCAGAGGCATCTAAAGGAACTCAATGAATTGTACAAGGAAAAAACAGCGAAAAAATGAGGCGGAAAGGTGGGAAACCTCTTTTGTCTGCTAATTCTACAATCTAAGGAGGCATATAAGTATGGGAACAAGATTACAGGGCAAGGTAGCCGTTATCACAGGCTCGTCATCCGGCATCGGAAGAGCAAGCGCCGAGGTGTTCGCTGAAGAAGGAGCTCATGTCATTGTCAATGATGATGGTGGACGTGAAGGTTTGGGGCAGCAGGTTGCCGATGGCATCCATGCGAACGGAGGATCTGCCGTGTATGTTCAGGCGGATGTATTCAAAGGCGAAGAATTGAAGCGGTTGATTGATTATGCCTACGAAAAATTCGGCAAATTAGATATTTTGATGAACAATGCATACAGAGGGCACACCGATTCCGTAATAGACCATGAAGAAGCGGAATGGGACCGGGTATTTGCCTCTTCGGTTAAAGCCGTATTTCTGGGAAGTAAATATGCGCTGCCCGGCATGATTAAAGCGGGTGGCGGTTCCATTATTAATACCGCTTCGGTCCACGGCCTGCTCGGGGGAAGAAGGCACTCATCCTATGACGCTGCCAAAGCGGCGATCATTAATCTGACTCGCCAGATGGCGGTCGATTACGGGAAGTACGGCATTCGGTTCAACTCGATTTGTCCGGGCCGCATTGTGACGGAAGGGAAGATTGATTTCCTGGAAAAATATCCGGAGGAGGTTCGTCGGCAAAAGGCGGTCTATCTGCTGGGACGGCCGGGAACCATGCGCGAGGCCGGTCTGGCCGCACTGTTCCTGGCATCGGACGATTCTTCCTTCGTCACCGGCCATGCTCTGGTCGTAGACGGCGGCTTGACCGCTCAGCTCGCAGACAGTGTTTCCGAACCGCTAGAGGAAGGTCTTGGCCTTGCCCGCTTCAATTAAATATGCGTAAACAGGGAGAATATGTATGAATAAGCAGGCAGCGACTTTTGCTTATATCGGCACGCAAACCGACGGCAGCAGCAGCGAAGGGATTTATGTCTATCGGATGAATCCGTCGACCGGTGAATTGGACTATTCTAGCACGGCTGCAGCGGGAATCAATCCTACTTACTTGGCGATCCATCCTTCGAAACGGTATCTTTATGCAGCCAATACAATTGAAGGTGAGGGCTTGATCAGCTCCTTCTGCATTGATCCCTTCACGGGGCGGCTGACGCTTATGAACAGTCAGCCCTCCGGGGGCTCTAAGCCTGTTCATTTGCTTGTAAACGGGACGGGCAAATTCGTGCTTGCCGGTAATTTCGGCGACGGCAGCGTGTGTCTTCTTCCGATCCAAGCGGACGGCAGACTTGGAGCGATGACGGATTTCATCCGCCATACCGGCTCCAGCATCCATCCGACGCGTCAGCAGGGTCCTCGCGTTCATTCGGTCACGCTCGACCCAGCCAGCCAATATGCGGTTGCCGCTGAATATGGGGCTGATCAGCTGCGGGTTTATCGGCTGGATGGGGAACACGGGAAGCTGCTTGCGGCAGCCGTGCCGTCGATTGCCGTTGCAGAGGGCTCGGGACCTCGTCATACCGCCTTTCATCCCAATGAACGTTGGGCTTACGTAATCAATGAACTGGGCAATACGCTGATGAATTATGACTATGATCCGGTCCAAGGCATTCTTCTGCTTAGGGAGACGCATTCCACGTTGCCAGAAGGCTATGCAGGAACGAGCTTCTGCGCCGATGTTCATGTACATCCGGATGGCTCCTTTGTCTATGGCTCGAACCGTGGGCATAACAGCATTGTCATTTATGCGGTTGAGCCTGATACGGGCAGGCTCCGGCTTGTAGGCCATGAGCCGACTCTTGGCAGAGCGCCGCGAAGCTTCATCATCGATCCGACGGGACACTATCTGTATGCGGCGCACCAGGATACGGACAATATCGTTGCTTTTACTCTGGATCGTCAGACCGGTATGCTACGACCAGCCGGACACAGCATCAAGGTGCCGATGCCGGTATGTATCAAGATGATTTCGCTGCCATAATGAAGTGGTGCTGAGCCGGTTTACGGATCGGTACCGCTTTCCGAAGAATAAAATATTCGAAATTGTAAAAAAAGCCTCCTCAGAGAGGCTTTTTTGCTATGCACTCGGGAATAGGATCTATGGGCAGAATTGCAGCTGGCTGTGTTAAAATAAGGAAAAGTATGATGGGAGGCCCGTATAAGCATATGACGGAAGATTTTTATTGCAAAGAAGTATTAAGTGGTCGAACACCTGTACAAAAGGTATTAGAAACCGAAAATGTACTTGCTTATTACCATACTCGACCATTCTATCCCGTACACATTGTGACGATTCCGAAAAAGCATATTCCATCACTGGTTACGTTAGAGGAAGACGACGACGCTTTGCTAATCGAACTTATGAACATTGTTAAAAAGGTAGCATCTAATGTTGTTTCAGAACATGGTGCTTGTAGAGTAATAACCAATTTAGGTAAATATCAAGATTCAAAACATCTTCATTTTCATGTGGTTTTCGGACAACCTTTAAATAAGAATTGACTAAGCTTTTTAAAGTTTGGAGGAGTATATGAAGATCATTGATACCGTACTTTTTGACCTAGACCAAACATTGCTTGATAAAAACCGATCACTATTTAACTTTGCAAATTACCAATATGACCATTTCTCATTAGTCAGATTTAGTTCAGATAAGCAATGTTTTATTGATAAGTTCTCCGAACTAAACAATATGGTGATTCCTAAAGAGGAAGTTTATGAAAAGTTAGTATCCTATTTCAAAATTGAGAAGTACTTATACGATGAATTGCTTGATGATTTGAATGTAAACTTTCATATTCACTGTGTTGGATTTCCTGGGCTGCAAGAGATGCTTAAACGATTAAAGGAATGTGGGTATAAATTAGGAATAGTCACTAATGGTAGGGACTTTTATCAACGCAACAAAATTTCAGCTTTAGGAATATCTGATTATTTCGACACAATAGTTACTTCAGGTGCGGTAAATATTAAAAAACCAGACCACAAAATATTTAAAATTGCTTTAAAACATTTAAACTCTTCGAGTAATTGTTCAGTATTTATTGGAGATAGTCTTAAAGCTGATGTAATTCCAGCTAAGGAACTAGGGATGTTCACAATCTTAAAGAGTAATGACTTTTCGTATCCACAACCTGATGCAACGTGCACTAACTTAATGGAAATGCCCAACATTATTAATCATTTATCAACAAGGTGATACTTTAATAATCGAACAGATATTAGAACAATATTTGGGAGGATACATAGTAATGAAACGAAACAGATTAGGTACTTCGGAGCTCATGGTAGGCGAAGTGGGATTAGGCTGCATGTCGTTAGGCACAGATCACCAGCATGCAATCTCTATGATTCATGCAGCATTGGAACGTGGG
Source organism: Paenibacillus sp. J22R67 (assembly GCF_059692175.1). Taxonomy (NCBI): domain Bacteria; kingdom Bacillati; phylum Bacillota; class Bacilli; order Caryophanales; family Paenibacillaceae; genus Paenibacillus; species Paenibacillus sp. J22R67. Next base: position 156,498 of record NZ_JCAUAX010000002.1, on the reverse strand, counting down.
GTGAACTTTCTAGATACGGCAGATTTGTACGATGAAGGTCTTAACGAAGAAATCGTAGGTGAAGCGATTCATGGTCGCAACCGTGGTGAACTCATTATAGCAACAAAAGTGGGAAATAGAAGAATTCCAGGCAGAGAGGGCTGGGTATGGGATGCATCCAAGGCGTACATACTCTCCGCAGTTAAAGAAAGCTTGAAACGGCTGCGTACTGATTATATTGATTTATATCAATTGCATGGTGGTACGCTTGCAGACCCGATCGACGAGACGATCGAAGCTTTTGAACAATTGAAGCGAGAGGGAGTCATTCGCTATTATGGTATATCCTCGATTCGTCCAAATGTCATTCGTGAATATACAAGCCGCTCATCGATTGTTAGTGTCATGAGTCAATATAGTTTATTAGATCGACGACCGGAGGAAGCGGTGCTACCTTTGCTTAACGAGCATTCAATCAGCATGATAGCTCGTGGTCCAGTGGCGAAAGGAATACTGTCGAATGGTGGGCAGCGACTTCAGGAAGGATACCTTGATTACACAGGAGAATCACTTTACACCCTTTATCCTAAATTGCTGAATTTAGCCGACTCAAATGGCCGTAATCTAAGTCAGCTTGCAATTCGCTATGCACTATCGCATCCTGCGGTTGCCGTGACTATCCCAGGAGCCAGCTCTCTAAACCAATTGTTGGAGAACATCGACGGCGCAGAGGCTTCTCCCCTAAGAGAAGAAGAGGTCATCCTGTTACAGAGATTGACCCGACCTAATAGGTATGAACAACATCGTTAAATGGTATAAATCACAACAATAGCTCCCCCAGCCCGTACCTGAGAGGAGTCAATTGAAGAACATTTATCTCATTAAGGGCCGCGCAAATCGCGGCTTTTATTATTTATGGGATGAAGTTCTTGTAAGTTGGCTCTTGGAAGTTTGAATCAGCATGATAAGGAAAAACTTAAATATTCCTTGACGGGAATATTCCGTAAATGGTATATTTTCTTCATAAGGAATGTATTACCAAATAGGAGGAGAAAACAAAATGAATCAAGAAGTTACGGCTTACATTGAAAATCTGCCAAAATGGCAGGGTGGGATCAGTTCGACCCTGCGAGACATGATCCATGAGACGATTCAGGAAGCCGAAGAACGCATTCAGTACAAGAAACCGCATTTTCTGAAAAATGGACATTATGCAGCGGTTATTTCGCCTTCAAAGGACGCCATTGCGTTCATGATCATGAATGCAAACGGTATTGACTTTCCGAAGGGATTCGAAGGACCTTCCGAACGGAAGTGGATAAAATTGCGGGAAGGCGACACTCCGGATCTTGACCTTCTGTCAGGCCTTCTGAAGCAAGCCTCCAGTACACTGTAACTGAAATCATCGGGAGGGGCCAATGAATACGACAACCTTGAACGCGCTCGCGGAACCCAACCGATTGCAGATCATCGAACTGTTGCGCGAAGGTTCACTTACGGTCGGGGAAATTGCGGATCGGTTGCACCTTCGTCAACCCCAGGCATCCAAACATCTGAAAATCTTGAGTGAAGCTGGTCTTGTCGAAGTACGTGCGGACGCCAATCGTCGAATCTACCGATTGCGCCCGGAACCTTTAATGGAAATGGATGAATGGCTCGGATCGTTTCGCGGCATGTGGGAACAACGTTTTGACCGTCTTTCCGATTATCTCAATCATTTGAAAAGATCAGGTTCGTCCCTAAACCCTAAGGAGGAAATCTAATGAACATCCAACAAGGACTTTTATTGAAACGTGAGTTTAAAGCTCCTCGAGAACTGGTATTTAAGGTGTGGACCGATCCGACGCATTTTGGCAATTGGTGGGGACCCAAGGGTTTCTCACTTGAAGTGGCAAAGATGGATGTCCGTCCAGGCGGAATGTTCATTGGCTGTCAGAAGTCTCCAGATGGGCAGCATGCCATGTGGGGCAAGTTCGTTTACCAGGAAGTGCAGGCGCCAGAGAAACTGGTATGGGTCCAATCCTTTTCCGATGAAAAAGGGAACACCATTCGCGCCCCATTCAATCCGAACTGGCCGCTTGAGATTCTGAATATTCTAACGCTGGAAGAAAACGAGGGAACGACGGTTTTGACACTGCAGGGTGGACCGCTCAATGCCTCTACGGAGGAACAGGAAGCATTCGACGCGATGGCACCGATGGTTGCACAAGGGTTCGAAGGCACGTTCGAGCAACTTGCCAATTACTTGGCTAGCCAACTGTAAGCCGATACTAAACAGTGCGACGGAAGCCTCGGGGGAATTACTCCGAGGCTTTTTCATTTGCCTAGAGATATAGCAGAATCTACCTAACCGGCAGACGTTTGGAATTTTCATGATCGACTTATCGTATGAGTAGTCTGAATGGTTTTACCGAAATTCCTCCAGTGGACCGAGAAATTATTGAGTATTTTATTCTTTATTTTATCTCAACAATTACTTTAAATAAGATGTGATATGATCGTTTTACTTTCACATTGAAGGAGGCGTAGCAGTTTTGAGTAAAGAAGGTTCCAGGACGAATATTGGATTTATCGAATCTGGCTCTTACCCTATCAGGAATGGTAATAGGGTTCGCCCTTTAGTGGATAGCGCCCCTACCTTCCGGCGCATTTGTGAAGCCATTGAAGAGGCGCAGCACAGTATCTGGTTAACGATTACATTCATGGACCCAGATTTTCAGATGCCAGGCGATCGCGGCACTTTGTTCGATGTGTTGGACCACGCAGTAGAGCGAGGGTTGGACGTTCGGATTATTTTCTGGCGTCCAAATCCTGAGAGCAGTGGGTATGGTCAAGCCTTTCCGGGAACTGACACTGACCGTGAAATGCTCGCTGCTCGGGGATCGCGCTTTCGCATCAGATGGGACAGGGCTCAAGGTAAGTATTGCCAACACCAAAAAACTTGGCTTATGGATGCCGGACATGAATCTGAGACGTCATTCGTCGGTGGGATCAATCCGACGTTCAAGGCTTTTGAACCCGGCCATAGTGGTGAAGGACATCGGCACGATGTTTATGTCGAGGTGACGGGTCCTTCAGCTACCGATGTCCATCACAATTTCGTTCAAAGATGGAACGAGGCCAGCGAGCGATTTAAGGTAGATGGTGTTTGGAACCATAACGGGGAGGATGAACTGTTATTCCCGACACGCGTATCCACTCCGCGAGGAAACACGCAAGTGCAGATTCAAAGACAAGTATATCCGGGTCGTTACAGCGGTAGTAATCCTACTCCAGAAGGATCTCCTTACGATATAGCAAAGGGGGAACGAACTGTATTAGAGCAATACAAACAGGCTATCGACGCAGCACAGTGTTCCATTTACCTTGAAAATCAGGCTTTACCAGTTCTGGAGATCGTGGAGAGATTGGAGGAAGCTCTTAGGCGCGGCGTGGACGTCGTTCTCCTCGCTCCCGATCCCGAATCCTATGTTCTTGCATTCAGCGGAATGGATATAAAAAAGTTTTTCGGGCAAGTAGAGAGACTCTGCCAATATGAGAATTTCACTCTAGTTGGTATTGCTGGACCGAATGGACAGGGAAGGAGGAGTAATATTTACATCCATGCCAAGATTATGCTCATTGACGACTCTTGGGCAACAATAGGTTCTTGTAATCTACACTCGAATTCACTTTATGGTCATACTGAGATGAATGCATCATTCTGGGACCTTAGTGTAGTGAGTTCACTTCGTTGTCAACTTCTATCTGAACATTTGGGGGAAGACACCCAGCAGTTGGACGATCGTGAGGCGCTAAGACTTTACCGGAACATCGCTCGCGAAAACCAGCTTAGACGAGAAAAAGGCAACTTCGAGTGGAAAGGTCTTGCCTATCATATGGACTCCACGAATTATGAGGAATTGCAAATTGTGAATAAGGATAGGCCCATTAGAAGATCATGATTCGTGAACGCCTTTTATCACACGATCAGCTGCCGTTGAAGAACGGTAGGGTAATATAACTAAATAGCGAATAGATAATCTTTGAATACCGAAGAGGGGGAAACCGAAATGAAGACGATCAAGTGCATGATGGACCACCTGTACTGGGCGGATGGACGCATCTTGGAGGCGCTCGAGGAGAGTGAAACGAAGAACAAGGACCTTCTAAAACTGGTTCGGCACGTAGCGGTAGGAGAACGAGTCTGGCTGTCCCGACTGCAGGGCAAGGGCAGCGCGCAATATTCGTTGTGGGAGGAAGCGGAAGACCTGATGTCGATCCAGACGATGTTCGAAGAAAACGCCCAGCAATATCGCGTCTATATCGAAGGGCTCGAGGAATCCGAGTTGGACGAGATGATCGACTATGCGAACCAGAGTGGGGTTCCGTTCCGAACGTCTGTCAGGGACATCCTGTTGCAGGTGCTCTTACATGGGCAATATCACCGGGGACAGATCAACCGGGCACTTCGGATCGAATCGGCAGAGCCTGTCCAAATCGATTACATCACGTTCGCGAGGCTCTAACAAGCTTGAAATATGTTGATTAAGGTGAGTCCATGGAGTGGTGAACTATAGTTGAATAAAGGACAGTGGCAGTCTAAGACTTTATTTTTTTAAGTCTTGGTCAGCCGCTGTTTCATTTTTTGGTCTATTGCTGGATCGGGAGCTTATGCTGCAACCTAAGCTGCTTTGAACATGATTTCCGATACAGCACGCGGGCATCTGCCGATGTCTTCCAAACAACTGCTTGGGGCTATCATTCGGCAGCCCTTTTTACATTGGAATTAATTTTCTTCCATTAAATGATCTCGACCGATGAATCCATGGAAGCTTATGAAGTTAAGCTAATTTTGCAACTTTAAGAAGTTACCTTCCGTCTATTTAATAGGCTTAAATTTACTATTGTGGATGAAGGAGGTAATTGGTGAATGGGGAATATGGGAAGAGATCTGCACACAGATATTGTAATTATAGGCGGAGGAGTAGGAGGGTGCGCTGCAGCTCTAGCTGCCTGTAGGATGGGGAAAAATGTGTACATGACCGATGAGTACGACTGGATCGGCGGTCAGCTGACGAGTCAGGCAGTGCCGCCTGACGAGCATAAATGGATTGAGCAATTCGGCTGTACGCGAAGCTATCGCAAGTTCCGCGACGAAGTCAGAGAGTACTACGGTCAACACTATCCGTTATCAGAGTATGGGCGTTCGGCCTACTATTTGAATCCAGGAAATGGTGGGGTTAGCCGGCTGTGCGCCGAACCACGCGTCACGCATGCCGTATTGCAGCAGATGCTCGCGCCTTTCATTAACAGCGGGAAGCTTACCATCCATACACGTTGTAAAATCGTAAAAGCACATAGACATGGAAGCGAGATCCAAGCAGTTACTGTCAAACGCGAAAACGGGGAGAAGCTGACTGTTCATGCACCTTATTTTCTTGATGCAACGGAATGCGGGGATGTATTGCCACTTGCGTATGTGGAATACGTAATAGGGGCAGAATCGAAGTCGGAAACAAACGAGCCTCATGCCTTGGAGGGTCCCCCAGATCCTCAAGATATACAGGCTTTTACTTACTGCTTTGCGATGGATTACATCGAAGGTGAGAATCATGTCATAGATAAACCCAACGATTACGAGTTCTGGCGCTCTTTTCAAGCACCGTTTTGGCCGAATCCGCAGTTGAATTGGGTGTCGCCTGATCCCAAGACGCTGGAACCAACAGAAGAAACGCTTTTTCCCGGTACGGATAAATATCCTTTATTTATCTATCGCCGGATTGTGGATAGAGCGAACTTCGCAACTGGGACATACCCGTCAGATATTTCGTTAGTCAATTGGGCGCAGAACGACTACTTTCTTGGCAATGTTTACGATGTACCTGAGCAGTTGGCCGAAAAGCATCTGCATCAAGCGAAACAACTGAGCTTATCCTTGTTATACTGGCTGCAGACGGAAGCTCCTCGGCCTGACGGGGGAGTGGGGTATCCGGGGCTAAGGCTGCGTCCGGACGTCGTCGGGACCGCTGATGGCATGGCCCAGGCGCCGTATATTCGGGAATCGCGTAGGATCAAAGCGGAGTTTACGGTTTTAGAACAGCATGTAAGCACAGCCATACGAGGCGATCAAGGGGCAGTAGAGTTTCCGGACAGCGTAGGCATTGGTTGTTACCGGATCGATTTGCATCCGAGTATGAAGGGACGGAATTTCCTCGATATTTCTTCGTTGCCTTTTCAGATTCCATTAGGGAGTCTGATTCCCAAACAGGTTACCAACTTGCTAGCTGCCTGCAAAAATATAGGAACAACCCATATTACCAATGGCTGCTACAGGCTTCACCCCGTTGAATGGAATATCGGGGAGTCCGCAGGCTATACAGCTGCTTTTTGTTTGGATCAAGGCATGTCCCCTAGTAGTGTTCGCGCTGACGCAGCAAAGCTCAAAGAACTTCAAGCTATACTGACGGCGAACGGCATCGAACTGGCATGGCCTAAGATTGGAGCTGTATAACCTATCATTCAGGCATATACATGTGTCGTAGAAAATTAGTGATGATATCCATCTCAACGCTTCAACTAAAGTTAACATGAAAATGAAAACTTTGGAATGAATACCGAGTATAACCAATGTACAGGTTTAACTTGAGAGAATGGATAGGAGTGTGATCCAATGAGCTGGAAAAAAGCAGCCATTGCGGCTGTAGTTGGAGCGCAGGTCATCATGGCGAGTGCTTTCGAAGCATCAGCGGAAGGGGCAACTGTTGTTTGGAAGCCCATTCCTAGTGTGCAGCCGGAGTTTCAGCATGAAATGTTCCCTTCGGATGTACCCGAGTCAGGTAGAGTGCCTGCCGTTATTCGGTTGCTGAGCAATATCCCTTATTATGACAAATATGAGGATTCCGGTGGTCCACCTCAGGGCTATCTGGCTCCTCAGGAGGTGCAAGTAGTCAAGGCAGGCATGCCATGGTCGGACACGAATAATTGGTGGAAAGTCAAAACCTGGCTTGGTGATAAGTGGATCAATGTACCTTCAAAATCGTTAGACGTCGCTCCTCCGAAGCAAGTATCACTGCTGGACAATACGCTGATGTACGCCAACCCGAATACCAATTCACCATCAACGGGTTCATTGTCACCGCAGGATGTCGAAGTGGTCGCTGCTACAAAAAGATGGTTTGTTGCCGATAACTTCGATTACAGCACGATGGCATGGCTGCAGATTCATACGACCTGGCTCGGTGATCAATGGATTCGAATTCCCCTTAATCGTATTGGTACGCTGCGCAGCGTTGTGCCGGAGAAAGAATATTTCTTGAACGAAAGCAGCATGCCGCAAGGTGTTGGGCAAATAACTGCAGAGTTTATTTCGCCATTCAACAATACGGCCTACCGTGTGGAGACAGTGAGCGGTGTTCAATGGATGTTTTACCGAGGTGCGAAGATAGAAGAGTCCCAAGAAAGCTTGGAGCTGGAAACGCGAACAACGCTTTTTGCACAACCATATTCTTATGGGGAAGAGGTGGCAATTCTTCAGCCACAGAACGTGGACGTTTTCGAGCGAATTAACAACAATCCATATGGGAATTCACCGGATGAACCAATCTGGTATCATGTTCATACTTCGGCAGGGGATGGTTGGGTGAATAAACAGTTTGCCGATCCTATTGCTGCCAAACCGACAGACGTGGCCATTGAATTGAAATCCAATGCACAGCTGATGAACTACCCCTCAGGTAACTGGTATAAATACGCGCAAGCGTCGCCTCAAACTATTCACCCGATTCGTTATTGGGATGATACGGTAGGAAACCGTTGGTACCAAATCGATTCTTATGTCGGGCTTGTCTGGTTGAAATTAAATCCATATTCCGATCATATTGTGGGTGAAGGATTTGATCCGGCTATAGACATGTCCTTCTACACCTTGTACTACAACAGTGCGAAGATTGATGGCGACGAGCTTAAGTTTCAAGATCGACAAGTGGGATATATGCGCGATAACGCTTGGTATGTATCCATTCCCTTTCTATCTGAAGGTTTCCGTTACGATAAAAGTGAGTCAGGCGGTTGGACTACATACCAGAGCAGCAGGTTTGGTAATGGCTTCCGCATTCAGGCTGGTTCATTGCAGGCGACAACGCTTTGGAACGATAAAGAGGTTCAGAAGGTGAGCTTGACCGCAGCACCACAGGTCTCGTCAAACGGAGAGATATATCTGAACGAAGCCGATGTACGGAACTTGTTCGGTTCACTTATAGCTAACGTTGATAACTCCCTTACCTTCACCCTTCAGGCGTATAATGTGACTGCTCTTGCTATTCCCACTTCAGTCGATTCAGATCATATGGAACTTAATGTAGCCTTTAGGGACAGCACCCAGCAGATCCCAGTCAATGCTTCACCTGAGTTAAGACCCAAGTTGACTGTAGAAGAGATCGGAGCACCAACAGATGAGGCCATCCATACCTACTCAAAATGGATTGCACCAATTCAGTGGGATATGGCTTTCTTCCAATACAAAGCCGCCAAGCCGCTGAAGGTCGGGCAGAACCAGCTGCGGGCTAGGCTTGAGATTGGCGGTAGGGTTTTATGGCAACAAGAATTCACGATTTTGAGGACGAAATAGATTGAACACGAGAGTGAGCGGTAAATGAAGTGGAACAGGTGAGCGAAAAAGGCTATCTCAAAAGTCATCCAATGACTAAGGGAGAGTCTTTTTTTTGTTTTGGGAGCGCTCCCTTAGATAAATGGGAAATACTACCGCTATTTATTTGAGTACCACAGCTACTGGATGAATAAATGGAATTTCTGCAGTTAATGGGGACAATTGAGCCAGGAAGTAGGGGAGTTGGAGTGGATTAACGGTATAATTTCCAGTTATTTGTATTTATAATTGCAGCACCTTCGTCTCCAAATCTATTTATAATATCCATCCATGCTACCATTTCATTGATCCTCGCGTATATGAGCGGAGGCAAGAATAAGAATGCGGATTCCGTTCCTCAAGGGGTGCACCTTTAAAGGCAATGAGGAACTCCGATTTCGTGAATAAGGTGTTTTGTTCTTATGTATGGATCAAGAATAGGCTGCTCGCATTATGGCAAACTAAGAAAAACAAAAAGGAGAGATTCCCTTGCGAAGAACGATAGCTGATTCCATTGTTGAATCCCTACTAAACGCCGGCGTGACGCGAATTTACGGCATTATCGGCGATTCGCTGAATGCCTTGCTCGATGCGATCCGTCGTTCAGGAAAAATAGAGTGGATTCATGTCCGCCACGAAGAGGTTGCAGCGTTCGCGGCGGGTGCTGATGCTGCCCTGAGCGGAGGAATCGCCGTATGTGCAGGTAGCAGCGGACCAGGTAATCTGCATCTCATTAACGGATTATACGATTGCCATCGAAACCGGGTGCCAGTACTTGCGATTGCCGCTCACATACCTAGCAGTGAAATCGGCAGCGGCTTTTTTCAAGAGACCCGTCCGGACATGTTGTTTCAAGAATGCAGCTTTTTTTGTGAGGTCATAACCGGTCCGAGGCAAATGCCTAGAGCGGTTTCGATGGCCATGCAAACCGCGACGGCAAGGTCGGGAGTTTCTGTCTTAGTGCTTCCGGGTGATGTAGCCGCTTTCGAATACGACGAAAGCCCCGTTCCGGAACGCATTATCCATGCCACACGGCCGATTGTCTGCCCATCTGCAGACGAATTGAAGACGCTTGCCGACTACTTAAACAAAGGCAATAGGATCACCTTGCTGTGCGGTGCCGGTTGCGTGGGAGCTCATGCTTCACTCATGAAGTTGTGCGAGAAACTACAATCCCCGATGGTCATAGCGCTGCGAGGAAAAGAATACCTGGAATACGACAACCCGTATTCCGTTGGATTAACCGGCCTTATCGGATATTCTTCCGGATACCACGCCATGATGGAATGCGATGTCTTACTCATGCTGGGTACCGATTTTCCATACCGGCAATTTTATCCGCAAGAAGCGACTATCCTTCAAGTTGATTTGGATCCATCCCGACTAGGCCGGCGAACGACGCTAGCATATGGCTTGTGCGGAGACGTGAAGACGACGGTCGAAATGTTAATACCCTTGTTAAACGAATCGCACTCCCCTGATCATCTGCAGCAATTTGCTGCACATTATGCCAAAGTCCGAGAGGAATTGGACAATCTTGCTGCACCAGGCCGAGCGCCTATTCATCCGCAATTCCTCATGAAGGTAATCAGTGATCTCGCAGATGAGGATGCTGTTTTGACTTGCGATGTTGGGACGCCAACAGTTTGGGCTGCCAGATACTTGAATATGAATGGAAAAAGAAGGCTTCTGGGCTCGTTTAACCACGGGACAATGGCGAACGCCATGCCCCAGGCGATTGGGGCCCAGGTTGCGCAGCCAGGGCGCCAGGTCATTTCGCTGTCGGGGGACGGGGGACTCACCATGCTGCTCGGAGATCTATTGACCCTGCGTCAGCATAAGCTCCCGATCAAGATTGTTGTCTTTAATAATGGCGCGCTTGCATTCGTGGAATTGGAGATGAAAGCGGCCGGTTTTTTGGAATTTGGGACCGAACTCGACAATCCCAATTTTGCGGCCATGGCTCAAGCGATGGGAATCGAAGGAATTCGGGTCGAGGATCCGAATGACTTGGAAAGCGCTGTTCGCCGAGCGTTCGAACACAACGGTCCGGTTTTGCTGGACGTTATCGTCAATCGTCAGGAGCTGGCTATGCCGCCGAAGATCAACTTCGAGCAGGCGCGCGGATTTACGATGTGGATGCTGAAAGCTGTTTTGAACGGACAAGGTAACGAAATCATCGAACTGGCGAAAACCAATCTCCTTCGGTAAAAAATAGCCCCCATCTGATTTCTCAGGTGGGGGCTATTTAGGTTGGTTTGAGCCAACAGTTTTCGCAATGTCGGCATGTAATTGGACTCAAAACACCCAAGACCTCGGTTTAATACGGATGACCGGGGTGTTTGATTTGTCCTATTATCTCATTAGGCTAATTATTCCATTTACAATTGACTCTAAGTCATTTATTATTGACTCAGAGTCATTGACTAATAGTCAATAATGATCACCGTTAAATAATGGAGGAATATGTCATGATCAAAAAAGTTATTTTAATCACAGGCGCATCATCTGGTATTGGTAAAGAAACTGCCAAGAAGCTACTGTCCGAAGGTCATATTGTCTATGCTGCAGCAAGAAGGCTCGATCAAATGCAGGACCTGCACGAAGTGGGGGCGATTATCGTGCAATTGGATATTTCGAAAGAGGAAGAGATTAAAGCTTGTATGGACAAAATCATCAGTGAGCAGGGAAGAATTGACGTACTATTCAATAACGCCGGATTCGGCCTTTACGGGAGTGTTGAGGAAGTTAGCCTCGATGATGCGAGATACCAGTTTGAAGTAAATCTATTCGGTCTTGCCAGAATGACCCAGCTTGTCGTGCCTTATATGAGGGAGCAGCGAAACGGAAAAATCATTAATACCTCCTCTGTCGGGGGGAAGATTTATACACCGCTTGGCGCATGGTACCATGCGAGCAAACATGCACTGGAGGGATGGTCTGATTGCTTGAGACTCGAACTGCAGCCGTTTGGGATAGATGTCATCATCCTTGAGCCGGGAATTATTGAGACCTCATTCGGAAATGTGATGAGCGAACCGATGATGAGAAATTCTGGGAACGGACCGTATAGGGATTTGGCAAAAAAAATCGCGAATACAACACGAAAATCTTATCAAGCAGGAGGCGGGTCACCCGCTGACTTAGTGGCGAATATCGTTGCGAAATCCATTGCAACAAACAATCCCAAAATCAGATACTCCGTCGGTAAACTGGCAAAACCATTGATCATGTTGAGAAAATGGATCAGCGACAGGAATTTCGATAGACTCATTATGAGTCAGATGAAATAAAACCAGTATTTTTCTGGCCCCTTGACAAGTTTCCTGGTATTCCTTACGATTGACTGCAAGTCAATAAAAGGTTTATCGATGGGGGTGTTTGAATGAAAAGAGCCATGACCGATAGTGCGAAAGCAGAGAAAGCCAAGTTAATTTTAGATACTGCACGCGAAATGTATCGGAATCGTGATTTTGATGAAATCAAAATGAGTGATATCGCGAAAGCGGCGAACGTTTCAAACGGGACGTTATTTTACTACTACAAGACGAAGGAAATTTTGTTTATGGAAATGTTGTTTCAAGAATACGTGAAGCGATTTCATAACTTTGCGAATATCCTTCTTCCGCATGGAGAAATGACCTATGATGAATTCAAATCCATTTTTCTGGACGAAATGGCAAGCATCCTTGATCAGAAATCCTTATTGATTCGGTTGAGCGCCATCAAGAGTACGATTTTGGAAAAGAATATCGATTTGGAAACTGCCGTTAAAGATAGTACAGGGTTGTACCCGATATTGGAAAATATCGTGGGCTTATTGTCTGAACGAGTAAGCGTCTTGAACGCGGAAGCCTTCTATGAGCTACTGTTGGCACAGAATGCCTTAATTGTAGGCTATGTCAATATGGCGAGTATGCCCGATGTGCTGCTTCAAGCAATCGATGAGCATGAACTTGAAGGTTTTAAGGTTAATTTCAAAAATAACGCATTGACTGCAATGGAATATTACCTGGTTGGCTTCTATGAGAGATGGAAGATTACAGACGAACATACGCTATCATAGAACCTATGGTCGGATGACCAAGTTATATTCAAGTGGCTTTCATATAAAACGTAGACCCTCAGCCTGCTGCTGAGGGTTATTAATGCTGGTTTGGTGTTGCAGACCTAACCATGAGAAAAGCACGGATTGGGAAAATAAGCGAAAGAAGGAAACAGGCTCCTTCATATATGTAAGCATTTGAAAGCACAATATCGATAAGAGATATTCCCATCGAGGAGGTAATCACATTGGAAAAACTGCTGCTAAGGGCGCTATTTTTGGCTTCCGTAGCCTCAACCCCGTTTATTTTGAAAAGAAAAAACTTGCTTATGCTCTTAACGGTGTTTTTTGCGAAAGGTGTGATTTGTACTGTAATGGACTCTTTTTTTATTAAAAGAAAGATGATTTCATATCCAGTGAGGCCTTTTTCCAAGACGTTTGACACGAACATTATGTTCGATTTATTGTTTTACCCGCTGCTGAGTGTGGTATGGGTGAGAACGAGCTACAACAGCAAGCCTGCCGAACTATTGATTCAAAGTTTATATTTCAGCGTACCGATGACGGTGCTGCAGTGGGCGCTAGAAAAGAAAACGAAGTTGTTTAAGTGGAAGTCTTGGTCGATCTTGCATACTTTTGTGTGCATCAGTTTCACCTTGCTTACAATTCGGGGGCTCGTGGGGCTGCTAAGAAGGCTTGTGCCAAGTGAAAAACCTGTAAACGCGGAAGCAACTCAAATCAGTACTAACAACAAATACGAGCATACCTACAAGAACTACGAAAGCGAAGAGCTAACTGCAAATGCGGTCATGTGACAGGAGGAATGCTTCATGCGTCGAGCAAAACCGATTTTCTCGATCAGGTTACCAACATATTTACAAAAAAATGTTGTTGTCCAAGTAACCACGGAAGAATAGATAAAGCTGAATAAACAAATGGGCCTATTTAAATGAACATGGAATGAAATAGCTTCGCTGAACGAAAGGAATAAAATAGTTGACAAGTCGACGGGTCGCGGACTGGTTATTCTGAAACATAGTACGCATACCCAATTAATACATAATTAGTCTGGTTTCTTATGAATCTAATGATATGGATGACTCAATAACTTTAAGAAAGGAGAATTATTACAATTGAAATTAAACAGAAGAAAGTTCTGCTTACGTTTGGCCATGTTTGTGGCTTTATCTTTGGAGTTGACGACGTTCTGCACGATGGCCCAGAAAGTTAGCGCGAATTCGTATGGAGCTCCGCATGAATCCGAAATGGATTCGAATGCCATTCGACCGTTTCAGGTGCATATTCCAGAGTCGGAGCTTACCGATTTGCGTAGGCGTATACTTGCGACAAGATGGCCGGACAAAGAAACGGTGTTGGATCAAACGCAAGGCACGCAGCTTGCAACCATGAAGAACCTAGCCCATTATTGGGTGAACGATTACGACTGGCGCAAATTTGAGGCCAAGTTGAACGCTTTGCCGATGTACGTCACCAATATCGATGGGGAGGATATTCACTTTATTCACGTCCGATCGAAGCATAAAGACGCGCTACCAGTTATCCTTATGCACGGATGGCCCGGCTCGATTGTCGAGAAGCTGAAGGTAATCGGCCCACTGACCAATCCTACTGCCTATGGCGGGAAGGCATCGGACGCATTCGATGTTGTTATTCCGTCGATGCCTGGCTATGGGTTTTCTGGCAAGCCGACCACGACCGGTTGGGGCCCTGACCGCATTGCTCGTGCTTATGGAGAATTGATGAATCGTCTTGGGCACAAGAAGTATGTGGCGCAAGGGGGCGACTGGGGCGCCATTATTGCAGACGTAATGGGTGTCCAACAGCCAAGTGGACTAATCGGCATTCATACCAACTTGCCCTTTGTAGTTCCGTCCGATCTCGAGATGGCGATTCAGGCCGGCAAGGGTTGCCCGCCTGGTCTGATAGGCGAAGAAAAACGCGCATGCGAGCAACTGGACTTCTTTTACAAGCGCGTTGCATACGCCCAGATCATGGGAACGCGTCCGCAGACGCTGATGGGACTCGCGGATTCACCTGTAGGTTTGGCCGCCTTTATGCTGGACCATGACGCGAAGAGCCTTGCGCTGATCTCTCAGGCATTCAATGGACAACCAGGGGGCCTTTCACGAGACGATGTTCTGGACAACATCACGCTCTACTGGTTGACGAATATGCCGATTTCTTCAGCTCGCCTATACTGGGAGAATAAATATCCGTTCTTTGGCATTAAGGGAGTCAAACTTCCCGTTGCGGTGAGCGTGTTTCCCGACGAGGTCTATGAAGCGCCGAAGAGCTGGACACAAAAGGCGTATCCGAATCTTATCTATTTCAATAAGCTCGACAAAGGCGGACACTTCGCCGCGTGGGAACAGCCGATGCTCTTTGTGGATGAACTACGAAATGGACTCAGGGCGCTGCGCAATTTTAAATAATACCACCTATTGTCGCAATAGGAGGGAAGGGATGTTCCGTCTCATTTCGAGATAAAAACATGGACATTAGCGCTTTTTTATTTATAGGGTACATATTCTTGAGATTCCAATTTCAAGAATATGTACCCTTTTGTACTGTCATGACAGTTCCACGTCTAGAATGGTTTGCTCATCCTTGGATCCGTTGCACTTGCCGACGTTCCAATCGAAGAGGAAGAGGAATACGATCTGGGCTGGCTTCTGTGGTATATTTTTCTAATGTTTATACACAATAACTAAAACTAATGATGTAGGGTTCAACAGTGCATAAACTCTCCGTAACCGAACCAATGCAGTAGTAAATCTGAAATTGTATGCAGCGGCCACTGACTTCGTCATTCGAGAGAATACGATTTGGGCTGGCTTCAGTGGTATATTTTTCTAATGGATGTACAAAATAACCCATTGATGGAGGGTTCAACAGTGCATAAACTTTCCGTTACCGAGCCGATGCAGGAGCAAATACGAAATCGGATGAAGGGGGCCATTGACTTTGTCATTCGGCAGTTCCCTCTCCGTGGATCTTCGGCTTTCACCTGCCTCTATCTATCCTCGATTGTGGAATCAGCTCTCGTAGATGAGTTTGTCGTCAAACCCATACTTGCCGCCGTTCCAGTCGAAGAGGAAGAGGAATACGATCTGGACGACCTGGGCTGGTATCATCGCCACATCCCCTTCGTCCAAAACAAAGAATGGACAGATGCTGATGAGGGTGTCCGCCTGCTGCTGGAGGGCCAGTGCCTGCTGATTCCAACGCACGTTAACCATTTCCTAAGCTTTGATGTCAAACGTAGTGACTATCGCAGTATAACCGAGCCTCAGTCGGAAGCCACAGTACGCGGACCACGGGAAGGTTTCGTCGAAGACATTGGACGGAACGTGGCTCTCATCCGTAAACGGCTCAAAAGTGAACATTTAGTTTTTGAAGAGATGACTATCGGATCTAAGACGCAGACCAAAGTGTATTTGACCTATTTACCCGACGTAGCCCCCACTGACGTCGTAGAAGAATTCCGTCGTCGGCTGCAGGCCATCCAGGCAGACAGCATTCTGGAAAGCTCTTATATGGAAGATTGGATCCAAGACAAGACGTTTTCACCGTTTCCGCAACTCATCGGAACAGAACGGCCGGACGCGGTGACTGGCAAACTGTTGGACGGGCAAGTAGCGCTTCTCACTGACGGCACTCCGATTGCATTGATCGGTCCAGTGACATTTTTCCAACTCTTCTCTTCACCAGAAGATTACTACCAGAGGCCTGATATCGCCACACTTTCACGATGGTTGCGAATGTTCTCTTTCATGCTCTCGATCTTTATCCCTCCTTTATACATTGCGGTGGTCACATTCCACCAGGAACTACTACCGACTTCACTCTTGATCAACTTGGCCGCGCAGCGGGAAGCTGTGCCTTTCCCCGCGTTCCTCGAAGCAATGATCATGATGGTCACGTTCGAGATTTTACGCGAAGCCGGTTTGCGGATGCCTCGGATTGCCGGTCAATCGATCTCCATCGTAGGCGCGCTAGTACTCGGCATGACCACGGTTGAAGCAGGACTCGTCTCCGCTGCTATGGTTATCGTCGTTTCGATCACAGCCATCTCCAATTTTGTGTCGCCAATTTACGGCTTTGGCATTGCGCAGCGGATCCTCCAGTACGTGTTCATGTTGCTGGCCGGCTTTATGGGATTATACGGTATTCTGTGCGGAACACTGTTTGTTTTGATCCATCTAGTCTCATTGCGTTCCTTCGGTGTGAAGTACATGTCTCCAATTGCCCCTTTGGTGCTGTCGGACTTCAAAGATACAATCCTACGCGTTCCACGGTACTGGATGAATCGAAAACCTCAGATGTTCTCTAGGAAAAAATAGGGAGGGGGCGAACAGTGCGAAAATTATGGCTCTTGAGCTTACTAGTAGCCTTACTTGTCTGTCCAGGTTGCTGGGACAAGAAGGAAATCAACGAACTGGCAATCGTCACCTCAATCGGCATAGACCGAGAACCATCGACTGGTATGTATATTGCTTATTACCAAGTAATCAACCCACCGGCTCTTTCCTCCAGACAAGGTGGTGGATCCAAGGCTTCGGTTTACACGTATCGTTTCAAAGAATATAGCTTGGGTCGATTCATTCAAAAATCGAGCACGATGATGCCGCGTTTGCTTTTCACCTCACATTTGCATTGCTATATATTATCCGAAGAGGTGGCCCGTCATGGAATCATTGATATTCTCAACTACTTGGAAACCACTCCCGAATGGCGCATGAACGCGTATCTGTTTGTGACGGATTCCCCCCTACAGGCTGTAATGAATAGCTTTACGACACTCGAAAAGATGCCCGGTCGCCATGCCACCTCACTTGTTCGCGTTCTTTCGCGGGGTTCCTTTGCGGGGGGCGTAGAGCCAATCCGTGTTAAAGACATCGTGACAGGTATGGAATTCCAATTACCGACACTTATACCAATGATCCACTACCGCGGCAAACCGGCGGAAACTACGGAGAGATTGGAGCAGATTGACGCCAGCAAAAAAGCGCCGTCCTTTTTTGAGGACAGCGCGGTTTTCTTCAAAGGACGCATGGATGGACGTTTGGATAGTCAGAATAAATACTATTATCACATCCTGAACACGAAATATCGGAAATTCACAGAAACGGTTAAAGTAGACGGAAGTTACGTCGACGTCGAGACGAATAATGTCCAAGTGAAACGGAAATGGGACCGATCCGCCAACCATCTCAACATCCTCATTCATGCTGATCTGCGTATTTTGAACAACCAACAAAATACCAAATTAACGTTGCAAAACGTACATATGATCGAAAAGGCGTTTAATCGCGTCGTAGCGGACAAAGCGGAGAAGATGGTTCTGTTGGGAAGGCTAAAGAATTGGGATCTGCTGGGTTTGCAGGATGAAGGGGCTACATCAGATTCATGGCGGCGGACGTCAGTTAATTTCTCCGTCACTTCTGACGTTACGACGACCGGCAACAAGAGAGATCCCTATACCAATGAAGGCAAGGAGGGATGAAGAGCATATGGATTCCGACCGGCTCAGCGCGTGGCAGTTTCACTTGTTGACGCAAATCTATGTCATCGGTACTGCGTTTATTTTGCTACCCGGCCCTATCATTTCGAGTGCAAAACAATATGGTTGGGTTGTCGTCATTTGGGCGACCTTGTATGGGCTGATGCTTGCATTTGGCTACTTGTACCTTGCCAAACTGTATCCAGGAAAGACACTTGTCGAGATCGCTTTACAGGCATTCGGCAAGTGGGCCGGTGGCCTCGTCTCGTTACTGTATATTGTCTTTTTCATCCAAATCGCATCGTGGGTAACCCACAATCTAGGCGATTTCATGCATATTAATCTCATGCCGCTCACACCTATTTCTGTATTCCATATCATGATATTGCTCGTCAGTGCGTACGCCGTGTCGAAGGGGATCGAATCAATCGCCTTAGTGAACGAGCTTCTGGTGCCTTACCTCTATTCAGCGTTCTGGGTTCCGATAGTCATCATGCTGCGGGAGTGGAAGTGGCGCTATTTTCACGTCACTTACCCGTTCCAGCTGAGTGATGTCGTTATTCAAACCCGATTCGTGTTGGCGTTCCCCTTTATGGAAACGGTGGCATTCTTGATGCTTATTCCATTCGTCCAGAGGAAAGTGAAAACCGCGTTTATTACGGGAATCGCTGTCGCCGGCGCAATGTTGACCGCTTGCGTATTTATTTCGATTGGGGTTCTAGGCGTGTATCGCGGCCAGCAGTTGGTTTACCCAATCTTTTCGATGTTCCGCGAAATGAGATTTACCGGTTTTATCGAGCATTTGGAAGCGATTCTGGCTGTGAATATTGTGCTGGTAGTATGTATTAAGCTGTGCATACTATTCTATTGCGCCGTTTTGGGCGTCTGCCAGCTGTTCAAAATTGAGAGGCGAAACATCGTCATTTATCCGATGGTGTGGGTCATTTCTGCGTATTCGATGCTGTTTATTAATAACATCGAAAATCTCGATTGGATAAAAAAGTATTTATTCGAATACTACTTCTTATTCGCGGTGGCTTTTCCCGTCCTCTTCATCGTTGCGGCCAAATGGAGAAATAACGGTCGACGAATGAAAAAGGAAGGCTCTGCATGACGATTTTGGTCGCCGCCTATGCCTTAACCATCGGAATTGGTTATGCGATGCGAAAATTTGGCACTTACAGCAGCAAAGAAACTACAGTTTTCCTCTCAATCGCAACTATCGGCGCCGTTTTGTGGCTCAGTATCATTCTGCGTCATCCGTTAGATTTGAATGATGCGATCGCCTTCATCGTCGAGTGGGTCCTGCCTTAGATTTACATTATTTCGCCGGGATGAGAGAAATGCGTGAGTGAGGTGTAGGCGATTTATTAGGGAACAAAAAAGAAGAACCGGCAGATAATGCCGGTTCTTCTTGATATAAAAATCATTTACAAGCAGAGGAAAGCTGCTGCCGTCTCCCTACTTCGGGCGTAAGCTGCGTTCGATAGCATTCTTACACCGCGGCGAAAGAAAGATATCAAGAAGTTATTATTGACCGGACTTATATGGTCTGCTCACGCTTTTTTGAAGTCTTTGAACTAGCCAATAAATTCCTGAACCCACTCGCCGTTATAGTAAGCTATCCCGATTTGGGTGTAGCTACTATTCAGGATGTTGGCACGATGGCCAGGACTGTTCATCCATTGGTTCATCACTTCCGTCGGGCTCGTCTGGCCTTTGGCGATGTTTTCCCCTGCAGAGTTATATGTGACCCCGAAGGCAGTCATCATATCAAACGGGGATCCATAAGTCGGAGACTGATGATCAAAATAATTATTGTTGTACATATCCTGAGCCTTAGCCATTGCTACTTTCGAGAGACTGCTGTTCAAGCTAAGGGAATTCAAGCCTGCTTTCGTTCTTTCTTGATTCACCAGATCCAAGACTTGCTGCGCAGATTGGGATGGATTTACGGACTGTTGTGGATTGGCGGACTGTTGCGGTTTTACCGCTTGATTCGCTGGGCTTTCTGCCGGTGCATAGTTGCCTTGGAACCAATCCAGCCAATTCGAAGCTTCATTGGGTGCTTGTTTAATCGTAATCGGTGATTTCCCTGCACCCGCAGTAGAAATGGATGATGCTTGAGTTAAGGTTGACGTTGAAGCAGCATTAGGAGCATGAGTTTCAAGCTTCGTTTGTTTAGCATTCATTTGATTGTTTGTCGAATTATTACTCGAACAACCTATAACGAGTAGTAATGCTGCCATTATGACCAATGGTTTTATAACAATCCCTCCTCAACCTTCAAAGTGTAACGTCATCAAATAAAGGTTTTGTAAAGTTCCATTGTTTTATTCAGACCTCAATTAAATTAGACCTACCGCTGAATTTTTGAGTGTTATGGAGTCGCTTTGTGAATAGTGAACCTAAAATAGCCCCCACCTAGCGGCGGGAGCGAATTTGGGATGTACTTCTATGGCTATGGATTCACTCTGCTTCATCAGGAAATCGGCGAGGAGCGAGGCTGACCAGGGGAGAAACATTTCCAGTTCAGCACACGCTGCGAGTCATTGTATTTTCACCTTCGCTGTCTCGATTACGCTATAAATCGTCGTACTCACTTTTGCACCGCACGGTGTGTTGGCTAACAGCCAGTTCATTTCCGAATTACAAGTGGCTTGATCAACCGCTTGCTCGATTCGTTATGATCGCACTCGCGATAATACTGAAGTGATGCTCAGCTCGTGGCGCGGATGAGGGCTGGTCTCCGAGCCACGCGAGCGCAGCAGCTAGTGAGAATAAGTCATCACCATTGATGTCGGTACGCGCAAGACCCTCGGCCTGAGCGCGAGTGAGAAGCCGCGTACCTGTCGATCGCAACGTGACGCACGAAGCATGGAGTGCGGAATCCGTGTCCTCGATGGCTGCAATCATAGCTGCCACAACCCCTTGATAGTTACCCGTGAATGTAACGACATCGTGTAGCCACGACACAAGTGCATCGTCGGGTGAACTCGCAGTTTCGAGCTCACGTGCCTTTGCCGTCAGTTCATCGAAGCCTGCACGGAGCAATGCATCAAGCAGCGCCTCTCTGGTAGGGAAATGACGATACAATGTGCCGAGTCCGACGCCAGCTCTGCGTGCAATATCACGCAGCGATGCATCAGCGCCGTGCTGGGTTACAACCACGTTCGCGACTGCCAGTATGTGTTCATAGTTTTTCTGCGCATCGGCTCGCATATTCTTCCTCCTTGACAATCGGAGCGGTGCTCCGTATAATCATAAACGGAACGGTGATCCTTTTATGTGGAGCACTGCTCAGGTAATTATAACTCATCTGCATGTAGGGAGAAAGCAAGATCTCTACAGATGCAATAAAGGCGATTCGTTTGTATGCATACAGCAGACCTGAGGTACTGCGCTACGAGGCAGCTTCCCGAGCTGAAGCAGAAGCCAGGTGAGGTGCTTGTCCGCGTTCACGCGGTTGGCATCACCCGCCCCAACTGGCGTGAGGCGTATAAGGATCTTCCTCCAGATTGTTAGCTAGCGGTGTCTTTTGCCTTCAATCCAGGTCGGACTTTCGTGTGTCGTCGAGGCGGTAGCTACGGGGGGACAAGGCTTTCCGTCAGCGATGAAGTTGTCGGCATAGTTTGCTTTCCTAGCATGGAGCGAGTGCTGTTTATAGCGAGTACGTCGCCGCGCCAGCGTCGGATCTTGTACTCAAATCGGCTGACATCGATCAAATTCTCGTCACAGGGGTGCCAATGGTAAGTCTCACCGTGTGGTATTTCTTGATTAAAATAGTCGAGTCGACGGAAGCCATGCAAGCTTTATGCTGGACAAGTGTACCAGCCTATTATGATCGGCCGCTGGGTGGACTCAGTTTGATCAGTATGTTCCTCGCTAAGAAGCAAAATCGCCATTTTTAAGTTAAGCGCGGTCACCTTGTTGACCAAAGAGAAGGCAGAAATTGCTGATCGTATGTTGTATGAAGGTAGATCAGTTATCAGTAAAATCATATTTCGGGCGCGTCACATTACTTGCAAGCCGTCGCGATTAAAAATAGATAGTTATTACTTTCGTGATATAAACCAGGAATCAAGGAGTGATAAAGATGAAAACAACGATTTTCGAAGACTTGGGCATTATCAGAGCACAAACGCTGCTAGCAATGGAAGGTCTGACTGAGGAACTCGCTGATATTATTCCCGATGGTTGCCGCAATAATATTCGTTGGCAACTCGGTCATATCTATTTCGTTACAGAGCACTTGACGCAGTCTCAATTGAATCTTTCGATGAATCTGCCGGAGGGGTTTGTTGAACGGTTCGGATCAGGTAAGGGACCGTTGGATTACCCTGCTTCCCTTCCAAAACCGACATTGCCAGAACTGAAAGTCCTGTTGACAGAACAACTGGACAGAATCCGCAAGCAGTATCCGATGGACCGCTTGAGCGAAAGTGTGGATGCGATTAATACTTCCACTGGACTCCCTTTGGTAACTCCTGAGCAATCGCTGCGCTACAACCTGTACCATGAAGGATTGCACGCCGGAGTCTTCTCCACCTATAAAAGAATAGTGTCGTAATAAACTTTCGTTGAATAGAAAAAAAGCACAATCGCTTCTGCTTATGCCGCATGACTGACAGGCGAGAGAATCAAAGCTTTCTGTGGCATCCAATGAGCCGAAATGCGGCAATTCCTGTAGGATAATTGGGCAAATTAAAACGCAAAAAAGTTCAAAAAACATATTTTTAATTATGAGAGGGAGAATATAAAACATGGCAAATTTAACAGGTAAAGTGGCAATAGTAACGGGTGCTTCGAAGGGAATCGGTGCCGGCATCGCGAAGGGATTGGCGGAGGCTGGTGCGGCTGTCGTCGTCAATTATTCCTCCAGCAGGCAGGGGGCGGACTTTGTCGTAACAGAAATTACCAAAGGAGGGGGCCGAGCAATCGCGGTTCAGGGTGATATGTCCAAAGCGGCGGACGTCGAGCGGCTGTTCGAGGAGACGAAAAATGCTCTTGGTACGCCGAGTATTCTGGTCAACAACGCTGGCATCTTCGAGTTCCAGCCATTAGAAGACGTGACGGAGGAGTTGTTCCATCGCCAATATAACATTAATGTTCTTGGGCCGATTCTGACCACACAGCAAGCGTTGAAACATTTCCCTGCGGAAGGTGGAAGCATTATCAATATCGGCACGATCGCAACCAAGAACCCGGTTCCGACCACCATGCTTTACGCGTCGAGCAAAGCTGCAGTGGATACGATGACGATGGCACTCGCGAAGGAGCTCGGTCCGCGTAACATTCGCGTTAATACCGTTGCCCCGGGCTTTACGGATACGGAAGGCAACGCCGGTTTCGTCGCCAGCGAGGCAGGAAGGGCTCTTGCTGCGGCTACTCCGCTGGGCGGCCGGTTCGGGAAACCGGAAGATATAGCCCCGACAGTGGTCTTCCTCGCCTCAGATGACGCCGCATGGCTGACGGGTGAGAGAATCAGCGCATCCGGAGGCGTGCATTAAGTACAGCCTTAGTATGTCCAATTGGACGAGTCGTTGAGCTCGAAACCTCTTGTAAATCTAACGAACGGCGTATAATAAGGTCCTTTGAAGATAGGTGTTGTCATATACTCCTCCATTTCAATAAAACAAACCATCGTTCCACTGGAAAGATGGTTTGTTTATTCTCAGACAGTAAGAAGAAGCCAGCAAACCCTGCTGGCTTTTTGCATTTTTAAACTAATAAAATCTCAATTTGAACTTGATATTATCTTCACTTCATCTTGATATGTGCCCATTATATTTATACCTGTAACAGCCAATAAAACAATGAAAGAGGTTATTGACATGGTAAAGAACAAAACAAAATTATTTACTGTACTTGGTGTTTCAGCAGTACTACTAGTGGGAGCTGCTAGTGCATATGCGGCCAATTCAGCCAATGCATCCCAAAAACAACTAGTAAATGAGGTAGCACAAGTACAAACAACGGACAAAGCACCAACTCCACAAGAAATTGAAGCCGTATTAAAAGGTGAACCAACACCTTCAACGATTAAAGTAGAAGGTTTATTTGCAACAGATGGTAAGCCTGATCATACGGCAGATTTTTTTCTGAACGATGATAAATTAATCTCGCTATTAAGAATGAGCACACAGGAATTAAAACAAGAATTAGCAACAGGAAAATCTGTCGTTGAGATAGCAGCATCCAGAAATGTTACAAAACAGCAATTGTTAGATGCCATTGGAGAAACACAGGTTGACGCACAAATTCAAGCTGAAAAGAAGGGCCAAGTTCCTAAAAGCGGCAGTTCCATGGAAAAAGATGTTGCAAGGAAAGTGGAACGAGTCATCGAACATAAAACGGATACCCCATGGAGTAAATAAATCATTCAACGAAAAAGGAACAGCTCTGCCGACGTAGGCATCTGTTCCTTTTTTAATTTCTTTACACCATCTTTATTTGGCTATGTTACAACTAAGTAGGTAAGAATGGTATTCATAAGCATAGTAGGAGCAATGAGATGCAAAAAACAATTTTAATTGTAGAAGATGAAGATATTCTGCGTGAAATTATTAAAGATTATCTCATGAATGAAGGCTATCACGTATTAGAAGCGGCCGATGGGAAAGAGGCTTTACTGTTATTTCAAGCGCATGACGTTCATTTAATTATGCTGGATATCATGTTGCCAGAGCTTGATGGTTGGTCTGTTTGCAAACGAATAAGGAAATCTTCGAGTGTCCCGATCATAATGTTGACCGCAAGAGTGGACGAAGATGACACATTGCTAGGATTTGAGCTTGGTGCAGATGATTATGTCACGAAACCCTACAGTCCAGCCGTTTTATTAGCCAGGGCCAAACGACTGATTGATAGCAGGAATAGGGAAGAACGACAATCAAATGTCCCCGTCCTCCCACATGCTAGCAGCGATACCTTCTCTACAAATGGGATTCAGATAAATCTATCTTCCCGAACCTTAACTGTAGAAGGGGAACAAATCCACCTCACCTATACAGAATTCCAAATCTTAGCCTATCTCATGCAAAATAAAGGCATCGTCATCTCGAGAGATCAGCTCATCTCCAAAATTTGGGGCTACGAATACGAGGGAGATGATCGTACAGTGAATACCCATATCCGTAACCTAAGAGGGAAGCTGGGAGATAAATCGAAACTGATTACGACGATTGTGAGGACAGGCTATAAGTTCGAGGGTAACGCATGAGAGCGAGTATTGTAGTTAAATTATTTTCGCTGACCACCCTGTTATGCCTATTCCTATTAACTACGATTTATCTAGGACAGACGCTATTTTTCAAGCAATACTACGCAAACAGAAAAGTAAACGACATTCAGACGAATATCCAATCCTTTAAAGAAAATTATTTGAAAAGTAGCGGGGATGTCCTTTCCATTCAGAAGTTGGAACAGGATTTTTATAGGCAAAATAATGCATGGATTACGACTTTAGATAGCTTTGGAAACTTAGAAAATATGAATGATTTCTATGTGGAAGTCAAGATGGATACAGCTAAATCTAACGCGGAATTCTCTGGTAAAACGATGATCCTTCCGCTTTATCATATGATGAACATCAATGAGATTTTAACAAGCACCCCAAGTCAAGCGAAATCCATTCTGACCTCGAATACACGTGTTGCTATTGCAGCGTTTAAAGAGGATCTGGCCTTAATTCCATATCGTGTGCAATTGGTGGGAAAAGGAAATACAATGTGGGAGAATGAGAAAATTTCAAAAAAGATTTACGATCTTCAAATTGATATGAAATATAACAAGTCGGTTAAAACCGTACCCCCTGAGATTTTACTCAGCGGTTCGATTACCAAAGTACATTTCCCAACGGGTAATGAATCCTCAAGTTTTATTTACACCAATAGCTTGTTTATGGACAGATTGAAGGATTTTCAAACGAATTTAATATTCGGTGATACGAAAATCAGCTATGGGTCCTTGCAAATTCTTGATTTTACGCAAAGTGACGTGAAGTACAAACTGTTCATCGATCCGATCAAAGATCAAGAGGGAACAATTCGTTTTATTTTCTCCATGGCTTCGCTACAACCCGTTGATGAAGCGGTGCAGATGCTCCAAGATTATTACGTGTACTTGATTGGACTAGTTATGCTTCTTATTGTTCTTGCTGCTTGGTATTATTCTAGAAAGATCGCGAACCCCTTGCTGCAAATCAATAGGACGACTAAGCGGATGGCAAGTTTAGATTTTTCGGAAACGATTGCCATTCGATCGAATGATGAAATCGGCGACTTGTCTCAAAGTATTAATTCTCTTTCCCAATCCTTGCACTCTTATATCGAGCAATTGCAGATGGACATTGAGAAGGAAAAGCAGTTGGAAAATACGCGAAAAGAATTTATTTCAGGGGTATCCCACGAGCTAAAGACGCCTCTGAGTATTGTGAAAAGTTGTATTTCGATTCTGAAGGATGGCGTTGCTACTCATAAAAAAGATTATTACTTCAATGCCATGGATAAAGAAGTGGATAAGATGAATCTGTTGATTGAGGATATGCTTGAGTTGGCTAAGTTTGAATCAGGCACCTATACAATGCAGATGGAAACGTTTAATATCGATAAGCTTATAGAGGATATTTGTGAAAAACTATCCATGGAGCTCAGCACGAAACAACTTCATTTGCATACCGAGCTTGCAACCGTTGAAGTTCTGGCGAATCAACATCGGATCGAGCAAGTTCTTACAAATTTTCTAACTAATGCGATTCGCTATACGCCAGAGAAAGAGCACATTTTCATTTCGACTAAGGAAGAACTAGATGCAGTTAAGGTGTGTATTGAAAATAAAGGGGCTCACATTCCAGCAGATCAGCTAGATAAAATATGGGATCGCTTTTATAGAGGTGATGCGGCACGTCACCGCGCACAGGGCGGAACCGGTTTAGGACTTGCCATTTCGAAAAATATTTTGGAGTTACATGGAGTGCCTTACGGCGCGGCGAACACAGAAGACGGGGTTTTGTTTTTCTTCTATTTAAATAAACAAGGTTAACACGTGCAGTGACTACTACAGAACACCTCTACACAGAGGTCCATATCCAACCTATATATGAAGCCTCTCACACTTTAGCGATCGAGTGAGAGGCTTCTTTTCAATGCGGATCGACATGATGCAAAAGCTGGCAGAGCGTCAGAATCGCCTCGTGAATTTGCGCTTCTGGCAGGGTTGCAAAGCCGAGTCGTAGACTGTTTCCCTCGGGATTTGCTGAATAGAAGAAAGAGCCTGGGAAGAATAAAACACCTTGGCGTTCGGCCTCGACAAACAAGGCGTCCGTGTTCACGCCAACTGTCGATGTCAGCCAAAAAAAGGGACCGGCAGCCGGGGGTGTCCAGGTCCAAACGGAGGGAGCGTGACGCTTCAAAAGTTGATGAATCTCGTCACGTCTCTTTGTTAATTGGCCACGGACTTTGTCAAAATGTTCATTCATGTTCTGTTCTAACAGGTTTAGCAAAATGCGCTGGTTATATAAAGGGGTAGATAAATCCGTCACTGCTTTTGCATGGAGCAAGCGTTGGTACACAGAACCTCTTGCCGCGATTACGGATAGACGGAGTCCCGGTGCGATTGATTTGCTAAATCCCTTCATATAGATCACATGTCCGGTTCGATCCAAGCTTAATAGAGAACGCGGTGGCTGATCCTCAAAGTAAAGCTCTTCCCAGGGATCATCTTCCACAATCAGGCTGTTGTAGCTCTGGGCAATTTCCAGTAAAGTGACGCGTTTTTGAATAGACATGACGCTACCTGTCGGGTTTTGACCTGTGGGCAGTGTGTAAATCATTTTCGGAGGATGAATGTCGCACAACTGCTGAAGAATATCGAGTCTCATGCCTGTATGGTCTGTAGGAATGGGAATCAGTGTGACACCACGTGAGCGAAAAGCATCCAAGGCACCGGGATATGTAGGAGATTCAACCGCGACAAGATCACCAGGTCCAAGAAACGTTCGAGCGACGAGATCAATGGCTTGCTGGGTTCCCGTTGTAATCAATAGTTCGGATGCTGTGAGCGCAGAACTCTTGTGCTGGAAATAAGAAGCAAGCTTGATACGCAACGCTTCGTCTCCTGCGGCTGGTGCATAGTCGCCAATCGACGACTGATCAGATGAAGCAAGTTGAAGTGCCCGTTGAAAGTGTTGTATGGGTAAGAGTTCCTCAGTATTTAGTTTGATCCTGTGTAAGGGGTATTTCGCATCTTTGCGATTTACAGCCCCTACATGACGGAACATCGACCTTCCTAAATAGTCGGGAATCGCCAACTGCCAATCATACGAAGGTTTTGGATTGATTTCCTCTAATATCTCGTTTTTCTCCGAACTTGGAATCCTGACGAACGTGCCTTTGCCATGATGTCGCTGTGCATATCCAGTTGCTTCTAACTTCCCGTAGGCTAGGACTGCTGTCATCAAACTAACCCCAATGTCACGGCTCAATTCTCGTACGGATGGAAGAGGGTCGCCTGCTTGATACAAGCCCGAACGGATACGTTCTGCCAAGGCCAATTGAATTTGTTCGGCGAGTGGAACACGTGATTTACGATCTAACGAAATATTCATCTCCATCCCTCACTCCTTCCTGCCAACTGTTATAGCATGTCGTTTACTGTTCTAGCAAGTATATGTTTTGATAGGGGTGAATCTAAGACCTACAGGATGGGAGCAAATGAAGATGATGATCGCGTACTTGGTAATGTGTTTGATTTTCGGGACGACTTTTCTGTCGATCAAGATTGGAATAGAAGGAGGAATGCCTCCTTTTTTCTTTGCGGGTGCTCGTTTTTTCCTCGCAGGGGTTATTATTTTGTTCTTGCTAGGGGGAGCTAAATCACTCAAACAACTTACCAGACAACAACTGAAAGAGATCGCCTTCGGAGGGTTGGGATTGACAGGGATTCAGTTTGGGGCTGTGTATTGGGCAGAACAGTATTTGACTTCTGGAACAGTAGCGATACTGGCAGGTACGAGCCCGATTTTTACAACGTTGCTGGCCATGTGGACCGGTCAAAAAAAGAGAAGTTTACATCTTATGATCGGAATTGCACTTGGCTTTTTGGGCACGTACTTGGTCGCAACAGGTACTAGTCATGAGACGTCAAATGGAGGACAAAAGCTAGCTTATGTAGGAATCGCATTGGTTTTGTTCGTGAAGTTTCTATATGCGATTGCACTGACTCGATTTCAAAAACATACACGCTCTGTACCTTCCATGACCAGTAATGGTTTGCAGATGGTAATAGGTGGTTTGTTTTTACTGTTGCTCTCTGTCTGCTTTGAGCATGTGACTCCAAGTGAGTATTCCCCAGCAGCTTTCGGTGCCCTCGTGTACTTGATCGTTTTTGGTTCCGTAGTAGGCTATTCCATTTTTTATTGGTTACTTCGTGTCACGAACGCCGTCTTTCCTACCACATTTACGTTTGTTTCACCTGTAATCGCGATGTATGTAGGAGCGCTTTTCATGAACGAAGAACTCACCTTTGCGATGGAAATAGGAGCGGGTAGTGTCATTTCCAGCGTGGTGTTTTTGAATTGGGGAATACGGAAGAATTCCAAACACCAGCAGATGGATACGATCAAAAGAAGGCAGCCGATTTTCAGAAAAGAGAGGATGTAAGTATGTATCAAGGAAAGTTAAGAAAAATCACCCTAATACTGTTAGCATTATATACCGTCGTGATCCTCTGCTTTTTGTATATAGGCTTCGGCAGATCTCTTCAAGATTCAAGCATGCGATACAGTCTAATACCTAATGGGATTCCATTACACTTTCCAATGGGAGACTTTCAATATATGTTTTTTGAGTTGGGCAACTTTGTAGCATTTATACCTTTTGGAACTGTAATCCCTCTTCTTTTTCGTTATAATTTCATTCGATTTATAGCCTTATTTATTCTCTCTATTACGATTCTTGAAATCTTACAAATGCTTTCTCACTTAGGATCTCTTGATATTGACGATATCATACTTAATACGTTGGGGGCGGCAGTAGGATTTTGGGCGCAGCGGTTAGTGCACAGTGATCGAGATAATTTTAAAGGGATCCGTCGAATCATCTTAACTTCCCTTGTACTTACCGTTGGAGTCTATGCCATTGTTGGTAGCATGAATAATTATTTAGAAAAGGGAGGCGGCGGAGCCGTAGCCCTGAATGAACTTACATTAAAGGATGGGTCTGTCTTTTGGGACGAAACCCTCTTAAGTTTTACAGCAATTCAAAAAAAAGTTGAGCCTCAAATCAATATGTACAGTAGAAAAAATACAGGAAATAATGAGTTTACGTATCTTTTAAATGGCAAATATACAAAAATCACAGGGAATGCCGTTATACCAGATGATGTAGTCGCCAATGCTAGCAAAGAGATGAGTGACATCATCATCAGTTTTATCGCAGATGGCACAAGTATTTATTCATTTAATTTATCAGCAAAAAGCGGATCGAATGGTCAAAATCCATTTGAAGTCCCTTTAAATGGAGTAAATGAACTTACCATTAAGTTAATTAACGATAACCCAAATTCGACTACAAATGCCGTTATGTGGGACGTTACTCTTACAGAAGTCAACACAGGACAAAGGGTTATTAACCGTATAAAAGAAAAATTAAGAACACTGGTCGCGGCAAGATTAAAATGAACAAAGGGCGCGACTGACAACTTCATCAGTTACGCCCTTTGTCTTTCAGTTGTCGTTATCCTATGCTATCTATTAGTCCAGTCGTTTATGCTCGAATATGAATCCCAAAATCTCTCCAGGAGATTGATTGCCCGCCATAAATTGTGCGACTAACCGCTTAGTTGCAGAAGCTTCCGACCATTGATTCGATTCCATTAGAACTTGAATAGCTTTGTTGAAGCTCTCATAAAACGCGATTTGCATTTCTTGCGCCGCTTTAAGTTCTTCTTCGCTTGTGCGGATGCCGGACGCTTCCGGTTTCCGCTCATTGGTCGCTTGTGATAGAGCTACAAGTATGCGCTCTACGTCGAGATCGGTGCAGTAAGCTGGAGTTCCGGGCTGCTGACGCCAGGATTCGTCCAGACCGCCGGCATCGACCGGATCAAAGCCCGCTTCGTTCACCAATTGGGACACGATCGCCTTAGCTGCAGGGTCGTCGCCGGACACGGGCAATGCCAGGCGTCCAGGTAGATCCGACTGGATTTCTCCCGTCAAGTTATAAAAATTAGTGGCACTGAACGTTTTGATGACCGGATGCTTGATTTGTTGCTCAACCCAGCGGCTTTCCGGCAAACCGTTCTCGATGGGCTCGATTGCGCCGTCGCGGTGCAAAGGATAATAATTGCTGGTATCGATGACTATTGCTTCCTGAGCGATTTTATCGAGGAATTCCGCCTGCAAATCGCGAATTCCCTTTGTGGGAATGGCGAGGATAACAACGTCGGCGCCTTGAGCGACGTCCTGCATCGTTGCTGGCGTTGCTCCCGTTTCCTTGGCTAACTCGTGCAAAGCTTTGGAGTTGCTCGAATTGGCGATAGAGACAGTATGCCCTTTTCGAGTGAAAATCCGGGCAAGGTTTCCTCCGATATTCCCCGTTCCGACAATAGCGATTTTCATGTTGAAGAACCTTCTCTCTCTTTTTTTTGGCCACAATAAAAGTGACTGCAGTATATGTGACTACAGTCATAATACTACGGTCATATTTGTTTTGTCAATTAGTAGGGTTATGAAAAACTTGCTTGCTTATTTATCAAATTTCTTTAATTACACTTTGGCAATCCACAAAATACTAAAGGAGTTTAGAGCCAAACCTATGTCAATCAACAGGTATTTCGAGTTGGTCTACTTACTAATCAGTAAGAAGAGAACAACAGCAAAAGAACTCGCGGAACAATTTGACGTATCTACACGTACGATCTATAGAAATATTAATACCTTAAGTGAAGCAGGAATACCTGTTCTTAGCAATAAAGGAAAGAACGGCGGTATATTCCTTATGAGCAACAAATCGACGGTTTCTTCTCAGGTAATGTCAAAAGAAGAGCTAAACGAGTTTCTGATTGCTCTCCAAAATCTTACAGCCAATAGCTATCCCGAAAGTGAAGATATGCTTAGCCATCTCAACAACTTTTTTAATCAACATAAACCTTGATATTGAAGGCACGTTTTATTCATTTATATGAAGACCAATAATTTTTAAATATGTTGTGTAAAATATAAAATGAAGATTTTTTGCGAAATTACGTAATAATTACTCAAAAGTAAAAAGGTTAAGGAGAATAGATAATGGACATTTCAAAACAAATAGCTCTTGTAACAGGTGCTAACCGAGGTCTAGGTCGTCATCTTGCAAAGGAACTCCTCTCTAGGGGAGCTAAAGTTTATGCGGGGGCAAGAGACCCTGAATCAGTGGATCTACCGGGAGTGATCCCATTGAAACTAGATATTACAGACGAGAAGTCGGTTGCTGCGGCAGCCGAGGTTGCTAGTGATGTAACGTTACTAATAAATAATGCGGGTTCGAGTACTGGCGCAACGCTGTTAGACGGTGATTTGGAGAAAATTCATTTGGAGATGAACACGCATTTCTTTGGCACACTCTCGATGATGCGAGCTTTTGCCCCGATTATTGAGAAAAACGGCGGCGGAACAATCCTGAACATTTTATCGGTTCTATCCTGGTTCAGCTTTGGCGGCGCTGGAGCGTACTCAGCGGCTAAGTCGGCACAATGGAGCTTAACGAACTCATTCCGGGTGACTCTGGCACCTAAAAATATTCGTGTTTCAGGACTGCACGTTGGATTTATGGACACTGATATGACGGCAGACATTCAAGCGCCGAAAGTGAACCCGGCCGAAATTGCCAAGATTGCGATCAACGGCATCGAGGCCGACAGTTATGAAATTGTGGCAGATGAAACCAGCCGCAAAGTGCTGCAGGATTTATCCGGTGGGGTAAGAACGGTGTACCCTCAATTATTTAATAAATAAAAAGAGCTGCATGAAGCAGCTCTCGTTTTAAATATATTCATATTTAAGTTTTAAAGTCTCCTGGTAGAATGTGGTGGCAAGTGTACTGCTGTATCAATAACTACAACAACACTTCCTTTTTTGTATCTCTGAATAACTACTGGAAATACCTTACCTCTTGGAGTAGTGTTTGTTAACTTAATGGTTGAATTATTTGAAAGGGCGATATATGTTGCTCTTCCGTTAGTGAAAGATCGTTTCCAAAGGCTGTTAAAATAGAGTATTTCATCTCTCATATCATGGACCGTATAATTTCTTGTCAATCTTGCTGCCATTGAGGTCACATCCTTATATTGAAAGTTCTACTCTAACTTATATATGCATGATATAAGATCATGGCTTGTTTATCTGTCCTAGTGAAACTATAAATAGATTGATATCGTTAGGACGAGGTTATAAAATAGGGCATCTCTTTAACAGGATAGGATGGTTACATTTTGGATGATTTAGACGACGATTTAGGCTGGTTCGTCCTCATGACGATATCCAACATAGGATTAGTTACGCTGTATAATGATTTCTCATCCAAATGATGATGCAGCAGATGTCTTTTTTTCATCCATTTGCCCCAAGGTGTCAATGGTTTGATGGGACGATGGGAAATATAGTGCTTCCATTGATAATAAACTTGAAAGCTGGATGCACCGAACACAACGGCCAAAGCTAGATGCCAGTCGAATCCGGTCACCATAAACGCTGTCCCGTAAATGAGTAAATATGCAAAGATATCAAAAGAGATGGGACCGAACAAATATTTCACGTCATTCGGAGAATCATGATGGGCAACATGCCCCTTATACGCTAAGGGAGCAATCCGCGGGAATTCATGTAAAAGGTATCGGTGAACCATGTATTCGATAAAGACAACAAGTACGGGACCTACACACATAGCTGCAATCGTCCGGAAACTGCCGAAAGTCGCAATGACCCCGCAACCGCTAAAGAAGCAAAGAGCGAATAGGAACAAAATAAGTCGCTGGCCCATAAATTCTTTTACATATTGAATAAAGGGCGTTTCCGATCTCATTGACATCTCCTCCTACTTAATGAACTTGGTGTTGATTAATGCTTACACAGCTTATTATAATTAGTTGGAGGTTAAATTCAATGATCAAGATCCCTTCAAAAGTCGCTTACCCGACACGCTGTATAACGTATGTTCATTAGTTCAATAAATAGTTGCGGAAGAGGCGGAAGTGTATGCAAGACAGGACGGATCCTAGAATTATTCGAACGAAGATGCTGCTTAGGAATGCTTTAATTGACCTAATCGACGAAAAAGGCTTCGAGGGCACGACCATCCGGGATTTGATGCAGAAGGCCGGCTTGAATCGGGGTACATTTTATTTGCACTACCGTGATAAATACGATCTATTGGAACAAAGCAAAGAGGATATGCTCAACGACATTTTAAAAATAGTCAAAAACATCGACCCGATTCAAATCATGAATTATGCTTCACGTAACGAGCCTCATCCCATTTTCCTGAAATTGTTCGATTTTTTTACCTTGCATGCCGTATTTTTCAAAGTTCTCTTGGGATCCAAAGGTGATCCGGCTTATCCAGGCCAAGTGAAACAGATTATGGAAAAGCATCTCTATAATAAGTTGTCTCTGCTTCAATCTGAGCATATTCCGGCACCACGCGAGTATATGATTTCTTATTTGGCATCCGCAAATTTAGGGATGATTCAGCACTGGCTGGAAAGCGGTATGCAGCTTTCTCCGCAAGAGATGGCGTTGCTGTTAACCTGCATGACAACTTTCGGTCCATTACAGACTTTCGGACTGAAGGGAGAAGCATAAAAGATTTGCCAATCAAAAAGAGAGGTTGCCGTCATGTTCGCGGCAGTCTCTTTTTCGCTCTTGTAAATGCTCCGTTAGCCGGGCAAGTTGGCTTTATATATATAAAGAATAATAGCAACTTTACAAATTCCTTTAACTATGGATACACTGAGAAGAACAACTTTTCATTCACGGAGGTGTTATTCACATGTATAACCGCTCAGTTCCTATGGATACTTTACTTCCCCATGTGTTTTACGAGGATGTCGCCACAGCAGCAGCATGGCTTGGGAGTACCTTTGGTTTTGTAGAACACTACAACTTCAAGCTGCCAGATGGGAGGATTCATGGGTCATTGCTTCATTTAAAAGATGTTTGGATCATGCTCAAAAGTCCTGGCGTATCGGCAACCAGTCCTTCTAAACTCGGCGGGTTAACACAGACTCTCATGATATTCGTCGAGGACATCGAATCGCATTATCAGATTGCCAAGACAGGTAATGCTATTATCGTAGAAGAGTTACATCTAACTGAATACGGTGAACAACAGTATGTGGTCGTCGATCCCGAAGGTCATCAATGGATCTTTGCGAAGCACTTCCGAGATGTTAATCCAGAAGCATGGGGAGCAGAGCTTACCTCTCTAAAAGAATGATTCGTTGAACTAATGCAGGACGTTAGCACAATCACAATATTACGGCAGTTGGTCAAACGATCGACTGCCGTTTTCCTCGCTTCAGCTACTTGCCTAAGCGTAACTCCTTATTATGTAGTGAGGTGTCGAGTCATGAGAGGCATTATGATACAAAGAGCAACCAGAGAAGATGCTGAACATATATCTAAAGTTCATTATGACGCTGTTCATAACACCGCTAGTAAGTTTTACATATTGGAAGTAATAAATAATTGGTCTCCAGGTATAGATGAAAATAGCATTAGTCGCATAGAAAGAGCAATTACAGGAAATGAGGAACTATTTTTAGTAGCAAAGATTGAGGGTAATGTCGTTGGTTTTGGTTCTATTGTTCCTAAAAATAATGAACTGAGAGTTGTTTACGTTCATTCAGGATTTGGACGAATGGGCATAGGGACCGAAATATTAAGACACTTGGAAGAAGTTGCAATCAAGTTTGCTCTCAATTATTTAGAAATGGATGCTTCCAGTAATGCAGAAAACTTTTATTTGAAAAATGGTTACTCCATTCTTGAACGAGGGACACATACGCTGCAGTCAGGGCACAAAATGGAGTGCACGAAAATGAGAAAAAATATATAGGTTAACCAGTTGACGAAAGAATACAACATGTTTGGAATAACGCAGTGGCAACAATCTGTGTGCTGATTATCACGAGGCATCTACTATCTGGGTTCATTGAAATCATAGATGCTATATTAACGCGGAGGGGACCCATGGAAACGGTGAGGATTGAAGAATATAACGATGAATGGCCACTAAATTACCAAGAAGAGAGAAGAAAAATTGGGGAGGTTATGACTGATAAAGCTATTGCTATTGAACATATTGGCAGCACTTCTGTACCGAGTCTAGGTGCAAAACCGATTATTGATTTGATGGTCGGAGTAAAGGGTTTAAAAAAAGTTGAATCATTTATTGAACCCCTTGCAGAGATAGGGTACGAACATGTTTTTCATAAAGATTTTCCTAACAGAAGATTCTTCAGAAGAGGTCAATGGAGAGCAGGGACGCATCATTTGCATATTTACGTTTATGGAAGTGTAGAATGGAATAACAATATCCTTTTCAGAGATTATTTAAGAACCCATTTTGAAGTACTTAAGCAGTACTATCATTTGAAAAAAGAACTTGCAGAAAAGTATCCTCATGACAGGGCTGCTTATACCAAGGCCAAGCACACATTTATCATTGATGTAATTCAAAAGGCAAATTTAGCAGAAAAATAACCTTCGGTGATTACACGAACTGTAACGATAGTTGAACAAAACAAGGAGCAGTCTGCCGTGGCAGCTGCTCCTTGTTTTATTGAGCTTATTTGTATGAAGTTAATAAAATAGAAATAATCAATCCCACTTACTAGAAAATCATGGTAATATAAGGTAAGTATTTCGGAGAGGTGTGGATTTAACTGCGGAAAAAATCACTGTTGATCTGTTTGTGTATGATATTCACTTTAATAACAGCAAACGTAGAGACTCATACTGCTATTGCGAAAACATCTGCTGATTTCAAAGACCTTATCGGCTTGGATGAGAAGACGAAGGCTAAAGTAGACAAATGGTTATATAGAGGCTTAATACAGGGGATCTCAGAGGAAAGGTTCGGTATCAATGAAACAATAACCCGTGCTGAGTTCGCGAAGATTGTAGCTCTTGCCGTAGGAATAGAAATAAATAACACATTGAAAATTTCAAGCTTCAACGATGTGAAATCAGATGATCCTGTTTTTGGTGATAAGCTTCCTTTTATAGAAGCACTTCGCGAAGTGGGTGTTACGGATGGTATAGATATAGATCGTTTTAATCCTAGTGGATTGGTGACAAAAGAGCAGTTTGCTGTTTTTTTAATTCGCGCTCTTGGTAAAGAAGCAGATGGTAAACAAACGCCAGGAGGAACCGATGAGACAGTAAGCGATTATGCCAAAGGGTATGTTGTACTAGCATTAAAGATGTTTCCATATCTACGTTCTGAAGGACCTTTCTATGGCTCAAACCCAATTACTCGTCAAATGGTTCTTCTCGGCTTGGATGACTTAACGGTAAGTTACTGTTGTGGGCCCCCGAAGGTATCGGAGTAAGATAACGATCTTAAATATTAAAATATAAAACTCAGACCCTCAGCCCGTTGCTGTGGGTCTCTTTTTTGCTATTCAAGGGCAGTTATGCGCTGTAAAGCGGAGATAATATGGATTATGGATTGATAATTTAATAATGTAGGGGAAATGAAAGTAGTACCGATGAATGATCGCTTCATTGGTACCGCTTATCCCAGTTTCGACTTTCTTTACCCCATACCTGTTTACCTCACCCCTGCGCAGTGGGACGTACAATAAGCTCGCCCACATCAATATCGGCCGGCTGCTCGATCGCAAATGCAATAGCTCGGGCGATAGCTTCCGGCGGCATCGCGAATTCACGATACTCTTCGAGCTTGGCTTTTATCTAAACGGGCAGTAAAACGGAACTGAACGTTGTCTTAAGGCGTCTAAGTATTTAGAGAAGGAAATAATTACTAATAGGGTGTTAGGATAGGAGTGTTGTTCCAGTGAAAAATCTGTTCATCATTACGACACTTTTTTTATATTTGGTTGTTCGTCCTCAACCAATAATCCAGGAGTAAAGGTGACTCAGAACCAAGCCGCTACAAGAGAAATTACAGCAAAAGATGTTAATGAACAAGCGATTTTAAAAACTATCAACGTTTCTCTATATTCCTCTAAACATTCTACAAAGTCGCAACCAATACTAGTGAAGGTGATTTCCGAACGTAATGAAATTATGGAATTCGATTCAAAGCTAAAAATGAGAGAAGCTGTGGAAATTCCAATTAATGATGTTACTGAAGTGTATTATTTACAACTTGAATACGTGAAAAATGATGTATCTGAATATAAGGATATTGTCTATGTAAGGAGCTCCGAAACCAAAACTTATATTAAAGAGAATATGATGGGGTCGGAATACAACTATGATAAATTTGATGATACCGCAAAAAAATTACTTTTACACTCGATTGGGACAAAGGGTTGGTATAAATTATCTAACCAATTACCGTTATAATTACACATAATATTTCAAACAACTACCGCTAGAAGACAGAATTTCACAGAACAATAACTCATAAGGATGTGAAATATTTGAAGATAACCTATGAGATAAAGACGTTTGAGGATTTCAAGAAAATACCTTTGATCTCAAAAATCGGAATCTGTACTTTCTGTTGTAGTGTTTTAATTGGTATCTTATTTGGTTTCTTTCGTGTATTCGATATACAGATTGGTGAAATAATTTTGAAAGATGAGTATTTTTTTTATTGCGTAGGTATAGGGCTTATAGGATTTTTTACAGCGATTTTGTTTGATAAGGATCGCAAAAAGAGAACAAAAATTGGAATTAAGGGACCTAATTAAAGCATACCTGTGGAAGATTGATCTATATAAAGTTCAAGAAGCCTTCGATTGTTTTTAGAAATATTATTAAGGGTATGTCGATTTATTTGTATACCGTTCGTCGATTAAATAGAGGCAAGAATGAATGCTTCAAACTCACGAAAGAGGAGAAATGAAAATGAAATTTCTGTGTTTGGGTTACTTGGAGTCAGATAAAATGGATGCCCGCCCAAAAGATGAGATTGATGCGATAATGAACGAATGTTCGCCCCACCTGGAAAATTTCTACAAGAGCGGCCAAGTGATTATTGATGCTGGTCTCGCTTCCGAAACGAAATGCTTGCGGCGGGCGAATGGGAAAGTGAAGGTTATGGACGGTCCTTTTATCGAAACGAAGGAGATGATCGGCAGTGCTTTTCTCATAGAAGCACGGGACATGGAGGAAGCAATCCGGATTGCTTCCTTACATCCAACCGTACAAGTGGCATCGGGCGAGCAGTTTGGATGGGGGATTGAGATCCGTCCGATCCACTACTTTGAATCGAGAGATTAGAATTAACTGTTTACGGAGAAGATCGTTCAATGTATGAAAATAAGGGCCATC
This sequence comes from Paenibacillus sp. J22R67, assembly GCF_059692175.1. Classification (NCBI taxonomy): domain Bacteria; kingdom Bacillati; phylum Bacillota; class Bacilli; order Caryophanales; family Paenibacillaceae; genus Paenibacillus; species Paenibacillus sp. J22R67. The sequence goes on along the minus strand of NZ_JCAUAX010000002.1, from coordinate 116,822 downwards.
TCGCAAGGAGAGGCCTTAAAAACTTGCCGTTACAGTTAGTGCGGAGATCCGTACCATAGATGACAGGTAAGGTCATTACGCTAACGAGGAAACGATACTTGAATAATCAGGGAGCAGATCGCCGCGGCGAAGCTGCTCCTTTTATTAAATTTACGGAGCAGGATAGTTTAAATCCTTCACGAATACCATTAGGCATGTCGAATATTTAAAGGTTGCAAAAGCCAATAATCAGGGCTGTTGAAAGGTTGGATTAAATACTCCAGTTTATTTCTAAAAGGAAGTGAATAAATGAAACTGCCTTATAAAATTGGATATTTACTAACAGTATTGTGGTTTTTCTTGGTTGTTTATGGAATTATAAATTTTGATTCAGATAATGAAAGTAAAAAGGTTGAATTGGTTTTGTTTTCTGCTATTGCAGGGCTAATTTTATTTCCGGTTTATTTCATTAGTATTTATGTGTATTATCGGTTATTCAAGAGAACATCATGAATCAGGAACGTTCAAGTCATTCAGCGATTATGAATAAGGGTCTTTTTTGCTATTGAAGAACTTTTGGACAGTTACGAGACGTTCCTTATGCTACAAATATTCTTAATATGCGTTTTCAAGGAAAATTATTATGATCAGTCGTTTCCAAGGTAGCCTAATTGGTTTAGCCATTGGAGAAGCAATTGGCACGACCGTCGAATTCAAAGAACCAGGGACGTTCTCTGAGGTCATAGAAATGATAGGCGGGGGTGTCTTCGACTTACCGATAGGAAGCTTGACTGATGACACTTATGAGAACATATGTTTGAATTTCTACCATTTTCTTAATCTTGAAGTCCGAAGAAATTCTTCAGTGCGGAAGATCGGATTTGTTTTGCCGTCCGAACTGTCGAGACGGGTGGGTCTTTGAGGTTGGATAAGTAGAATTGAACCGGGACTCCTATGGGGTGCCGGTTTTTGCTTCAGTTGGCGTCGGTCAATCACCGAATAATTAGTAATTGATTGTTCGCCGGTATGGTCATTCTGATAGAAGCGGGTGGAGCGATAACGATCAGAAAAACCAAACAGATAGCATTGCTCTCTTAACAAAATTTTATTATATAGATTATTCTCCTCGTATATGTCGCAATTATTATAGGAAATAGCTCGATTTACGTCAGAGTGGAATAATTGCAAGGAGAGGTTCAAATGAAAAAAAAGACATGGTATAAACATTTGCTTTTTTCTTACCTTCCTATTTTGGCTATTATTGGAACTATTGTTATTGCGTTTGCTATTACTATGACTTATGAATATCTGATCAAAGAGACGGATAACTCCAATCATGTTTTTACCAGTAAAGTAGTGGACAGCATGCATAATTCTTTTAAAAATATGGAACTCATGTTGGTTTATGAAATGGTTAACAATTCTGCGATTCATGATTTTTTTTACAGGGACACGAATGATTCGACTTTTATTAATTACGAGGCTTCTACAGAAATAACTAGGATAGCCAAAAGCAATCCGCTCATCTATTCCATCTACTTATATAGGGCTCAAGATCAAACGATCCTTTCAGGAAGTTATGTCGAGAAGCTTGATAATTTCCCTGATAAGAAATATGTGCAGGACATGGAAAAGAATCCCCAGAAACTACGTTGGTCGCCTATTCGAAGTTACACAGAAATTCCTATGATCGATCCGCCTGAAAGAGTCATATCTATTTCCAAAAATTATATGGGGAATCAAGGAATAATCGTTTTAAATGTAAAAGTCGATTTCCTGTTATCAATGGTAGATAAACTCAAGGATAGTAATAAAACATTCATGAACATCTATGACATTCAAGGCACACCTGTTTATTCTTCAAATCCCAACCTTCGTCAAGCAAAAACGATAACACACATGGATTCTGATTATATGGGCTTGAGTTTTATAAGCGGGATTACAAACAACCATATATTTAATCAGGCCGTTTTACTTTCTCGAACCCAAATTATCGCCGGAATCGTTTCCATTCTTATCATTATCGCTGTAATCATGTACATCTCAAAAAGGAACTACAGGCCAATAGAAAAAATAATGCGCAGGATTTCTGCTGAAAACCACTTGATAAAATGCAAACAATTTTTCATGGAATTACAAGAAGAGGAAAAAACAATTTCAATGCAAGAGTGGCAAACTTATGCATCGCATTTCGAACTGAATAAGAAGGGTAATCATCTATTCATCGCGATTATTGAGATCGATAAATACATCCCCATTCTACAGAGTGATAGGCAGGGAGTTCTCTCAGACAAAAAGAGATTAACTGATGCAGTTCATAATGGGGGGGATCCGAATGGAAAGGCCGTTTGTTTGGATTGGATATCAGGAGATAGATTGGCCATCTTAATTCATGGCGTTCCGGAACAGCATACGGAATCTCATGCAAATTATGAAAATTTGGACAAGCTGCGGATATGGGCAGAAAGAGAATTGTGCTTCTCAGTGACAATTGGTATCGGTTGTACGGCAGTTGATATCCCAGACATTAAAAGCTCTTGCCGGGAAGCATTAACTGCGTTGCAATATAAAATATCGGCTGGAAGTAATAGGGTCATAATTTTTAAGCATATCAAAGACGAGGAGAATAAGGTCAGTTCGCTATATTTCAAATGGTTGGAAGATCTAATTCACCATTTCAGAATGACCTCGCCCGAATGGGAAATGGTATTAGCCCAGATTTTTGATCATTTGGAAGAGATTTTGCTGAAAGATGAAGTCATGCAGCAGTTGCTAAATCATTTGGTACATCGATTTGCCCGGGATATGCGAGAAATATCGCTTGAGATCGATGAATATTGGAACAATGTAACGCATCCACGTTTGAACAATTCCTTAAACCAATCCGAATCCATGCAGGAAATCCGGAACTTGTATCTATCGTCATTAAAGCAATTATATGAACAATACGTGATGATTCTTGAATCCAAAGATCAAAACAAACTTATCTATGAAGTGAGAAAATATATTGAAACCAATTATGCTAATCCTGATTTGTCCTTAAATCATATTAGCGACCGATTTGGAATTAATGGCAAGTATGCCAGTCAGTTGTTTAAAGAAGAATTCGGTATTAAATTTATGGATTTTCTGCTAGGGCTTCGAATGGAACATGCAAAAAAAATGCTGGTTGAAACGGAAATATCAATCAATGAGATTTCTCTGAAGGTAGGATACGTACATACCATTTCTTTCGGGAGAACCTTCAAAAAAATGTTAGGAGTATCACCAGGTGACTATCGGAAGCAGATGGTTTTACCGTAAATTTACAATAAGGCATTTTCAGCCTAAATGTATGCTAACGGAATATTGTATATGATGCCTGAATATCCTCGCTTCTAGTATAATCTGCTTTTTTGTATGAGTCGCTGAATCTTGTAAATTGCTCTCTCTCCTTTATCACTGCTATAACTGAGTCGTAACTACCAACAAAAAATATAGGATGAGGTGTGTCATGGAGAGGCGAACAATGTCTACACTGATGGCGGCTGTATTAACGTTAGGTATTTTGGGTGGCTGTACAAGTGGTAAAGATCAATCAAGCGATAGCACAGGCAGTTCAAGCAGTTCAAAGTCAGGTGATCCGGTTACGTTGCGGGTGGGTATTTTCGACAGAGGCAATTCGCCGGCAGGCGTAACGGTTTCAAATAACTATTGGACCAATTGGGTGCAGAAAAATTTCGGGGATCCGAACAATATCAAAGTAGAATACGTACCTATCCCACGTACCGACGCTACTGGAAAACTGAATGCAATGATGTCTAGTGGCGATGCACCAGATATCGCATTCGCTTCAACGGACAATCTCTTACCCTACAACTATGCGAAACAAGGCGGGCTGATGGATATTACCCAGCTCGTTGATCAATATGGGCCTAATTTAAAGAAATATTTGGGAGAGACCTTAAATTACGGTAAAGTGGACGGCGTTCAATATTCCATTCCGGGAAGACGGGTCAACTTGGGGAAATATGATTGGTTAATTCGTCAGGATTGGTTGGAAAAGTTGAATATGCCGATGCCGAAGACCACAGACGAAGTTTATCAAACTTTAAAAGCTTTTAAAGAAAAAGATCCTGGTCAAACGGGGGGGAAAACAATTCCACTGGGTTTCAGTTTAACAGCTGCATCCATTGAACCACTGGTCTGGTCATTCCTTAATAAATCTACGGATGAACAAAGATATACACTATCCCAGAAGATCGGTTATCCAATCTTATTGCCGGGACATAAGGATGCTGTCCGGTTTATGAATAAATTGTATAACGAAGGACTCATGAGTCCTGATTTCGCCTTAGATAAGGATAGGAAAAAACTTTTACAGGATGTGATGACGGGGAAAGTGGGTATGTACAGCGAAGACCTTGGCCAAAGCTTTCAGGACAATCCAGGTGTTATGAAGGTTCTTACCCAGAACATCACCGGCGCAAATCTTACTCCCGTCGATCCTTATACGAATGAAGAAGGGAAGCATCTCAAACCGCAGTATGTCTCAACCGGATTTTATTTGATGGTTCCAGCATCAAGCAAACGTGGTGTCGAAGCCATCAAATATTTGGATTGGATGGCCCAAGACGATGTGATGTTCACGCTAATGCACGGTGAAGAAGGTAAAGATTATAAGATGGTTGACGGGCTGCCGCAACGGATAGAGTCTGCGGAAACAACTAACAAAATGTACAATTCTAATGATATTGTGATGATCACCCAAGGTGAAGACTTCGGCAGCAAAGAGAAAAATCTTCAGTCTGTTGCTGCAGCTGTCCCTGTTCAGTTCCGGGAAAATTTGAAAAAAGCTTATGAAATGTCGATGACGGACACGATTGATTATGCGAATTTCGAAAAACCGATCGAGGCCGAGGTTAAATACGCGCCGACTTTACAAGACAAATATTATGAGATCATTGTAAAAAGCGTTATGAGCAAGAAAGAAGATTTTGATAAAACCTATGATGAAATGATCAAGGATTACATGGAAAGCGGCGGAGATGCCATTATGAAAGAACGTACTGAGGCCTATAAGGCTATGAAGAAGTAATTGGAGTGAGAATAATTGAAAAAAACGGGATTATCTCTCCATCGTCATTGGCAATTATATGCACTTCTTTTACTGCCACTTATTTACTTTATCATATTTAAATACGGTCCTATGTACGGTGTAATCATTGCTTTTAAAAATTTCAATCTATTTAAGGGAATAGCGCAAAGCCCGTGGGTCGGACTGGATGTGTTTAAGGAAGTTTTTCAGATGCGAAGCTTCTATTCCGCATTGAAAAACACATTCATGCTGAACTTTCTGGATTTGATTGTATCCTTTCCCGCACCGATTATTTTGGCGCTTATGCTAAATGAGATAAAGGCACGCCTGTTCAAAAAGTTCGCGCAAACCGCCCTGTATCTTCCTCATTTTCTTTCTTGGATTATTATCGGAGGCATTATGTATCAGGTTTTTGCGACAAATTCAGGTATAGCCAATTTGCTGCTTGGTCACCTCGGGTTCGATCCGATTCCATTTTTGACAAACAAATACTACTGGCTGATTACTTATTTAGCTGTTGGAATCTGGCAGAGCGCAGGTTGGGGAACCATTATCTATCTGGCTGCCATTACCGGGGTGAATAAAGAGTTGTATGAAGCTGCTGCAGTCGACGGTGCAGGTAGATTTGGTAAAATGCGGCATGTGACGATTCCGGGAATCAAGTCCACTATTGTTATCCTTCTCATTCTCAAAATCGGAGAAATTGTACAAATCGGCTTCGATCGTCCGTATGTGATAGGGAATGTGAGTGTCAATGATTTCTCGGAAGTAATCAGCACTTTTGTATACAAAGTTGGCATACAGACATCACAATTTTCCATAGCAGCTTCCGTCGGATTGTTCCAGGCTGTCGTTGGACTCGTACTTCTTTTAACAGCTAATTATATGGCTAAAAAAATAACGGAAAATGGCATATTTTCTTGAATGCGATGAAGGGACAACAGATGATGAACGTGAAAGACGGCAACCGGATTGTTGATTTCGTGAATACGTGCTGTATCACACTGTTTGTAATATTGTGTCTTGCCCCGTTATTGCATATTGCTTCAATATCATTAAGTTCCAATAAAGCCATTCTGTCGGGAGAAGTGACTTTGCTCCCTAGCGGCATCAATTTTGAAGCTTATAGTAAAGTATTTCAGGATAATGCCATGCTGAGGTCGCTTCTCCTCACACTGATATTGACGGTAACCTTTACGATTCTCTGCATGCTGATGACTATTGCTGCCGCATATCCTCTTACGAAAAGGGTATTGCAAGGCAGGAAAGTGTTTATGTTTCTGATTGTGTTCACCATGTTTTTTAGCGGAGGAACGATTCCGGAATATTTACTGATAAAGGATTTACACCTGACTAACAATTTATGGTCTCTTATATTACCTGGATTGATTAATCCGTTTTTTCTCATCATCTTGATTTCTTTTTTTCGCTCCATTCCGCAAAGTTTACCAGAGGCGGCTGAAATCGATGGATGCAGTCATTTCGGAACTTTGTTTCGTATCATTCTGCCTTTGTCGATGCCTGCGATTGCTACGTTGAGTCTCTTTTACGCTGTGGGCCGATGGAACGGTTTTATGGATGCGCTAATGTATATCTCGAAACCTCAGCTGTATCCGATCCAACTCAAGCTGTATCAAATTGTTATGAACAGTATGATGAGCGATACGATATCAAGAGAAGGCGACCCGTATATTGCGGTTATGCCTGAAAGTTTAAAAGCAGCCAGTATTATGTTTGCGACGGTACCGATTCTAATTGTATATCCTTGGCTGCAGAGATATTTCATCTCGGGCGTTATGCTCGGTTCTGTTAAGGAGTAAGAAAATATCGAATTTGAAAGGATGTATAACTACTATGAACATTGAACTGATCTCAAAATACGCGCCGTATATTTATTTCGATCAAAAAGAACCTTTTTTTCCTGTCCGCATAGGGGCCACTGTTCTGGAAGAAACCGGTGATTCCCCTTCTTTTCGCAGAAGCTTTTCATTTGAAGATCCGAAACTGAGGTATGTTATTGAATACGCCATCTATTGGGATTTTGATATTCAACATTTATATGAATTGGAACATATTTGGATTTATGTGGGTCATGATGGGGAAGTGCTCGATTGCGATGCAAGCTTTCATGGGCGATATTTTAAAGGACTGCTCAAGGACCGCAGCAACTTGCTTGACGAAACGCATGTTAAGCTCTATTCCCAGCCTGGAAAACATGCCTTTCTTCCCAGAGAAGACATGTTTCAATTGCTTCCCAATTTGATGACTTGTACGGACGAAGACGCTGGGATCAGGGGATTACTCATTACCGGCCCATTTCAAGGGGTATACACAACAGATGATGAAACCAATTTAATGGTGGAGCGCTATCTGCAGAAGTTCAGATTTAAACCATCGCTGAAGTTTACTGAATACCGTATTGATCCGAAGCTGTACGTTACTTGGCCGGAGCTGCACCAAGAAATTCCCGGACGTATTAAGGACAGGCTTGAGGAAATGTTACAACAACAATCCAATTAGGAGGTACCTGTTATGAACAAAAAGTTAAAGGTTGCTATCATCGGCTGCGGGGGAATTGCTAACGGTAAACATTTACCGAGCTTGAGTAAGTTGAATGAAGTAGAGATTAGTGCATTTTGTGATATATCGCTCGAAAAGGCCCAGCTAGCTGCAGATAAATTCGGGGCCGCAGGGGCGAAGGTGTACGAGGAGTATCAGGAACTGCTAGAAGACAGTTCCATCGATATCGTTCATGTGTGTACCCCGAATGATATCCATGCAGAGATTACCATTGCGGCATTAGAATCCGGCAAGCATGTATTGTGCGAAAAACCAATGGCCAAAACAGCCGCCGACGCACGCCGTATGGCGGAAGCGGCCAAACGTACGGGGAAAAAGTTGACGATTGGCTATAATAACCGCTTCCGTCCCGACAGTATGTACTTGAAACAAGTTTGCGATAACGGTGAGCTGGGTGAAATTTATTTCGCCAAAGCGCATGCTGTTCGTAGGCGTGGTGTACCGACCTGGGGCGTATTTTTAGATGAAGAGAAACAGGGTGGCGGACCGCTCATTGATATCGGCACGCATGCGCTTGATTTAACGATGTGGTTGATGAATAATTATGAACCACGTGTGGTTCTTGGAACGGCTTATCATAAGTTGTCGCAGAAAGAACACGCTGCTAATTCCTGGGGTTCCTGGGATCCGAAGACCTTTACTGTAGAGGATTCCGCATTTGGGATGATTGTGATGAAGAACGGCGCGACGATTATGCTTGAATCTAGTTGGGCTTTGAATACGTTGGATCCGAAGGAAGCGGTATATACACTTTGCGGGACAGAAGGCGGAGCAGATGTGAAGGATAAGACATTACGTATTAACGGTGAGAAATATGGACGACTGTTTGCAAACCATGTTCAGTTCGAAACCAAAGGTGCCGATTTCTATGAAGGCAAGCATGAAAAAATGTCGGATAAAGAAATTCGCCTTTGGATCGACGCCGTATTAAACGATAAGGATCCCATGGTTACCCCGGAGCAAGCATGCGTGGTATCCGAAATTATCGAGGCCATCTACGAGTCGAATAAAACAGGTAAAGCAGTTTACTTCAATTAGCAGGCGGAATGAGGAGGATTACTCATGATTAGAGTAGCAATGTTAAGTTTCTGGCATGTGCATGCCAAAGACTATGCACGCCAAGCTGAAATGAATCCGCATACCCAGATCGTAGCGGTCTGGGATGAGGAACCTGAGCGTGGGCGGCAGAAGGCTGGCGAATATGGCGTTCCCTTTTATGAGGATTTGCAGGAGCTTCTGGCAAATCCGGACATTGATGCCGTCATCGTGGATACCCCAACGACGATGCACCCGGAGGTATTGATCGCTGCTGCCAAAGCAGGGAAGCATATTTTCACTGAAAAAGTTGTAGCTACCACCACCAAAGAGTGCAATGAAATCTTATCGGCTGTCACGGCTGCGCAGGTGAAATTGACAGTATCGCTACCTCGTGCATCCACCGGTTTTACTGACGTTATATTGCGTTCGATTCGTGAGGGTTACCTCGGAAAAGTAACTACGGTTAGGATACGGCTTGCGCATAATGGTGCTCTTCCGACGGAGAAGCATCCGAACGGATCGCTGCCTTCCTATTTCTTCGACCTTGCTCAGTGCGGGGGAGGAGCTTTGATGGATCTCGGCTGTCATCCGATGTACTTGACACGATTATTTCTAGGTTTACCTGAAAGTGTCAGTGCCAGTTTTGGCTACATCACGGGTCGTGAGGTAGAAGATAGCGCTGTAGCCATACTACGATATCCTAGCGGTATGCTAGGCATTGTGGAAGCAGGCTTCGTTAACAGTTACTCGCAATTCGACATTGAGTTGCAGGGGACAGAGGGGAGCATGAAGTGCTCCAGGACGGATAACACCGTGTACATTCGAAGTTCCAAACTAGGCGGCGAAGCCTCTGGGTGGCAAGCCATATCGGAGTTAAGGGAGAACATCCCTACTCCTTTTGAACAATGGGTGTCTCATATACAGCATGGAACGACGGCCACGGAGAACATTGGATTAGCACTTGATTTGACTCGTTTGATGGAAGCATCAACGATATCAGCAAGAACGGGAGCGGCTGTTCAGCTGCGAGATTTGACTGAATAAAGCTCCCGTCCAGTGAAATGGCCAGGTCATCTCCTTGCAAATAGTGTAAGGGTGATCTGGCCTTTTTCGATATTTTACTTATGCGAATGATTAGGAGGAAGATAGATGATCAACAAAGGGGAGTATTCCTTTTCAACCTGCTGGAACATTAAGAAACATACGATTGGCCGGGAAATGATTGAAGAAATCAAAGAATTAGGATTCCGCCATGTAGAGCTGAATTACAATGTGACCGAAGAGATGATGAGAACCATTGAACCGATGATCGACAAAGGGGAAATTGGCGTTTCGAGCGTGCATAATGTATTTCCATTCATTGACGATAAAGATTACGATACGGATTCCGTCATGCTGGGTTTTGATGATGAAGAAAAGCGCAAGCGCTCCGTAGAACTGCTGATTCGATCCATGGAATATGCGAACAGATATGGCGCCAAAGCCGTCGTTGTACATCCGGGTGAAGTGCCATTTGCTTATAATATTGACCTCGATTTGAAGAAGCTCTATCGTGATCATGGGAGGGCATCAGTTGAGTATCAAGGGTTGTGGAAGAACATGCTGGAAAGACGCGAGAAATTAAGTCAACGGTATACGAAAAGGATTCAGGACAGTTTGGAAGAAGTGAGCGATTACGCGGAGAAAAAAGGCTGGAATATCGCGATTGGCATCGAAACGCGTTCAAGATCGTATCAGATGCCAACCCTGATGGAAGCAAAGACGATCTGCGACAATTTGGAAGGCAGTCCCGTTCGTCTATGGTACGATATCGGTCATGCCATGATGATGGACCGAATGGGATTGTACGAAAATTTGAAGGAGCTGCAGGAAGTAAAGCGCTATATTTATGGTGTTCATATTCATGAAACGCTGGAGCTGTCGGACCATTGGTGTCCATATGTGCATAGTAAGGATCTGCATTTCTTTGATCATTTCCTTGAAGTCATCGATGCAGCTGAGGTTAAAGTATACGAGCTGAAGGCATCATGTCTGCCGGACGAGATTGATGAAAGTCACAGGCTGATAACAACTAAAATTGCAGAGATGAAGCAGGCGAAATGAGTTGTGTAATTTCGGGATGGGAAGTTGAGTGAAATTGGTTAGGTAGGTAAAAGAACCGGATCTCCATTGGAGTTCCGGTTTGTTATTTTTCATTTAGGCACGTGATTAAACTTAACGGGTTGTTTAGTTCCAATATGTGGTAAAAAAGCGCCCTTGAATGCCACAGCCGATGCACTTCATTCATCCTCTAAATATCAATCTCAGACACAATTTAATAGATGTTCGTGCATTTCCAATTGTAAACGCATACATTATGATTTGAATTATAGACAGTCCTACTAATTTTCAAGAATTGGAAAGGGTGTGTAGATGATGAGTAAAAAGTGGTCATCGATTGCTGCGGCAATTTCGTTAACAATCGCGTTAACTGCATGTACGCCTAATGTCGGAGAGTCTACATCTGGCGAAAATAAAAAAAATGAGCAAACAAATGCAGACGGGAAAAAGCTAACATTATGGGTGTTTGCAGAGCCTCATAAACGGTTCTTTGAGGCCGTGAAGGAAGAATTTAAGAAAAAACAGCCAGATGTTACGGTTGAAATTAATTTAATGGAAAGCACAGCACTTGTCGATAAGTACTTAGTTATTTCCAAATCTGGAGGAGATGGTGCACCCGATCTTATCGATATTGAACAAGGACAGTTTCCTAAATTTATTCGCGGTGACATCCCCTTCGTGCCCTTGAATGATTATTTAAAAAGCGACAATCTAACTGAAGTGATGTCTAAAGGACGGCAGGCGCTGTATACCATTAACGACAAGCAGTATGGGATCGAGCATGCTGCAACTGCCTCTGCTCTTTATTATCGCAAGGATTTATTTGATAAAGCTGGAATTAACGTATCCGAGCTAAAAACGTGGGATCAATTTACGGATCAAGCTAAAAAACTAGTAGGTGATAAACATTTTATTTTTCCCGGAAACTCCACAACGAAAACAGGAGGGGACCAAACGTATTTCGAGCTGTTCATTAAGCAAGAGGGCGGAGATATTGTCACGAAAGATGGCCAACCCGGATTTAATACTCCGGAAGGCCAAACAGCTTTGAAGCGGATGTACGCGTGGAAAAAAGATGGCATCATGGATAAAAACTATTATGACGGCCCAGCCTATTGGGATCAATTCAAGAAGGGGAATTACATAGCGGCTTTCGGTCCAGATTGGTGGGTCAATCTGCTCGCGGATAACGCACCGGAATTGGAGGGCAAATGGGCGGCTGTTCCAATGCCTTTGGGCGGTCCCCAATCAGTTCCGACTACCGTATGGGGCGGAACAGGCTTAATGATTTCAAAGTTTTCCAAGAATCAAGCGTTAGCCTGGGAGTTTATGAAGCTTGCTCAATTAACACCGGAAAACTCAGTCAAGCGCTTCCAAATTGTTAACCTGTTCCCTGCACTTCTGACTTCCGTCAAGGAGAAAGGCTTGCATGAGCAAAGCAAATATACGAAGTATTTCGGCGGACAGGATTTGGGAGATCTGTATGGGAAGCTGGTAGCTGTAGCTCCGAACCAAAACCAGGCTTGGTGGCGGACCTTATTCGCGGATGCTTGGAATAAGTATCGATTTGAATTGGAAGAAGGCAAGTTGACTCCCGAGCAGTTTCTGCAAAAGGTTGATGATGAGTTGAAGCAGTTGATTAAGAAAAATGAAACTGCCGGTTAGATGGCAGGCAGATTGAACGACAAAGGAGATGAGGGGAACCTGCTTCTCCTTTCTTCTTGTTAAATGAGGTTTGGATATTGGGTTAATAGGAGGTCTGAATGTTGTTAATCAAACAGTCTAAGTGGTTTAAGCTTGCACCCTATCTGTTCATTAGTCCTTTTTTCATTCATTTCGCCGTGTTTAGCTTATATCCGACTCTGTACGGGTTCTGGCTCAGCTTATACCAAGGTGTCAGCAAGCTGACCTATGCAGGATTCAAAAATTACTCACTTGTTATGAATGATGACGTTTTTTGGAAATCGATGTGGAACGGGCTGAAGGCGACAGGGGGCAGTGTCTTTATCATTTTACCCATTGCTCTAATGGTTGCTCTGCTCATAAACCAGCCCTTCATTGATAAGAAGAAAGGGTGGTTTGCAACCTTCTTTTTTACTCCCAATATTACATCTGCTGTTGCGGTAGCAATCATTTTCGGATTCATCTTCAACAGATCATTCGGTATTTTAAATACATTGCTTGCTTTTGTTGGCATGGATCCGATCGGTTGGCTGGAGAATCCAAGGTGGACTCTCCCCGCATTAATCATTTTATTAACATGGAGATATTTGGGCATTAATATCCTTTATTTCATGGCAGGCCTTCAGAACATCCCTAAGGAGCTTACCGAGGCAGCCAAAATCGATGGGGCTAACGCGATCCAAAGGCTATGGTATGTGACTTTACCGTTGCTGAAGCCTATCATGACCTTTATCGTCTTTCAAGCAATTATCGGCTCATTCACCATGTTTGCCGAGCCGTTTGTGCTAGCTGGCCCAGGCCAGTCAGGACCCGAGCAATCGCTGTTATTCCCGACGATGTACATTTACCAGCAAGCCTTCCGGTTACAAAACTTCGGTTATTCTTCAGCTGTTGGTTATGTGTTTACTGTCATCCTACTGATCGTAGGTAGCATTCAAATCCGGTTGTTTCAGGAAAAAAAGTAAAGGGGGGAATGCCACAATGATAGCAAGCCGAGTTCATCGTATAGCTGTATATACTGCTTTGGCTTTATTGAGCTTATTATTCAGTCTCCCTTTTCTTTATATGGTGGGAGTGTCATTTAAAACCTATGATGACATCGTTGCTTCTCCGTTGAATCCGATCCCCATGCATCCAACCTTGGACAACTTTATCTTGCTGTTTGAGAAGATACCGTTTTGGACACAATTTTTCAATGGAGTTTTTATTGCAGTAGCGGTCTCTGTGCTCTCTATGATTGGTAATGCATTGGTTGCTTATGGCTTTTCACGGTATGATTTTAAAGGGAAAAATGTGCTGTTTACTATTGTTATTGCAACGATTCTGATTCCTTCGCAGATGACACTGGTTCCGAGTTTCATTATGTTCAAACAGTGGGGCTGGTTGGATACGTTCTTTCCTTTAATATTTCCGGGAGCCATATCGGCCATTAACATTTTCTTGATACGCCAAGTGATGGCGGCGATACCTAAGGAGCTGTATGAAAGCGCACGTGTGGATGGTTGTACGGAATGGAGGACGTTTATGAGTATCGCAGTTCCTTTGTCCATGAGCAGCATCGGAATTGTGGGTCTTCTCAACTTTATGAGCTCGTGGAATGACTATTTAAGCCCGTTGATATTTCTGACTTCGGAGCACAAAATGACGCTATCTGTAGGAATTTCGACGATGAATAATCCCTATAAAGAGGATTATGCTACGCCGATTACAGGAGCGTTTCTGATGGCGGTACCCGTTTTGATTCTTCTAAGTATTGTGGGAAGGAAGTATTTTATCAGTGGAGTTGCGGCTGGAGCGGTAAAAGGATAATTCACTAAGCCCGTACTGCGCTTTGAAAGCGTGGCCGGGCTTTTCTTGATTATATGTGAGGATTAATCCTGAACAGGAGTAGTGTGACTATTCGCCCCAGAGCGATAGGGCTTGTTGTAGTGCTCCTTACGGATTTCACTCGGTGTCAGGCCGGTATGACGTTTTATGGTTCGTGCAAAATGGTAGGAGGTTTTAAAACCGGACTGTTCGGCAACTTCACCGATATTCAAGCCTGTACTGCGCAGTAATTCCAAACCTTTTTTTACCCGATACTGCCACAAGTATTGGATAGGCGTTACCCCTTCATCGCGCTGGAACAGGCGTATCATATGCTCAGGCGTTTTTCCAGTAATCTGGGATAATTCGTTAAGGCTTAGCTCTTCACCAAATCTTTCGTGTATGGTTTCCACAGCAAGGAGAACAGCCGGATGTTTCAGGTGATTCAGGCCCAAATGCAAATATTCCGTCGCATACAACCACACAGCAGATTGACCTAGTGCTTTTACCACTTCATCCCCCGTAGAGCAGCCATCGTTTTGCAAAGACATTAGCATATTCGTCAATTGATTTAGTCGCGTCGTCAAAGGGATGTAAAGCGGTAGAGACTCGAAATAAGTCGCTGCATCCGGTAATAGTGGCTCGACAGTCACAGCAATCCAACGGTGCCACGTGTCACGTTTCTCATTAAAATGAAACATCTCCTCATGACCCGGTTTGAGCAGCGCAATGCTCTCTGGAGGAACAGAGAAGGGCACGCCGTCTATTTCTACAATCATGGAGCCGCTATGTACCAGGACAAGCTGCAGATCCATCTGAATACGGGGACCGTATTTCCCGCCGGGGCCATAGACCACGGTACCTGCGTAAGTATTGGTTACAACAAAAGAAGGTGGAATGACTTCCACCTTGGATTCTGTTTCCATTTGAACATTCCATCCCTCTCTGGCAGCCTTTTCTTTCATTATACAAGAGGGATTTTCTTTTTTAAATCTTCTCTCTCAATCGTTGAGTCATGACGGATGTAGTGGCATACATAGGAACGTCTCCAGCGGTTGGAACGGTTCCGTGTAGAAGAGTGGATAAGGTTGCTGTCAAAAATTAATACATCTCCTTTATCCAAGATAACCGGAATTTCCTTGCTTAAATCAATGTCTTCCACCTCATGAGTCCAAGCTTCATGTTCCTGTAAGTTTTTCACATCGCCGTGGGGTAGAACTCCGAGTTTCTGAGAACCGGGGATGACATACAGACAGCCGTTTTCTTCATTTGTATATTCCATGGCAACCCATGCGGCTGTCAACGTATTAGGATCATTCTTAATATAGTAATAGTCTTGATGCGCAGCTTGCCCTGGAGAGCCGGGTTCTTTGTAAAAGTACATGCTTTGTACGCCGGAGGCTTCATCGCCCAGAACTTGGGCAAGTGCCCCGCGTACTACCGGCAACTTCATCATTTGCAAAGAAAAACCGTCATGCAGATGAGGATTGAACAACCGGAGAGAAAAGCGGTCCTTGTCATCCACCACGGCTCCGCCTTTTCTTGGTTTTGCCCATTCGGGCATAGCGTCGGAAGAGCGGATAGAATGAATATGCGAATTAAAAGCATCTATCAGATCGTCGCTGCAGCCTTTTTTAATAATCATATAGCCGTCTTCGTGGTACTGCTTGATCTGTTCCGGTGTTAGTGGATTTACTCTCTCCGTGTGCATTTGAATATTCATAAAAAAGCCTCCTTTGTTAGTATGAAACTGATGTGCAATTCCTTTATATGTATAATTTTAGTTGATTTAAAATGGGAATAAAATGCACGTGAGTTAAAAATTTTGTGTCTGTAATTGATAATTTTGAAATGAAAAGGGGAGGACAAAATGGGTCCTCCTCTATTTGCCATTATGCTAACCGGTAGAGGGAGGAGCGCTTGAACACTCCGAAAAGGGCACGTTGCAAGACTAAATTCAACGACGAATGGACGAAGCTTTCAATTTGAAACCGTTCATACACGTATCCCAAGCTTGGTTAAATCCTCTCCAGTCTTCTCCTTTCGGTAGGAGCACCGAGCTAATTCCACCCAGCCCCCAATCCTCGTAAATCACGTCTTTGCTATCTTTCTGGTGGTTATTCACGATCAGAAGGTGGAACTTTCCATGCATCAGCTTTTTTAATGCAGCGTGTAGCTCCAGCGCTTCCTTTCTTTCAGCATTTGTTCGAATAAAAAGAATAGGTCGAGCTTGAATAGTTCTCAAAAACCGATCTACGCGTCGATTGAGCTTTTGTTTAAACGCGGGATAAGCTTCCTGCCACCGCTCCGCAGTGAGATAAAGAGGAAAGTCATGGAAAGATATAACGTCATTTGCGTGATCTCTTACCACAAAGCATTCATTGGTAGTGCCAATGAGTTCAAGCTGGCTAAGTTCCATAAATCCGTTGAAACGATGATCTATCAAGCGAATCACTCCCCCGATCGAATCGGAAACAAACCAATCTAAGGGACCCGCATATTTTCGTAAGCCCAGTCTTTTAAGCTGATATGCTGTTTGACATGTAGAACCCAGACTAATGTAGGCCGTATATGCACCCAGGGAATCGCGCCATTTCATAAATCTCACTCCCGTTTCAACAACCGATCTCCTCCACAATGACGAGTAGAATTAAAATATGCAAAAATTAAAATTGCGCTTGGGCAAACATACAGCAACGGGGGCATTTGTTTAATAAAGTAACCAGGGCGAGTTTGCAGGCATAATCGGCATCTCATGGGCCGTTGATTTATATTAGTGCTATAATATTCGTGAAATAAGTGATGCACTCGTGACATTCGTCCAATCAATCCGTATTTAGTGAACATATATTTATTCCGTAGTGACAAATCACTAGAGGGGAATGAGTAAATATGAGTGGTGCAAGTTGTGCAGGTTATGGTGTTAACAACGCAGCAGCTATTTTGGTTCTTTATATTCTTTTGGTTATTATCTTAATGACTTTTGCATTTTAAAATAACGTCACAAAAAACAAAAACGGTCTTATCGCTAAATAGATGCGATTACAGACCGTTTTTTTCTTGTTTAAATGAAGGCGACGATGGCTCCGCTATAGGTTGATACCCATTTCGTGAATACATGAGAGCTGCCGCATGGCGGCCCTCACTCCGTTGACGCGCAGGATAATTTCATAGAAATGGATGCGGATGCGGATTGAGTTGCCCGGCAGTCAGCTGCTTTTTCGCATATCCAAGCTCCACCGGCACCCGAAGCACTCTCTTCAGGCCCGTCAAACGTTGTAAGTGATGTCCGAACGTCATCGGCAGCATTCCCGGGATCAAAATTTTCACGCAATGCAGCCCGTTTCGCAGCGTTTCCATCGACGACTGATCCACCACAATCACATCGAGGTTCAATCGGCGAAACACATCGATGGTGTCCTTCAGATCATCGGTCAGATCCGCATGACTTGCCTTACGCTTGAATTCCTCGTCAAATGTTCGGAGCGGACGTTGTTCGTCCAGCAGAAATTGCAGCCGTTCCTCTGCTTGCGGCAAACCGTACAGCATGGCATGGTCCTCCATTTGCAATACGAGAGACGGATCGTCGAGCATTTGTTTAAAATGTTCCTGGCCCGCCTCAAATTTCTCTTGCAGGAAGGCTAACCTGCCGGCCAATTCGTGAATGGCGCTTTTCGCGGCCCGTAACGGATCCAAATGAGCTCCCGCTGCACAGATAAGATTCATCTTCCCGGGGCTGATGCTTTTCGCGAGCGCCCAAATGCAGGGAATCCCATTCTCCATCGTCATGTTAAATAAATATACATCGTATTCGGCAACTGTGCGCATCCTTTGGAGCATGAGCAGCAGTTCCTGATCGTTAGCGGAATAGGGGTCCAAGCGAGGGATAGGCAACTGCGCGTACCAAGTCATCAGGAACGAGTCGCGCTCCGCCACTTCCAAAATCCCATGTAAGACGGCTTCTTCCAGGCTTCCGCCTAAAGCACACCCGTTGGAACCTTCCTGAACAAAGCCGCTGCCGAATCCCGAACTGTAATAAGCAAGACTCTCCGGAACAAGAATCGGACACTCTCGCACTAGCGAATAGCCCCATACCCAATCGATCGGGAGGTCGGGATCAAAGGGTTCGAACGTGAAATCAGGCTGCGCGTACTGTTCCTTTGAATATAGCCCAACCTTGGACGGGTCAAGCGCTTGATCCGCTACCTGGTTAAAGCTATCGTAGATTATGGTACGTTTGCCGCGGGGGGTTATACCGCAGTGTCGCTCCAATCCTTCCAAGATTGCGGTCAATTCGCTTTCTGCATAAGAGAAGCTGCGGCCTCCCGTTACCTCATCTCCCATCAGAAATGACGGCAGATTGACCCCCACTCCGGCAAAAGGTGACACGAGGTCAAGCATCTTGGCATTAAAAACGCCTGTCCGAGAATCCATATAATCCTTGGCCAAATGTGGTTTCAGGTCGTCTATCGGACGGCAGCGGTAACTATCAGCGCTTATCTTCGGTCTCGGCTTGAGCGAAATGTTGGATGCCGCCGATGAATCGTCGGGCAAGCTGCCGCACACCTCACAGAGCGGGTCAGGCAGAATGAAGTGGAGCGAGCTATTCAGAGTTCTCAGGTTAACGATATACATATGCTCCTCTGTATGGGCTCGGCTGCCCTGCAACACTCGCTCTATCTCGGCAATCAACAATTGAGCTGTATGCCAAAGTCCCGAAGGTGAAGATTTTACACTTTGTGTGTCCCCGGGCGACGCCGTGAAACGTCGGTTATCTGCGCACTGTGAGCATCCTGGCGTGCTCGGACGAACCAGCGGTCCGACTATGCCCTCATCCATTGAAATAAAGCCGCGCAACCACGGGATGCCGGCTTGCTGTAGAACCTCTTCAGCCTCGAAGAAACCGGAGGAAGGCCAGTCATCGTGCAGCACCACTACCAATTTTGCTGCTTTCGGTATGTCTGAAGTGAAATCTGACTGTCGAACGAACGCATAACGGTCTAATAGCTCTCCACATACGTAATCGGCCAATAAACCTTCTCCGACAACTGATATGAAAGCATTCACGTAGTTCACCCCATCTCACAGCAATATGTCCGCACGTATCATCGAGTATCTCCGCTAATCTCCCCGTAATGAAAGGTGAAATCCTCATATGTAAGTTCATTTTATCCTAATATCAGCCCATCTTTAAGATGATTTCATTATATATGAGCGATGACTAATATATGCACGTATTGGACAATGTGCTTACAATTTTATTGGTTTTGTTTGTTCGACCCTCACGACCGGATCTGTGAGAGTCCAATGCTAATGCGCTTGGGCCTACTCGGTATAAGACATGAGGGACAAATAGCTATACATAAAATTACTTGTAAAGAGAAGGGAAAGATCGGGAATGACGAAGGAGGAATACAATGATAAATTTGAACCATTCGATCCATGCTCACCGCTTTCAATTCAATCGTCAGACCAAAGTA
Source organism: Paenibacillus sp. J22R67 (assembly GCF_059692175.1). Taxonomy (NCBI): domain Bacteria; kingdom Bacillati; phylum Bacillota; class Bacilli; order Caryophanales; family Paenibacillaceae; genus Paenibacillus; species Paenibacillus sp. J22R67. The sequence goes on along the minus strand of NZ_JCAUAX010000002.1, from coordinate 97,079 downwards.
TTGGCGGTCGGCTCTGGTCCATTTTTGATTGCGGTTATTTCTGCGCTGCTTGTATCCGGAATGCCCAAGTTTCACGTGCTAGTCTCTGGCTCAGAGCCGACTGATCGGCAACGGATGTTAGAACTAGCGGTACATGCCCGTAAAACAGACCCCGAGGTGACAATAGAGGAAGTTACCCTGCAGAAGAAGGGGCTTAGTAGTTGGCGGAAGGCAGTGAGGCCATTTGATTCAATTTTGTTTGTGTCACAGGAGGGTGATATCGAGGAATTGCGGATTCTTCACGCGGTTTGCAGGGAAGAAAGAAAGGTATTTCTTCCCGCAGTGTGTCTGCAGCAGGTGGGTCTGGCGGGTCCGATAGTGCATCCAGACTGTGAGGGATGCTGGGAGTCAGCATTTCGCAACATTCACGAATCTGCGATATATAAAGACCCTCAACTGCACACCTTTTCCTCCACAGCGGGAGCGATGTTAGCGAATGTGATCGTGTTTGAATTATTAAAAAAGATTACGGGAGCGAACGATGCGGAACAAAGTAATCAAGTCTTCCTGCTTAATCTGGAGACATTCGAAGGAAAATGGCATTCGTTCATGCCTCATCCTCTTGTGACAAGACGTACCGCAGCTGGATGGATGCACGATTTCGATCTGCAGCTCGAGCGGAGATCAAGCAAAATTGAGAACGGATTGTTTCCTTACTTCAGCCGGTTGACATCGACTGAATCAGGGATTTTCCATATTTGGGAGGAGGGAGACTTAAAGCAGCTACCGCTATCTCAGTGTCGTGTTCAGGCAATCGATTCCCTATCGGAAGGCCCGGCTAGGCTTTTGCCAGACATTATTTGTACAGATTTGACGCATGAGGGAGCGAGGCGGGAAGCGGGGCTGGCTGGAATTGAAGCGTATGTATCTCGAATGTCAGATCTGCTCGTTTCGACGCTTCCATCCTCTCAGGAATCTGAGTGCAAGAGGATAGGTCAGCAGGAATTTATCGGCGTTGGAGCAGGAGAAACGGTTGCAGAAGGCATTGGCCGAGGGCTGCAAAGAAGTTTGACCGAGGTACTGAGAAAGCGACAGGCAGATCAGTTGCCTACGGTCTTTCGAGTACAGTTATCTACAGTAGAAGATAAACGCTGCCAGTTTTATTTGCAGGCTCTGACGACCATGAAGGGAGCACTACTGATTGGTTTAGGGAAAGAAGTATCCGGATTCCCTGTGATGTGGGTCGGTACAAATGATCGTTGGTATGGCGGTGTAGGCTTGAATGTGACCCTGGCATTGCGTGATGCTTTGCAACAGGCTTTGTTGGAGGAACAAAACCAACCCTCTTGCTTCAAATTGAAAGTGTTGGAGCTATCGTCCGTGCATCTAGCTGAACAATTGCCGTTAATCTTTGAGATCCCGTCATGTGAAGTGACGTTAAATTCGGATGTTCTACAGTCCGCCCTACAGGTCTTGGAACGGAACCATAAGCGGCTCTTGGTCTTGGATCTGGCAGTAGAACCGTTTTTGAAAGAGGAAATGGCAGGGGTGTTTGGCGTGTTACTGCGAGAAGGGTGAAGAGTGACTTTTTATATGATAAAAACAACGAGAAAAAACGACCACGCATGTTATCTCGCGGCCGTTTCTTCTTGTTATTCTTTGTGTTGGATTTAAGAAATTACCATACAAAAGCTGATGTGATGATTACCAAAAGAATAAAGAGAACCAAAATAGCTGCTGCGCTCGAACCGTATCCTGCACAACTTGCACCATAACCAACTGCTCCCATGTGTACTCATTCCCTTCTGGTGATTTGTCACTACGGTATAAGATATGTTCGATAAGTAGTGTGTGATTGGACGTATGTCCCGATTTGACTATAGAAAAGTAACCACAGATTCCCACTATGTGCCCACGCATAAGTTGTAAACTTGAATATTATATTTTAACCCGTCACACCACTCATCTTATATTTCACCTTCATTTACCATAAAAAAGTCACCCTGAGATTAAGATGAGGGGTGACTTTTTTTATGATAAAAAACAACGAGAAAAAACGGCTCGCATGTTATTTCGCGGCCGCTTTTTCTCATTGTTTTTTGTGTTGGTTAAGGAATTACCATACAAAAGCTGACGTGATGATAACCAAAAGAATAAAAAGAACCAAAATAGCTGCTGCGCTTGAACCGTAACCTGCACAACTTCCACCACAACCTACTGCTCCCATGTGTACTCATTCCCTTCTGGTGATTTATCACTACGGTATAAATTATGTTCGTTTATTAGTGATTGATTGGACGTTTGAACCAAATTAAATATTAGAAATAATTGGGTATTTATTATGAATATTTCGGATGGTCTAGGGTCGAACATCGCATAAAATAGATATTTATAGGGTATTTTAATTCATGGTATGGAAATATCGGTAATCAGGTTAAGCAAAAGCTAGATCTTACAAACGTTCCGCAAGCCCTCGAGTCCGTAATGGACTATCGAGGGCTTTTACACTTTAGCTGCTCAACGATTTGGCAGGATAGCGTGGGAAATTTCAGTTATAATTAAACCTCATATACATCACCACATTTCCTTGAAGGGGGACATCTGTTTTGGATGCGCAGTTTCTAGATTTATTGGCCCAGAATTATGATACGGAAGAAAAAGTTGTAACAGAAATCATCAACCTTGAAGCGGTCTCCAATCTTCCCAAGGGAACTGAGCATTTTGTCAGTGATTTGCATGGAGAGTTCCAAGCTTTTCAGCATGTACTAAGAAACGGTTCGGGTACCGTAAAAGAGAAAATCAAAGCTTTGTTCCGTGAGGTTTGGACGGATCATGAAATCAATGATTTTACGGCGTTAGTTTATTATCCGGAAGAAAAAATACAGCTGGTGAAAGGAGAACTGTGCAATAAACAAGCCTTGAATCAATGGTACAGACAAACGATTGAACAAATGCTTAAGCTCATTTCGTTTGCCTCTTCCAAATATACGCGCTCGAAATTGCGTAAAGCACTGCCGGAGCATTTTGTATATTTTGTAGAAGAACTTCTATACAAGACGGATTCGACCAACAATAAGGACCCTTATTATGAGGAAATATACCGGCAAATTATTTCCTTGGGTCAGGCGGACAAGCTCATTATCGGACTTGCTTATACGACCCAGCGCCTGGTGGTTGACCATCTTCATGTGGTCGGAGATATCTATGACCGCGGGCCGGACCCCGATAAAATTATGGACACGCTAATCAACTACCATTCCGTAGATATTCAGTGGGGGAACCATGATGTCCTGTGGATAGGCGCCTATGCGGGTTCCCTGGTCTGCCTTGCGAATATTATCCGGATCTGCGCCAGATACGACAATCTGGACATCATCGAAGACGTATATGGAATCAATCTTCGGCCACTGCTGAACTTGGCGGAGAAATACTATAATGACAATCTAGTCTTTAGACCGAAGCTGCAGAACGACCATAACGGGTCGGAGCAGGAAATCCTGCAGATTACCAAAATTCATCAAGCCATTGCCATGATCCAGTTTAAGCTTGAAATCCCTATTATCAAGAGACGCCCATATTTTAATATGTCTGAAAGGCTTTTGCTTGAGCAAATCGATTACGACAAAACTGAAATTAGGATCGGCGGAAAAACTTACCCGCTGGAAAACACCTGTTTCTCAACCGTAGATCCGCTGCAGCCTGGAAAATTGCTGGAGGAAGAACAGCAGGTGATGGAAAAACTGCTGTTCTCCGTTCAGCATTCCGAAAAGCTGGCTAGACATATGAATTTTTTTATGAAAAAGGGCAGCCTTTATCTAAAATACAACGGGAATTTGTTATTTCACGGCTGTATTCCTTTGGATGAAGAAGGAAACTTGGAAGAAATGCAGATTGAAGACAAGACGTATTCGGGCCGTAAGCTGCTCGATGTTTTTGAATATTATTTACGTTACGCCTTTGCGCATCCGGAAGAGACCGATGATCTGGCTACGGATATGGTATGGTACATCTGGACAGGGGAATGTTCCTCGCTCTTTGGAAAGAGAGAAATGACCACCTTTGAACGGTACTTTATCCAAGATAAAGATGCCTATAAGGAGAGAAAGAACCCTTATTACCATTTGCGTGAAAAAGAGGAGATCTGCCGGAAAATCCTGCTGGAGTTTGATATGAATCCGGATTATGGACATATCATTAACGGCCATACGCCAGTGAAAGAAATTCGTGGAGAGAACCCCGTTAAAGCAAACGGGAAATTGGTTGTCATTGACGGCGGGTTTTCCAAAGCCTATCAATCCACAACGGGTATCGCCGGATATACCTTGTTGTATAATTCCTTTGGCATGCAGCTCGTTGCCCATCAGAAATTTATTTCAAAGGAAGATGTGTTATGTAACGGAACGGATGTATTGTCTGTAAAGAGGCTGGTGGACAAAGAACTGGAGCGGAAGCTGGTGAGGGAAACCAATGTCGGGGAGAAGCTGCTGCAGAAAATCTCAAATTTGAAGAATCTCCTGGAATATCGCTACATGAAATGAAACAATCGCTAAATGAAACAAATTGTACAGCCGCGTTACGTAACTAACGGAAGAACTATAGTTTAGGATCTGCTTCTCGGCAGATCCCATTTTGTTTTTTGAACGGGATAATGTTCTCGTTTTCGTGAAAACGCCCTAGCTAAAAAAAGCCTATTTTAATGCTCAATTAAATTGATAAGAGGGACTTCTTGCTCCAGTTCCGGCTGATCGAGCGTATAGATCATCGCCGTATCATTTTTTTCATCAACAGTTTGAATGTAAATTGGAACTTCATTAAAAGTCACATTCGCCATTTTCTGGGATGCGGCGATTTCAAGTGCTCTGGATTTTTTCACGTCAAATCTCCTTAAAGGTAAATGTACAGACGGTCTTAGCATGCCCTCAAATAGATTGAATTATTAGTTTGTATTACTCCATAAGAGGATATCAGGACATAAATTTACCGTGTAATTAATTTCCCGCGATAACGATTCAAAATTTTAACAAGCATGGAGATTCCCCCTTCAAGTCCTATAATCTATTACTATGAAATTTAAATCGATATGGTTCGGGCTTGTATCACCTCTGATTTTTGAACAAAAAGGTATGATATTTAAACTAGCTTTACATCGATACATAACGTATCGTTAAGTAGAGATGTAATATCCATTAGTTACATTATTGAACCAGAGGAGGAGGAGGAAGATTTGGAAATTGGCGGCCAAGGTCGGGATGGCTTCGATCGAAGCTAATATCTACAGCGCAAACGATATGAGTGTTGGTGATCTGGATGGAGACAAACAGTATGAATTGATCGTCAAGTGGGATCTAAGCAACTCTAAAGATAACTCGCTATCGACCATCCTCGATCTCTACTAACCATGGCTAGGAGATACAACGATTGTTGATTAGCAACGAAAATTGGAAGCGTTTACACAATAAAAATCCACACGAACTAGTTAAACTCGCGGAATTCAGTTTAAGTGCCTTGACCTTTCGGCAGTATACTATAATTTTAGGAGGATAAAAAATATGGTTAAGTTGAGGCTGTCTTTCGCGCTATTATTGGCGATTGTTTTGACATTTGCCCTCGTCCAGTTTTCGGCATTGGCGGCAGAAGGAGAGGCTGAGGAAACGGTTGCAGCTGTATTGAATAATGATGTTGTGCTGAATAAAAGTCCCGGCATTGCCAACACGTGGAGGCTTAGCAACGGTACATTATCGATGGATATATCGACTACTAACGGACAAATAAATAATGTTAAAATTAACGGCAGTGCATCACTATCGGCACCTAGTTATCCGTTCACGATTACTAATAACATAGACAGCTTTACCGTAACAAAAGTGACGGCTGTTCTCGATACTACGGACGAGGTACATATAGCTTTGACATATGCCTATACGGCTGCCACTCAAAGGTTCAAGGCGGAGCGACATTTTGTCATGCGCAGGGGTGTCAATGGTCTATATGACTATGTAATCCTTTCAACACCGGAACAAAGGGGCGGAGCGGCGGAAGTGCGCACGCTGTATGGTTTTAGCCACAATCTCCTTCCCAATGGCTATAATAGCGAAATGAACCAAATAATACCTACCTGGAAGCCGGTTGTTCAGGATACTACATGGAAGGATCCTAATTCAGACACGATTTACTCCAAGTACGATTTTGTGGGTTATCACGCCGAGAATCCTCTTGTAGGCCACTACGGCAACAATTACGGTGCCTGGATGATTAATGCCAGCTCCGAGTACTTCTCCGGCGGGCCGTTAAAACAGGAATTGCTGGTACACGGAGATGATGCATTGATCCTTAACTACTTTACAGGCGGCCACATGGGCGGCGCTAATATGGACCCGCCTAACGGCTGGCAGAAGATTCACGGCCCATGGCTGATTTATTTTAATGATACTGCCTCCGTCGACGGTGGCGACCTTATAGCCGACGCTAAGAGGCAAGCGGCTGAGGAAAAAGCAAAGTGGCCTTATAATTTCGTAACAGATACTGCTAATACTCCAGGACTGTATCCTAAGGCGGACGAGAGAGCAACCGTTACAGGTAAGCTCAAAACTTCCGACGGCAGGGACTTGGGAGGCGCCATGGTGATCCTTTCCGAGCCGGGCGTAGAGGTAATTCGCCAGGTCAATGGCTATTACTTCTATGCTTACGCCGACGCGAACGGTAATTTCAGCATTCCTAACGTGCGGCCAGGGGACTATTCATTGTATGTGTTCCCACAGCATGGTTCCATAATAGGGCAGCTTGAGTATGAAGGCGTAAATATGACAGCTTCCGATGGAGGAACAACAAAAGAACTGGGAACCTTAACCTGGTCTCCTACCATAGACAACAACTATCTGTTCCAAATTGGCAAGGCCAGCCATTCCACGGTAGGCTTCCGAGGCAGCGACGAAAAGAGAAACTACTCTCTTATGCGCGACGCCCCCGCGAACTTAACCTATAACGTGAACACCAGCGTTACAAAAGATTGGTATTACGCTCAGGTAAAAACCGAAACCGTCGGCACCAGCCCCAATATATGGACTTCGACTGCAAACGCTTTTGGAGCATGGCCTGGCACTGGTCCATGGGCCGAAACCGGTGCATGGAAGATTGATTTTAATTCAACTAAAGCATATACGGGTGACGCACACCTGCGTATTGCCTTTGCTGCGGTGTCTAATCAGCCGATACTGGAGATCAAGGTCAACGGAACCGTTGTTAAAGTGCTGAACTACGTTGGCAAAAACGACCAGACCATATATCGCAGTGCAAACCGCAGCGGACGCTACCTCAGCGAGGATATCCTATTTGACGCGAGCTTGCTGACAAATGGCACAAATACGATAACCATTACGAATAAGTCGAGGGACCTTATTATTGACACGAATCCGCCGCCATTTTACCGGGGTTCGGTTATGTATGATACCATAATGTTGACAACAGATGAACAGGGCAATATTGATTCTCTTAAGCAACTTGTTAATAGCGGGAAAGGAGCGGGCGATATTACAGCTTCCGCTGTTACTGCGCTCCATAACTACCTTGATAATAACGCCGCTAACTTTAGCAGTGCGCTTGCCGGCTTTATATCGCTAATGGATACACAAAACGTAGGAAGCGACTATAAAGAATTGCTGACTATCAGCGCCAGAAATGTGGCGGATGGCTCCGGCGTCAACAAAACAACGCTTAAAGAGTTGGTCTCAACGGCTAATGCATTCGATGAAAGCGATTACAACCGCGAGCACTGGAATGATTTTGCACAGGCTCTGAGCGCAGCCAATGCTGTCATGGCTAATACTGGTGCCACTCAGAATACGGTTTACGCAGCGAGGGACAATCTGCAGCAGGCTATGGATAATCTCTCCCGTGCCTTACCTCCGGTTGCGGGCTATGAAGGACTTTATTACACCGATTTTGAGGACGACACCCTGTGGGGATTTGACAGAACGGAACCAGGTCATATCTTCGCACAGGTCGATAATGCCGATATAGCCGGGAACACTAGCAAAAAGTTTCAGCTTTATGCGAACAATGTGATTAACCTTTCCATGCGGAAGGCATTACCTAAACCTGTCGATAACGACAAAATGATGGTCGTATTTGACTGGTACCCCGCTCCGCCAAGAAACAATAGCACTGCCAAAAGTGCCGAACTGCGTATATTGGACGGCAACGGCGACATATTGGTCGCTCTTACAAACAGACACAACACCAATCTGGGCGCATACGCGCAACTCAGCCGTCCGAAAAATAATTACACAAGTGTTAAAAATACTACATTCAGCGATAAACTCGCTTGGTATACGGTAACCGTAGTTGTGGATAAGACGGCTAAGAAGATAACCGTCACCTACAAGAATAAAGCTACAAGTGTTGAGCAATCTTTGGATTTTGTTTACGATCCCTCAAAGAATGATGGCACGATTGCTTTCCTTGACGTAGTCATTCTGAGTGAGGATACTACAGGTCAAGTTATGACGACTTACTTGGATTCCATCGCTGTTTACGAAGCGGGGGCTGAAACGGCAGCAGCGTCTTTAACCGGTCCGGCATCTGTTGTATCAGGTACGCCATTTGATTTAAGCTTCAATATCCGTGCAGTGACCGATAGCGTTTATCAAGAAGTATATGCGCAAGATCTGACGATACAGTTCGATCCCAATGTACTGACATTCGTAGAGGCGAAATCACTGACGGAAGGTTTAGAAGTAATTGAGTCTAAAGAGCTGTCTCCGGGGAATATCAGATTCCTGACGGCTGCGCTTGTTAATGACCAAGTGACTCCAGCCAATGGCAATTTCGTTAGTTTTACATTCAATGCCAAACCTATCACTGAACCAGTTAAAGCTGCAGTAGCCGTTGGGAATGTGATCATTGCCAACAGTATGGGTCAGGAATTACAAATACAGGGATCCGCCTTCACATTCGACGTACAAATGAAACCTGTCGATATGGCTGCTCTTAAGACATTAATTAGTTCAGCGCAATCCAAGGTTAATGCCGCAGTAGAAGGCAGTGCCGATGGTCAATATGTAGTCGGGTCGAAGGCACTACTGCAAACGGTGATCGATCAAGCCCAAGCTGTTGTCGATCAACCCTTGGTAACTCAACAGCAAATCGATCAAGCTGCAACCAACTTAACATTGGCCATTACCGCCTTCGAATCATCCAGAATTTCTGCAGATGTTATCGGTGACGGCAAAGTAACCATCGGAGATTTGGCCGTTGTGGCAGCCGGGTATGGCAAGAAGTCGACTGACAGTGACTGGAATCAATTTAAAGCCGCTGACGTGAATAAAGACGGTGTAATAGACATCTATGATTTAACTGCAGTTGCGATGAAGATCTTGGAGTAATTACGTATTAAAATGGGGGGAGGAGTCTATACGATTCCTCCCCTTCCTTGTGCGGCCAGCTGAATAAAGACACCAAGGCAGCCGTCTATGAACTTTTGTAACATTCGTTTGGAAGGGATTAGTAATTCTTGATAGAATAAATAGGAAGATGATCAGGTAATAATTTGTACACATAAGGAGATAAAACTATGGAAAAAAACAAACTACTAAGAATGGACAATGTTGGCATCGTTGTAGAATCCCTTGATGACGCAATCTCTTTCTTCAAGGAGATTGGCTTGAAGCTCGAAGGGCGAGCTACTGTCGAAGGTGAATGGGCTGGTCGCGTAACCGGGCTGGGTTCACAGTGTGTAGAGATTGCTATGATGGTTACCCCAGATGGCCACAGCCGAATTGAACTTTCGCGATTTCTCACCCCACCTACTATATCAGATCACCGAACTGCTCCAGTAAATGCCCTCGGTTATCTACGCGTCATGTTCACTGTTGAAGACATTGACGAAATGGTATCCAGACTCACTAAGTATGGTGCTCAGCTGGTTGGGGAAGTGGTTCAGTATGGGGACTCATATCGGCTCTGCTACATTCGTGGAAATGAAGGACTTCTCATCGGTTTGGCGGAACAACTCGGAAATAAATAAGCGACGTTTAAAAGTAGGAAAGAGGACGGGTGATCAAGGGACCAGGTTAAAGTGATCGGTGGTGGTGGTGGGTTCTTCGTTTAATCTTAAAACATATTAAATTCAATTTGTTATACAATATGTTTCAAGTAATAAAAATTGATTACAGGAGGGTGAATGATGAATCAACGCTTAGGACAGTTGGATTCAATTAGGGGCATTACGGCGTTAACTGTTTTACTTCAGCACTTTCTGTACGTTTTCCCGAAATTTGAACCAGATACATTTAATGAGTCGGGCATGCCAATATTAAATGCTTTAAAATATTCACCTTTGCGTTTCTTTTTTGCTGGACACGAAGCGGTAATTATATTCTTTATCTTAAGTGGGTTTGTTCTTTCCATACCGTTTCTTAACAACCAACAACAAAATTACAAAACATTCGTGGTACGTAGGATATTCCGGATTTATGTACCCTACATTGTAGCAATATTTATTGCATTTTTGTTTAGTTCGCTATTCAATACTCAGAATATCGACTCCCTAAGTGATTTTTTTAATCGAATATGGTCATCTAATTTTTTGTGGAGTCTTATTGTAAATCATCTTGTCATGATCGGTGATTACGACACAAGAGCATACAATCCTGTTATTTGGTCGCTGACTCATGAGATGAGGATATCGCTGATATTCCCTATACTTATGATGCTTATCCGTAAATTTGGATATAAAATAAATCTACTTATTGCGTTATTTACTTCACTTGTGGCCTATGCATTAGTTATTCTGATATCTCCAGCTAATCAAACGAATATTCTTATGACTCTGTACTATACATCGATGTTTATTGTTGGAGCCCTTTTAGCTAAATACAAAGATCAACTCTCTAACCTCTTTGGAAAAGTAAACAAAGCTGTTTTTGGATGTTTGCTAGCCATTGCCTTGCTTTTCTACACCTACGCGTGGAGCTTACCTAATGTTGAGATCATTCATAAATTCATCATTAACGATTGGATGACAGTTATCGGAGCCTGCTTATTCATTGTCTTATCACAATCCTCACAGGGATTTACTAAGTTCCTTTTGCTCAAACCATTCACGTTCCTTGGGAAAATTTCATACAGTCTGTACTTATATCACATAGTTGTTTTGTTCACGTTGGTATTTACTTTACACGGTGTTATAGCTATACCGGCAATATTGGTAATATCTATGGCTATTAGCTTTGTAGTAAGTGCAGGAGCTTATAAATGGATCGAAATGCCAGCGATAAAAGCGGGAAAAAAAATTACTCAAAGATACACAGAACCGAAATCTCATTTGCAAAGAGCCGCAATGTAATTTATATTTTAAAACCCCAATGGTCTTTTTTTTTAGCGGCGGAGCGGGATAAGAAAGCAAATAAGGGTTGTTGCAAAAATGCCAAGCTTAAGTGTTAATACTGAGGAGGCCTTCATATGTCATTCCCCTTTGATTGTATTAGTGATTTTATGTTTTTCGAAACGGAGTTGGAACAGTCAGACATTATATTAATTCCAGGAGCAAGTCATCCTCAATTAATGGAAAGAGCCGCAACATTGTACCATAACGGTATCGCTCAATTTATTCTACCTTCTGGTGGTACTACCCCTCATGTAGCAACAACCGAATGGGAGTTTCTTAAAAATGTCGGGGTAGCGTTAGGAGTACCTTCAGAATCATTACTTAAAGAAGATAAAGCAACTAATACCTTTGAAAATGCACGTTTCTCACTGGAAGTATTGCAACAACAAGGAATTCACCCCCGACGCGTTGTTCTAGTCTGTAAAAATTATCACGCGCGTAGAGCACTATTAACGTATCAATTTGTTTTTCCAAGAGAGACTGTTTTTTATGTAAGCCCAGTGATAGACAAAACAGGGACTTCAAAAGATAACTGGTTTAAAGACGAAGAGAAAATAAAGTGCGTTATGAATGAACTAGAAAAGGTGGGGAAATATTTTAGACCTGCCATACACGAATTGGGATCGAATAGCTTGTTTGGCTAACAAGAACGGAGAATTTAATAACAACAAGAGAAGGCAACCGGATCCAAATGGATCGGTTGCCTTTTCTCAGCTAACGGGAGTTTACTATGGATTGAAGGAAAGTAGATAACAATATAGAAATACCAATTACTACAAGATTATTGGAGGAAGAAAATGTCGATTAAGAATGAGTGTGGACTATATACAATGTGCTTAGTACAAGATAAAGATAAGATATTATTACTAAATCGACCTGACAAACTGGGGTTCCCAGGGTATCTCGGTCCTGGAGGAAAAGTTGATTTCCCTGAGAGTTTAACCGAAGGAGCTGTTCGTGAGCTTAGAGAAGAAACAGGACTAATTGCCAAGCCAGAGGACTTAATTTTCAAAGGAATAGACGAATATGTCGTGCCTAAAACGAATTACAGATATATGGTCTTCAATTATCTGGTTAAAAATTTTGAAGGGGAATTACTATCTAATCCGCCTGAAGGTGAGTTGCACTGGGTAGATATAGACGACGCTATAAACCTACCGATGCAGTCATGGTTTAAACGTAGATTGCCACTATTTTTCGAAAAGGGAACTTTTGAAATATCTGTCGTATGGGATGAGGATAGTAATAGCTCGATTAAAGACAAGCTTAGGTTGCTCGGTTAGTTATTACGCTAACATATAAAGGTTAGTTCAGAATAAAACAACGGCAGCTGAATACGATCGGCTCCCGTTTCCATGCTACCTGGTAATTTTGATTGAGCTTAACAGTCAACAAATTGTTTTCTTAAATTGGGGGATTCTCGCAGAATGTACGAAATAGTGTTTTTTGATGTTGATGGTACGATATACAGTGAAGTGGATAGAGTAATCCCTAAAAGTACAAAAGTGGCGATTAAGAGACTTCATGAAGAAGGCATTAAGGTCGTAGTTGCAACAGGTAGACCACATAATTTATGTGAAGAACTAGTTTCTCTAGGTATTGATACATTAATCTCATCTAATGGCGCTCTTGTGAAAAACCAAAGAGAAGTCATTTATAAGTCAGTCATATCTCAAAAGACTGTTCATGAACTGTCGAGTTTTGCCGAGTTACACGGACAAGGTATTTCCTACTTTACAGATTCAATTTCAATGAATGGTATCGGAGTAGAAGAGAAACGTGTTAGGAATGCTCTAGAAGAGACCCTTGGTCTTGTCGATTATCCTAGCAAATTAAACACACTTCCAGAGGAGATTTACTGTATATGCTTGTATGCTGACGATAGTGAAGCTGAAAAATTTATAGCTAACTTTCCGCAACTTCAGTTTGTACGTTTCCACGGTTATGTAATGAACGTCCTTGAAACTCAAATTGTATCGAAATCGCATGCAATCAAAAGAGTGTTGGATTATTACGAAATTGACGTTTGCAATTCAATTGCATTTGGAGATGGTGGAAACGATTTGGATATGTTAGAGTTTGTTGGTTTGGGGATTGCTATGGGAAATGGTGATAAAATGCTTAAGCAAAAAGCAGATTTCGTGACCAAAAAAGCAAGCGAAGATGGTATACACTATGCTCTGACCCAGTTCGGAATAATATAATTCAGTTATTCATCATTAAACTAACTGTGAACGATAGTTAAACATAAGGGTTCCACATATTATATATGACTAATATGTGGAATCCTTTATTTCATCTGATAAACTAGGGAAAATTAGTATCAACCTACAAAATACTATGGAAGTCTCGGGCAGAATAGGATGAAATGTAAAACACTAAGGGAGGCAGCACTATGTCAGTTATTTTCCTGTCTGTTGATTTACAGAATGACTTCGCAACCGAAGGCGGTGCACAACATCAACCACGTTCGAGCGTGCAATTCATCCAGGACACATTACTCCCGTTTGCTCGGGAGCGAAGGTACACGGTTGTTGAGATTATATCTGATTATCGTATTAGCCAGCCTGGAGCTTCCGTATGTGTTCCCGGTACGTGGGGTTATGAGTCTATCATCCCCAACGACATAAAACACCCGTCTGTATGGGTGAAAGCCGAGCCGTCGCCAACTTGGATTCGTGAAGGAGCGGGTAAAGCGGATAGCGTCCCGGGTGTTCCTTATCCCTCGACGGATGGCTTCAGCAGGTGGTTGCTCGAAACAGTTGGACCACCAAGCTCAAAGCAAGAGCTCGTTTTGATTGGACTGGTGTTCGAAATCTGTGTTCTAAGTACGCTGCAAGAGCTGTTCTATCGCGGCTATCGTGCTAAGGTATTGTTCGAAGGTGTTGACACATACTCCGGCAATGTGGAACAGAAGAGGATGCTTTTCGGGACCCTCTTCCCATTCTGGGGCCAGCCTATCTATTGGGAGGAGGTTGAAGGAGTATATTAAACTTACGATGAGATGAGGGAGTTTCAATGAGGAATACGTTTTGACTAATTTATTTAAGCTATCGGGTAACTATAGCACAATACAGGATCCTCTAAGAGCGCTGCCGTGCAATACCATGTGCTCTAATTATTACGGCTTATTCTAGTAGCAGAAAGGGATTTACTTCAGGATTCGGAACCAGTTATCATTTCAGAGAGCATGTTAGTGCCGGTAAGATTTAGTTAGTGGAGAAATATGTTAAAATTGAATCGCGGCTGATATCGAACCGGGGTGAGATATCGTGGAATATTGAATGGCTTCCAATATTTTTCCTGCTTTTCAATGTAAAACTATTGAGAAGGGTGTTGAGGATGTCATGGAAATCAATTGGCTGGCAGAGGTGGAAAAAAGAAAAGATGATCTTTTAAAGGACTTGGAAGGCTTATTGCGTATTGCGAGTGTTAAGGATTTAACAACGAGTACTCCCGAATATCCAATGGGTGAAAAGATTGGCGAAGCATTGGATTATGTTTTGGGATTAGCCCAAAATGAGGGTTTTAAAACTAAAAACTTAGACGGCTTTGCCGGGTTTGCTGAATGGGGAGAGTCTGAAGATTATATTGGGGTAATTGCCCATGTCGACGTGGTTCCAGCTCCTGGGGAATGGACAACACCACCTTATGAGCCAACTATTCGAGAAGGAAAGCTGTATGCCCGCGGTACCATTGATGATAAAGGACCTGGAATGGCTGCATTTTATGCGTTGAAGATATTGAAGGAACTTGGCCTGCCCTTAAAAAGGAAGATCCGTATGATCTATGGCACAGATGAAGAAAGTGGTATGTGCTGTGTGAAACATTATCTTGACGTTGAGCCCGCGCCAACTTACGGTTTTTCTCCTGATAATGAATTTCCGATAGTGTACGCCGAAAAAGGGCAAATTAATGTGAAACTGACTTTAAGTGGCAGTGAAGAAGAAAAACATGGAACTATTTTAGTTAACTTTTCTTCGGGTGACAGGGGAAACATGGTACCTGGACAAGTCGCTGCTGAAATTAAAACGAATCAACCTGAGGAACTTGTGAACCGTTTTAAAACATATTGTAAGGAACTGGGACTACATGGTGAGGTCAGCAACTCCGATGAAACAATTACTTTAACTCTTTACGGTAAAACCGTACATGGTATGGAACCGCAAAATGGAGTGAATGCCGGACTTGAGTGCCTGCATTTCTTAAACACATTAAGCTTTGCGGATAGTGACCAATCATTTATCACATTTGCGGATAACTGCCTATATAGAGATCCTTTTGGGGAAAAGTTGGGAATCGAATACAGTGAAGATGTGCTCGGACCTTTAACGGTTAATGCCGGCATTTTCAATTACAATCATGCAGATGGTGGTTCCATTCAGTTGAACATTCGCTTTCCATTAAATAATGTTTACCAACATACCATTGAAATGATCAGGAAAAAAGCTGAGACCTGCCATTTCACAATTGCTGATGCGTGGCAATTCCCTACACATTATTTCCCTGCCGATCATCCTATGATTAAAACACTGCAATCGGCTTATCAATCAATTACAGGGGATGAACCTACACTTTTAACATCGGGTGGGGCAACGTATGCGTCGTTAATGAAAAATGCGGTGGCTTTCGGTGCGCTTTTCCCTGGTAAGGTAGATAGCTCTCACCAAATTGATGAATTTATTGAAATCGATGATTTAATCAAAGCGACAGCCATCTACGCTAAAGCATTATATGAATTAAGCCACATATAAAACATTGGGCTATAGAAAATGATTGGGACGTTGAACGATAGTTAAACAGTGAAGGGCTGCCGCGTGGCAGCTCTTTTGCTTAGCTAAACGGCAACCTTATTGAGCCGCAGACTTAATGAACTTATAGTGTTCTAAGTTGTATTTTTCAATTTAAAGAACAACTTTAATGTGAATGGATTGAAGTTGGTGGTAACAAGTGTTATTCTAACAACGGTAAACTCGAAGTCTGTGCTCTTTAATACATCTAATAATAGTCACTATTTTAGTTATAAAGAAAGGTAACACTATGATAAAAGTTGAAAACTTATCCTTCTCATTTCCACAAAAAGAACTATATACAAACATTTCATTCACGCTTGAAGAGGCACAACATTGCGCTTTTATAGGAACAAGTGGCAGTGGGAAAAGTACATTGATCGATATACTGATGGATCCAGAAAGATATTTGTTCGAGGGCAAGTTAGAAATTGACCCTACTTGCAATATTCGGCATGTAAGTCAATTCCCACAATTCGACAAAACGAAAGAAACAACAGTTTTTGAATATATAGGGGAAGAATTTATTAAGATACAAAATGAAATAACAGCTATTTGTACGGAAATGGAAACATCATCGGATATGGATGCGTTATTAGAAAAGTATCAATTAGCATTAGACACATTTGATACAATCGGTGGGGCTGATTTTGAAAGCAACATTAATAAGAAACTAAATCTAGCAAACCTCATGAAGCTAAAAGATCTTAGGGTATCCGACCTAAGTGGTGGGGAATTCAAACTTATTCAAGTGATGAAGGAAATGCTTAGTAGTCCAGACTTAATGATTATGGACGAACCCGATGTATTTTTAGACTTTGAAAACCTAAATGCGCTAAAAAATCTGATTAATTCTCACAAAGGAATGCTGCTAGTTGTCACGCACAACCGATATCTATTGAATCATTGTTTCAACAAAATTCTACACCTTGAAAACATGGAGATCCAAGAGTTTGATGGGCGATATATTGAATACAACTTCTCATTACTTCAGACAAAAATTGAGTTGCAAGAAATTGCAGTCGCTGAAAAAGAAGAAATTGAGAGATACGATAACATTATTGATAATCTTAGAGCTATCGCAACGTATAATTCAGAAGCATCTAGAGGGAGAGCATTAAAAGCTAGAGTTAGGTTTCAAGAAAGATTGGAAGCACGTAGAATTAAAGCGCCATTTGTTGATATTAAGCAACCTAAAATTAGTTTTGGTATTGAAAATGAGATGGAAGACACCATTGTTGTAAGTGTCAATAATTATAGTGTTACGTTTGATGAGTTGCTTCTAGACAATGTTAACTTTGAGATAAAATCTAGGGATAAAGTAGCCATTATTGGTCCAAACGGTACCGGGAAAACGACTTTACTTCGAGATATCTTTACAAATAATCATGATTCAATTGAAATAAATGCTGATGTTAAAGTGGCTTATTTATCTCAGATTCAAGGCGAAGTGCTAAAGGATTCTAATACAATACTAGAAGAATTCATCGATGCTGGGTTTAAAACGTATGATGAGGTTAGATCGTATATTTCAAACTATGGCTTTGAAGGAGAGATCGTTAATCAAAAGATAGAGTCTTTATCTGGTGGAGAAAAAAATATGCTTCAATTGGCTAAAGTTTCTGCCAGTAAAGCTAACGTATTGCTTCTTGATGAACCGACAAGCCATTTAGACACCTATACACAAATAGCACTGGAGAAAGCCATTGAAGACTATAAAGGTGCGATTCTCATGATTTCTCATGATTTCTATTCGGTTGTAAATGGTATGGATTATGTTTTAATCATTGACGATAAGACGATTAGAAAAATGAGTATGCGTAAATTTAGACAGATGATTTATGCTAGTCATTTTGATAAAGACTATCTAGAAGCTGAACAAAATAAAAAATCAGTTGAAATGAAAATAGAATTGGCTTTAAAAGATGCTAATTTTGAACTTGCAAAAGTATTGGTTGATGAGCTAGAAGAGCTGATTAAGTTGCTTTAAATCTTGGGGTGAATGATGAGACATTGGACACCAGGTTCTGGACTAATAAATGTCCGGAAGCATCTATGGATAAGACAGAGCTTACATTACAAGATGGCGACGATTTCTAGGCGCTTGTCGAATGTGGAAAGTGAGTTCAATATTAAAAGGGCTGCCGCGAGGCAGCCCTTCATTTTATTCATTAGAAAAAGGGGTTTATTGCAAAATATTGAATATTTATAAACAGGATGTCTTCATCATTGTAAACATGAAGAGAGGAGAGGGGACTTTGCAGAATACAATAGAGGTTGATTTAGTTGAAGTAGCGCCCTTCAAGGTCTTGGCAGTACGGACGGGGATGACACCTGACAAGAGTGGCACGCGAGAGGCGTGGAGCAAGCTTAGAGCACAGGTGCCTATTAAGGATATGAGACTCACTGATGTACCTTCTGCGTATGTACTCATTCCTCAGGAGCAATGGAGCAAGCAAGTCGATACGCTGTGGGTCGGACTGGCGGTTCATGAATTCGGAGATGTACAGGCTGGCATTGAGACTCTGGATGTAAGTGGAGGTCTCTGTGCGAGCGCCCGCGTGAATGGGAACGAGGCACACATGTGGCACGTATATGATGCAATGTTTGCTTGGCTAGAGCAGTCGCCAGATTACGAGATCGATCGGCGTGAAGGAGTACTCGGGATGGAGACGGTACCGCTTGAACCTTTGAACGCTCTGACAATCCCCTATTCGGAAATCGAAAAATTCGACTTTACGATGTTATACCCGGTGCGAAAAAAGACGATGCTTTAATACTTTAGTTAAAGAAGCGACTTATCTAAGCTAAAGCAAGAATAATGGACTTATTTTCAGCCGTTAACAATAGTAGAGGAGAAGAGTTACCTATGGAAGGTGTACATTTTGTTCTGGGATCGCCGAATGCCTATATTCAAGAAGCGGGAATTATTCGTAAAGCAGGAAAGTGGATCGCCAAGTATGGCAAATCCGTCATTATCGTTACAGGAACAAAATCGTGGAATAGCTGTGGTAATCAATTAACAGAGAGTTTAGATGAAGCTGGTATTCATTATGGCGTACATACATATCGAGGAGAGTGCTCATATGAGGAAGTATCCCGATTGAAAACTCTCACGCCACCCGAAACTGAATTGATCTGCGGTGTCGGTGGCGGGAAAGTGATGGATACCGCAAAAGCGCTTGCGAATGAGCTTAATAAGCCTTTTATTGCCATACCAACACTTGCTGCAACTTGCGCAGCTGTGGCTAATTTATCGATTATGTATACAGAAGAAGGTGTTTACATTAATTTTCCCGTTTTTGTACGTGGAACGCTGCTTTGTCTTGTCGATACCGAGGTTATTGCCAAAGCTCCGGTTCGTTTCTTGGCAGCCGGAATCGCGGATACGCTTGCGAAATGGATCGAGGCCCCGATGTCCGCATCCGGGAAAAAACAAAATTTAGCAACACTTGGCGGGCTGCATATGGCTAAACTCTGTTATGACACATTAATAGAATATAGCGGACATGCAGTAAAGGATGCCGAAAGGGGCACACCAAGCGAAGCGTTGCAGCGTGTTATCGATGCAAACATATTATTTAGCGGAATGGTCGGTGGACTCGGGGAGGATAATTGCCGTTCTGCGGCGGCCCATGCCATTCATAATGGTCTTACGGTCATCCCGGAAACACACAAAGCTTATCATGGAGAAAAAGTGGCTTACGGAATTCTCGTTCAATTAGTTCTTGAAGATCGCCCTCAGGAGGAGATTAAGGAACTTTGTGATTTTTATAGATTGATCGGGCTGCCGCTTAAGCTAAAGCAGCTAGGTATCAATCGCGAATTATCTCAAGAAGAATTGAATGAAATTTCGAGAATATCGCTTCTTCCAGAAAGCACAATGGGAAATATGAACTTTCCTGTCACTTCTGAAATGATAATTCGAGCTATTAAAACAGTAGAGGGTTTGTAGTACAAAGTAATCCAATAAGAAAAAGCTTGAGACATCAGGCTTTTTTTTATGGGCAAAAGGACTCGCAAGCGTAGCATTCATTACAACATTTTATCATCCTAAAAAAAACGTTTTATTAAAAACCCCTTCATATAAATGGTATGATAGGAGTCAAACGAAAAAAAGGGAGTGCTTCCTTGGTTGATAATTCTTGGAAACGTAATCTTTTCGTACTGTGGGTAGGGACTTTCCTTGTCAGTATGGCCTATACGGTATCCATCCCGTTTATGTCTCTATTTTTACAGGACGATCTCGGTGTACAAAGCCATCTGGAACTATGGACGGGTGTTGTATTCGCTATTACATTTCTTGCTGCAGCTTTAATCGCTCCGTTCTGGGGCTCCATGGCCGATAAGTATGGCCGGAAGCCCATGATGCTTCGCGCCGGGATTTGTCTAGCAATCGCGTATTTTTTATACTTCATCGTGCAAAATCCATACGAGCTTATTCTCATAAGAATTATGGAAGGATTGCTCGCAGGATATATTCCGTCAGCCATCGCTTTGGTAGCAACCAATACGCCGGAGAAGCAAGTCGGCTATGCACTCGGCATTATCTCCACCTCCAGTGCAGCTGCTTCCGTACTAGGACCGCTTCTGGGGAGGGGTAGTAAGCCACCTGATCGGCACGCGTGAAACCTTTTTGCTGGCAGGCGTGATGGTACTGATTGCCTTCGTTATCGCATGGGTTTGGGTGAAGGAGCCTTTCTTTGTTAAATCCGAAGCGAAGCGGTCCGCGGTTCTTAACGACCTTAAGGAAGCGGCGGCCAATCGGACGCTCGTATCCGCGCTGTTCATTGTTTTTATTACATCGACGTCGATCATGATTTTGGAACCGCTGCTAACGATTTACGTGCTGAAGCTGGGCTCCAGTCAGTCGTCCGCATCACTTCATGCGGGGATCATTTTCTCTGCGGTAGGAGTCGCTACATTGATTGCAGCACCTCGTTGGGGCAAAATCGGCATAAAGGTGGGCTACGAGAAGGTGTTGTTCATCGGTCTTATCGGCGGAGGGATCGGGAATTTGCTGCAAATATTGTTTCACGATTTGATCGGTTTCGGAACGCTGCGGTTTGTTTACGGTCTCTTTTTCGCTGCCGTATTTCCGGCGCTTAATGCTTTTATTGCTACCCATACGGAACCGGGATTTCGCAGCCGTGCGTTCAGCCTGAATCAATCGGCCAATCAAATGGGCCTGTTATTGGGTCCGCTAATTGGAGGATTTCTCGCAACCCAATTGTCAATTCCCGTCGTGTTCGTCATCAACGGCTGCCTGTTATTACTGGTCGCTGTTCTGCTCAAGCTGCCGAAGTTTTCTTTCCAGCGTAGTACATCCGCAATCAAGGAGATGTCGAAATAACGACAATTCAATCACAACACAACGGCAGCCATCACTGAATGGCTGCCGTTGTCTGTTAAAGTCTAACGTGGCCTCCAAGCGGAGAATGTCGTAAAACTGTAATACAGAAATTCCAGCCTGTTCTTGACGATATGTCAAGAGCGGGCTTTTATTATTTCTTTTCCATGAAGTTACTGAACTCTAACGGACAGGAGAATTTAACAATAGCTGTTCTCTATCAACCTAAACTTAAATAATTTGTTATCATGTTAGATAGTGAGACCATTTTTTGGGTCAATTTTACTACTTAGGAGGAAAATACAATATGAGTATGCCTATTCAAATCCGTCCAATGACATTGAGCACTATTGATTTGATATATTTGGGGTTGTCTGGTCATGACATCAGTAAACCTCGTGATTATGTTGAAAGATGCTGGGAAGAGAACCAAAGTAAAGAAAGAGTCACACTCTTAGCGTTTAATGAGAGTGAGTTTGTAGGGTGGGGACATGTAGTATACAAATCAAAATACCCTTATTTTGTTGAAAACGGAATACCTGAAATTCAAAACTTTGACGTCATTCCTCCATATAGGAAACGTGGTATAGGAAGTATACTAATTGAAGCTCTTGAAGAAAATGCTTTCTCTAAATCGGATTCTATTGGGATTGGATTTGGGTTATATGCTGACTATGGAACTGCGCAAAGGCTCTACATAAAGCGTGGTTTCATCCCCGATGGTAGAGGAATAATATACAATAACATGCCTGTCAAACCTGGAACTCAAGTTCGCGTAGATGATGATTTGGTCTTGTATCTTACAAAATCGAAAGTGAAGTAAGGAGTTCTTCATATGTTTTTTGTATGCGCTGAGTAGGATGTTTGTACTTAATCGTAAACGTAAGAGAAACGATTACCAAATGAGAGGAATTTATGAATGACGATACAACGTAGTAGCATGAGCGTGGAAATTACAAAAAATGTACAGATTGATTATCTCATTTCTCATCCAGAAGGATATGCAGACTTAATTTGTGAGTGGGGACTTATTTTTTTTTTACATGGAATGGATATGAGGGGCGAAGACGTATCCCAATTATCGAATTATGGACTACTTGAAACAAGTAACGAGGGTGAATTATCACTACCATTCATAGTTGCAGTCAATGAATGAGTTTACTTACTATACTTTCGTTAAGTATGTAAATAAAATTTCAGTACTTTTAAAAGAATACCGTGTGCTTTATCATTAGGTAGTCAAGATAGTAGAACAAAATGGAGGGAATAGTGCACATGAAATACCGGAGATTAGGCAAATCGGGACTAAAGGTTAGTGAGATTAGCTTAGGCAGTTGGCTGACATACGGCGGTTACGTCGAAAAGAAAAATGCAGTAGATTCGATTCACAAAGCATACGATCTGGGTATCAATTTTTTTGATACGGCTAACGTGTATGAACGTGGAGAAGCCGAAAAAGTGGTAGGAGAGGCTCTCAGCGCTTACTCCCGCGATTCTTATGTGCTTGCGACCAAAGTGTTTTGGCCAATGGGTGCTGGTCCCAATGACCGGGGATTGTCCCGTAAGCATGTGTTCGAGCAATTACATGCCAGCCTTAAGCGTTTGAATACGGAATATGTGGATATCTATTATTGTCACCGTTTTGATCCTGAAACTCCTGTAGAGGAAACGCTTCGAACCATCGATGATATGGTGAGACAAGGCAAAATTTTGTATGCTGGAGTCAGCGAATGGACTGCTGTACAAATGGCAGAAGCACTAGCAGTAGCTGATAAATATTTGCTTGATCGCATCGTCGTCAATCAACCGGTTTATAACATGTTCAACCGCTATATTGAAAAAGAGGTGATCCCACTCGGCGAACAAAAAGGCATCGGCCAAGTCGTATTCTCGCCGCTCGCTCAGGGTCTTCTTAGCGGGAAGTACACATCGATCTCCGAGATTCCTGCAGATAGCCGTGCCGCTAAACTGGAAGGTATGCGGAACGGGATCACGGAGGAGAAGATCGCCAAAGTCGGACAGCTCGATGGTATCGCTAAGGAGCTAGGAATCTCTGTAGCTCAACTAGCATTAGCTTGGATTTTGAGGCAGCCTAATGTTGCGAGTGCGCTAGTGGGTGCAAGCCGCCCAGAGCAGGTAGAAGAAAATGCGAAGGCATCTGGTGTCGAGCTCTCATCGGATGTACTTGATAAAATTGAATCCATATTGGCTTAAAAGAATGTTGGATATAAACTTTCGATAATTTTAATAGAAATTTGAAGCCGGCCACAATGGCCGGCTTTTTGCTTCATGAATCGAGTGTGAATTCAGAGAAAAGTTTATGAGACAATAGTTAACTGCAGGTAACTTAGTTTAAAAGTTTTCACTTCTTCTCATAACAGGAATGATTATCTATAATTGATAATGTTAGATCATATGTTTTGGGAGGATGAATATCTTTCCTAAAACAGAAACGCACATGTTTGTGACAAGTATTCTTATTCTTTTTAACGAAAGGTGAGAGATTATGGAATATGTAAAACTTGGAAAGTCTGGCTTGAAGGTATCTCGCATTAGCTTGGGCTGCTGGAATTTCGGTAGCGCGACCCCGCGTTGGGGAAAGCCGGGCAAGGTGAGCCCGGAGGATTCGATACGGATTATTCATGCCGCAGTTGATAAAGGAATCAATTTGATCGACAATGCCAATCGGTATACAGGCGGCGAAGCGGAAGAAATTCTCGGCCGAGCGGTCAAAGGAATGAGAAATAGGGTTGTCATAGCTACGAAAGTACACGGAGAAGTAGGGAGTGGTCCGAACGACAAAGGGCAATCCCGTCAACATATTATGAGAGAAGTCGAAAATAGCCTTCGGCGTCTTGGAACAGACTATATCGATCTTTATCAGGCTCACGGTGTAGATTGGGATACCCCTCTAGAGGAATCACTACGTGCTTATGACGATTTGATTCGTCAAGGCAAAGTAAGATATATAGGATGCTCTAATTTTCCGGCATGGGTCCTCGCCAAATCGCTATGGGTCAGCGATGTCAACAAGATCTCAAGTTTTGTATCCGTTCAGCCCAATTATAGCCTGATCAACAGGGCTGTGGAGAAGGAGCTGCAGCCGCTCTGCGTGGATCAAGGAGTTGGCATGATTCTGTACAGCCCTATAGGAGGAGGGATTCTCTCTGGAAAGTACGATAATGTGATTCCCGAAGGAAGCCGTGGATACATGGAGCCGGCAGTTGCCGAAAGGGCGGGAAATGTTCAGGACGCGGTCAAGCAGTTGAGGGCAATAGCAAACGAATTGGGAAAAACTCCTGCACAAGTCAGCTTGAACTGGATCATCCATCGTCCTGCCGTATCTTCGGCAATCATAGGTGTGAGTCGATTAGAGCAGCTGGAGGAAAACGTTGGGGCGGTCGGCTGGGAGCTCTCCGAAGAGCATGTACGTCAATTGGATGAAGCTTTCGCCGTATAAAACTCCTAAACATAAATAATCTCTATCCAATGCTGCCGAAGAATTTGATATGAAGCTGCCGTTTTAAAATAACTTGTACTTGTAAGGAGATTACTATGATGACAATACCTTTATTGTTCGGTCCTTACGGTAGCGCAGACCTGCCCGATAATGTGAAAGATTATGGGGTTAATGCTGTCTGGTTTCACGGTTTCAACGAACAATCGTTTGCATCTTGTGAAAGACGAGATTTGCATGCCTGTGTGGAATTTAAAACGTTTCGAGCAGATTTTGATCAGCATCCTGAACTTATACCAATTGGAAAAGACGGCAAGCCGATTCGATATGGCAAACTGGTGCAGGGCATATGCTTATCGCAAAAGGAGTATCTGTCCCAAATCGAGGAGCAATTGACAGAGGGGTTGAAAAGATTTCAACCAAGAGGCATTTGGCTCGACTATTTGACCTACGGAGGTTGGTTCGAAGAGCCGGAACCCGACTTGCAGGAAAGCTGTTTTTGTTCCACATGTATCGAGGATTTTTGTCTTCATACAAATATTGATGCAAGGACACCGGATGAAATTTTATTAAAATATCCGAAGGAGTGGACATTACACAACTGCCGGAAAATAGCCGGATTTGCGCTTCAATATACGAAGATAATAAAGAGCAAATTACCAGAATGTATGATTGGTGCTTACATGTGCCCTTGGACTCCGGAACAATTCGACGGAGCTTTGACAAGAATATTCGCACAGGACTACAGATTGTTAAAAAAATCCATTGACGTTTTCACACCACTCATTTACTGCAAAAAAAGCGGCCAAAATCCGGGATGGGGAAGGACTTGGCTCGAGCATTCGCCTAATTTCGTACCCCAAGATTGTAATGTACAACTGATCCTGGATGTTTTGGATTTTCCGATGAGTCTTACGAGAACAGCGACTTCTCAAGTACCGTCTTTTGGATTGCAAATGTTTGCTGGAGCCCCTTTATTCCAAGATCGGGATAAAGCCCTATTGTTTAAATTCTCAGTTGAAGTGATTAAGGAGCGTCTGAGTCAATGAACGCGTACGGGAGGGTTGTGCATTTACGGGATGGGCGATTGAGTGAGACTGAATAGGTGGATAAGACCGGGACCTGAAGGGGTTCCGGTTTCTTATTTTGTTATTATGGCTTTGGGATTAACCAAAAAAAATGCTTACCCAACAATTACGAGAACTGGAGTATAACGATATCGTTCATCGTGAAATATATCACCAAATTCCCCCGAAAGTGGAATACTCCATTACAGAATACGGGAAAGGTATGGCATCGGTCATGCAGGCATTAAATGATTGGGGTGTAGGTCATGTCGCTCATTTGGAGGAGAAATACGGTGCGAACCGTTCAATGGAATCATTCGCATTAGACAAAAGAGATAAAAGATTATGAAGTAATGGGGAATCAACTAACCTATATTAATCTTCTTCGTGGTGTTCTTTATTAGCATGTTTTAAATGAAGGGGTTTTACTGGAAATTATTCTTCTCCGCATACATACTATTGGCATCTATTGGAAATCATAATGCCTAATTATTGTTTGTAGAGGAGTGTTCTAGATGAATGATTTGATCAAGAATGCAGTTTCGCTCGGTCTGGGAATCACGATAGTGACCAAAGAAAAATTGGAGAACTACGTCAAAGAGCTTGTGGTAAAGGGAGAAGTTGCCCCTGAAGAGTCGAAGGCGTTGGTAGCAAAGTTGATCAAGAAGGGGGAGGAGCAACAGGACGCTCTTAAAGAAATCGTACGCGTACAGCTTCAGAAGCTGCTGGTTGATTTGCATCTGGCGACCGAGGAAGATATTAAGCGGCTTGAACAGCGCATCGACCAAATGGAACACAAGCTACAGGCATAGTCGATTATGAGGAAAAGGATACGGCAGTTACAACGATACCGGGATATTGTTATTGCTTTGGTTCGCCATGGTTTCGGCTTCTTGGTAGAAGAGTCA
This sequence comes from Paenibacillus sp. J22R67, assembly GCF_059692175.1. Classification (NCBI taxonomy): domain Bacteria; kingdom Bacillati; phylum Bacillota; class Bacilli; order Caryophanales; family Paenibacillaceae; genus Paenibacillus; species Paenibacillus sp. J22R67. The sequence continues at coordinate 70,145 of NZ_JCAUAX010000002.1, read as the reverse complement.
GATGTGCTGCAGCGGCTTCGTATTCCAATTAGAAGATTTCAAGTGGATGACGATACAGACCGTAAATCGCTTGGACTGCGAATTAGGGATGTCGTTGAAGTGCTCGGACCAACCTTTATAAAACTGGGACAGATCGCCAGCACCCGTAGTGATCTCCTTCCGGAAGACATTGTAAAGGAGTTGGAGAAACTTCAGGATGATGTGAAGCCCATCCCTTACAAACAGGTAAAGGATATTATTGAGGCTGAACTAGGACAAAGTATCGGGACGGTTTATGACCGCTTCGAGGAGCAGTCACTTGCAGCGGCATCCATCGGGCAAGTGCACCTTGGCGTGCTCCACACCGGAGAACATGTGGCTATCAAAATCCAACGACCTCAAGCCGCAGAATCAATCCGGATCGATCTTGAAATTCTAGCGGATTTGGCTGCGATCGCCGAGCGACGCTTTGCATGGGCGCGCCGGATTCAAATGGAGGTCCTCATTGCGGAATTCGGCAAATCGCTCTTAAATGAGCTGGATTATACCAAAGAGGCTAGGAATGCGAAGAAGATAGCTGAGCAGTTCGAGGGTGTCGCCCATATCAATGTGCCGCTGATTTATAGCGATTACAGCTCGAAAAAGGTCATAACGATGCAGTATATCGAGGGTGTTCGGCTGTACCAAGAGGATCAACTCAACGCACATGGGTATGACCGAGCGCGAATTGCCAATCGGCTCATTCAAGCATTGTTTCATCAGATATTCGTTGAAGGTTTGTTTCATGCAGATCCTCATCCAGGGAACATAGTCATACAGCCGGGCGAAGTAATCGCTTTGCTTGACTTTGGCATGGTGGGCCGGCTCACGGCGGAGTCAAAATTTCATTTTTCCTCACTGATTATTGCTCTTATGCGCCAGAACACCGATGGGGTGATTAAGGCGATCTACCGGATCGGACTTATTGACGAGGAAATCGATATGGCGGAGCTGCGTTTTGATATTGAGGAGCTTAGAGAGCGATATTTCAGAGTCCCTCTTAGTCGTGTAAGCCTGGGGGGAATCGTCAACGATCTGTTCGAGGTGGCGTACAAGTACCATATTCGCGTTCCGGCGGATTTTATCTTATTAGGGAAAACGCTGGTAACGATTGAAGGGGTTGTCACAAAGCTAGATCCTACGATCAGTATCGTAAAGATAGCGGAACCATTCGGCCTCCAACTACTGTTGGAACGACTGCGCCCGAAAAATCTGACAGCAAGTTTACTCAAGGATGTCACGGATTATGGGGACTTGCTAATTGATTTTCCAAGACAGTCCCGAGAGTTATTTTCATTGATAAAAAAAGGGAAGCTGCATATGAATATTAGCGTCCCTGATGCCTACGATTTCCTGCGTAAGCTGGATCGCATTGGCAATAGGATCACGTTCGGCATCGTTCTCTTGTCTTTCAGCCTCATTATGATGGGACTCATCATCGGTTCTTCCATTGTTGGCCGGAAGCATTATTTCTTGCTGAACGTGCCAACCATCGAAGTGGGGTTCGTATTGGCATCTTTAATGAGTCTCTGGCTGTTATTTTCGATTTTTAAATCGGGCAGATTCTAGAAATAGTCCTTTGTCAGCGCTTAGAGAATGAAGAAACGACTGCCACACGCTGGTCAGCCGTTTTTGTAAAGCACCTAATTTAAGATCCGCCTAAAAGGCGGCTTTTTTATTTTACCGGAACATATTCTTGTCATTTTACAATGTCAAGAATATGTTCCGATTGCCGAGGATCCGCGACTGCTCCCTGGCTTCATTCATGTAACGGAAGTTTAATGCAATTTCAATGTGGTACAATGTGGGGTAAAATTAGATGAAAACAGTTAATTGAGGTGAAACTAATGGAGATATTAGTAATTCGACATGGTGAATCTGAAGATGAGATAGTAAATGTACTTGAACCGTTAACAAGCTTAGGAATTGAGCAAAGCAAAAAAATGTCTGTACGTGTTTCAAAAGAATTTCCACCAGAGTTAATTTGGTCAAGTACACTTCAACGTGCAAAGCAGACGGCGAATATTTTAGCGAACATCGTTGATTGTGAAGTGAAATACCTTGATCATTTATGTGAGCAGAAAGTTGATGAAAGTGACTTGAAATTCTATGAGCGAGTCCAGCAAATCTTTTCTTACATAAAAGAAAATAGCAGTCAATATAAAAGAGTTGCCATTGTTTCTCACGGAGGAACTATTACAAAACTCATTGAAAATTTTCTTCAGTTACCTTCAAATAATAATGTCTGGTTCCATACCAACAACACCGGGATTCACTTCTTACACTATCATCCCAAAGCAGATATTTTAAAATTTTCTAATAGCACCAGTCATTTAAACTGACTCAGAATGATACATTTCCTAATTGAACTTTTTTCGCTTCTTGAATTATCAACAATAACGCGACAGTAGGTAAAAGTAAGTAGAGCCGTTGCGCTAACGGACAACTATAGTTCAATCACGACATGACGGCAGCCGGTACACGATCGGCTGCCGTTGTCCGTTGAAGGAACGGGAGATTAGCATGGTGAACTATAAACTTTTTCCACTTATTTCCGTCAATAATTAAGTAGTCATTAATCTTAAGGGGGCGTCACTTTGCCTAAGTTAATTGGTGCAGCAGCAGTTGTTTTGGATTCTGAGGGAAGAGTTTTATTGGTAAAACATAGCTATGGCAAAAATAATTGGGATCTGCCTGGAGGAAAAGCTGAAGAGAATGAGTCAGCTGAGGAAACTGCAAAAAGAGAAGTTCACGAAGAAGTAGGGTTAGAAGTCGGTATTGGGCAATTAACTGGTATATACTACGATCCAAACTATGACATGCATCATTTCGTTTTCATTGCGAATAACGATACTAATCAAATACCTCAGCCAAGCTCACCTGAAATTTTAGAATGCAGATTCTGCTCAAGAGATGAACTTCCTAAACCGATTAGTGATTTCACATGTAAGCGTATTGAGGAAGCATTAAATCATGAAAGACAGCATCTTTTCCATACTGTGGGACCAAGACAGTGGATTGAATAATAAGTTGTTCCAATAAAGGCTTTCAGTGTTCAAGTTAAGGTGACAGGAAGCTCATCGTTTGGTGGAGTTGAATTATTCTTAGTTAATGAAGTTTCAAAATCATTTATCTGGGTGAAGAAAAGTTAGTTTTTCCAGTAAATTACTGTAATTAGGAAATATTTGTATTGCACGTTCGATGCATGTAATATAATCAATAAGAGCTATACTTGTAGTCGAATATGCCATCAGCTGGTGAGTTTAGAAAATACAAGGATGGGGAGTGTACAGATGGACATTAAATTTGCGAAAGAAGTTTATCAAAAACTTGAGTCTAAAGGTTTCACTGTTTTTGAGGGTGAAACTTCTGACATAATTGCCATCTCTAAAATTCTACATAACCAAACTGGGCATTCATATGATTTAGCACTTACGTTCAAAGATGGGAAATATGATGGGTTTACTTTAGGTGGCGATCAGGAATTGAATAATGAAACGTTTAAAAACTATGAGACAATGGGGATCATGGATTTGATTATTAACACCATAAAAGAGGTTCTATTTAGACGATGAAATGAACTGTTTTAAGAGAGTTATCTATTCAATTAAATACATCATAACGGGAGACTATAGTTGAATGACGAAGCTGCCGGCACGGTCGGGCAGCTTCGTTACGTTAACGGGCAATAGTGCAATCAAACTATCTTATTTGACATTAGGGTATGGAAGTTTTGATCTTTTGATTTGGAACTAATCATTACGAATTATTAGATAAACAATTAGTCCTATGATTGGGAAAAACAACATCGCCAGCAGAATAATTAATGCAAATTCCGTGCTTTTACCTCTTCTTTTACTATCTCGATATGCCCATACGCATAAAACTATGTGTGCCAAAAACAGCGCAAAGGATGTTAAAACAAATAATAAAATAATACCTGTGCCAAATGCAACATTACTAGACAAGTTTGCCCCCCCCCCCCTTTTTTTTTGAATTATTAATGTTACGAAATCACAGTGAGAAAGTTTCAAGGTTTTACCAAATTATATAGTAAAAAGTCTGTTGTACTGCCGAGAGCCAATCACCGCTTTTGTAAGGCAATCGCAAGTAAATCAGAACAACTTCTTGTCGCGCATGATCGTAGTTATATTGAAGGTCGTGATTAGTAATAGTAATCGGGCAGGATCCTTGAACAAAAGCGAAAATTCTACAAGCACTAAAACGTCTTATTTTCAAGGGATTTATTATGCTGATAACGAAAGTAATGCTACCATAGGGGGCAGATTGTTGAAAGAGGGTAAATTAACTTTTATTACACTTACAATTTTGTTACTGTTTATTGGATTCTTAGCTTTTTATTTTATCGATAATCATCAACTGTATGGAAATGATAAAGTTTCCGCCACGGCAGTTTTCTCTTTTGTCATAAAGCTATAGGCAGTATTGCGGAATACTGTACCAATTGGGATTACATAAAATAAATAGATATAGAGATGTGCTAAAGCGTTCGTATCAGTTAATGCTAGTTCGAACTCTTTTTTTGTTCTCTAATATCAACTTTTTAGAGCGCTTATCCGAATAAGAAAGCCACCCATTCCTTCATGAATTGCAACCAAGTGTTTCGACAATCGTAATATAGCATATAATGATGTACGGAGGTGCTTGAAATGGATTTTCTAAAGGATTTAGGCAAACTGGCAGGCGATGTGACAGGCAAAGTGCTTGGAGGAACTGTCCGTGTGGCAGGGGAGCTTGTTCGCAGTGATTATATAAAGGAAATCGGGAATGATGTAGAACAGGTCACGGCCAAAACTGGTGAGATCGCAGGCCATGCAGCGAGCGGTGTATGGGATTTAGGCGCAGGCTTAATTACCGCTGATAAGCAGCAATCGAAAGCTGGACTTCATGAGCTTGAACAAACGGTCATTACGACGGCAAGAGGAGTAGGCCATGGCATTGAGTATGTGGTCGAGAGCGGAAAAGATGTCGTGACAGGCTTCAAGGACAGCGATAAAGCGCGGTTGAAAGACGGCGTGAAAAAGCTGGGAAAAGCGGCCGCTATCAGCATTCTGGCTATCGGTGTGATCGATGTCGTTGATGGTCCGGACGTACCGGATTCCTCAGGTACGGTATAAGACATGTGCCTTCATAAAAACAGACCCAACGAGATATCGTTGGGTCTGTTTTTAGTATTGGTGTTAGTTAGCGTACCAGAACAGTGGACACTTTCTGTCTATGGGCCCAGCGTTTTTCAAAAATAATAGCTAACCTTGCAAGGATTTAGATCACCCTTATGTAGAAATTAAAGGATATATTGATGAAATGGAAAGTGAGAATGTATTTCATATTGGACACGGTACTTAACATCGTGAGCCGTCGTTTTTTCTGTGAAGGGAGTTGTGTATGTTATATGCAAAGAGCAATAATTGTCAGTTACTTGACCGACCAGCAAACCCTTTAGTTTGTTCGCTTCTTTACACTTCAAATCATTATTGGCATCCAACATCCACTCAATATTCGTTGACAAATAATGATTTGTCCCTAATGAAAACACACTGGGTCTAACCAAACAATAGCTATATCAGTCGATACAGTAATAGGCGTGTTAAGAAAGATTGGCGGGATGCGGTATGATTAAAAAAGCCGTGACGCCTGATTGATGTTTAGCTATTGTTACCTCTTGACTTGCGTACGTTCTTGGCACCTGTCGTCCGGGCGTTGATGATCTTGACCAATTGCTCCTGCATGTAAGCAGGCGAATAATGGTAATTATGCTCGATCCAATAAAATACGAGTCCAAGTAGCGCATGCATGGAGTAAACAACGTGAAGCTCTTGATTGATTTGATCGTCGTTCTCTTCCAGCAGCAGCTCGTCCTTCAAAATATTTTTTAAGGAAACGAGCATGATTTCCTTGACCTTCGGGAGGACATCGCTCTTCAGCAGCATCGTATAGAGAGAGCGGTGTTGATAGAAATGATCGAAAATTAATACGGAGTTGGCTGACAATTCCTTGATGCAAAACACCTCGGACGACTCGTAAGGAGCTCGGAATGAGCGAAGTAAATCTTGGATCAAATCCGCTATGATGTCGTCTAGCAGCATCTCCTTGCTTTCGTAATGCGTATAGAACGTGCCGCGGTTGTAATTTGCCAACTCCACAATTTCGGTAATTGAGATGGAGCTAAAGCTTTTGCTATCCATTAGTTCCAGCAGCGCGCGTCGAAGCGCCTCCTTGCTGCGCAGGATGCGGCGGTCGGTTTTCGGTTCGAGCTCAGCCATAAGATTTCCACCTTTGCATATGTTATTGAACAACTTCAAGAATAGTGTGCGTTAGCGTACAAATGAGAGTGAATTACTGATTGTAATCGCCTCCAAGGATGATTATACTCGTTTTATACAGATGAATGTTAATGAACATTTGTTCAAAAAGGTCAATCATTCTTAACCTGTTGCGCGAGGTTAAAAGGCTAGCGGAAATCCATACTATATGAAAGTGGAGGTATCATAATGAGACTTAATGGAAAAGTAGCAGTTGTTACGGGTGCGGCATCGGGCATGGGTAAAGCAATCGCTGAATTATACGCATCCGAAGGAGCCAAAGTTGTTGTGGCCGACCTGCGGTTGGAACCGGCTCAAGCCGTCGTAGATGGAATTACGGCCGCTGGCGGAATGGCAATTGCGGTAGCTGCCAACGTTACCAAGGAGGAAGACGTAGCGAAAATGATCGATACGGCCGTCCAGGAATACGGCACGCTCGACATTTTGGTCAATAATGCGGGCATCATGGATAATTTCGTGCCAGCCGCCGATTTGACGGACGAGCTATGGGAACGGGTATTTGCCATCAATACGACGGGGCCGATGCGGACCACTCGCAAAGCGCTACCGATTTTCTTGGAGAAGAAAAGCGGGGTAATCGTCAATATCGCGTCTGCAGGCGGCTTACAAGGCTCCCGTGCCGGAGCGGCATATACGGCTTCCAAGCATGCGGTCGTCGGGTTCACGAAGAATGTCGGCTTCCAATACGCGAAATTGGGTATTCGCTGCAACGCGATCGCGCCGGGCGGAGTAAATACAAACATCGGTACGTCCATCAACGAGCCGAACGCATTCGGGATGGAACGGGCGATGGCGGGCATGGCCTTAAATCCGCGCGGCGGCGAACCAATCGAAATCGCGAAAGTGGCGTTGTTTCTAGCATCCGACGACGCCGGTTTCGTTAACGGCACGGTCGTTACGGCCGATGCAGGCTGGACGGCATACTAACGCACTTCTTTCATTAAGGGCCGCTTAAATCGCGGCCTTTTTTGTTTTATGCGCAGGAGTAGTACTGAACGGAGCGGTATCATTCATGGGAAAGAATCCTGGAAAGTGAGATTTGCATTTGAATTGGCTCTCTATCTGTCTCATCGAAATGGTACAAGCGTATTCAAAGATATAACGTGTCACTAGAGGACTCGAACGTACTTTCCACCTTGCGGTTGATGGTGCCATTATGTAAAATGGAAACTATAGAAACCAGTATGGTTTCCGCAGTGGACAGGAGGTATCGTACGATGGATGAATCGATCCGGTCGCGCATTGTGCAGGAGGCGGCATCTCTGTTTAATGCCAATGGGTATCGCGGAGTGACGCTGAACGAGTTGGCGTCACGGCTGGGGATGAGCAAGAAGACGCTCTATTTGTATTTTAGCGGGAAGGAAGAGATCGCTGAAGCGGTGCTGGACACTATTATGAAAGCGATTACAATTCATGTGAAAGAGCATATGGAGTTCCCCGGCGATCCGCTTGACGTATTCGAGCGTGTGTTCATGAGCATTAAGGGTGAGCTTGTCAAATTGCATCCGTTATTTTTGAACGATATCCAAAAATATATCCCAAACTTATGGTCGAAGCTTGAAGCGTTCCGCAGCGCACAGCTCACATTTATAGAAAAGCTTCTTCAGCGGGCGATGCAGGAGGGGCATATCCGGAATGTGAATCCGAGGCTGGTGACAGCCATTATGCTGGAAAGCATTCAGCGCATGGCGCGGCCGGATATGGCTGCCAAGTACGGGGTGACGATGGTCGAGATGGGCGAAACATTGTTCAGTTTGTATATGCACGGTCTTCGAGCAGACCAATCCAATAAGAGGAGCGAATAAGCATGAGCGTTTATGTGCTTGATTTTGAACATCTGGATAAGAGCAGCCTTCCCCTCGTCGGAGGCAAGGGGGCTAATTTGGGGGAAATGATGAAGGCGGGCTTTCCTGTCCCCTCGGGCTTTTGTCTCACCACGGAAGCGTACAGATCCTTTCTTAAGCAGAGCGACGTCATGGACGGTTTTTTTGGGCGATTGGACAGGGTTGAGGCGGATCAGCTTGAGGAAATCATGGCGTTGGGGCAGGACATCCGTGAGCATCTGGTAACATTGCCGATTCCAGATGACATTCGTACCGCAATCATCCTGGACTGGAGCAAGTCCGGAGAGGATCAAGCATATGCGGTGCGCTCGAGCGCCACGGCGGAGGATTTGCCGACGGCTTCATTCGCCGGTCAGCAGGACACCTATCTGAATGTATGCGGGGAAGACGCGCTGCTGGACGCAGTCCGCAAATGCTGGGCGTCGCTTTTCACCGACCGGTCGATATCGTATCGGGCCCGCAACCGATTCGAACACCGTGCCGTGCAGCTGTCCGTCGTTGTGCAGCGCATGGTGTTCCCCGAGGTATCCGGCATTATGTTCACCGCCGATCCGATTACGGGCCACCGGGATACCGTGTCGATTGACGCTAGCTTCGGCTTGGGGGAGGCGCTTGTGTCTGGGCTAGTCTCCGCGGACCTGTATCAGGTGCGATCAGGGAAGCTGCAGAGGAAATCCGTCTCCCGCAAGAAGCTGGCTATATATGCCCTACCAGAGGGAGGAACCGTCACGACGGAACTTCCTGAGGCGGAGCAGGAGCTGCAGGCGCTAGACGATGCGCGTGTCCTGGAGCTCGCGGCACTAGGCGATAAGATCAAGCGGCATTATGGGTCGGAGCAGGATATCGAGTGGTGTTTTGCGCAGGGGAATTTCTACATCGTTCAGAGCAGACCGATCACCTCGCTGTATCCGCAGCCAGAATTGAACATTCCGGCAGGGGAGAGCCCTCATCTGCTTGTTTCCTTCGGCCATCAGCAGATGATGACGGATGCGTTGAAGCCAATGGGCTTGTCCGTGCTTCGTACTCTTTTTCCTTTCGGGAAAACGGGCATCCGGATGATGAACGAACATACGGCGGCTGTTGGCGGAAGAGTCTACGTCGATATTACCAAGCTGCTAACGGTGAAGCAGGCCCGTGTTATTTTGCCGAAAGTATTGACCAACGTGGATGAAATGATCGGCCTCGGCGTGGCGGAGCTCGTGAAGCGAGAGTCGTTTATCCAGCATTTGCCTTCAGCTCCTGGTGTGAAAAAAGGCGTTATCCGCTTTATTCGTCCCGTTCTGCGGAGAGTGGCACGCAAGCTGCTTTATGCTCCTATCACTGAAGCGCATCCTGAGGTAAATGCGTACTTCAAAACGTCGATCCAAAAAGGGAAATCTCGGCTTTCCGGCGTCACCGGTCCGGAACGGGTCCTCCGAATACAGGAGCATATAGGCATGCTGCTACTGACCATTTTCCCCCAGCTGATCCCTTATCCGCTCGCGGGTATCATTTCGTCCCGACTGGTAAATGCGCTGTCAATCAAGTGGTTGGGTGATACCGAGCTCGTGCATATACTGAATCGTGGGCTGCCCGGCAACATCACGAGCGAAATGGGGCTTATGATCGGCGACCTGGCAGATGCAGCAAGATCGTATCCGCAGGTGATCGAGTTGATCACGCGCGGCGATCCCCATCAGTTCCGCGAACAGCTGAGACAGGCAGAGGGCGGCGACGCGTTCGGGCTGCTGTGGGATCAGTTCATGGCATTGTACGGGATGAGATGCCCTGGGGAAATCGACATTACGCGGCCACGCTGGCGAGAGGATCCGAGCACGCTGCTGCCGTCGATTGCCAGCCATATGCGGAACATGGAGCCTGGGGAGCACCGGACCAAGTTCACGGAAGGAACCTTGGAAGCTGAAGCCGCATCAAGTGACTTGCTGAAGCGCTTACGTGAACAGCCTTTCGGGAGGCTCAAAGCGAAGCTGATGTCGCGGCTGGTAAGCGTATACCGCGGGTTGATGGGGCTGCGGGAGCATCCCAAATATTTGATGATGCAACATTTTGGCCTCGTGAGAGAAGGGCTGCTTGACGAAGGACGATCTCTGGTCAAGGCTGGCGTGCTGAAGAAGACGGATGATGTATTTTATTTATCGCTAGATGAGTTGCTGAGACTGACCGAGGGCGAGCGGTTGCCCGGGCTTGCGGCGCTTGTCGAGCAGCGGAAGGAGGAGCTAGAGCGATTCCGAGGCATGACGCCACCAAGGCTGATGACGAGTGAAGGGGAAATCATTACTGGCCGGCGCAAGTTGCAGGATTTCCCCGAGGGGGCATTGGTCGGAACGCCGGTATCCGCTGGCGTCATAGAGGGCGTCGCCCGTGTGGTACTGCGGCCGGAGGAGGCGAAGCTGAATAGGGGTGAGATTATGATCGCCCCTTTCACCGACCCGGGCTGGACTCCGCTGTTCCATTCCGCTGTCGGGCTGGTGATGGAGGTCGGCGGACTGATGACGCATGGCGCTGTGGTCGCCCGGGAGTACGGGCTGCCATCGGTCGTCGGCATTGACGGAGCGACTACTTTGATCCGAGACGGTGACCGCATTCGCTTGGACGGGACGCGCGGCTATGTACTAGTGCTAGAGCGGAGCGAGTGAGGCTTCAATTACGCAGAATAAAAGCGGCAATCTGAGACTTTATTTTTCAAGTCAAAGTTTGCCGCTTTCAAATGGGTGACTAATGCAGAACTATGGTAAAAACCGGAGACACATTTGTTCTCGGGTGACAAGAACTTTGTAACATCCCCGACTGAACTGTCTTTAGCAAAATCCTCTAACGTGAGGTTAACGCAACTACCAAGCAATGGAATCGTATAAAGTTTAACGAGGAGGAAGTGAAAGGGGAATTTAGTGGGAAAACCTAAATTGCTTACAACTATAATGGTGGGACTCACTTAGTTCCAGTTATTTTTGAATGAAGCATTAGCCATTAAGCTAAAGGGAGTTTAGTGTGGTGTTTGATGATGAGAGGGGACTTGAAATGAGCAAAAATAACATTCATGAAACCCAACCCAAAAAGGAACTTTTGTACAGTAACGATAATTATGTCGATGAAAACCTTGGCTCTATTCAAAATATTGAGGGTGGAGGACCAATGAAAAAAATCGATTTAAATTCAATGCCGCGTCCTCTTAAGAACTTCGGCTATTTTGTGTTTTCAATTATATTGTTAATGGGTGGGGCAGCATTCTTAATTAATTTTATACGATAAAATTAACAACATTACCTCGCTGCTCAACTAACGAAGAAAGATATTTAAATATCAGAAGGGCTGCCGTGGCGGCTCTTTTTTAATTGGAATACGAGAATAGGAGTTTACAAATGGATACTGATCGGGTAATATGAATTTATTACTTATTTACGTAATTACGTTATTTAGTAATAATAGAAATAAGGTGTAAAGGCGAGTTGAGCAGAGATTACGGTGCGAAATTGGAGGCTATGTCATTTAATGCTTTCTCATAAAATGTATTGACTCGATGTGCACTCGTGTTTAGCGACGTCTACCACTCGGCTTTGATTAAAAATATTCGTAACTGAAAAATTTTCATATAGAAAGAAGATGTTGAAAAGATGGATAGATGTGATTCACTTGCTCTCAGAGGCATACCAATGACTGCGATGTACGCTCCCGAACGAACATCCACTCACGGGCATTCCGTTCAACTCAATAACATTGAGATGCACTATGAGGAGTACGGAGTCGGAAAGCCCCTGGTGCTCTTGCATGGGTTCGGCGGTTGTTCACAGAACTGGTATCCATTTACCGCCCAGCTCTCAGAGCGCCATCGACTGATCGTCGTGGATTTGCGAGGCCATGGTTACTCTACCAATCCCGAGAACAAGTTCAGCCATCGGGAAGCGGCCATTGACGTGTTCCTGTTGCTTGATAAGCTAGGGGTGGATCAATTCTCGGCTATGGGGATGAGCACTGGCGGGATGACACTCCTGCACATGGCAACGAGCCAACCCAAGCGCATCGACTCGATGGTACTAATTAGTGCAACTTCCCATTTCACCGATCAGGCAAGGGCCATAATGCGCCGAGCTTCGTTTGGCACCATGCCCCAACAAGTGCAAGAAATGTATCGAGAGTGCGCAAAACGCGGTGACACACAGATTCGCGAACTCATTTCTCAGTTTAACGCCCTGGGCGATAACTACGACGATATGAATTTTACTGCACAAGGTTTATCAACCATTACAGCACGTACACTCGTTATACATGGTGATCGCGACCATTTTTTCCCCGTTGAAATTCCTGTGAACATCTACCGTTCTATCCCGGATGCCGCTTTATGGATTATTCCTGGCGGTGATCACGTTCCTATTTATGATTCCATGGTTCCATTTACCTCAACAGCCCTGCGATTCCTTGATGGACCAGACTCAACGCCGGATTCCACTTCCGACTGACCCACCTCCCGGAATGAGCGTCGAGCCGATTAACGATGGCGGGGCCGCTCATCGAATAAACCAGAAATCAAACTTATACGATGATTTAATCAAACGAACAGCTGTTTTTGGATTGGGGAAAGTTGTTTCAAACTAGCCCTATTGGCTTTAATAGGATGTAGTCTATAGGAAAAGGAGTGTTTGGAATGTCTTCTATAAATACACTATACGTCTCTGTATCCAACAAAAGTCTTGATAGGGAAGCTTCTATGAATGAACAGCTTGAAGTCCGCGGGACAGACGAAGAGCTCGAAAAGCTACGACAAATACTTGAGCAACTAGAGCGGGACGATCAAGTGACCCAATTAAGAGCTCCAATTCCGTATAAATCCGCCGATCACGATAAAGCAACGGATCAGTTTAACGATGATCTGCTCAAACTCTATCAATTAATCTACAATTTGGGAACTGACAAGACAAGGGCTCATATTCATGATATGAACATACTTAATAAGCTGCAGAATACCGATTACGATTATCCTGGCTACGAGCGTTAATTGGACATAGGATGAATTAAGAAGTAGAAATTCGCAATTGTAAAAGATCCTTGACCCTAGGTCGAGGATTTTTTTCTAGGTTCAGTGATCGAACGATCGGTTTTCGGGGAATGGGGCTCACCTAATGGGAACTGCCGGAAAGAGCAAGTGATCCGGCAGTCTTTGTTGAATAAGAAATTCAGTCTTTTTTGTTATGTCTTATTTATAACTCTTTGAAATGTAGTTCTTCATTTTTGTTTACACGAATTACTGTCCCTTCACACAGATTATTGTGAAGTAGTTTGCATTGTTGATTGAGCCTGACTAATCATTGTTTGTGCTTGTGCTATTTCAGATGATGCTTGCTTTAGAGCTTCTTCACTTAGTGTAGGATTAGCGATAGATTGTTCAATGGCTTGGCCAATAAGACTTTTAGCAAGAGTTGTTGCAGCTTCTGCTTTCTTTAACTGGTTTGCATCAATTTGTTGTGCCAATTTCGGATCTCCAAGAGAATGTATTTGTCATAAACAACTGTTATATATTCTTCGATTACTAATGGTTTTATGTATGCAAGGAAGAACGATTTAAAGCATAATCTAGGGACATCAATTAAAAAATTGTGAAACCGTGGACTATTGGCCGAGTATGGAAAATGGACGGAAAGAATGATAAATGAAATTATTGTGGGAAAGATTAGAGAATTGGCTTAAAGTTCATACACCAGGTGTATTGAATGATTTAAATGCTGGGGCAAGCGAGCAATCTAAGCTAAACGAGGAACGTTTGTTCAATGATAGCGATGTGAGGTTGTTCAGCAATTTGTACAAGACGTTTTGTAATTGTTTCATCAATAGGGCCTGCATCCCTTGTAAGGAGATTTCCATTGAAATCATTTGGCTGAAGAGGGATTCCCAATTCTTGAGCTACTTGATACTTTAGTTGGTTAATTCCGCTTTAGCCTGTGGTACGAGTAAAGTGCTGTTATTGCCAGGGGATAAAATCGTTGCTTTTCACAAAGTGCTTTATTTTGTTGAGATTAACGGAGGATTATGCAAGAATCTCATTTGAAAAGCTTTAGTTCCCATTAAGAAATAATTGTTTAAATTCTTCAAGCAGCTAAGTGATTAGCACAATGTGTCTGCTTATTTTACTTCTTAAGTGAGTACAATATATATGTTTCAAATTACTCAAAGGGGTGTGCTAAAGTTATGACTAATCAAAAGAAAAGCGTGAAATCCGAAAAGCAAAAAAACCAAAAACCAAATCAAAAGGGTAAAATTGATGAGGCAAATATTAATTAAGGTGGTTATTAACAAAATGGTTCACACAAAAAGCGCTAAAAAAGCCTGAGGAAAATTTCCCACAGGACAGGCTAAATTTTTAGCTTATTTCATCAATATAGAAAAGGAGTAATCTCAATGTCCGATAAAACTAAAACTAAGATAACCAAATCTCAGCGAACCGTAGATAAGGAACTGCAATCTCGAACTCGAAAATCGCCTGACCAGTCTGCACAAAATAATACACATGATCAACCAGGTGATGCTTAAGGGAGATCAACTTTCGAATTAGGAGGATAAATACAATGACATCCAGTAGAGGACATCAAGGAGCTCATGGCACAGGACAAATTGTTAAGCAACTGAACAATCAAGCCCAAGCCGCGGAGCAAATTCAAGGAAGTAATAAGGTCGATCAAGAAATTATTGCAGCCGCAAACGAACATAGTTCAGAACTGGATGAAATCATAGATACGGATATCAGTTCCTAAGTTGAGCTTCGGCATGGAACAGTAAGATGAGTTAGAGACCTGCGGCCTTCTTCATGCTGCGGGTTTTTTTCTTGTTCGGCAGCAAGAAAGTGGACTTGGCATCTTTGTGACAGGTCTTGCATGGCTAGAAGACGCGTGTTTGCTGCTGGGCATGCTGTATAGAAAAAGAAGGTTGCTGGTAATTAGCAACCTAACTTTAATTAATGTTGGTACTGTCGTTAATTGAAAAGTTGCACAGGAATTGATTTATACCCGTACACAAAAGAACTCCTTAATGGAGAAGGAATTTCACCCTTCAAACTCATATTCGGGGCGGTCTCAAGTAGAGCAGTTAAAGCAATTTTAGCCTCGAGTCTAGCTAAAGAGGCTCCAATGCAATTGTGAATCCCGTTTCCAAAGGCTAAATGCAAGTTAGGATGACGTTCAATAACAAATTCTTCAGCTTGTTCGAAATTTACTTCATCACGATTTCCGGAACCTAACCACACGGTAACTTGGTCGCCCGATCGCATTTGATGCCCTTGAAACTCGATATCACTAGTCAAGATTCTTCCTAGACTTTGAATAGGAGATCGGAAACGAAGTACCTCTTCAATTACAGACGGCAATAAATTCAAATTTAATCTCAATTGCTCCATAAGTTCAGGTTGCTCTAGCAAGGTCAAGACTGCATTGCCTATTAGATTAGTGGTTGTTTCATTACCTGCAACAAGCAGAAGTAAACAAAAACTTAATATAGCTTTTAAATCAAGACTTTCTCCATCGACTTGAGCGTTTATTAGAGATGTAATTAAATCATTTTGGGGAAAGCGCTTATGCTCTTCAATAACGGTGCCAAAATATTGATAGAGTTCACCAGCAACTCGATTTTTTTCTTGTATCATATCTTCTATTGATTGCCACGCTGCTACATCCAAATAAGCGACTAAAGCATCTGACCATTTCTTGAATAAATCGCGATCCTTTGGAGGGGCACCTAACATTTCAGCGATAACTATAACTGGTAGAGGGTAGGCTAAATCTTTAATGATATCCATTTCTTTTCGTATCTGATCCTGAGCTAATAATTCCTGTGTTATTGTCTGGATAGACTGAGCCATCACCTCAACAGCCTTCGGGGTAAACGCTTGGCTAACAATAGAACGATATCGTTTGTGTTCTGGTGGGTCCATTGTTATCAGGCTATCTCCGCTGCCGCCCGACGAAAATGTCTTATAATCACTTAACACCTTCTGTATATCCTGATAATTAAATATATCCCACGTTTGCCTATATTAGCGATTTTATTTCCGCGCTGGATGGAGCACGTTGCTTCTCAAAAACCTGAGAAAGTTACGCAATTAGGTGTTCGTGTATTTGATATTGATCCGAAAGGTAAGACGGTAGAGAAGCTTGCGTAAGAGACCATTGCGTCATTAAAACAATTTTGGACTTCCATCGGCGCTCCTTCAAACCTTTCTGACTACAACATTGACGATAAAGAACTCGACCTAATGACAGAACGCGCGATGGTGGGCTCAACGATCGGCAGTTACGTTCCATTAACGAAAGAAGATGTAAGGGAAATTTTAAAAAAGTCGCTATAAGATAAATAATAAGTTTCCAATCCATATAAGAAGGCAGCCTACGGCTGTCTTTTTTCAACGAGCAGATTAGTTCCAATAAGTGGTAGTATATAGATAACGAGAATGACGATTCAACATTAGGTTCTTAGTTCGACAGAATAGTTAGCTTAAATTAATTCGTGAAAGAAGAGGAGGAATATCATGCAAATTATGTTCCGTTACAATTGGTTGGTCAGGGAAGAATGGTACCGGTGGTGTGAGGACGTACCGGAGGAGGAACTGCTTCGTATTCGTACAGGTGGAGTCGGAGGGATATTGCATACTCTTTTTCACATTATCGATGTGGAGTGGAGTTGGATTCGTTCTCTGCAGGGAAAATCAGATTTTCAAGAAAGTTTTGAAAGTTACAGTAGTTTGGAGAAAGTCCGCAACCTGGATGTAGCTTTCCGGCCTGAAGTGCAAACGTTTGTACATTCATGGGACGTAAGTATGGAGACTCGCCCATTTTACGATCCCCAACCGGACGGGAAAATGGCCGTCGATGCGTGGGGTGAAGTAATGCGTCACATAATCGCACATGAAATCCACCATATTGGCCAACTATCGGTCTGGGCGAGAGAAGTTGGTAAAAAGCCTGTGTCAGCTAATGTTATTGGCAAAGATCTCATCAAACCCCAGTTGTTACGTTAACGGAAGTTTTTAACATTGAGGTGGATGCAAATAGCTATTTGTCTTGAGTTTGAACTAATTGAAGTAATCGGCACTATAGCAAGGTATAGATTCGGCAACTGTTTATGTGAATTAGATGGCGTAATCGAACTTGATTTATTTAAGTTGAAAAACGGGGAAGTACCTGGAGATACTCCTATCAATGAAGTTGTTAAACTAATCAACGATAAACAAAAACAAGCAATGGCGAACAGAGTTTTCAGTAAGGTATATAAACATTTTCTTGAACATAATGAGTATCCAGTAAAAGGCGGATATTACGCATAGTTTCATTTTCAGGTGTCAGTTTAACAAAAAACAATGGAACTATTTGTAAAATTACTAATAGCATCTAGGGGGTTGGCTTTGAAGAAGATAACATTAACTTTAATTGCCACTATACTAATTTTATTAGCTGGATGTAAAAATAATGAACCCACAACTACCGAACTTCAGTGGTTCAATACAAAAGATAAAGCTATTGAAAATGGACTAATCAATGAAGGGATTAATAGATCTTCGATTTTGTCCTCTGAGAATGTTAATGATGAAACAATTATTTTTTATGAAGGACATAATGCACTTGGGGTGGCAAGTATTGCTGAGAGTCCAATGGGATATAGCTGGTATCGAAGTCAAGCATATACAGGTTTTCAAGGGCAAGATGTGCCTTATATGACAGTCGGCTTTGATTTTCAAACATATAAAGGACCGAAAATTAAGATAATAGCGGGAAAGATTTACGATAATACGATTCAAAAAATGTTGTTAAAAGGTGACGGAAGCAATAGGGAATTATTGATTTATGGTGAATTGCGATTCTTTTTTTCAGTTCATGAAGCACCCTTTAATAGCCTTGAAGTCGTCCCAGTAAGAGGTATTTAAGGTTTTTATTGTTCAACTAACTGGAAATTATAGTTTAATCACAAAATGACGGCAGCTGGTAAGAGGGGCTGCCGTTGTCCGTTGAAGTAACTGGTGAATAGATAAGCATTCTTATGGGAAATTATAGTTATGATCTGCTTTCTTTGCTCCATGATAGCTATTTTTTCTATTCTTGGCCCTCACAAATTACAAAAGCCGTCTGCTTTGCTTTCTTCCAGTATTAGTTCTTGCTTTTCAATTAGGACCCTGAAACAGCTGCCGCACATATGAAACAAAACTTAATAAAACCTATGCATGAACTGTATGCCCTAATCTAATAGTGAAAGGATCGATGAGAATGTCTGGTCATAAGGATTTAAGAATTCGGAGCAAAGTTATAAGTGAGGGAGTCAATCGGGTCCCTAATCGTGCGATGCTAAGAGCTGTAGGTTTTAAAGATGAAGATTTCAAGAAGCCGATGATTGGTGTAGCGAGTACATGGAGTGAAGTAACCCCATGCAACATGCATATTGATTCATTAGCGCTTGCAGCGAAAAAGGGAATTCAGCTTCATGGCGGTGCTCCTCTGATTTTTAACACCATTACGGTTTCAGATGGAATTTCGATGGGGCATGACGGGATGCTATATTCCTTACCAAGCCGTGAAGCTATTGCAGACTCCATTGAGATTGTTACGAACGCAGAGCGCTTCGATGCGCTTGTTGCAGTTGGCGGATGCGATAAAAATACTCCCGCGTGTTTAATGGCCATTGGGCGACTGAATGTACCCGCGGTATATGTATATGGCGGAACAATTCAGCCTGGTAAGTTAGATGGTAAAGACGTAGACATAGTCAGTGCTTTTGAAGCAGTAGGTTTGTATCATGATGGTAAAATAAGTGATGAGGAGCTTCACAAGGTTGAGTGCAACGCTTGCCCTGGGGCCGGAGCTTGCGGAGGGATGTATACGGCTAACACAATGGCATCTGCTGCAGAAGCTTTAGGCATGAGTCTTCCTGGATCATCCTCTACCTCAGCGATATCACCGCGAAAAGTCCTGGAATGCGAAGAAGCCGGTGAGAGGGTGCTTGAGCTACTTGAGAAGGGAATCTATCCCCGTGATATTATGACAAAGAAAGCATTTGAGAATGCGATTACACTTGTAATGGCATTGGGGGGCTCTACAAATGCTTTCCTGCATCTAATTGCGATTGCACACTCTGTACAAGTGGAATTAACCTATGATGATTTCGAACGTATTCGTGTAAAAGTGCCACACATTGCAGATCTTAAGCCGAGTGGAAAGTATGTCATGCAGGATCTAAGTGATATTGGCGGTGTTCCCGGCGTGATGAAGCTTCTTCTTGAACAAGGTCTTCTCCATGGAGATTGTTTGACGATCACTGGTAAAACTTTAGCAGAGAATTTAGGAGCATCAGAACCGTTGCATGAAAATCAAGACATTATTCGTCCTTTCAATAATCCTTTAAAAACAACTGGACCCTTGGTCGTTCTAAAGGGCAATTTGGCTCCAGATGGCGCAATTGCCAAAATGTCAGGGATGAAAAAATCTCGTTTCACTGGCCCTGCACGCGTATATGATAGCGAAGCAGAGGCTACTGAGGCGATATTACAAAACCAGATCCGTAAAGGAGATGTGTTAGTTATTCGGTACTGCGGACCGAAGGGCGGTCCAGGCATGCCGGAAATGCTTTCAGTTACCGCTTTAATAGTCGGGAAAGGGTTTGGTGGGGAAGTTGCCCTCATAACTGATGGTAGATTTTCAGGTGGCTCACATGGTTTTGTAGTCGGTCATGTTGCACCAGAAGCGCAAGTAGGAGGACCAATTGCTCTTCTGCAAGAGGGTGACAACATTACCATTGATAGTGAAACGCAAGAAATTTCCTTTGAAGTTTCAGAAGAAGAGCTTGCGAAGCGTAAGAATGAATGGGTTCAGCCACAATTGAAATTTACTACAGGTGTTCTCAGTAAATACGCAAGATTAGTTTCATCTGCTTCCAAAGGGGCCGTTACAGATTTATTCTAGTTAGTTATATGATGCGATTAGAACGAACGACGTAGAACAATTCAAAAAAAAGGTTAACAAAAACCCTTACCAAAATGGTAAGGGTTTTAAATTTGAGTCGCGTATCGTTTCTCAAGAACACAAGTGATTATGCAGTGAGGAAGTCAATGGGGCATGTCAGGGATATTAAGGAATCGATAAGCTTTATGTATTATTACGATAGAAGAAGGAATATTGATAGTTGAGGGCTCACTTTAGTAACAGTCAAGGTTCAGGATTAATCAATATTTGCATTACCCTAATGCAACATACAAAGAGCTCTACAAGAGCTTTGTTTACTCTAGAGGTCCTTTAAAGCAGTTTATCAATGACCCAGCTGATCATTTTATTCGTATCGATAGGGTGGTTAAGTAAAATGCTCGCATACAATAGAATTCCAATTGTGCTCAGAACTAGACTAACGATCTTTTCACGAAGCGAAGCCTTTAAGTGGAACATTAACCACATAGATAGGGTTACGTAGATGATGAAGATAGTAACTAACAGCTTCATGCTTCCGTTAACCTTAACTGTTTTGTTCTAATCCAGGATACGACAATGAGCAGAAGTGGAATGACAACTGCAAAGAACGTATCAAAAGCAAACGAATATTTATGATCCCAGATCATGTTCTCAATTACGTTATCAAAAAACAATGAAATTGGGAGTATGATCCATATCAACGATAGGGTAGTGAAAGTTCGATTTTTTAAACCAAACGATTGACTTAGTCCTAATACAGCACAATACATAGTTATAGACAGCTTCATCGAGATCGCTGAAAACCAAATGACTACAACAACCACTTCCAGATGATCAATGAAAAACGAAAATGGAAGTTCTTGAGCTAAAGTAAACATGGGATACATCAGGTGCGAAGAGCGATAAACACCTACAATACCAAGTACGAAAAAGACATTTAGACCAATGATAACTGCTGCAGCTCCTATTCCTGTCATCAAGGATGTCGTGAGTTTCTTCTGTACAAATGGAAAAAACATGGTTAAACATACGGTCTCGCTAAAAGGGAAGCCCAACATCGGCTTCGTTTGGCTAATGAGTTGGAGGGGCTCAAAATTATGAGCCGGACCGAAATTTGCCCACTCCCATCCTTTCAGCATGATGAAGAAAACGATCCAAAAAACAATGACTAATATCGGCGTTACAAATTCATTTAACATGGCTAGTGATTCTGCGCCTTGTATCACGATATAAGCGGAGACAAGTAAAAAGGTCAGGTGAACAAACGAGATCGGGGTATGCATCAATACATTAACCTTAATAAAATCCCCTAAGTTTCTAACCACCCATGCAGCGATCTGGATAAAGAAAATGATGTATAGGCAAGCGAAAAGAAAGCCGACTTTACGGCCAAATACGTGTAAACAGATCTGAATGATACTCAACCCCGGATGTCTTCGGGCAAGATAGATCCAAAGTGCTGCAATGAGGACACCATACAGGCCAGCTACAAGTGGCAAAGACCAAGCATACTCTTTGGCCATTGTAATTAAGCCTCCTGGCCGTATAAAAAAAGAAGTTCCTATCGTAAATGAGAACGTGAGGAGGAACATTTGCCAAGCTGAAAGTTGCGCTTTCTCCATAGGGTTAAGAATTCTCCTCTCCGGCGTATGAGGACTTTGTCCGCCCAATCCATTTAACCTTTAGATCCGTGATAATGTTTACATTCGTATGCATCCAAGCTGATGGATCTGACTTATAAGACGACCAAGCCTTACTATGTCTGCGGTCTATTTGATCTTGAATACCTAACAAATCCCAATTCTTTTCCCTCGAATAGCTCACGAATTGCAAACACTCGCTTTTAAATTTGTTATTTATTAATTGTTCAATTTCCTTATAGTTAAATAAAACAGAATCCTTAGGTCTATTATCTAATAAAATCCTTAGTGAACCTTTGATAGTTAACTGAAGATTGGATTTCCCATGATCTAAGGATAACTTCCGAATAATTTTCGGTTCTTCAACCATCACTTCAATATCTCCACTATCATGTACAACTTTTAGCAGGTAACGATCGGCTTTTTTATTTAACAAACCATTCATATTGCTTTTTCTGTTATCGATCTCACCTTGCACTTTATCCTTAATAAAGACAATTCCCCCATTGAAAAGTATGCTTTTCCTAGGGGCGTTAATTTCTTCAAGTTTCGAGAATTGCGGATTTGTTTTGGAATTCATGACCGAAATGAAAGGCATAACAATAGGCTGCTTTCTAGAGAGCGTATTAATCGCATCGCGTGCTCGAATAAGTGCATATGTCCCGCTCATTTTATGTTGGAGTTCGATCATGGCATGCATAGCTCGTCCCGGAACACGCTCTAAAGGCACAATCGTATTCATAATGGTATCTATAGGTGCATCCGTCATTAGAAGATAGCCAGTTGGGCGTCTTGTCGGGTTGCTTTCAATAAATTCAAGAATTTCTCGATAGTATAAGTCGCAATAACGCTGCGTCAGTAGATAAATTTGAACATCGTTTGTAAAAACAAGCCTCGGGATTTGGCGATTAGACAGAATGCTGAACCCGGAAATCATATCAATGTTATTCATTTTATAGGTGTATACGGATGCTTTAGAGGATTCTCCGGATTTTCCTCCGACGCCAGCTGGATTTACGACTTGAAAATAAATTAATCGTTCTTTTGTTTTCGGATCGATGTCCAACCCAATGGCATCAACGATAGCCAAGTCATTAATTTCTTTCTTATCCCAGCATCCCGTTACCATTAAACTACTTAAGAAAATAACCAGGCATGTAAGGAAGAAATTTTTCATGTTTTTGCTCCTTCCGGACGTCATTCAGGACGCCTTGAGAAAAAACGGCGAGAACGCTTCATTTGAGGTCTTGGTACTCGAACTATGATGTCCTTTAAATTTTTAAGACTAAGAGGCGCAAGTGGTGCAAAGTACTTCATCCCAAAAGATCGAATGGACACAAGATGAGAGAGCAACAAAAGCACGCCGCACGTTATCCCATACAATCCCAAAATTCCGGCAAGAACAACAAAAGTGAATTGAACGATACGCTGCGCAATGCCAAAGCTGTAGGTTGGGGCGACAAAGTTAGCGATCGCTGTAATAGACACCACGATTACCATTGAAGCGGAAACGAGACCGGCTTCAACGGCCGATTGACCGAGTACAAGAGCGCCGACAATGGATATCGCTTGGCCTGCAATACGAGGCATGCGGAGTCCGGCCTCTCGTAAGATCTCAAAAGTAATAAGCATAATAATCGCCTCGATGAATGCGGGGAATGGAATACCTTCGCGCTGCGAGGATAAGCTAATCAGAAGAGAGACAGGAATAACTTCTTGATGAAAGGTGACGGCGGCGATGTAGACGGAGGGAACAAATATGGCCAGTAAGAAAGAAATCATGCGAAGCAATCGAATGAAGGTCGCAATGTCGGCGCGTTCATAATAATCTTCAGGGGCATTAAAGAACTGAAAAAAAGTAACAGGTCCGATTAAAACGCCAGGTGTCCCAGAGGTTATAATCGCAAAAGAACCTTCCAGCAAATGTGCCGTGACAACGTCCGGCCTCTCTGTTTGATACACTTGTGGGAATGGCGTCCAGGGACTATCTTGAATCCATTCTTCGATATAGGAACTGTCGAGAATACTGTCCGTTTGAATGCTCGCTAACCGGCGTTTTGCCTCCGCAACAATTTCTGGTTTAGCCAAATTGCTCAGATAAATCAAGTAAACATCCGTCTTCGTCTCCTCGCCAAGCGACAATTGGGAAAACGTTAGATGACTGGATCTAACACGCTTACGTACTAACGCTAGGTTTATATTAATATCCTCGGTAAATCCTTCTTTCGGACCGCGAGTCGTAACTTCAATCGTCGGTTCGCTCACGCTTCGAGCAGGTATTTTCGAGAAATTTAAAGCATATGGGATGCCTTCCTTCAGTGGTAATATAACGATATTTCCATCCAGCAAATATTTGATACATGCTTCTCCGTTAGATAGAGTATGTAAAAATGACCCTGGCAGATGGGTTGCAAAGATACTGGTCATGGGCATATTTCCGGAACTAACTTTGATTAGCGGTTGCAAGATAAATTCATCGAATCTTGTTTTATCTACAAGTGAATCAATATAGAAGAAATGAATCTCTGCTTCCTCAGGAATAGGCAACACGTGGTGATTAAAGTCAGGTGAATGGCTTAACGCTTCAAGTATGATTTGGATGATATCATATGACGATTGGGCAGAAAGAGCAGTCATAACTTACCTCCATGAATAACATGTCATGATTGTTACTATGGGTAATACTGGATGCTTTTATACAAATAGATAAGAAACGAATGTCGGTCTTCAAACGGATGAGGAGGCATCAACGAAGCGAAGGTTGCCAGGCGGGGCTATACGCCGAAAGTACATCAATTCGAATCGGTTACTGACTAGAGATTGACGGAAAACCACATTGTGTTCGCGACTAATTAAAATCAAAGTTATAATATAGAAAATTCACATTAAATTTAAAAAATGAGGGAGCAACTATGTCTAAACTAAAAAAAATCGTGATTCTGATCTTATTTTTTACGGTAGGTCAAGGAACCGTAATGGCAGAGGAAAATTCTATTGCAGTTTTCTATAACGGCGAACAACTGATTTTCGAACAACCACCTTATATTAGTAATGGGAATACTCTCGTTCCTATGAGATCAATTTTTGAAAAATTAGACTATCAAGTTTCATGGGTTGAAAAAGACCAATCCGTAAGAGCGACTAAAGGGAAAAGCGTGATATTTCTTAAGATCGGAAGTTTTTTGGGTAGTGCAAATAACATTGAATATCTAATTGAATCTCCACAACTAAGGAACGGTACAACGTTTGTTCCATTAAGATTCATTTCTTTAGCCTCAGGAATGCAAGTTGATTGGGATGAAGATAGTCAACAAATTCACATTCACCCATTTGAAAATGATACGATAGAGAGTAAGCTTCATAGATTGCTTGATACATATGCGACATCCAATAGTATGACTGAGTTTGCTTTAGCTCTTACCAAGGATGCTTATGGAGTAAAGAATGATGGTTATGAAGAAGAGATTATAAACATTGATCCGAATAATCAAGAAGCAGAAATAAAATTTCGTGTAAAGTTTTCTTTATCAAAAGTTAGAGTCGTACGAAAGTCGGACTTAAGTGATGCCTCACCGTCGACTCCATTAGAATATGTCTTAGAAATAACTCAAAAATGTATTTGTGTTGATGGGCAATGGTATATTTCTGATAATTTAGCGAATCGTCAATATAGAGTAATATCAGATGTTTAAAAAGAAATTTAACTGAGTGCTTACATAAATAAAACTAACATAAATTCATTTATGTTAGTTTTATTATTTTGTAATTGGTGTTTTATTTAATTGACTTATAAACTACATTCATGTGGTAATTGCTTACTGGGAAAGGCTTCCGCTATATATGACATATAGGTCGGACTTTTGATTGGAGCTTTATATTGCAAAACTAAATCGGATTGGAGAAAACTAGAACAATAGTAAAATGGTACTTAAGGCGAATCTGCTTTCCGATCCGCAGGCGGTGAAAACAGATAACAAGATGGATACGGTTCGCCGACCTATCGAAATCGAGTTTGCAGATTCGCATCGACAATCTTCTCTTCAACGCAGTTGAAGCTGAATTGGTAAAAGTGACGGTAACGAAGTGCCATACCGAATACGGGCAACTCGTTGTGGGAAATGAGCATAAACCAATAATCTAGAATTCACATAACGCATGGGTCGGGGGCATCTGTCACTTGATGCTTGCTGGCCCTTTTTGAAATGTATGGAGGAAATAGATGATGAACATTTTGTTATTAGTACACTTAATCGCGGTTTGCGCCTGGGTAGGCGGTGCGATTTACGAGCGTTTCTTCGTCTTGAAAGCAGTCGATCATGCGAAGAGAACGAATTATGAAGCCCGCATGGTACAAATCATGCTTAAAGCTGTGCCTTACTTTAAAGTTGTAACCGCCTTGCTCATCTTGTCCGGCCTTGCGATGACAATAATTAATGCTCAAGGATCATTCAGTTGGTTCGTTCATTGGAGCTGGCTATCTCTTAAAGTGTATATCATGATTGCGATCATGGTGTTTGGGTTTGCCTTCATTAATCCGCTTCTAAACAAAGTCACCACGCATATCAAATTGGCCATTGAGAATGATCAAATAGTAACGGATGAAACCCGCGCTGCAGTCCGCCGAATCGGGGTTTTGTTGGACATCGCTCACCTTGGAGTAATCGTCAACTTGATTCTAGGCGTAACAAAGTTCTTTTGATCCACAGAGAATCACGCAAATAAGGTGAATGCGAAGCGTAAGTTTTTTTGAAAAATTAACATAAATTCATTTATGTAAGTTTTATTATTTTCTAATTGGTGTTTTATTTAATTAACTTATAAACTACATTCATGCGGTAATTGCTTACTAGAAAAGGCTTTCGCTAAATAGGACATGATTGGTCATTACACGACTAGAGAGGGTACGAATTCATGAGCAAAATAATTATTATCCACGAAAAACCTAAAGATATCGAAAGTTTCGAGAAACATTACTTTGGTGTTCATATTCCGCTTGCCAAAAAACTCCCGAAGTTGACCGGGGCATCTGTGCATCGCGTCGTTGGCGCCCAGCATACGGACAATGAGCCGTACCTGGTCGTGGAGGTTGAATTTATGAACAGCGAGGATCTTCATGCAGCGATGGCAAGCCCGGAAGGACAAGCAGTTTCCGAAGATGTTACGAATTTTATTCCTTTTATGAATCGTCGTCCCTCTATCCTTATTTTGGAGTAAATAAGAATTCCGCTTGCTTACATGAAAGGGATAACCTTTCCGATGACGAAATCATCGAAGCAAAGCGGATAGTGAAGGCGGGACTAGATCACGGCTATAAGAGCGATATTTAAGCCGTATTTGTAAACGCTCAAACTGGGGAGATCGTTTCTGTTGAGAAGAATCCAACAGCTCCAAAGGGAACTAACTAGATCGTAAATAGAACTTCGGGTCGTATAAGATTATACGATCCGAGGTTTTTTATTGTCACCAAACACGCCAGGATATTCAGGGGAACTTTACGAATGGTATGGACAAGATAAGTTTTCTGATATACTGAAAATGTAGAATAACGTAATGATGCAATTACACATTCATCAATAAAATAGATACTTGAAAGGAGGATTCTCTTGGACATCCAATATTTTATTACTTTTCGTGAAGTTTCACGCTGTCAGAGCTTAACACGAGCTGCTGAGCGTCTTGGATATGCGCAGTCAACTGTCAGTATTCAAATTCAAACGTTAGAGAAACATTACAATCTAAAGTTATTTGATCGGACCAATAAATTTAAACTGACCGAATCCGGTTTGCAATTGCTTCAGTTCGCGGATTCAATCGTCAATGCTTACTTCAACGCGGAAGAGCATTTCACCAAGGAGCCAAAAACAATCCCTGCAATAGGAGCAATCGAAGCCTTATCGACTTATTTTTTGCCCCCCTATTATGAGGCTTATCATAGAAAATTTATGGATCAAAACATATCATTTTACCCTAGTAGCGAGCTTGACGTGATCCGGAAGATCAAGCAGAATGAACTCGATATGGGTCTCATCCTCAGTACTCATCTTTCTGATCCTGAGTTGAAGACGATTCAAATCCGTGAGGAAAAACTTGTCATTGTTTGCCAGCCGGATCATCCTTTGAGTGGGGAGAAAAATCTTAATATGTCGGTATTGCAGAACAGTTCCTTTATACTGACCGAGAAAGATTGTGCATACCGCGTAGCACTGGAAAGATTAATGGATGAGCACGATATTTCTTATCAAATTGTTACCGAAATGGGCAGCATTGAATGCGTTAAACAGTGTGTCATGTATGGCATGGGGCTTGCTTTTATCCCATTGATCGTGGTTCAAGAACAAATCGACAAGAATCAGTTATCGTTCTTTACTTTGAAGGATGAGCTTCTTCCATCTTTTTATTCACAAATTATTCTGCACAAAAACAAACGGGTATCCTCATCCCTTCAAGAATTCGTAGATATGTTAACTCCCCGCTCAAATCAAGCGGAAAGCGCCTAAAACATTTATAAAGGCGATCGCGTTTCCCTAAGGGAGTTAAGCGCGATCGCCTTTAACAATTATTGCGTTATTCGGTTTGACTGACTAGAGAATGGCTATTGACTCGCCAGGAAACCGTAAGAATGATGATTAGCAAAGCGAACGAGAACGCTCCAAGCCACATCGCGGCGGTTACATTGGTCATATCGACTGCCAAACCGCCTATTAAAGCTCCTATGCTGACAGCCAACTGATAAATACCTACATAGACCGGAGTTATGGCTTCTACAGCATTCCGAGCACTTGAAAGAACCAATAGCTGGAGGCCCAAAGGAGCCATCCCCCAGGCAATAGCCCAAATAATGAAAGCAATGATTGAAATAACAACGTTATGTCCAAACAGTGAAATGCTCAGTAATGAAATAAGGGTAAAAACTACTGTTAACACGATCAATCCCTTGAGGCTGCGACCCGCTATGAAACCAGCGGCAAAATTGCTTATGAAGGAAACAATCCCGTAGACTAGTAGTATCGCACTGAGTAGATTCGGGCCCATTCCAGTCACTTGCTGGAAAAAGGGTGTTATATACGTGTAGGATGCAAATTGACCACCCACAAAGAGAATCGCAATAACAAAGACCGTTCTTACTTCCTTCATCTTTAACAGTTTCAAGTAATCCTTTCCACGAACTCCCTGTTCCATCGGAATTCTCGGAAGCAGAATGAGTTGGATGATAAAAACAGCAATCCCAAGTATGCATCCTATCGTGAAAGCGATTCTCAAATCAAAATGTGCGGCTATAAAAGACGCTAATGGAACACTTAAAACCGTGCCAATCCCGAATCCTCCTAGGACAATCGAGATTGCTTTTGGTACCTTCTCTTGCGGAACTAGCTTTGCTTGAGCAGGCAAAGACACAGCCCAGAATCCTCCAACACTTATCCCAAGGATGATTCGTGCAATGACTAGCACAAAGAAATGGGTTGTAATCATCGAAAGTACACCAGATATAATAAGCAGCAACGACAGTCCGAGAAAAACCATCCGCCGATCCAGACGTCCGATAGTTATCATAGCAATAGGACCCGCAATGGCCGCCAGGATAGATGTGGACGTCACTGTAATTCCGGCAGTACCCTCCGATACATCAAAACTTCGACTAATTTCAAAAAGTAGACCAACTGGCAAAAATTCAGTAAGAGAAATTGAGAAAGCACCTAGTGCAATTGCAATAATAGCAAACCATGGATTCCGATTCGTAATACCCAATGTCTAACATCTCCCTGCAAAATAATTTTTCATATATGAAATCAGAAACCGTGATTTATGTTAAAAACATACTAGTGATCACCTGATCACCTCCTGTGCAATTGAATATGTGGGATGAGATATACAATATAGCATAACTTTTTCGTAGTAATTACCTATACATTTTGATGATAATGTTTGTGATTTTCGATGGATGCGCTTACGCAGGAAGATGGTCGAGAAGAGTGGGGCGATCCCAAAGCCGTGATTGATATGCTAACCCAAACGTTTGTTAACGCTCCAATCTTGGCGTCGTCAATAGCAGAGACGAATCATTCCTCCTCTAAGTGGTAAGAATAATCCTGAGCAAGTCTTCTATCATTTGGCGAAGCTCAAGCGAGTTTCTGGTGACAATTTTGAACCCACGCGATGCGCTAGTTAAATGATGGGCCAATTTATTTGGAGCAGGAGTTGTATAATACAGACAAATTGACAAAATATTTTTTTGTCAAAATCATAAATGAGGAGACTTGTTATAATGACATCAGCCCAAAAACCTTTAGATTCGACATTCGGATCACAAACAACCGCCCAAGAAGCACTTGATGGCCGCGACCTCCGAGGAAAAGTTGCGATAGTAACAGGCGGTCACGGAGGTATCGGATTAGAAACGACGCGAGTTCTGTCCAATGCAGGAGCCACCGTCATCGTAGGTGCACGCGACATTAATAAAGCACAAGACAAGCTTTCGACAATGAAAAACGTCGGGGTCATTCAGCTCGACCTGGCGGATCCTAAATCCATTGATCAGTTCGCCGCCGAGTTTCTGAAGTCTAACCAAGCTCTTGATATTCTTATCAATAACGCAGGTGTTGCAAACCCCCATGTGATTAAAGACGATCGCGGATTCGATACCCAGTTCGCGACGAATCATTTAGGGCATTTTCAACTGACATCTAGGCTATGGGAAGCGTTAATAAAATCCGGAAATTCCCGCGTAATCACACTTTCTTCGATCAGCCACATGGTAGGTCCGATCGATTTCAGCGATTTGAATTTCACCAAGAGGCCGTATAACAAGGACATTTCCTACGGAGAATCGAAGACCGCATGCTCACTCTTCGCAGTCGAACTTGATAAACGAGGCAAAGAGCACGGCATTCGCGGGTTTGCCGTCAATCCCGGCGCTATTCTCACCGGTTTGACTCGTCACATGACTGATGAGGAATTAGCAACTTGGGGTGTTCAACGAGGAGAAAACGGTGAATTCATTTCTCCAGCAGGCTTCAAAACCGTCGAGCAAGGCGCTGCAACGTCCATTTGGTGTGCAGTGAGTCCGTTGTTAGAGGGAAAAGGCGGAGTTTACTGTGAGAACTGTGACATCGCGGCTATTGTACCTGCGGACAGCAAGCTTATGACTGGCGTACGTGAATGGGCTATTGACCAATCAGCGGCCGAAAAGCTTTGGACCATTAGCGAGGATCTCTTGCGCCTTGGATCAATCCCGGAACTCTCCAAATAAACATTTCGATAGATGCCTTTGCAGAGAAGTTTCTTGCCTTAGGCTAGCCTCTGCACAAAATTATCCAATGACACAAAACTGCCTATATTCTTTACAATCTCAATTTAAGATGATAGTCTATAAACACGACGTTAACGTTATGTTTAGAGGTGAGTAATGAAAGACCGCATGCGCATAGGTGATTTAACAGAACGAGCCGGGGTAACTCACCGTACGGTTCGATATTATGAGAATATAGGACTGATCCCTCCTGGTGAGCGAGAAGGAAACGGCCAACACTATTACAGAGAAGAGACGGTTGCCCGCCTCCGAAAAATTGACCAATTAAAGAAGCTTGGACTCAGTCTGGAAGAAATAAGAGACATTATTGATCTCTATTTCATTGACCAAAGTGGTGTACAACCTAAACAGAAAGTCCTCGCTATTCTGCGACAGCACCTCTCAGAGGCTGACCAGAAGATCAATGGGTTACAGCAATTTCGGGCTGATTTACAGGCCAACATCGAACGCTTCGAGCAATGGTTTAAGGAAAGAGAGAGAGACTAATTTTTTTTTTGCTACAAACATGACGTTAACGTTATGTTTTGCTCATAATCTTTAAGAGGAGGGTTTAACGTTATGAAAGACACCATCGGATTCATCGGGCTTGGCAATTTAGGGTTACCTATGGCTACCAATCTCCTAAATACCGGATACGATCTCACGGTGTACAACCGAACTGCGAGTAAAGCGGCACCACTAGTTGCTCAAGGCGCACGGTTGACGTCCCGGCCAGCTGAGGCTGTAACGGCCGGAGGAATTGTCGTCACGATATTGTGGGATGATGAATCTGTGGAAAGCATCGTCAAGAGCGACGGCTTTTTAGAGCAGTTGGGATCCGAAGGTATTCATATTTCCATGAGTACGTTATCGCCGCATTCAGCAAGGAAGCTTGCAGCTCTTCACGGAGAGTATGGCAGTATCCTGGTGGAAGCGCCGATCTTCGGAGTGCCACAGGCAGCAGTCGGCCGTGAACTCTCTATCCCCATGGCAGGACCGCAGAAGGCCAAAGAACGCATTCGACCAATTCTGGAGGCGATGGGAGGGTTGAATATTTTCGACTTTGGCGAGGAAGTCGGCGCTGCAAACCAAGTTAAACTCGTTGGAAACTTCATGATTGCTTCAGCTGTGTACACAATTCGAGAAGCCCTCAAGATGGTCGAAAAGAACGGAGGCGATCCCAAAGCCGTGATTGATATGCTAACTCAAACGCTTTTTAACGCTCCTATCTATAAGAGATATGGCCATATGGTTGTCGACAAAGAAGATCATCTCTTCACACAGAACAAGATCCCGTTGAAGGATGTGGGTATCTTCAAAAAAACGTCACAACAAGTGGACTCTCCCGTCCCTATGTCAAGTCTATTGTATGACCTTATGAGCTACGAGCAAGGACAAGACTTACATCAAAATCCGGTGCGCGTACATGAGATGTCTAAAGACGGCTAAACGGATTAGGGAGAATGTTGGCTTAGTAGCTTGATGTTAACTGATGACGATAGGCGCATTACGTTAACGAGGAACTATTGCTTTAAAAATACCGCGGCAGCTGATCAGGGATCAGCTGCCGCTTTTATTTAACAGAAGGGTAGGATAATATTCTTATCCAACTACATAAAAGAACTTAGGCTGCCGTTTAATAGAAACCCTCGCGCGAAATACCCGCTGCTTCTGCTATTTCATTCATTGATACTCGCTTATAGCCATACTTGAAAAACACATCCAATGCAACGGATAGTATATGAAGTTTCTTTTTGTCGTCCATGAAGTTAATATTATACACTTTACAAACTTTGTCTAGTTGTATAATATAGACACATAGACATTTTAAATATATTGTCTAAAATTTTAAATAAGGAGCCCTGGTATGATGATCACAGCTTAAATCAAAGAAGTACGGCAAGGGTTACAAATATATCAGATGGACATTGCGGTTTCGTTCCAATGGGTAGCAAGCGCATGACAAGACATATATACACTAACCTTTAAAGGAGATCTTAATTATGACAACAAAGCAAACACCAATTGGCTCTGGCTTTGGAGCTTCTGTGACAGCCGAAGACGTTATTAAAGGTATTGATCTTTCCGGCAAAATTGCCATCGTCACCGGAGGCTATTCCGGACTCGGTCTTGAGACTGTACGTGTGCTGCGTTCAGCTGGCGCCAAGGTCATCGTTCCGACGCGCGACCACAATAAAGCGGTAACCGCCCTTGCGGACATCGACGGCGTTGAAATTGAAGTGATGGATTTGCTAGACCCTAGCTCGATCGATGCCTTTGCAGAGAAGTTTCTTGCCTCGGGCCAGCCGCTACACATGCTAATAAACAGTGCAGGCATTATGGCATCTCCTCTGTCACGCGATTCGAGAGGATATGAATCGCAATTCGCAACGAATCATCTGGGCCATTTCCAGCTTGTCGCCCGGCTTTGGCCAGCGTTGCGTAAGGCGAATGGCGCGCGGGTGGTTTCAGTTTCGTCCTGGGGGCATCACTTTTCACCTGTCGTGTTTGATGATCCCAACTTCGAACAACGTGACTATGATCGCTGGGGAGCCTATGGCCAGTCGAAGACGGCCAACATTCTCTTCGCGGTCGCGCTAGACAAACGCGGCCAGGCCGATGGCGTGCGCGCCTTTTCCGTTCATCCGGGCAGTATTGTTGGCACCGGTCTCGAAAAACATCTTTCAAAGGAAGAACTGCTTGCCGCGGGCGTCATCGATGAGTACGGGCAGCCAGTCCTCGACCCGACGAAAAATCTGAAGACGGTAGGGCAAGGAGCCGCTACCAACGTATGGTGTGCGACGAACCCACAGCTTGAAAATATGGGCGGCGTCTATTGCGAGAACTGCGATATAGCTCCTTTAGGACATGACGCTGAGTCTGAATTTCAATTGGACAACAATTCGACATTAACGGACTCCGGCGTAATGCCATATGCGGTCGATCCTGAGGCGGCCGATCGACTCTGGAGTCTTAGTGAACAACTGATAGGTTTAAGGTTTGCAATATAAAAGAAGAAAATTCTAAGGAACATTACCTAGCATTTTAGAAAAAAGATGGATAGAGTAAAGGAGGATGTAAAATGGAACATACAAATAAAGCTTTAACCGGGGCAGCCGTTACTTTCGCGAAGGATCTCGAATGGTTCGACACGATGCCAGGCGAACAAATGGCCATTCGCATCCACAGCAATCAAGTTGGAGGAGCGATCACTGTCATCGAAGCGCGCGTACCTGTTTTGATGGGTCCACCGAAGCATATTCATAAGGAACGTGAAGAGGTTTTTGAGATTCTAGAAGGAACTTTCCGTTTCCAATGCGGAGAGGAGGAATTTGAAGCTACTCCAGGAACGAGTGTCGTAGTTCCTCGTGGCGTACCTCATGCATGGGCTAACGTCGGAACCGAAATGGGACGTATCCTTTTCACCTTCGCACCTGGTGGAATTGACGATTTCTTCCCTGAAATCAGCAAACATTCACTCGAGGAAATTGGGCGACTGGCGGAGCAGAATGACACACTGATTATTGGACCACCGATTCTTCAGCAATCCCGTTAACATTTGGAACCTGACTATTGGACTTCATATAATTAAATAAACAAAGAGAAAAGGGACAGTCCAGGATTACATCTGAACTGTCCCGTTATTTATATGCTGAGAGAATGATAGAGAAATGAAATGGATTAGACCTTACATAGTCTCAAGCGTAGAACGATTCGTTCAGCTTTTTTTATTCTAGTTTCCATGACATAGCGGTTGCTTCGGCAGCCGTTGATGGAAAAGGCGACTATCTCATGCTCATTCCGCCGATTATCGACGGTGGTTACTGGATTTCGCCAATGGAAGGTTAATGCAACCTTGATTCATTGTGCCACTGCAAGGAAAATAGTGGTAATATATTTTTATTAATTGGATAATGGGGGGAGATAGTGTGGGTTCAAGAATAATGCATTTAATTATTGCAAATAAAATTGCAACTCGTCTAACTATAGAAGAAAGAACGCTTTTTTTACTCGGAAGTATTGCTCCAGATGCTGTATCAACTAAAAACGAGTCACATTTTTTTATAGGTGAACATCAGGACTATTCTAGAAGTGTTGACTATAAAGGATTTTTATATAAATATAGTTCGCAAGCAGAAAGCCTTTATATATTGGGATATTATACACATTTGATTGCTGATGAAATATGGTTGAAAGGTTTCTACCTACCTTGGCTGAGAAACAGAATGGATGCCGATAAAGAAATACATGGTTTATACCATAATGATTTCAGATTATTAAACGGGAAATTACTGGACCACTATGGTCTTCGTGAAGAATTGAAAAAGACACTATATTACATTCCAACAATCATTGATTTACAAGAGGTTAACTCAAAAGATGTAGAAGAGTTTGTTCCTATTGTACTGAGTGATATGGAGTACGAAAAGGAAGTTGTAAACCAGAAACTTAATGTTTTTATGTTTGATCAAATTGTAGGTTACATAGAAACATCAGTTGAAATGGGGTTATTAAAGTTAAAACAGGCTGTCATCCTACATCGGCTGCACACTGCACGCGAATGGTTAACCGCTCATCATTAACGACTTTTAGTGTCTCCTGTAGTGTACGGTCCCATGCGGATCGATTGCTTTTTCCAATTATCGGGCAGGATTGCTTTACCAATTCACGAATAAATAAAGTAATACTTCGATTTAATATATTATCGATTAAAGCGAATTAGGAGGGGTTGATGTTGGGTTTGGATGAAGAAATAACCATCTGCAATTATGATCCTGAGAGGCTTCGATGGTATACAGAAGAAGTCTCTTCGTTGTTTTCCATTTTTGGTCCTGATGTTCCCATTGAACATTTTGGTAGCACATCTGTTCCTGGCATGGCGGCAAAACCTATAGTTGACATACTCGTTGGTATTTCTGAATTTCCGCACATCCCGACATCACAAGCTCAAGCATTAGAAGATTTAGGATATGAGAATCTTGGAACTGCTGGGGCTTATGGAATCACTGGATACGAAGAACCGTCAATCGCAGTAAACAGCTATTGCATCATGCGACTGATGATTGACAAGCAATACCAGAATAGGGGTTATGGTCGGGAAGCTATGAATAAAATCTTGGAATATATCCGCACTTTTCCAGCAGGGCCAGCACATTACTGCTGGATACCTTATAAATCGGATAACGTCGCTACCAAAAGGCTTTATGAAAATTTCGGCTTCCGTGATAACGGTGAAGTTTTTAACAACGAATCAATAACTGTACTGCGACTCTGATTTACTGTCAAACCTATAATCGAGCTCGAAAGAACGGGTATTTCGCTACCGGGGAACGTTAGATCAATTTTTAAGAATTTAGAACCAAAGATACAAGGTATGAGGACGTCAAAGGACTGTCATACTTCTTAACTTAAGCACCGATTCATGTAGTAAAGGATTTGCTTCCTCCACCAGTACCAATCATGATTAACATCGTGCCCCCAAATTCCACGCTTGCTGGGACGTGTTTCTCCTGCAGCACTTCCAAGAGCTTCTGCGTCTCCGATCGCATTAAATCTTCATAAGCGCCTTGGCCTGTACAAACGATGATTTTGCTGTTCCTGTATTGATTCAAATAGGAATCGTCCTCCAAGTTTTTTAAATAGTGAAGTGGGGAATGGTAATAAGCTGAAGGAGGGACCTCTTCTCCAAAAAACGATTGGTCGAATACAAACCGCTTAAAGCAATTAAACTGTCAAAATAGTGTGGATGCCGGAAAAACATGTTGGCACTGTGATAAGCCCCCAGCGAACATCCTGTCGCCATGATCTTCAGAGTTCGTCCTCCGTTGCTCTCCTTGCTTTGATCCAGAATAGAAGGAATGAGTTCGTCTTTCACATAGGCATCATATTGGTTATAGCGTTTCATTTTCTCATCGGTCGTCGAGTTCTTGGCATAAAATGTCTCTTCATCAATGCTATCGCATGTCCAGACTTGAATTTGCCCTTGTTCAGTATAACTTTCTAACGTGCCGATCATGCCGGAATCTTCATACTGATAAAACCGTCCGCAGGAGGTGGGAAAAACAAGAACGGGCTTCCCTTGATGTCCGTAGGTTTTGTATGCCATGTCCCTATGCAAGTTGTCACTATATGACTTGTGATAGGTAACACTCATGCATACACCTCGACTCTGTTTTCCACTGCATGAATAAAAGCTTCAATTCGTTTCACTTCATCAAAGTTTTTTGAGCGAAATTGATACGCATAATTTCCCCTTGACTGGCTTTGTACATCTTCAATGCTGAAGTGATAGACAATTTCATGTTGATATCGCTGCATGATCTCTTTATGCCCATGGGCGTAGGGGAGGTGGTTTTTGTGGCTGGCAAACCCGGTATAATACTTCCCGACAAAAGGTCCTTCCACCTGATTATTAACAACCATATTCGCCCATAGTTCGTAGATATCGATATCGTAAGAGTAATTGATCGCATCCGTCATCCACGAACCAGGCGGCCTCATATTGACTTCAAGCGCAATAATATTTCCATCCGCATTGGATTTGAAAAACTCGAGATGAAAAAAGCGTTCTTTGATCCCATAGGTTCGGATGATCTTTCTACCGGCTTCCTCAATTTCCGCGCTTACTTCCTTTAAACAATAATAGCTAAAATGATTTCCAGAATTTACGCTTTCCATGATGCTATGGGGAAATTCGTGGCTTGCAGCAAATATGATTTCTCCATCTTTGTTGACAAGACCATCATAGGTTTGCAGTACGCCGTCTATATGCTCTTGCATGATAAACTCGACTTCTGGCGGTTTGGTATGCAAGAAATGCGCGAGCTCCGACTCGCTCGCGATTTTGTAAGTCATGTTTGCTCCCACGCCTATATTCGGTTTTACAACGACGGGATAGCCGATTTTCTCAATGAATTTCTTTGCCTTCGCACGATTGAATTTCGTTATGGAACGTATGGACTCGACACCGCTTTTTTTAAAAAACTTTTCCATCTTTGATTTTTGTTTCAAATTTGAAATGAAATCGAGCTTCGTTCCGAAAATGTTGAAGTCCGTTCGAATGTACGCATCAAGCTCTAACCAATGCTCGTTAAGAGATTCGAAACGATCAATTTTTCCATATTTATGGGTATAGTAACCGACCGCGCGAAGAACCTCGTTATAATTTTCCAGACGATCGACTTTGATATACTCAGTAAGTGAATGTTTCAGCTTCTCGTTCAGTGAGTAATAATCCACATCGCTAATGCCAAGTACATTCACTCCGCAGTTTTTCAAGTGAAAGCAAAATTCCGTGCAGTACTTTGGATAATTCGGCGAAAAAAAATAAAGTTCATATATTTGCCCCCCTGACTCCTGTTATTTAAAATCTTATCCTGACATTACCATGTTTTCAAGAAAATGAATTGTAAAGATCAATATGCGGTTATATGTATGAGAAACACTTCTGGTGCAAAATAGCAACTACGGAACGTGCGTTACTTTTTGCAGAGAGACATACGCGTAAACAAAAGACGGTTAATGAAGGGAATTATGTGTCATTTATGTACATGTACGGCGACACAAATATAGGAACGGAAGTTATGTTGAACAAGTTGTAAATTTAACATTTTAAAGTAAGAGCATTTCTTTGTAATGAGAAATGCTTTTTATTTTTGTCAAAATTAAAAGGATATTTCAATAACAAAAAATATAAACAATATAAATTTATTGTTTATCAATAAATAATATGCTAAAATCATGTTGTCATTAAATAAGTGAGGTGTTTTAAATGAATGTTAAACGAGGTTCAACCACTTTCTTAAAGGTAATTATTTTTCTGGCTGGAATTGCAGTGCTTGCTTTGTGTATCTGGTTGCCTGAGATAGCCGTTAGAGATGCAAGGGTACATCCCGATACGGCTTACTTCCTAATCCCCTTTTTAGTATGTGCATACGGATTCTGTATTGCGTTTTCGGTTGCGTTGTATCAAGCATATAAACTATTAACCTACATCGAAAAGAACAATGCTTTCTCTGAATTATCCCTTAAATCATTGAAGATTATAAAGAAATGTGCTTTTACAGTCATTTTCCTCATTTTGATAGGAATAGTAAGTTTAAGGGTGCTTACTACAGTTACAGGTAGTGATGATGCAGCGGGTCCTACATCATTATGTCTAATGGGGATTTTAGCAACAAGTATCCTCGCGGCCATTGTGGACGCACTTCAAAAGCCATTAAAAAATGCCCCAGATATAAAGTCAAAAAATGAGTGATTAATGGATATGTAAGACTTTGGATTGTCAGCGAGGTGACATCACTAACGCTATTGTTAAAGAGTTTCATGGATAATTGATGAAGACCATGGATTGAACTAACGAAAGAACGTTAGTATATATGCATAATCAGGAGGAGGCTGCCAGCATGATCGGCAGCCTTTACTCAATAAAAGGTGGGCAGTTCAGTTCCAATTTGGTTAGCAAACGGTACTGTGGGACTGCCATTACTTGAAGGTATTGATTATTCTTGCCGCGGCCGGCAAATGTTCCCTTCTTTCATTGAAGTAACCGGCAGGATACTTCAATCATTTTATCGAACACCTAGACAATGGGGGGGAATTACGACACCTTACTTTGAAAAGTCTAAAGGAATAAACGACAAACGCTACACAACGACAAGGAGTGAAGTTATGAAATTATTGCTCACATCTGCAGGCATTAATGCCGCTGGTCCGGGAGACTGACGTCCTGCTGGTGGCGGGCGGAGACGCCCTCTATCTGTGCCACTGGATGAGGCAGTCCGGACTGGCAGACCTCTTGCCGTCGCTGCAGGCAGTTTATGTGGGAATGAGCGCCGGGAGCATGGTGATGGCACCTAACATTGGGGAATTCTTCGTTGGCTGGACTCCACCCACCGGTGGTGATGAAACGCTGAGTCTGGTTGATTTTGCAATATTTCCGCATCTGGACCACGAGATGCTGCCTGGAAACACCATGGCTGCTGCAGAGAGATGGGCCGCTGGGATGCAAGGACCGACGTATGCGATTGATGATCAGACTGCCATCAAAGTAATCGACGGAGCAGTCGAAGTTGTTTCCGAAGGGAATTGGAAACATTTTTCGCCTTGATATACTCCGCTGTGGAGTAACTGGGAACCTTAGTTTCATGAAAGCAGCGACAAGTCTAGGACTTTATTTTCTGTTGACAATAAAAAGGAGAGTTTACGAGACCGTCTAAAAATGAAGGAATAAAAAAAGAGCCCTCGATTTTTCCATCTAAGAACTCCTACCAGTTAAATTTCCCAGAAAATATTAATTCACCGTTTCCCGTAGGTAGGTCATAAACTCCATATATAGTAATCATAGGCGGAGATTCGATATAAGTTTTTGATAAAGTGGAATAAACTTTGACCTCAATCGTATCACCGGCTGCTATTGCGTCCTCTTTCGTTTCCCAATAACTTATGGCACCGAACTCATTACTTATATCTTCTCCCAAAAATGTAATACCTCTAAATCCCTTTAATGATCGATGGACCATGTGAGTTTTCTCCGCCCATTGCTCTGCAAATGAAATGGGGGCATCAGGTTTTAATCTAAACATACTTAATCTAGCGTACATTAGGAATCTCCACCTTCTACAGTCAATATTAAAATGTTATGTTAAATCAGTTCGAAAAGTGTATGTTGATTTAAATTTTGAATTTTGAGTGAGTAACATAAAAATCCAATTAATAATCTCAAGGCAGAATGGAGAGGTGCATTAGTCAGATTTATCGTCGAATCATTAAGCAATCGAGGTTAGTTCCAATCCTCCAACATAACATAGCTGCAAACTAATAACATCACAACAATCCATCGATTTCTCATGATCTTTGCCTCCATCTCGACATTCATTCTAAGTCGTTAGACTATGATAACATGCCTAAAAAGGTGATTTTTAATGGGAGACTATAGCTCCACGACAGCGGGCTACTGGGGATATCGGTAAGCCTGTTCAAGTAAAGGGCGGCTATGTGGAACAAAATGGAAGGATTGTAATCGGTGTTGTCGAATATACATTGAAGATAACTTTGATTATTCGGAGGTGAATAGATCATGCTCATATCGTTTGAACATGATTTAGAAATGTTGAAAAATAATGCGATTGGAGGTCATATGAAATGAAGCATCTTGTAGTCTATGCCCATCCAGAACCTGAAAGTTTTAATCGTGCTATATTGGAAACCACGATCACTGTATTGAAACAAAACGGTCATGAGGTTAATGTGCGTGATTTGTATTCGCTCAATTTCCAACCTGTGCTAAAACCAGAAGATACGGCTGCTATGAGAGCTGGACACACTCCGCAGGATATTAAAACGGAACAGGAATTTATCACCCAAGCGGACGCAATTACATTTATTTATCCAATCTGGTGGACGGGGCTTCCCGCTATCCTTAAAGGTTATGTTGACCGTGTGTACTCTTACGGCTTTGCCTATAGTATTGGTGAAGAAGGCATCATTAAGATGCTGACAGGTAAGCAAGGTTTTATTATCAATACACACGGTACTCCTCAAGAGATTTACGATAAGATTGGTATGACCGATGGATTGAAAATCACGTCTGATATTGGTATCTTTGACTTCGTTGGTATTGAGCCTGTAGGACATTTATTATTTGGTAGTATCGGGTTCCTCGATGACGAATCGTATTACAAAGGGTTGCTAAAGGAAGTTGAAGATAAGATTGATTCATTATTTCCACAATGAGTTCAAGCCACATAAGTGTACAGGCTGCCAAAGATAGGCAGCCTGTTTTATTAATTTGCATTCGTTATTTTTCTTTAGAAGAAATTAATTTGTTGAGGGACGTAAGAACTATAGCTCAATACTTAAACAGGTTGCCGGCATGCTGGCAGCCTGTTTAAGTAACGATCAGTAGAGCGTGGCAGTCCTTCACCCTCGAACGGGCAGGATAGCTGATTGACTTCGCGACATTTCAAGGAGGATTATATGAAGACCATTATCTATATGGTTAGGCATGCTGAATCACCATACACTGAAGGAACCGAAAGAACAAGAGGACTCACCATTAAGGGCAAGAGCGATGTTGAAAAAGTTACAGAAGTTCTTAAAGAAGAAGGAATAGATGTTATTATATCTAGCCCTTATAACCGAGCAATCCTGAGTATTGAGGGATTGTCACAAAACTTAGGATTAGATATCAAAACATTTGAAGATCTCAGGGAAAGGAATTTTGCTGGAGAAAATATTGCTGATTTAATGTCAGTTATTAGAGAGAAATTTTATTATTTTGATTATTCTTTACCGGGTAGGGAGTCTAATTCTGATTGCCAGAATAGATCGATATCAGTGATAAAAAACATATTAAAAGAACACTCTGGGAAAAAAATAGCTATTGGAACACATGGACTTGTAATGACTGTGATGATGAATTATTTTGATTCAAGTTATTGTTTGGATTTTTTAAATCAATTAATGAAACCAGATATTTGTAAATTAAGTTTTGAAAATTTAGGAGCTTCATCACGGCAGCTCTTTTTTTGCATTAATGAAATAACGGTAGGGAGTTTAACACTATACTTGAAACGGTATCTTTTGATCATTTTTCCAACCAAATTTGTTTAAAGTCAATCCAG
Source organism: Paenibacillus sp. J22R67 (assembly GCF_059692175.1). NCBI lineage: Bacteria > Bacillati > Bacillota > Bacilli > Caryophanales > Paenibacillaceae > Paenibacillus > Paenibacillus sp. J22R67. The sequence goes on along the minus strand of NZ_JCAUAX010000002.1, from coordinate 27,465 downwards.
CCGTTAGAGTTGAATGAAGCGCCTCTAACCGAAGGATGCATATAAGTATTCAGCTGTCGATGATGCAGGAAAATGATATGACACTCTTCCCTGAGACGTGCCTCGATATCGCGCATGTGGCTTCTACGGGCTTGAATGCTTTCAGAGGCAAGAGCCAAGTCAATCTTGGAAAGAATCCAGCACTTGAGTGAAGGAGTTAGATAAGTACTGGAGATGCATTCCTCATGTTCATACATGTCGATCTCGCAGACATCATCTTCGGCTAGAATGATCCCCGAAATAGTGAAATCAGCGCTAGATATGATTTTAGGATCTAAAACTTGCGTCCAATTCGCCAAAAACAGCTCGACAGCAATGCCAAAGTTAGTCATGCGCGTTACGATCCATCGTCCGTCTCGTTCATACTTTTCGTGTACGACAAGTCGAAGCTCGGTCCCGTCGTAGCTGGATTGGGACAGTGCATGATAGATTTCCGAATCGGTTGCAGTTTTGCGCTCATATTGCAAACTGTCTTCAGGGCGCAAATAATAAGCAGGCAGCACGCGTTCTCCGCCTAGTTCGACTTGCATAGCCACAGGATCGAGCATGAGACTTACGGCTTTGCGGAAGTTCTCGTTCTGTGTCCACCCCTCTTTATTGCCGTTCCATGTCATCATTGTGCAGCCGTCGCACAACCGGACGAGAGATTGCCAATTTTCTTCTGGATGCTCTTCCTGCACCGACTTATCCCCATCATGAGTTTGTATCACGGAGGGCAAGCCAATTGTAGACTCCTGTTGGCAATCTTCCGGCATGATGATGATATCGACGTCATCCAAGTAGGGTCTTCCCGCATAGAAGGAGGTATTGGCAGCTAACTCAATGCGATGTGGAGAAAAGGAGAGCAGTTGGAAAGGTCCTGTGCCCGTCGGCAGTCGCCAATAGTCTTCTTCAATGTGTCCGTTCAAATCCAGAGGCAAGATGGAAGAAGCGGCTGAGCATAAAAAACGGTCAAAAATCCGATTTGATTGCGAGAGTACAAAACGCACAGTACGCGGTCCTAGAGCTTCCACAACCGAAAGGTTTCTCATCATCCAGCGGTTAGGCATGTTTTGAGAGCGAAGCCGTTCGAAAGTAAAGACTACATCCTGAGAGGTCAGTTCACGACCCGAATGGAACAAGACACCTTTACGTAAGTAGAAAGTCCATTCCATTGCCTGCGAATCTGTGTTCCACGTATGAGCTATTCCGGGAATTATCCGATCTACCGTCTCGTCATACGTGACTAGACGATCGAAGATTTGCCGGATGATGTGTGAGTCGAAGGCATAATTCACTTTAGCAGGATCAAGCGTTTGGACGCTACGGTAGACGGGAAAACGAAGCGTATCGCATTCGGTAAGACCTCTCACCGTTTCCTTCTGGTAGCCGAATCTCCCCTGCAGCCATTCGATGAACTTGATCTTGGCTTCTGTTCCTTCACCGTACATGCTGAGCACTTCGAACGATGTGCGATAATCGCCTTGATCTGCTTTGGACGTAGCCAGGTTGAGCAAGAAGTTTTCTTTATGCACCTTGAAAATTATGTGTGATCGATTACCGCGACCGCGGCCAGGTAGCCAATTTATGAGACACTCTTCCTCTAATTTCTTCAGCACAAGTTTCGCGTTCCTTGACGTGCAGAATAGCGCATTTGCCAACTCTTCCAGAGTTGCCTCCACAGCTTCGCCATTCGAGTTTCCACCGCCAAAACGGTCGTATAAAGTCAAATAGCGTTCAGCTATCAGCATGCTGATCACCCCTTTGGTTGCTAAAAATACACATAATAGATTATTGAAGTATAACATTTTAGGATATTTGAGACTACGGAACAATTTCTATCTTATAAAATGTTGTGAATGGTTTCAATGAAAAAGAGAGAATTAGTATTGGAACGCTAGTTTGGGTGTGGATTACGCTGCATTGAAGCAACTCTTTTTATGATTCACTGAAGTAACGGAGTAGAGCGTGGTCATGATGAGATAGTCATAGGTAATCTAGACCCCTAAAATTAATCTGTGAGTGACTAGGAGATTAAAAGTGTAATGGTAAAATAAGACTAATTCCCACCTATCAGGTTGAGTAACGGAATAACTAATTTGATGTAATTTGCTTCATGGTGACAACGAATAATAGACTAATGTGATGGATAAAATTTTTGCAACAATTTCAACCAATCATACGTTTAAGGTACTGTAAGCGAAAACTAAACTCATCGAGGGGATAGAAACTGGCGTAAGCATTAGAGAAATGATGGGGAAACAACATGAGGAGGAATTTACTTGAAGAAGAAATTATTAATTGCGCTTGGACTTACTGGTGTTATCACAGCATCTATTGCTGTTGGCGCTTATGCGGCAACGGATATTAAATTATTTATTAACGGGAAAATAATCAATGCTGATTTGCAGATCGTAGATGGATCCAGCTATGTTCCTTTGAGGGTTGTTTCTGAGTCACTTGGAGCTAATGTAAAGTGGGATGGGGACAAACGGGAGATTAGTATTACGGGACAAACGGGTCAAGTAGGCCAAACCGTCTATGAGAACACCCAATATGGCTTCCGTTTCACGCTGCCGGACAGTTGGAAAGGGTACACGATCGTAACGGACAAATGGGAGGGTCTTTCTGTAGGGGATGCGCAAGGCGATAAGGTCAGCGGCGCGAAACTCAGCATCCGCCATCCCGAATGGACCGCTGAACAGCCTAAACAGGATATCCCTATTCTCGTCTTTACTGTCGACCAATGGAACGACCTTCAGCAGGATAAATTCCACATCGGCGCAGCGCCTATCGGCCCAAGCGAACTGTTGCGCAATGACAAATACGTGTTCGCTCTTCCGGCGCGCTATAACTTTGCCTACCCTGATGGCTACCAAGAAGTGGAAGACATCTTGAAGAGCAATCCGATTCAACCGATGAAGTAATCAAATACTACAAAAAAAGATTACCCTTTGACGTATACGGCCTGTTGTTGTGCTAACTGATAACGTTACTTAAATAGGGATCGCCGGCTGCAATGCAGTTTGACGATCCCTATTTTGCTGAAGTAACGGGCAGCATTGCGTAATCACTTCGTAGAATATCTCTTGTATGGAATGCCTAAACGATCAGCTGCTTCGAACAGTTTATCGATGAGTTGAGCACTATTTTGCTCAGGAAATACATTAATGATGGTCAAAATAAGCTTTGAAAAACAGCATCCGGCGTAATGCCATTCCAGCTCGGAAAATATAAGGCACCACAGTATATTTGTACGTGCCTTTCCATGAATAGATCCTTTCACATACACAAATAATGTAACTAGTACGTGAAGGAGGCCGGAAAATGAACAATCAACGCGCACAAGAGATTGCAGTTTCACCTACCATGGTTGATGTCACTTATAACGGGAAGCCAATCTACATTCAACATGTCGACGAAGAGAATGAAACCGCCACAGTTTATCCTTTGGATCAACCAGAAAATGAGCAAAGCGTCCCTTTAAGCAGTTTAGTCGAGAGCTCTCAAGTGTTAGATATGGAAGATATTAAAATGGTATGCCCATCCCCTAAATAATTGAAAAGATGATGTTAAATGCGTACCTATTGCAACCGAGAGTTCAATATTAACATGAGAAGGCAACGGACCAAGTCGGATCCGTTGCCTTTTCTCAACGAAAGGGGAGCATAGTTGAAAAGACCGTTGGTTTATTTGGAACTATGTGGTAGAATGTTGGTGATTTATTATGAAACACGGTTTCATTAAGTGAAACTTTAAAGGGGGATTTAAATGCCTATTAACTTCCACGAAGATAAAAACAGAATGACCTATACAACAAGAGATGCCGACGAATCATGGATTTCTATAATCGAAAAAAATGTTGATGTCATTGGTAGTCAAGTTGTTGATATCGGTTGCGGCGGAGGCATTTACACCAAATCCTTTTTAAGTATGGGTGCATCACAAGTGACGGGCGTAGACTTTTCTGAAGAAATGTTAAAAGGTGCTTCACAGAACTGTATGGATTGCAAAAACGTTATGTTTGTTCAAGGAGATGCTTATGATACGAAGCTTCCTGAAGGTGGATACGATATAATTCTAGAGAGAGCATTAATTCACCATCTAGTTGACTTGAATAGGTGTTTTAAGGAAGCAAATCGCATTTTGAAGAATAACGGTATTTTAATAGTTCAAGATAGGACATCTAAGGATTGCTTAATGCCAGGAGACGAGAGCCATCTTAGAGGTTATTTTTTTGAGAAGTATCCTAAATTAGTTCATAAAGAAATTAATCGCCGACATGAATCTAATAATGTACGAAATGCACTCGAATCTAATGGATTTAGACTACTTAGCGAAAATCAGATATGGGAAACTAGACGAAAGTACAATGATGTTGAATCATTACACCACGACCTTCAAGAAAGAACAGGTCGTTCAATTTTGCACGAGTTAACAGATAACGAACTTAATGAACTAATATTGTATATTAAAAGTAAAATTGATGGAACACAATTTCCGATAATTGAAAAAGACTCTTGGACGGTGTGGTTTGCTGATAAAATAAGTTAAGCTAGCGCAGAACGATAGTTAGTTCAAAGTAAGGGAAGAGCCAGTATTTTTAATTCTGAAGTCATAGCGTAGTATACGTTCAGTATTAATAACTATTGTTTCCACGCTTGTCAAAACAAGCTCACGCTCATCCTTCTTTACAAATCGCATGGTCAAGAAAAACGAAGAACGTTTGTTAAATAAACACACTTACTGGGGGCTGCCTGCCAGAGTGGGTAAGTTACTTGGTTGAAATGGATGGTGTGTTAGATGTTTTATAAACGAAAGTTATCAAATTGGATGGCTATTATTATTTTAATACTTCTAGGGATAACTGCTATCGCGTTGATTCTTAGCTTACACTCACTCGAAAAGAAACATGATGCCTCGAATATAGCATTAGACAGAGTCGGAAAAGCAGACGATATCGGCGAGGTGGTTGCCTCTTTGTGCACGGATGAGTTTGGATGGGTGAATCCAACACGCCTCGAAGTATCAGGCGGGCAGATGCTTAAATTTAACAAGACTTGGTGAAGTGCTTTAGAAATAAAGGGGGCTGTCCTATTTGGGACAGCCCTATTATTCATTCGGCTCATTTTCCTAAAGTCTTAACAAAGAATAAAATATACATTATGTCTGATTTGAATGGGCATCATTACGGGAACGGAGATAATGCACTGGTGAGAGTCCAAACAACCTCTTATACTCACGGCTAAATTGAGTCGAACTTTGGTAGCCCATTTGCAATGCCGTTTCTGTTACATTTGCACCGTCAAGTAGAAGCCTTCGCGCCTCTTGAAGCCGAAGTTGTTTTTGATATTGTAAAGGTGTTATACCGGTCACTTCTTTGAATTTGTAATGAAGACTGGAAACGCTCATATTCCCAAGTTTAGCTAGCTCTTTAATGTTAATGGTACTATTAAAGTTATGTGTGACCCAGTCGACCACCTTGCTTATCTGGGAAGCTTCCTGATGCCATAACATGCTGAAGTAAAAATCGGTACCTTCTTCTCCGGTTAGTAACCAGTAGATAATTTCTCTTTTTATTGATGGTGTGAGGTACTTTGCGGCTTTGGGGTTTTGTAAGAGTTTAAGCAATTTTTCGAAACCTTCCAATATCTCAAGTGTTGTTTTGCCAACAAAAATACCATGTTGCTGTTTAGATTTTGGTTGGAGCTTTAAGTCCGCTTCAGTTGCGACAGCGGCGACTTCTCCAGGTGGCAATTCAATCCGAACTGCCATATATGGAGCAGCAACTGATGCTTCTACCACCTGACCTGTAACCGGCATACTTACACTTGTTGCAAGAAAATTCCCCGGCTTGTATTCAATAATATCTTCTCCAATCTGCATGTGCGTTTTCCCTTGCACAATAATGCAGAGAGACGGTTTTAATGGACCTTTTGATGCAACCGTAGGACTTTTTTCGGTCAAGATTTGAAGGAAGGGGATTTCTGTCTGAAATATGTTTGTACGTAAAGGTATTTTTAATATTAAGTTTATTAAGCGGTTCAGGACCTCCTGAACATTTTCCTGATTGTTGTCCATGGAATTAATCCCCTCTTATAACAAAAGGTTTTCTTAATATGCATTAGACCACGTAATTCATAAGATAACAACTCCATTTGGATTATTAGGCAGACAATCAATACGATTGAACTATCTATAAAAAAGAAATAGGCAGATAATAACGGATGTAGCGGACAGATACTTGCTGGTTGCGAAGCGAGTATTATCATGCTTTAGAATACCCGATGTTAAGGAGGATATACAAAATGAAGTATAAGCAGCTTGGAAATACAGGACTTTTAGTTTCACAACTTGCGTTAGGCACAATGACGTTCACGAGTGGAAAGGATAGCTATAAAATTCTCGGTTCAGTTGGGCAGGAAGAAGCCGACAAGATGATAAAAAAGAGTGTCGATATCGGAATTAATTTCTTTGATACTGCTGATATTTATGCGGAAGGTGAAAGTGAAATTATTCTGGGACAATCCTTCCGCAATCTTGGTATTGCACGGGAGGAAGTTGTAATTGCTAGCAAAGCCGCCGGACGAACAGGTGCGGGACGTAACGATGTTGGTGCTTCAAGAGGACATATTATGAATGCAGTGGAAGCAAGTTTAAAGAGATTGAAGACTGATTATATCGATTTGTATCAGATTCACGCCGATGATTTCGTGACACCTGTAGAAGAAACTTTAGGTGCTTTAAATGATCTGGTAACACAGGGTAAGGTGCGATATATTGGAGTGTCGAACTGGCTAGCTTGGAAAATTGCTGATGCTCTTGGTATTTCGGAACGCAAGAATCTGGCTCGCTTTGAAACGGTTCAGGGGTATTATTCTCTTGCCAGCCGCGATGTTGAGCGAGAGCTGGCACCTTTGATGGAAGCGAAGAAGATGGGGCTTCTGGTGTGGGGTCCGCTTGCTGGCGGTCTGCTGTCAGGGCGTTATGATCGAAACAATCAAAAGGCAGAGGATTCGCGCCGCTCTGCGGCTGATTTCCCGATTGTAGATAAAGAGCGAGCTTGGAATATCATTGATACGTTAAAACCGATCGCTGAAGCACACGGGACAAGTATAGCAAGTGTAGCGCTCGCTTGGCTGATGACAAGACCAGTTGTAACCTCCGTTCTTGTTGGAGCGAAACGATTGGATCAGTTGGAAGAAAATCTGGAAGCTGCAAATTTAGAACTGACGGATGATGAAATTCGCCAACTTGACGAAGTGAGTACACTGCCTCCTGAATATCCAGGTTGGATGGTTGACTATCAGAAAAGAGATCGCCTGGAACCGCTTTTTTGACAGAATATTCAGTCCAGAGTATCGTGAGCTTGAACACACATTAGGTTAAATGCGACGATGAGGACAAGCAGATCCGGAAACGCTGTTCAGAGAACTTTCGGTTGGTGAAAGGCAGCGGCTTCGAAATAATAGTAGTAGGCATGCCGTTACAATGAAGCATCGTTGTTGGATGATGTCTAAGAGGTTGTATTTGCTTAGGTTGTAACGCGAAGAAAGGGGCTATCCCGAAGGTCATCATAAATGACTAGAGGGCAGCCCCTTCTTTGTAAACAAAAAGAAATCTCTCTTTTAATTATATTAGAAGAATAAGATCGGGTCCCACACTGCCATGAATATATAAACCTGATTTATGTAATAGATGGACTGGGCGAGCATAGCGAAGAAAGTATTGAAAGGAGAACGATACTACACCCACACGGTAAGCGTGTGGGCAACTGTCCAATGACACAAAAGTACCTACATAACTATAAATGTATATGCGTGAGGAATCAGGCTTTTTTATTTTTATGTGGGTGGATTTGTGTCATCAAAAAATGCACAAATGTCCCAACATTGTAGTCTTGCGACACAAATTCATCTACTTTATAGGAGTTCAATTTTCAGGTCGGATCAAAGAAAAAAATTCTCCTAATACCGGCGACTAAACTTTACCGCTCCACTAACATGACCCATTGTAAAGTCAAGAAGAACGCCTTTCTCGATAACCCAATAGCTTTCGACAAAGTAGGGACATGTGAACTGACCTGTTACCCGACCTGTAACTCCTGGAGAGGCACAACTGAACATTCAACTTGCAAGAAGGAACGGATGAAACAAGTACATCAATTTATTTTGATTAAATGATTGACCTCATATGAAAAAGATGGTAAATTGAGATCATTAAGTTAAATCAAAAAAAATTGATTAATAGTAGTGGAGGTGTTAAAATGAATCTGAATTATTATTCTATTGAGAGTCAGATGCTTCAGCGCAAATCAGAAATTGAAAAAGCTGCTGTTACAGCATGGCAAATAAGCAATGAGAGAAAAAATCGCCGATTGTTGAAAAATGCAATTTTTGGACTTAAAGCTTTGACTATAAAAACTCGCATACAAACTCAAACAGCATGTTGCAGCTGCTGCTAATTTCAAAAGAAGGTGTAGACAATGATCAAAGAAATACCGATTACATCAGTAAATGAGCCAATTGTATCCTTAAAAGAGTATGAATCAAAATTCAAAGCACTTGCCGATGTGAAACGATTGCAAATCATGTATGAACTTACTCAGCGTGGTAACACCTGTGTGTGTGATCTTACTGAAATTGTAGATATGCCTCAATCTAAACTATCGTATCATTTGAAAATTCTGTTGGATGCGAGGATGATTACAAAGGAAACACGCGGTACTTGGAGTTACTACGAAATAAATCAAACTGAAGTAAGTCGAATACTTTCTGAGCAATTGTGCTGTATTTTTAAACCTGCTCGGAATAACGGTAGTGATTGTTGCTAAATTTTTTGGACTTTAAATCAACTTTTTTTGATTAATATTTTAGGAGAACAATGAAGAAGAGGTTAATTGCTGAATTTATTGGTACTTATTTTTTGGTCTTTGCTGGGCCAGGCGCGATGATAATAGACGAAATCACCAAAAGTATTACGCATGTGGGTGTTGCTCTCACCTTCGGGCTCGTAGTTATGGCTCTCATCTACACTTTTGGGCATATTTCCGGTGCTCATTTCAATCCTGCGGTTACCATCGGGTTTTGGTTGCGTGGCGACATGTCTTCAAGAGAAAGTCTTTACTATATCGTTATACAGTTTGTTGCAGCGACTGCCGCGAGTTATACGCTATATTTATTATTTGGGAATATTGCAGATCTAGGTGCAACTATTCCAATTTCAACGGAAGGGCAAGCATTTGTTCTTGAATTTATTTTAACGTTTGTCCTTATGTTAGTCATTTTAGGATCTGCCGTACATGGTAAAGCCATTAAAAGTTTTGCAGGAATCGCAATAGGGGGTACTGTTGGTCTCATGGCAATGTTTGCTGGCCCTATAAGCGGCGCTTCCATGAATCCAGCTCGATCGTTTGGCCCCGCAATCGTTTCGGGTACAACGCAGCATTTATGGTTATATTTAGTGGCATCCATCCTTGGAGCTACAACTGCCACATTGGCATATAAACTATTAGATGAACAAGGAGATTAAAAAAAATGGATAAGAAACTCGTGTATTTTCTTTGTACAGGTAACTCTTGCAGAAGCCAAATGGCAGATGGATTTCTAAGAGCGTTAGGAAGTGATAATTATGAGGTCAAAAGTGCTGGATTGGAAGCGCATGGACTTAATCCTCGCGCCGTAGTTGTAATGAAAGAGGCTGGCATCGACATTTCTGAGCACACTTCTGATATAATCGATCCAGAGATCCTACAGAAAGCTGATTACATCATTACTTTGTGCGGTCATGCAAACGATAACTGTCCTGTCGTGCGTAACGATAAAGCAGAGCGTTGGCACTGGGGTTTTGATGATCCAGCAAAAGCAAGTGGGACAGAATTAGAAATTATGGCTAAATTTTGTGATGTCAGGGATTCGATTAAAAACCGTGTTGAGCGGTTTGTGAAAGAAGGTAAATGACATGATTAAAAGAATGCACGTAGCGGTAAACTGCAGCAACCTCCAAAAATCACTCGATTTTTATAAAGCCTTTTTCGGAGAAGAGCCTACAAAAGTGAAAGAAAATTATGCCAAGTTTGAGCTGATTGACCCAGCGCTTCATTTTTCATTTAGCAATAGGTGATCGCCTCAGCCAGTCTGGGCTCCTTTTAATTGATGAAATGAAAATAGAACAAGAATGGCCGATTGGTTAAGAATTTGCGTTTGGTTAGGAATCCATTCATAAAGGCAAATAGAGGATGCATATGTCGGGTGACAAGAACATTATCTCATTAAGTCCCGCGAAAATCGCGGCTTTTTTGTATTATGGGATAAAGTTCTTGTCAAAACCAAATGACAAGAACTCTATCTCATTCCCGACGAAAGGCATGGAGGAGTATTTCAAACTGAGGGACGGTGAACTATAGTTAAACAATAAAAGCTCAGGAGTTTGCTTCTGTAGACTGACCTTTTATTATTACGTTTATTCTTCTCAATAATATATTCTATGATTATTAGTAAATGGAACTTAGTACAAATTCTTTATCATGCCGGTATAGACCACTATGGCGGCGAGCTCGGTTTTGAAGAATTCGTCACTTCCGAATGGATTTCTGTGCAATTAAATTCGCTTAATTTCCGGTTCAAACATTGCTAAAGCCTGTTTCATTCTATTGTGAAGGAAACAGGTTCTTCTCATTTTTGGATATGAAAATGGTTCAAAAACCGTTGAATAAACATTTTGGACACTTGTGAGCCCTTACTTGTTTTGGAACGCGCCCAGCCTAATCGAATGGGCTCTTGCTCCACACCGCTAATTTCCAATTGTATAAGCTCCCTGCTCCAAGCAAGAGGGCTGGTTATAAATGAAAAATCATACCCCACCGTTACCGCTAAATTTTCCTTCAACGCCGACATTAGGGCATACGGGTTATTGGTTGTGAACAACTGGGTCAAAGGTCCATACATTTCTGTGAAACTACGGACAAAATCAAGGACGAATGGCTCATCATATAAAACGTAAGTGTGTTGGCGCATTTCCTCTGGGGTTACCTTCTTCTTAGGTGCGAGCGACGAGGCTTTCCAAACGCCGATAACCATTTTCCCTTCCCAAATGGGTTCGAATATAATACCTGTTCTGAGTGCCTCATCGCCTTTGATGGCGATCAGTCCGATATCAACTTTATTATGGATGATTTCTTCAATGATTTCTTGTGACGAACCTTCCATAATGCGAAATGCCACATTGGGATAATCCGATTTGAAAGCGCCAACCGTTTTTACCAAGGGAGACATGGCGCCAGGGACCGCCGATACCCGCAATTCAGCATCTTTAATCTCCGCTAAACGCATAGATCTGTCTTTGATTTCCTGCAGTATGCTGACGACTTCCACCATCTTACCAATCACGTACTGTCCTTCCCTGGTCGGCTTAGTTCCTGAACGAGAGCGAATAAAAAGTGGGAATCCGAGCTCTGACTCCAGACTTGCAATCGACTGACTGACAGCGGATTGGGTGACATGCAAATTGGTCGAAGCCGCGGACAAAGACTTGGTTTTGGCGATTTCGATAACATAGTGCAATTGATCAAGGTTCATGTATTTCGCTTCCTTTTACCATTAATTCATCTTATATTAAACTAAAATTTATTAATTATATTAATGTTTAATTCTAATCTATACTGAAACAGAAAGATACTTTATTGATAAAGGAACGCCAATATAGGATTATCCAAAAACAAAACTAGGAGACAAAGAAACCATGAGACTACAAGGAAAAACAGCCATTGTAACCGGCGGAGCAGGCGGGATCGGTAAAGCGACGGTCAAGAAGTTTTTGGAGCAAGGTGCACGTGTTGTATTTACAGATATTAATGAGCAGCTCGGTCAACAAACGTTGGATGAGCTTAAGTCGGTCTCAAATCAAGTCATATTCGTAAAGCACGATGTGCAAAAGGAAGAAGTTGGAGTCTTGTTGTGAACGCGGCAAAAGAACACTTCGGTAGTATAGATATCCTATTCAATAATGCAGGTATGTACAGTGCCAAGCCTGTTACTGAATATGCCGTAGATGAGTGGAATTTCGTACTTGGCATTAACGTTGTCGGCGTATTTCTTGGCATGAAACATGTTGTTCCGACGATAATTGCGCAAAGAAGCGGCTCCATCATCAATACTTCTTCTCTTGCAGGTATTGTGGGAAGCTCTAATCATACTCTCTACGGAGCAAGTAAAGGAGCTGTTCGCATCATGTCCAAGGATCTGGCAAAGGAAGTCGCCGAACATCAGGTGCGCGTCAATTCAATTCATCCAGGTGTTATCCAAACCGCGATGGGCGATGCAGTAGTTTCTGGTAAGCAGATTACAACAAGTCAGCTCGCAGCAGGGATCCCATTGAAAAGTGTGGGAACAACAGAAGAAGTTGCGAGCTTGGTCGTATTCCTGGCTTCCGATGAAGCCAGTTTCATCACGGGGACAGAAATGATCATCGACGGCGGCATGAGCGCTTAAGCCGGACGTTATAACTAACCTACACCTTGGAGGGAAATACAGATGAAATTCACTAACAAAGTAGCTGTAATTACAGGCGGAGGCAGCGGTATCGGCCAAGAGACTTCTCTAAAGTTTGCCCAAGAAGGTGCAAAAGTAATTGTCGCTGACTTTAATGAAATAACAGGGCAAGAAACCGTTGAAATGATCACGAAGAATGGCGGCGAAGCGGCATTTAAACAAGTGGATGTCGGCAGTTTCGAGCAAGTTGAAGCGTTGGCATCGTTCTCAGTGTCAACGTATGGACGGCTTGACGTGATGTTCAACAATGCAGGCATTGGGCTTTCGAGTCCTATTTTACAAGGTAGTGTGGAAAATTATCATAAAATCATTCGTATTAACCAAGACGGCGTTTATTATGGTATCGTTGCCGCTGCTCGCAAAATGGCCGAGCTCGGTCATGGTGGAACGATTATTAACACGGCGTCCGTTATGGGGTATATCGCGACGAATATCGGATCTCTGGGCTACAACTCCTCCAAAGCTGCTGTCGTGATGATGACGCAGTTTGCCGCAGCAGAGCTAGCACCGCAGAACATTCGCGTTGTTGGCGTCGCTCCAGGTTTCGTGCATACCAATATTTTAAATGGGTTAAAAGATAGAGGCTTGGAAGATCCTATTGCCAAGAAGCATATGCGCGGTCAATTGCAGTATCCTGAACAAATCGCGAACACAGTTGTGTTCCTAGCTTCGGAAGAAGCATCCGGTATTAACGGCTCCACAGTCAAAGTGGATGATGGGTATTCATCATTCAAATAAATATAAAGAGCGCTGGCCTTTAAGAGCTAGCTGCTCTTTTTTACTGAGCATCCAAATTTGTTCTTGAAGGGATTCGGATAGTTGAACAATCGTAAATAGGCTGCCGCGTGCAGCCTATTGTGCTAATGTGCAGCTGAGGAATTGGGGTAACTTCCTTGTTTGTTTCGCTAACAGAAAACTGTAGTGGAGCAAAGAGTGGCGGCTTTGAGGACTAAATAACATAAGTACCAGAGAATAACACGACGATTATTTTTACTGCGAGGTGAGAAAATGACTAATCTGGCATGTTGGGTGACTAGAACATGTTCTCATTAAAGGTTGTAAATACCAAATGACAAGAACTTTATTCCATTCCCGATTTATAATAAGAACTTTATCTCATTCACTACGGAGGGTAGAAAGGACTAAATTTCAAATGGTTAATGCTATGGGGGAACAATAGTTGAAACACCGAATGGTGTGACGCGCTGTAACCCTTCACTGTACACTGTACGACGGGCAAATTAGTTAAGTTAAAGTAACTAAGTAACAATAATATCACTACTTTTTGGAACACCGGATATGGTGTATTCTAAAATCGATGATAAATGAAGGAGGCTATCCTATGCAGTATAATAACTTGTCAAAAACAAGTCTTAAAGTTTCCAAGTTAAGTCTTGGAACCATGATGTTCGGAGGGCAAACAAGCGAAGCTGATAGTCTTAAAATCATGGATTACTCATTTGAGCATGGCATTAATTTTTTTGATACTGCAAACTCGTATAATCAGGGTGAAAGCGAAAAGATTGTCGGCAAAGGTCTCAAAGGGAGGCGTGATGAGATTATTATTGCGACAAAGGTACGCGGTCCTATGGGTAAAAACCCTAATAATGCGGGATTAAGTCGCCGAAATATTCTATCTGCTGTTGATGCTAGCTTAATGAGATTGGATACTGATTATATCGACATCTACTACATGCATGCGCCTGACAACGATACAACCATCGAAGAATCACTTGAAACGATGTCTACTTTGGTAAAAGCGGGGAAAATTCGATATATTGGTGTCAGCAACTATGCCGCTTGGCAAGTCGCTGATATGTTGTCTATCTGCGACAAACGCAATTATATCGCACCCATAATCACTCAGAATGTCTATAACCCTATTACCCGCGGCATAGAAACAGAACTCGTTCCTTTTTTAAAAGCGCATGACGTGGGCATGGTCATCTATAACCCGATTGCCGGGGGGTTACTGGCTGGTAAACATAAGCCGGGTCAGCCTACGGAAAATACTCGATTTGCCAATAATGAAACATACTTTAACCGGTACTGGTCAGATGAGAATTTTGCCGCAGTAGACAAGCTTACTCAAATTGCTGCGGAATGTGGATTGAGTATCCTGCAACTTGCGATGAAGTGGTGTGCCGCGCAAGAATCCGTGACGAGTATCATTTCTGGAGTAAGCCGATTAGCCCAAATCGAGCAGAATATTGCGTCGATAGAGGGGCAACCGCTGGATGCCGAGACTCTGTTGAAGTGCGAAGACGTATGGCGTTCATTAGCAGGAACACGTTTCGGATACAACCGATAAGTAACCCGAATATTAATATTACTGAAAGTATAAGGCGGGATCGGATGATCACGCCTTATTTCTATTCTCGTTGGGCCGATCGCCTGTGACTATCGCTTCAAGTAATATCTAGTGCCGATAAATATGATCTTTTGATATGATATCCGACGGGATGAAATGGGGACAAATTTCACGGCTTTTTTAGGCCATATGTTAAATCCAGACGACATTGAACAATTATGTGATGTTCTAAATTCAAGATCTTTAAAGTACGTCGACGAATTTACAAATTACCTACTTACATATAATCCAATAGACAATGGAAAGGCTTGGAAGGTCCAGGCTGGGATTGGTGGCACTGTGGAAATCAGCGGACCTTGCTGTGTGGATTTTACTTTCTCTGAGAAGGTTTGTTATTTTCATCATTATATTAGATGGAAGAATTTTCTCCTTGATGATGAGATTCAGCTTTATCTTAGGAAAGTTACATTCGATCTAGCAAACTACTTTTCATCAATATACGCAATTTATGTACCAGACAATGGCTCTAAAGAATCAGTAATTCTAGATTTTATTTGGGAAGATGAAAATAAAGATATTAAATATATAAAAAATTGGCTTCTTAAACGTTGCGGGACACCCAAGGAAAAGATTCTTCATATTTACCAAAAATACAATGATTACTGGGATTCTGAAGGGTACTATGTAGATTATTTTAGTGATTTAATTAAGGGGCCGGATAGTCCAATACCTAACTAGATTGGCGAAGGTATAGATGACACAGTCTAAGGATACTCCAACGTTGAGGACGGAAAATACTTTAATTATCAAAGGTAATCTGTTGTAGAGCCAAATACGTGAGGAAAGGGAATTCGAGTATCCCTTAACAACTTTCTGCAGGTAACTGCCGGGAAATATGAAAATTAAGAGGAAATGACCTTTATGAGATTGTGA
Organism: Paenibacillus sp. J22R67; assembly: GCF_059692175.1. NCBI lineage: Bacteria > Bacillati > Bacillota > Bacilli > Caryophanales > Paenibacillaceae > Paenibacillus > Paenibacillus sp. J22R67. Next base: position 11,655 of record NZ_JCAUAX010000002.1, on the reverse strand, counting down.
TTGGATGCTCAGATCAAGAAAAATAAAACTCTGGGAAAATGTTGAATTTGAATGGTGATGTAATGAATATTTGCTAGTGACGATGGAACTAACGCAGAACGATAGTTCAATCACGACATGACGGCGGCCAGAAAACGATCGGCTGCCGTTATCTTTTGAAGTATGGGCAGAATAGTACGAAATTAAAACGTGACTTGCGGAGGAAGAAAGATGGAGAAGAGCTTCGATTTATTTGAGGGCGCGTTAAAATTGATAAACGCTAATGCAGAGCTACAAAAAGAGAAAATATCAGATAAGACAACTTCCTTCTTATTTAACAATAAGATTCCTAATGAAATTATTGATTTCTTTATTCGTTTTTCATTTGACCAGCATATTAAATTCAACAAAGTGTCATTTTATCAAGTCAATGAAATGCCTGATGAAAATTTATACGAGGAAAACCAACGATGTATTGCAGAAAGGTTGCTAATTATAGGCTGGGGGTTAAACGGAGATTTCATAGTATTGGATTTAGAAAACCTTAAAGTGGGGTATGTATTCCATGATGAATTATGGGAAGATGCAACCATAAATCCAAGAGAAATTTTAATTAATCTACAATGTTCAATCGGTGAGTTTTATTATAGTGCGGTTACAGTTGAAAATTTTCCTGTTGATGGATACCAGGCAGAACAATATTTAAAAAATGGCTAATTTCAGTGCCATGTATCATTAAGCTAACGGTGAACTGTTTGTTCAATACACAGCAATGGGAGGCTGCCGGCACGATCGGCAGCCTTTCGCTCACCTAACAGGCAGTTTACCGCAGAAGCTGTTTCCTATCTTTAATATTTAGCTAATGGTTAAATATTAGATTGACAGGGATTATTTGGGATTATATACTGTCATTACAAATCAAAATGTTATATTTCGAAACGCAATGATTGGGATTATTAAGGAAAAACTATTGCCCAGAGAACTGTCGGACGGTGCGAGACAGTGTATAGGTTCCCCAACTCACCCATAAGTGGTAAGACTGAAGTCGGTAAGTCTTAACGGTTAACCTCCGTAATCGGGTCCTAAGGATTTGCGATGTATTTTTTGCGAATCAAGAAGAGTGGTACCGCGATGGTAATACCTATCGCCTCTTTGAGGCGATAGGTTATTTGTGTTTAAAAAGGGAGGAAATAAGGATGAAGAACGTAATTGAGTATTATTCAAGTTTTGATGAATGGGGAAGGTTGGATAGGGAGCCTTTAGAATTCACTATTAATTGGCATTTTATGAAGAAATACTTGCCGAGTTCTGGTTCTATTTTAGATAATGGTGCTGGACCAGGAAAATACTCGTTTGAATTAGCGAGAAATGGATATAACGTGACCCTCTCTGATATCACACCTAAATTAGTCGAAATTGCAAAAGAAAAAGCTAACGAGCTGGGATTAACTGAAAAATTCAACGGATTCTATTCGTTGAATGCTACTAATTTGCAGGGGATTTCAGATGAAAATTTCGATGCTTCTCTTATGTTAGGCCCCCTATATCATTTGCAGATAGAAAATGATCGAATAGACGCTGTTAGGGAATTGCATCGTGTGACTAAGTATAACGGTATCATTTTTGTTGCTTTCCAAAGTAGAATGAGGATGGTACTTACCTCCTTGCTGTTCCCAACATTTTGGAAACCAAATGATAATATTGGATCCATTAATAGTTTTATGGAAGATGGGATTTTTAATCATACTGATCAAGGTCGTTTCACAGGAGCTTATTACTACAATGTTGAAGATATAAAACCATTTATGGAGAGCCATGGGTTTGAAACGATTGACTTAATTGGCTCTTCAAATATCGGTGCATTAATAAATAACGAACAAAAACAGTATTGGGCCGAGCAAGGGGAAAAGGAAAAGTTGATTGATCTACTTATTAAAATAGCCGGGGATCCATCAGTGTTAGGGATATCATCCCATTTGCTTTACATAGGGAGAAAGAAATAAATATAAGATAGTCAAACAAACCTAGGAGCAGATTGCGGTGGCAACTGCTCCTTTTGTCTTTAAGCTATTGGGCAGATTAACGTGACGAGTGATAAGCCTAAGTTGAAGGATGTTCCACATTTGTGACGAAAAACGTTACAGGAGGTGTTTGTTATGGAAGTTACATTAGACTTAGATTTCACCCCGAGATCACCACGTCCTGGTGTCCCTTATACGGAATCATGCTTTAAACGTTCATCTTCCCGGGTTCAATTTCGAAGTGAAGAAATTGGAGTTGTCCTTGTTGACTTGTGGAACTTTGGTTGGGAAGATGGCCCAGTTATTGATTCCTTAGGTTTTGAGTTAAGCACTGAGAGAGGTACTTCCCATGCATTTAGGAAGAAAGAGATCATTCTAAACAAAATAACGCCAGCAGTAACTTCACTGCGAAAACATGGCATCCAAATTTTCCATTTTAATCATTCTCAGTTTTTAAGTCCTTATCCTCAGTGGCTCACATCGACGAGCGAGGAAGAAAGGTATCATTTTGAAAACCTTCAGGAGTTTTCTGAGGTACATTCTAAGGGAGGTATGGAAGAGAAGAGTAATCCATTTCCAGAATCAGAGTGGGTTGAAACTTGGAGATCCAGACATAGTGATAATGTTTTTAATGGTTCCTGGATGAGTGTGCATGGTAAGGTCTATGATCAAATCAAGATACCTAACGAAATAGAACCGAAAGAAGGAGATCTGCTCATTTATTCTAAAGAACAATTCGACCGTCTTCTCCGGAGTCGTGGTATTAGAGTTCTTTTTTATATGGGATTCGAGACGGACGAGTGCATCATAAACAGCAATTACGGCATTCGGAACATGCATTCTTATGGATACATGACAAATATCGTTCGAGATTGCACGTCAACATATGAGTCGGCTGAAACGTTAAAAGGGTTGTGGCGCACAAAAGTAGCCGTTGAACAAATTGAGAAATTGTGGGGGTATTCCATAACTTCTACTGAGCTTGTGAATTTTGTTCGTGATAAAATAAACAGGGAGCAGACTGCCGTGGCAGCTGCTCCCTGTTTTCATTCAAGTAACGGTTTAGTTACAAAAAAAGTCTGTTGAACCTGCTTACGATTGTGTTGATGGTGTCAATTTACTACCAGTTTTGATGCAAATATCACCGTCAATATTATCCTCCAATACATATCAAATAACTACATTGAAGTAATGTCATAAAAGTTGGAAATATTTAGATGAGTTTCTCCTTTTTAGTAATATAATGCTAATGAGGATGATTAGGAGGTGTACGTGTGAATCGATTGATTGTGTTTATGTTTTTTATGATCTTTTTCACCGCTTGTTCTCAAGAGCCGTTACGGGATAGCCACACTACAGAAGAAGTTACCAAAGTAAATGTCGAAGAAGGCACGATTCTTTACAAGCATATGAATGATAATATGGCTCGTAGACAAAGCGAATTCTCTGGTTCTGATGTTGTTATCGATCTGAGCTATTACACATCCAATACCATTCAAAGAGGCGACATCGTTTACTACCAAAAGCCAAAGGCGGCAATCTCCAATAATGGATCGCCTGATATAGAGATCTCTAGGGTAGTAGCGCTTCCTGGAGAAAGTATTAGGATTGAAAAAGGTCGAGTCTTTATCAATGGAAGAAAACTCGATACCTTTTATGGTAAAGCACTTTGGGGTGGAATGGACGTAGAAGAATTAAAAAAAGCGCTTAAGAACGACCCAAGTTCGGAAGGTATCAAAAATGTAATTAAGATTATTCAGGAAAGCGATGAAACCAGTAAGAAAGAAATCAGAGTTCCTGACGGGCAGTATTATATTATTGGCGATGACTGGATTCGAAGTGGGGATAGTAGACATTATGGTCCGATTTCAAAGGATAGCATACTCGGAAAAGTAGTTGGCTATAAATAATAGTTGCGGAAAGTATATTAAAAATTTTCGAAAAGAGGGGGGATTGCGTTGCTTATTAGTAGTTTAATTTCACGAAAGTTAATCAGTGCATCTGTCTCTTCTTGTATTTTTGTAATTATTTTCGCTTGTTTTGAGCCAAGTGTTTGGAGCGATATTCCTATCCTTGAATACAAATCATATAAGGGGTATATAAAAGACAGTATTTCTTCTATCCCAATATACTTTACTTATGCTTTTCCAGTAATATTAATCTATGGAACATTAACATCTTTAATCTGTGAATTTATTGTTTATAACATTTTTGAATATACACCATTACGAAAATCTAATTTGATTAAATTTACTCTAATGGGCATATTACATCTTGCATTTGGCATGGTTCTCCTTTATATCAGTCTTCTTGCAGCAATTTTATTTTTTCTAGTAGATCAATGGTTTTCTTATAGGCGACAAGTTTATAACTGGACATCCGTATTCAAAAGCTTTTTGGTCCCATTATGCTTTTTCATATTTTGGGTTTCGTTACTTTGGTTTATAGATCATAAATCCACTGTGGTACCATAATTTCTGCTTCGAGATCATAAAGTTGATAGCTTTATCCCTCTTCTTTCAGCGCCACTTTGCCCTCCATGTAGTCCCTTACGCTCCCTCGGAATGATTTGATTTCCTCACGTAAGCTCGTCTATTCGCAGGATTTCATCCTTTAGATTTCGATGATGAATGAAAGATAGCGAGATATATTAGGATGTGTCGTTAAAAAGGCATGCGGGAACAGAGGTGGGGTTGAATCACCCAATTCATTCCAAATGCTGCACGCATTCTCCACGGTGCCCTTAGCGATTTTCACTCCCATGTCTCGACGGGTCAATAGCCCTCTCATTCCTTCGTCACATCTATCTAAGGGGTGGAGGTCGGTCTTTCTAACGGAACAGGTCAGAGCCTTTTTGCGTAATGTATCCCGATACTCCGTGCTTTCTTTGTCTCCTGCGAATACGCCAACTTACGTGAGATAAGGTATATTCTAAGCTGCTAATGCAAAGATTTTATCGGGGTTGTAGGTTTCATTACTACGAGCCATACCAACTAAGAGTCGAGCTAGCTTTCCACATAGCTTCATGATTGATTTCATTTTTTTGAGTTTTTTTACTTGAACATTATGGTGATGAAAGGTAATGTTTTCAATGAGTTGATTTTGCTTATCTTGTAATTTAAACTTCATAGTAGAGCGTCCTCCTGGATGGGATTTTGAGGCAATGACCTCGTGCGTAACCCCATCGTACCGAGGCGCTCGTTTTTTTACAAAGCTGAAATTTATCCATCTACAGGAATCTAACGGGACACTATAGCGCAATAACCAGGGAGCAGCTCGCCACGCGGCAGCTACTCCCTGGTTTCGTTAAACCCTGAAGTATCACAATTATTATCCAAATTCCTTCATTTCTTCGGGCGAAGGATAGCTATTAACGAAACAGCAGTTATTGCAGTACCCGCAGCGAAGTATAGGATTGAAATTCCTGCAAACGCTTGAGCACTGAAGAATGAGAACAACCATGGAGGCTCTCCTCTTACAGCAGCAGGCTGCAGGACCCGGTCGACTAGCGGACCCAAAGCAAAGAATGATAACACCGAAGAAATCATGTTAATTTGGTACAGGAAGGCGAATACTCTTCCTTGTATTGCAGCGGGCACAAACATTTGAAAGTGGGAGCTTAACATAGCGTTGCCAACTGGTAGCGGTATCATCAGCAACAATAACGCGATTCCACGCCCAACTGGGCCCATGACCGTTGCGATTACAATAAACATAAGTCCTGTCAGAATGTATCCTACTGACATTACCTTAATCCGGTCTCGAAAGTGTCCTACCCATGCTACGATTAGAGCTCCTAGAAATGCACCGGCATTCATACATAGCAGTACAAATGGAGTTCCCCAGCCCATTTCCTCCGAAGAGCCGGCGGACACGTAAGGAACAACCATTTCAAGTGTGCCGTTCAGCAGGAAATTGATTATGCCAACATATACGACTAGGTTTATTAATCGATACCGAAACATAAACCGAATTCCTCCTAAGATGTCACGAGAAGCCTCTTGTTCTTGATGTAGGATTCGCTCTATCTTGGCCTCATCTGGCAAACGCACCGACAGCAAGAAGGTCGCCGACGCAAGAAAAGTAATTCCATCCACGATTACAATGCCTGTTATTCCTAGCGGTTCATAGAGAATGCTTATGCACGCAGGGGCAATGATTCCCGCAAGAGGAAATATCATTTCTCTAATGCCGTTAACCCGATCCCGCTGATTCTCATTTGTCAGCATGGTGGTGACGGTTTGCAAGGCAGGACTCTGGAACATGGTACATGTCCCCTGAAAGAAGACAATCACAAACAAAAGCGTCAGACTAAAAAAGCCAAACCCTAAGCTTATCACTAACAATGCGCTGCCTATTGCTTGCCCTGCATCGCTTAGTAAAAACACGATACGTTTTGGGAACCGGTCCACCCATATTCCAGCAATACTTCCGGCGAGCATTGCCGGAAGTTCGTTAAATAATGCAATCCATAAAATCGGCGTTGTTTGATGCGTCGAATGATAGAGCCAAATACCAATCGACATGGAGGTCATTCGAGTGCCGAGTAGCGATAAACCCTCCATGATCATCAACAAATAAAGAATACTCAATCCGCTCTTATTTATAGGTTTCAATGGGAATCCTCCGGATAAAAATTCATCTGCTTCTTGCTGTCGTCTCTTCTAACCGACGTCGTATAGATAAAAGCACACCTAAAGAAACCTGCCGTTACGGGCAAATTTTCTCATACCGTGTACGAACGCTATACAAGTTACTTCGGCTTAGTTGAGAGTGATGAGCAACATGCTGAAGATTCTCCTTTTTATCCCGATTCTTACAAACTCATAGTACCACCAAGGATTTGTCCATGTGAATAGATTTAGAAAAAAATCCACGACCTCAAACGGTTGTGAATTTACATGGTTGAGGTGAACCATATCATATATATATATCATTACGCTCCCTCGGAATATTGATGCTATAATATAATCAACCTTCGTAATTAGGTGGTGTGTACATGATCGTTGCATATCTAGGTCTAGTTGGAATGTTATTTTTTTATGCTATTTTATTTATTGTAGTTTTAAGTATTATTCGAAAAAAATTTGGGGCAAAACCAGCTATAATTTTATTAGGTTTAATGTTTATTGCTATCTCTGTATATTCGATTTGGAGTCATAATTGGTTATTGACTGCATCTACTTTAATATTGAGTATCAATATTTACAAGGGTTTATACAGAAAATTTTTGTGAAAAAGCTAGACGAGAATAGCACAATAAAACAGCGTCAGACTAGGACTATATTTACTAGTCCATGGCTGTCGCTGTTTTAATTTTTATGCTCAGTCTAAAACTTATTTTTAGGGGTCTCACGGTGTTAAAGGATATCGGGTTTTTATATTAGTTCCTTAAACTAACGAGGAACTATAGCACAATAAACAGGGAGCAGTTTGCCGCGGCATCTGTTCCTGTTTTCGTTTATGTAGCGCGCAGATTAGTTGAATTCCGTTGCATCGAATCATAGGTTGGGCGAACCTCTTTGAGAAAAATTGAATAAAAGAACCTCTTCGATGAAGTATCAGAGAGGTTCTTGGTAATTCAGAAGGAAGGAGGAATAGTGAGTCCGAATTCGCTTCTAAGTCCCTGCATTCCTTCGTTCGTTACGCGGACTGCCCGTCCGTTAGGCAATCTCTCAATCCACTTCAACTCGAACAATCGAGTGGTTATCGCGGATCCTAGACTTCCTGCCAAGTGATGACGTCGCTCGCTCCAATCTAAGCATTGTCGAGCAAAATACCGACGTTTCTTAGGAATAACTTCGATTTCCACGCCCCAGTTCTGCAGTTTTTCCTTGCCCTCCGAGCTTAGCGCATAATCTTTCTCCGACTCTTCCAGCCATCGCATATCGACTAGTCGATCCGTAAGAGCAACCCCGATCTTGCCGGCCAAATGATCGTAACAAGTTCGGGCATGCCGTAAGTGATTAAGCTCGTCCGATTCGCGCAAAGAACGAATCGGCTTAGGAGGGGAAATCGCAAGGAGCGATTCTAGAGCGTGCGCGACTTCATGATTGGCAAGACGGAAGTACTTATGTCTGCCGTAATTCTCGTGTAGCAGCAGGCCGCCCTCGACCAACTTGGCTAAGTGCGAACTTGCCGTCTGCGGCGATATTCGTGCGGCTCGAGCCAGATCGCTGGCGGGCAACGCTTTTCCTTCAAGCAAACTCAATAACATCGCAAGACGAGAGGGGTCGCCAATTAATTGAGCGGTCTCCGTGACGTTCGGGTTCATAATCAATTCACTCCAATCCCTTTGTTATTATGATTCGACCGCGACCGAAGTAATCTCATGGTAGCATAGAGAAACAAAACAAAGGAAGAGGAAAAGTTTATGAAGCGTTATGCTTTGGGATTACTTGTCGTGCTTGCCACATCTCTAATGGGCTCATCTTTTGCGGTCGGCAAGGTTGGACTATCGTACGTCTCTCCCCTGCTACTCGTAGGCATACGCTTTACGCTGGCAGGTGTTATTATGGCGCTGGCCGTAACGTTAAAAAACAGGCGTTTGCCTGTAATCACCCGGGATTGGGCTAGACTTCTGCTTATTGGTGTTTTTCAGACGACAGCGGTAATGGGATGTATATTCTTGAGTATGCGTACGATTCCGTCGGGGGAAACCTCGATTTTAACGTTCGTCAATCCGCTACTCGTCGTGGTCTTAGGAAGCGCGTTTATGGGCTTGAGATACCGGCTGTATCAATGGATAGGCGTAATCGTCGGATTTGCCGGCGTATTCGTAACGCTAGGATTCCACATGCAATTCTCGATTGGAACGTTACTCGGACTAGGTTCCGCGCTAGCATGGGCGATTGCTACCTTATTGGTCAAAAAATGGGGGGAACGATTCGACAACTGGGTGTTGACGGCGTATCAAATGTTGTTCGGAGGATTGCTCCTCCTGGTGTTAAGCTTAAGTATGGAAACTCCGCGCCTTATTCTCAACTGGACCTCATCCGGAGTCATCCTCTATTTAGCGATACTAGGATCGATCGTCCAGTTTGCAACATGGTATTATCTGCTCAGCAAAGGAGACCCGGGCAAAACAAGCGCTTTTCTGTTTTTAGCTCCGTTCTTCGGCGTCCTGTCCGGATGGTTGATTCTGGGTGAGGTTATCCACTGGTATGTTTATGTCGGGGGGATTGGTATTTTCATTGGCATATTCTTGGTCAACTGGAAGGCTAAAAATAAAATCGGCAGGAAGAAGGATTAGTTATGAATCGTTTGCTTTTTTCGGCGTTATTGATGCTAAGTCTCATCTGGGGAGGCTTCTTTTTCTTCATTAAGCATCTGCTTGAGGATTTCGGTCCTTGGACGATCGCGTTTCTTAGGTCCAGCTTTGGTTTGATTGCCATAACAACGATCATGCTCGTATTACGGAAGCCATTCGAGCTGCGAAAGATCCAGTGGTTCAGGATGACGGTTATGGCTTTGTTCAATACTGCCGTTCCATGGGCAATTATTGGATTTAGTGAAACGAGGCTGACGAGCAACATGGCATCGATCTTGAATGCGACAACGCCGAACAGTTAAAAATGATGAGTTTCCAAACCGTTCCGATTTCTGAATATGATATTCACTATGAGAACATTGGTTGCGGTATTGAAACTATTCAATGGATATTTGCTAATTCCCATCCAAACGCTGTTTTTTCATTACATAATTATTACCGATACAAATTTGATGAACATGAATTTTCACTCTATGAAACTAAGGTGCAGGATAAAGAAGGTGGAATTCTAGCTCGAAAAGTGTAATTCTAAGTTAATTGAACTATTACATATGACACCGAGGCAGCCGACATTCTCGATCGGCTGCTTTTTGCTGAACTAACGGGGAGGAAAGATAAAATCTTCGTTATTTATTACCTTTGAGGTAAAGAATCATAATAGTTAAAATTATTAGTCCTATAATTAATAAAGGACCGAGACCTGTGATATACACAATGTATATTTTTATATTAAGGATAGCGTTCACAATAAGAACTATTAATAAGGAGATACACAATAAAATGATTAGAGGCATGTTCTTATTTCTACGCAAAACAACCAGCCCCTTTTATAGAAGATTACTTATACAGTAAAGAATAAAAAGCCAAGCAATAAAATGGCGTCACCATAATAAATTTATCTGTTATAAAACATTATGCGAATCACATCTTGTACTATTATGGAAAGCATACAATGTTTTTTCTTCAACTTAACTGTTCCGTACTTATATGTCTCAATGGATGGATTAAATAAATTGATGGTGAATATTCAAATCAATCACTAGTTTTGAAAGATAACAAAAGGTATTGACGGGCACGATAGTTAAAACATCGAAAGAGATGCCGAACGGCGCAACTATTGGTTGTTTCCCGAGTCTTGAAATATGGAGATTTGATGGGTTGGACACGAAAACAAACTGAAGAGGTGAAATATGATTCGGGGAGTAATTATCGAAGGGTTATCTACCACAGAAAAAAGTTCAGTATTTTCTGCATTAAAGAAATTACATAGCCAAACACATAATAGTGAAAAGACAGTAATTGCAATAAGTGAACACTATTCGCAAGTATTGCATTCATACAAAGGCGTTCTAAGAGCGATGGACAAGGATGAACATATTCAACTTGTAATTCGTCATGTTGATTATCTTGAGCAGCAATACAATTGGATTGATTCACTTAGTCATACGAAAATATCAAAAGGTGTATTTTATCTTCTAGAAAGGTTCCATATAAATCATCGAGCGGCATTCATAACTTCTAATGAAATTTAGATGTTGGAAAAACGTCTATCAAGGCTTAATTCACATTGTGTCCTCTTAACTTTGTCCGAAGATTCAGTTAAGCCTAGATATATTGAAAGTCGTGGCGAAGCTTGGAAATCATATGTGATGGAGAACTATTCCACGGAAAAAGAAGCATGTCAGAAGTTCTTAGAGGATCAAGAAAAACTTCGCATGCATGCGAAACAATTACTAATTCCTACTTTAGAGATAAACACAGACAAAGCAGATTGGGATTATTATGCAAAACAAATACACATTACATTAACATCTAACGGCGCAGCTCTACTATATTCAGAACGATACATATGAATTAATTCGGGCTGAATTAAGTGGCTCAAGCAAGCAGAAAATTATTGAAAATGTTTCAAAGAGTTTCATCATAGAAGATGGATGGGGCTATTACATTAAAGCAAACAACCTATATAAATCAAGTATAGACGGCACTACGACTATTTTGCTACACAGCGTTGATCCAATGAAAGACAATTGTCCATTGTATGATTCTCTTCAATATCGTGATGAGTGGATCTACTTTTTGCACGGAAAAGTAGGGTTTTCTTCAAGCATAAGTATTGAAAAAATTAGGGTTGATGGAACCGGGCATACACGGGTGGCTAACGCTAGATACGGAATGCAATTGTATGACGCTGATTCCCTTTTCTTTGTATGGACCAAAGGTTTTAATACGACAGAGAATAGTATAGAAAAAGCAAATAACTACTAAGCATAACAGCTAATAACTTGTCAAGATTTTTCAATAGAAAATCGAAAAGATGATGCTATACTAATTACTGAGCATGCTAAATAACCTTCCAATATGGTTTTGGAAAGTTTTTCATGG